>NZ_JACVBE010000006.1:0-342458 GCF_014852185.1 Ensifer sp. ENS07 | reverse complement strand
CAACGGTCAAGCCGAAGGGCAGATCAACCGCCTCAAGATGCTGAAGCGAGCAATGTACGGTCGCGCCGGCCCACAACTGATGAGGGCGAGAATGCTGCCACTGAATCACAGAAATTGAGGATGAACCCTTTCAAGTGCCAAACGACGGCTGGGCAAGGAAATTCGGGCCGGACTATGCGCGCCGACTGCGGCGGAAGGCACCGAGGGCCAGCGACGTCTGGCATCTTGACGAGGTCGTCGTCACAATCGCCGGCGAGAAGCACTGGCTGTGGCGGGCGGTCGACCAGGACGGCTATGTTCTCGATGAAATCGTCCAGAAGCGCCGCAACACCAAGGCGGCCAAGCGCCTCCTGATCCGCCTGATGAAGAAACAGGGATGCCTGCCGAAGCGGATCGTCACCGACAAGCTGCGTTCCTATGGCGCGGCACACCGTCAGATCATGCCCGATGTCGAACATCGATCGCACAAGGGGCTGAACAATCGCGCCGAAAACTCGCATCTGCCGTTGCGAAAACGCGAACGGGTGATGCAGGGATTTCGCTCAGCCCGAGGATTACAGAGCTTCTTGGCCGTCTTCTCGGCTGTGCGAAATCTCTTCGTTCCGCCGCGCTCGAAACGCACCGCCATGGCCATTCATCTGCATCGCGTCAGAGCGATCGCGCACTGGCATTCGATTGCCGGTGTCACTACTGCATGAGCGCCGAAGTTGTCCCAAATCTCGGCCCAACGAAGTTAACCTGACATCTCCGCTACAACCTCATCAATCTCAATGTCACAAACAATGCCAACGAGACGATCGGCGAGATCAAGGATCTGATCCTGTCTGAGGATCAGCTGACGGGTTACATCGCGTCGGTTGGCGGGTTTCTCGGGATGGGCGATCGCTACGTGATCGTGAGCCCGAAGGCCGTTAAAATCACCTATGTCGAAAACGACAAGAAGTGGACGGCGGTGATGGATGCGACCAAGGATCAGCTCAAGGCAGCCCCTGAGTTCAAGTACGAAGGCCGCTGGCAACGCTAATCCGGGCGACGACCAAATATGGAAAGGTTCTGGAACGGGACCTTTTCACTCGCAAGGGACCAAGAATTGATACGGAACACGTGGATTGGACAAGGCCTTTTTAGGGACGTGTTGATGGCCAAGATTTCAAAACCCGCCGCTCCGGCGGTCGGCGATACCCACGACGCATTAGGAAAGCAGATCGCGACGCTTCGCCGTGAAGTGGCAAAGATCAATCGAACGACCGGCGTGTTGGATCAAGCGCGCGAGCGGGTATCCGATGTTTACGACGGACGTGTCGAAATCGGCGGGCGGGACGGCGCAGCAAATGGGCACGCAGGCCCGGGCGGCTTTGCTTGGCGGGGTCGGCATACTCAGTTTTCCTTTTGGGGTGGTTGTTGGGCTGACTTTTTCGGATCCGTGTCGCCGTTGATATTGATGCCAGCTCATCAAAACTTGTGTCGGATAACCGCTCCTCCCTTCACCTATTAGAGGCAAAATTGCTCTCATGCAGCAAAACAACACCCTCGACCTGATCATCGGCGGCCTGGTTGTCGCCGTCATAGTCCTCGGCGTCTACCTCTATCGCGAGGAAACGAAGCCGGCCGGCGTTGAAGTCCCGCTTGACCAGAATGGCGTGTCCGTTCAGGAAAACTGATGTTGAAGGCAGAGGGGAGAATTGGCAGTGGACCAACGTTCATGAGCCGTTTCCATGGCCGCGACTATCAGCCTTGATGCCTCTAGCACACGTCCATCGGCGCCCACCGGTTCGGCGTTTCTCACCCATTTTCGATCCCATCGTTGCCACGCTACTGTTTAAAATGAGCGCTCTTGGTGGTAGTTTTGCCATTCGAGCATGCACAATGGACCGGTGTGGCCGGAAAAAGATCGATGACCGATGACAATTCGCGAATAGTCTCCGCAGAGGAGATTGCTCTCTACGATGCCATTGAACGAGCGATCGCGAATGTTCGCGCCGTTCTTGCTGAAATCGATCGCGCCTGGGTTCGCATCACTGCGGAACGGCCCAATCCGAGTGCGGCCGCTTTCGCGGCTCTGGATAGGGCAGACGCGATGCTGACCGTCGCCCGAGAAGATCTCGCCCGCGCCCGCGCTTCGCTCATGGCGTATCCCCGGACGAGACTCATGCAGTAATCGTAAGAGATGCGACGGATTTCGTCCGCCGCATCTCACGACCGTGAAGTAGATGTCAGGTCGCCTTCACCTCGATCTTCCTCACACGCGACAGCGCTTCCTCCGTTTTTGGGACCGTCACAGTCAGGACACCATTCTTGAATTGCGCGGCGGCCTTATCCGTGTCGACGCCCGACGGGAGCGGGATCGAGCGGTAGAACGACCCGTATGAGCGTTCCAACACGTGATACCCCTTCTTGCTCTCTTCCTGCCCACTCTTCTTTTCTCCCTTGATCGTGAGCGCGCTGTCCGTCAGGGAGACATCGACGTCCTTCTGATCGATTCCTGGAAGTTCCACCGAAACCTCGAGGGCACTCTCGGTTTCGGCGATGTCCGTTCGCGGCCCGCCGGTATCCCAACGCCCGAAAGCGCCGAACGGTTGATCGAACCGCTTCCAGAAGTCCTCGAAGATACGGTTCACATCGCGCTGCAACGAAAAGATGGGGTTTCCCTCGTCTGACTTCGCAATTTCGCTTCCCTTGTTATTGCCCCAGGGGATCAGATCTCTAATCTGCATGGTCAACCTCCTTTTCTCCAGACGAATTACGCCATCTTCAACTGGATCTTTCTCGCCTTGGCCGGCGCGGCCTTCGGGAGGACCAGCCGCAGGACGCCGTTCTTCTGCGATGCCTCGATACTGTCCCGATCGATATCCTCGGACAGCGTGAAGACGCGCTCATAATTGCCCGCGCCATATTCGGCGTAGATTTGGCGATAGTTGTCATGCTGCTGGTCCGTCGCGTAGCCGCGAATCGCCAGCGTCCGCTTCTCGAGCGTGATGTCGACACCCTCCGAGGCGACGCCGGGCATGTCGACGAGAACAACGACATTGTCCTCTGTCTCATAGATATCGGTGCGCGGGACAAACACCGGGCGCGAATGGGTCGGTTCGCCACCGTCAAGCTTGCTTGGGGTCCGGCGCTCGGTCGTTTTCAGTTCCTGAGCCATGTTTGCCTCCTTATCCTTTGATCTGGATCTTCTTCGGCCGATCCGTCTCCGGCCGGTGCAGTTCGACTTCGAGTAGCCCGTTGGTGAAACGCGCCTCGACCTGTTCCGGATCGACGCGGAAAGGCAATTGCACCGTTCGTGAGAAGTTTCCGTACACTCGCTCGCGCCGGTGCCAGACGGATTTCTCGTCCTCCGCCGGGGATCCGCGTTCGCCCGCCAATGTCAACGTGTTCTCGCGAACCGTAAGATCGACATCGTCAGGCGCGATCCCAGGCAATTCAGCAGTCACCGCCACGCTGTCTTCACCCATCCAGAGGTTGACGGGTGGAAACTCCTGGGCGGCTTTGGTTGTCATGTCGGACAAGCGCCGATTCATTTCCTGCTGCATGCGCCGCATTTCCAGAAACGGGTCGAACCCGATGCGGCCAAAATCCGATACCAGCATGTGCATCCTCCTTCGTTTCCTAATCAGCCATGTTGCTTGCGACGTGCCAAGCAAGTGCATGCCGGAGGCCGAATGGATCGGAGGCGGTCGGGACGACACGATGAGAAGACCGAGACGGTCGATCGCACAGCGCGCTAACGCAAGAAGGCGGGGGTCGGGCAGATGCCGGACCATATCCTCCTTGCGAAGTGATATGAACCGAACCCGGTCCAACGCATGAGTGGACCATCGTTCCCGTGCCAGGACCCGAGTGGGGCATCCGGCAAAAATGAGGTAGGTGAGCAAAACGCGCGTTTCAAGAGCCGACGTTGCTTGAGAATAGATCATTCTTTGCTCGGGCGGCCTCTGATCTCACCGAAACGAGCGGCCTGGCTTTTGCGCTTTGATCGCTTACTGGGCAGTGCCTCGATCAGCTTCTCCGTAGCTCGCGGGGACGTGATCGAGCGCTCGGGCGAGGCCGTTCTGGGTGGAAGTTCGGGCTCTTGCCTCTCGGCGAAGGCTATGGCCGCCTCTCGTCAGGGGAATTTAAGCTCGACCTGGACCAGCGTATGATCCCCTCCTGTGTAGCCGACCAGCGCGTTCAAACAACAGCCGCCTCGGTTGCCGACGCGCGCCGAAGTTCATGAGGGAGCGCCAGGCCGGAAAATTCGTGCCGAAATTCACCCCCTCAGCGATGCCCGATTGGCGGGAAACCTCATTGGAAGGTTGGCGTTTTCCGCCAGCCGACAATTCAACTGGCTAAGGTTCGTCTCCTCGTTTCGAGCCAGAAGCTTCGTCATCGACGCTTCTCGTTTGAAAGAGGCCGGTCGAGGCCTCGGGGCCCAGATTTCATCGAGCCGGCGAAGCGCACCATGACGGCATCGAAAGTCACAGGAGCCGCGAGGGCTTGGAAGAGCAGACGGTCCACTTGTAGACCGGTTCCCTGTCGTGATGCCAGCCTCCAACAAATATGGCCGTCATGCCGTGTGAAGACGTGTGAGCGAGACGAGTGCCGGGGCCGAGCCTACCCCGGAACGAGATCAATCACGGGGAAAATTCAAGGCTTGCGCGCGTGCCAGCGGAGCTCGTAGCGCACGATGCTTTCAAGACTCGTCGCCATCGCGCGAACGATCTTGCTGGCCAGCCGGTCCCCTTCGCATCTCCTTCGCCATTCCAGCCTATCCCGTCGTCCTCGACGACCAGCACGGCGTTGTCCTCCCTTCGAACGAGGCGAACCCGTTTTCGCCAATGGCTCGCGATTCGTAGGCATACTTGAATGCGTTGGTCACAAAGTTCGGTCACAACACCACCAAGCGAGACGGCCTTGGAACCTGCATCACCGAAAAGAACAAGCCGAGCTAGCGGATCGCATGGGCGAAACCGTCGTAGTCGACGGGCTTGGTGATGTAGACGTTTGCGCCAAGATCATAGCAACGTTGGATTTCGCGCTGATCGTCCGTGGTGGCCATGGTGGGCTTCCTTCGTCAGGGTTCGTCCCGACCGGTTCTTCTGTGCGAAGATCGTCGACTGTCAAGGCGCAGGCAAGGATACCCGCGCCTACACCGTGAACCGGGTGTGTTGAGGGGGTAGGCGGCGATCTGTTCGCTCGGATCGTTAATCGACGTCGACATGTGGTGGGTTGGAAGACTTGAAATCTGCTCTGTCTGCGCCGATATTTTCTTCACTTCTTTTTCATCCGGCTTGAATGCGAAAGGAGGAACATCATGCTCAACCCGGAATTGGTTTTGATGACTCCCGTCACCGTCCAGATGAAGGACGGGGCGTCTCAGGTCTTCACTTCTGTCAACGACGTGCTCGATTTCCTCGAAGGGGATTGGGCCATCTATCGCGGCAGAAAGTACAATCGGGCGGTTCAAACATGCCGCCGCGCCCTAAACCGAGTGACGCCAGTCGCCATCGCGCGAGAAGCGTTTATGGACGCCTGCCAAGACGCGGGAATGTCGACCCGTGCAGATGGACTCCCCGGGGCGAAGACGGGTACCGGCGGTCAACGCTCGCTTACCTAGAATGGCTGGGCTGGGGCACTTCTTAGTGCCCCAGCCTTTCGAGCATTCGCTCCGGCGCACCGGAGCAATTCGCCATCACCCTTAAAGCGTTCTGATAGAGCCGCCAGACGCGATGTCCGGGCAGTTCGGTTGATCGTGTCAGGCCCACGTTCGCCTTTACGGCCCCTGGGCCACCGTGCGGACGGAGGGTGCGGGGCGTAGATCTCGTCACTCATGGTTGGCTGCCCCATCACAGTGACAATCGGGCTCTTGAAGATCAGTTTCCGCAAAAATACGTCGTTTCGACGCCGCCCTCGACGGGTGCGGCCTACCTGCCTGCCGTGCGACCACCTGGGTCCGCTCGTGAAGAAAGGACGGTTGATCCAGGCACTAGCGGACTGGTGTCCCTCGTCCTGGAGATCACCTCTACTATCCGAGCCGCCGCTTGGCATCGCCTGCCTTCGCGCTGCTGCTGCTGGTTGAAGCTCTGCGCTATCGATGGCTTCCACGGGAGGAAAGCGGTTTCGGAGGCAGGCTCACTGCCGCCCGCGCCAGCCAACCTTGAAAACCACGCAACAAGCGCTGCTTACCGCGCTCGCTAGAGAGGCCGCGAGCGCGGCCCCCCACTCCAGAAAGCCGGTTTACGGGTGCACTCGACCGCCGCCCGGCTTGGCCTTGATCATCCAAGGCAACACCGCAGGAGCTTTCACAAGGATGCCCTTCTTGTGCGCAAAGGAGCGGAGCGCGTCGCGCGCCACCTGAACTGGTTTGTGGCCGTCATGTGCCAGGTAGCAGGTCTTCAGCGTCGCGTCATGAATGATATCGCGATCTCCTTTGGACCACTCCTCGAGGAAATCGATCGCGTCGTCCAGGTTTGTGATTTCGAGGACCAGATCCTTCCTTTCACGCAGGTAAACTGGTCGGTCAAACATCTTCGTGTGCATTTCCACCTCACTGAATTCGTTGGTTTTCAACAAGGAAAGCGCTTTTGGATGGCGCCCGCCAAAGATTTATTCTCGCGGCTTGGCGAGTTCAAGGGGTGGAGTGTGCATTATGCATCCACGCTTATATGCGAACTCAAAGGTCCGGGGCGGACCGCGGGTTCGAGAGCATGGCCGCGCTCTTTCGTCGCGGGCTTTCCTCCAAGGGTGTTCCGCCACTGTTCGCCTACGCAAAGATCGTCGATCTGCCGAGACAGTCGATCACAATCGCCTTAGTCGTGGTAGCTGCAGCCCACGGAGATAATCGGGCTCTTGAAGATCGTATTTCGCGAAATTACATCGTTTCGCGCAGCGTGCACAGCACGCGAGAACACCGTCGATCAAGCTTCATTCGTGGAGGTTGTCATGGAAAATGGACTGATGGAAAGCAAGAAAGCACAGGATTGGCTCAATCTGGTTCTCGCAGTCGCCCTGTTCGTTTCACCTTGGGTGCTCGGCTTCGCCAGCGAAACCATACCGGCGTGGAACGCATGGATTGTCGGAATCTTGCTCGCCGCTCTGGCGGTCGCCGCGCTGTCGGCGTTTGCTGAGTGGGAAGAGTGGTCGAGCCTGGTGCTCGGGGTCTGGCTGATCGTCTCGCCCTGGCTGCTTCAATTCGCGGCGAACATGAACGCGATGTGGACCCACGTGGTCCTTGGAGCGCTCGTCGCCGCCGTGTCGGCCTGGGCGCTTTGGGACAATCGGCAGAACCCGCATGCCCACGCATGATCGAGAATTGGAGTATGGCCCGCCGCTTCAGCGGCGGGCTCAGACTGCTGACAAGCCCGTCGATATTTTCGGCGGGTTTTTGTTTTGGGGTTTGCGCTGTCGAGTGGATTGCGGCGGCTTGTATGTGTCGTCGCGGCGCGCCGGGCCTTGGGTGGGGCCCTGGTCAGGACCATAGCGATGATCGTGAAGCTGCTTGGCGTCGGCAAACGAGCGCTCGACCGTCTCCTTGCGGCGTTTGTAGATCGCCTTGCCCCAGGACGTCAGGCGGTTGGCATCGGTGCGCTCGCGGGCATCGGCCCAGACATGACGGGTGACGGTGCGGGTCGCAGCGGCGTTTGATGTGCAGGCGGCCAACAACGGGCAGTCGCGGCAGATCGCCGGGTCGGAGCGATAGTGGCGATAGCCGGTGCGATCGGAATAGGTGGCCGGCTTCGTTTCGGAATCAGCGGCCGACTTCACCGGAATGCGCACTGAGCACCACCGAAGGTTCGACACTTCGACCGCAACACGGCCATCATGGCGGCGGGCATCGATAGCACCGGTATGGCGCTGAAGAAGCAGCCCATGCAGCTTGATCACTCGATAAACGCCCTTGGCATTTGGCCAGGCACGCCCCTCGTTGGTGGCGTTTCGAGCAAAATAGCGTGAACCCGGCGATAGCCGCAGGTCGGCATGTCGGCGATGATCGCTTTGATCCCTTCAACCAGTCCCCGATCAGCAAGCGGCGGCCGTCCACGGGCTTTGGAAGGGATCTGCCTTGCACGTTCTGCCATGTTTGACCGGGCAACACCCAAAGTCTCGCACACCGCCGTCACCGCGAAGTGCTTCGGCAATGACAGCGAGCGCAACAGATGTTTTTTTGGGCCGGTGGCAATTTCGAGCGCTTCCTTGAGAATTTCGCCTTCTCCGAACAGGACAGACCCTCCTTGTGCAAGGCATGCACGGCATCGAACACCCTCTGCTGTGATTGTCGATGAGCGTGCCGCACCCGGCCCCGTAGCGCCAGGATCGCCGCCAGCTCCCTATGCCAACGACCCGGATCGTGGCGTCGCAACGCGCGAGCGCGGCATCGCTGACAGCCATGCCGCCGAGCCTTCGCATCAAGTGCTCGCCAGGACGACCGCCGGCACTGTGGCCGAGCAGACCGACAATCTCTGAGACCCTCCGTTGTCCGGCGCGCATAAGGGGGAGCATTCGTCGGAAGTCGATCGGTAAACGTTTGTCGTTGACAGTTCGGGTGTGCGCACCGCCAGCGGCTCAACCGAAGCTTAACCGTTACTGCCTTTCCTTGGACCGGCAGATCCTGAAGGCTCCGGTTGGACCAGCCATGCCGATTTCGAGTCCTCCGGCCGCAATCAGGGCAAATGCCGAACCCTGGACAGGCAGCGGAAACAACCCAACTGTCATCAGGCAGTGGGCGCGACACCCAGAACTTTTGCACCTGGGCCGGGCGACCATTTCGTGTTCGTGTGCATCCCCGCCCATAGCGGCATCATGTCTAACGGTGAGTGAACCACAATTTGAGGAAGAACCTGATTAAGTGCAAAACGACAGGACCTTCGCCATGACACATCATTCGATCACAAACGAGATCGGCAAGCTTTCGAAGCATCGGATGTGGGCCGGAAATCTCAAGCCGCCAACACGCGCCACGCAAAGGGGCGCATCGTTTGTTGCGATCGCCGGCCGTGAAATGCTCCAAAGCCTGCGGCTGTCTGTGCTTACTCGAGAATCTTGGGGACCAGGAAGAAGTTGCGCTCACTGAGAGGAGCATTCGCCACGATCTCTTCGGCATGATTGCTTTCGGTCACGACGTCCTGGCGCATTTTCATGGTTGTTGGCACAACCGAGGTCATCGGAGGGATGCCTTCGACATCAACCTCCAAAAGTTGCTCGATGAAGGTCAGAATTTCGTTCAGCTCGCCACACATTTTTTCAGCCTCGTCTTCGCTGAGTGCGAGACGGGCAAGGCGGGCAATACGTCTAATGGTCGCGATATCTATCGACATAGGCTCCGTCCGATTTAATGGCTTCCGTCGCTTGCGCAAGATTTTGCCGATCTGAGCCTTCTGCCGCTCACACTGACTGCCTACCAGAAATCTGGCAAGTCAATCTCGACGGCCCGCTGCATTCCGTTCGCTATACGCATTAGTGCCTGATCCGGCCGAACGAATGGCGCCGTATTGGAGGTGAGTTCAAGCTGCACTGAGATTTGCGAAAATTCTCCAAGGCGGCACTTGAAGCCGGATTTCACAAATACCAGATTATTTGCCGCCAGCCGCTGACAACAGGGCTGGCAATGCTGGAAGCGCCGTCTTTCGGCGCTCCATATCCATGTTGCTTTCAGGAGGATATGGCTATGGCAACATCTTACGACTACACGCCTCTCTTCCGATCGAGCGTTGGCTTCGACCGGCTCTTCAATCTTCTGGAAAACGCCCAGCGCGACCGTTCGACCAGCGATTGGCCGCCCTATGACATTGTCAAGACGGGTGACGACAGCTACCGCATCTCGATTGCGGTTGCCGGCTTCGCCGAAGGCGACCTGGACCTAACGTTCCAGACCAATCTTCTCACCGTTATTGGCAAGAAGCAGGATTCTCCGTCCGAAGCCTATCTGCACCGAGGCATCGCCCACCGCCCGTTCGAACATCGTTTCGAGCTCGCCGACCATGTCACGGTGCGTGGAGCGGGACTGAGCAATGGTCTGCTGACCATCGATCTCGTCCGGGAAATTCCGGAGGCATTGAAACCGCGCAAGGTCAGTATTCAAAGCGGTTCCGTTCTTGGAAGGTTGGACGCCGCGCCGCAGATCGAAGCCCAGAGCGCGGCGTAAACGAAAACATCGGATGGGCGCCGTTTCGATGGCGCCCATGGACACACCGGGTTGGAAAGGAGAGAGTTATGAAACCCGATATGTTCAAGAACCCTGTGCGAATTCTCGTCGGTCTTGGATTCCCGACGGAAGTGAGAAGCGTGATGGACGCTTACCGACATCTGGTCGAGTGGCCGATATCGCTCAGGGATGGTCCGCATTCGGTTGCGCTCAAGGCATGCCGTGCTGCCTTGTGCGGCGAGATCGAAGCTGAGACCGCACGCGGCTTGTTTGCCGCCTTCGCGGAAAAGCACGATCTGCTGGCGCCGGAAACTGACCTCGTCATGGCGTATCATGCGAGGTGGAGCAGGAAGCCGCACCTAAGCTGAGGTGAACCGATGATGGACGATATGTTTAAGCAGATTGCCGCAACTGCCGTGAACATCGGACCGGAAGTTCTAGCATCTCACTGGTCGCCGTTTCGACGTCCAATGGATGTGGTGAAGGCTCCTGCACTTTCTGTCGATGATAAACGGGCCATTCTCGCCGCGTGGTCTTCGGACTTTTACGCGATAGATTCGAAGCCAGCTCTCCGTCATATACCAGGAACGCCTGAGCCGGTTTCAATCGATGAGGTTCGGTCTGCCCTGCGAGAGCTCGATTCGCGGTACGATATCTGACGGAGTTATCTGGCGCCTGCTTCAAAGCCTTGCCAGCTTTCCGACGGGCGATTCTCATATGAGGCGGCCCGTCAAAGATATACGGACTGGGAATTCAGTTCCCATCGAAAGAATGCCTTCTTCAGACGGCACGGTGCCAGCTTTCGCTTTTCATTAATGTTCCGGCGGCCGCTTTTAGGCCTGGAGGAGCGGTAGGCGGTGGTGCGGTTGAGGCATCTTCTCCTGGCTGATGGTCTCGCCTTGGCTGCTTCAATTCGCGGCGAACATGAACGCGATGTGGACCCATGTGGTCCTCGGCGTGCTCGTCACCGCCGTGTCAGCCTGGGCACTCTGGGACTATCGGCGGAACCCGCATGCACATGTATGATCGAGAAAAAGGAGAGTACGGCCCGCCGCTTCAGCGGCGGGCTCCTCCGAAAATTGGCGATGCCGATCGATGCGCCGATCGCGCAGCAACGGGGATTGAATGGTAGAGCTTGCCGGCGAATATCAACGAAAACTAGGGACGGCGGCTCCTGTCGTCTACGACGGTGCAATTCAGTTTCTGTCGCTTTGCGTAGGCAATGGCGGCATCGCGGATTGGGAAATGCAGTTCAAAGCGGCGACCTTGTCCTCATCGACTTGGCGACCAAGGGACAGCCGCCGTTTGAAGCGCCCGTAGTAGCGCTCGCTGAACCGGCGATCCTTGTCCTCAGTCTCCGATTTGTTCTCGCCGCGAAGCGTAAGCACGCCATCTTCCAGCAGCACCTCGATGTTGTCTGGATCGACGCCTGGTACCTCCGCGATCAGGCGGATTTCGTTGTCATTCTCCTCGATTTCCACGTGCGGCCACGAACCATTGAAGGGCGACGTGCCACCGAGCAACGATGGCGGGCCGAAGCCGCGGAAGACTTCGTCGAAACATAGGTACGAGGGAGCGCCAAGAAGCTTGGGGCTCCCGGACTGGTGTCGACCCACCTCGGCGTCGATGAGAATGAGGTGGGGATCATGATGCCTTGCGTCAAGAGGCAGCCACACCCTCCAACCACCAGCGACGTGAAATAGTCTCATGAATTCATGCCGGTAGCACTCGATGGGGTAGAGTGCTAAAAAATTTCTAGTTCCCTCTTGAAACTCGAAAAGACAAAAACCAGATCGATTTGCGCGCGATGCCGAAAGGGTCGGCGCGCCCCGCGTCGGTTCGCTCCGAATGCGGCGCCGAGGACCCGTTGAAAAATCTGTTTGTCGATGAGGAGAGCGAAATGACGTTCCGTCCCTTGCATGATCGTATCCTGGTTCGCCGCATCGAGGCCGAGGAAAAGACGGCCGGCGGCATCATCATCCCAGATACGGCGAAGGAAAAACCACAGGAAGGTGAGGTCGTTGCCGCCGGCCCGGGTGCGCGCGACGACAGCGGGCAGTTGCGACCGCTCGATGTGAAAGTGGGTGATCGCATTCTGTTCGGCAAATGGTCGGGCACCGAGATCAAGCTCAATGGCGAGGATCTGCTGATTATGAAGGAATCGGACGTGATGGGCGTGGTCGAGATCGACGCCGTAGCGAGAAACGCAGCCTAGTGCCGATCCGGACTTGCCAGACAAGGAATGCTGCCTGAGGAAGGAGTAGAAAAATGGCTGCCAAGGAAGTGAAATTTCATTCCGACGCCCGCGAAAGGATGCTGCGCGGCGTCGACATCCTCGCCAATGCCGTCAAGGTTACGCTCGGTCCCAAGGGCCGTAACGTGGTGATCGACAAGTCCTATGGCGCGCCCCGCATCACCAAGGACGGCGTGACCGTCGCCAAGGAGATCGAGCTTGAGGACAAGTTCGAGAATATGGGCGCCCAAATGGTGCGGGAGGTTGCCTCGAAGACAAGCGACATCGCTGGTGACGGCACCACCACCGCGACTGTTCTCGCCCAGGCGATCGTCAAGGAAGGTGCGAAGGCTGTGGCGTCGGGCATGAACCCGATGGACCTCAAGCGCGGTATCGACAAAGCAGTCGAAGCTGTGGTCGAGGAACTGCGGCGGAACGCCCGTAAAGTCACCAGGAACGACGAGATCGCCCAGGTTGGCACCATCTCGGCCAATGGCGACACCGAGATTGGCCGCTTCCTCGCAGAAGCGATGGAAAAGGTCGGCAACGAAGGGGTGATCACCGTCGAGGAAGCCAAGACCGCAGTGACGGAGCTGGAAGTCGTCGAAGGCATGCAGTTCGATCGCGGTTATCTCTCGCCGTATTTCGTCACCAACCCCGAGAAGATGCGGGTTGAGTTCGAGGAACCCTACATCCTGATCCACGAAAAGAAGCTCTCGAACCTGCAGACATTGCTGCCGGTTCTCGAAGCGGTCGTTCAATCCGGCAAGCCGCTGCTGATTATCGCCGAGGATGTCGAAGGCGAGGCACTCGCAACCCTCGTCGTCAACAAGCTGCGCGGCGGCCTGAAGGTCGCTGCCGTCAAAGCGCCGGGCTTCGGCGACCGCCGCAAAGCGATGCTGGAGGACATAGCGATCCTCACTGGCGGAACCGCGATCTCTGAAGATCTCGGTATCAAGCTCGAGAACGTGACCCTCAATATGCTTGGCCGCGCCAAGAAGGTCGTCGTCGAAAAAGATAACACGACGATCGTCGACGGCGCTGGCTCGAAGACGGAGATTGAGGGCCGCGTCGCGCAGATCAAGGCGCAGATCGAGGAAACCACGTCGGACTACGATCGCGAGAAGTTGCAGGAGCGGCTGGCCAAGCTTGCCGGCGGCGTTGCCGTCATCCGCGTCGGCGGCTCAACCGAGGTTGAGGTGAAGGAACGCAAGGACCGCGTCGACGACGCCATGCACGCCACGCGGGCGGCCGTCGAGGAGGGCGTGCTGCCCGGCGGAGGCGTCGCTTTGCTGAGAGCCGTCAAAGCACTGGACAACGCTCAGACCGAGAATGCCGACCAGAGGCACGGCATCGACCTCGTTCGCCGTGCGATCGAAGCGCCGGTGCGCCAGATCGCCGAGAACGCGGGTGCCGAAGGCTCGATCATTGTCGGCAAGCTGCGCGAGAAGACCGATTTTGGTTATGGCTGGAACGCCCAGACCAACGAGTTCGGGGATCTTTACGCTCAGGGCGTGATCGACCCGGTCAAGGTCGTTCGCACCGCGCTGCAGGACGCCGCCTCGGTCGCCGGCCTGCTGATCACCACCGAGGCAATGGTCGCCGAGAAGCCGAAGAAGGATGCACCGCTCCCGCCGATGCCGGGAGGTGGCATGGACTTCTGACTGCAATGATAAGTCCGCGCCCCCGACGGGGCGCGGGCTTTGGGTAGACTTGTGAAGTAAGAGATGCTTTGCGCCTGAATCGGAGCGGCGTTTCGATATCGGACTGGTGATCGGACTGGTGCTGGTTTGGCAGGAGCCAAAATCGTGGCTCCGATGAGGCTGGCCCCGAGGGCCCGCCCCCTGCACCGAAGGAGGATCTGAAGAATTCGGGGCCAAAAATGACCACGCGTTCGTCGAAATATGTTGGCGTATTCGCCGCACTCGTCCTCATCCTGGTACCTGCGCCGTTACCGGCGGCGCAGCCGCAGTCGGCGATTTCGGCAAGCACTCAACCGTCGCTCGCCGATGTCTTGGAGGACGTCACGCCGGCAGTCGTCAACATTGCAGTAAGGTCTCGCGCTTCCGCCGAAACCAATCCTCTTTACAACGATCCCTTCTTCCGCCGCTATTTCAATCTGCCTGAGCAGCAGCAGCGGCTAAGCGCGGGCTCCGGCGTCATCGTTGACGCCGCCAAAGGCTATATCCTCACCAATCACCATGTCGTCGCGGACGCCGGCGAGATTGCGGTAACCCTGAAGGACCGCCGCCGCTTCACGGCCGAACTGGTCGGCAGCGACAAGGCAACCGATATAGCGTTGCTGAAGATCGACGCCGACAAGCTGACGGCGCTCTCGTTCGGCGATTCCGGTGCCCTGCGGGTCGGCGACCCCGTTGTTGCGATCGGCAATCCGTTCGGGCTTGGCCAGACCGTCACCTCCGGCATCGTCAGCGCCCTTGGCCGCGGCGGCATCAATGTCGAGGGCTATGAGGATTTCATCCAGACGGATGCTTCGATCAATCCCGGCAACTCGGGAGGCGCACTGGTGACGACAGACGGGCTGCTGGTCGGCGTCAACACCGCAATCATCGCGCCCGCCGGCGGCAATGTCGGCATCGGCTTTGCGGTTCCGATCGCGATGGCGTCGGCCGTGATGGAGCAACTGATCGAGCATGGCGAAGTGCGGCGCGGCCGGATCGGCATCTCCGTCCAGGACCTGACTCCCGACCTGGCCGAAGCGCTCAGCATCGAGGAAAGCTACGGCGCCGTCGTCGGCAACGTTGAGACAGATTCCCCCGCGGAACAGGCGGGCCTTCGAGCTGGCGATGTCATCATCGCCGTCAACAATCGGAAAATCACGGGCTCGGCAGATCTCCGCAATCGTGTCGGCCTGGCTCAGGTCGGATCGGAAGTCGAAATCGAATTTCTGCGCGATCGGGTTCGCAAAACGGTGTCAATGCGCATCGAGCCGGACGAGGCAATTGCCAAGCCTGGAGCCATGCCCGCTCGCCTTGAGGGCGCTGAGTTCCAGGATGCGGCCGGCAACGTGGTTGCGAGAACAAAACCGTCCTGATCGACGGCGCGCCAGAGCCAGTGTTTCTTTCCCCTGATGGTGATGACGGCCTCGTCGAGGTGCCATTTGTCGCCGAGCCTGCCGGCTGATCGCTTACGGATATCCTTGGCAAAGTGCCTGCCGAATTTCTCCGCCCACAGTTTCACAGTCTGGTGAGAGACGGTGACGCCACGGGCTGCCAGCATATCCTCGACCATGCGCAGACTGAGCGGAAACCGGAAGTAAAGCCAAACCGCTTGGGCGATTACTTCTGCTGGAAATCGGTGGCGGCGATAAAGAGGATCACGGGCAGATCGGGTCATGCCGCCAGATCCCACATTTTGATCGGTACTTCGTTAAGTTTACGGTGCCAGCTAGAAGGCTACACTCATTGCCCCTCGGCAGGCGGCGGACGCCATTCGCACGATCTGGCGCCTCTACCGACAAGGGGGCAAGACTTCTGCGATTCATCGTGCCGGTCGAACACAACACGAGAGTGCGTAGTCCGACCCTAGATCCGGTCGAGGGCAGGCGTCATTGTGGCGAGGACATCGTCGTAGACGGTCGACGACATGACCGAAAGCTCGTCGACAAGCTCTATGATCTTACCGTCCTTCACGACCTGATCGTGAAGGTTTACCGTGCCGAGGATCGTCTGCCCCTCATCTGGTCTCGTGCTAAAGATCAGGTCGATCATGGCAGCGACGTTCGTTGCGTCCTGATCCTGCTGGTTCGGACTGTCAATGATCATCGGCGCAGTCAATGCGGAGGAGTATTCAAATACGGTCAACATAAAGGCAAGGTAATATGCCAGCACCGCACGCGGCTGATCGCTACCGGTGTCGTTGACTTTCTTCGTGATCTTGGTCGCGCTGTCGAAGTCGATGTTCTTCACGTTGAGCGCTCGAAGGAAGGAAGTCCTCTTCTTCGCATAGAAGGACTCAATGTCTGCCTTCCTCTTCTTGTCTTCGAGACCTTTCACCTCGCGATCGATCTCGACGATCTCGCCTGCCAGTTTCTCGACCGCCGCGCGTATCTCTTCGAGTTGATTATCGAACAAGCCGCGGGCCATGTTCGCGCCTGCGTTCTCGATAACTTCCTTCAGCGTGAGCTCTCCTTCCCTCTCGGCAAGGGTCCCGCCTACTCGGTCGATTAAAACATCCGTCTTTTTCAGTTCGGCTTCCGCCTTCTCCGCTTTTCGGCGAATAGCTACGAGCTGCTCGTGCTGGTCCCTGACGAATTGGGCGCATGCTTCGCGGTCGTCAAGTATCGAGAACTTCTGACCGAAGTCGTTCTCGTGCAACGTGCCACAGGTCGGACAGAAGATCTCCTGGCCCTCCTCCAGCGCTTGCGTGAAGTCTTTGCCCAGTTCGCGCATCGCCAGCCGCGCGATCTTCATCTGCTCCGTCAACAGCTCCCGCTCATCGACTAGGCTGGCGAGCTCCGCGGCGACGTGAAGCCTTGCGGACCTGAGGTTCCGCAGCTCACTCAGGAGACGGTTCACCGATTCTCTATGTTCGAGCTCGGTGAATTCCGTACCTGTGAAGGCTGGTTGCAGACTAAGCTTTCCGACGGCCTTTTCGAGGACCTGCCGGTCGCGGCCAAGATCCGCGATACCGGATTGCAGCGCCGCCTTTCGAGCCTGGAGTTCGTAGTAGCGGTTCGGTCGGATGCCCGAGTGGAATTCAATCACCGCCTTGCGGGGATTCTTGTACTGCGCACCGACTTCGAAGGATTCGAGCGCCTGCTTCCAGCCTAGATCCTGGTCGACATAGAATGGCAAAAATGCGTAGGCAGGCGGTGGCGTCTCCGGCTCCCCGGACGACTTGTTCGGAAGCACCAGACCGAAATCGAGCATCTTCGCCAAGTACGGCCCGAGCTCGGACGTAATCTTTCTCGTCGCGATCAGGAGTTCGCCGGCTTCATTGAAGAGCCCGAACGACGTTCCGTCACGGACCATCGCGAAACGCGTTCCGTCGATGGTGAAGGTGACGCGAGCCTTGACCTTCGCCTTCACCCATTCCGGATGCATGCGTACTGGCGATCCGAACGTCCAGTAAAGGCTCTTGATGACGGACGACTTGCCGACGTCATTCTCGCCCTTGATCACCGTCAGGCGGGGGTGGAACTCGATCGTCCTGGCCTTGCGCTCCAGGTTCGACAGGAGTTCTAACTTCTCGAAGCGCAAGTTTCGCATAATTTTTCAATCTGAGATTTCTGATGAGCTGTTGATAGCGGTCGGTGCTAGACATCGTAAAACTCGTACAGGGCCACGGCGCGCAGATAGTCGTCGCTCACTGTCTTGTCCCACAGCGGCGCCAGCTGGCGGACTGCCGGCAGAGCAGCGTCGACTTCCGCAAGAAGGTCTCCCTGCCCGAGCACATGGGGCTTAATGGCCTCCTTGACGTCGCGCTGGAACTTCTGTGGCCCAGGACCGTAGCGGGTTTTTCGGTCATTCATGTAGAGGCGCCACGCCGCACCGATGTCACGTCGCCGGACGATGTTCGTTATTGATGATACGATCTCCAACCACTGCACGCTGTCCTGCCGCTTCTTCTTGAACTCGTCCAGCCGGTCCGAGATCAACTTCGGGGTCACGAAAGACTGGGACATCGTCTTCAGACTTGCGAAGTCGACTTCCATTCGCTCTCTGCGGCGGCACTCCTCGAGCAGCATCAGGGAAAACGCGTACGTGCTCGTCTCGGTAATCCCGGTCTGGTCGATCACAAAACTCTGCACGGCCCCCATGATTGTGTCGCTGAAGCTCGCAAGAGTCATGCTGGAGCAGCAAAAATGGAAGAGCTTCGAATGCTCATCCTTGAAGGACGGGTCCTGCTCCCTCAGCCGCTTGCGGAAGGACTCGATTTTCGTGGCTGCCGCTGTTTCGAATTGCGTCTCCATATGACCGGCGGCCGCCAGATCGGCGCACATTTGGTTGGTGACGAAAACGAGCTTGTCGGTATTTGCGGGGAAGCGCTTGTAGTTGTCGTACATCTTGCCGGCGAATGACAGCTTCTTCTCCAAGGTCGGCTCGCCGAGATTCGCATCCTTTGCCTGAGGCGGGTCGCCGGGTGCCTTCTTGTTTTTCTTGGGCATCTTCCCGTCCGGAGCGGATATGCTGTTCAGCGTCCAACTCCCGGTGGCCTGGGTCTTCACTTGGTAGAATGTTACCTTAGTCGGACTCGCCATGCTGTCGAGTTCGAGGACGTCGTCGTGAAACTCGAAGGCTAAGGCGAAATCGGATCCGCTCTTGTACAGCTCGAGGATACGCGAGAGGCCCCACGCGGCCTGATACTCGAAACGCTCCACGCCTATCTTTCCGCCCGTCTCGCGCTGCGGCTCTTTCAGAAGATCTTCGATGATGTCCAAGGGCAGTCCCGAATCAGGATGAATAATGCATCTTAAACGTGTTCGAAATAAAAACGCGACATGGTGCGGAAGGACTTCAACAGATAGGTGGAGCCGTTTCATCGAAAAGCAGTGAGCGACAGAAAAGCGGCGGATCGCTTCACCCACACTTCCGTTCAGATTAACTTCTTCCACGTTCTCCGAGACGTGTAGGCTGTCCAGTCAATGTTGGGACGGCGCGCTCGCTCTCGCGTTAAAAAATTCAAGAGATGAACATAGAAATCAAGGAAGACGCCTTTCTCGGAATCCTCTAGCGCCACAGCCTTGCTGGGTAAAATGCACCCTCTATCTAGTACAAACAATTGATCGACAAAGTCCAACGAGCATCCTTCGGACTTGGCGGCGCTGATCACTCTCTGAAGTTCTTTTTCTGCCCAATTTTGTTCCGAAAGATTGCTATGATAAGAAAAAATATAGTAAGGACACCGGTAATGATTCTCAAAAACCTGTCCGTCGGTTGCTGCTGGGCGGAAATTAGTTTTGAACGGTTTAAGTTTTCTAACTCGCGCTGCTGCATTGAACCATTTATTCAGCTCATCTTGGCTCAAGGTGGTTTTTACTTCAATTACAGCATAAAGAGATTCGGCAGGAACGAGGGTACTTTCCGTCGAATTCTGTATAGGTGCGGCGGTTGACCGATCATAGATGAACAGGTCAAGTTCGCCTGTGCTATGATCACGAAAGTCTATCGCCTCGCCGCTCCCGACCGCGAAGATCGCCGGGAGATGCTCCTCCAGGAACCCCTTGAGCGCCGCAGCTCTTTCATTTCCTTTCAATCCTTTATGGCCAAAATTCTCGGCCTTCTCTGCGTCGAGGAGTAGCCTCTTTTCAGCTTGAGCCAACACATTTGCAAATATTTTGCTGGGAGAGCGGGTACTACGTCTTGGCACTGCTTCTATAATCCAGGGTTTAAATATGCGCCGTATACAATCGCTGTATTGATATTCCGTTTAGAACTGGGTGACCGTTATGAGATTGACGCTCGGCAAGGTGCATCAGGAACTCTGCGAGATCCTCGGGTGGCTGTCGGTCAACGCCCTTACATGGTCAAACCAGTATTGCCGGTTTCAGGCGACGTATCCGGCCGTTCCGATCATTGTCGGAAACTTGAAGAACCCGATTCTGGTCATGTAGATTGCGGGCACCGCCCTGTGCGTCAGCCCTATCGCCGCCCGCGGCTCCAGGGAACTCCACAGCGAGTCTCCGCCATTCGACGACTCGTGAATCCTCGGGATCCTCGCGGCGATCGGACTTTCGGTCGTCCTTGCTTGATCCCATCTTCCCAAGTTGACAGAACGCTCGGTATAGTGGTGTCACCTAATAAATAAACTTACGGGAGGGGCCTTGGACAAGGGTGCTCATTTTCACCGCTGTGATTTTCAGGTCCATACGCCGCGGGACCTGCGTTGGTCGGGCCCGAATGCAATAACGGAGGAAGAGCGACTGGCCTATGGCCGAAAGCTCATACAAGCGTGCCGTGAGCGGGGCATTCAGGCGATTGCGGTAACCGACCACCACGACATGACGTTCCTTCCCTTTATTCGCCGCGCGGCTAGCGAAGAGACGGCTGCGGATGGCAGCGAGTTACCGGCAAATGACCGACTAGTAGTGTTTCCCGGAATGGAACTGACGCTCGGCGTACCCTGCCAGGCCCTCCTCATCTTTGATGCAGATTTCCCAGATGACATGTTCCAGTTGGCGTTGAACGCGCTGACAATCACGCAAAACAAAGACGACGAGGCTAAAACCTGCGAAACCCAACAGCTTGCTCATATTCTGAGTATGAAGCAGCTGAAAGACGAGCTGGACAAGCATTCGTATCTTCGTGACCGCTATATTGTGCTGCCCAATGTCACGGGTGAAGGGCAGTTTTCCCTTCTACGTACGGGCCAGCACGGCAAATACGCGGAGATGCCGTGGGTTGGTGGGTATACCGACGGCGAATTTGCCAAGCTGAAAGAGGGCAAGAAAAACATTCTTGCCGGCAAGGATCGGGCGTGGGGCAATAAGCGAATTGCCTGTATCCAGACATCCGATTCGCGGCGCGACGATCATACTACGCTCGGTGAACCGTCGACCTGGATCAAATGGGCAACCCCTACCGCCGAGGCTTTACGCCAAGCCTGCCTGGCCCAGGAATCGCGCATTGCCCTTGAAACACCACGCGTTCCGGAAACCTACATCGCCCACGTCAGTGTCGGTAACTCATCCTTCCTGGGGCCACTCGACCTTGATTTGAACCCCCAATACAACGCCTTGATCGGCGGTCGGGGTACCGGCAAGTCGACCCTTCTCGAGTATATCCGTTGGGCCCTTTGCGATCAGCCACCAGCCGGTGATGACGAAGACACTCCGAATTATCAGGCCCGTCGTGGTCGGCTTATTGACGGCACGCTCAAAGCGCTCGGAGCCAGTGTGCAGGTCGTGTACGTCCTTAATGGCGTACCGCACCTCGTGCGGCGCGCTGCAGCTGACGGTAGCGTCCAGATGAAAATCGGTAAGGGGGACTTGGCTCCCTGTACCGAAGATGAGGTGAGGGCACTGCTGCCAATCCAAGCCTACAGCCAGAAGCAGCTTAGTGATGTGAGCGTTCGGGTTGACGAGTTGACGCGCTTTATCACGGCGCCGATCAAGGGCAATATCGATCGCCTCGATCGTAAGATGGCCGACCGCGCGAACCATATCCGGGAAACCTACGCCACACGTCAGCGTTTCCGAAGTCTTTCGCGCCTCCTACACAACCGCATGCTCGAAGAGCGTTCCATTCTAGCTCAGGCCAATGCCATCCGGGATTCGTTGACAGGTCTAACCGAGCCAGACCGTGCGTTGCTCGACCAAGGTAAAATCTTCAACTCTGCCAATGCCCTCGTGGCCTCATGGCGTGCTGGCGCGGGCACGGTGGCCAACAAGGCAAAGGAGCTTCACCGCTTGGTGTCCTCCCAGAAAGCGGCGCTTCAGCCCTCAATGGAAGGCCCCGACGAGCTAAAGCAGACGATGGCTGAGGCCCAGGCTGCCTACGCTTCGTTGTTGGGCGATGCAGAAGCGGCGCTGGGCAAGCTGGCACTAGCAGCCGACGCAATTAGCACCATCGAGAGTGACAAGGTTGCCGGACCCTGGAAAGCATGGGACGACGCCCATGCGATGTTCCTCACCCGCTATTCAGAGGCCATGCAGCGGTCGTCCTCGCATACCGAGAAGCTTCAACAACTCCGCAGTCTCGAGGCCAAGATCGCCGAGTTGAGCGAGGAAACGACGCGGGTTCAGGAAACGCTGGCGACACTCGCTGACGCCGAGGCCGGCTATCAAACCGCCCGTGCCGAATGGCTAGGCGCACAGGCTGAGCGCGACGATCTTATCGACCGCGAATGTGCAGCGCTCACCGAACGATCCGGCGGCCTCATTAAAGTTCGTGTTCGGCGGCATGCAAATGCGACGGCATTTGTCGAGGTGTTGGCACAGTCCCTCAAGGGCTCCCGGGTCCAGAGCGCAAAGATCGACGCAATTGGGGAAGCCATCACCACTGCCAGTGATCCAACCAAGATCTGGTTTTCAGCGCTGACTGAGCTCGAAACGCTCGCCAATTTCGATATCAACCAGGCTCAAGGCGAACCGCGGCCGCACACGCCGCTGTTGCTCGGTTTCGGGCTCTCGAGTGGAGACTGCGAGCGCATCGCCAACACATTGACGCCAGAAGACTGGCTGACACTTTCGCTTGTCTCCGTCGAGTCCGTTCCCGTGTACGAATTCCGCGCGCGGGAGGGAGAGTACATATCCTTCAAGAATGCCTCCGCAGGGCAACAAGCAACAGCGCTCCTCAAAACCCTTCTCAACCAGGCCGGGCCACCGCTGATCATCGACCAGCCCGAGGAAGACCTCGACAACCCTGTTATGCTGGAAATCGTCAACCAGCTCTGGGATGCGAAACAGCTGCGACAAATCACCTTTGCAAGCCATAACGCCAATCTGGTGGTCAATGGCGACGCCGAACTGGTGGCTTGGTTCGGGTACCGAACTTCTGACGACCAGTCTCGAGGAACCATTCAGGGGGTTGGTGCCATTGACGTCGAAGACACACGCGCGGCCATCAAACAGATCATGGAAGGCGGTGAAGCAGCCTTCCGTCTCCGCCGGGAAAAGTATGGTTTCTAGCGTTCACTCTTGCGGCGGTGTGAACACCACTCGTGCGATCACCGCCGCCGCGCGGCCTCACGGAACCCCGGCGCCGGGTTTTCGATGCAGCATCTCTTAGTTGATCATTAACCATATGAATTAACGTCTGAAATTTCATAAACGGAAGTCAAGCGGCTTCATATTTCCGTCATCCGGACGCCATTTTCCGAAGCGCATCACTATCGATAGGTATCAGGTATCGATAGTCATCGCCTCAGGCAGCGAACGATCGAGGCCGACAAACTAGGTCTGGCGCACCCCGTCGGTCACCGGGCTCCGGCTGCAAGCCGAGCATGGCGGACATGGACGCCTGCGGATCGAGGTCGGCCGCAAGCACGCGGAAGCCACGCAAAGCGAGGTACTGGGCCAGATGCGTTGCTGACGTCGTCTTGCCCGAACCAGGCCTAGTCAGAAAATGATGTCGCTCGCGGCGAGATCGCCAAGCGTGACGCCTTCGATGAGAATGCCGGTGCCTTCCCGGAATTCGACGTAGATGCCCTCCGCAGTATCTTTCGAGGCGTTGAGAAAAGCGTCGTAGTCCCACATGCCGTAGGAATGGCCGGTGAATTCGAGGACGTCGCCGCCCTGCGCATCGAAGTCGACGATACGATCGACGCCTTGCGTGTTACCTGCTTGGCCAGCCCAGACGAACGTATCTGCGCCGGCTCCGCCACTTAAGATGTCGGTGAAATCGCCGCCTGAAAGGATATCGTCGCCCTCGCCGCCAAAAAGCTGATTGCTCCCCGAGCCTCCCCGCAGCGTATCGTTGCCGGCCCGGCCCTCCAGAAGGTCGTTGCCGCTGAGCCCCTCCAGAGCATCATTGCCGTCACCGCCCCGCAGCACATCGTCTTGGTAGCCGGCAGTCACCGAGAAGTCCTCCACATTTATGAAGCTCAGTCCGGTCTGCGTCACCCCGCGTGTGCCGTCAAAATCGATCACTTCCCCTAGGGTGTAGAGGGATAGATCGAGCCGGTCGTGTCCGGCGCCACCATCGACGGTGCCACTGAAGTAGGCGTGAATCTCGTCGTTGCCGTTGCCGCCCAGCAAAGTCGACGCATCGCCCAATCCAGCTCGGTAAGGGAAGGCGTCGAAGATCACGTCGTCTCCGTTGCCGCCGTCCAAGACGTCCTTGTCGCCATCCGAAAAGCCGGAACTGCTGATCACGTCGCGACCGTCGCCACCGAACGCCATGTCGCTGCCTTCACCAGCGTTGATGAGGTCGTTGCCTGCTCCGCCGTCTAAGCGGTCGTCGCCATTGTCGCCACCGATCGTATCGTCCCCATCACCACCCAACACGACGTCATTGCCGTCGAAGCCCCACATCCAATCATTGCCGTCGCCGCCCGTTAGGTAATCCGCACCTGCGCCGGCTTTGATGTCGTCCCTGCCGGTTCCCCCTTCGATATGGTCGTCACCGTCGCCTGTTTCTACCGTCAATGAAGTGATGTTGGTCGCGATTACGGTGTCGTTGCCGCTGCCGGTCACGATGTCGACTTGCTCGATGCCGCGCACAATCGTGCCCGTCGACGCGTTGCCAGCGACGAAATCGATGGTGAGGTCGTCGGATCGTCCGCCTTCATCGAGCCACAGCGTGTCAAGGCCGGCGCCGCCGTCGATCTCGACAGAGGAGAGCGTCGTAGTGATGTTGTCGTTGCCGTCACCACCGAAAAGATGGTTGGCACCAAGCATGTCGGCGATCCTGTCGTCGCCCGCACCCGCATCGATGACATCGTCACCGGCGAAACTCGCCTCACTGTCAGGATCGGGCCACGACCACCCAATGAAGTCCGCCCCTGCCCCGGTAGAGATCTTGTCGTCGAGCGCGCTTCCCTGAATGAGATCGTCTCCGCTCCCGGTTATCAGCTCTATCCGCTCGACATCGCGGAAGAAGAGATGCTGCTCGCGCGGTGTCTGATAGCCTATAATACCGTGGCCATTCGACCCGCCGAACATGACCTGGTCGGACGTCATGGAAAGATCGACGACCAGCGTGTCGATGCCGGCGCCGCCAGTCACCGCGCCGCCCGTACCAATGAGGAGGATCCGGTCGTCTCCGGCGCCACCGTCGAGACGGTCATAGCCGCTTGAGCTCGTCAGCCGGTCGTTGCCGGTGCCAGCATCGACAAGGTCGTCGCCTCCGCCGGCATCGATGTCGTCCTCGCCGGAAAGACCCCAAATTCGATCGGCCTCCCTGGTTCCGCGTAAGATATCGTCGCCGGGATTACCCACGGTCTTTGTCATGTCGCTATCCCTCGCCAGATCAAGTTTAGGGGGAAACAGGCACCCCGTGCCGCAGCATAAAATAGTATAATAGATCATCCCATAGCAAATATATTTGGGCTCGACAAACGATACTATAAATTCATACTTACAATTACTTTGCTTCAAATTTTGCAGATTGGCATATTGTAGCGGCAGCAAAGTACAATCAGGCAGGAGGCATGAGTGTCAGGATCCATGTTCGAGCGCAGCGGAAATGGTGATTGAGCATCTTCGGCCCACGCGGATCCGGGCGATACATGCGATCTTATCGGGCGAGAATGTGAACATCACAGGAAAGCGCACGGGTTCGTTGGAACGCTATTCCGTCCGCCCGCCAAGGCGGCGTCTACGCCTAAGTCTGTGAACGGCAGCATTGCGCCCGCATTTCGGACGCTAAAGTCAGTTTTGCCGAGCCGAAAGCGGACAATCGCTTCTGGCTGTGCTGTCTCAAGGAACCCCGCGAAATTCAACTGTAGCGCACGATCGGGTGTTAAGGTCGCTGTTGCACAGTCGTCGACGATACTAGGAATTAGTCGCTGGGAGATCGGACGTGGGCCTGCTGCTGAGGCGTATTTGGTTTGCCTCGTCGGCAGTTTTAGGAATTGCTCTCTGTCGATCCTCGCCGTCCTCCAGTCGCGCCACGGAAGCCGCCATGCAGCGGGCGACTGTTGGCCGACGAAAAAGAGAATTTTCAACGCAGAAAACTGCTAAGATACGGTTCCGGAGTCAGTAGCCCCACCAATCATGGAACGCCGCCTGACCGCAATATTGGCCGCCGACGTCGTCGGTTACAGCCGCCTTATGGGCCTCGACGAGGCGGGGACACTCGCAGCGCTGAAGACGCACCGCCGCGAGATGGCGGACGCCAAGATCAACGAGCATCAGGGGCGCATCGTCAAGGTCACCGGCGACGGCATGCTGGTCGAATTCCCGAGCGTGGTGAATGCAGTCGCCTGCGCTGCAGACATCCAGCGCAGGATGCGCGAGCGCAACGTCGACGTGCCCGATGACCGCCGCATCGAATTTCGCATCGGCATTCATCTCGGCGACATCATCTTCGAGGACAACGACATCTACGGCGACGGTGTCAACATTGCCGCGCGCATCGAGAGCATTGCCCAGCCGGGCGGCATCGCCGTGTCCGGCTCCGTTCGCGACAATGTCGGCAACCGGCTCGACCTCGCCTTCGAGGACAGGGGTGAACAGACGCTGAAAAACATCGACCGGCCAGTGCGGGTCTATAACGTTGACCTCTTCCAGCGCGCTCCGCGGCAGGGCGTAGCAACCGGCGCGGCGCCCAAGGCAGCGCTGGCAAAGGAAAAGCCTTCGATCGCCGTGCTGCCCTTCGACAACATGAGTGGCGATCCGGAGCAGGAATATTTCTCCGACGGCATTACGGAGGATATTATCACCGACCTGTCGAAGATTTCCGGGCTCTCGGTCATCGCCCGCAACTCCGCGTTCACTTACAAGGGCAAGTTGGTCGACATACAGGACGTATGCCGGCGTTTCCATGTCGCTACTGTACTTGAAGGAAGCGTGCGCAAAGCCGGACAACGCGTGCGGATCACCGCGCAGCTTATCGACGGCAAGGATGGAACGCACCTCTGGGCCGATCGCTACGACCGCGACCTCACCGACATCTTTGCGATCCAGGACGAAATCACGCACACAATCGTCGAGCAACTCAAGGTAAAACTGCTGCCGGAAGAAAAGAAGGCGATTGGACAGGCGCCGACCGCGAATGTCGAAGCCTATACCAACTATCTCAGAGGCCGCGAGTTTTTCCACACGCGCACCAAAGGATCGCTGCAACTGGCGCGACGCCTCTTCGCCAGGGCGGCTGATCTGGATCCCAACTATGCGCGCGCCTATGCCGGGATCGCCGATTGCGACTCGGCCCTGCATGCCTGGCACGGTGCGGAGATCTCGCTCGAGGCGCTGTTGGCGACCTGCGCCAAGGCGCTAGCGCTTGATCCCAGCCTTGCCGAGGCACATGCCTCGCACGGCCTTGCGCTGTCGACAAACGGCCGGCACGGCGACGCGGTCGCCGAATTCGAACGCGCGATCGCGTTGGATCCGAATTCCTATGAAGGCCACTACTTCTATGCCCGACACTCGTTTGCAGAAGGCGATCTTGAAAAAGCGGTCGAACTCTACGAACGCTGCGCCGACATCAACCCCGACGACTATCGATCGCCGCTCCTGGTCATGAACGCCTTGCACTCGCTCGGTCGACACGACGAGGAGGCCAAGCTGGCCGCTGTGGGGCTCGAGCGGGCGGAACGCGCCCTCAGGCAGCATCCCGAAAATTCCGATCCGGCCCAACTCGGCGCCATCGCCCTCATTGCTCTTGGCCAGCATGAGCGTGCCAAGGAGTGGGCAGATCGCGCTCTGGCGATCGATGCCGACGACAACAATGCGCTGTACAACGTTGCCTGCGTCTATTCGCTGCTCGGCGAGCCCGATCACGCAATCGACCTGCTGGAACCCTACCTGCAAAAGGTTGGGCCTCATATGAAATCCTGGTTCAAGAACGATTCGGATTTTGATCCCATCCGAAGCCATCCACGCTACGCGAAACTGCTGGAACTGATCGATTAGCCATCGAAACGGGCTCGGCTGTTCATCCAAGCATCCCGTAGGCTAGATGAGCTAGGCCAATCCGACGTGGGCCATGCATCCATAAGGCAACTCGGAGACTGCAAGTCGGACACTGAACGGAGAGCGGTGGTATCTCAGAAGCGGACATGCACAGACGAGCTCAAAGCTGCCTATCAATTCGGTTGCATCGCTTCTGAATATTATGGGTGATGCGCTCCAGGACCCTCGTCGGATCGCCAGCAGTGTCGACGATCTGCTTCGCGACATCTTCGCAGGCGCCACCAACTACCGCCGCAAGCTTCTGGACGCGCCTGACAGTCGATGCGCCGCTCAACCCGACCTCCTCGGCGAACGCTTGCCAATCGGCTCGCCTCAAATCAGGCGCGATGAAACGTCCGGCGATGCCCTGCGGCAGGCTCTGGTCAACCTGACGATACACCGCCGCGCACGTCAAATCGTAAAGCGGTGCTATCTTCGCAGATCCGCCAGCGCCGATCAGGATGGAGTAGTTTTTGGCGTGCGAGTCGGCATTACAGATCAGCACGTTGAAAATCACCGCATCCAGAAGCTTCAGGCGTTCGCCGGGTGAAACGAGATCGCTGATGGCGTCAAACATCATCTTCAGTGTCACGCCGCGGCCCGACGAGGATCGCTCGTATTTCTGTGACGGAAAATGACCCGTTAGCTGGCAAAGGTCTTCCTGGTGAAGCCTGCGGATCTCACCCGTTGGATCTGTAAAACGGTCATAGCGCTTCACCAGCAGATAGCGTCGTTTGCCGGCTATGCCGATCGTAGCTTCGGCCGCCTCCAATCCGCATGCCCGGGCAAGTGCCAGGCAGAAGGCCTCGTTTTCGACGCTTCCCGCCAACCTTCTAGTATCCGGCTTTATGATATGGGTCGACGGCGTGCCGTCGACCGGAATGGAGATAGTGCCATTCTCCTCGACGAAGACAGGCAGCTTCTCCTGTACGCCCGCCAGCGACATGGAGACGCCGCGTTCTCCAACCAGGAATGGTTTGGCCGGAAGCTCATTGAGAATGCGCTCCAGTGCGTCCTCGTCCGGGATGGGCTCTAAGTTGACACCCGCCCTCCGCGGTTCGCCGATCGACAGGGCTCCGGCCGTGTCACGGCCGATGTGACCGAGTAGGCCAACGATGTCCTGGGGAGAGACTTTCAGCCGCTGACCGATTTCCGCGAGATGTGTTTCCGGAAGCAGGTTGGCGAGCCACGGCAGCAGTCTGTCCGCATCGACCGCTCCTGAACGCAACGGCATCGTCAGCGAGATTGGGAAGGCCGAGCGGCGCGCTTCCCAGGATGAGTCGTAGTCGAGCCGCCATTCGCTTTCGAAAGTCATCCATGCGACGGGGAAAGCTTCATAGAAGATGGTTGTCATCGACCATCACCGAACGTCGGCAGGAAGCCGAGATCATCTTCGGACGCGACTGATGACGATTGGGCTGTCTTCAGGTCGCCGATCTCGATGCCGACCGTGCGCGCGACGATCAGCGCCTTCTCGAGCTGGCAGCTCGGTTTGCCCGATTCGAGTTCAACGATGAAACGTTCGCCCGTGCCGGAGCGGCTGGCAAGTTCGGTCTGGGTCCAGCCGAGGCCTTTGCGTTTTTCCCTGACGGCAACGCCGAAATCGCGTGCGGACCTGAACATCCAGTGTCTCCTATTCCGGCTTACCGTACAGGAAGATTTTCGGAATTTCAACGTCATCCTTACCGATCGGGAAGTATCGCCCTTTGAAACGTAAATTCATCCCGATCGGGAAGTTTCAGGAAGTCGCGGCTTTCTCTGAGAGGGCCGAGTAGAGGCCTTGCTAAGACACCACGTGCTGGATCGCTGCAAGCAGGATCGCGACTGCAACGATCGCACCGATACGCAAAGTTCTTTGAGCGACGGTTTCCTGATCCTGCATCGTCAACCTGGTTGAACAACAGGTGTATTCGACGATCGGAGAATAGCCGGTGAATTCGAGGACGTCGCGGCCCTGCACATCGAAGTCGACGATACGATCGACGCCTTGCGTGTTACCTGCTTGCCTGCTTGGCCAGCTCAGACGAACGTATTTGCGCCGGCTCCGCCACTTAAGATGTCGGTGAAATCGCCGCATGAAAGGATATCGTCGACCTCGCCGCCAAAAAGCTGATTGCTGCGCGAGCCTATGAAAGCGGTCGGTCTGCTCATCAAATCACGTCCGGAACCGACAACGCACACCTGCCCGCACAACGCAAATGTCGATTCTAGCGCCCTAGATCGTACTGCGTTGGGATTCGACCAAGTTCTTCAACATCAGCGGCAGAATTCCACCCGCCTTCAACGTATCGACCTCAGCGGCCGTCTCGATCGCCGCGACCGCTTTGAACGTGGTAGCCTCGCCCCCGTACCGTTTAATGGCAATGTCGATCGGACAACGCGGCGAGATCAGGCCTGCGTTGGCATTTATTTCGATGAGGTCACCTGACTTCAGAGCGAGATCATCTGGTCCCAAACCCTCCGGCAGTCTCATTGGCAGAATGCCCATCCCGATAAGATTGGAACGGTGAATCCTTTCGAAGCTTACAGCCAAGACCGCGCGGGCGCCGAGGAGCGATGCTCCCTTGGCTGCCCAATCTCGCGAGGAACCCATTCCATAACGCTCGCCAGCGACAATCACGACGGACTGCCTGCTCTCGGCATAGCGATTTGCGGCGCACCAGAGCGGGAGGACTTCACCTGAGGGCGCATGGATCGTCGATCCTGGTGGGATCTCGCTGCCCAAAAGATTTTGAACAGCCCGGTTTGTATACAAGCCCCGAACCATCGCTTCCCAGTTGCCCCGCCGCGAAGCGTGAACATTAAGGTCGGTCGGGACTTCCCCTCGCTCGATGAGATATCGGCCGGTTTCACTCTGAGCCCGGATCGCCCCGGCTGGCGAGATATGGTCCGTCGTGATGTCGTCACCGACAACGATCAGCGGATGCGCATCATACGTGCCGAGTAAGCTGCCTTTTCCGAAGCCTGCGAACGGCGGCCTGCGGATGTAGGTCGACGTCTCGTCCCATGGAAACAATGTCGTCGCCGGCGCCTCGAGTTCGCGCCAAGCCTTGCTGGCCTCCGCTTCGTCATAAGCTGGCTTGAAATCAACCGCATCGGAGGCAAGCGCAACTGCTTCGTCAATCTCCTTGCTCGTCGGCCACAACATCGACAGTGTCACGGCCCGCCCATCGGCCGTGTATCCGATCGGATCCCTCAAAATATTCAGCTCGACGGTTCCAGCCAGCGCAAATGCGACGACAAGTGGAGGAGACGCGAGGAAGCCTGCCTCAAGCTGCGGGTGTACGCGACCAGGGAAATTCCGATTGCCAGAGAGAATGGCGACCGGAAGGATTCCTCGATCCTTCATCGCGACGGCGATCGGTTCGGTCAATGGTCCGGAATTGCCGATACAGGTCGTGCAACCGTAACCGACGATTCCGAAACCGACCGCTTCGAGATCCTCTAACAACCCGGACCGCCGGAGGTATCGTTCCGCCGTAGGCGATCCCGGCGCGAGCGATGTCTTCACCCAAGGCGCCGGATGAAGACCAAACGACCGCGCCTTTCGTGCCAACAAGCCTGCCGCGATCACGAGTCGCGGATCGGACGTGTTGGTACAGCTTGTAATGGCCGCGATGGCAACCGCCCCATCGTTTGGTTCTGAGGGGTCGGCACTTACGACCGCTCCGCGCTTCATCGAAGAAATCGCGGCAACCGTTGCTCCAACCGATATCCTGTCCTGAGGGCGCGTGGGACCGGCAAGGCTGGGTTCGATCGCCGAAAGGTCGATCTCGACGACGTGTGTGTAGCGGGGATTGTCGTCCGGATTGAACCAAAGCCCGACGCGCTTGGTATATGCTTCTACCAACTCCACTTGCTCAGAAGTTCGACCAGTTGTCCGAAGATAATCAAGCGTACGGTCGTCGATTGGAAAGTATCCGGAATTACCGCCAAACTCCGGTGTCATGTTAGCGACCACAGACCGATCGCCGGCCGTCAGTGCCGCCACGCCGGGGCCGAAGAATTCTACGTATTTGTCCTGAAGATCGATCTTTCGAAGGATATGCGTCACCGTCAACGCCAAATCCGTCGCAAGCACCCCATCGCCAAGATGACCGGTCAGCCGGACCCCAACCACATCCGGTACCCGGAGCGAGACAGGCATCCCAAAGAAGACACTTTCTGCTTCCAGGCCGCCGACACCCCATGCAAGGACGCCAATGCCGTTGATCATCGGCGTATGACTGTCCGTACCGATCAACGTGTCAGGCGCGGCCCAGCGACAACCGTCTTTCTCGATCGTCGAGACGACCGTCGCGAGGCGCTCGAGATTGAGCGTGTGCATAATGCCGGTACCGGGCGGATGAACGCGGAACCCGGTCAGCGTATTCGTCGCCCACTTCATGAAGCGATACCGTTCGGCATTGCGCTCGAACTCGCGTTTCATGTTGAGTTCAAGCGACGCATTGCCACCAAAGGCATCTACAGCCAAGGAGTGGTCCGTGGAGACGTCCACCGGGACAACCGGATTGAGAAGCGCCGGATCATGTCCCGCCTCCGCAAGAGCCGAGCGCATTCCCGCGATATCCACGAGTGCAGGGCCGCAAGTGGTATCGTGCATCATGACACGAATGGGAAGATACGGGATCTCCAGCTCGCTCGAACCCGTTGCAAGCCAGTTGATGATCGCAGCCTTGGCCCGCGCAGCATCTTTGCCTGCTGTACGCAGAACGTTCTCCAACAGGATACGATGGATGTATGGAAGCGACCGAAGCTGTTGCCCGGCCTCTGCTGGCAGGTCGATGATGTCGTATACAACTTCGTTGACCGTGAATTTTGATATCGTGCTCATCCTAAGTCTCTCATCGCATTTCTGTGTTCGGAGCGAAAAACTTCAGGCTCAATGGAGCGAGGTCGATCCATAAAATTCCATCTTATGATAATAAAATGCAATTCAATTGTGACCGCATTGTTTCGCGCCTGGAATTCCCTGTTTTTACACTTGCGGTGTCTTGATCCTGCTGGCGCCCATGATGTGGGTGTAAAGGAAGGCGGCCGCTTCTGATCGTCGATCACTCTCGAGAAGATCAAGGATGTGCAGATGCTCTGCCGTCTGTTTCGGCAGGCGGCTGCGATCAATGGTGATCTGGTACTCCAGAAGGCGTCGCAATCTGTTGATGCGCTTTATCGCGTCGAGGAAGAATTCGTTTCCGGAGCACGCGACAAGCATTTCGTGAAAGTCATTGTTGGCTTTGAAGATCTCGGCCCGCGACCAATGTTCGTATCCGCCATTTCCAAGTTCCGTCTGTGTCTCTCGCGCCCTGCGAAAACCGTCCGCATCCGATTGGAACGTCGGCAGCAGCATCGCCTGCTGCTCAATCACGGCACGGAACACATATCCTTCCTCGTAGCTCTTCTTCGACATAAGGGTCTGCTTGAACGACCAACCGTTGCCGGGAAGGCGCTCGATCCATCCTTCGTCGGCGATCCGGTGAAGGATCTTCAAAAGTCTGGTTCTTGGCACCCCGTAGATCCGCATCAATTCATTCTCACTGACGCGCTCGGCAAACCTCCCGGACAGACGATCGTCCGCGATCCTGAGATAGATCGCATCGTCACCTTTGGTAGCTTTGCCATTTTCGGGCTCAAGATCGTCGATTGCCTCGCCGTTCACCGCGAGAAAATAGCCGCGGTTCGGCTCGGCTCGTACGATGCCCCTCTCTTCCAGCTTTTGAAGAGCGCTCATGATCGGAGCACGGGACACACGAAAATTGTCGGCCAGCATCTGTAGAGGCAGATGATCTCCCTTTCGCATCGCGTTGGACTTCACGAACTCGATAATGTCCGTGCTGATCCGGGGTGAGAGACTGTTCCTGGCCATACCTTTTCCGTGCGTCCTGTTCTTTCAGTTCGAATTGCCACAGTGATGTGCGCCGCCCGGCGCAGTCAAACAGATTTGCGCCATCAATCCTCGTCCTGACGGAACTTCGAGAGACCTCTGAACATAAATGGAGCGACCAAGGCAACAAGGGCAATGCCGATCATGATGGCTGAGCTCGGGTGCTGGAGCAGGATCATCGGATCGCCAAGGCTCATCTGCAGAGAGCGACGCAAGGCACTGTCTGCAAGCGGGCCAAGGATAAGACCGACAACCGCCGGAGCGATGGGATAGTCGTAGCGGCGCATCACAAATCCGACGACACCGAAACCCGTCAGCAGCAGAAGTTCCGTCACCGAGGGGTTCGCCGCAATCGTGCCCATCGATGCAAACACGAGAATGCCTGCGTAGAGCCACGGTAGGGGAATTTTGAGAAGCTTCACCCACATCCCGACCAAAGGCAGGTTGAGAACGAGCAGCATGACGTTGGCGATAAACAGGCTGGCGACCAGTCCCCAGACGAGGTCGGCGTGCTGTGTGAACAGCAAGGGACCCGGCTGGATGTTGTATTGCTGGAAGCCCGCAAGCATCACGGCTGCGGTGGCCGAAGTCGGTAGTCCAAGCGTCAGCAACGGAACCAGCGTGCCCGCGGCCGAGGCATTGTTTGCAGCCTCGGGACCAGCAACGCCTTCGATCGCTCCGTGACCGAATTCTTCCGGCTTCCTGCTCAGCTTGCGCTCGATTGTATAGCTCAGGAAAGTGGGAATTTCAGCGCCGCCGGCGGGAAGTGCGCCGATCGGGAAGCCCATCACCGTTCCGCGAAGCCATGGCTTCCAGGAGCGCTTCCAGTCTTCTCTGGTCATCCAGATCGACCCCTTAACCGGGATAGGCTTTTCGGGCTTGTAGAGATGACGAGACGCGACAAAGAAGGCTTCACCGATCGCGAACAGACCAACGGCAAGCGTTGTCACCTCGACGCCATCCAGCAGTTCGGGAACACCGAACGTCAGGCGGGCCTGCCCCGTCAACTGGTCGATGCCCATCAGTCCGAGCCAGAGCCCAAAGGCCAGACTTGTCAGGCCCCTCAGCGGCGATGACCCGAATGTTGCCGATACCGTCACGAACGCAATCAGCATCAGGCCGAAGTAATCCCAGGGACCGAACTTGACGGCGATCTTCACGAGATAGGGTGCGAGGACGGCCAACCCGGCTGTTGCGATCAGCGCGGCAACGAACGAACCGATAGCCGCGGTCGCGAGCGCCGGTCCCCCGCGTCCTGCCCGTGCCATCTTGTTGCCCTCGAGCGCGGTGACGACCGATGCGCTTTCTCCAGGCGTATTAAGCAGGATCGCGGTTGTTGAGCCACCGTACATGCCGCCGTAGTAAATTCCGGCGAACATGATGATCGAACCGCCAGGATCCAGCTTAAAGGTCACGGGAAGCAGAAGTGCCACCGTCAGTGCCGGGCCGATACCTGGCAGAACACCGACGGCCGTTCCAATCAGGACGCCGATGGCGGCGTAGATCAGGTTCGCGGGCTGAATGGCCAGCGCGAACCCATCGATCAAAAAGGAAAAAGTATCCATCAAGGCGACCTCAGAAGAGGCGCTCAAGCGGGCCTTGCGGCAGCGCGAGCGTCAGGAGCTTATTGAAGAGAAGGAAAACCAGAACCCCGATAACGGCCCCGAGACAGAGATCGACAAGTATGGCCTTGCGACCGAACGCCCGTGCAGTCAGCGCGAAAAGAAGCGTGGACCCAAGGATAAAGCCACCCCCCATCCAGATCGATCCGATCAACCCAGCAAGAGCAAAACCGATCCAGCCGACGGCCAACCAGTCGGCGCTCTCGACTTCGATGTCCGATGGCTTGAAAGCGCTGACAAGGTGACCGATGGCAAGGGCTACGAATAGGATCGCCACGAAATACGATGCCGCGCTCGCGCTCATCCCATAGGTTGCCCGCACCTTCATGTGACTGGCATCCCAGTACGTAATGAAGGCGATTGCAAATAGGACGACAGCGATCACCGCCGTTGGACGGTTGGGTATGCGAAGAGTTTTCTGGGTCATGGTGTCCTCGTCGCACGCGGAAGCGGCGCTTGCCGACTTCCGCGTGCTCCTCAGGTTAGTTTGCGAGACCGATGGACGTAAGGATGGTCTTCACGCGTTCAGTTTCCGAACCGATGAAAGCCTTGAACTCGTCGGAAGGAGCATAGTAGTCGGTCCAGCCGCGAGCCTTCAGGATTGCCTGCCACTCGGCAGACTTAACCGTCTTCTCGACTGCAGACTTAAGCGCATCGAGATCAGCGCCTTCTACGCCAGGACCGGCAAAGATACCGCGCCAGTTTACCAATTCGACATCAAGACCCTGCGCTTTCAACGGCTTTGCTTCGATGCCTTCGATCGGCTCCGGATAGGAGATCGCCAGTGCTCTGAGGTCGCCGGATTTGATCTGGCCTTCCCATTCGCCGTAACCCGACACGCCCGCGGTCGCCTGACCACCGAGCATGGCTGCAAGCGACTCGCCGCCGCCGGAATACGCGACGTAGTTGATCTTGCTGGAATCGGCACCCGCTGCCTTGGTAACGAGCGCTGCGAGGATATGATCGGCACCGCCAGCCGATCCGCCAACCCAGATCGTCGTCGCGACGTCCTTCTTAATTGTCGCAAGCAGATCGTCCATGGATTGAATCGGCGAATCCTTCGGAACGACGATCACCAGCGGATCGCCGGTCAGACGAGCGATCGGAGTGACCTGGGTTAAATCGACCGGGGACTGGTTGGAGATGCTGGCGCCGACGAGCGTGATGCCTGCGACGAGAAGTTGGCTGGGATTGCCCTTCGCGGAGCCGATGAACTGGGCAAGACCGACTGTGCCACCTGCGCCGGGGACGTTGATGACCTGCACGCTCTTCGCGTTGCCGCTGGCCATCATGGCTTCCTGCATCGAGCGGGACGCCGAATCCCATCCGCCGCCAGCACCGGCGGGCGCCATGATGGTTAGCTCCAGATCCTGCGAAGAAGCCTGCAACGTTCCAAATCCCAATGTGCTGCCGACGACGGCTGCGAGAAGCCCGAGTTTAAAAAAATTGCGCACAGCGATTTCCTCCTGCTGGTAAGGCTCACCTCCTGAGCCGTGCGCGGAATTTGCATTATATAATTATAAAAGTAAATATGAGTGCGCTAAAGTTTTTCAACTGATAAGCGCTGGGCAAGGGCGTTGGAAGGCGTCTTCATCGCATTGAGGTCAAACCTCTTATCGAACACATTTTGGCAGCCAAAGCTTGAGTTTCGCTACCTCGGTTCCATGTTGATTTGGCTACACGCTCAACATCATGGAGGAGGTGATCGAATGACGCGATACAACATAGCGCTGGTATTTGCGGCCGTATGGGGAATGTGCAGCGCGGGAGTGACCCACGCCGAACAGTTGGCCGCGACATCGAGTAGCAACATAAAGAATGATCTCAACTATCTGATGTACACGCCAGACGACTATGCGTCTTCCGACAAAACGTACCCACTCGTCGTGTGGCTTCACGGCGGCGATCAGGGTGGGACTGATATCGAGAAAGTTAGATCGAGCGGAATTCCGAAGTTGATCGAGGAGGGCAAGACATTCCCGTTCCTGGTATTTTCGCCTCAGAATCCAAGTGACGAACTCCTTTACCCGATCGAGAAAGTGGAGGCAGCTCTTGAGGAGGTCATGTTGAAGTATCGTGTCGATCGCACGCGGGTCTATGTCGTGGGCTTCAGCCGCGGCGGTTTCGGTACTTGGGCCATGGCAGAACAGTTTCCCGATAAATTTGCGGCTTTCGTTCCAATCGCTGGCGGTGGGAATCGTCACTACCTGAGTAGGACAAATGAAAAGGCAGCCTTTTGGGTGTTCCACGGCACCAGCGACGACACCATTCCTTTGTCGGATTCGGTCGTGCTTTACGAACGACTTGTCGGTCTAAAGCGAAATGCCCGTTTAAGTGTCTTGGAAGGCGTTGACCATTCGGGCGTTGAGTGGGCGGCCTTAAATGATCCGGAGCTTTGGAATTGGCTCCTAAAACAGCGCCTCGAGGTCGCGCCTAAATAGGCATGCCTACCCTTCCGCCTACCGCGAAATGGAAACGATAAGGGTCTGCTTGGCGCCTTAATCCCGGCCGTTGGGCATCCGCTAGCCGATCTCCGATAGCAGATATATGGTGGATCGGGCGTGGCGGCATGTTTGCGCAAAAAAGACCGACGTGAGGCCGGTCGACCTTGCCATTGTGACAATGCGGCCGAGCGACGCCATGCGTCGTTGGTTGACATATGAGGGGCAGCCCATAAGCTGGGTCAACGCCTTTGAGATCGACACCGTTTTCCGGAGATAGGGATCATGCAGGTGCCCCTCAGACAAGTATGGCCAAGCGCATGAGGCGGTTTCTGTTCGTGAGCCTCGCCCTTTGCTTTTCGGCTTTGGCGTCCACCGCCGCAACGCTAAACTCCATTATGGAGAGCGGAACCGTGCGTATCGGTTACATCTCCGATCAAGCACCATTTTCCACCCGCCAGCCAGGGGCCGAACCGGTGGGATATGCCATCGACCTGTGCCGCAAGATTGCTGACGAGATCGAAGATCAAATTCCGCAACTAAAACGAGAATTTGTTGAGGTGACGCTCGCCGGCGGCTTCGATGCAGTAGAGAATGAAGATATCGACTTGCTTTGCGGTTCCATCACTGTGAATTTGAAGAGGCGGGAAATCGTCGACTTCTCACAACCGATCTTCCTCACCGGGGCGAGCGCGCTGCTGCGCAAGGATTCGCCCAGCTACCTGCAGGCGCTCTTTCTCAACGGGCCGGCCGTTCACGCCGTCAGCGAGCGCGCTGCCACAAACGTCATCGGTATGCGCGCAAACACGACGACGGCAGGGACGCTTCGCGAGGCACTCGCAATCCAAGAATCGAAGACAAAGCTTGCCGATTTCAACACGCATGAGGACGGGCTCAAGGCGCTGGAGGACCACAGGATCGATGCCTACATCGCCGATCAGGTGCTGCTCATCAACCTGGCCAAGCGGGCGCGCGATCCATCCTCGCTCGAAGTCGGCGATCGCCTGATCACGCATGAACCCTATGCGATCGCGTTGCGTCGCAACGACGCCGACTTCCGCCTGCTGGCAGACCGCGCGCTGACCGACTTCTACCTTTCGGAGGATTTCCTGCCGCTGCTGGAGACCTATTTCGGCAGCGAGGCGCCGATGCTGCACACGCAAATCATAATGCAACACGTGCCATAGGTCGTGTGCGGCGGGCGGTCATCACAGCATTCCGAGAGCGTTGGGCATGGGCTGATCCCAGACCTCCGCGTCTCGGCAGCTGACAGTCAGCTTCCGGCCGCAATTGAGACGCTCGGGTCACTCTGGCCGAGGTCCGCTCCTTGGCTCCTCGGACGTTCAGATCATTGGAAGCGACGCAAACTCTCCACTCGACGACCGTAAGTCGGCAGCACACGGGCTATCCCTCGCCTTGATAGGAATCGAACCGGCGGCCCCTGTTCGAACCCTCAACGGTCCAGGATTGCTCCGACGTCATAGTCGATCGTCACCGCCTCCCGTCACCACGAACACGTGACGCCTTGGTGAGCCGTTCAGAAATTTCAATTTGGCACCTTTGTGAATGTTTGAGTTAAATCAGGCTTAATTGACCACACCTCGAGAACCTGCATCAGAGGCGGCGGGCTTTGGCCGCGACTGCCGCTACTTGTCCTTAACTCGAAACTTGGCATGGCAGGACGTGCAGACCTGCAGCATCGTGTGGAAGGCATGTTCGGCGGGCATGGACCTCGGATCGAGGGCCGCGGTCTTTCTCTTAGCGAGCGGCCCGCCCATCTTCGCATCACCGTCCTGCATCCGCATGCCGGGAGCGATCACATCCGGGTTGCGATCTGCCGCGAGGGAAAGTGCCGCGGCATAAACGCCGAGCTCCGCCGCCAGCTTGTCGAATATGGTTCGCTCGACCTCGATATTGGCGCTCGCCTTTGAGTCTACTGTGACGACAGGGCTTCCGAACAGCGCCGCCAGTCGTTCGCCTGAATAGGTTCGAATGGTTTCCGCGGCGGCTTTGAACGCCTTTGCATCATAAGGCGATACGCCTTTGAACATGGCATCGATGCCCTTGGCAGCCGCCGCCATCACCTTCATATCCCGCTGCCTCTCACGAACGACTTCGTCGGCAGGTTGCGCGGTCGCAGTCGATACTGCCGCAGCAAGAATGAGACCGGACCAGCTAACCGCATTCGAACACATTCGGGTGTAATCCTCTCGTCAAGCGCTGAGCCGTTTGATCAAGGTCAAAGCGGAATTCGCAAGCACCGCGCACTATGCGTGAATACTGCACGAGGTGTCGGACGAAAACATGATCGCCGTCAGCCAGACAGCCCGGAAACGCACAACAGAATTGCTGGCCATGTTGGTCGCTCTTCTGTTTCTGGTCGTGCCGATGGCTGAGGCGGCTCCTATGAAGTGCGAGTCACACATTGCCGGCAGCGAACACGTCGTTTCTTCGCAGGGTAAAGCCGACCTCCACGCCGATTCAAAAACAGGCGACCAGAAAGCGTGTTGTAAACGTATCTGCAGCATGTGCTACGCAGTGTTCCCCACTCCAGTTTTCGGCAAAATCACCCTGAAGTCCGGCGGTCGCCGGGACCTCACCCCCCAACCGCCCATCAACGGCATCATTTCGCGACCCGCCATCGGCCCTCCTCGATCCATCGGATGAGCCGGACCAGCCGCGGTTGGCGGCGGTCCTTCGCGGTCGCACCCTTGTGGCGCGACCTTTGTCGGCATTGGCCGTCATGGAACGAGAGGTCAATGAACATGAAACGCCGTGAATTTCTGGGCGGACTGATGTCGGGCATCGTGGTCGCCGCATCGAGCTCCGCACTGCATCCAAACAAAAGCTGGGCTGAGGCCAGCAAGGCAACATCTTCAAACGCGGGCGCCCGCAACCTTGCGATCACGAAGCGCGTGATCGAGGTGAACGGCAAAGCCGCCGACGTGTTCGGACTCCTCCAACCGGATGGCACTGTCGGGCTGACGCTCGACGCGGAGGCTCCGTTCGACGTCACCCTCTCAAATCAAGGCGGGGAAGCAACGCTCATCCACTGGCACGGCCTTGCGCCGCCATGGAATATGGACGGGGTTCCGGATAATCCCGCAGCGCTTCTGCAAGCGAAGGAAACCCGGCGCTACACGTATCCGGTCGGCTCCGGCGGCACGCACTGGATGCATGCGCATACGCTCCAGGAGCAGAACCTGCTTGCCGCGCCCCTCATCGTGCGAACCGCCGACGACAGGCAGCGCGACGAGCAGGAAGTGGTCATCCTGCTGCACGACTTCTCCTTCACGCCTGCCGAAGAACTGCTCGCCAAGCTGAAGGGTTCCTCTAGCGGTCACGGGATGGACCACAGTGCGATGATGCAGGGCATGGCGTCCAACATGCAGGGTCACATGTCCGGCATGGCGATGCCAGGCATGGCCACCATGGACCGGAATGACATCGAGTACGACGCCTATCTCGCCAACGACCGGACGCTCGACGACCCTGAAGTCTTCGCCGTCGAGAGCGGCGGACGCGTCCGCCTGCGCATCATCAATGGCGCGACGGCCACCGCCTTCACGATCGACACGGGCACGCTCACCGGACAGTTGATCGCCGTCGACGGACAGCCGGTGCAGCCGGTTCCAGGGACACGCTTCCCGATCTCCATGGGACAGCGGCTCGATATCCGGCTTGAACTTCCGAAGTCCGCCAAAGCCCATCCAATCCTGGCGCTGCGCGAGGGCACTGAGCATCGCACAGGGATCGTCCTTGCGCCGACGGGCGCCACCATCGCAAAGATCGTAGCGCGTGGAAAGGATTCCGGTCCAATCGTCGGGCTCGACCTCGAAACGCGGCTCGCAGCAGCCGCGCCGCTTGCCGTCCGTGCCGCCGATCGTCGGTTCGAGTTGACGCTTATGGGCAGCATGAGCGGCTACGACTGGCGAATCGAGGGTGGCGACAACCTTGGCGTTCGCCAAGGTGAAAGGATCGAGATCGTTATGCGCAACATGTCGATGATGTCCCACCCGATGCATTTGCACGGGCACCACTTCCAGGTGGTCGACATCAACGGAAAGGCAATCGGCGGCGCCGTGAGGGACACCGTTCTCGTGCCACCGATGGGGAGCGTGAGCGTCGTGTTCGACGCAAACAATCCGGGCCGCTGGCCGCTCCACTGCCATCACCTCTATCACATGGCATCGGGAATGATGTCCTTCGTCGCTTACGCATAAACAGGAGACGTCCGGCCCCCTTACTGGGTGGCTGGACGCTAGCTCTGTTGGAGGCGGGTACCGTTACGGAGAAATCCCATGGACGAGCATAAGTATCACCACGAACATGAAGGTCACGAGCACCATCATCCCGCCAATCAGAATGCGACGTCTTCAGAGGCTCCGGACAAACCAGGCCCACAGCAGGAGGGCGTGATCTACACTTGCCCCATGCATCCGCAGATACGCCAACTCGGCCCCGGCAACTGCCCGATCTGCGGCATGACACTCGAGCCGCAGGTCGTGACGGCCGACATGGGTCCAAGCCCGGAGCTTGTCGACATGCGGCGGCGGTTCGGGATCGGGCTGGTTCTGACATTGCCCGTGCTGGCGCTCGAGATGGGCGGCCATCTCACAAACTTGCACATGCTGCTCGGTCCGCAGACGTCGAACTGGATCCAGCTCATCCTGGCGACCCCGGTGGTGCTTTGGGCCGGCGCTCCCTTCTTCGAGCGGGCCTGGCAGTCGCTCGTCACCCGTCACCTCAACATGTTCACGCTGATCGCCATGGGCACCGGGGTCGCCTGGGTCTACAGCGTCGTCGCAACGGTTGCCCCGGGCCTGTTCCCGGAAACGTTCCGATCCGGTGAAGGCGCGGTCGCGATTTACTTCGAGGCGGCGGCCGTCATCACCGTTCTGGTATTGCTCGGGCAGGTGCTCGAGCTGCAGGCGCGCGAGCAGACGGGCGGAGCGATCCGGGCGCTTCTTGATCTCGCGCCAAAGACAGCCCGCCGCATCCGTAGCGATGGATCCGACGAGGATGTGGAGCTTGACGCGGTCGCCGTCGGCGACAAGCTGCGCGTCCGTCCGGGCGAGAAAGTCCCGGTCGACGGCATCCTTGTCGAGGGCCGCAGCTCGGTCGATGAATCCATGATCACCGGCGAGTCGATGCCCGTTACCAAGGAGGTCGGGGCAAGACTGATCGGTGGCACGATGAACCAGACAGGCGGCTTCGTCATGGAGGCGGGCAAGGTCGGCCGCGACACCATGCTTTCCCGGATCGTCCACATGGTCGCCGAGGCGCAACGCTCCCGCGCCCCCATCCAGCGGCTCGCCGACGAGGTTTCCGGCTGGTTCGTGCCGGTCGTTATCGTGATCGCCGTCATCGCCTTCGCGACGTGGCTGCTGCTCGGTCCGGAGCCACGTTTCGCCCACGGGCTGGTCGCTGCCGTGGCGGTGCTCATCATCGCCTGCCCCTGCGCCCTCGGTCTCGCCACGCCGATGTCGATCATGGTTGGCGTCGGCAAGGGCGCAGGTGCGGGCGTGTTAATCAAGAATGCCGAAGCACTGGAGCGCTTTGAGAAGGTCGACACGCTGGTGGTCGACAAGACCGGAACCCTGACCGACGGCAAGCCGAAGGTCACCGAGATCGTCGCTGCGAGCGATTTGCCTGAGCACGAATTACTGCGACTGGCCGCTACGCTGGAGCGACCGAGCGAACATCCGCTTGCAAGCGCCATCGTCGATGCTGCCAACGAGCGCGGCCTGGAGTTCGGGTCTGCCGAAGACTTCGACAGTCCGGTCGGTAAAGGCGTGACAGGTGTCGTCGACGGCCACAGGCTCATCATCGGCAGCCACCGGATCATGTCTGAGGAGAAGGTGGATGTCTCCCCGCTCTCGCAGAAAGCAGAAGAACTGCGTGGAGAGGGAGCAACGGTCATCTTTACGGCCATCGACGGCCGCCTGGGCGGACTATTTGCTATCGCCGATCCGATCAAGGCCACGACACCGGCTGCGGTCGAAGCGCTCATCAAGGACGGCGTGCGCGTGGTGATGCTCACCGGCGACAACAAGACCACCGCCAGTGCGGTCGCCCGCAAGCTGGGGATCACGGAGGTCGAGGCGGAAGTCCTGCCCGAGCACAAGAGTGAGATCGTCGCTCGCCTTCGCAAGGAAGGCAGGATCGTCGCAATGGCGGGTGACGGCGTCAACGACGCCCCAGCCCTTGCCGCCGCCGACGTCGGCATCGCCATGGGAACGGGCACCGACGTTGCGATCGAAAGCGCTGGCGTGACGCTGCTCAAGGGCGATCTGCAGGGCATCGTGCGGGCGCGGCGCCTCAGTCATGCGACCATGGCGAACATCCGGCAGAACCTGTTCTTCGCCTTCATCTACAACGCCGCCGGCATACCCGTAGCCGCCGGCATGCTCTACCCGGCTTTCGGGCTGCTGCTATCGCCGATCATCGCGGCGGCCGCTATGGCGCTTTCGTCCGTTAGCGTAATCGGCAATGCCCTGCGATTGAGGAGTGCACGGATATGACCTGGGATCGCCGATGGACTTTGTTCGCTGCCTCGCTCGCGGTGATTGTCGCGTTCTTCGTTCTTCGCGAGCACTGGCAGCACGTCCTGGGGCTTACGCCCTACCTGCTGCTGTTCGCCTGCCCGCTGATGCATCTCTTTCATGGACATGGCCACGGCGGGCATCGCCATTACCGTGGAAACCACCCGACGAAACCGGGGGACATCACATGAGCTACGCTCGCTCGGCAGAAGCCGTCGCCGATATCGCGGCTTCCCCCGAGACGCTTTTCGACTATCTCGATGACCAGGCCACCCTCGGTTCACACATGCAGGAACCATCGATGATAATGCTCGGTGGGCGGATGTCATACTCGTTCGACAATTCAGCCGGACGCGCTGTCGGATCCCACATCTCGATGCGAGGCAGCGTGCTCGGACTGGAGCTCACCGTGGACGAAGTGATTGTCGAACACCGGCCTCCGGTCAGCAAGGTCTGGGAGACGCTGGGAGGGCCGGAACTCCTTGTCATCGGAGCCTACAGGATGGGATTCGAGATCCATCGATCAGGTGGTGGCTCCCTGCTACGGGTATTCATCAACTACGACGATCCGGCAACGGTGGCGGGCAGAATTATCGGCCCGCTCCTCGGACCCATCTATGCACGCTGGTGCGTCACGCGGATGGCCCGTGATGCCACCAGCAGGTTCCCCCAGTGACCAACGGGAGGATGCCTCTCTCGGTATCCTCCCGACAAAGCTAGCGAGTCACATCAAGAAATCGGAGGGGTGCAGACCGCGTTCCAGAGATCGTCCTTCCAGGTGCTCCCCTCGGCTCCGGACGTGGGTATTCGGTACTCGACCCCTCTTACCGAGATTGCCGCCGGCTCGGCACAGCGAACCGACGCCCTATGTTTGCTCGGGTCGGTGTAAGTCCTGCCTCCATCGTCGCTCGTTCGCGACACGCCGATGAAAACGTCGAAGTCGTACTCCACGCTGGCCGCAGTCTGGTTTTCGACGACGCTGAGGCTGACCACGGTGTTGTCGGGAAACTGCTCTTTGTGAAAGACGTCGGGTTCGGTGGCGGACGCTGACGTCAGCAGTAACATTTCGATCGAAAGGATTGAAAGAACCGTACGCATTCACCCCTCCCCGGTTCATGCGGCCATCAGACCTTATACCACGATCATCGGATGCAAGAGGAGTGAAATGGGCTGGAGCGCAGTAAGCTTCGTCTTCGTCCGCGCCCCAATATCATCCGCGGCCGAAACCTGCCGGCGCTGGCAGCAGTAGCGTCAACGCCTTGGATGGTGCGGGCCAACTAGCAACGTGTCTCCAATCGCCAGCGACATCCGAGTACAGCCAAGATCGCGCAAAGCAGCCCAATGTAACTGTTACGTTCTTTTATAGCGCGACGCTTTGCCCATAATACGAGACGAACAGCGAGCTAGGAGCAGCCATGCGACGGTTCTCGATTTCTTATTTCGTAACGGGAATCAGTACCCCCTCTGTGCTTGGAGGTAATTTATGATCCGGAAAACGATCATCGCGCTCGGCAGCGCAGTGACGATACTGGTTTCAACGCCCGTCACGGTGAAATCCTAAGCGCTCGAAGCGCGTTTAAGATGACCGCCACATCGATCGCCTCCTGCAGAAGCGCGCCCTCGACGGGGGCCAGGTAGCCAAAGGCCGCCGCCACCATGGCGAATATCGAAAGACCAATGCCGACCAAGACACTCTCCACGGCGATCCTCCGTGACCTTCGGGCGATTTCTATCCCCGTGCGCAGGCGGTCGATCCGGTCGACCAACAGGACGACGTCAGCGGCCTCGGCCGACGCGGCCGCGCCTCTTGCCCCCATTGCGACACCGACATCGGCCGCCGCGAGCGCTGGCGCGTCATTGACGCCGTCGCCGACCATCATGACGGGGCCGTTCTTCCGCTCCGTAAGGACGACCAGCACCTTCTGGTCTGGCGAAAGGCCCGAGCGAAGTGCGTCGAGCCCCAATCCGTCGGCAATGCGTTCGGCCACGGCAGCGCGGTCGCCGGTCGCTAGAAGGATGCGCCGGATCCCTTCGCGGCGAAGTCCGTCGAGCATCTCGGCCGCTTCCACGCGCACCGGATCAGCCATCACGATATGCCCTACCAGAGTGTTGTCGATGGCGACGGCAACGACGACCGACCCGGCGGCCGTCTCAGGAATGGCGTTTGGAGGGCCGTCAACGCGGGCCTCGACGTAGCCATGGCCCCCAACAACAACCCGCCTCCTATTTACATATCCCGCGACACCCTCGCCCGCTGCCTCCGTCACGTCGGTGGGCACGACGAGACCGAGATTCCGTTGCCGGGCCGCCGCAACGATAGCCTGCGCGATCGGGTGTTTTGACACTTGATCTATAGATGCTGCGAGCATCAGAATTTCGTCTTCGGCGTAACCTAGCGAGCTTTGAATGGACGCGATCTGCGGGCGGCCGTCCGTCAGCGTCCCTGTCTTGTCCAGCACCAGCGTGTGGATGCGGGCCATGTTCTCAAGGTGACGTGCCCCCTTGATCAGCACACCGAAATGCGCCGCGCGCGACAGGCCGGCAACGAGCGCCACAGGCACGGCGAGGATTAACGGACATGGCGTGGCCACCACCAACACCGCGACGGCGCGGATGGAGTCTCCCGTGGCCCACCATGCGGCGAAGGCGATGAGCAGGGTCATCGCGAGAAACCCGAGCGACCATTTGTCTGCAAGCCTTGACATGGGAGCTTTCGAGCGTTGGGCATCCTCGACGAGGCGTACGATGCCGGCATATGTGCTGTCTTTGGCCTCGTGCGTCGCGATAAGATCGAACGCATCCCCTGCATTCGTCGAGCCGCTCAGGACGTCTTCATGTTCAGCAAATGGAACGGGAAGCGATTCACCCGTCAATGCGGACATGTTGAGGAAGGACCGGGCGCTCGCGACCGTCCCGTCAACAGGGACGACGTCACCCTGTCGGACAAGCAGCCGATCACCAGGCCGGATGTCGTCGACAGGAACCTCCTGCAGACCTCCGTCGCGATAGCGCGTCGTGGCACGCGGCACACGGGAGAGCAAGTCATGCATCTCGCGGCGCGCGCGCCCTTCCGCGAAGCTTTCAAGGAATGTGCCGCCGGTGTACATCAGCGCAACTATCGTTGCCGCGAGGGCTTCTCCGAAGATGAGCGCAGCCGACATCGACAGCGCAGCGACGATGTCCAGGCCCACCTCCCCACGCCAGAGGCTTCGGATTATCTCGACGAGGAGGGCCGCCAGAACCGGAGCGGTGGCGATTGTCCATGTAACTCGTGCGGCATCTCCCCGGCCTGTGAACTGCAAGCCGAGCCCAAGCAGCAACCCGCCAAACGCAACAAGCAGAAGACCAAATTTCAGTTTAGCTTCGCTTTGATGTTCCATGGCATCAGGTCTCCGGAGAAGGAAGTGGGTCGGAGCAGGCGACTTCCGCACGCAAGCCGCCTTCGACGCGATTCTCCAAGGTTAGAGCCAGATTGTAGACATTGGCGATCTCGGATACGATCGCCAGACCCAAGCCCGAACCGGGCTTCAGGCGATCGAGACGCACACCCCGGCGCAGCAGGTCCGGCAGTCTTTGGGGCGACACCCCCGGGCCGTCGTCCTCGACCACTAGCCGGATAAAACCATCGCGCCGGACGGCCGTGACAGCCACACGGCTCCTGGCCCATTTCGATGCGTTTTCGAGAAGGTTGCCGACCAATTCGCGAAAGTCATGCGGATCAATCGGCGCCGTCAGGTCCTCCTGCAGGTCGGGCTCCCATGAAAGGCGCTCGCCTGCCTCGGTGTGCTGGAGCATCCGGATCGTCTCGTTTACAATCCTGGCGACGTCGGCATCGCCGCTCCGCTGGTCAGCGCTCGGGGTGAGCCGCGCACGGGCCAGCTCGTGTTCGACATGGGAGAGCATGGTATCGGCCAGATGGTCGAGCTCGTCAGCGATTTCGCCTTCGCCCTTCTCGCGGAGCGTCAAAGCATTGTTGGTAAGGACAGTCAGCGGAGTCTTCAAACCGTGCGCGAGGTCGCTGGCCCGGCCCCTGGCATTCTCCACGGCCGCTGCTTGGGTTTCCAACAGCCTGTTCAACCGGTCGACGAGCGGCTGGACCTCGAGCGGGTATGGTCCTGCCAAGCATCCGACCCTGCGGTCACGCACCGCCTCGAGGTCGCGGCCGATGCGGTCGAGGGGTCTTAGGCCGATCCAGAGCTGGATGATCGACATGAGGACGAGCAGCACGGCCAGTACGCCCACATAGGGCAAGATGTCGAGAGCGAAGGCCGCGCGCGCGTTGTCGACCTCATCCGCATTCAACGCCGCCGCAATGCGGAGAGGCCGTTTCCCCTCCGGCGCGACCAACAACAGAACGCGCTCCTGAACCAGGACATCCTTTCCCTCCGGACCAGCGAGGCGATACTGGTGCATGATGCCGACCGGGTGCGCCTCCTGTGGCAGCGGCAGGGCGTAGTCGAATAGCGAGGCCGACCGCAGCTCAACTTTCCCGACTGGGTCGTCGATCTGCCAATACAGACCGCCATAAGGCAGCAGGAAACGATTGTCCGGAGGATTCTCGGGCACCTGGACCTTCCCGTCAGCCGAGAAGCGGATGACGGCAGCCAATCGGTTTATGTGCCCGGTCAATTCGTTCTGGATGCGGGTGCTGTAGCTTTCGGCAAATATCTGGACGAGAGCGAAGAACGCCGCTGCGAGGCAGATCGAGACGACGACCACGGATGTGAGAATGAAGCGGCTGTGGAGCGACCTCATGTCACTCGTCCACCGCGATTTGGTAGCCGAAGCCCCGGCGCGTGACGATTGCGTCCCGCCCGAGTTTCTTTCGCAATCGGCCGATAAGGACTTCGACGGAATTGCTCTCCCGTTCGAAGTCCTGGGTGTAGAGCTGTTCGGTCAACTCCATCTGCGAAACGGCGCGACTGCGGTTCTGCATCAGGACCGTGAGGCACTTGTATTCCAGGGGTGTCACGTCCACGGACACCCCGTCGATCGCAACCGTACGGTGGCGGGTGTCGATTGAAACGGGCCCAGAGGACAGGACGGCACTCGCTTGGCCGGAATATCTGCGCAGCACGGCGTGCAGTCGGGCGAGCAATTCGGCGATGCGGAAGGGCTTGCCGAGATAATCGTCAGCACCTGCGTTGATGCCCTCCACGCGCTCTTCCCAGTTGCCTCGCGCCGTCAGGATGATCACGGGCATGTCTCGGCCGGCAGAACGCCACCTCTTCAGGATGGTGAGGCCGTCGATCGTGGGTAGACCCAGGTCAAGTATGACAGCCGCGAAGTCCTCATGTTCGCCCGCGAACAACACCGCCTCTCCATTCTTCTCGTGCACGACATTGAAGCCCGCCTTCGCAAGATGAGCACCCACGTCACGGGCGATAAGCGGGTCGTCTTCGGCAAGCAGCAGACGCATCATTCGTTCTCGATTTCGACGATCCTGCCCGAGGCGGCCTCCACCTCGACCTCGGTGACCTGGCCGCTGTCCCTCAGAATCCGGAATTCATAGATTATAACGCCGTCGTCACGCTCGACCCTGACATCGATCAATTCGCCCGGCAATTTGGCGAGGACCTGAGCCTTTAGAATGGCCAGTGGGTAAATTCGGCCCTCTCGGACAAGCCTGCTGAGATCATCGTGCGACGGATGTTCGGCGCCTCCTGCACCATGTGAGCGGTCATCGTCGGCACGGGCTGGTCCCGGCAGCAGGGGCAGGCCGAGAAGGAGAAGCGCAACAAGGCTGAGGATGCGAAAAGACCACATCGCACACTGATAGCTCATCGCAGATGACAAGAACCTGACAATCGCGATCAGGTCGTCGTCATGTTGCCTGCCATAGGTTCGACGTCGACCAGAAGAGCAGAACCGCTCCTGGGTATCTGATGGAGAAGACAAATGAAGATGATCATCCTCGCGACCCTCCTGCTCGCCACCGCCTCAGGAGGCGTCGCCCGCGCCGAAGAAGAGCAGAATTGCACAATCGCGGCCAAGGACAAGTGGCTTAGCGAGAATAGCATCAAGGAAAAGGCCAAAGCCACAGGCCTCGATGTGCGCCGGGTGAAAGTCGAGGGCAGCTGCTACGAAGTTTACGCTATCGACGCCAAGGGCAACAAGGTTGAGACCGTGTTCAACCCCGAGACCGGCGCTGCGGTCGGCAACGAAAGCGAATGATCATGGGCACGATGGATCTAGATGCGGCGAGCACAGGCTCGCCGCCGACGGTCAATGTCTGGGACCCGCTCGTGCGCGTGTTCCACTGGTGTCTCGTCGGACTGTTTGCCTTCTCCTACCTGACAGGCGACGAGTGGAAGAAGGCCCATATCCTGGCGGGATACGTAATCATCGGGCTTTTGGTCATTCGCGTCATCTGGGGCTTTATCGGCACTCACCACGCGCGATTTTCGAACTTCATATATAGCCCGGTCACAACCATTAGATTTCTTCTGGACAGCATAGCACTGAAAGCCAAACGCTATATTGGCCACAACCCGGCCGGAGGCGCGATGGTGATAGCTCTTCTCATCTCGATCTCCGGCATCGCCGCAACCGGATACATGATGACCACCGACGCCTATTGGGGTGTCGCGTGGGTGGAGGAGACGCATGAACTGCTGGCGAACCTGACCCTTGGTCTTATTGGCTTGCACGTCGCAGGCGTTGTACTCGCCAGCATCGAGCATAAGGAAAATCTGGTCCGCGCGATGATCACGGGTCGCAAACGTGCCGAATGATCGCCGGAACGACAATAGTGCCCGACAGCGGCCAATAAACCGCTTTCGGGTACTTCGCCGTTTCGATGGTGTAATGGTTGAGACGTCCCTCAGGCCACCGTCTCGACCACGGCTCCGATGCCCGCTGTCAGGGCCATGGCGAATGCGGCCCAAAAGGTTTCGCGGCCCCCTCGCCTTCAATACATCGGCTCCACCCCAACTCGCCAATGGCCGGCATGCCGGTATTCGAAGTCTGGAATGTCAAGCAGGTGTTGCTCTCCAAGCGTGGCCAGGGCACCGGCTACTTCGGCATCGAGAAACCCGCTGTTCTACAAGGACAACACCCCGCTTGTTCCACGGCGGCGCCAAGAAGTGCATCCAACAACGCCATACCCGCCCTTTCAAAGCGGTCAGGCGTCAAAATCGCTCGTCTTCATCGGATACGAACCCTCGACACCGAGCAGTTTTCAGGTCTTGTACCGATGTGGTCGCATGTCGTTGGCTAAGCCGCACTCGACCTTACGCATCCTCTCCTTCGCCCTGCGAAAGGAATTGCATCAGTGCGGAGAGGAGTTGTTCCGCCGTGGCGCGGTCCAACAAGACCTCAACGATCTCTTCTTGCTCGGCCACCAACTCGAGGCGGCCAAGAAGCGGGTTGGTGGACATTACATTAATGTCATTGCCTTGATATTCCGCCTCTAGTGTTGACCAGGTGTTTTCCATAGTGCCCTCCCAGGCAAGCATTCGCAGAAAACGATAAACGGCTTTCGTCTGGGGCTAGCGTCAGCCGAATGGAACAAGCAAGCGCGTTTAAAGACATTCAGTGCTGCCTTCTTGTGGTCATTCGCGCGGCCGTCGGTCTCTTTCCATCGTTTCTACGGCCCAGCGTCAACTGGCATTCACTGTCGGGCCTTGGCTCTTCTCCTCGGTGCTCGTCAAGTCATCGTAGGCGAGCTGGGTCTTGCTCCCTAACCATTCGCGGATTCGTGGTCCCGCCAGCGGCGGATGGCACGTTCTGCCACCTCCGAACGCGGCATTTCGCTGAAACCATCCGTGCGGTGACCTCAGCTGAAAGTTGTCACTTAAATTACACCAACTCGTGACCCGAAACACGAAAAACCGTTCATCTGCAGAACGGAGCTCGGCGGCGCCATCCCGATGACCATCCGACCCGACGGAAAATGGGCTTTCGACACCTATGTCGGGCTTGAGGAGATCGTCAATCGCCGCGTCGGCGAGAACGAACTGGAGGCAATCGACACGGTACAGGCCCATGTCGATGCCCAGAAGGAATACGCCTCGCAGGATCGCGACGCCGATGGCGTGCTCGAATACGCCCAGAAGCTGATCAGCACACCTGGCCAGACGGACGGCCTCTACTGGCCGGCCGATCAGGGCGATGGCGAAAGCCCCGTTGGCGACGCGATCAGCGAGGCGGCCTTGGAAAAGGCGAAGGCCGGCGAAGGCTATTTCGGCTACCGCTTCCGTATCCTGACGTCGCAAGGCGACAACATCGCCGGCGGCCGTTATGACTATGTCATCAACGGCAACATGATCGGTGGTTTTGCCTTGATCGCCTGGCCGGTCAGTTATGCCGAGACCGGCGTCAAGACCTTCGTCGTCAACCAGCAGGGCATCATCTACGAACGGGACCTGGGGCCGAGCACCGAACAGATCGTGCCCTTCATCGATCATTTCGATCCCGATGACAAGTGGAATGTCACTGCAGATTGCAGTGGAGACCTTCACACATTTTGGACCGCATCGATCTCGAAGAGGTGTGCGAAGACGACGAGACGATCTGAACGTCCTTGCCTTGCACAGGTTTGGCGGCTACGTGGCACCGCGTTTGCGCTCAAGCGTGGAACGTTGGTGCGCTCGCTGGAAGGGCGGCAGCCGTTATCCGGCCGCTACCTCGTGCGTAGGCTGTGCGCCTTAACGCAAACGCCGCCATCGGAGCGGACCAATTCGTTCTAGATACCGCGCTCCCAATACACGTCTCGAAATTGCCCGTTTGTGCTCGCACTATTCGATGTCTCGCGAGCGCATGAACGGCTTAGCGACAATTCTACCGTCTTCAACGTTTCGCCCGGGCAAAGCAGAAGATATCGGACGGTCCGTCAAGCACTGGGAGAGTGTAGGAACGAGCGCGTGATAACCGCCACTAGGAGGCCGCAATGAATCAGAGAGGTAGACTTCTGTTTGCGGCGATCATCTCCTCCATAGCAACCGCCGCTCCCCTTTCCTCTTTTGCATTTGCACAAGAATGCGACGGAGATTACTACGCAGGGATCGGCGCCAACCAACACTATAGTGGCAACAAGCGCCCCCCCACCAATGCTTACCTCCTTAAACACAAGGCTGGCCAGAAACAGCTTCAAAGAGCGACAGATACCCTGGAGAACCGGGAGCCAACTTGAGTTCAACCTTCCTGTAGCGCCGCGCGCGCATTCAGAAAGAAAACTTCAGCTCGAAATCCGCCTTCTGCGCGATTTTCCAGAACGAGTTTCAGAACGTAGACGGTAGCGATTTCTGAAACGATCGCGAAACCTAGTCATCCTCGATGACGAGGTAAGAAGAACTCTCTTGACGTTGAGCCAGTATGCCGACGAGAGTCTCAGCCCATTTCGGCGCGTTCTCGAGTACGTTTCCCGTTAGCTCACGAAAATCATTGGGCTCGGCGCGGGCCCGCGCCAGTAGTAGATCCAACGATGCGGTGCTCCGATCGACCAACGCCTTGGTTGCTAGCACAATGGCCACTGCCCGATCGACGTCCCGCTGCGTAGTCCTGCGCCGGGTATGCACCGCGCTATGGGATCCAACTCTGGAAATCGTAGTGCGGATCGAGGCGGCTATTAGATGGAGGTCGGATGGGGGCCGCCCGCCTACAGAACCAGCGGCCGCATTCGGTTAACGCCCATTCATCCTTGTTGCCCACCTTGAATTCATCCATCAAGAATTTAGCTAAGCGTGAGGCGCGATCACCATCGCGCGGAATGCTCGCTTCGAAGCAAATGCGATCAAATATCCTATGGAGGGTGCCGCTCTGTTCGGTTGCGAGCAAGACCGCTGACTGGTCAAACTGAATAGCCATATTGGCCTACCTCTATGAGCTACCGCTTTCACGGGAGAAGTGATGATAGCGATATGTCTAATTAGCTCCAAGTAAGCAAAAATGCGTATGGCGAAAAGCTGGTTGTAGGAACAAACAAGGTGCATTTCGACTGACAAACGAACGGCGATGACAGCTCAACCACGCTGTGTTCGATGGTGTCCTTGCTACGCGGGTAACCGAGGGGGCAGCACGAGACAGTGAAGGCGCGCCGTCGGGCTTTTTCCCAGCTTCAAAGTGTGCTGCGTATTAGCCAATTGCACAACAAAATTCGAAACGAACGCCGCAGCATAGCTCTGGAAACGATCGATCACATGCGATGACGGCGTCTAGCGTTAAGGCGCCCCCAAAGGGACACGAACCCATCGTGCTAGATGGGATGCACAAGGAACCGGGCGCCCGTGGACCGGCACGAGACGACAGAACGCGCTTCGGAGCCCTTCGTCGTTCATTGCTACTTCGGAAGGCATTCCACGTTATAGGCAATGATGATCTGCTCGGGACTTGCCACACCTGAGCTCTTTAAACCCTCCAAGCCACTTTTTAGCTTGGTTCCAGCGTCCTTCAAGCTGGCCTCTAGTCTCGTTTTGGCCACCATGCAGCGCTCTTCGCTCGAAAACTCTTGAAACACCACAGTTGGGACAACCCTCCATTCCGCGCGGTCGTTCGTAGAAACGGGATTGACTGAATAGGAGAAGACGTACATCAGGACCCACATCGCATGTACCTCGCGTTGCCGATACGCCAAAGGATTGCGCTCGCACCCATGCCGGGGTGACGAGACTGCCACTGTTTGGCAGGCATTGGCAAGGCCACAACGCGTCAGGTGTTGACCCCGAAGTCTGGCTTGCCGATGTGCCGGAACGCATCATCTCCGGCAAAGTGACCGCGAGCCGGATGGATACGCTGCTGCCGCGGGCCTGGGCGATCGAACGGGAGTGCGTTGCACATCAGGAGCGACAGACAACATGGCACAGAACGGCCAAGGGACAACGGCACGACCGAAGCTCGATGACGAGGCGTTCGAGGTTTCCAGTGAGACATAGAGAATGACTTGGGTGCTCGCGTGCCGCCCCGGCGACGGCGAGTACGTTATCAAGCGACATAGAGACATCGGCGACGACAATCTGCGTCGCAGCCTGGAAGAATGTCTTCCTGGGCGCGTTCTCGTTCGCGATGGCCTCCTCGTCACCGTGGCCGGCCCGCAGCTCGCGCCACATCTTCCAGCAGACCCAAAGCAGCAACAGTCCGCCTGCAAGCAACAGCCCGATAATAGCCAGCAGACGCACGGCAACTGTGGCGAACGCGATGCGCAGAACGGTGGCGGTGAGGATAACCACCACGATTGCCTTGCGGCGCTGCGTCGGCTCCAGGCCGGCTGCAGCAAGGCCGATAACCACGGCGTTGTCGTCGGCAAGAACAAGATCGATGGCAATGACCTGCATCAGTGCCGTCAGGCCAGCAGCTGTGCAGCGCAGAGCGGCGGCGCGAGGCGTGCTATTTGGTTTCGAACGGATCGATACGTAGGCGGAAAACGGTGGCGGAACCGGCTACCACCAACAAGACCCGGATAATGTGGTGAAACACCACAAAGGGGACCTCTATCCCGAGGGAAAGAGCTATCAGGCTCATTTCGGCCACTCCTCCGGGCGAGTACGCGAGGACCGTTCCGACGAAACGATCGCCGGTCATGGTCGAGACAAGCAGCGCGAACCCAAGCGACACGGAAAGCAAGAACACCGTGGAACCGACGGACAGCCCGATCACCCTCAGGATCAACTTAGGTGCGGTGTTGATGAACCGGCAGCCGACCGTGGCTCCGATTACCACCTGCGCCGCCGCCAGAAACACGCTTGGAAGCTGGAAATCGGAAACGCCCGAGAGATGCAGTCCCGCACTGACAATCATCGGTCCGAGCAAAAATTGCGCGGGAAGACGCAGGATAATGCCGGCCGCCACTCCCAACCCAATGGCGGCTGCAAACCAAGCGAGGTCCTTGGCCTCAACGGCTGAAAATGGAACGTAGCTTGACCCGCTCCGACCTATCTCTTCCCCCGATATCAGTTGGATGACAAACGGCAGCGAGAGGACGACGAGGAAGATGCGCGCCGCGTGGATGAGCGAGATCATCCTCTCGTCGCCGCCCCGTTCGGCACCGAGTGTGACCATTTCGACCAGTCCCCCGGGCATGGCTGAGAAGAAGGCCGTCGGATGGTCGAATTTCCCGACCTTACGGAAGTAGACGTAGGCAACCGACGCTGCGGCAGCAATGAAGAAAACGAGTCCGGCAAGAGACACGAGCCACACACCGGCATGTTCAAAGACGGCCGGCGAGAACGACGTCCCCAACATTGCTCCGATCGTAGCGGTCATCGGAGGGCGCGCAAACTTTGGCATGGCGAGGGGAAGTCCCGCCAATGCCGCAAGCCCGCAGAATATCATCGCGCCGAGAAGCCAGGCGAGTGGCATATGAAAATGCCACATTACCCATCCACCGACCCCTCCGATTGAAAGCGTCAGCAGAAACTTCGCAATGGCCAGCAGCTTCATTCTGGTCACTCGGCTCCGTATCGCGCCGTAGACGAAGAATGGGTCACCACCGGTGGCCCGTCGAAGAAGTCACCGACGAGACGGCGCCACTCCTGGAAATCGTCAGAACCGCGAAAATCGACGAGATGGTTGTCGACGGTCTCCCATTTCACGAGGAGACGGTACACGGACTGGTTCTCCAGGACCCTGTGGAGTGAAAGGCCGTGACAGCCTTTTGCACGAAGGAAAAGCGGAGCCGCTTGCTCGACCCCCTTTTCGAAATCTATTTCCTGACCGGCCTTCACTGCAATTTCAGCAACCTCATAGATCATAGGAACCTCATGCCGGCTTGTGGCCGTGTTCGGCGTCGATCGACCGTTCCTCGCCAGTTGCGATCATCGTGCGGGTCGCATCGACGGACGCATAGACCCAGAAAATGCGCATGGGCTTATCGGTCGGATTGATGAAGCGATGTGGCACATTTGCCGGAATCCATGTCGTGTCATTCGTGTCGAGATGATGCTGGACACCGTCGATCTCCGCGATCGCCCGGCCTTCGATGACCATCACGCTTTCTTCGCAATTGTGCTTGTGCAACCCGATCGCTGCACCCGGATCAAAGGCGGTGATGCCGTTGATCATGCTGGTCGATCCGCATTTACGCGTGACCAACGGCGTGGTGCGCGCACCACCGCCGCGGTCGTTCGTCGGCAGGTCGCGCGGGCGGAGTATTGCTGGTTTCGTCATCAAAGCATTCCTTACTTTGCCGCGACGGCTGGGCCGATCCAGACGGTCTTGATGTTGACGAACTCGCGAATGCCGTAGACCCCGAGCTCCCGGCCATAGCCGGAACGCTTGATGCCACCGAATGGGTAGCGTGGGTCGGAAGCGACCATGCCGTTGATGAAGACGGCGCCGGCATCGAGGTCGCGGGCGAGCTTGCGCGCCCGCTCGATGTCGCGGCTCCAGATCGCCGAGCCGAGCCCGAATTCGGTCTGGTTCGCCAGGCGGATCGCTTCCTCCGCATCTCTTGCCCGGATGATCGCCGCAACGGGGCCGAAGGTTTCTTCGCGGAAGGCGGTCATCACCTCAGTCACATGATCGAGCACCGTTGGGGGATAATAAAAGCCGTGGCCATCGATCGGCTTGCCGCCCATTTTCAGAGTTGCGCCGGCGGCAATGGTCTTTTCTACCTGCGCATGCAGGCCGCTCAGGAGATTGGCGCGCGCCATCGGTCCGATGTTGGTGTCACGCGCAAGGGGATCACCGATCTTCAGCTTCGCAACCCCCGAGCAGAACAGTTCGACGAAACGATCAGCAACCGCGTCCTCGACGATGAACCGCTTTGCGTTAACGCAGGATTGGCCGACATTGATGTAGCGCGCCTTGACGGCAACGGCGGCCGCTTCTTCGAGATCGGCGTCGGCGAGCACGATGAACGGATCGGAGCCGCCGAGTTCCAGCACCTGCTTCTTCAGCGCCTTGCCGGCCTGCGCGGCGACAATCGCGCCGACCTCAGTGGAGCCCGTTAAAGTAACCGCGGCGATGCGGTCATCAGCGATGATATCCGCGACCTTCTGCGGCTCGATCAGAAGCGTGCGGAACAGCCCCTCCGGGCAGCCAGCTTCCTTCATGATCTCTTCGATCGCCAGCGCGCATTGCGGCACGTTGTTGGCATGCTTGAGGATCGCGCCGTTACCAGCCGCAAACGCAGGTGCTGCGAAGCGGAAGAACTGCCAGAAGGGATAGTTCCACGGCATGATGGCAAGAACGACGCCGAGCGGGTCGAACACGACGACGCTCTCGGACGCGTTCGACGCGACCGGTTCGTCCGCAAGATACTTCGGCGCATGTTCGGCGTAGAAGTCGCAATTGTAGGCGCATTTCTCGATTTCGGCTTCGGCCTCGACGATCGGCTTGCCCATCTCAAGCGTGATCATTTCGGCATATCGCGCCTTGCCGGCGCGCAGCACCCCCGCCATGCCGGCAAGCAAACGAACCCGGTCTTCGGTGGGCACCTTGCGCCATGCTTTCTGGGCGGCGCTGGCTGCAGAAAGGGCGGCATCGACAAAGGCATCGTCATGCCCTTCGTAGCGTCCGAGTTCCTGGCCAGTCGCCGGATTGATTGCTGTGATCATGCGAGCCTCCTGTCTTGCCTCTGCTGCAACTTGGCGCCGATCAACTGCTTCCAGCGGGGAAGGAAGGCGGCGCTTTCAATTGTGGTATTAGAAGGGATGTATTCGAAGCCGATCGCGCCTTCGTAGGCCTGGTCGGCAAGGGCCTCGAGGAGCGCTTCGAAGTCTATCGCACCGGTTCCGGGCTCGTGCCGGCCCGGATGATCGGCGACATGGACATGCCCGACCCGATGCGCGTTGGCCTCTATCCAAGGCACCAGATCAACGCCGTTCGCGCGGGCATGGAATGTGTCCACCAGCAGCGCGAGGTTGCCGGGACCGAAGATGTCCTGAACAAGGCTGGCGTGATCGAGCGTGGACAGGAAATAGCCTGGCACCGCCGCCTCGCTGATCGCTTCGATAAGGATCTTGACCTTGGTGCCGGTAGTCCGCTCCACGGCATAGCTGAGATTGCGGTGATAGGTTTCAGCCGCAGCCGACATGTCGGCAATGCCCGGAACGCCAGCCATCGGATGCACGAAGGGGCAATCGACCGCGACCGCATAATCGAGCGCCCGGTTGAAGCGCTCGCGAAACTCGATCTCGCGACCAGGAAGTGCGCCCAAGCCTTTTTCGCCTTTGCTGGCGTCACCGATAGCCGCACACAGCTGCGCGAACGAGAGGCTGTTTGCGACCATACGTGACCGCATTTCAGTTGCGGGAACATGCCATGGGCTGGGGTGCTCGATCGCCGTGAAGCCGGCGCCGGCCGCTGCTTCTATCCTTTCCGGAAGCGGACGTTCGGTGAACAAGTAGCCGATATGGGCTGACAAGCGGTTCATCAGGCCGCCTCGCCGGGCGCCCGGCCGGTCGGGAAACGCACGCCAATGCGTTCACCTTCCTTCGCCAGGTCCGCCACCACGTTGTCGGTGATCGGAATACCAGTCCTCAGCCGCTCGTCCTCGCGGCGCTGTTCCGGTTCCCCGGGCATCATGATTTCCTCAACACCGGCTGCCTTCGGCAGCGACTTGATGCGCTCGTAGAACGCGTCCATGCGCGCGTCGAAGTTCTCCAGCGACATGAAGAGATCAGGCTTGATGGCAAAGAAGAGGTGGCCGACGTTTTGCGGCTCACTGTGATCGAAATAGAGGCTCTTTACGTCGCCGCCGAAGTTAGCGCCGGTGAGCACGCCAGACATGAGGTCCATGAGTGTTGCAAGCACGGATCCCTTGACCCCGCCAAACGGCAGGCAGACGCCTTCGAACGCCTTGGCCGCATCCGTCGTCGGATTGCCGTCCACGTCGAGTGCAAGTCCTTCCGCAATGGCCTCGCCCTTCATTGCGGCAAGGCGAATCTTGCCGCGGGCGATGACGGTCATCGCCATATCCATAACATAGGGCGCGTGTTTACCGCCCGGGATGCCCGCAGCGATCGGGCTTGCGCCGAGGAAGGTGGTACGCCCGCCCCACATCGGGATCGCCGGCGATGAATTCGTGAAGATCATCGAGATATAGCCGGCCTCGATCGCCTGCAGTGCGTAAAGCGCACCCATGCCAAAGTGGGTGCTGCGGTAAACCCCGACCAGGCCGATGCCGTTGGCTTTCGCGAGTTCAACGGCTTCTTCGGTTGCCTTATGGGAGGCAAGGAACCCCATGCCATTGTCGCCATCGACAAGAGACACGGCTCCGGCAACCTTGCAGATACCGATTTTGGGTTTCGGGTTCACAAGCCCGCGCTGCAGCCGCTCGACATACATCGGGATCCGCGAGACCCCGTGGGAGTCGATACCGCGCAGATTGGCCTTCACCAGATCGCGGGCGATCGTGGCTGCGTCGGGCTCTGACATTCCAGTGCCGGTGAATATCTTCGTCGCGAAGGCAGTCAGTTCGTCGACGGAGAAGTATGTGACTTTCGACATGGCGATGTTCCTGGTTGATCGGTGACCGACGGCAAGGCTCAGGCTTGGTTTGCGGCTTCGCCTGCCTGGCGTGCAGCACGCCAGCGCAAAAGGGTGGGCACGAGAACAAGCGTCACAGCGATGACAATCAGCGCGAGCGAGATCGGATGGGTGAAGAAGACGCTGGCATCCCCCTGACTGATCGTCAGGGCGCGACGGAACTGCTGTTCGGCGAGCGGTCCAAGGATCAAGCCAACGATGCAAGGCGCGACCGGGACGTTAAGCACCCGCATACCAAAGCCGATGACGCCAATGATCCAGAGCAGCGCGACATCGACGATGTTGTTGTTGAGCGTATAGGCACCCATCGTCGCAAACAGCAAGATGCCCGAGTAAAGCCACGGACGCGGGATCGCGAGCAGCTTCACCCAGACCCCGGCAAGCGGCAGGTTGAGCAAAAGCAGCATGACGTTGCCGATATAGAGGCTGGCAATCAGTCCCCAGACGAGCTCGGGATTGTTATCAAAGAGCAGCGGACCCGGCTGGATGCCGTACTGCTGGAAAGCAGCCAGCATGATCGCTGCGGTCGCGGACGTCGGCAGACCGAGCGCCAGAAGAGGCGCAAGCACGCCTGCGGCTGAAGCGTTGTTGGCAGCTTCCGGTCCGGCGACCGCCTCGATCGCACCATGACCGAACTCTTCCGGGTTTTTCGAAAGGCGTTTTTCCGTCAGATAAGACAGGAAGGTCGGGATCTCGCTGCCGCCGGCCGGCAGCGCGCCGATCGGAAAACCGAGCGCCGTTCCACGCAACCACGGCTTCCAGGAGCGACGCCAGTCCTCACGGCTCATCCACTTGGAGCCCTTGAGCTGATAGAGTTCCTCGGTCTCGAAACAGTGGCGTGCAACGGTGAAGAGAGTTTCGCCAACCGCGAAGAGGCCGACGGCGACGACAACCACGTCGATGCCGTCGAGCAGCTCCGAGATGCCGAGCGTAAAGCGGGCCTGGCCCGTCTGCAGATCGATCCCGACAAGACCGAGAGCGAGACCGAACAGCAGGCTCGCAAGACCCCGAGAGAGCGAATCGCCGAGCACCGCGGTGACCGTGGTGAGCGCAAGCACCATCAGCGCGAAGTATTCCGTCGGGCCGAAAAGCAGTGCCATCTTTACCATCAGCGGCGCGACAAAGGTGAGCGCGACCGTCGCGATGGTGCCGGCGACAAAGGAGCCGATGGCGGCCGTCGCCAGCGCCTGCGCACCGCGGCCCTTGCGCGCCATGGCGTGGCCGTCGAGCGCCGTGACGATGGACGCGGACTCGCCCGGCGTGTTGAGCAGGATAGAGGTGGTCGATCCGCCGTACATGGCGCCATAGTAGATGCCGGCAAACATGATGAAGGCGCTCGTCGGCTCCATCCCGTAGGTGACGGGAAGTAGCAAGGCGACAGTCAGCGCCGGTCCGATACCGGGAAGAACGCCGATTGCCGTTCCAAGTGTCACGCCGACGAGGGACCAGAACAGATTGTACGGTGTGGCGGCAACGGCAAAGCCGTGGAAGAGTGCTGCTAGGGTATCCATGTTCATTCCGCCCTTGGGCTATGAGAATTGGGCTAGGTCTCTGGTTGCAACATTCGAACCGAGCGCGACTTCAAACGGAGCCGCGGGCAAGATCGCTCAGGTCTTCGATGTAGCTGCCAGTCGGCAGATCGAGATCGAGCCCATAGTCGAACACGAGATACGTCAGCGCGGTCAGCAACAGTCCAATCATGAGATTGCGCAGATGGGTCCGGCTGCCGAAGGCCATTGCCGAGACGACGAAGAGGAAGGTGCCGGAGACGATCCAGCCGAGCCTCTCAAGCAACACGAGCTGTGACGCGAAAGCAGCAGCCACCAGGATGACGGCTTTCCAGTCGAGCTCTGGAAATTCCTCCGCCTGCAAGCGATGAAGGAAAGCCTCGTAGAGAAGCTGCAGCCCAACGAGGATCAGTCCCGTCGCGATGAGGGCAGGAAACAGACCTGGCCCGATCACCGTCTGCGCTGCGATGGGAGGCGTCGACCATGTCTCGAAACCGATGAAAAGACCGAGACTGAGCGACGCAAGTCCGAGGGTTGTCTCCCCGATACGGAAATTGGCCGATTTCAACATGATGACACCTCCCAAGGTGGACGCCGGTCAGAGCAGCCCGACTTCCTTCAATGCGCCCTCGACGCGCTTCTGCTCGTCGGCGAGGAACGCAGCAAAAGCGTCTGCCGGTAGATAGGTGTCGATCCAGCCGCGCTTCTCGAGAGCAGCCTTCCATTCGGGCGTCTTGACGAGGGCGGCAATCGCCTTCTCAAGCCCTTCGCGGTCTTCGTCGGAAAGCTTCGGGTGCGCCATGATTCCGCGCCAGTTCATGACGGCGAGATCAACGCCTGCCTCCTTCAGCGTCGGCACCTCGTGCCCCGGAATACGAGTGTCACCGGTAACGGCAAGGGCGCGAAGTTGGCCGGCCTCGACCTGCGCGCGGAACTCCTCATAGCCGCTGATGCCAACGGTGGCATGGCCTCCAAGGGTCGAGGCCAGCACCTCGCCGCCACCGGCATGCACCACGTAGTTGATCTTCTTCGGATCGACGCCAACGGTCTTGGCGATCAAGCCTGCGGCGACGTGATCGATACCGCCGATCGAACCACCGGCCCAGGAGACCTTCGCCGGATCTGCCTTCAGACGTGCAACCAGGTCATCCATCGTCTTGATATCGGAGTTCGCCGGCACCACGATGGCATCGGCCTCGCCCATGAGTCTTGCGACCGGAACAGTCTGGTCGAGCGTCACGGGCGACTTGGTCGTCAACACGCCGCCGACCAGCGCAAAGCCAATGACCATAGCCGACGGATGCCGCGGTTTGGTGGTGACAAACTGCGAAAGTCCGACTGTACCGCCGCCACCGGCCACGTTTTGAACCTCAACGGGTCCCGTCAGCTTGTCTTCCTGCAGTATCATTTGAATGGTTCTGGCCAACTGGTCGTAGCCGCTTCCCGGGCTGCTCGGCGCCATGATGTGCAGGGATTTAAGTTGTTCGTCCGCGAAGGCGGGAACGGCCGCCTGGTTGACCAGAACCAATGTCGCGGCAGCGGCAAGCAGCGTTGAAAAGGCGCGTCGTGTGATCTTCTTCATGGAAACTCCTCCATCCATGTCTCTGTGTTGTTCGATCCCTGGGGCCGCCATTCGGCCCCCTCCTCCAGGATCGCCGGAACACAGTCCCGGCTTGCCCTTGCGGGGATTTCAGGTGTCCTCAAGCGGCCGATGTCGAAGCACCCGCGGCGCGAATGGCATCCACCACCTTCGCGGTGAAGGCATCGGTATCGAGGCCTCCCCCGACGTCGCGCGTGCGTGAATGCGGGTCCCGCAAAACGGCGTCGGTCGCTGTTTCGATCAGTGCCGCGGCGCGCGCGAGGCGCGGATCGTTTCGACGGTGAGCGAGCCAATCAAGCAACATGCCGGCCGAAAGAATGAGGGAGGTCGGGTTCGCCACGTTTCTGCCGGCAATGTCTGGCGCCGACCCATGCTGTGCCTGTGCGACGCAAATGTCGTCACCGGCGTTGATGGACCCACCAAGTCCAAGGCTTCCCGAAAGCTCCGATGCCTCATCCGAGAGGATATCCCCGAACATGTTGGTGGTGACGATGACGTCGAAGCGATCCGGCGAGCGAATGAGATGGGCGGCCGCCGCATCGACGATCAACTCTTCCAAATGCACATCCGGATAGGCTTCCGCGACCTTCCGCACTTCGCGCAGGAACAGGCCGTCGGAGAGCTTGACCACATTGGCCTTATGCACCGCGGTCACCTTTTTGCGGCGGTGGCGTGCCAGTTCGAAAGCCGCCTTGGCCACACGAGAGGAAGCCTTGGCAGTCACCTTGCGGATCGAAAAGGCCATATCCGGATCCGGCATGAATTCGCCTGTACCGGCATACATATTGCGGTCGGAGTAAAAACCCTCCGTGTTCTCGCGCACCAGGACCAGATCCATGGGCTTGCGCAGGATCGTCAGTCCGTCGCGTGAGCGACAGGGCCGAATGTTGGCGTAAAGCTCGAATTTCGTTCTGAGTTCGCCGGACGGATTGATGCCGCCTTTGTCGCGCGACGGATATTCGTAATGCGAGACCGGCCCAAGGATGACCCCATCCACCTCGGGCACGCGCTTCATCACCGCATCCGGAAGCGTCGTGCCCTGCTCGGCAAGGGACTTGAGGCCAATGTCTTTGAACTCAAAGTCGAGCCCCACGCCCGTTGCGGCCGCGGCGACCTTCAGCACCTCCAAGGTCGCGGACGTGATCTCCGGACCGATCCCATCACCCGGCAGTACGAGAAGTTTAATCGTCATGTCTTCCTCACCGTTCAGGAGATGGCGGAGGCCACGCGAGATCGTTCGCCGACTTCGCGTCGGCGTCGAGCAAGCAAAAATCGAATTGGAGTCCTCCAGACCGCCTTGGTCTTTTTCTCCTCTAAAATACCAAATACGCCCCCGCTTGGTATTTTGCAATAGAGAAAAACCAAAAACTCTTGGCGTCGCCGCGGCGTTGTGGCATAGATGAGCAAAATCGGGAGCTTAGCTTTGCAGACCACCCCGCTGATCGTCAGCCTCGCCGACCAGATCGTCGCGCATATTCGCACCGACAAGCTTTCCGAGGGCGATCGCCTGGTGGAACGCAAGCTTGCCGAACAGCTCCGCGTATCACGCTCGCCGGTGCGAAACGCCATGAAGCTCCTGCACGAAGCAGGTGTCCTGAAACAGGGCGAAGGCGGCGGCTACATGATCGCCGATGTCGGGGCGGCCGAGAAACTGTCTCGGGAATCGGCTTCAACGGAGGATGACGAACAGATCTATCTGACGATCGCCGACGACCGGCTGCACGGCCGACTTCCGGAAAAGATTACGGAAAGCGAGTTTCTTCGTCGCTACGAGCTCACGAAAGGCCAGCTCTCAAAAATCCTTTTGCGCATGGCCAATGAGGGTTGGATCGAGCGACTGCCAGGCCACGGCTGGGCATTTCTACCGGTGCTCACCTCACTCCAGGCCTACGAGGACAGCTACCGATTTCGCCTGTTGATAGAACCCGCCGCACTGTTGGAGCCGACCTTCAAGCTGAACCGCCCCGCACTTTTGCGTTGCCGCGAGGAACAGGAATGGCTCGTCAACGGCGGCATCTGGACCGTGTCGGATGCAAAGCTGTTTGGACTAAACAGCGGCATGCACGAGGCGATCATCGAATGCTGCCAGAACAGCTTCTTCATCGATGCGCTGAACAGGCTCGACCGCCTACGCCGGCTGATCGATTACCGCCAGATGCTCGATCGCAACAGCGCACGCGAGCGTTGCCTGGAGCACATCGAACTCCTGGATCTCATCCTTGCGGGGAAAAACGAAGAAGCGTCGCGCTACATGGCGCGTCACCTTGAAGATCTTGGCCGCCTGAAAACTGTTGCACGAGAAATGCGCGGCTGATCATCGGCCCATTCAAGACGGCTCCACGTGCGGAGAGCACATTTGCAAGCCGGTTCCAAAAGAGTGGAGCGATCTACCGTCTCGATAGCAAGGAGCAGCACCCGTTGCGTCGACCACGGTGTCTACTCCTTCTCTTGAAGCGCTGCTACAGACGCGCTCGCCCGACCGGAAAGCTTCAGCCTCCGACACCCGGCCGTTAAGTGACACCGTATTGCCGACGCGGCCGGACACCCCGGCCTCCATCCGGTTGCCGCCGTCCTCGGTCAGCCGCCAGTCCGAAAGCATCCAGACGAGGTCGCTGTCGACGGCGACGGGTTGGCGTGCCTCCACGATCACCGCTGCGGTGAGGCCGCGGCCGAGTTGCTCGAGGCTGTTGGCGTGCGGGTGATACCAGAATGTTCCGGCATCAGGCGGCGTGAACTCGTAGATGAAGCTTTCTCCCGGCCTGATCGGCGGCTGCGTCAGGCCAGGCACGCCGTCCATGGCATTGGGAAGTCGGATACCATGCCGGTGGACAGTCGTTTCCTGCTCGAGGCGATTTTCGACGACGAGACGCGCGGGTTCGCGCTGACGAAGGCGGACCAGCGAACCCGGCACGGTTGGTCGTGACTAGAGTACCCGCGGCCATTGCTGATGGGCGTGCATGACGGTGAGGATCTCGACGTCGCGACTTACGCGGTAGGGAATGATGTAGGGAATGTCGGCTAACACGAGCTCGCGCGTGCTCTTGATACGACCGGGCCGCCCACTGGCAGGGTACTCCGCTAACGCATCCACGGCAGTGACAATCCGCGCCACGACGCGAGCTGCCGCATCCGGATCGTCTTTTTCGATATACGCACCGATCTCATCAATTCGCCGCAACGCCCTTATCGTCCAGCGAATACGCTTCCGACTCATGATTGCCGAGCGGACTTGACGTACTTCGCGACGACTTTCGCCACATCTTCTTCGCTGGCGAACTCACCCCGATCGGCCTCCGCCAACCCGGCTTCAATCTCGGCAAGCTGCCATTCCTGTTGCTCAACGAAAGCTTCGATGGCTTCGGCAGCCATATAAGAGCGAGACCGATCCAGCTTCTCAGCGAGTTGATCCAGCTTGCTCGCGGTTTCATCTTTTACACGAACGGTAAACGCAGCTGTCATGAGGCCTGACTTTCCTTGGTTCACCTTGATTATGGGAGAACCGCTTTGGTGCGTCAAGGTTCAAGGCACTATGCAGCCGCCGCGCGATTGATCTGTCGGTTTTGCTGCCCTAGAAACTTGATGCCTCCGGTAGCGCAGCGATGCCAAACAGCAGTTCCGCAGCGTTACGCTGGACAGGTACAAGGTTTCGGCTACCTGGTCATTCAACCAATTGCGCGCAGCCAAATCCGGAGCCGGCTTCATCGCCTCCAAGACGACATTCGTGTCCAGGACGATCATTCAAACCTCATTGGCTCCGCCGGCGCTTTGTCTCGCATCTGGTCGAACACTTCAAAATCATCATTGGTCAAGCCAAGCCGCCCGCTCAACTCAGCCAAGGTATCGCCGATGCGAATACGCTGTTCGGGCTTTTACCGCACGTTCCAGAATCTCGCGGACTTCCGCCTCTGTGCTACGGCCGTGATTCGCCGCCCGAACGCGCAAAGCCCGGTGCACTTCATCAGGTACATTTCGTACTGTCAGAATAGCCATAGTCAGACTCTCGCAGGTGCCTTCATTGACTGCAATATAGTCCCCGTGCAGTCATTTCCCAAGTTTAACGCGGTCGACTGTCAACGTGTAGACGGCGATGTAGGGTGTGCGCGGAGTTACCAACTCACACGTTCCCTCAATTCGACCGGGGCGGCCGCTTTCCGGTTTATGGAACTCATCAGAAAGCTGGCGTCGGGCGTATGCGTGCCGGGCACTACGGAAGTTGGTCATGTGCAGATCCACAAGGCTTCAGCCCTGTGGATCTGCAAAGAAACGAACGGCCGTCCCCTTAAGCAACGGCCGCCTGTGGCTCCTCGACAGCGGATGACAGAGCTGACGTGATCTGGCGAAGTGTCACCAGTCCGATGCGGCGACCGTTCGTGTCGGTGGCGAAAGCCGTGTCTTAGGTGGAATTCGTCAATATCTTTGCAGCTGCGCCGAGCGTCGTTCCGGATTTAATGAGCGGCAGCGATCTGTTTTCCGACCGGAAACTTTCTTGCATTGCTCCCGGTTCTCCTAGCTCCGGCATTCTGCCCGTTGACCGTCAACCGGCAAGAAGAAGCGCTTTCGCTCGCAGGGGGTCAGGTCGCGCAGTACGATGCTGTGGGCAAAAGCGATGAGCTCCCCAGTTGTCGGAAAAACCCGAATGATCTGTACCTTTCGGTACGCGGAAGCGACTGCGATCTCGGTTCCACCAGAGCTAAAGGCTGGCCTCATTGAACTTGGTTCCGTGTCCGTTGCATCCCGCTGATTGTCAAGGAGCATCACCTGACGGCCCGCATCCACGTCCCACAGTCTCACCGTGTGGTCTTCAAAAGATGCCGTTGCAACGAATGAGCCATTCCGGCTGAATGCGGCGTAGTTAAGCGCGCCATCGTGCCCTCTGAGGATTTGCCGCTCCGTTCCATCGGGAACATTCCAAATGCGGGCCGTACCATCGCGCGAAGCGGTCACGATTGATCGTCCATCCTGGCTGAAAGCGATATCTGTCAACCCATCGCCATGGCCTCTCAACGTGGCGACGACACTGCCATCTGTAGTGGACCAGACGCGGGCGGTCCCATCCAGCGAGCTGGTCGCAGCCAGACCGCCATCGGGACTGAAGACGGCCGCCGTGATCCGCTTCTGATGCCCAGCCAGAATTTCCACCTCGGTTCCATCCGTCCTCCACAGCCGCGCCGTGCCGTCTGTCAACGCTGTGATTACAAGCTTGCCATCGGGGCTGAACAGAACCTTCCGCAAGTTCGCGCTTGCCGTCAGAACGGCCACTTTGGCACCCGTCGACGTGTTCCATAGCTGCGCCGTTCCATCCGCGGACGCCGATGCCAGCAGGTCGCCGCGAGGGCTGAACTGAATATGGACGACTGCCGTGCCGTTGACGGCCAACCGACGTGTCGCGCGCCCGCTCTCGGCGTCCCAGAGCGTAATACGGCCGTACGAAGAAGCGGTCGCGACGACGCGGCCATCCGGACTGAAGGTCCCGTACTCGACCGCATCGCCATCGGTTTCAAGTCTCGTAGTCTCGCGGCCGCTCGCCACATCCCAAATGCGGGCGATGGTATCCCCGGTCATGACGCGCTTTCCATCCGGGCTGAATACAGCAAACGCCGGTCGGTGTTGGTGTCGTAAGGTAGTCGCCAGGACGCCATCGATGTCCCACAGTCGGGCCGTACCGTCGTACGAGGCCGTAAGGAGACCACTACCGTCGGGACGGAAAGCCACGTGTGTGACTGGCCCACGATGTCCTCTGATAGTCGCGAATTCAGTGCCACTCTCAACATCCCATATGCGGACCGCATTCTCCTTTGCAGCGGTGGCGAGGAGCCGGTCGTCAGGGCTGAATGCGCAATTCATTTTCTGGTCGCCATCCGCGGCTTGGAAAGCAGACAGCTTGAGTCCACCGGTTTCCTGCCCCAGCGCGCGACGCATATTGCCGGATATGCCATCCCAAAGACGCGCCGTGCCATCGAGGGAGACCGTCGCAATATAGCGGCCGTCATGGCTGAAGGTGCCACCATGAATATCGCTGGTGTGACCGAGGAGTGACGCAATCAGGGTTCCGCTCGGCACATCCCAAAGGCGGGACGCCATGGTCCATGTTATTGTGCCCCATAAGGCTGCCAGGATCTTGCTGCCATCGGGACTGAATACGACCTCATCGGGCCAAAACTGGTTGTCCAGGCTTCTGATTAACTGACGGTTCTCAATCCTCCAGATGCGAACAGAACGTTCATGCCCGTTGCCGGCCGCGACACTCAGACCATCAGGGCTGAACGCAGCCGACGTTGTCCCGAAGCTCTCAGCGATTTCAGTTCTTCCGCCGGTCTTTGTATCCCAGATAGTCAAAGCTCCTTGATCCGATCCGGTGAGCACCCGCGTGCCGGCAGGGCTGAACATCGCGGTGTGAACGTGGCCAGGCTGGGGAAGGACGAAGATCTGTTTGCCTGCCGCGACGTCCCAGATTCGCGCCGTGCCGTCGCGGCTGGCCGTCACGACACGACTGCCGTCCGGATTGAAGGAAGTGCTTTCGACCGCGCCCTGGTGGCCCCTCAAGACGGCCATTTCCGTCCCGTTTGCAACGTTCCAGATGCGCGCGGTCCGGTCGTAAGACGACGTTACGATACGGTCTCCGCCTGCATTGAAAGCGGCATAAGTCACGCCAGCATCATGGCGGAATATCATGGTCTGATGGTGCTGGAACAGCGCCTGGTAAAGGGCAAATTCCGCTTCTTTCACATAGGGCCGTTCCGGGGCAGCAACGTCCTTCGGTAACGCCTCCAGCGCCAACAGAATGGCGGCTTCGGTGTCGCCGGTCATAGCGGTCTGCTGAGAAAGAAGCGAGAGGGAAAGGGATTGATTGCGGAGCGCCTGGTTACGCGCCTCTATGGCCTTCCGCTCCGCTGCACGGGCTTGGTCTGCATTGACTTGCGCCACCATAGCCTGTCGTCTCGCCTCGTGTTGCCCATGGAATCCGGCGATCGCACCAGCACCGGCGATGACGCCCAAACTTATCGCGATGACGGCTGCGTAACGCGTGCGCCGCGCAAGGCGTATCGCGGCCTCGGCCGCCAAGCTTCGGCGTTCAGCCTCACTTTCCAAACGCTCTCGCTTCGTGGTCTCTTCCGCCTCTATGCGCATGCGCTCAACTTGACGCTCTTTTTCCAGCCTGGTCTGGTGCATCTGCAACGAGGCTTCGACGTAGGCGACGATCTCGTCTTCGACCTCGTCACGTCTCGACAGAAGTTCTTCGCCCTCTGCTAACCGCTTGCCGGGGGGCAGCAGAAGGTCTGGGTTCTTGTTGTCAAAAAGCCATAGGCGAGCATCCGCCTGCACGCGCTCACGTGTCTCGAGGAAATTCCGGTTCGCATACGCAATGTCCCGCGCTCGCGGCCAGCGAGTGAGAAGCGCCTCATGTGTTACGCGCACAACTGCATCGCCCGCAGGATTTTCGTCGCTGGCCAGGAGCCGGGCGGCCATCATGGCGTTGACGAGAACGATTTGCGCCGGCCGGCCGCTCCATTGCGAGAGCGAGGCAGGACGCGCCGTGATCGCCTCTTCGCCGAGGCGTACTGTAGTCAGAGCGGTGAGCACGGCAGGCAAGGCATCCTGTACGTCAGGGGGAAGCGACCCGACTACCTCGTCGGCGCGACGTGCAATCGCGCCTTCAAGGCCGCCAAGCGCTCTATACGCCGCGAATGTGAGCAGACGGCGCTCTCGGCCTGCCTGGAAGAGCGCTTCCAGCATGAATTCGAGAAGGGGCAATGATCTGGCATCTGCAACCGCTGCCTCCTGCAGCACGTCCTCGAGCCGCCCCTGATCTGCGTCCTCCTCAAAACGCAAACCGGCTGCGCGTGCCGGCTCGCGGATGATCTGAGCGATTTCCGGGCCAGTCGGGGGCAACAGTTCATAGCTGCTGAGCCCATCCTTCAGCGTCCAGAAACCGGGAACCTCGCTGCAGCGGTGAAAAAAATCAGACCGGATCGTGCCAATCACCCAAACGAACCCGCTTCCTGCAAACGTCGCGAGCGCTCGCACTAGTTCCGTGTGGGACATCGGCTCCGCCTCAGTCGTGAACAACTCCTCCATTTGATCTAAAGCGACCACCAACCGCGCCTGTGCACTGGCGTGCGCAGGCATAGTAGCTTTGGCAAGTGCGGCGCGGATCATCCCAAGGGCGCGCTCGGGTGCGCTACGAAGGTACTGCGTCAAATCCGTCACCGTTGTCTCTTGCGCCAATTCCGGCAAAGCATCTTCACGAAGCAATGCGGCGGCCAATGACGCGATCGCGTCGGTTCCTTCTGACGGCCGGAACAGGCAACGCCGCCACAGAGCGATGCCCGCCACCGCGCCAGGTCGTGTGATCGTAGGGAGTAGCCCCGCACGCAGGAGAGAGGATTTGCCTGACCCGCTCATTCCATAGATCAGCAAGAAAGACTTGCCGTTCGCCGCTAGCTGTTCCAGCCGGTCGATGCAGAGGCAGATAGCGTGTGTACGGCCGAAGAAGAGATCGGCGTGTTCGAACTCAAAGGCGTCAAGGCCACGGAAGGGTGAATTGATACGCTCCTCCGACACAAGAGGCACACGATAAGCACGCACAGGCCGAGCGATGTTCTTCACCTTGTGCTCACCAAGGTCCACAAAATCCAGGGCGAGCCGATCGCGAACCTGGGCATGGATCGCCTCGGAGACGCATACCCCGCCGGCCGGTGCAAGCGCCTCCAAGCGTGCAGCGACGTTTACTCCGTCGCCCAGAAGATTGTCGCCGTCCGCCACCACGTCACCGAGGTTGATGCCGATACGAAATCGCATACGGCTCGGCTCGGGCAAGTTGGTGTTCCGGGCGTCGATCTCCAGTTGGATTTCGGTGGCACAGCGCACTGCCTCGACAGGGCTCGCAAACTCCGCGAGAACACTGTCGCCAGCGCTCCCAAAGACGCGGCCTTCATGACGTGCGATCAGGCCATCAATGATCTCACGATAAGCCTTCAAGGTGGCAAGAGTAAGCTCTTCGTTCTGGCCGGTCAGCCGACTATAACCAGCCACGTCGGCCACTACGATGGCAGCTAATCTTCGCCGAAGGTCCATGGCTGATGCCTGCTCTCCGCCAAATATCTTGCCACATTTTACGGCTGTGTGGGGAGAGTGTCCAAACAAAGCCTCAGGACCACGCCTCCCGGATCAGCCTTCGAGGCTTGCGGCGACATACGCCGCCAACCTCGGTTTCAGGCCAAATCTTCTGAGGCGATGTGCGCCACTTCGGTGATCTTCAACAGCGGAATTTGCGCGAGCTCATTCGCCTCCTGCACTCGCTCGGCTGAGGGCGCGTCAAAGAGGCAGAAGGACTTTTCCTCCGACGGCACGAACGTCGAGCGCAGATAGCGCACGGGCTTTCCCTGCTGCGTCATCTCGGCGGTCACCGCCTTTGCGCGCCCAGCGGCGGCCATGAGCTGCTCTGGTGTGATGCCCGGCAAGTGTCGCTCGACCATATATTGTGGCATGATGAGGCTCCCTTTCAGCTTCAGCGAAGGCGTTGTCAAACCCTCGTCAATATGCGCATCCTCTAAATAATAGCGCGCTCCGCTGGTGAACGGTATGAGTATCTATTTCGCCGCTGTATTCACGGACCTGGTTCGACACTCCGCCGTGTGGAATAAGGTATCTCGCGACACCGTCACCCACGTCATCACCGAGTATCGGTATCTATCGCGCTCTCTCGCGGGCCAGTATGGCCCCCGACACGAGAACTTCACCGGTGACGGTCATCTCTATCTGTTTGAGTCTGCGGATGTGGCCGTCCATTTCGCGTTGAAGCTCATCGCCTACTGGAAGCAGCGCCGCCGCTCACTGTTCTCTGTCCCGGGCGCGCAAGATCTGCCGGTCAGAGTTGGCTGTCATTTCGGCGAATGCTCCCAGATGGAAGAAGAAGATGCCTGGGTAGGACGGGCGATCAACCTCGCCAAGCGTGTGGAATCCAGCGCTGAGCCGGATTCGCTTTTCGTCACACAGACGATCCTCGAACTCGTCGACCTTCCCATCTACGAGTTCAGCGAGGCTGGGTACTTTGAGTTGAGAGGAGATTTTCTTCCGACGAGACTGCTCTATCGGCTGTCATCAGTTGACAGGGCAGCGCTTGCAGCGCGGCCCGAAGACAGGCTGACGGCTGAGGACTGGTTTCTGAAAGGGGTCGGTCTTTCGGATCCACATGGCAGCGTTTCGCAAGAGGAACTGCGATGCTACCAAGAAGCCCTTCGGCTTCGTAGCAACTATCCGGAAGCTCACAACAATCTGGGTATTCTCTCCAAGGCGAACGGAGATCCAAACGCGGCCATCCAGCACTATCACGAGGCGCTTCGCCTTTGGTCGCAGTACCCCGAGGCACACTACAATCTAGCCATTCTCCTTGAAACCATGGGAAACCGAGCCGAGGCTGCGAACCATTACGGTCAGGCGATCAAACTTCGTCCCGACTATGTGGATGCATTGCTGCGGTATGCCGGCCTCCTCGATATCGCTGGTGACAGGTTTGGAGCCGAACAACACTACAATGAATCCATCCGCCTTCGACCTGGCTTTGCCGAGGCGCATAACAATTACGGTATCTTTCTGGAGAAACACGGAGACACGTCGGGCGCGGAGCGCCACTACACCCAAGCACTCAATTTACGTCCTGACTACGCCGAAGCGCATTACAACTACGCGATGCTGCTTGAACGCGAAGACGGGGCCAAGGCCGAGGAGCATTACCGCGCCGCTATTCGTGCGTGTCCGGAGTATGCCGAGGCACACAACAATCTGGCCGTTCTGCTGCACGAAAACGGCGAACTTGCTGCTGCGGAGCAACACTACCTGACTGCCCTCCGCCTCCGCCCGGACGATCCGGAAGCAAACTACAATCTCGGCTTGCTGGCGCAGCTCAAGGGCGACTTGGAGCTCGCCGACCAGCTCTTTCGTCGCGCTAAGGAGTTGGGAACGCGGCATTGAGGGCGAGCAACTGCCCGCGCACCTGGCCGCGTTTCATACGTAAACCGGTCACCAAAAAAAGCCGGGGCCTTCCGCTAGCCGCAGGCAAGCAGGGTGCAAGCGCCCCGCCGGACCACATCAGTCAACGACCCCGCACCCTTCCAAGATAGGGCCGCCGTTCCAGCTCAGTGGATTTATGGGATTGCCTCAGGCGAAGCAGGTCCTTGCGGGTGACAAGACCGACCAAGGTCCCCAATAGCGGATCGGTGATGGGGATCCTCGCAACATCAGTCGCAATCATGATGTCCGCGATGTGACCAACGGTATCATCGGGGTGCCCGATCGGGATCGAGGCGTCCGATACCTTGTCAGCCAGGATGTCGGCCCCGATCTCCGGACCTCGCTGCCACCGAAGCGCGTCTGCACGCGAAACCATACCGACAAGCGCACCGGCTTCGTTAACCACCGGATAGGTCCGGTGTGCATCGTCCGCCGCGGCGAAATGCGCACAGACCTCGGTCACCGACATTGTCGCCGGTAATGTGGCGACGGTGCTGACCATAATGTCGCGAGCGCGCGCGAATTCGAATGGATCGACACCATATTCTCGGCTGATGTGCTGGCCTCTCCGCGCAATTTTCTCCGTCAGGATTGACCGTCGCAGGAGAAGAACAGTCACCGCATAAGCGGCAACCGTGGCGGCCAGCAAGGGAATGAGCGTGTTGAGATCACCGGTGATCTCGATCGCGAAAAACGTTCCCGTCAACGGCGCGCGCATGGTGCCACCCATCATCGCCGCCATGCCGAGCAACGCCCAGAATCCCGGATCTCCGGGAAGCACCAAGCCCGTCAGCCATCCAAGGGCGCCTCCAAGGATCAGTAAGGGAGCCAGCACACCTCCTGATGTACCGGACGAGAGAGCGATCAGCCAGATCGTGGCCTTCACCAAGAGGATAGCGACCACAGTTGATGTCGGCAGGCTGTTTTTCAGCAACCCTTCAATGACATCGTAGCCGACACCAAGAGCACGGGGTTCGATCAGGCCACCAAGCCCAACGGCAAGTCCCCCGAGCGCCGGCCACCACATCCAGTGGATCGGCAGGCGCTCGAACAGATCTTCAATCTTGTAGAGGAGAGTCGTGAGCACCCCGGACTGAAGGCCGGCAATAATCCCCACTCCGGCACAAAGCAGAATACCCCACCACGGAAAATCGATCTGGAAATGCGTCGGGAACAGCGGTCCACTTCCGAACAGCAGCGGGCGCCAGGAGATGGCGACGCAGGCCGAGACCGCGACGGGAATGAAGCTGCGGGGTTTCCATTCAAACAGGAGAAGCTCGACCGCGAGCATCACGGCAGCGATTGGAGAGCCGAAGATCGTCGTCATGCCTGCCGCCGCCCCTGCGACCAACAGCGTCTTTCGCTCTGCCGCACTCATGTGGAAAAACTGGGCAAACAGCGAGCCGATGGCGCCACCGGTCATGATGATTGGCCCCTCTGCTCCGAACGGTCCTCCCGTGCCGATCGAAAGGGCTGACGACAACGGCTTCAGCACGGCGACCTTTGCCGACATACGGCTGCCGCCGATCAGGATGGCCTCTATCGCTTCCGGTATACCGTGCCCGCGGATCTTCTCCGAGCCGAAGCGCGCCATCAGGCCGATGACGAGCCCACCCACCACCGGGATCAAAACCATCCAGGGTGAGAAGATCACGTCGGCTATCCGCGCCTCCTGCGTGCTCACCCGCCCAAACCAGACGATGTTGGTGACAAGCGCAATCAGATTGACGAGGAACCAGGCCGCAAACGCGCCGCCCGTTCCGACGATAAGCGCCATTCCAATCAACAGGAGCACGCGCCTATCGGTGGTGAAGTCGCCGGCTTCGCGGCGTGCAAGGCCGCCCATGAAATCGTGCTGATGCGGATGGGAAGATTTCGATGACATCGGTATACCTGCTGAGCCGGCGGAACGGTGGGTGTGATCGACCGCAGCGCTAATATGTCGTAATACGATATAAATCAAGACGGAGTTGGCAGACGGTGCCTAGACGGGTATGGACGTAGCCAGCTGAAACAGTACTGGTGTCAAAGTCTGTGGCCAAGAAACAAGACGCACTTACGGATGCCGACTACGAGGCGCTGGCTAACCTGCGCTACATCCTGCGTCGTTTTATGGACTTCTCGACGTCCGCAGCGCAGCAGGAGGGGCTCCCCAGTCAACAACACCAAGCCCTGCTGTCCATCAAAGGCCATCGCGGCGAAGTGCCCATGACAGTCGGGGTCTTGTCCGAGCGCCTCGTCGTTGCTCGGCACACCGCTTCCGAACTCGTCGAGCGGCTCGTGGGGGCAGGCTATGTGACGCGGGAGCCCGATCCGTCCGACAAGCGCCGCCAGACGTTGGCGCTTACCGGCAAGGCTGAAGACGTCCTCACGCGATTGAGCGCCATTCATCTGACCGAAATCCGTCATATGGCCCCGCGCCTGATAGAGTTGCTCGGCAATCTGCAGACGAAAGGCCCTTTTTCCGAGGCTTGACCGCTCGTCCGCCGACAGCTTGCTCATTCCAGCGACCTGATTTGGACCGTTCCGCCTCGTGACCACGGGTACAAGGGAGCGAACGCCGCTTTATTTATATCGTGTCACGATATATCTTATCCCGTGCGGGATAGTTTTGGTGTCTCTCCCGGGCACTGACCCGTCGAGACCGCTTATTCCAGTAGCGCGTTTACTACGCTGCGAAAGTCCGATCGCCCGAATTTAAGGTGTTGTTAACAAAAGTAGCTGGGAAAGCGAGGTGGCAAGCCAAATTGGATAGGGGTAAGGGTGCCGACATCGTCGGAGCAGCCGGCATCGCCGGTGCGCGCATAACCATCATCGTTTCAGCACTCGGCGCCGGCGGCACTGAACACGTCGTCAGCCTTGTCGCCAGTCACTGGGCGCGGCTCGGCTGCGCCGTCACCGTGATTACCCTCGAAGCGCCTGCCTCCGAACCCTACTACAAGTTCGATCCACGCGTCGCCATCGAGCGGCTCGACGTGCCGACTGAGAAGGCCACAAAGTTGCGTGCCGCATGGCTGGTGGCTCGACGGCTCTATCGTCTGCGCTCGACGATCACCCGCTCCCGTCCCGACTTCGTATTGAGCTTCCTGACCCGGACGAATGTCCTGGCGCTGGTCGCGACACGCGGCCTCGGGCTTCCCGTGATCGTCTCCGAGCGCAACAACCCGGCGGTACAGCCCTTCGGCCCCCTTTGGAAATGGCTGCAGCTTCGCCTTTATCCGCGCGCATTCGCTCTCGTGACGATGACCAAAGGGGCGCTCGACTACTTCTCGCCTGAGGTCCGCCGCCACGGAAGAGTAATCCCCAACGCCATCAACCTGCCCGCCGGCTGGGAAAACAGACGCGGCAACAAGATGCTCACGGCCGTCGGCCGGCTGACCCGACAAAAAGGCTTTGATCTGCTGCTGGAGGCCTTCGCGAGGATCGCCGACACCCATCCTGACTGGAAGCTCGTCATCTGGGGGGAAGGCGAAGGGAGGACAGAACTGGAAGCCCAGCGCGACGCGCTCGGCCTGCGCGACCGGGTGGAGATGCCGGGCCTCACCGCAAAACCCGGCCTCTGGCTCGAAACCGCCGACGCCTTCGTTCTCTCATCCCGCTACGAGGGCTGGGGCATCGTGCTGCTCGAAGCCATGGCCGCCGGCCTCCCCGTCGTCTCGTTTGCCTGCGACTGGGGCCCGACCGACATGATCGCCGACGGCGAGGACGGCATCCTCGTGCCGAACGGCGACATCGCCGCGCTCGCCGATGCGCTGTCCAACCTGATGGCCGACGAGGCCTTGCGCGCCCGCCTTGCAGCGAACGCCGAGGCCAACGTCCGGCGCTATGATGCGGCTCACATCCTGTCTCAATGGGACGCCGTTGCGCTATCGGCGCTGGAACACGCAAGCGCGCGCAAAATGCCCCCCGGTTACTCCGGCATCGAGAACCCGCTATTCTACAAGGACAACACCCGCATGTTCTACGGTGACGCGAAGAAGAGCATCGACCAACTGCTGCCGGCGCTGGCGTGATAACAAGATCAATAACGTCATACCCGCTCCGCTAACGCGGGTACGACTTCAATCCCTCGCCTTGAAAGGATTCGAACTGAAGCGGACTGAGTTCGGAGGTAGTATGGCGGCTGAGACGATCGTCAGCCTTGCCATGGATCGACAACCACAACACCGGTGCCTTCGAAATCCCTGACATTGCGAGTCGCGACTGCCATGTCGTGAACCAACGCAGTCGCGGCAATCAAGGCGTCTGCTTCGTTGCGCCTGTCGGGAACATGCAAGTGCGCGCAACGAGTCGCAACCGCATCATCGACCGTCAGAATGCGACCTGCGAACTCGGGTCGAACCTGGCCGTCGAGCCAAGAGCGCAGCCGCGCGCCTTGTGCGGCATCCCGGCGCTGCACGCTAAGCACTCCTCGCTCCAATTCAAGGACTGTGATAGCCGAGATGAAGAAGCGAGCCGCATCTTCTGCCCCAATCCACGCTACGACATTGGCATCAGCTTTGCCGTCGCCGACCTTGCGTAGTTCCGAGATAACGTTGGTATCCAGCAAGTACTTCAAGAAAAATCCACTTCGCGAGGTCTGATTTCAACACGGCGCAGCTCGAAATCGATTGCCGAGAGACCCGGCATAGCGAGAGCCTCGATAAGGCTACGGTGCTTGCCGCTCAAGCGCTCGAATTCATCATAGGTCATGAGGACATGCGAAGGCTTGCCGCGGTCTGTGATGATCACCGGGCCGCTTTTTGCCGCCTTCTTGGCCCTGCTGACGTCATGATTCAGTTCTCGGCTGGAGAGGGTCGTGATGCTCATGAGGCGCACCTCCATGTAGGTAATTACCTACATATAACAATGAAGGACGGAATTGCAAGTCGAGTAAACGCCTGAGCGCCAACGGAAACGTCCGTCCCAGTCGATACATGGCCTTTATCAACCAAAGACAGCAAAAATGCTCAAGGGTTACCGTGCGATTCTTCGGGCATGATCCGAAGGAGATGAGAATGTCGGAGATGCTTGCAGCGCTTACCAACATTCGGACCGCGGAAGATATGGTCGTGGCCTTTCGCCATGAGGAGCAGTGTCGGCGATTGCTGGAAAGCATGGTGTGGCCGGCCGCAAGAGTTTGCCCCGCCTGTGGTTACAAGCGCTCGATCGCAATCGCCGGGCGCGATATGGGCAGGCGGCGTGCGCGCCCGGGTCTCTATCAATGCTCCAGCGGCGATTGTCGCTTCCAGTTTACGGTGACGACCCACACGCCGCTGCATTCCACAAAGCTTCCTCTGAGCGTCTGGCTGAAGGGCATGTGGCTGATGCTGCAGTCGGATAAAGGTTTGTCCTCGGTGCGCCTGGCCGAGGCTCTGGGGGTGAGCCAACCGACGGCCTAGCGGATGGACACGCGCTACGTCTCATGGCGGCGCGCGAACACATGCTCGATGGCACGGTGGAGATCGACCATTTTTATCTCGGTGGGCGAGCAAGAATAAATCCGGACGATCCACCGCCTGGACGAGGCCGAAAAGGTCTGCCTAATACCCAGAAGATTCCTCATAGCGAAACCTTTTCTTCTCCGCCTCACGCCAGCGGCTTTTCGCCATATCATGGATGCGCTGCTGGTATTCAGGACTCAGCCTGCTTTGGGGAGCGGCGGTCCAGGCAAGACGATAAGGCGCGAGCCGCAATCGGCTAGTTAGCGCCCATTATTGGCATTCCACGGTAGCAGATCGCTGATTGACCATTGACTATTAGGTCGCGTCGACTGGCGCGACGGTGCTATAGGTAGAATATAGAAATTTAGGAGCCTTGGTCGACAAGAATGGCGCTGAGCATCAAAGACCACGACACCGAACAGCTGGCCCGCACCCTTGCCGAACGGACCGGCGAAAGCATCACACTGGCAACCAAGCGCGCGCTCGAAGAGCGCCTGCGACGGCTTGGCTCTGACTTGCGCAAAGCCGCTCTCCTCGAGGACCTCGAAGCGATCCAGCGACGCTGGAACGCTCGGCCCGTTCTCGACAGCCGCACAGCCGACGAAATTCTCGGCTACGACGAGAACGGACTGCCATCCTGATGGTCATCGATACCTCCGTCCTTGCCGCCATCGCCTTCAATGAACCGGAAGCGGCGGCTTTCCGCGAGCGCATTGCAGACGACCCCGTCAGGCTCATCTCCGCCGCGACCGTCCTAGAGGCTGCCATGGTGATCGAAACTCGACTTGGGGAGGCCGCAGGCGCCGATCTCGACCTCTGGCTCTACAAGGCAGAAGTCGAAATCGTCCCAGTTACAGCCGAACATTCCGATCGTGCGCGGCGCGCCTGGCGGCGCTATGGTAAGGGACGTCATCCGGCCAGCCTCAAACTACGGCGACTGCTTTTCCTATGCTCTTGCGGCGCTTTCGGGAGAACCGCTCCTCTACAAGGGCAACGATTTTTCGCAAACCGACATCGAGGCGGCGTGAGGACGAATTCATGGTGGCTCGAAGCGGCCCAGCAAAAGCGCCCACGGACGTGTCGGCGACCACACAAAGCGGCAAGCGGAGCCAGAGCGGAAAATCCTGCTTGATCGACGAGATACGGCTGTGCGCCGTAGAAGGCATTCCGGGTTCGGAGCGCCGCGTGATGTCGGCACACGGCGATCTCTATATCAACGGCCTGCCGAAATGAGCGAACCCGCCTCAGAATCCGTCCTCAAACGCGCTGAAGAACTCGACGCGCTCGACGCCATCCTGCCCTTCGATCGCCGCGGTCGGCTTGCGGCCCTCCTAACCAACGACGATGTCGCCACGCTCAAGCATCTGGCCAGCGAGGGCGAAGTCATTTCGTTTCGAGCCCTGCTGCTTGGACTTTTGGAGAGCGGGACGGCTCGGCCTCCCACCGAACGCCGGAGATTTGCGAAGCGCTTCGTCGCCCCTCAAGCTTGGTTAATTCGTTCGCCGCCGTTGGAAGTAATCTGGCGGGACCTGTTGCTCGATGGTTAGAGCCCGCTCAATGGGTCGCAGGTTAGAGTCCTGCCGGGCTCACCATGCCCTTAGGATCGAAGTCCACCGTCCATGCTTTTTGGGTCTCGCCCGATTGATCTCTCTTGGGCGTCAATCCGAAGTGCTGCAGTGTAGCCGCTTTGGGCCGAAAGAAGCCATCGCGCGCTATTGGCCGCTGATTTCAACCAGTCTCGAGTGCTGATAAATAGTAGGACGGCCAGCGTGATCTCGCGGCAGCAACGTGACGTCAATCGGTCGCCCGACCCCGTTCTAAAAATAACGGCGATCGCGTCCCCGAGGACTTTTGACAGGCCGGGCACATTTAGTCCACCCAGACTCTGCCCGACTAGCACGACTCTTTTGTTCGCCGGGTTTTGAGCTGGGGACCTTGTCGCCAAACTTCAGGATGGCGTGCACTGCGACTGACGCGCTGAGGCGCCAGTCGCAGAGGAATTGCAGGACCGAGCTTAAATATGGATGGCCTACCCAACGGTCGGAGCCCCACCGCGATGAATGATCAAGTCCGTCGCCCTGATTGCACTGACACCGCCTGATCCGTTGCCGCTGGTCATCAGGTCGAGCGGCCATCGAAATCAGTAAGCCGGTTCGGCAATGTCGGGGTCCAGACAAGTTGGCGACATTTAAACGTCCGCTATTCGCGGAGTATTCGAGCGACGCTGCGAACGGACGCGTGGCAGGTGTTCACTTCCAACGCTTATGACGCTCAGACAAATGTAGGTACATTCTAATTTGAATGTGCGACATGCCAATGATTTCAATGGCTTCCCCTTGGAGATTTTGGCATGTCTCGACGCTATTCACAGATGAATCTGGCCGATCGACGCCGCCTCTTCCAATTTGTCGAACGAAAAAGGACAGCCATAGTCAGACCCTGGGAGGAGCCTTCATTTAACGCAGTCGACTGTCAACGTGGATTTCACCTTGACAACCGCGTCATGAGACATCACTCTCGCAACTAAGATATCAGTTTGCGGAATGATATGTCTCAAATTGTCGAAATTCCTGCCCTACCCCTTGAAGAATTGCTTCGTTCCTTTCCGAAGGAGGGACCGGGCAACACCACGGCCAAGGTCTATCGGCTGCTTCGACAATTGATCGTCGAAGTCAGGCTTCTGCCCGGACGGGCGTTACCGGAAAAGGAAGTGGCCGCGATCCTCAACGTCTCCAAGACCCCGGTGCGTGAGGCGATCATCCGGCTATCCGAGGAGGGCTTGGTCAAGGTCGTGCCACAGGGCGGCACCTTTGTCGCGACGATCGAGGTGCAGCGCTACATCGAGGCCTGCTTCATTCGTTTTCGCCTCGAGTCGGGCGCAGCGGCAGAGGCCGCCAAGCGGCATACGCTGGAAGATCTTGGCCGATTGGAGCTCTCTCTCAACCAGCAGATCGAGGCTGTCGCAAGCGAGGACTACACGCGCTTCTTCGAGCTGGACGAGGACTTTCACCGGGTGATCTTTTCGACGGCGCGGCTGAGCGGCGTCTGGGCCTTTGTCAATCAGGCCAAAGGCGAGATTGACCGGATGCGCCATCTGAAGATGGTGTTCGGCGTGCGCAGGACCGGCGAGGTCATCCACGAACACCGCGACATCATCGATGCGATAAGGGCCGCATCTCCGGATGAAGCGGTGGCCGCTATGACCCGGCATCTTGGCTCTCTCGAAGCCAAGATCACAGAGCTTTCACGCGATCCGAAACTGTGGAGCTACATCGAATCGATCAATGCAACCACAACAGAAAAACGGAAACCACGGCGCAGCCTGACCTGAGGTAGGCGCCGTCGGGAGGAAAACTGAAATGTCTGCAGTGGAATTGAACGACGTAGTGAAACGCTACGGCGCACTCGAAGTCGTGCACTCTGTAAACCTGAATGTCGAACGCGGGGAGTTCGTCGTTCTCGTCGGGCCGTCGGGATGCGGCAAGTCAACGACCTTGCGGATGGTGGCGGGCCTGGAGGAGATTTCCGGCGGAACGGTCTCGATCGGCGGGCGGCTCGTCAATCGGGTCGCGCCAAAGGACCGCGACGTAGCGATGGTGTTCCAGAACTACGCGCTTTATCCCCACCTCAATGTCGCTGAAAACATCGCCTTCGGCCTGCGCGTAAGGCGTGAAAAGAAGGACGCAATCGAAGCGGCCGTCAAGGAAGCCGCGGCTATCCTCGACCTCACGCCCTACCTTGCACGCAAGCCCGCGGACCTGTCGGGTGGCCAGCGGCAGCGCGTTGCCATGGGGCGGGCGATCGTCCGCAAGCCGCAAGTCTTCCTGTTCGACGAACCTTTGTCGAACCTCGATGCCAAGCTTCGCACCCAGATGCGCGCAGAGATCAAGCGGCTTCACAAACGCATGGGCGTCACCAGCATCTACGTCACCCACGACCAGATCGAGGCGATGACGCTGGCAGACCGCATCGTCGTCATGAACGGCGGCCGCGTCGAACAGGTCGGCACACCGATGGAGCTTTTCCTCAAGCCGGCCAATGCCTTCGTTGCAAGCTTTCTCGGTTCACCACCCATGAACCTCCTGCGCGCCACAGTCGTTTCCGTGGACGGTGAACTGCAGGCGCGCATAGACGCTGCCGACGCGGAAGCCGCCCTCCTCAGATTACCGGAGGCAATCGGCACATCCCTGCGCGCCGATCAACGTATCCTGGTCGGCCTCCGGCCCGAGCACGTCGCGGTCGGCAAGCAAGCGAGCGGGGACGTCCAGGAAATCGCCGCGACAGTCGACCTCGTGGAGCCGCTTGGGTCCGAGGCTCTTCTGCACACCAGGATTTCCGGCCAGCCGATCGTCGCCAAGATCGAAACGCCCGCCGATGTCGAGGCGCTCTCGCAGATCGGCAAGCTGCAGATACCGGTGGGCCGTCTCCATGTTTTCGACGCCGAGAGCGGCAAAGCCGTCAACGGTCATGCGTGAGGCGAGGATGACATCGATGATCGCCGGATATTTCAAGCGCCTTGGCGAGGACCTCCGGAAAGACTGGCAGCTTTACCTGCTTATCCTTCCGATGCTCCTTTGGTTTATGCTCTTCCTCTACAAGCCCATGGAAGGGCTGCAGATTGCGTTCAAGGATTTCAGTCCGTTCCGCGGTATCGCCGGAAGTCCCTGGGTGGGTCTTGAGAACTTTCGCACCCTTCTTGGCGACCAGATCTTCATCCGCGCATTCGTCAATACGATCACCATCAGCGGCCTCGGGCTGATCTTCGCCTTCCCCGTACCGATCGTGCTCGCCATCATGTTCAACGAGCTCCAGAGCGAGTTGGGCCGCAGGTTTTCCCAGACCATCGTCTATCTGCCCCACTTCATCTCCGTGGTGATCGTCGCGGGCATTGTGATCAACCTGCTGTCTCCCACGACAGGCGTGGTCAACCTCATCCTGTCGAGCCTCGGCCTTGACCGGGTCTACTTCCTCACCCAGCCGGAATGGTTCCGTACCGTTTTCATCGGATCGAACATCTGGAAGGAAGCAGGCTTCGAATCGATCGTCTATCTCGCGGCGATCGCCGGCATCAGCCCGACGCTCTATGAATCGGCCCGGGTCGATGGCGCATCGCGCTGGCAGATGATGTGGCGCATCACGCTTCCGTGCATCCTTCCGACGATCATCATCATGCTGATCATCCGCATCGGCAACCTCGTCGAGGTCGGGTTCGAATACATCATCCTGCTCTACCAGCCGGCAACCTACCGCACCGCCGACGTCGTCTCGACCTACGTCTACCGGACGGGTCTGCAGGGTACGCAGTACGACCTTGCCACCGCCGCCGGCCTCTTCAATGCGGTCATCGCCTTCGCTCTCGTCTTCGCAGCCAACCGGATCAGCCGGAAGGTTTCGACAACCTCGCTCTGGTGATCGTCATGGCTAGCTTCAATCTCTATTCTCGCGGCGACCGGATCTTCGGATATGCGAACGCGACCCTGATCGGGCTCTTCGTCCTTTCGACGCTCTACCCGTTCATCTACATCCTGTCGGTATCGATCTCGTCGGGTGCCGCAGTCACCTCGGGTCAGGTCGTGCTGTTGCCGAAGGACCTGACACTTGCGGCCTACGAATTCGTTCTTTCGGATCGGCTCTTCTGGATCGCCTACGGCAATACCTTCATCTACACCTTCGGCGGCACGGCGGTCAGCCTCGCGATCATGATCCCCGGCGCCTATGCGCTGTCGCGTGCCCGCCTAAGGGGGCGCAAGGTCCTCAACATGATGGTCGCGTTCACCCTGTGGTTCAACGCCGGCATGATCCCATTCTTCCTCAACATGCGGGATCTCGGGCTGCTCGACTCTCGGTTGGGCATCATCATCGGTTTTGCCTGCAACGCCTTCAACGTCATCTTGCTGCGCAACTTCTTCGAGGCCGTGCCGAAATCCTTCGAGGAGGCCGCCAAGATGGATGGCGCCAGCGAGTTCCAGCTGCTTTGGAAGGTTTTTATCCCCTTGTCCAAACCGGCGATCATCACGGTCGCGCTGTTCTGCATCGTTTCCAGGTGGAACAGCTACTTCTGGGCCATGGTGCTGTTGCGCGGCGAGGAGAAGATCCCGCTTCAACTCTACCTCAAGCGGATCATCGTCGATCTTACCGCCAACGACGAGTTCGCAAGCAGCCTTTTGACGTCTCGTTATTCGTTCGAGACCGTCACCGCGGCGATCATGATCGCTTCGATCATCCCAGTGCTGCTCATTTATCCAAGCATCCAGAAATACTTCAACAAGGGCATCACCCTTGGCGGCGTGAAGGAATAACGGCCGTCTCAGTCAGTTCTGTTTAAGGAGGAGAATGGAATGAGATATATTCGAGACACGTTGGCGCTGCTTGCCACCTGTGCGTTGCTGCAATCGGGCCCTGTCTATGCGCAAGACGCTTCGACGAAGATTACGGACGACCCGCTCGAGCTGACGATCCATTTCCATTTCCGTGACAAATACGTCTACACGGAAGACTGGCCCGTCGAGAAGAAGGCGGCCGAATGGACCGGGATCCACGTGAAGAATGTCGCCTCGCTTGCGACCAGCAGCAGCCGGGATGCGTTCAACTTGCTGATGGCCTCCGGCAACCTGCCGGACATCGTTGGCGGCGACGTCACCGGCGGGCTGAAGGACGACTTCATTCGCTATGGCATGGAGGGCGCCTTCATGCCCCTGGATGACCTGATCGAGGAGAACGCCCCCAACCTCAAGAAGTTCTTTGATGAGCATCCTATCGTGCGCCAGGCCATCAGCGCACCTGACGGTCACATCTACTTCATCCCCTACGTGCCCGAAGGCGAGTTCTCGCGTGCCTGGTTCATCCGCCGGGACTGGCTCGACAAACTGGGCCTGAAGGTTCCGGAAAACGTCGACGAACTCTATGCCGTTCTCAAGGCTTTCCGCGAGAAAGACCCGAACGGCAACGGCAAGAAGGATGAAGTTCCCTACTTCGCGCGCGAGCCGATCGAAGCAGTCCGACTGATCAACATGTGGGATGCCCGCGTGTCCGGCTCGGAACGCTACGGCGACTTCATGATCGAAGACGGCAAGGTCGTGCATCCCTGGACAACGCCGAACTATAGGACCGGCATTTCCAAAGTTGCGCAGTGGTTCAAGGAGGGCTTGATCGATACGGAGGTGTTCACGCGTGGAGCTCGGGTGCGTGAATACATGCTCGGCAACAATATCGGGGGCATGACGCACGACTGGTTCGCAAGCACGTCCAACTACACCGACGCTCTGAAGGACAGCGTTCCAGGCATCGACTTCGCGCCGATGCTGCCGCCGAAGACCGTGTCCGGGAGGCGCTTCGAGGACAGCCGGCGTGCGACCGTTCAGCCGGCAGGCTGGGCGATCTCCTATTCGAACCAGCACCCGGTCGAGACGATCAAGTACTTCGACTTCTGGTTCTCCGAAAAGGGCCGGATCCTGTCGAACTGGGGCATCGAGGGCGAGACCTATGACATGGTCGACGGCAAGCCCGTCTACAAGCAGACCGTCCTTCACAACCCCAAGCCGGTGAACGCCCAGATGTGGGAAATCGGCGCCGGCGTGCCGCGTGGCTATTGGGCCGCCTATGCCTCCGAGGAGCAATGGACGAACAAGATGGCTCTCGACGGGATCGCCATGTACGAGAAGGAACCAGGGCTTCTGCAGCCTGAGTTTACCGGCGTCTCGATGAACAGCGACGAGCGCGCCGTTTACGACAAGTACTGGCCGAGCCTTCTCACCTACATGATGGAAATGCAGCAGACCTGGGTCCTCGGAGCCCAGGATGTCGATGCCTCCTGGGACGGCTACGTCGCCCGCCTCGACCAACTCGGCTACGCCAAGGTCACCGAGGTGATGCAGGCGGCCTATGACCGCCAATACGGAAAGAACTGACCCGATTATCGGGCGCGACCGGGTCGCGCCCGCCTCTATCACGTATTCAAAGGACGTCATTTCGATGCCCAAAACCGCTGAAGCACCCCGCCTGCAATATCTCGATGAGCCAAAACCGGGGACCCTGACGATCGGCTATCAGCCGGCCGGCGAAAGCTCTGTCGAAAATCCGCCCCGTTTCAGCTGGCTGCCGGCCCTGAACGACGATGCGCGCTATGTGGTGCGGATCTCGAGCGATGCGGGCTTTGCGCCCGAGCGGACGCTGGTCTTCGACAATATCGCCTGGAACTTCTTCACCCCGGATACAGCGCTCGAAAGCGGTTCCTACTGCTGGTCATTTGCCCTTTGGAACGATGCCGAAAAGCGCGCGGCCTCCGATTGGAGCAGCGTGCGTGAATTTACGCTCAAGCCGGGCCTTCCCGAGACGGCCTTGCCGCGCGCGGCAAAGCGGCGCGACATCATGGATCTTCGCCATCCCCGCCTGTGGCTCAATCCGGATGGCATCACCAACTTCCGCAGCCGGTTGCAGGAGGATCCTGATTGCTGCGGCTGGAAGACCTTCTACGTGAACTCGGTGGAGCCGTGGCTCTCGCGGAGCCTGATCGCCGAACCGCAACGTTACCCGGATAATGTGCGCACCGCCAAGCTCTGGCGGCAGATGTACATCGACTGCCAGGAGGCGATCTACGCCATCCGGCACCTGGCGATTGCAGGTGTCATCCAGGATGACGCAGACATGATTGCGCGGGCCAAGGACTGGCTGCTGTCGGTCGCGACCTGGGATCCGCAGGGAGCAACGGCCCGCTCCTACAATGACGAGGCGGCATTCCGCGTAGTGACCGCGCTCGCCTGGGGCTATGATTGGCTATACGACCATCTCGATGACGTTGAGCGAGAGCGCGTGCGTCGTGTGCTCCTTGCGCGGACACGCGAAGTCGCAGACCACGTGATCTGGCGTGCGCGCATCCATGTTTTCCCCTATGACAGTCACGCGGTGCGCTCGCTTTCGGCGGCCCTCACGGCCGCTTGTATCGCGCTGGCCGGTGAGGAAAAGGAAGCCGAGTGCTGGCTGGACTATACGGTCGAATTTCTTTTCACCCTCTATTCGCCCTGGGGCGACAGCGACGGCGGGTGGGCGGAGGGTCCACACTACTGGATGACCGGCATCGCCTATCTGACGGAAGCCGCCAATCTCATCCGAAACTTCCTCAAGGTCGATCTCTATCGGCGGCCGTTCTTCCAGAAAACCGGTGATTTTCCGCTCTACACGAAGGCGCCGGGTACGAGGCGGGCATGCTTCGGAGACGACTCCACCCTCGGCGATCCGCCTGGTCTCAAGGTTGGCTACAATGTCCGCCAGTTTGCCGGCGTCACCGGCAACGCCCATTACCAGTGGTATTTCGAGCGGCTGAAGGCGGATGCCGCCGGTACCGCCATGGAATTCTATAACTACGGCTGGTGGGACCTCAATTTCGACGAGCTTGTCTATCGGCACGATTACCCGCAAGTCGAGGCAAAGGCGCCTGCCGACCTGCCGCCGGTCAAGTGGTTCAGGGAGATCGGCTGGGTTGCGATCCAGAAACACATGGACGATCCCGATCGCCACATCCAGTTCCTGTTCAAGAGCAGCCCCTTTGGTTCCTTGAGCCACAGTCACGGCGACCAGAACGCATTCCTGCTCTATGCCTTCGGCGAGGATCTGGCGATCCAGAGCGGTTACTATGTCGCCTTCAACTCGACCATGCATCGCAACTGGCGCCGGCAGACCATATCCAAGAACGCGGTCCTCATAGGCGGCAGCGGGCAATACGCCGAAGGCGACAAGGCGATCGGCAAGAAGGCGGGAGGTCGGATCACGGCGGTGCGCGAGGAGCCGACGCATGTCTTCATCAGCGGTGATGCCACGGCGGCCTATCGGGCGAACAATCCGCTGGTCCTCAGGGTCGAGCGAGACATCCATTTCGCCAGCAGCGACTTCCTCGTCATCGTCGACCGCGTCGAATGCGTCGAACCACAGCCCCTCAAATGGCTATTTCACTCCGCCCATCAAATGGACGTGGGCAGCAACAGTTTTCGTCTGACCGGCGAACGGGCGGGGCTCTACGGGCAGTTCGTGTTTTCAACCGCAGGGCCGCCGCAGATACGCATGATCGAAGGTTTCGAGGGCGTCGATCCAACCGAAATCGAGGGCCTGGCCACCCAATATCACATCGAGGCAACGCTTCCAGCGTCCACCAAGCAGACCCTGGTGACGCTTCTCGTTCCCTATGCCCTTAGCGAACCCCGGCGGGTCTTTCACTTCGTCGATGACCAGGGCTTCAGTGCCGACCTCTATTTCACTGATGTCGACGACAACCAGTTGCGCATCATCATCCCCAAGAACTTCTGATCGGAAAGGAAATGTCATGAACGGACTGAAGGACAAGGTCATTTTAGTAACTGGCGGCGGCCGCGACATCGGCAAGGCCTGCGCCGAGAGGCTTGCCAGCGACGGCGCAAAGGTCGCAATCACCTACCTTGGCTCGGCGGCTGGCGCCGAGGAGTGCGTGAGGGCGATAACGGCTTCCGGTGGCAAGGCGATCGCCATCAAGGCGGACATGACCGTGACCGCCGATGCACAAGCGGCTGTCGACGGGGCAGTTGCCGCGTTCGGTCGGCTCGATGGGCTGGTGCATGTCGCCGGCGGACTTTTGGCGCGCAAGACCTTGCAGGACATGGACGAGGCGTTCTTCCGGCAGGTGATCGACGTCAATCTCACTTCACTCTTCAACGCATCCAAGGCGGCCGTTCCGGCGATGGCCGACGGTGGCGCGATCGTCACCTTTGCCTCGCAGGCCGGCCGCGATGGCGGCGGCCCTGGTGCGTTGGCCTATGCCACCTCGAAGGGGGCGGTCATGACCTTCACGCGTGGTCTTGCAAAAGAACTCGGACCAAGGATCCGCGTCAATTCGGTTTGCCCGGGCATGATCTCTACGACCTTCCACGACACGTTCACCAAGCCGGAAGTGCGCGAGCGTGTCGCTGCCGCAACGCCGGTCAGGCGCGAGGGCCGATCGGACGAGGTCGCCAATCTGGTCGCCTTCCTTGTCTCCGATGAGGCGTCGTTCATCACCGGCGCCTGCTACGATGTAAACGGCGGCACGCTGTTTTCCTGATATGGTCATGACAGTGCGATTTCCGATCCATGGCAAGCGCGTCGCCCTGATCGGCACGTCGCTTGTCCAGCAGAACCACCACGCAGGCGACAGGCACATCCACTCCTGCGCCCGCGGGTGGGCGACATGGGCGGAGGTTCTCTCCGCCGGCCAGCTCGACATTACGGTGTTTCACGATCCGCGCGTATTTCCCGGCTGGGAGCCAAGCGGCAGGATCGGCGTCACCCGTGGCTTCGGCGGACTGAACGCCGGCGTTTCGGGCCAGAAGGCCCGGGACATCGCACAGCGTCTCGAGGAGGTCTTGAAGCTCGATTTTGACCTGATCGTCGTCGATGCCGGCACGAACGACATGATGGTTGAGACAAAGGAAGTCATCCAGTCTATCCGCGAAGCGGTCGTTGATCGACTGATAGCGGCTGGAAAGACGGTGATCCTGCTGCCGATCCTGGCGCGTGGCACGCAGAAATGGGTCGCCGGCGGATCGGAACGGGCAAAAGCACACTGGATCAACCAGAAGAGCCTCGCCTTTGCAGCCATGAGACCGCACTGCCACGTCTTCGACTGGAATTCCGTCTGGGTGGACCCTTATTCTGCCGATGGGGCGCCACACGATGGCTTCTCCGACGACGGCACGCACTTTTCGGTTCCGGGCGGCTACGCGGTCGGCAAGGCGTTGGCAGCCTATCTTAGTGGCTTCCTCGCTCCACCCGCTCCTCGAATATGGGCGCAGGACGACCGCTTCGATGCAGTCAACAACCCGATCGGCAACATCCTGCCAAATCCTCTTCTTGCCGGGAACGGACCGTTGGCCGAAGGATTGGCCGTTTCTCACGGTCGAACGACTGCAAGCCGGATCATCTGCCAGCCCGACCGCATGGCGAACTGGCAGGAGGTCGGTGTGGCGATAGAGGGGTGCCGCGTGGATCTCCTGCCGGACGCTTTCGTTAGTCCGCTGCCGGCCGGCACCTGGGTGCAGGCAAGCGTCCAGGTGGAAGTGCCCGCGCACGGTGACTGGCGGGACATTTCGCTGATCCTGGAAGATGGTGCGGCGGAGGGCCTGGTGTCGCAGGCGCTCGCTCCGTTCGATCTCGGCGATGGAAACCTCGCACCCTTTCCAAGGGAGGCGTGGTCGGGCGTGTTGAGGACACCTCCGATCAAATTGAAGACGCCGATGCAAGATCTCCGGCTTGGGCTCAACCTGCAGGTTGGTCCGTCAAGACAACCATCAAGCATGCAGTTTTCAAGCCCCGAGTTGCGTCAGGTCATGCCTCCACAGAGCCAGCTGTTTTGACGTGAATGGCCATGGCTCGTCTCAACACGCGCTGAACGCGGCCCACAGAGGACCAAATCCGTAGGCGATACTCCAAAATCCCATGAGTTCCGATTATGCGGCAGGGCTTTTGGCTTGGCCTGGAATGCGTTCTCGTGGTCTTTCTGCTAACCTCGACGACCAGAACGCGCAGAAACTCGCGACCACGGCAAGCGCTGCAATGATCGCTCCAACCCACGGCAGGGCGTGGACTGAGAGGTTTGCAAGCGCGATCCCCCCAACTGCCGTCCCGAGCCCTACACCGATGTGCATTGTCGACAGGTTCAGGCTTATGCCGGTATCGGCCGTCTCCGGCCCGGCTGAGATCAAGAAGCTTTGTACCACCGGCGAGATCATCCAGCTGATGCAGGCCCAGATCATCAGCACGCCAAACATCACCCACGAGCTGCCCTCGACCAACGGTATCGTGACAAGGGCGAGCAGGTAGGCCGTCGGCGTGAGCAAAAGGACGTTGCGCGGCGAAAACCGGTCGGCAAGCCAACCACCGAGATAGCCACCGCTCACGCCGGCAATACCAAGGACCGCAAAGGCTATCGCGATGTTTTCCGCTGCAACGCTGGCAATCTCAACGAGGTAGGGGCCAAGAAAGGCGAACAGCACGAAGTGCCCGCCAATCATCAGAATGGAGACAAACTGGCCCGCAACGAGAGGCGGCTTTCGCAGGTGGTCCAGATACCTTGGAAGGGCGGCTTTACGGCGAGCGGAGACCGGAACATGCCGCCAGCTTGCCAACCACACCAAGCCGGCAAGCAGGGACAGTGCGATGAAGACGCCCCGCCAGCCGATAAGTCCGCAGATGAAAATTCCCGCGGGAACGCCGAGCACCAGCGAGCCACTGATCCCCATGAAAATGATGCCGATGGCTCGACCTTTCATGTCTTTCGCGACCAGCTCGGTCGCCAACATCGTTGCCAGAAGGCAGACGGTCGCGCTCGCCATGGCCATGCCGATGCGGGCGACGACAAGCGTTGCGAAATTGGAGCTCGCTGCCGCACAGAGATTGCTAACGACGAACAGGCCCAGAGCACAAAGAAGAAGGCGCCTGCGCTCGATCTTCATCGTAAGGACGAGCGCCAAGGGCGCCGTCAAGGCAAACACGATCGAAAAAACGGCCGTCAACTGCCCGGCAAGCGCGATCGAAACGCCAAGCTCGCCGGCGACATCGGAGACGATGCCGACTATGATGTTTTCAGCGGTTCCTGTGGCAAATGTCGCAAATGCGAGCAAGACAACAATAGGGTTCATGCGCCCGTTCTCCCTGCATGATGACCCATGCGGGCACGAACCAGCGATCGCCCCGACATGGAATGGACATGTCGGGTTTCGAGGCAGAGCTTCGGTTATCCCTATGGCAGCTTGACTAGCACGTCGGTGCCCGAGCCGGAAGCCCCTCTCGGCCACCTATGCGAGCACTGCGCCGTCAGCCACCCGCGTGCCGTCGCGGCCGATTGCACCGCAGAGGCCAGGTCACGACACCTCCTGCAAAGACAGCGAGCCAGACGACGACCGGTTGGAGCGGCAGCCTGACGGCGTGATACAGCCACTGCCAAGGAGCGACTTCCGGCGCACTAAGGCTGTCCAGCGCATGCTTGATATTGGCCGGAAAGACGAGCACCGCATAAAGGGCGAGCGCAATGCCGGCATATTTGCGAAGAGCCGGGATCAGCAGACCGATCGCTCCTGCGATCTCGCAAAGTCCTGTCAGCAAGATCACCTCTGGCGCGTCAGGCACCCACGAAGGGGTGATGGCGACAAAGGGCGCTGGAAAGGCCACGTGCAGAACGCCCGCCGTTCCATAGAGCGCGACCATGCCTGCCCTGCACCTCAACCGCCAGAGATCAACGCTCGCCATCTGCCGCGATCCGCTCTTCAAGCGTCCTTGCCACGGCGCTCAGATCGACTTTCCGGCCACTGATCTTTTCGATCGCCGCGACGGCCAGATCGCTTGCGACATAGTCCGACTTGTGCCCGAGATTGTGCACGACCATAAGCCTCGCGCCGCGGATATCCCGGGCCAGGTGCCGTGCATGCACATTGGGTGAGACAATCCTGTCGACATCGCCGGTGATGATGACCGTCGGCGCCTTGATCTTGCGGTATTTCCGACTTGCCGTCCGGGTCCAGTCGTTGAGTGCCGCCACTTCCTGGGCATTGTGCCGGAAGGCTGCGGGCCTGAGGGCCTGCAGTGTCCGGGCTTCACGCAGATAGTTTTTCGGCATTTCGTTCGGCGCAAATGTCGCGCGGGTCGCGCTGCCGATCGCAAGAAGGCCGATTGGCGGGGCGATCAGAGTGCTGAAGAGCGCACCCGACACAGGAACGGCTGCTGCGTCATAATACCAGGCGACGCCGCCGTTCCAGGGGTAGACGGCTGGCGACAGGAAGACGAGACCGACAACCCTTTCGGGATGACGCACCGTAAGGGCCGCTGCGATCGCGCCGCCAAAGGAGTGGCTGACAATGATCGCCTTCGGAATCCCGCGCCTTGCCATAAGACTTGCGATGGCGTCCGCCTGTCCGTCAGGCAGCATGTTTTCAGGTCCGCCGACATTCGAGCCGCCATGTCCCGGCCGATCGACGAACAAAAGCGTCGCTCTTCCTTCGAGCTTCCCGCGAAAGGCATACATCGGGTCGTAAAGACTGGCGCTGGCACCGTGGATGAAAACGATCGGCGGCAGGCTCGTCTGCTTGCCAGCTTTAAGAAGTACGCTGTTCAGACTGAAGCCGCCGACATCGATGCGAACCGGGCGCGCCTCGTCCGCGATCGCCCTGAGCGGCTCGAAAATGGTCCCGATCAAAATCAGCAGGCTTAGGACTACCTGAAATCTTGCGCGCGCTTTCATGACGTTCCTGAAGAATAGCGACCTTCAGGAATATACGTGTGAGAAGCGCAATCGGTTTTGGTCTCTAATCCGGTGTGGTTCGCGACAGCATCGAACACTATCCAACCGTCAATGCGGCGGAACTCCGTCGCTTCGCCGAGAACAGCGTCAAGGTGCGATGCCGAGTGACGTGTCGCGAGCCCGCATTCCTACCGGCTCGCCGGCGCGCGACCATAGAGCAGAAGCATCAGGATAATCACCACACCGTAGATGATCTGGCGCCCGGCTTCGGGCATCTGCGTAACGGAAAGGATCGATTGCAGGAGCGTGATCAGAATGACGCCCGCGACCGTACCGAGATAGGATCCCTTCCCGCCGAGGATTGACGTTCCTCCAAGGACGACCGCCGCAATGGCCGGAAGAAGATAGGCATCACCCATGGATTGCGCGGCCTTAGAGGCATAGCCCGCGAGCAGCACCCCGCCAAGGGCCGAAAGCCCCCCCGAGGCGGCAAAGGCAATCATGACGATGCGGCGGGTGTTGATGCCGGACAGATAGGCCGCACGCTCGCGATTGCCGATGCCGTAGACCGCGCGCCCGAAGCCCGTCCGGCGCAGAAGAAAGACCATTGCCGCGCCGATCAGCGCCCAGATGAAAACCACGTTCGGAATACCGGGAACCAGAGCACCGGTGGCGAGATAGCGCATGGCTGCGGTGGCGGAATCCTGTGGCGAGAAACCGCCCGTGTAAACCACCATCACGCCTTGGGCGACGGCATTGGTCGCCAGCGTCACGATCATCGAGGGGATGCGCAGATAGGCAACCCCGACGCCGTTGATGAGCCCGATGCCGATGCCGCACAGGACGCCGAAGGGAATGGCAAGCGCTGTCCCGACCGGACCGTAGGCCGCGGCGGCACAGGCCATCATCGCGCCCGTGGCAACAGTCCACGGCACCGAAAGATCGATCTGGCCGAGCAGGATGACGAGCATCATGCCGGTGGCGATGATGCCGAGGAAGGACGCCACCTTCAATTGTTGCAGCAGATACTCCGGCGACAGGAAGCTGCGCGAATAGAGGCTGCCGAGCACAAGCAGCAGCAGGATGCAGCCGAACGCAGTGACCACCGCCGGGTCGAGATTGCGTATGAAGGTCGATTTGCGTCCGGTTGCGCCAGTCATTGCCGTCTCGCTCACAGGAACCACTCCAATCTATTGCGCACCCTGAAGAGCGCAAGGGCCCCGAGGCTGATGGCCGCCAGCAGGATCAATCCCTGGAACAGCGGTTGCCAGAGCGGATCGAGATCGAAAACGAACAACAGGTCGCCGATCGTGCGGAATGCCAGCGCACCGAAGACCGCGCCGATGGCGCTGCCCTTGCCGCCGAACAGCGAAACGCCTCCCAGCACCACGGCTGCGATCGAAAACAGCGTGTAGGCGTTGCCGCTGGCGAGTGCTGCGTCGCCGGTATAGGTAAAAAAGGTGAGAAACAGCCCCCCGAGAGCGGCGACCAGACCCGCAAGCGTGTAGGCGAGCAACTTGCCGCGGCGGATCGGCATGCCGGACATGTAGGCGGCCGTCTCGGAGGAGCCCACGGCATAGGCTGCACGCCCATAGACCGACCGGCTGAAGGGCACCCATATCACGACGACTACCGCTGCAAGCGCGACGAGGCTCGCCGGCACAACTGCGAAAATCCGGCCGGTCAGGGCATCCGCGAGCCCCTCGTTGACGGATCCGCCGGGAAAAGGCCGCAGCAACAGGGCAAAGCCGAAATAGACCGCCCCCGTTGCGATCGTCGCCACGATCGGCTGCAGCCGCCCATAGATGACAATGGCGCCATTGATCGCGCCGCAGGAGGCCCCAACACTCAGGACGACGAAGACGCCGAAGGCCGTCTCAAGCGGCGAGCCAACGACCAGCCACGAGGCCAGGCAGTTGGTGAGAAGGAAAATCATGCCGACCGAGAGGTCGATGCCGGCGGTGATTACCACCATGGTTTGGGCCATCGCAACAAAGGCAAGCAGCACGCCCTTGTTGGCGGCCGTCTGGATAACGTTGGCGGTGAAGCCGGCCGGATGGTTCGATGTGTAGATGATGAACATCACCACGAAGATCGCAACCGCCGCCAGCGTGCCCCGATGCTCCGTCAGTCGGTACCGCCAGTCGTTCATTGGATGGGCTCCCGGTGGCTTGGGTCTGCGGACGGAATGTTGAGTGCGCTCGCAATCAGCGCGCGCTCCGTTATCTCAGGGCCCGCCAACTCCCGTTTTACCGCCCCGTCATAGAGCACGAGGACCCGGTCGCAGCAGCCGATGAGTTCGGCATAGTCGGTCGAATAAAAGAGGATAGCCGCGCCTTCGTCCGCCAGACGCCGCAAGAGCTGGTAGATCTCCTGCTTGGTGCCGACGTCAATGCCGCGCGTGGGGTCGTTGAGAAGGACGATGCGCGGCTGCCGCATCAGCCATTTCGCAATGACGACCTTCTGCTGGTTGCCGCCCGAAAGCGCCCCGACCGGCGCGTCAATGTTGCCCGCCTTGATGGACAGCAACGTCATCATCCGGTCGATAGCGCCCTCTTCTTTGGCGCGATCGATGATCCCGCCACGCGTCAGCCGGTCGAGAGAGGCGAGCGAGAGATTGTCACGCACCGTCATCGGCAACATCAGCCCCTCGGTCTTGCGGTCCTCGGGAATGAGCGCCATGCCGATGCCGTGCCGGCGCGCCTGCGCAGGGCTGCCGATGCTGATCGCTCTGCCGTCGACGAGAACCGTGCCGCGCAGCCCGCGCAAGACCCCGAACAGCGCCAGGAGGAGGTCGCGCTGTCCCTGCCCGTCCAGCCCGCCGAGACCGACGATTTCGCCTGCACGCAATGAAAACGAGATGTCGTGAAGGCGGTTCGCCCAGGACAGATTTCGCGTCTCAAGGACGGGTGCCGCTGGTGCAAGCGGGCCCGGCTTGGGTGGATAGACGCTATGATATTCACGACCGATCATCATCTCGATGACCTCGCTGTCGCTCCTTGTCCCTGCCGGGTAGCTTGCAACCTTGCTGCCGTTGCGAAACACGGTGCAATCGTCTGCCAGTTCCGCAATCTCGTTCATCCGGTGCGAGATGTAGACAAGCGCCAGCCCCTCGGAGCGCAGCCGCTTCAACACGGCAAAGACCTTGGAAACATCGGCCGCCGTCAGCGCCGACGTTGCCTCGTCGAGAATGAGGATGCGCGGCCTGCGGGCGAGCGCCTTGGCGATCTCGACGATCTGCTGGCGCGACAGCGGCAGGTCCTTAACCAGCGCCAGAGGGTGAATGTCTGCCGCACCGGCGCGCGCCAGCGCCTCTTCTGCCAGACGCCGCTGGGCCTTTCGGTCGATCATGCCGAACCGGGTCGGCGGATTGAAGATAACGATGTTGTCGGCAACGCTGAGTTCCGGGATCAGCGACAGCTCCTGGAAGACGCAGGCGATGCCGGCGGCGTTGGCGGCGGCCGGTGACGCAAACGTCACCGGCTGTCCATCGAGCGTCATCTGCCCCTCGTCGGCGGCTACAACGCCCGCCATGATCTTGATGAGCGTCGACTTTCCGGCACCGTTCTCGCCGAGAACGGCGTGAATGGCGCCGGTCCTGACGGACAGTTCGGCATTTTCAAGCGCCCGCACCCCGCCGTAGCGTTTCGATATGCCTTCCATGCGAAAGAGCGGTGCGCCGCTTTCCATTGCGCTCTCCGGAAAACCGTTGTTGACGACAGGGCACTGCACAACTGTGCGGTGCCCTGATCCTGATCGAACTACTGGTTATCCTTGCTCTGCTTCATGATCTCCTGGGCGGAGAAATTGATCCCGCAGGTGGGGAACGAATTGCCGACGAAGAAATTGTCGGACTCCGCCTGGAAATAATCCTGGCCTTCCTTGAAGTTCGGATCTTCGACGATGGCCAAGGGCAATTTGACCGACTGCGGCACCACCTGACCCTCGAGCGCGGCAATCGCCGTCTTGATGGCGACGGCCACTTGCGCGGGTCCGGTTCCAGCCGACGAGCATTTCAGGCCGTCGGCGGCATGTGCCGCACAGAACTTGCGAAATCCGTTTTCGGTTTCGCCGCCGAAAGGCACGAAGGGGTGCTTTGCATCGATCATCGCCTGAACGATGCCGGTGTCGCCGCCCTGACCGGTAATGCCGTCGAAGGGGCCGCTGGTTGCGATTGCGTCCGCAGTCACCTTCTGGGCGACGCCGTCGTCCCATTTGCCCATGACCTCGACGACCTCGAACTTCTTGCCCGACGCCTGGAGCTTCTCATGGATGCCGTCGTGCCTGTCGGTATCGACAGACGTGCCGGCGACACCGCGCACCTCAAGCACCTTGCCGCCATCAGGCAGATGTTTGACGAGCCAGTCGCCCCACAATTGCCCGAGCCCCTTCTGGTCGACGTTGACGTTGATGGCGTCCTCGGTGTCGAGGATGTTGTCGAAGGCGACCAGCACCACGCCAGCTTCCTTCGCCCGCTTGATGACCGGCGCAAACGCCGTCGGATTCTGGGCATTGACGACGATCGCGTCATAGCCGGAGTCGATGAAGTTGTTGATCGCCGAGATCTGGGCCGGCACATCCTCGCCCGTCGAAACGACCTTGAACTCCTTCAGTTTGGCTGCGACGTCGGGTTGAGCGGCATAGGCCTTGGCGGTCTGCACCATCTGGATACGCCAGGTGTTGGCGATGTAGCCGTTGGCAAGTGCGATGCGATACGGGCCGTCCTTTTTCGGGAACTTGAAGAATTTCGTGTCCGCCGACCACGGCGCGAAACATTCCGGCTCGGCTGCAGGCCCTGAAACGATTTCCGGATCTGCATAGGCAGCAGATCCCAGCATGAAAAAGGCAGTGGCGGCAACGATGCCGCCAGCGAGTGACTTCACCATCGACATTTCCTCCCATTGGCGCGCCACTTGTTTGTTCTCCAGCCCGGGGATGAACTCACCCTCGAGCGGCACGAACTCCTGCGGCACCGGCACGCTGGATGCCTGCGTTCACCATTGACGAGGCGCTCTGGTCTCCTCCCGAAAACACCGCTGTCTCTTAATTAGGTAGCGCTACCACATGCGATTGTAAAGTAACATTTGCGGATTACTGAGAACCGAATATCACCGGTTTAAGATCAAAATCGGCGTGATTTCGACGTCTTCGAAGGAAGCCTATTCCCTTCCGCAATGATAGCGCTATCATATCGCGACGCTCAAGAATGCGTTCTTTGCCGCATGAGGGACCCCATGGCCGAGGATTTCGAGATCGTAGACCCGCGCTTTGCCCGGCTGGTCAACCACAGCGCCCGCGTGGAGCAGCTTTATACGGGGTGTCGCTGGGCCGAGGGGCCGGCCTATTTCGCCGCCGGGCGCTATCTCGTCTGGTCGGACATCCCCAACGACCGGATGCTGCGCTATGACGAAACCGATGGGCATGTGAGCGTCTTCCGGCAGCCGTCGAACTTTTCAAACGGCAACACCACCGACCGGCAAGGCCGCCTGGTGACCTGCGAGCACGGCGGCCGCCGCGTGACCCGCACGAACCATGACGGCAGCATCACAACCATCGCCGATCGCTGGAACGGCAAGCGGCTCAACTCACCGAACGATGTCGTCGTGCGGTCCGACGGGTCGGTCTGGTTTACCGATCCTGCCTACGGCATCGAGAGCGATTACGAAGGCCACAAGGCCGAAAGCGAAATCGGCGCCTGCCATGTCTATCGCGTCGACCCGGCGACGGGCGCGGTCACTGCGGCCATTAAAGACATGGTGCGGCCGAACGGCCTTGCCTTCACCCTTGACGAAAGACGGCTCTACGTCGTCGACACCGGCCGGACGCACGGCCCTGACCTTCCAGCGCATATGCGTGTCTTTAATGTTGATGAAGCGGGCTCCGTGTCGGGCGGCGAGGTCTTTGCCGATTGCACCGCCGGGCTGTTTGACGGCTTCCGTCTGGATGACGAGGGCCGGATCTGGACAAGTGCCCGCGACGGCATCCACTGCTATCACCCGGACGGCACTCTGCTCGGCAAGGTCAGAGTGCCTGAAAACACCGCCAACTGCGTGTTCGGCGGGCCGAAGCGAAACATCCTCTACATCTGCGCGACCAGTTCGCTTTATGCCGTTCGGCTGATGGTCAACGGCGCACGTCTCTACTGAGGCAGGAGGTCAATCATGCCGTTCGTGCGGATCACCATCGTGCGAGAGGTCCTCGGCGACGATCCTTCGGTCAAGAAAGCTGCGATCGGAAGCAAGGTCGTAACCGCGATTGCGGAAGCGACCGGGCTTGCCGAGCGTGAGATTTCCGTCGTCTTCGATGAGGTCGACGCAAGGAACTGGTATGTCGGCAACACCGATGTGGAGACCTTGCGCGCGCGCAACCGGCAGGGATCGACGTGACGGACGACATAGTCTCCAAAGACCAGGGCCGCAAGTCAAGCCGGCGCGGCAGTGGCAGGCCGACGATCGCCGACGTCGCCAAACTGGCCGGCGTCGCGGCGATCACCGTCTCGCGCGCGCTGCGTGACCCATCGCTCGTTTCGGCCGAACTGCGCGCCGAGATCGATACGGCGGTGATCCAGCTTGGCTATGCGCCCGATCCCAATGCTCGCGCGCTCGCGTCCGCGCGAGCCGATGTGATCGGCGTTCTCGTGCCGTCGCTGACGAACATCGTCTTCGCCGACACCCTTCGAGGCATCTATGACGGGCTCGGCGACGGCCCGCTGCAGATCCAGATGGGCAACACCCACTACTCTCCACGGGAAGAGGAACGGCTGATCCGGATGTTTTTGGGCCAGCGGCCATCTGCGTTGATCGTGTCCGGTATCGACCAGACCGAAACGACCCGCAAACTGCTCGAGAGCGCGGATTGCCCCATCGTACAGATCATGGAATATGGCGAGGATCCGGTCGATATGCTGGTCGGCTTCTCCCACTTCGATGGCGGCAAGGTGGCCACCAATCATCTGATCGAGGCGGGATACCGCCGGATAGGCTTCATCGGCGCCCGAATGGATCCACGCTCGCAGCGCCGCCTCGCCGGCTACCGCTCGGCGCTCGAGGCCGCACAGCTCTTTGATCCCAAGCTGGTGACCACCACGTTGACGCCGTCGCGCGTCTCGCTCGGCGGGCAGCTCCTGGCCGACGCATTGGCAAAGGTTGCCGATATTGATGCTGTCTTTTGCAACAATGACGACTTGGCCATGGGCGTGCTGTTTGAGTGCCAAAGGGCAGGCATCGCCGTGCCGCACCGCATGGCAATTTGCGGCTTCAACGACCTCGACATGATGCACGTCGCCTATCCGTCGCTCACCAGCATCCGCACGCCGCGCTATGAAATCGGCCGACAGGCTGTACAGATGGTGCTTGATCGACTGGCCGGCCGGCCGGTCGCATCGCCAATCGTTGACCTCGGCTTCGAGCTCAAGGTACGCGAAAGTACGATGCGATGACAACGCACCGCGCTGGAACCGGGCGGATCGGAACATTCGGAACCGAGGCGAGTACGGCTACGGCAACGTCGAGTTCTGACTAACTGCGCTTCGTTCGCGACAATGATCGTCGAGGATGGGTGTTGCCAGAAGCCGAGCGCGCGACGTCCAGGCAATTGATAAATGGCCCGTTCGTCTGGATTTCATCCTGGCCGGCAAAGGATCTCCACGGCGGCCCGATGGAGATCGGCGTTTGCAGCCATCAGCACGGTGTCGTACCGTGTCGCATCCGCAAGAGGCTGCCCATCCCAATCGGTCACGATGCCGCCTGCAGCCAGAATAATGGGCATCTGTGGCAGGATGTCGTAGTCGAAAACATTGCTTTCGACGAGTAGGTCGATGCCGCCCAGCGCCAGCAGCCCGGCCGCGTAGCAATCATGAGATATGCGGGTGAAGCGTACCTTGGCAGTCAAGGCGTCGAAGCGCTCATGGCGCGCGCGGTCGAACTGCTCAAGGGCCGAGGTGTAGAGGATCGCCTCGCCGAGCGTGGTCTTTTCGCTGGTGCGGATCGGCTCCTCATTAAGGGTCGCGGAGGAGCCTATGCCGAACCATCGTTCGCCGGTGATCGGCTGATTGATCATGCCGAGGACAGGTTTGCCGCGATGGAGCAATGCAATCTGCGTGCCGAAGGCGAGCGAGCCGGAGATGAAGGACTTCGTGCCGTCGATCGGGTCGAGCACCCACACCCATTCGGCATCCGTTCGGCATGCGCCGAATTCTTCGCCCCTGATCCCGTGGTTGGGATACTGCGCTTCGATCATCCGCCGCATCGTGACCTCGGCGTCGCGGTCGGCAATGGTGACGGGGCTGGAGTCTGCCTTGGCGTCGACGACAACACGCTTGCGGAAGTGCGGACGGATGACGCTGGCAGCGGCATCGGCCATGGCGTGCGCAAGTGCCAGGTAGGGCGGTGGGCAGTCAGGCTCATGGTTCATCGTTCGATCCTCAAAGCTTCGGCAGCAATCTGATTGAGCATGGTTCTTACGGTTTCGAGCTGCCGATGAGCGGCGATGGCCTCTTGGCGCAGCCGCGCGCCAAGGTCGGTGGTCCCGATGTCCGTGAAACTCGCGGAGCGAGCCGCGATGAACGGGTCGCTTTCCTCCGAGGGGAAGCGCAGGGCGGGCGCGAAATAGCCCTCCTCTTCCTCGAGCCCAAAGCTTAAGACCTGCGGACGGTCCTGGCCAAGCAGAAGCAGGTCCACGAACATCGCATGCAGCGGCAGATGGCCGGTGCCTGTTTGACAGGCGAGGTGCGCCCAGCCGTCGCGATCTTGCTGGACGAGGCAGTCTTTGACATGCACTTCGGTCACATAGGGTGCCTGTGCGGCAAGCGCCGGCAACGGTAGCTCATAGGCATTGATCATGTTGCCGAAGTCGAACAGCAGGCCGAGGCGCGGATTGGCGACCGCCTTTACGATGCCGATCAGCTCCTCCGACTTCAGGTCCTCGTGCTGTTCGAGCGTGTAGCGAAGCCGCCCCTCGGGATCGAAGGTCTCCAGTCGTCGCAGATCAGCAATCGTTTGTGAGACAATTTCCGAGACGCGTCCCTCGTAGCGCGGATAGCAACGCAGCGACGTCGCGCCAGTGGCAAGCGCGATACGTACCGCATCGGAGAGACCTGTCTCCTGCGTCGTGCTGGTCTCGATATGGAGCTCCAGTCCGAACTGCTCGACTGCGGCACCATAATCAGAAAGCGCTGCGTCTGACATACCGGCGAGACTGGCTGCCTCGCCGTCCTCGACATGGACCTTGAGGCCGACGAGCCGCTGCTCATAGGCGAATTCGGCAAGCTGCAGCGGTGTCACTCCGCCAAAACGCATGTTGAGATGAAAGGCATAGGCGTGCGCAAACAGCGGCGCGTTGCGCGCCCGCTCCGCCAGCCGGGCGCGGGCCGGGCCGGAAAGGGTGGCTATTTTCGCGCGCCAGTCCGGCGACGACAGATCGTCAAACGTCGTTTCGGTCAAAGAGCCGGCTCCTTCACAGGCAACTTCAAAGCTGAGGGAACATCAGGCGGCAAGCACCAGAAGATCGCGATGCGGCAGGCTGACCTCTACGGTGGTGCCAACCGAGGGCGGCGGCCTGTCGGGCTGGTTGAACGTATCGAGCGAAACGAACTGGCCCGCGACCGCCACTTTGATGCGGATCACTGAACCGAGAAAATGCACTGCTGCAATTTCGCCGGAAAGGACGACGCGATCGCAGTCGCCGCGCCCCAGTTCGACCGATTCTGGACGCATCGCCAGGCTGATGCGCTCGCCGGGCCGACCTTCAAGCGGCTGGTCCAGCGCCACCGGTACACCACCAAGCCGCACCTTGCCGGTGGTCGCATCCAACACGTCGGCGTCGAGAAGATTGAGCGTACCGACGAATTGCGCAACGAAGCGCGTCGCCGGCCGGTTGTAGATCTCGAACGGCGTGCCGACCTGGTCGGCGACGCCCTGGTGCATGACCACGACGCGATCCGAAATGGACAGCGCCTCCTCCTGGTCATGCGTCACGAAAATGGCGGTGATGCCGAGATCGCGCTGGATCCGACGGATCTCGTCACGCAGGCTAATGCGGACCTTCGCATCCAGAGCCGATAGCGGCTCATCGAGCAGCAGCACTTGCGGGCGCGGCGCCAGGGCGCGCGCAAGCGCCACACGCTGCTGCTGGCCGCCGGAGAGCTGGAAGGGATAGCGCCCCCCGAGTTGAGGCAGGCCAATCAGATCCAGCATTTTACCGACGCGCCGTGCAATGGCCGCCTTGCCCTCACCCGCGACCTTGAGGCCGAAGCCTATGTTTTCCGCCACCGTCAAATTTGGGAAAAGTGCATAGGACTGGAACACCATGCCGATATTGCGCCGGTTGGCGGCAAGCCCCGTCACCTCCCGTCCGTCGATGCGGATCGCGCCTGATGTCGGTGCCTCGAAGCCGGCGACCATGCGCAAAACCGTGGTCTTGCCGCAGCCAGACGGGCCGAGGAAGGAGACGAACTCTCCTTTTTCGATGTCGAGGTTGAAATCCTTGACAACACGGGTCGGGCCAAAGGATTTTTCCAGGTGCTGGATATCTAGGAAAGCCATGGTCAACGCCTCACGGTGGAGAATTTGGAGAAACGGGTGACAAGCTGGATCAGCGCCATACAGGCCCAGGTGATGGCGAAAGCGACAACGGCGAGCGCCGAGGGTTCGTAGGCGCGGTTTCCCCCCATCCAGACCATGTAAGGGCCGAACGAGCCGACGTTGAGCAAGGCGGCAAAGACATATTCGCCGATGACGATCGCGAAGGTCAGGAAGGCGCCGGATAGCACCGAGACAAAGACGTTTGGCAGGATGACGACGGCAAGGATCCGCGTCCAGCCGGACCCCAGGCTCTGGGCCGCCTCCGTCAGGCTGCCGACGTCGATGGTGCGCAGACCCGTGTCGACGGAGCGATACATGTAGGGCAGCGACAGTGTCGCATAGCCGAACAGAAGGAGGAGATTGGTACCCCACCAGCTTCCTGTGAGCGGCAGGACCGAGGATGTGTTGTAGATGCGGATGTAGCCGAAGACGATGACGATCGGCGGAATGACCAGTGGCAGCAGCGTCAGGAACTCGACGACCGGGCGCAACCCGGGAAACCGCAGCCGGACAAAATAGGCCGTCGGCACGATGAGCAGGATTCCAAGAACGATCGTGAGCAAGGCCAGAACGACGGAGTAGCCGAAGGTTTGCTGGAACTGCGGATCGGCCAGCACGACGCGGTAAGCTTCGAAGCTGTAGCCATCGCGCTGCATGCGCATGGAGAAGTCAACCATGCCGACGAGCGGAAGCAGGAAATAGAGCCCGCCCAAAGCGACGGCGAGCCAGGACCAGAGACGCCGTTCCCTCATTTGACCCACCTTTCCGCGCGCATGCGCAGGAGGATATAGATTGCGTTGGCAATGGCGGTGAGAAGGATCATGGCAAAGGCGATCGCATAACCCAGGTGCGGATCATTGAGCACGTCACCGCGGATCTGGGCGAACAGGACGATCGGCGCGATCGAGAGCGATGAGCCGGTCAGCGCAATGGCGGTCGCAACCGCTCCAAAGGCATTGGCGAAAAGCAAAGCCAGCGTGCCGAGAAGCGAGGGCCAGAGCACTGGCAACGCCACCAGGCGCCAGTACTGAAAACCGTTGGCGCCGAGACTTTCGGCGGCCTCTCGCCATTCGCGGCGCAGCCCCTCGAGTGCCGGCGTGATGATCAGCACCATCAGCGGGATCTGAAAATAGAGGTAGGTAAGCGCCAGTCCGAGGAAGGAGACAATGTTGAAGCCGGCGCCATAAAGATTGATGCCGAACCAGTGGCGCAGCAGCATCGTCACGAAACCAAGGCGGCCGAGGGTTGCGATGAAGGCGAAGGCGAGCGGCACGCCGGCAAAATTCGAAGCGACGCCTGAGAAGGTCAGGATGGCGTTGCGAAGGGGGCGCGGAAGGCCGCCGAGCGTGATGGCAGCGGCAATGAGGAAGCCGAACAGACACCCGAGCGCCGCTGTCAGCAGACTGAGCTCGATCGAGATCCAGAAGGCCGATCGTATGGATGGCGCAAGAAGCTTGCCGAGGTTCTCCAGCGTCATCTGTCCCTCAGCGTTGCGGAACGCGCCGAGCACGATGTTGAGCGTGGGCAGGATGAGGAACAGCGTGGCGAAGACGAAGAAGGGGGCGACCCCGAACCAGCTGAGAACCTGTCGTGGCCGGAAGACGGCCGGCAGGGATGCGACGCTTGTCGTCATCGGATTTGTCCCTGGGAAAATTGCGCCAAAGGGGGCGAGAGGCGTCACGACCAGTGAAGCCTCTCTCTCAAGCGGAGGATTACTTCACGTTGGCGCCGACCACCTTGTCCCAACCCTCGACGATCGCCGTCTTGTTGGCGGAAAGCTCGTCGACCGTCGGGAAGATCGCCTTTTCATAGGCTTCGGCAGGCGGCAGCTTGTCGAGCAGCTCCTGCGGGAACTTGCCGGCCTTCAACATGGCATTGAAGCGCGCCGGGTGGCAGTAGCCCTTCAGCCAACCGGTCTGGCCTTCGTCGGAATAGAGATATTCCATCCAGAGCTTGGCGGCGTTCGGGTGTGGCGCGTAGGCCGAGATTGCCTGAACATAGACCCCGGCGACGACACCGCTTGCCGGTACGACGACGTCCATCGGCGGGTTGCCCTTCAACGCGTCACGCCAGGCCAACAGATTGTAGTCCCAGGCGGCGACGATCGGGGTCTGCCCCTGCGCGATCGTGCCGGCCTTGCCGAGCACAGGCACGAAATTGCCGGATTTGTTCAGTTCCGCAAAGAGCTCCAGGCCCTTGCCGCCCGATTCCGTTCCAGGCTTGGCGCCCCGCGAGATGCCTGCCGACATCAGCGCCAGGATGGCCTGTGCCGAAGACCGTGGATCGCCGGTGAGTGCGACAGCCCCGGAGTACTCCGACTTCGACAGATCCGACCAGTCGGCCGGTACAGTATCAAGCAGATCCTTGTTCACACCGAAGGCCATGACGCCGTAGTAGTCGCCGTACCAATAGCCTTGCTCGTCCTTGATGTTTTGAGGAATTTCGTCCCAAGTCGCCACCTTGTAGGGTTGAAGGAGGCCCTCCTTGGCGGCAGCCGGCGCAAAAGCCAGGCCAAGATCGACGACGTCAGGCGCCTGCGAACCCGTGTTGCCCTTGTTCGCGCGGATGGCTTCGAGCTCGTCGGCGGTACCGGCGTCGGGGTTCAGTTCGTTGACCTCGATGCCCGGATACTTCGCCTTGAAGCCGGCAATGACGTCTCCGTAGTTGCACCAGTCGTGCGGAAGCGCAATGACGGTCAACATGCCTTCCTTCGTTGCGGCAGCGACCAGCTCTTGCGATGCCTCAGCCTGGGCAAGACCCGGCAGGGCCGCCGCCAGGGCGAGTGTGGAGACGAAGGCGTGGCTGGTTGCACGCGATAGAAGCTTGTTCATGAATTCCTCCTGTTGACCGTCGACGACGGATCGTGGGCGATGGCTGCTTTTTGTCCTTGCATCCGGTCGTCGGCACCGCCGCCTTTCCCGGTTCCCCCGCACCTTGTCTGCGTCCTGCGAAGGGCTGCATCGGTGCGTTTTCGTGTAGGGACAGGATGTAACAATTGGACGACGAAGAAACGTCCATTATGGTGCATTCTACTGTACCAATTTTTGGAGGCGCACCGGTGGTCAAACAGCTTGAAGGGCCAATCCTGCCTTTCCTTCGCCTCGACGCGACAGTCGCCCTGCCGAAATTCCGCCAGGTGCAGGACCAATTGCGCATGGCGATCCTGAAAGGGCACCTGCGCGCCGGAACACGGCTCCCTGCAAGCCGAATCCTTGCCGAGGAGTTGGGCCTGTCGCGCCAGACGCTGGTGCGGGTGCTCGATAACTTGAAGGCGGAGGGCTATCTGGAGGCACGACAGGGTGCCGGTACTTTCGTCTCGGCCGCCTTGCCGCGCCAACCGGCAAAGCCGCTGTCGAGGCCCACCCGCCACGATGTCGCCGACCGCGCCCCGCCGCGGCTATCGCGAATTGGCGACTTGTCATGCCGGATGTCGGCCGATATCGGCCAAATGGAAGACAGGCCTTTCCTCCCCAACCGTCCGGCGCTCGACCGGTTTCCCTTCGCTGTGTGGAGGAAATGCTGGAACGCCGTGACGCGCGGCGGCAAGGCCGTGGCCATGGGCTATGGCGACGTCGCGGGCGAACTGGTGCTTCGCCAGAGGATCGCCGAATATCTGGCCCTGCACCGGCGCGACCCTTGCGATCCCGATCAGATCGTCATCACGCCCGGGGGGCACGCCGCCTTCACGCTTTCGGCTTTGGCGCTTGCCGATCCTGGCGACGGGATCTGGTTCGAAGATCCGGGGCCGGTGACCACCAGCAACCTGTTTCGCACGCTTGGGCTGCGGCTGTGTCCGGCCGATGTCGATGCAGACGGCATGGATGTCGAGGCTGCGATGGCTCGCTATCCCGACGCGCGCCTCGCCTTCGTGATGCCGTCGCGCCACCACCCGCTCGGCATCACCCTATCGCTGCCACGCCGGCTTGCCCTGCTCGAATGGGCGCGCGCGAGCGACGCCTGGATCATCGAGGATGACTACGACAGCGAATTCCGCTACGACGGCGCGCCTTTGCCTTCGATGCGCTCCATCGACAGCGACGACCGGGTGATCTACGCGGGCAGTTTTAGTAAGGCGCTCTATCCGGGCATCCGCGTCGGCTTTCTCGTCCTGCCACCCCAACTCGTCGGGACATTTCGCACGCTCTCGGGGCTGATCCACCGCAGCGTCCCGGTGGAAACCCAGCTCGCACTCGCCGAGTTTATCGGCGGCGGTCACTTTGCCAGCCATCTGCGCCGGATGCGCGGCCTTTACGCCGAGCGCCGCGAGGCTTTCATGTTAGCCGGGCGGGATGCGCTTGCCGGACTTGCCCGCATCGACTGCTCCGAAAGCGGGCTCAATGCACTCGCCTGGCTGGAGGGCAGCCGGGAAGACCAGGCCTCCCACCGCGCCGTGCTCGATGCCGGACTGCAATGCTATCCCCTGTCCGACTACACGATCGCGACACCTCAGCCGGCTGCGCTCATTTTGGGCTATGCCGGCGTTCCGACGGATCGAATGAGGCCTCTTCTTTTCCGGCTGGCCGATGCGATCGCCCGATCGCAAGGCCGCATCGGGCGATCAGGCGGTTGAGGAGCCTTTCGACCGCCATGGCCCAATCCTCCGGGTCCTCGTCATCGCCGCGAAGCCGCCGGGCAACCACGTAACCGATACCGCGCAACATGACGCACCGCCCTTTCCAAGGATCATTATTGCCGGACGGCGCGAAGCGGCTTTCCACTGCGCTGGGTGACGCCAACGCCGGGGGCGACGCCGACTGCGGCGTTGGAAGCCGCAAGCAGTGGCTTGCCGCGCACCATGTCGGAGGCGCGTTCCGCCAGCATGATCGTCGGCGCATTGAGGTTGGCGTTGGGCTCTGACGGAAAGACGGAACTGTCGATCACCCTCAGCCCGTTGATACCGCGGACCTTGAGCTCGCTGTCGACGACTGCCATTCCGTCCTCACCCATACGGCAGGAGCCGCAAGGGTGGTAAGTGCTTTCCATTGTCTCGCGCACCCAGGCGTCGATCTCGTCGTTGCTTCGAACATCCTTGCCGGGCGCCATTTCCTCGCCGCGGAAGCGATCGAAGGCCGGCTGGGCGATGATTTCGCGCGTCAGCCGCAGGCAGCGGCGGAAGCCCTCGCGGTCCTCCTCGCGGTCGAGATAATTGAAAAGGATATCCGGTTGCTCATGGGCTTCCGGAGAGCGTAGCCGGACATAGCCGCGGCTCTTCGGCTTGTTCGGACCAGTCAGCACCATGAAACCGTGGCCGTCGAGCGGCTTCTTGCCGTCGTAGCGCATGGCGGCCGGCAGGAAGTGGAACTGGATGTCCGGCCATTGCAGCGACGCGTCGGAGCGAATGAAGCCGCCGCTTTCGAAGTGGTTGGAGACCGAAAGCCCCTTCTTGAACAAGAGCCATTCGGCCCCGATCAAAGCCTTGCTGAAGAGCCCCATCTTGCCGTTGAGCGTGATCGGCTCCTTGCAGGCATACTGGATGTAGACCTCGGAATGATCCTGCAGGTTCTCGCCGACCCCTGGCAGATCGTGCAGCACGGGAACACCGGCCTTCTGCAGCACGGCGGCTGGCCCGATACCGGAGCGCTGCAACAGGTGCGGCGATCCGATCGGTCCGGAGGAAATCAGCACCTCGCGGTTGGCGCGCGCGACATGACGCTCGCCGCCGAGCTCGTACTCGACGCCAACGGCGCGCTTGCCTTCGACAAGCACGCGCCGCGTCATCGCATGGGTGATGACCGTGAGGTTCGGCCTCTCCATCGCCGGCTTCAGATAGGCGTTGGCCGTCGACCAGCGCACCCCGTCCTTGACTGTCATGTGCATCGGGCCGAAGCCCTCCTGCATGTGCCCGTTCGGGTCGTCTGTGGTGATGTAACCCGCCTCGCGGCCGGCATCGACGAAGGCGCCATAGAGCGGGTTCTTCATCCCGTTGCCGGCATTGGTCGCAAGAGGCCCGGAGGCGCCGCGATAGCTGTCGCCTCCGTCCTGCCAGCTTTCGGCGCGCTGGAAATAGGGCAGGCAGTTGGCGTAGCGCCAGCCTCGCGCACCCAGTTCCTCCCACTCGTCGAAGTCGCTGGCGTGGCCGCGCATGTAGACGAGCCCGTTGATCGAGGACGAGCCGCCGATGACCTTGCCGCGCGGGCAATGCACGCGCCGGCCGTCGAGACCGGGCTCCGGCAGGGTCATGTATTTCCAATTGTACTTCGTTCCGTTCATCGGCATCGAAAGCGCCGTCGGCATCTGGATGAAGATCGACTTGTCGCTGCCGCCGAATTCAAGAACCAGCACCCTGGTCGACGGGTCCTCCGAAAGGCGGTTGGCGAGCACGCAGCCGGCCGATCCTGCGCCGATGATGATGTAGTCGTAGGTGTCGCTCATGGCGGTCTTCTCCAGGCGTTACGGGTATTGGCCCCAACCACGGCCACGGGCAAAAAGCCGCGTGAGCACGTAGTGGGTAGCGCCTGCGGCAAGGCAGGACGGCACGGAGGCGGTCAGGTATTTGAAGGCCGGCAGGCTTGCCAGCGTCTGCGGATTGAAGACGGCGACATAGACGATGAAGCCGACCGCAAGGGCAAAGAGCCCGATGGGGTTGAAGCCCGCCCAGAACCGATAGGGTCCGTTTTCCTGCGGTCCGTGCAGGCTGCGCATGTCGAGCTTCTGGCCACGCAGGAAGAAGTAGTCTGCGATCCCGATCCCGGCGAGCGCGGAATTCAGCGCCGAAGTCCAGACGAGGAAGATGAAGAAGCCGTCATACATCTGCGGGTAGAAGACCACGAGCCCGAACGGGATGAGGCAGAAGAGGAACAGGATCGCGCCCCAGGAAATGGCGCGAACCGATGCGGTTCCGACCTGCCTGAGGCCAACGATCGACGTGTAGAGGATGTTTGCCATCGAGGTCATGTTGGCGAAGGCGACGAAAAGCAGCGCGACGATGCCGATCATCGGACCGGCGATCTTCGTCATCCAGATCGTCGGATCGCTTTCGCCGAGTGCGACTGCTGCAAGCAGGCCGACAATTTCGCCGAGTGCCGCCGCCCCGAAGATACCGAGAACATTGGGCCAGAAGGCGGTGCGCTCGTTCTTCGTCAGCCGCGCCAGATTGCCGATATAAGGCCACCAGGAGAAGCCGGCTGCCAGATTGACCTCGACCGCGACGATGAAGTTCAGCGTCTTGTCCTCGAAAGGCGGCGCAAGGGCCGGCAAGGCCAGAAGCTCGCCGATCGAATGATGGCTGAGGATGAGGTAGAGCATCGCCACCATCAAGAGGACCAGCGCCGGCGACACGACCATGTTGAAGAACTTGATCGAGGTCGGCCCCTTGGCGACGATGAACCAGGTGAGCAGGATTGCGCCGATTGCGGCGATGATCATCTTCGCGCCCGTCGGATTGGCGGCCTCACCGGCGCTCAGCGCCATCAGCCCGTCGATCGAGCGACCGAACATCATCGCGAGAACCGCAAGCCACCCCATGGTGAGAATGACGACGGCGAGCACATAGACGACGCGGCTGCCGTTGTAACCAAATTGGCTGCGCAGCGCCACGAACTGCTCGACGCCGTAGCGGCCGGTCATGGTGGTGGTGGCGAGCGCCGTCAGCACGACGCCGACGATGTTGCCGATGATAATGGCGGCGATACCCTCCTTCGGCCCGACGAAGAGGCCGACAGAGCCGCCGATCAGAAAGGCCCAGGTGGCAATCGCCAGTGCCGAATTGGCATAGGTGAACTCCCAGAAGCCCCAGAGCCGTTCAGACGGCAAGAGGGGCGCATCGCCGCGCTCGGCGGCAGCACGATTGCGGGCGGCCTCTTCCTGTTCCGTCTTCAAAGTGGAGATATGTTCGAGTGCGACATGATCGGTCATCTCAAGCCCCCCAGAGCCAGAAGCCGACGACCAGCAGGAGCGTCAATACCGTCATGCCGGTGTAGTCGAGCACAGTCATCGTGCCCTCGAAGCGGTCGCCTGCCTCGATATCTTCATAGATGCGGGCGCGCCGCGCCAGTTCGCTCTGCCAGGCGATATCGTTGTTTTCCATCGTCGTTCCCCTTTTCGCGTCGCGCCTTCTGGCGTCTTTCCGCGAAGTCCATTGCGGCTCCATCAGCCGCCGATCTTCGGAAGCGGATAAACCCGCTGCCGGCTACCGAACCGTGACGGGCTCGGAATAGAAGGGCAGTCGGTCAATCCTCGGCGACCAGCTGCCGTTTTCGACAACACGCCGCACATGGGCGGCAATCTCCTCCATCGGCGCGAACCAGACGTCACCGCGCGTGAGAACCTGTTCGAGGAAGCGATGCACCACCTCCCAGCGGGCAAGCCGGCCGGTGGCAAAGGGATGCACGACCGGCACCCAGAGCGCGCCGTGGCGATAGGCCGCCTCGAACTCCTGCGAAAAGGCGGCAAAGCCCTGCTCCGGCGCGCGGATTGGCATCATGTAGTCGAGGTCCATCGACTGGACATATTGCGGCCAATCGTCGAGGCCCCAGTGCGACGGCAGCTCGACGAGGGTGCCGGCGTCGCATTCAAGCAGATAGGGAATGTCGTCACCCATCAACGAGGCGTCGTAGGCAAAGCCCCGCGACACCAGGAGGTCAGCGGACCGGTGGGAAAAGTTGTAAAGCGGCGCCCGCCAGCCACGCGGTCGCTTGCCGCTCGCCTTCACGATCACCTCGATGCCGCGGTCGAGCCAGTGCGCCTCTTGCTCGTCCGAAAGTTCGCGGGGGTGCTCGTGCAGGAAGCCGTGATGCGCCAGCTCGTGGCCGCCTTCCAGAATGGCCTCGATCGCCTGCGGATATCGCTCGATGCACCAGGCCGGCACGAAGAAGGTCTGCTTGATGCCCAGTTGCCGATAACTCTCGACAATGCGCGGGATCGCGACCTTCGGCCCGTATTGCAGCATCGAGATCGCCGATACGCGGCTGTGGCCATCCTTTGGATGGGCGATATGGACGAGGCTGTCGGCATCCATGTCGAAGGTGATGGAGGCGGCGCATTTGGCGCCGTTCGGCCAGGGAATGGGATTGGCGATCATGGCATGATGCTCCCGCCGTTGCTGCCGATCCCCTGGCCGGTGAAGTAGCGCCCGCCAGAGCCGGCGAGAAACCGTGCGAGTTCGGCGATCTCCTCGGGCTTGCCGAAGCGCGCAAGCGGTATCGCCAGTTCCCTGGCACGCCATTCGGCGCTCATGTTCGCCGCCCCAAGCATCTCGGTATCGATCGGACCGGGGCAGATCGCATTGACCAGCACGCGCGGCGCAAATTCCTTTGCCCAGGAACGCACCAGACCGAGCACGCCGTGCTTGGACGCGACATAGGGCGAAAAGGTCTCGCGGCCGTAATAGGCCATGTCGGAGGCAATCATGATCAGCCGCGCGGGCTCCTCAGCCGTTCCCCCCATCAGCCCCAATGCCATCTTGCCGACGAGGAAGCTGCCACGCAGGTTGATGGCGATGACCCGGTCGAAATCCGCAACGGGCGTTTCAAGCAAGGGCGCTTCATGAATGACGCCGGCGCAGTGGACGACGATATCCAGTCCGCCGAACGTCCGTTGCACCACCTCGCCGATGGCGGCGACCGAACCTTCGTCTGAGACATCGCAGGCAAGCGTCAGGGTTTCCGTAGCCCCTGCCTGTACGGCCGAAATCGCCGTCTCGTCCGGTTTGCGAATATCGGCAAGCGCAACCCGAGCTCCTGTCGCTGCGAACGCCAGGGCGCAAGCAGCCCCAATACCGCGATAGGCGCCGGTGACAAGAACGCGCGCACTCATGCCATCACCTCGCCGCGGTCGAGCATCAGCGCTTGGCCCGTCATGTCCCTTGCGCCATCGGAAGCGAGGAAGAGATAGGGTGCAGCGAGGTCTTCCGGCTCCAGGAGGCCCGGCAGAACCTGGGCTCCCACGATCTCGTCCAGCAGGTCCTCCTCGCTGCGCCCGGTGCGCAGCGACATGTTCTTCAGCGAGAGCATCGCCGCCTCGGTGCGAACCCAGCCGGGGCAGACGGCATTGACGCGAATGCCTCGTCCCCCAAGTTCCTTGGCCATCACCCGGGTGAAACCAAGATTGGCGTGCTTGGAGGCGATATAGGCGGAGAACTCCGGCACCGCGACACGGCTCCAGATCGACGCGGTAACGACGATGCGGCCCCCCTCGCGCATGTGAGGCAGCGCATGGCGGGTCACATAAAAGGTGCCGTTGGTGTTGATATCGGTGATGCGTCGGAACGTGTCTTCTACGCTATCGTCTTCGTCGGTCACCGGCGTAATGCGCTCGAGCCCGGCATTGTTGACGAGCACATCGATGCGACCAAGCGGCGCGAGTGTCGCCTTAACGGCAGCACTGTCGGTGATATCGCATTCGAGCGCCGCGATCCTGCGGCCGAAGCGTTCAGACATCTCGCGGGCGGCCTCGTGAATTCCACGGCCGGAGGAAAGAATTGTGACCTCTGCCCCGGCGGCGGCGAAACCCTCCGCGACCGCGCGGCCGATGCCGCGGCTGGCGCCCGTCACCAGCACGTGTTCGCCGGAAAAATCGTAAGCGATACGACCCATGGTCTCAGCCTCTCTTGGCGTGCATGACGCGGCCGATGAGGTTCATCAGCACCTGGGCGGCGAGGATCGAGGTCGAGCCTGAGTGGTCGTAATCCGGCGCAACCTCGACCAGGTCGATGCCGACGATGGTGCCGCGCCTGGCGAGTATCGAGAGGATCTCCAGCACCTCGTAATAGATGAAGCCGCCATGGGACGGCGTGCCGGTGCCCGGCGCAATCGAAGGATCGAACCCGTCGATATCGATCGTGACGTAGTAGCGGGCTCCGGCCGGCACGCGCGAAGCAACCTTCTCCGTGCCGAGCGCGCGGATCTGGCGCACGGACAGGATATCCGAGCCCATTGACCGCGCATCCTCGTAGCCTTCCTTGGCCGTCGAGGAAACGTTGCGGATGCCGAACTGCGAGAGCCCGGAGACATAGGGCTTCTCGGCGGCCCGGCGCATGGGATTGCCGTGGCCGTAGCGAACCCCGTGCCGCTCGTCGACGAAGTCGAGATGCGCGTCGATCTGAACGATATGGATCGGGCCGTGTTCAGCACAGTCGTCTTCAAACGCGTTGATGCAGGGGATGTTGACCGAATGGTCACCGCCGAGCACCACCGGAAGCGCGCCGGCGGCCAGGATCTTTCGCACGCCGAATTCGATGTTGGCATGGCTCTTCATCGTGTCGGTGTGGACGATGTCGGCGTCACCGATATCGACGATCGAAACCTTGTCGCTCGGCAGGTAGGTGACGTCGTCCTCGTGATCGTAGGCGCCCCCATGGCCGAAGGAAAACAGCGTCGATGCCTCGCGGATGGCCCGCGGCCCGAAGCGGGTGCCGGCGCGCCATTGCGTGCCGCAGTCAAACGGCGCGCCGAGGATCGCCACATCCGCATCGATCGCATCCCAGTCCGGTTGGTAGGGATATTTGCCGAAGGTGCAGATGCCGACGAACGGCAGGTTCAGCCGCCCGGTTTCATAGGAATTACCCGCCATGTCTCTCCTCCTCAGGATGAAGGGAGTGTGTGGAAGGTCGATACGCTTAAAAATATCTATGATTGGATGTTTAGTTGTGAGTTAATCAATGAATGATCAACAAGGTTCGCCATCGCATCCTCAATCTGTCGCTCGGCGATGCAGAGTTGAGATTGTTGCGTGTCTTTGCCTCCGTCGTGCAGCATGGGGGGTTTTCCGCCGCGCAATCATCACTCGGGATGACGCAGGCGACCATCTCCACCCATATGCGCCACCTTGAGGAGCGGCTGGGCTTACGCCTCTGCAGCCGCGGGCGCAGCGGTTTCCTTCTGACCGACGAGGGACGCCTCGTTTATGAGGCGACGCTGGATCTTTTCGGCTCGCTGGAAAAGTTCCAGAGCCGTGTCGGCGAGGCGCAAGGGGAACTGACCGGCAGCCTGACCTTCGGCACTGTCGACGCGATGATCACCAACCGGGATCTCGATCTCCAGGGGGCGCTCGCCGCCTTCCACCGACAGGCGCCGCGTGTGCATCTGGAGATCGACGTCGCCGCGCCGCAGGTGCTGCATCAGGGCCTTCTGAATGGTGGTTATCAGATCGTGCTGATGCCGACGGTCGGCAGCGCGACGCCGCATTTGCGCACGCAGCCCGTTTTTTCCGAGGTGCAGAAACTCTATTGCGCGCAGGGTCACCCGCTATTTGACCTGCCCGACGATGCGCTCACCGATGCAGTTCTGGAAGCGCAGTCCTTTGCTGGTCGCACTTACATGCTTACCGAGACGATCTGTGGGGTAAACTTCCAATGGGCGGCGGCCACGCCGCACATGGAGGGCACGCTGCTATTGCTCCTCTCCGGCGCCTATATCGGCTTCTTGCCCGACCACTACGCCGACGAATGGGTACGCAACGGTCGCCTGCGGCTGCTTGCCCCCGAGCGCATGACGTTCGAGGACATGTTCCACATCGCCCATCCCCGCAACAAGCCCTCGCGTGCCGCCGAGACGCTTGCCCAGGCGATCCTCGCAAGCGCGCGCCCCGGTTAGACTCGCTGGCGATTCGGGGTGATCCTCGACACGCTCGACGAGTTGGGTATTTCCGACGACACCATCGTGGTTTTTCTGGTTACAACGGCCCAGAAGAACTGGAACCTTGACGCGGCCACCCCGGCGACTTTGACGGCTCTTACTTCACCGGAACGGAGGCTGATCGAAGCGTTAGCATCCGCTCCGAAGCAACCGGCATAGCCGGTTCCCGACGATACATCATGCGATCATTTTGGCCCTCCCGAGCGTGAACATACGCGCAACAAGCCTTTGTACAGGGTTGATCTGCCCTTCGGCTTGACCGTTGCTTCACGGAAGTTCGATGCATTTTTCTACGGCATCAATATCCCAGCGCAAGATGCTGGCGAACCGCATGATGCCGGAATGGGTTCCCGTCTTTTCCGGAACGCCACGCGATGCGCCATTTTGCAGAAACCGCCGGAACTAATCGCGTTTAGGAGCTACGCGGGGTCGCCTGATGTCTTTGGCTGCGCGCCAGCCCGACAAAGCGACGCTTCACCTCTTCGAACAGGGCCGGAGGCAACGGGCCGTGGTAGCCGCTATCCGTGTCGAGCGGCCGGACGTCCGGCCCTGGCCAGGCAAAACGGTTGCTTTCCGTCAAGACAATCCAGGAGCGTTCGTCATCCAGTCCCAAACGACGTTTTGTCGCCGGCGGGATCTCGACTGCCTCGGCTGGATCGGAGGGCGGGGTATGCGTGATCGGAAGGACGCGGACCACCGGCGTTCCATCTTCCAAGGTGGCAACGATGGCAAGAACGAGCGCCGGGCGATCCTTGTCACCCTCTTCTCGTCCCTCCAAATGCTGCCAGTGCCAAAGATAGGAATACCGGAAGACCCAGCCGACCTTTGGCTCAGTCGGCAGCATTCTTGTCCTTCGTCAATTCGGCATTGAGATGGTCAAGTCCAGGATCCATCGTGGATGTTTCGACTGCGGCGAGGTCGTCCGCTTCCAACGCGCTCGTCAGTTCGACTCGGCGCTCGCGCCGCATCAAGCGAAGATAGTCCTCATAGGCGATCAAAACCGTGCGCGGTCGGCCGTTCTTGGTGATAATCAACGGCTCGCGCACGGCTGCGTCCTGGTAGGCTCCAAAGTTCTTGGAGACCGCAGCAGCGGTGACGGTGGATGTCATCATGCATCTCCATTTTTCCGTAAAATACGTACTTTACGGAATTTTACAAGACGCCAACGTCACCAAGAGATTAAATATGGTCCGGAAGTAACCAACGGCCGTCGTCCCGGAACGCGATGACGTAGCGACCCTGAAACCTCGCCAGCGAGGGCATAGGCGACAATACGTTTCTTGCTTCCTTGCTACCTCAAGGCCCGGTGCCTACTCGCTAACGGTGCCCCCTGCCTTGGCCGGCGCCGGAAAGCCCTTTTAAAGTTCACCGCCCACCTCTGGGACCCGGCCAACGCGCGGCAGAGCCAAGCCATGGTTCCCGGCGGAGAAAGATGTTGCAGGCCTGCGCGCCATTATCCCTTTGATGCCGTTGATCAACCGCTCTGCTGTCGTTAGTACTGCCTTCCCGTGGGGGCCTGAGCCGGTCGGCTCAAAATCGATTGGTTGCAGGCTCGAGTCCTGCCGGGCCCAACCAATATACCCCACTTATGTTCTGCGGCCTCCGCGATGGATCGCGCATCAGTTTACCAAGCGACACTCGGGCAAGCGTGCGAAATTGTCGTGTGCTGGCCAATAGGATCACCTCTTGGCCTTGTGGTACGACAGCTGGTGACGGACATCTTGTTAGAAGCAGAAACGATTAGTCACAAGTCCCCATTCAGCACGACGGGCCGTCCGTGCGGCGTCCGCAAATATGCGCGCTCCCAGGCGTCTCGCCGCTGGATTAGTTCATTGCCGGAAATCGCGCGAGCTTGATCGAGGAGGCTTTCGAGTGCAGACAACACGGCACGATAATAGGTCTCGGTGTCATCCGACCCGGCGAGCTGTGCCTCGCGCAACTTCGCTCCCAGGGTTTCAGACCAATGCGCTCCTGATATGACGCCCGAAGCAACCAACAAACTTGCCATCGCGAAAGCCTGAGCATGCCACGGCTCGGCGAAAGCCGGTTCGCTGTCCCTTTGCGTCAGGTGGGCCGTCCTGGGGTCAGATCCGCTCAAGATAGCCTCCCAGAGATCGACGAAAACTTGATTGCGGCTGTCGTGGTGGCGGGCGCCCCTGAGAGCGGCTCGCTGGCGACGGCATCTCGTTTGGGGATGGTTCCCACTTCAGCCACAGCATTTGGAAGCGGATGAACTACAGCACGAGGCTTCCGTAGCGGCTTTCTCGGCCAACCAGCGGTCCCGAGGCTTGCAGCTCGCAGGCCGTGGCGTCAACGCGACCTGGAGAGTGCCGTCTTCCGCGACAGGAGCGTTCGCGCAGAACAACTGCATCGGCCGGACGCCATCGCTCACTTCGAAGGTCAGCTTTGCGGAGCCGTCGAGACGGACGTGTTCGGAAACCTTGCGGACGATGGCCGAGAACTTCCCGGCCGTCATATGGGTCCGCTCGCCCTCCTCGATGTCCCACAGCTGCACGAAAATCTCCGACCAGGCTTCCGGATTTGCCGCGCAATCAAGCGCGGAGAACTGGCCAGACTTGACCTCGGTCACGTGATAGCCGGGCTTCACGGGCTTTCCGTCATACAGGAAGACCAAGGGCAGGTCCGGTGTCTCTGCGGCTCTGCCGAGCAACTCCCCAAGCGAGATATCGGTTTTGTCGGATTGGCTATTGTCGATCGCGCTCATTTGTGGCTATCCTCAATTTCAATGATTCAAGGATTATTGAAATATGGATGATCGTCAAGCCCTCTCCTCCTTCGCCGCGCTTTCACAGGAAACCCGACTTTCCATCGTGAGGACCCTGGTCATCGCCGGCCCTGAAGGTCTGGCCGCCGGCGCGATTGCCGAACGCATGGGCGTCTCTCCATCAAACGTCTCGTTCCACCTCAAGGAACTCGAACGATCAGGCCTCATCTCCCAACGCCGGGAGTCGCGCTCGATCGTCTATAACGCAAGCTACGACACGCTCGCCGATCTGGTGACTTTCCTGATGGAAGACTGCTGCGCGGGGCATCCCGGCATCCGCGGGTCCGTCGAGCGATCCGCCAATTGCTGTTCAAGCGAAGCATAGCCCGTCAAGGAACACGTCATTGCATACGATCAAGGTTCCGGCGGGCATCGTCTCCGCTCTCGGTGTCACGCAGATCATCGGCTACGGCACTCTCTACTATTCCTTCAGCATCCTCGCACCCGGAATGGCCAAAGACCTTGGCATCAGCCTGGAGCGGGTCTTCGCCGTCTTCTCGGTCTCGCTGTTCATCGGCGGCCTGTCTGCTCCGTTCATCGGCAGGCACATGGACAAGATCGGTGCGGCAACGGTGATGACGCTGGGGTCGGCCCTTGCGACGTTAACGCTGGTGCTTTGTGCATGGTCGCCGTCTGTGTCGCTCTTTGTCCTTGCGATTGTCCTGCTCGAAGTGTCCTCCGGGATGGTCCAGTATCAGGCGGCCTTCGCAACACTGGTCGAAAGCGAACCTCGCACCGCGTCCCGCAGCATCACCTATCTGACACTCATCGGCGGCTTTGCCTCCACCATCTTCTGGCCGATCGCCGCGACGCTGACCGGATATCTGACCTGGCGGGAAATCTATCTGGTGTTCGCCGTCCTGAACCTTATCGTCTGCATGCCCCTGCACTACTGGATTATGCGTGCCGGAAGGCTGAGTTCCAAAACGGACGAGACAAGAACCCGCGAGGTCGTTGTCGGCGCTCTCGAACCCCAGGCGCGTCGCCGTGGCATGCTGCTGGTCTCCTGTGCCTTCTCTCTTTCGGGCTTCACCCTCGCCGCGATCCTTGCCCACATGGTGCCGATGCTCGGCGCGATCGGACTTGGCAGTGCGGCGGTCGTGATCGGTTCCTTGTTTGGTCCGGCCCAGGTCATGAGCCGCCTGATCAACATGGTCTTCGGAAAGAGCCTGTCGCCGCCCGCGCTTGCGATTGTCTCTGGCGCTCTCATGGTCACTGGCGCGGTAATACTCGGGGTGTCAGGTGCTTGGCTGCCAGGTGCGGTGGCTTTCGCCATCTGTCTTGGTCTTGGGTCAGGGATCAACAGCATCGCTCAGGGGAGCTTGCCCCTCTATCTCTTCGGGTCCGCTGGCTATGGCGCGATCACGGGCAAGATGGCTGCGGCAAGGTTGGCGACTGGCGCGGCCGCCCCGTTTGCGTTCGCAGCCGCTATGAACCACTTCGGGACAACCCTCTCGCTTTTCGTGATCGCCGCGCTGGGTACGCTTGGGATCCTGGCGTTCGTCGCTGTCGCCTCATCGGTGCGTCGCGACCGCGTTGCCTGATAATGGAAGAGCGTACATAAGAGTCCGCGGATCATCGCCATGAAAGCCGAGCCTCCGTGAACACTCCGATCAAATCGACGACGTCACGCAGTCATCCGGCCGCTTTCGGCGGCGGCGCCATCATCGGCGCACTCGGCGGGTTGATAGGGCTTGGAGGGGCAGAATTCCGTCTGCCGCTGCTCATCGGCGCATTTAATTTCGCGGCCCTCGAGGCGGTGATCCTGAACAAGGCAATGAGCCTTGTCGTCGTGTCTTCCGCCCTGCCGTTTCGAGCCGGCACGATCCCTTTCAGTCAGATCGCATCGAATTGGCCGATCGTACTGAACCTTCTTGCAGGAAGCCTGATCGGTGCCTGGTTCGGCGCAGGATGGGCCACACGGTTGAAATCTGAGACCCTCTACAGGGTGATATCCGTTCTTCTTGTCGCGATCGCCGTCGTGCTGGTGCTTGGCCACGGCACCTCGGCGGGTCAACCGCTTCTGACCGGAAACTGGCAGATTGTCGCCGGTATATCCGCCGGCTTCGTGATCGGCATCGTTGCGTCGCTATTGGGCGTCGCCGGGGGCGAGTTGCTCATTCCGACGTTGGTTCTGCTCTTCGGCGCGGACATCAAGCTCGCCGGTAGCCTCTCACTGGCGGTGAGCATTCCCACAATGCTGGTAGGCTTTACTCGCTACAGCCGCGACCAGAGCTTTTCGGTTCTGGGTCACAACAGGGTGTTCGTCCTCATCATGGCCGCGGGATCGGTGGTGGGGACGTTTGTCGGCGGTCTACTCCTCGGCATTGTCCCGAATTCGATCCTCCTTCCCGCACTCGCCGTGATCTTGTTGCTGTCAGCCGTGAAGGTCTGGCGGCACGGCTGACAGGATTTCTTCCCCAGATCAATTTGACGCGCTTTTCGAGTTCGGCCCCGTGGCCTCAGGCGACGGACCATCCGCCGTCCACCAGCAGGTTCGCGCCGGTGATCAGGCTCGCAGCCGGCGATGCAAGGAAGACTACGGCACCCACCACATCATCGGTTTCCCCGATCCGGCCGAGTGGAATGTGATCGACCGTCGCTTTGCGATTTTCGGCATCAGATAAAAACGGTGCTGTACCATCCGTGTGGATGAATGTCGGCGATACGGTGTTTACGGTGACATTATAGCGTGCCCATTCGGCTGCAAGGCAGCGCGTGAGGTGATTAATTGCCGCCTTGCTCATGCAATAGATTGCCTCGCCGCGCAGTGCGACCGTACCGGCCTGTGAGCTAATGCTGATGATCCGGCCACCATTTCGCGCGATCATGTAACGGCCCACTGCCTGTGTCATCAGGAAGGTGCCCTTGATGTTGACATCGAGTATCTCGTCAAGGTCCTTTTCCTCAACGAGTTCCGCGAGATTGCCCGGGGCGACGCCGACATTGTTGACGAGGACGTCGATCCGACCGAATGCAGAAACCGCCGCGTCTACGGCTTGTGCGATATGGGCCTTCTTTGGAATGTCCAGTTCAACAGGGAGAACCTTTCGTCCCGCGCCCTCGATTTCGGCGATCAGGCCCGCTGACCTTGCGACATCGCGGACCCCCAAGACAATATCTGAGCCTGCTGCAGCACAGGCAAGTGCGCAGGCACGTCCAATGCCACGGCTCGCGCCCGTCACCAAAGTCACCTTGCCCTCAAGGCTGAAATCCGGCGCACTCTTCCGCATCATTGCCTCCCTCGATGAAGCTCAATTATTGCAGCGTCGGCGTGCGGATGCCAGTTGTTCTGCTCATGTCGCGCACGTGAAGTCCGTCCGACGAACGTCATGCTCGTCGAGAACGACCTTGGCGCAGTGGTGCTCGGGCTCTAGGCTTGGCTCGGTGGGGAGATAGAAGCTTCCGGCTCAGTGCGGGCGCGATGCCTGACCGATCTTGGTCTCATTGATGGGTATCGGCCTGGGCGTTTCGATCCATGCTTCGCCGGACCTATGGAAGTTCGATCTCACCGTTCACCACGTGGTTGAGACCAGTGCCCTCCGCCGTCAGCGTCATGCGCACCTTCAGCTTCTCGCCGCCGAACTGCCCCCCGCGCACCGCCTCTTCGATCTTACGCTGCGAGGTGACACCGACTTCTTTCAGGAACTTGCGGATCGACATGTTGAAGGCGTCTTCGCTCATCGTGGAACTCCTCGGCGTCCGTGAGGGAGCAGCGTGGGCGCTTGTCTATCGCCCGGAATGCGCCGGCACAGTAGAATACGGATGTCAGCCTTGCCTCTCATCCCACGTTAGGAACCGACGCAACAAGTTGCGGCTCCGTTGTTATGTTTGGCCTCCTGGATTGGCGGGCAAGGCACGTCGCCAAAGGAGCAGAACACACAGCAGTCCCCGGATTTTGGCCGGAGCATCATACCGCATCCATGGCAATCATAGAAAAACTGACAGGCGTCGGTGGGCATCGTTTCCGTAGCCCGCTGGCCGCAATTGGGACAGGTGAGGGTTGATCGAAGCTGTATGGTCACACTTTGTGCCTCGGCAACGAATGCTTTCAGATGACGCCCGTCATCCATTGCTAAATAGCCTATTTGAAATATCGCCTCGTGCATAGTTTTGCGTCATGAGCGCTAGGTCAGTCTTTCGAAAGGCAGCAATGGGCCGCCATAAGCGGACAAGGCGTTGGTTCGCTTTGGCCAAACAGCGATGGCCGCTATCGGAACATTGCCGATGGCCTTTGACTAAATCGATCTCAGTGACACCCGCTTCTCCAACTCGGCCGCGTGCTCCTTCCGCTCGCTGTAGCGGTCTGTAAGGTGGGCCGAGGCGTCCCGTGTCAGCAGCGTAAACTTCACCAGTTCCTCGCAGACATCCACGACGCGGTCGTAGTAGGACGACGGCTTCATGCGGCCGTCGGCGTCGAACTCCTGGTAGGCCTTGGCGACCGACGACTGGTTGGGGATCGTGATCATCCGCATCCAGCGGCCGAGCACGCGCATCTGGTTCAGGGCGTTGAAGGACTGGCTGCCGCCGGAGACTTCCATGATCGCCAGCGTCTTGCCTTGCGTCGGCCGGATCGATCCCAGCGACAGGGGAATCCAGTCGATCTGGGCCTTCATGATGCCCGTCATCGCGCCGTGGCGCTCGGGGCTAACCCAGACCTGGCCTTCCGACCATTGCGACAGGTCGCGCAGCTCCTGCACTTTCGGATGGCTGACCGGCGCCTCGTCGGGAAGCGGCAGCCCCCTCGGATCGAACATCCGCACCTCGCACCCCAACCGCTCGAGAAGGCGTCTGGCTTCGTGCGCGAGCAGCCGACTGTAGGAAACCTCCCGGAGCGAGCCGTAGAGGATCAGGATGCGCGGCTTGTGCGTCGAGAACGCCGGACGCAACGCGTCGATGTCAGGTTGGCGAAGATGCCGCTCCTGCAAGGCGGGAAAAGTCTCAGACAACGCGCTTGCCCTCCTGATCGAGAACCTGCTCGCCGTCTTCCTTGAAGAAGGCACCCTTGAAGGCATCCGGCAGGATGTCGAGCACGGCCTCGGAGGGTCGCGCAAGCCTGGTGCCGAGTGACGTGACGACGAACGGACGATTGATGAGGATCGGGTCCTTCAGCATCGCGTCGAGAAGCTGGTCGTCCGTCAGGTTCGGGTCGTCGAGACCCAGTACCGCGTAAGGCGTACCCTTCTCGCGGATCGCCTGTCGGACGGTCAATCCGGCATCGGAGATCATCCTTGCCAACTCGTCGCGCGACGGCGGTGACTTGAGATACTCGATGATATCAGGTTCGATCCCGGCTGCGCGGATCATCTCCAGCGTGTTGCGGGACGTGCCGCAGGCGGGGTTGTGATAGATGGTGGCGTCCATTGTCATGTCCTTTCAGTGATGGTGTTCCTTGAGACAGCGGGAGCTGCCTCGTACCAGCCCTTGGTGCGGTTCACGGCCCAGACGACCGTGAGCATCACGGGAACTTCGATGAGCACGCCGACGACGGTTGCCAGCGCAGCACCTGACTGGAAGCCGAACAGGCTGATGGCCGCGGCAACCGCAAGTTCGAAGAAGTTGCTGGCTCCGATCAGTGCTGAAGGCCCGGCGACGCAATGGCGCTCGCCCGACATCCGGTTCAGGAGATAGGCCAGGCCTGAGTTGAAGTAGACCTGGATCAGGATGGGCACGGCCAGCAGCGCGATGATCGTCGGCTGTGCGATGATCTGCTCGCCCTGGAAGCCAAAGAGGAGAACGAGCGTCGCGAGCAGGGCGAGGAGCGAAAGCGGCTGCAGTTTCGTCAGCATGGCGTCCAGCGCGTTCGCCGTGCCATCGGCGGTCAGCCGCGCTCTCAGGACCTGAGCGATGATGACCGGGACGACGATATAAAGGACGACCGACAGAACGAGCGTGTCCCACGGTACGGTGATAGCCGACAGTCCGAGAAGCAGTCCGACGATCGGCGCGAAGGCGACGACCATGATCGCATCGTTGAGTGCCACCTGAGACAGCGTGAACAGCGGCGCGCCGCGCGTCAGGTTGCTCCAGACGAACACCATCGCGGTACAGGGGGCGGCCGCGAGGATGATGAGGCCAGCGATATAGGAGTCGATCTGGTCGGCCGGCAGATAAGGACGGAACAGCCAGCCCACGAACAGCCAGCCGAGCAGCGCCATGGAGAACGGTTTGATGGCCCAGTTGATGAACAGGGTCACGCCGATGCCACGCCAATACGTGCTGACCTGCGCCAACGAGCGGAAGTCGATCTTGATGAGCATCGGGATGATCATCAGCCAGATCAGGATGGCGACGGGCAAGTTCACTTTCGCGACCTCTGCCGCACCGATGACCTGGAAAACACCGGGCATCAGATGACCGAGGGCGACGCCGACGATGATACAAAGGAAGACCCAGATGGTGAGGTAGCGTTCGAACGTAGACATTTCACTCGACCTTTGCGGACTTGACGGAAGCGCCTTCGAGCGAACCGATCTGACGGACGTGCTGCTCGAGCGCCAGGCGGTCGATGGAGGCCAGAGGCAGATTGATGAAGGCCATGATGCGGTTCTTGAGGAAGCGAGCGGCCTGTGCAAAGGCGCGCTGGTTTTCGACCTCGGAGCCGACAACCGCAGCCGGGTCTTCGACGCCCCAATGCGCCGTCATCGGATGCCCGATCCATACCGGGCAGGCCTCGCCGTGCGCGCTGTCACAGACGGTAAAGATGAAGTCCATTTCGGGCGCGCCTGGCTGTGCGAAAACGTCCCAGCTCTTCGACGAGAAGCCGGTCGCCGGATAGCCGAGGACGTCCAGTTCCTTCAGGGCATGTGGATTGACTTCGCCCTTGGGCTGGCTGCCAGCGGAAAACGCCCGGAAGCGCCCGCCGCCTTCCTTGTTGAGGATGGATTCGGCGAGAATAGAACGAGCGGAATTGCCCGTGCACAAGAAGAGCACGTTGTAAGTCTTGTCGGTCATGGTCGTGTTCCGTGGTTAGGTCGGAGGTCTGTCGAGTTTCATGATCGTGGCCGATGCCGGGCAGATGCCTGACAGTTGACGGGTTGCGAGAACGGCGGGCGGCACATCGGCCCGCTCGACCACAACGAAGCCAAGGCTTTCAAAGAACGGTGCGGCGGAGGTTGTCGCCAGGAAGACTGCCGAGCTCACATTGACGGTCTTCAGGGTTTCCCTGGTCAGCGATTTTCCAAGCGCCTTGCCACGATGCTCGGGCAAGATGACTATCGACCTGAGAAGCACGTCGTCGCCGCACGCCTCGATGCCAGCATAGCCAACCGTGCCGCGATCTGAGGAAACCGCCCTGAAAAACGAGCGCCCAGTGTCTTCGAGGTCTTCGGTTGGAAGACCGGAAGCCGACAGCGCCAGTTTCAGTTCGGGATCGCTCCCCGTGACTGGCTCCAGCCTGATGTCGCTCATGACAGCTTCACCTCGGGAGCACAGCAGGGTGTGAGTTCTGCGATGAGCGGCGCGCAGAGTTCCGCCGAGCCGCCGCAGCAGTCTTTCAGCAGGAAGAGGGTCAGGTCGCGCAGCCCCTGAAGATCCGCCCGATAGATGATCGAACGGCTCTGCCGCTCGCTTGAAACCAGGCCCGCACGCGACAGCGTCGCAAGGTGCGCCGACATGGTGTTTTGCGGCACATCGAGAAGCCGGGCGAGTTCGCCCGCAGGAATGCCATCGGGTTCGTGTCGGACGAGAAGTCGAAACGTCTCGAGCCTGGTAGACTGGGCGAGTGCGGCAAGCGCCGCGATTGCTGTATTGCTATCCATATATCCAGAATAACGGATATGATTTTCGTGTCAACCTCCGTCGCCTTGTGAGCAATCCGTGCCGCCCTGACGCACAAACGAAACGCTTCGCCCACGGCCAAGACGCCGAATTGCTTTATGGCAGCAAGGACCAGTCAGCCAAGCGCGTAGGCCGTTTTGAGGGTGGTGTAGAACTCGGCGGCATAGCGCCCCTGCTCGCGCGAGCCGTGGGACGAGCCCTTGCGGCCGCCGAAGGGCACGTGGAAATCGACGCCCGCCGTCGGCAGGTTGACCATCACCATGCCGGCTTCGGCATTGCGCTTGAAATGGGTCGCGCAGCCCGCGCGAACGTCGACGTTGGCGTTACTTCTTATTGGTGTCCTTCACCTGAGATCCTAACGTCGGCGCAGCGGGTTTCGCGGCGGCCTTGTCCTTCTTGGGCTTTCTGGCTTCCTTATTGCTTCGTACCTGACCCTTGGCCATTTGCGCGTCTCCTGTTGACGAAAGAGCTAGCCGCCAACGGCGGGGGAATAGCAAGCGAATTCGGTCATCTTGAATGCCATTCCCACTCTCCAAGGTTGGATCAATGCCAGTCCTAAAAAACGCGCGGCACGCATATGCGGCTCGATTAGAGGCAACACTCGCCGGGCCTTGGGGGGAACTTCACCGCCTCCCGCTACCGCCGCATCTTGCCGAAATTCCCGAGTGCCTGTTGCCGATCATGCAATGAAGATAAAGCCGCAATCGACTTGTTAAGGACACATTGAGGCTATAGGTACACGGTCATCGATGTTGCTTGTTGAGCTTTGTTTTCTCGCCTTTCGCGTTCAAGCCGACCTTTCCTCTCAAAATCGATCTATCTGTCTTGGCTGTCACACCGTCAGCCGAGGACTTCAATCATGATCTTGAAAAGGAATCGTCATGAACACTGGAACCGTGAAGTTCTTCAATAGCACTAAGGGCTTCGGCTTTATCGAACCAGAGAACGGCGGAACGGACGTATTCGTCCACGCGTCTGCTGTCGAACGAGCAGGCCTGCGTTCGCTCGTAGAGGGCCAAAAGGTCACCTTCGACATCGTACGGGACGCTCGTTCTGGGAAGAACGCAGCCGACAACCTCGCTGCTGTCTAAGAATTCGCTTCTGGCCATTGACCACGGATGTACTGGCAGTGGCCGTTGAGGCTTATGTAGAAGGTCGGGTTTTGCCCGGCCTTTTTTATTGTCATAATGCTGTCTTTGCTAACAGCGAGAGCCGCCGTCGCAGGGTGGTCGCCGTTCGATTGCATCAACGAGGTACGCTGCCGATGCGGTCGGTTTTGGCTGCGCTGGGCGGTGTTTCATAACCAGTGAAGATCGTCGGCGCGGGTCTGAAGGCCCAAACCACAATGATGCCCATGGACGCGATGAGTAGCGAGAGTACGAGACGACTTGACATGGCGCTTTCCTCCTCGTTGGAGTGCTGTGAATGCTGATGCATTCGTCGCCATTGTCAGTTCGTCATTTCTGGCAAAGAGACGCGCAAGCGCCGTTTAAGGCCTCGCGGCCCGTGCGGTTAGGGAGGGTCGGTTGTGTCCGGTCGCCGCATGGCAACCCCAGAAGAATAGCACACTTCTCGCCGTGCGGTCGCAATTAGATAAGCGCCGAAGTCTTCGTCAAATTACCAACTGCACGATATGAGCAAAGGGCGTCATTGCCCACTTGCCGCTGTTATCCTTCGCGGTTTTGTAGATGATGAAGTCGCGCCCAATGGTAAAGGGTCCGTGCATCGTGATCTCATTGCCGGTTGAGAGTATGGCCCGAAATTCGTTTGTGTGGCGCTGCTCAATTTGACCCCTGATCAATTCGGATAGGTCCTGGTCCAAAGTAATGGGCTGCGTGTCTATCATTGGAATCCCCCGGATTGTTGCAGCACGGATTTTGATGGCGCCACAAATCGCGACGGTAGGCAAGGCCAGCCCTCAATCTCTCCAAGCGGTGGAGCGGCCGGCAGGCGTGTAGTCCGTCCTGAATAGGGAGCCGGACCTCAGGCCCGGTTGCCGGGTGTCTCAACTTTTGCCCTCAGGAGAGGGTAGAGGAACATTTACTCTTCGCCGGCTGCAATCCGCTCGCCGATGTTGGCTATAAAGCTCTCGTACCGGGCCTTCATGTGTCGCGCGGAAGCTGTTCAAGTGGGGGTCGATGCATTGTGCGATTTTGAACGCACCGAAGCGGAGGCGCTTCCGATTTCGGATGAAAACACTCCAGCTAGGCTGCTCGAGCAGCCGCGAGTGCCTGCTCCAGATCCGCCTTGAGGTCGTCGACATCTTCCAGTCCGATTTGAAGGCGCAGGACCGGCCCGTCGGTCGGCACGGGCGTCACCTTGCGCTCGTCAAGATTGACGTGAAGCGCAAGAGAAGCAAATCCGCCCCAGGAGTATCCCAAGCCGAAGATCGATAAGGCATCCAAAAATGCCTGGGCTTTCGCTTTAAACCTGTCTTCATGCTCTGCGCGAAGGACAAACGAAAAGACACCACTCGCGCCCTTGAAATCACGCTTCCAGATCTCGTGCCCCGGAAAACTCGGAAGGCCGGGATGCAGTACACGTGCGACGTCGTTGCGATCTTCAAGCCAGTTGGCGATCTCAAAGGCGCTCGTCTGGTGTCGCTGCAGTCGGATTCCCAGTGTCCGCAGGCCTCGAAGCACCTGGTAGGCATCATCGGGTGCGGCACAAAGACCAAGCAACCCGTTTACCTCCTTCAAGCGTGGCCAATGTTCGGCATTCGCCGACACCGTTCCGAACAGGATGTCGGCGTGGCCAGCCGGATATTTGGTGGAGGCCTGGATGGAAACATCGACCCCAAAGTCGAGCGGCCTGAAATAGAGCGGTGTCGCCCAGGTGTTATCCATCGTGACAAGCGCGCCGCGACGGTGGGCCACGGCGACGATGGCGGGAATGTCCTGGATCTCGAAAGTGTTGGAGCCCGGCGCCTCAGTGTGCACGAGACGCGTGTTCGGCTTGAAAAGGGGTTCGATGTCCGCTCCTAACGAGGGGTCGTAGTAATCCACTTCGATGTTCAGGCGTGCCAGCATGACGTCGCAGAACTGGCGGACATTGCCATAGACGGAATCGACAATCAGCGCATGATCGCCGGGAGAGAGATAGGCAAGCAGCGGCACCGTGACGGCGGCAAGACCTGATGGCACGAGGATCGTGCCAGCGGCCCCCTCCAGTTCGTTGATCGCATCGCACAGCGCGTCCGTGGTCGGCGTGCCGCGTGTGCCATAGGTGTATTTCTGCCCGTGCGTTTCCATCGTCAGCGCGTCCGGAAAAAGCACCGTTGACCCGTGGACGACAGGTGGATTGATAAAGCCGCGCTGGCTGGCCGGATCATATCCGGCCTTGATCAACTGGGTTTGCGGACCTGGCTTGACGCCGGCGTTTGCTTTGTCATTCATGATCGCATGCCTTTGAAGGAAGGAGGCTCGATTTGGATACTATGGCCGATCACCGGCCAGATGGCGCTCGAGGAAGGGCAGGTTGTCCTGTCCCCAGTAAAGCTCATCATCATAGCGATAGGTCGGGAACCCGAACACGCCGCTTGCAACAGCGTGATTACGATCCTCAGCCCACTTTGCCTTGACATCGTCATCTGCCTCGCGCCGTGCGAGGGCCGCGCCGTCAAGGCCCGCGGCCTGCGCAATCTCTTCGCGTGCATCCGGACTGCCGATGTCCTTGGCCTCGGCCCAGAAGGCATGCTGCAGCGCCCTTGTGAGGCCGATCCAGTCCTTCCCATCGAGAAAGGCCGCAATCACGATCAGCGATGACGGCGTCGGGTCAGCGAGGACCGGTCGGTTTTCCAGGAGGAGCGGCTTGCCGCGCACACGGGCCCACCGTTTGAGGTCGCGCGTCCCATAGGCGCGGCGGACATCCGGTCGATTTCGCGAGAAAATACCCCCGTTCTCTTCGACGACAGTGGTCAAGTACGGCCTGATCTCTGCGCCATTGCGGCTCGCAAGGCCAACGAAGGTGTCAAATCCGATATAGGACCAGGGCGAGCCGATGGAGAAGAAGTAGTCGATCGTCTTTGGCACTCATATGTTCCTGTATTGCGAGGCCCCACATCGAAGGCCCCCGTTTCTAGGCTGCTTTCTGGTCGGCCGGCGACCATCCGAGCTCCGGAGCGATGCGGGCAACAAAGTCATGGACGATCTGGCGGTAATCCTCGTCCTCGAATTCGTAGGGAAGTTCGAGCCTGAGTTCGCGGACATGCGGCAGGACCGGGTCTGCAAACAACCGTTCGAGGATCTCGTCGGACGTGCCCACAAGGTCGCGGGCATAGAGCGTGCGCCGCTCGCCCTGCGGCGTCAGCGTTCGTTCGGTGCGCCCGGCCGCGTAGTCGAGATAGCGCTTGCGCGTTTTTTTGTCCGCACCATCCAACGGAACAATGACCCGGCCAAGCGCGACCCTCCTCTCCGTACCGCCCGCCGCGCGATAGGTTTCGAGCTGCCGCCGCTGCGCGAGGAAGAAATCGTCGGTCCCTTCCCCGGTCGTGACATTGCCGATCAGGAGGTTGAGATCGCTGCGCCCTGCCCATCCAGCAGACTTCAGCGAGCCGCCGCCATACCAGATCCGGTCCGTCAGTCCCTTGGCATGGGGCTGGAGCCGCGGGCGCTGCGGGCCGAACGGCGTCTTGATGAAGGTGTCTTCGTCGCCGATCGGTCGGCTGCGCAGATTATCGACAAAGCGCAAAACCCGCCCATGCGTGAAGTCGAAATTCTCCCAGCCATCGTCGAAGACGAGGCGGCCGATCAGATCGACATGCAAGGGGCGGCCGGCACTGAGACCGATGTTCAGACGACCGCGAGAGAGCACATCGACGGTCGAGAGATCCTCTGCCAACCGATACGGGCTCTCATAGCCGATCGGAATAACCGCAGTGCCAAGCTCAATGCGGCTCGTCCTTTGCGTCGCGGCAGCGAGAAAAGCGGCCGCCGACGATATGCCGGGCTCCAGGTGTCGCTGGCGCACCCAGGCACTGGCAAAACCGAGCGCCTCGCCATACTGCAGCAGCGCCAAGGTCTTCTCCAGCCCATCCAACGGGTCGTCCGCCGGGTAATTGCCCGGGCTCAGGAAGCCGATATGACTGATCGATATCTTGTTTCGCGTCACTTCAAGGCTCCCTAGAATTTCGGAAGGCCGGGTGGATTGGTCTCGGATTTCGGCAAAGCTTCCTCCTGAAGGTGCCAGCGCTCCAGAACCTTGCCGTAGGTGCCATCCGCAATCAGACCGTTGGTGGCGATCGTCAGAGCGCTGGCGAGCCCACTGCCCTTGCGCGTTGTGATCGCCACGTCCGAACGCTCCGGCCAACCAGCGCTCAGCGTACCGACACGCTTGATGTTGTTGTCCCGGGCGGCAATGAAGACGAGCTGCGCGTGCGGCTGAACGATGACGTCGGCGCGACCGGAGGCAAGCGCCACCAGGCTCGTCGCCTCGTCGTCGTAGTATTGCAGCTCAAGCGGCTTCAGACCGGCCGCAACGTTCTCGTCGCTCCATTTGAGCAGGATGCGCTCCTGGTTGGTGCCGGCGCCGACGATGATCCTGAGACCCGCTGCATCCTTCGGCTCCTTGATCGAAGTGATGCCGCTATCGGATTTGACGAAGAAGCCATGCAGGCCCTGGCGATAGGTCGAAAAGTCGAACTTCTCCTTGCGCTGCTCGGTGACGCCGACATTGGAGATAACTGCGTCGTATTTGCCGGAGGTCAATCCAAGCGGCCAGTCGATCCAGGCGACGGGGACAAGCTCAAGCTCGAGGCCCAGGCTTTTGGCGACCGCACCGGCATATTCCGGATCGGCGCCGATCACCGTGCGTGCGTCGGTCGCATAGGTGGCAAGCGGCGGCCCGCCCGGACTGACGGCGACCGTGAACTTGCCTGGCGTGACGAACTTGAAGTCCGCGGGGATGGCCGCGACCGCGGTTTCATTGCGAACGGCATGGACTTGCCCGGGCTGTTCGGGGCTGAGATCAAAACCGGCATCGGCCTGCGCCGAGCCGACATGAAGAAGAGCTGCCGCAGCGGCGGCAAGAAGAGTGCGAAGGCGGGACGTGCCGTTCATGCTGTAGGTCTCCGGATGAAGTGCGGAAGCCGGACCGGCGGCAACGCCACCGGTCCGCTGAGGTCGGATCAGGAACCGCTCTTCGGCAAGCCGGGCGGGTTGGTCTGAGCCGCGTTGACGGCCTCGGCCCCGACGCTCCAGCGTTTCAGCACTTCGCCGTATTTGCCGCTCTTGATGAGATCGTTGAGCGCGATGGTGACGGCATCGGCAAGGCCCGCCCCTTTTCGCGTCGTGACGGCGATTTCGGCGGTCAGCGGCCAGCCACCGCTGGCGATGCCCACCACCTTGGTGTCGTTCTTGATCGAAGCGGCATAGGCTCTCGTCGCGTTGGGATTGAACTCGACATCGGCACGCCCGGATTGAAGCGCCAGGTCGCCGGCGGCGCGGTCGTCGTAATACTGCACCTCGATCGGCTTCAGCCCGGCGGCGACGTTCTGCCTATCCCACTCCAGGATGATCTTCTCCTGGTTGGTACCGGCACCGGTGATCACCTTGAGCCCGGCAACGTCCTTCGGTTCCTTGATCTCGTTGATCTTGCTGTCAGACTTGACGAAGAAACCGAGCACGTCCTTGCGGTAGGTGGAGAAATCGAACTTCTCCTTGCGTTCCTCCGTCACCGTGACGTTGCTGATGACAGCATCGTACTTGCCTGAGCTGACGCCGAGCGGCCAGTCCGCCCAGGCGACGGGAACAAGCTCCAGCTCAAGCCCGAACGAGTCGGCGAGAAGCGAAGCGATATCCGGATCGGCACCGACCACGGTCTTGGAGTCGGAGGCATAGGTCGCAATCGGCGGATCCCACGGGTTGACGGCAACGGTGAACTTTCCAGGGTTGACGAACTTGAAGTCGGGAGCGATCGCCTTGACCGCCACCTCGTTCTTTTCGGTACGAATGCGGTTGGAGGTATCGGGGCTGAGGTCAAACTTTTCCTCGGCATAGGCCGTGGCGATACCGAGCGTCGCAGCGGTGACGACGCCAGCAAGCAGCAACTTTGCAGTGTCAAGCATTCTCATTTTCTGCTCCTTTTCAATCCTTGGTTGATTATTTCGGCGCACCTCGCCTATGGGACAGGCAGCCAGGGTCCTTTAGAGAACGCGCGCTAGGAACTCGCGGGTGCGCTGATGTTTCGCATGCGTGAAGATCTCGGCCGGCGGACCTGCTTCCAGCACCCGGCCCGCCTCCATAAAGACCACGGTGTCGGCAACCTCCCGGGCAAAGCCGACTTCATGGGTGACAATCACCAGCGTCGTGCCGGTTCGCGACAGTTCCTTGATCACATCCAGCACTTCGCCGACGAGTTCCGGATCAAGTGCGGAGGTCGGCTCGTCGAAGAGCAGCACCTTCGGTTTGAGGGCCAAGGCACGGGCGATCGCGACGCGCTGTTGCTGCCCGCCCGAGAGCTGTCGCGGATAGGCATTGATCTTGTCGCTCAAGCCGATGCGAGCGAGCAGTTCCTGGGCAATGCGTACCGCCTCGTCTCGCCCAAGGCCGCGCACGTAGAGCGGCGCCTCAATCAGGTTTTCGAGAACGGTCAAGTGTGGGAAAAGATTGAAATTCTGGAACACCATGCCGATATCGGCGCGACGCTTCAGGATGTCCTTTTCCTTGAGCTCGTAGAGGGTATCGCCCTTCTGGTTGTAGCCGACGAGTTCATCGTCGATCGAGATGAAGCCGTCGTCGACGCGTTCGAGATGATTGATCGTTCGAAGCAGCGTGGACTTGCCCGAACCGGAGGGACCGAGAATGGCGGTGACGCTGCCTGCCCTAAGGTTCAGCTCGACGTCATCCAGAACCTTGAGAGATCCGAAACTCTTGGAGATGCCATGCACATGCACGGCACCGCCGGAGCGGAAGGCCTGCGCGTCGCGAAAGCCGGTCTTGACCACCGCAGTCGTCTGGGGCGCGACATCCGGCAACGGTCGGCGGAAACGTGCGATCAGCGCCTGGAACGGCAGGGGCACCGGATTGCGGACAGCCCCCTTTGAAAAATAGCGCTCGATGTAGTGCTGGGCAATCGAAAGCCCGGTCATGATAACCAGGTACCAGACGGTCGCGACCATCAGCAGCGGGATGACTTCGAGATTGCGGCGGTAGATGACCTGGACCGTATAGAAGAGCTCGGGCAACGCCAGGACGTAGACCATCGACGTACTCTTCGCCAGACCGATGATCTCGTTGAAGCCCGTGGGCAGGATCGAGCGCATGGCCTGCGGGAGCACGATGCGAAAGGCCTGGCGGTGGCGAGGCAGGCCGAGTGCTGCTGCCGCCTCATGCTGTCCCTGGTCGACGGCCAGTATGCCGCCGCGCACGATCTCGGCGAAGAAGGCAGCCTGGTTTAGGGTCAGCCCCAGAAAAGCCGCGGCAAAGGGGGTGAGAAGCTGCGTCGTCGGGTAGTTGAACCACACGGCGTCGGTAAATGGCACGCCGATGCTGATCGTCTCGTAGAGATAGCCGAGATTGTTGAGCACCAGCAGCAGCACGATCAGCGGGATGGAACGAAGAAGCCAGATGTAGCCGAAGGAAAGACCCGACAGCAGCGGCGACCGCGATACGCGGGCGAGCGCCAGCGCCGTTCCAAGCAGCGAGCCGGAAACGGTCGCAAGCGCCGTCAGAAGCAGGGTGCGGCCGAGGCCTGCCAGGACCGGTTCGGCAAAAAACCACTGCGCGAAGACCGGCCATCCCCAGCGCGGATTGGTCAAGACCGAATAAAGCACGCCAGCAATGACGAGAGCCGCAAAGAGCGTCCCGAGCGCACGCCCCGGGTGGCGCGCCGGCACGATGCGGTAGTGGGCGTAGCCGGGGTTCGGCTCGCTGCTCCGCCTGGTGCCGGGTACGCCGGCGAGATCGGTCAGAACTGCCATGATGGATTCCTCTCCTGAAATCTGTTGAGGCGGCCGTTGGTGCTAGATGTGGTTCACGGCTTGGGGCTTTGACGGCGGCGTGTCGCCGATGAGCTCGAGCGACACGAGGAGATGCGTGATGTCCTTCTCGAACGGCAGCGTCTTGTAGACCTCGGGATCGGCCTTGACGTCAAAGAGCGCGGTGTAGCCGTTTGCAAGGTAGAGGCCGACGGCTTCGGGCTGGCGAAATCCGGTCGTCAGATAGATGCGTGAATAGCCTTGCCGCGCCGCCTGCGCTTCGAGCTCGAGCAGCACCTTTCGCGCCAGGCCCTGGCGGCGCAAATCCGACCGCGTCCAGATGCGCTTGAACTCGGCGGTGCGGTCGTCGTAGTTCTTGAAGGCGCCGCCACCGATCGCTTGCCCGTCGCGGATCAACAACACGAAGTTGCCGTACGGTGGCGCAAAATCTTCCGGCGGATAGCGATTCATCTCGGCGGCCGCCCCTTCTTCGCTGAAGTAGGTGCCGTAGCGGCTGTCATATTCAAAGATAAGTTCGTCGATCAGCGGCTTGGCGCGCGGATCGAGGGGTGTGGTGTAGAGAAACGTGTCGCTCATGTCTTTCGCCATCCCATGGTCGTCATGCGAGGAAGGTTTCCACCAGCCGAACCCAGTAGCGGGCCGCCGGTGCGATGATCGCGTCGTTGAAGTCGTATTGAGCGCTGTGGAGAGACGCGCTGTCGCCGTTGCCGACGAAGGCGTAGTTGCCGGCCTTCTCCTCCAGGAAGAATGCGAAGTCTTCGCTGGCGGTGCGCGGCCTGAAGTCGGCGACGACCGCCTCGGGGCCAAGAGCCTGGAGCGCCACGTTGCGGGCGAAGGCCGTTTCGTCCGGGTGGTTGACCAGCGCCGGAAAGCCCAGCTTGTAGTCGACCTCAGCCTTTGCACCGAAACTCTCGGCCTGTGCCCGCGCCAGTGCCTGGACACGCTCCCCGAGCAGGCGCCGGACATCGCCGTTGAAGGCGCGTAGGGTGAGCTTCAGCGAAACGCTCTCGGGAATGACGTTCGATGCCTGGCCACCGTGAATGGAGCCGACCGTGACGACGGCCATGTCCTGCGGATCAACATTGCGCGACACCAGGCTTTGCAACGCAGTGATCAGCGATGCCGTCGCCAGCACCGGATCGACGGTCAGATGCGGCTCGGCCCCATGTCCCCCCTTGCCGACGATGGTAATGTTTGCCTGATCGACAGAGGCCATGGCCGGCCCGGCGACGAAGCCGAAACGGCCGGCCGTCACCCCCGGCCAGTTGTGCAGGCCGAAAACCGCGTCCACGGGGAAGCGTTCAAACAGGCCCTCCGACAGCATCTTGCGGGCGCCCGCACCGATTTCCTCGGCCGGCTGGAAGATCAGCCTCAACGTGCCGTCGAAACGCCCCTCGGTCGCGAGAAACCGGGCAGCGGCGAGCAGGATCGCCGTATGCCCATCATGGCCGCAGGCGTGCATGACCCCCTTGTGGCGGCTGGCATAGGCTAGCCCGGTCGCTTCCTCGATCGGCAGCGCGTCCATGTCCGCGCGCAGGCCGATCGCCTTCTCGCCTTGTCCACCCCGGAGCGTGGCGACGATACCGGTTCCGGCGATACCGCGGCTGACCTCATACCCCCAGGAGGCGAGTAGATCGCCGACCACGCTGCTGGTGCGCTTTTCCTGGAAAGCGAGTTCCGGGTGCTGGTGCAGGTCGCGCCTTATCGCGACGATCTCGTCGATGAAGGTGGCAAGGCCACGTTCGACGTCGGCAGCTCTCTGGGTATCGGTGAGGATGAGGTTCATGGGTCCGTCTCCGCCGACGCCGTCAGGCCCCGACGGCCCTTCCGCGCGCGACATCCGCTGCCGGGGCGGCGTAGCGGCTCTCGCGATAGGAGAGCCCCAGATGATCGCGCAGTGTTTCGCCTTCGAGCCTCGGCTTGAAATAGCCACGACGTTCCAGGATCGGCAGCACATGCGCGGCGAAATCGGCGAGACCTTCGGCAATCACCGGGAAGCCGAGGATGAAGCCGTCGGCTGCATCCTCATCGATCCAGCGGATGATTTCCTTAGCGATATGTTCGGCCGTGCCGATGAAGGCAGTTCTCGGCGTTGCGACATCGAGCGCGATCTCGCGCAGGGTCGCTCCGGTTTCGCGCGCCGTCTTCTTGATGCGATCGGTCGTCGCCCGAAAACTGTTCTTGCCGACATCCCCGATATCCGGAAACGGCGCGTCCAGCGGATAGGCGCTGAAGTCGTGTTGATCGAAAAAGCGACCGAGATAGAGCAACGCCTCCTCGATCGTCACGAGATCGCGGATTGCGCGGTACTTCGCCTCCGCCTCCTCGGCCGTAGCCCCGACGATCGGGCCGATGCCCGGGAAGATGCCGATCTCGACAGCACTGCGTCCCTGCGCCACAGCACTTTGCTTGACCTGCTTGTAGAATGTCTTGGCGTCCTCGATCGGGCCGCCATTGGTGAAGACGGCATCGGCATGTTTACCCGCAAGCCGGACGCCGGAATCGGAGGCGCCTGCCTGAAACACCACCGGCTGTCCCTGCCTGGAGCGCTCGATGTTGAGCGGCCCTTCGATCCGGAAGAACCGTCCGTTGTGGTTGAGCCGACGCAGCTTCGTCTTGTCGGCGTAAACGCCGGTTGCCCGGTCACGCACGAAGGCATCATCGTCCCAACTGTCCCACAGCCCCTTGATCGCATCGAGATACTCGTCGGCGATCTCGTAGCGCAGCTCATGTTGCGGATGTTCGCGTCCGTAGTTGCGGCCGGAGCCTTCGAGCGGCGATGTCACCGCATTCCAACCGGCGCGGCCACCGCTGATGAGGTCGAGCGAGGCAAACTGGCGGGCGATGGTGAACGGGTCGCTGTAGGAGGTCGAAACCGTGCCGACCAGGCCGATCTTAGACGTCGAAGCGGCGAGCGCCGACAGGATGGTCAGCGGCTCGAAGCGGTTAAGGAAATGCGGGATCGACTGCTCGTTGATGTAGAGGCCATCGGCAACGAAGGCAAAGGCGATGCCGGCGGCCTCTGCCTTTCGCGCCGTTTCGACGAAGAAGTCGAAGTTGACGCTTGCGTCCGCCGGGCCGCTTGGATGCTTCCAGGCGTTCATGTGCCCGCCCGGCCCTTGCAGCATGATACCGAAAGTCACGTTCTTCTTGGTCATGGCAGATCCTTCAGGGAAAATTCAGGCGGCGAGCGAAACCCGTTCGCGCGCGATGAGTTCGATCGAGGCGAAGCGCTCGCTGGCGCTGACAGCGGGGGTGTCGATGACGAATTCCTTGATGCCGTAGCGTCGGTGGAGATCATCGAGTTCCTGGCGAACCTGGCGCGCAGTACCGGTGAGCACGCTCGGCGTCTTCTCCTCGACGCGGTAGTCGGCGATGCCGGCCTGGCGGGCGAATTCGGCAGCTTGCTCCTCGCTGCCGACATTGACGCTCTGGCCATTTGCAAGCAGCACCTTGAAGATTTTCAGGTCTGCGACGCGCTCGCGCGCCCGCTGTTCGCTTTCGGCAGCGAAAGCTGCAAGAGCAAGAAGCGGCCGATCGCCGTTCGTTGCGCGCTCATAAGCGTCGAAGGTTCTCTGCAGGTTTTCCGGATCACCGTTGAGGTGACCGGCAAAGACGAGCTTCCAGCCCTTTTCGGCCGCGAGCAATGCGCTGTCGACGCTTGCTCCCAGCAAGAAACGGTCCGGCGCGACCGGCGGCAGCGGCGTCGCCAACAGCTCCGGAGCTTCGCTACCTTCTGCCAGCAAATAGCGGTTGAGGTCGGCTAGTTGCTCGGGAAAGCTCGGCCGCAAAGCCGGATCAACGCCAACCTGCAACGCTCTGGTCGAGAACGGAAAACCACCGGGTGCCTTGCCGACACCGAGATCGACCCGGGACGGTGCGAGACTGGCAAGCAGGTTGAAGGTCTCGGCGACCTTGTAGGCACTATAGTGCTGCAGCATGACGCCGCCGGAACCGATACGGATCTTCGACGTCCTGGCGAGGAGATGAGCGATCAAGATTTCCGGTGCGGAACTCGCGAGACCGGCGATGTTGTGGTGCTCGGCGACCCAGAAGCGGTGGTAGCCCCATTCTTCAGCCTTGGCAGCAAGGTTGGCCGTCGCATGCAGCGCCTGTGTCGGCGTGCCACCAGGATCGACCGGACTCTTGTCGAGAAGGCTGAGCAGATAGGGCATGGTTTGCAGTTCCACCACGGTTGATGACATCAATACATTAAATACATAATTTTTATAGATTATAGGAATGACGTTCTCTTTGGCTGCCCGAAACGGGAAAAGCTGTTGCTCTCATCACGCAACAGGATGGAGTTTTCGCTGTGCTGGAAGCCGCCTCTGCTAGGCGCTATCGAACCATAGCATCTGTCGTCATGCCACGACGATTGACGGGATCATGCCGAAGAGGATCGGCGTTGACCCTGCAGGCGCTGCTGCGCGCTAGGGGTTCGAACCAACTTCCCCGTGCTCATTGTTAATTAGGCGAGCACGTTAATTAACAAAAATGCAGTTACGTTTATTAACGTGAAGTCCTTTTACTTCTGCACAAGAATCGGATCGAAACGACCAACAGTACGAGCCTTTTTCGGGATCGGTTAGGTCGATCCGCGGCCCCAGAACCGACGGCCGGGCGAAATGGCCTTCTACTTCTCCGCCGCGTCGCATGTCTGCTTGTTTTTGGGTGTGCAGCAGCCGATTTGCCAAGCCAAGCATCGCAGCGGCGACGGGTCAGCTTCGTAGCTGTTCAGCAAGTGATCCGGTGCGCCCCGCGCGGCGGCAGACAGCTTTCTGTACGCTCGTGTTCAGGCCGTGGCCTACTTGTTCACGGCAGGATCGGTTGTACCGACGTCGTCGACCGAGCAGTGCCGCCAGTTCGCACAGGTTTCGGCTCGGCAATCTTGGTGGTGGCCGTAGCGGGCGTGATGCCGATCGGCTGCGTGCGTTAGTCGAAGCGGCGCGACCACGATCGAGCCGCACCGCGGGAACCTTGGGCCCAAACTTTCAGTCAGAGCCAGCTGCGTCCATCAGGTCCACTGCACCCGTAGGGCGGAAGTTTTCCTTCGAACCTCGACTGTATTTTATGGCAGCCCCAGCTCCGCAAGGGTTGCGGCATATAGCCGTTCAGCGCGATCCCTACTTCGTCATAAGGGCTTTCGCCAAACGCGACATACATGTACCAGCGCCCACCAAACATCACCACTACCGCCACGGAAATGACAATAGCGAATTGAACCAACTTCTTGATTTCAAATCTCCTTCAATACCTGGAGCGCCTTCTATATAGCTTTGTCTCTTGTGTTCAAGGGCTTCCAAATCAGGGTTGATAAGCGGCCCGTTCGCCTGGATTTCATCCTAGCCGGCTAAGGATCTCCACGGCGGCCCGATGGAGGTCGGCGTTTGCAGCCATCTTGGCAGTCAAGGCGTCGAAGCGCTCATGGCGCGCGCGGTCGAACTGCTCAAGGGCCGAGGTGTAGAGGATCGCCTCGCCGAGCGCGGTCTTTTCGCTGGTGCGGATCGGCTCCTCATTAAGGGTCGCGGAGGAGCCTATGCCGAACCATCGTTGCCGGGGCCGGGTTCCGCCCGTTGCACCATCTCGGAGCACAGAACAGGAGCATTCGAACAGCTCCGCATTGAAACCGCTCTTTCGTGCGGAAACACGGACTCGCGATGCTGTCTCAGGGCATTGCCGCGGAAAGGTCAGCGCGCGCGTCCAAACAGCGCCTCAGCAGTTTCGTAGCAAATGCGATTTCTTCCTCAGTCGATGCTGCGAAACCGACAAGAAGTGCCTTTCGCGGCGATATCCGGTTTGCGTAGTAGTAAGACAGTTGTTCGATGCCGAGATTGGCGTGCCTGCAACGGACTAGCACCGCATCCTCGTCCACTGCCTGATCCCTGAAATAGCAGAGATTGTAGAACCCCGATGCGAACTCGGGCGGCTCGAAGATGTCGGCAAAATCGGAACGCAGGATTTGCAGAAGTCGGTTCTGGCGCTTGGCGTAGATCCGGCGCATCCGGTGAAGATGACGCACGTAATGACCGTCCTCGATAAAGCGTCCAACGATCTGTTCGGTGAACTGCGGCAATGCCCGGTAGCGAACCTGAATCAGCCGGCGGCATCTTTCCGCTAGCGCCCTCGGCATGATCATGTAACCGACGCGCAGGGATTGCAGCAGCGTCATGCTGAAGGCGCCGATATAGATGACCTGGCCGGCCTGATCGAGCGCTTTCAGCGGTGGAATCGGACCGCCCCGATAGCGAAACTCGCTGCCCAGATCGTCCTCGATGATCAGCGTCTCGCGGTCGGCCGCCCAATGCAGCAATTCCAGCTTCCGCTTCATCGGCATCGCAACCGTCATCGGCTGCTGTTTGGCGGCCGTGACGAAGGCGAGCTTGACGTCGCGGCTGGCGACCGTATGCGGGTCCGGCCCCGACGCATCGACATGCATTGGCTCGATCTTGCAACCGGATGACTGGAAGATCGACCGGATTGCCGCCATCCCAGGCTCCTCGAAAGCAACAGTGTCGCCGGGGTCGAGCAGCAACTCGGCCAAAAGCGTAACGGCATGATGCGCCCCGAGGGTGGTCACCACTTCCTCCGGCTCGCATCGGATGCCGCGGCTAACGGCGATGTGTCGGGCAATCTGTTCTTCGAGCAGGGATGGACGCATGATCTCGCGATAGTTGACAATCCGGAAATCGCCCTGCGCATAGACCTCCTTCGTCAACTGAGACCAGATTTGCACTGGAAACAGCCGATGATCAGGGGTCGCCATATGCAGAAGTTGCGACCCGTCGTTTAGCGTCAGGGACGTGCGCCATGTCAGCGCCTGGCCGCGCCTCGAAAGCAGTTTTTCGAACCGATCAGGCGTCGCTACACCGCTTTCGCTGGATGTGCCGGGCTTGCCCAATTGGCGTCGAGGAACCGTCTCCACATAGGTGCCGCTGCCGCGCGTAGATTTGAGATAGCCTTCCGCAACAAGCTGGTCGAGCGCGGTCACCACCGTGAAGCGGGAAATGCCGAGACTTTCCGACAGGACGCGTGATGAAGGGATGCGCATCCCGCCAGGAAGCGTGCCCGACAAGATCATCTCCCGCATGCCGTCATAGAGCTGGAGGTACAGGGGTCGTGCACTGTCGGCGTCCAGTATCAAACCATCCAGGCTGGATCCGTCGATCGTGCGGGCGATGTTGCGCCTCCATCCTGTGTGTCCCAGCCACGACAAGTGGACTGGTCATTTTTGCCATTTCTGGACATGTATACAGCACTCTTGCCGATTAATGTCCATCCGGATCAAGCAAAGGCACCGCCGTATGAACGCGGGCCAGGCCACTTCGGCCGTATCGGGGGACTATCGATGGATGAACTCAACTATCTCTCCGGCCTCGTTGCGAAGGGCCGGATGTCGCGCCGCGACTTTCTCGGGCGCAGCGCCGTGTTCGGCGTCAGCCTCGCTGCGGCGGGATCCTTGCTGTCGACAGCCGTGAGGGCCGAAGGGCCGGTGCGCGGCGGAACGATCAAGATCGGCATGCAGGGCGGCGCATCGACCGACAGCCTCGACCCCGGCCTTGCGACCAACCAGGTCGCGGCGATGATCAATCATCTGTGGGGCGAGACCCTCGTCTGGCTCGCGCCCGACGGTTCGCCAATTCCCGTTCTTGCCGAAGAATGGAGCGCCTCGTCGGACGCCAAAACCTGGACGTTCAAGATCCGCAAAGGCGTGCAGTTCCAAAACGGCAAGACGCTGACGCCCGACGACGTTGTCGCGACCATCGCGCGGCATTCGGATGCGAGCGCCAAGTCGGGAGCGCTCGGCGTCCTCAAGGGCCTCGATACCGTCAAGACGGACGGTCACGCTGTCGTCATCACCTTGAAGGAAGCCAATGCCGACATGCCCTTCCTGATGACTGACTATCATCTGGTGATTCAGCCCAATGGCGGCAAGGACAATCCCGAGGCGGCAATCGGCACAGGCCCTTACAAACTGGCCGACCGAGAACCGGGCGTGCGCTACAACGCGACCCGTTTTGAAGGCTATTGGGCCAGCGAAACGATCGGCTTTGCCGAGCAGATCGAGGTTGTTGTCATCAATGACGCAACGGCGCGCATCGCCGCCCTTCAGAGCGGCCAGGTGCATATGATCAACCGGATTGAGCCGAAAACCGTCGGGCTGCTCAAGAACATGCCACGGGTGACGATCCGGAACGTGTCGGGCCGCGGCTTTTATCCTTTCAACATGTTCTGCGACACGGTCCCCTTCAACAACAACGACCTGCGCCTCGCCCTCAAATTCGCGATGGACCGCGAGGCGATGATTGCGCGCATCCTGCATGGCTACGGTTCGGTCGGCAATGATGCACCGATCAACAAGGCCTATCCGCTTTACGAGGAGATCGAGCAGCGGACCTACGACCCGGACAAGGCCGCCTTTCACTTCAAGAAGTCCGGACATGGCGGCGGCATCGTACTGCGCACGTCGGAGGTGGCGTTTCCGGGTGCGGTTGATGCTGCCGTCCTCTATCAGCAAAGTGCCAGGAAGGCCGGTATCGATATCGAGGTCAAACGCGAGCCTGGTGACGGTTACTGGTCGAATGTCTGGAATGTTCAGCCCTTTGCGACGTCTTACTGGGGTGGCCGGCCCACCCAGGATCAGATGTATTCCACGGGCTACATCTCGTCGGCGGACTGGAACGACACCCGGTTCAAGAACGAGGCCTTCGATAAGCTGGTCGTCGCCGCACGTGCGGAACTGGACGAGGCAAAGCGGCGGGCGATGTATCGCGACATGTCGGAAATGATGCGCGACGAAGGCGGCCTGATCGCGCCGATGTTCAACGACTTCATCGACGGCGTCGGCCAGAACATCCAGGGCTGGGTGGACAATCCCGCCGGCGAACTCATGAACGGCGACGCGCCGCTTCGCTGCTGGCTCAGCGCCTGATCGAACACAAGGATCAAGCGCGTCGCCCTGGCGGCGGCGCGTCACATCATGCCAAGGACACGAGATGCGGCTACGCAACAAACTTCTGCTGATCATTCTTGACGGCCAGCCCTGGCGTGACGCGCGCCGGCTGATGGGCAATCTGGAAGGCTGGGTCGAGGCCGGCGACGCGCGCGTGTGGAAGATGCGCTCGGTTCTGCCATCGACATCCGCCTCCTGCTACGCGTCGATCCATACCGGTGTGCCGCCGCAGATACATGGCGTTCTTTCGAATGAAACGCTGTTTCGCGTCGAGCAGCCGGACATTTTTTCCGAAGTGACCAAGGCCGGCGGCAAGACGGGCGCCGTAACCCATTCCTTCTGGTCGATCTTCTTTCAGCGCGCGCCCTTCGACATGGTGCGCGACATCGAATATGACGATGCGGAAGGCCCCATTCATCATGGCCGTTTCCATACCATGGCGGGCTACAATCATCAGAACCAGATGACGCCCAGCGACCTCGACCTCTTCGCGACCCTGACCATGCTGACCGAGCGCTACACGATTGACTACGGCATCCTGCACACCTGCACGCTTGACAGTATGGGGCATCGCTACGGCCACGATTGTTCACAGATGGACCACGCCTGCTTCACAATTGACGCGCAGCTTGCGGCATTCCTGCCCCGTTGGCGCAAGAATGGCTACGAGATCATCGTAACGGCCGACCACGGGCAGACAAGCCGGGGACACCACGGCGGAGCCGACGAAGAAATGCAGGACTTCGCATTTTATTGGTTCGGCGGCGGTGAAGGTCCATCGACTGACACGCTCCTTAACCAGCTGCAACTCGCTCCGACAGTGCTATCGCGTCTTGGTGTACCGCAGCCGGAGGGCATGAAATTCCAGTCGTTTCTAACTTAATGCGAATAAAATGATGATCGAGAGACGTCAGAACTCTGTTGCCGACATTTGATCGTGGTTCGGGCTTCAGGGCCGCGAACCGGGACCGCGAAATTTATGATCGCGCTCTCAATACTCATCGGCTTTCCCCGATGGCGGCCTGCAATCTCATCCCCCGCGACGTCCGCCTTCTCTAACCTCAGACGTCAAGAGCGTCGACTTGCTTTATGGCAGCAAGGACCAGTCAGCTAAGCGAGCGTGTAGGCCGTCTTGACGGTGGTGTAGAACTCGGCGGCGTAGCGCCCCTGCTCGCGTGAGCCGTGGGACGAGCCCTTGCGCCCGCCGAAGGGCACGTGGAAATCGACGCCCGCCGTCGGCAGGTTGACCATCACCATGCCGGCTTCGGCATTGCGCTTGAAATGGGTCGCGTGCTTGAGGCTGGTGGTGGCAATGCCCGAGGAGAGACCGAAGGGCGTGTCGTTGGCGACCGTGAGCGCCTCATCGTAGTCCTTGACGCGGATGACGGATGCGACCGGCCCGAAGATCTCTTCCCGGCTGATGCGCATGGCGTTCGTCGCTTCGGTAAACAGCGCCGGCTGCAGGTAGAAGCCGGGCGTGTCGCGCTTCAGAAGCTCGCCGCCGAAGGCAAGCTTGGCGCCTTCCTGTCGGCCGATGGCGATATAGTCGGTGTCCTGGTTGAGCTGGCTCTCATCGACCACCGGACCGATCTGGGTGCCGGCCTTCAAGGCGTCGTCGATCACAAGCCCCTTCATCCGTTCGCCCATGGCGGCCACGAAGCGATCGTGAATGCCCTCGGTGACGATGAGCCGCGAAGACGCCGTGCAACGCTGGCCGGTCGAGAAGAAGGCGGAGTTGACCGCGGCTTCCACTGCAACATTGAGGTCGGCGTCATCGAGCACGACGAAGGGGTTCTTGCCGCCCATCTCCAGCTGGTATTTGCGATTGTGTTCGACGGAGGCGAGCGCCACGCGTTTGCCCGTGCCGGTCGAGCCGGTGAAGGTGATGGCGTGAATGTCGGGGCTGTCGAGCATCGCCTGGCCGACGACCGAGCCCTTGCCCATCACGAGGTTCAAGACGCCCTTCGGCAGACCGGCGCGGTGAAGAATGTCGACGATCGCCCAGGAACTGCCGGGCACCAGTTCGGCCGGCTTGAAGACGACGGTGTTGCCGTAGCAAAGCGCCGGCGCGATCTTCCAGGCGGGAATGGCGATCGGGAAGTTCCAGGGCGTGATGATGCCGACGACACCGACCGGCTCGCGGGTGATCTCGACGCCGATATTGGGTCTTGCCGACGGCAGCACCTCGCCCGCCAACCGCAGGCACTCGCCGGCGAAGAAGTCGAAGATCTGGCCGGCGCGCACCGTCTCGCCGATGCCTTCGGCCAAGGTCTTGCCTTCCTCACGCGACAAGAGCTTCCCGAGTTCGTCCTTGCGCGCAAGGATCTCGTCGGCGGTCTTCCTCAGGATCGCGTGGCGCTCGAGAATACCGGAGCGCGACCAGGCCGGAAACGCCGCCTTGGCGGCAGCGATCGCTGCGCGCGCATCGTCCGCCGACGCGCGGGCGTATTCGCCGACCACGTCGTTGGTATCGGACGGGTTGATGTTGGCGACCCCGTCACCGCCGACCCATTCGCCGGCAATCAGGTTCTGGTGCAATGCCATCGTCGGTTCCATTCAGATCAGCTGACGCGCCGCGAGATTGCGCATCAGGTGCGATGTGCCAAAGGTCCAGGGACTGCACTCGGTTGACAATCGCACCGTGTTGAAAAGAGATCCCAGCTGGGCGTTTGAGATTGTCACGACATCCCCGAGCTTGTGCGTAAAGCCCTGACCCGGGACGTCACGATCGTCGACGGGCGCAAACAGCGTGCCCATGAACAACATGAAACCATCGGGATACTGGTGATGGGTGCCGATGGTCTGCGATACCAGATCGAGTGGATCGCGACTGATCTCCTTCATCGAGCTCCTGCCCTTCAGCACATAGCCATCCTCGCCCTCGATCCGCAGATCGAGGTCGGCATGGCGCACGTCGTCGATCGTGTAGGTCTCGTCGAACAGCCGAATGAACGGCCCTAACGCGCAGGAGGCATTGTTGTCCTTGGCTTTACCAAGCAAAAGCGCCGAACGGCCTTCAACGTCGCGCAAGTTCACATCGTTGCCGAGTGTCGCTCCTTTCACCCGGCCTTCGCTGTCCACAGTCAGCACGATCTCCGGCTCCGGGTTGTTCCATCTCGATATCGGGTGCAGCCCTACCTCGTCTCCATACCCAACCGCCGACATGACCTGCCCTTTGGTGAAGACTTCGGCGTCGGGACCGATTCCGACTTCGAGGTATTGCGACCAGACGCCCTCCTCGATCAAGGCCTCCTTGACCTTGGCCGCCTCCGGCGAGCCGGCCTTGAGGTCGCGCAGGCTGTCGCCGACAAGCACCGTCACGCGTTCACGGATCTTGGAGGCGAGGTCTGGGTTTCCTGCGGCACGCTCCTCGATTACCCGTTCAAGCATCGAGCGTGCGAATGTCACGCCGCAGGCTTTAATGGCCTGAAGGTCACATGGTGCGAGTAGCCGGGGCGCCTCGGAGGCCCTCGGTGCCACTGAGAGGACCTCGGTCAGGGCGCAAATCGCCCTTCCCTGTCGTGCCCGCACGAACTCGACAGGATCATCCATCTCTAAGAGATCGCGCATTGTTGGCGCTTCTTTTGTGGTGATGTCGAACACCACACCGGCCCGGACTGTCACCAGGATGGGCCCCTTTTCTTCCGACAGCCACACACGACCAACGAACGTGCCATTCTTATCGAGTTCCATATGCCTCTTCCCATTCCAAAGTCATCGAACCAGTCAACTCCTGGCCATCTTCAAGTATCCTCAGGCCTGGCCGGCCCGCGAGGTTATGTGCGTCCACCGGGTGGGAAACCGGTTCAAAGCAAAAGAAGTCCGCATCTGCGTTCGGCGTATAAAGCAGCGCATAGCCGAGATTATCGGAGGCCGAAATCCTGACGGAGGCCGCGCCGTCTCCTTGCATGATGACCGCCTCTCCAGCCCACCCGCCGAAAGCGTTGTTGATCCACTGGTCGGGCAACGCCCGCCCGTCGCCGAAATTCCAGTCTGGAACTTCGCAGAGCTTTCGGCGACCTGTCGGCAAGTGTTCTCTGTCCTCCAGCCAGACCTCCGCGGCGCTAAATTGCAGTCGAGTCCCCACATTTCGCGGAAACCACGGGTGGAATCCGATGCCAAAGGGGAGTGGTTGTCCCGACATGTTGTGAACCGTGAGCTTTATGTCGAGTTTTTCGGGCCAAAGAGTGAAGACCTGCCTTGCCCGATAGCGAAATGGGCCGATCGCCCCATCGCATTCCAGTTCGACGGTCTCGCCGTTGCGGGCAAGCAATCGCCAGCACCGCTGAAAGCCGTCCCCGTGTATAGGGAATGGCTGGCCGGCAAGGTTAGGTGGAATGGGATGAAAAGCGCCGCCATGTTCGAAGCCGCCGTGTGAGATGCGGTTGGAGAATGGAACAAGCACATTACAGCCCAGTTCAAAGGGACCATCTTCCACTCGGCCATTCCACGGCCTGAGCACCGGAATCCACTCGGCTGATGGATGCCTCACATCAAGGCGTCCGATCCCGCCGCCAAGCGCCGGGATCAGCTGCAAGCGAACCTTGCTGTTTTCGACATGGATCCACTCGACAACCATCTACCAACCGCCGTCGATGGCAAAATTCTGTCCAGTGATCATGTCCGAGGCGGATGAGACGAGGAAGTAAACGAGTTCCGCGACGTCCTCGGGCTTAACACGTGATTTCAGGCATTGCCGCTCGAGAACCCAGTCGTTGTATTCCTGCAGCCGATCGGCAAATACGCGGTTCTCTGCTTCAGAAACCACCGCTCCGGGCGAAATCGCGTTGACGTTGATCCCGAATGGTCCAAGTTCGCGGGCCAACGATTTCGTCAGCCCGATCATTGCGCCCTTCGATGCGACATAGGGCACATAGCCGTCCCATTGGCCATTGAGCGTAATGGAGGCAAAGTTGAGGATTTTGCCGCGTCCTTTGCGTTTCATCAGGTCGGCACAGGCTCGGACAGCTGCAAACGCAGCCGACGAGTTGACGCGGATCTGGTCCTCGTACTCCGCCAAACTGAACTCCTGGAACGGCTTATTGATTATGAGGGCGGCATTGTTGATCAGAATGTCGATGCCGCCTGAGGCTTCGGCCTCCAACCGGATGAGATCCTCGGTTCGCGCGAGGTCGTTCAGATCGCATCCGAGAAAGCGCGCGTTTTCGCCGAGACTTTCCGTCAGATCTACCTGGAGGCCAGGACGGTCGAGTACGATGACAGTGGCGCCTTCCGCTGTGAGTTTACGGGCCTGCGCTCGACCGAGTGTGCCAAGGCCGCCCGTGACAAGCGCCACTTTTCCCTGAAGTGGTTTCATCTGCGTTCCCCTCAAAGTACGGACTGGACTTCGTCGATCGACGTCTCGCTGACACGCTTGTCGAGCACAATCTGCCCACGCGCCATGGCGACCACCCGGTCACAGGATTCGAAGACGTGATGCATGTTATGACTGATGAAGATGCCGGTAACATTCTGTTCCTTCAACGAACGAACGAAACCGATGACCTTGTTTGTTTCCTTGACCGACAAGTGGTTCGTCGGTTCGTCGAGGATCATCACCTTCGACTTGAAATGCATGGCACGGGCGATCGCCACCCCCTGGCGTTGCCCGCCTGAGAGTTCACCGACCAAGGCGTCAGGTGAGCGCAGATGAAGATCGACGTCTGCGATGGCCTGGACGCTTTCCTCGCGCATCTTGCGCAAATCCAGAACCCCGAGGCCGAAGAGCGAATATTTCACCGGCTCACGACCAATAAACAGGTTGCGCGCGATAGACATCGTCGGGACCATGGAGTTGTACTGATAGATGGTCTCGATCCCGAGCCGCATGGAGTCGCGCGGGCTCGATATCGCAGCCTCTTTTCCCTCGACGAAGATACTGCCCTCGTCCTGTTTCTGGACGCCGGAAAGGATGTTGATGAGTGTGGACTTGCCGGCGCCGTTGTCGCCGATCAGTCCAACGGCCTCATTGCGTGCGAATTCGACTGAGACGCCTCTCAGAGCATGAACGCCTGAGTACCATTTGTGCAGGTTCCGGACGGATACGATAGGACCGTTCATGGCTCAGACCTCCACCTTGATCGATTTTGCCCGCTTGCGAAGCCAGGAGTTGGCGACGACCGCGAAGATCGTCAGCGAGCCGATCGCAAATTTGAACCAATTGGCGTCGACCTGACTGAGGATGAGACCGTTGTCGATCACGCGAATGAGAATGACGCCAATGATGCCGCCGAAGACGGCCCCAACACCACCATTGAGCGCGGTACCACCAATGACAGCCGCAGCAACCGCTTGGAGTTCCATACCCTCGCCGATCGAAGGCAGCGGCGACCCGAGGCGAAGCACCTGAATCAGCCCGGCCAAACCACTCAGTACCGAGCAAAGAATGAAGCAAGCGATCTTGACGCGTGCTGTCGGAATGCCGAGGGCGTCGGCCGCCGGCAGAAAGCCACCTGTCGCTCTGATCCAGTTTCCAAAGTTCGTACGGCTAAGGAGCAGCGACACCAGAACGGCAATGACCAGGAACCAGATGAACGACATACGAAACAATTGGCCCGGTCCAACAAAACTGGTGAAGAGCCACGTGGGAAGATCGGCCGGCAAGAGCGGCGGAAAGCCCCCCGAGATGACGACCGTGAGCGATCTGGCCACAAACATCATGCCAAGCGTGGTAATAAAGCTTGGGATCGCAAAACGGATGGTCAAATAGCCGTTCAGCAGTCCGATCGCCACACAAACGAGAAGGCCCGCAACTAGTGCCATCGGGAACGAGATCCCACTGGCCAACAAGACAGCCATCGTCATCGGCATCAGCGCGAAAACGGCGCCGACAGAAAGATCGAATTCTCCGCAAATCATCAAAACAGTGACACCGATCGCAACCAGTGCCATCTCCGGGAGGATCCCAAAGAAGCCTCGCAGGTTTTCAAAGCTCAAGAAGACGCCTCCCGACCGGATCTGGAAGAGAACTACGAGCAGCAAGAGGAGAAGGAGCGCCGCGAGTTCCGGCTTCTCCATGTAGATTTTCAACATTCTTTTCATCGCATGCACTCCCGTGCGGCAGGGCAGCGCATTTCGCGGGCCTGCCGGCCAAATTCATTGCTTTGCGCGCCGTGTTCGACGCGCAAAGCACATGCTTCCATCAACAGGCTCTTTCTGCGAAAAACCTCCGATTTTCGCAGAAACGCGTCTACCGCAGGCCCTGTGCTGAAAGGTCCATGATGTTGTCGGCATCAGCCGGTCGGACGATCCCCTGCCCCGTATCGACGTCAGCCGGGGCGAGGCCAAAATTCTTGGCAAGATAGACCTGCATTACAGGCATGAAGCCTTGCATGTATGGCTGCTGATCGACCTGGACCTGAACATAGCCCGTCTGCATTTGTTGGACGACTTCGGGCACCAGATCGAAGCCACCCAGAAGCACCTGACCTGGCGCGACCCCACGATCCTTCAGAACTCTTGCCACCGCGGCATGCCAGAATCCGGTATCGAAATAGGCGGTGGTGTCGGGGTGCGCATTGAGATAGGCGCCGACACGATCTGATGTGACGGCAAGGTCCGTGCCACTGTCGATCCGTTCCCAGGACACTTCTCGACCGGGGTTCGCGGCCTTGAATTCCGTAAGGAAATCCATGACGCCCTGCCCGCGTGCCTCCGACCAGTTCTGGCCGGGCGCGGAAATTCCGACCAACACTTTGATCGGTCCCTCCTTCGGAAAATTCTCGGACATGGCCTTCCCAAGGGAGTATCCGGCGCGCCGGAAACCCTGTCCGACGAAAGCAACCCGCGCGTTTCCTTTCGCCCCCTCGCTGTCGTCGACGTTGACGCCGATGACCTCCACGCCGTCCTTGGTGGCCCGAGCGATGACGTCATCAAAGGCCTTGTCATCGACGATGGAGGTCAGAAGGGCGTCAGGTTTGCTCGCCAACGCAGCTTCCATATTCGAGAGTTGCTGCTCAACCGAGCCCTCTGTCTGGGTAAACACCATCTGGCAACTTGCGCCGATCTTCTCGCAGGCGTCATCGTAACCCTTTTTGACCGCTTGCCAGAATGTGTTTGAAGCCGACGAATGATGCGTGAAGACGATCTTCAACGGTTCCGCCGACGCGCCAAGCGCGGTCGAACCAAAAAGCGCCAACCCCAATGCACTCCCAATCAATACTGTTCGCATGCTTGCTCCTCCTTAAGCTGCAGAATTGCGAAAGAACCCGGTCTTAGTCCCCGCTCGAAGTTCGACGGGACACCGTAAATGCCTTTTCGAGGTCGGGATTAAGCTCCATGCCGAGACCGGCCCCCGGCGGAACCGTGATCATCCCGTTTCGAACTTCCGGAAGCGCGGTAACGAGGTCGCGATACCAGGTCTTGTAGAAGGCCCGCACGCTCTCCTGGACCAGCGCGTTAGGCGCGTTCAGTGACAGATGCGTCGATGCGCAAAGAACGACGGGACCTGTACAGTCGTGGGGGGCCACCGGAAGGTGCCACGCCTCCGCCATCGCCGCGATCTTGCGCGCCTCCGACAAGCCGCCACACCAGCTGATATCCAGCATGACCACGCCAGCGGCGTCGGTCTCCAGGAGGTCTCGGAAAGCCCACCTCGAACCCAATGTTTCCGATGCAGAGATCGGTGCAGGCGAGACGGCTGCATAACGCTTGAGGCTGGAGAGGCTGTCCATCTTGATGGGATCCTCGTGCCAGAACGTCTGGTACGGTGCGAGCGCCTTGGCAATCTGCATTGCCGGCAAGAGCTGCCACATCGAGTGGAACTCGACCATGATGTCCATGCGATCGCCAACAGCGTCGCGGATCTTCTGGAATGGCACCAGCGCCGATTTCAGGTCGGGCATCGAAATATACTGACCACGCGACTTTTCCGCCGCGATATCAAACGGCCAGATCTTCATCGCCGTAATGCCCTCTTCCAAGAGGGAAAGTGCCAGTTCGTCGGCGCGATGCAGGAAGCCGTTGAGGTCGTCGTAGTTGCGTGCGCCGGCGGACGACAGATCGTAGTTTGCGGTCGTCTGACCGGTTGCCTTCTTGATGTACTCCGTGCCCGCACAGGTGTTGTAGGTGCGGATTTCATTGCGGCTAAAGCCGCCGAGCAACTGTGCGATCGGCTGACCCGTCGCCTTTCCGAAGATATCCCAGAGCGCAATGTCGAATGCCGAATTTCCACGCACCTCGGCGCCGGACGAGCGAAACCCGAGATATCCGACCAGATCAGATGCGAGAAGATCGATCTGCAGCGGGTTTCGCCCGATGACACGAGGGGCGACGTACTCGTGGATGTAGGTCTCAACGGTTTCTGCGCCGAAGAAGGTTTCTCCGAGCCCCGTCAACCCTTCGTCGGTATGGACCAGCAGCCAAAGCAGGTTCGGCCGTTCCGCGATGCGGACCGTCTCAAGTCTCGTAATTTTCATCAGGTTTTCCCCTATGCGATTCCAGCCGCGAGCAGTGCTTTTGCGCTTTCGTCGAAATGGCGGGCCATGAGCTGGCTGGCGGCTTGCGGGTCGCCAGCCAGGATTGCCCCGGCCAAGTCGATATGTATCTGGTTCATGGCGTGCCGGTCGGCGTCGGACGCGCGGCTGCGCCACCCGATCGGCCAGGTCTGGCGGGAGACCCCCTGGAATGCGCCGACAATGATCGTGAAGATCGGGTTCTTGGAGGCGCGAGCGATCTCCAGGTGAAAGGCGAGATCACTCTCCATAACCTTGTCCGCATCCGCGAAATTTGTCTCCATCGCTCTTGCATGGGCAAGGATGGTGTGGGCTTCCGCGTCGCTTCGACGAAGCGCAGCCAGCGTCGATGTTCGCATTTCTATGGTTCGGCGTACATCATAGACCTGGTTGATGTTGATCTGGGCCGTATGCACGCCATGCTCGATCATTAAGGACATTGCGCCGTGGTCGAGCTGGGCCACCGTCGCGCGCTTTCCGACATTGAGATCAATCAGCCGCATCGTCGCAAGCGACCTGAACGCTTCACGCACCACCGAGCGGGACACGCTGAGTTCCTTCGACAAGGTGGCCTCGCTCGGCAGTCGATCGCCCGGACCAAGTTCGTTCGCGCGAATGTGCTGGGTGATAGCGCCGATCGCGGTGCTGACGAGATTGCCTCCTGCAAACTGTTCTTCGTCGACCGGAGTTAAACTCATTTTCGTCTCCCAGTTTGATAAAACCTGTCGGACAGGTTGAATTGAACTGAGTCATAGTTTATGGATAAGCTGTGTGTCAAGAACCAACTTGAGAACAGCTCGGAGGGCTTATGAAAATCGAAGTTGACGTGGCATTCGCGGCGGAAAACATCGTTGGCGAGAGTGCGGTCTGGGATGATCGAACGCACAAGCTTTGCTGGGTCGACATCGTCGGAAAATCGATCCACCGGCTCTGCCCGAGCACCGGCAATCATGAAAAGTGGAGGTTCCAGGACCTCGTCACATCAATTGGCCTTCGCGACGACGGCGGCGCTATCGTCGGATTGCGGAAATCCATCGCCTTATGGGAGTTTGGAGGTGAGCTCCGTCTCGTGGCGGAAGTCGAGCCCGAAGTGCCGGGCAACCGGTTGAATGAAGGCGTCGTTGCACCGGATGGGGCCTTCTGGGTAGGCACGATGCAAGACAACATCGCTGCCGATGGCACACCGATCGCGATGTCGGCAAAGACCGGAAGGCTCTACCGCTACGCGCGAGGAAAATTACGGCCGGTTTCCGAGAATCGGTTTGGTATCACCAATACGCTGATCTGGACCGACGATGGTCGGCTCATCACGGCGGATACCGAAGACAACGCGATCTACAGCTATTCTCTCGACGCCCACGCCATGGTGTTGAACGACAGGCAAACGATACTTTCTGGTTTTGAGCGAGGTCTGCCGGACGGCTCCTGTGTGGATACTGAAGGCTTCATTTGGAATTGCCGCGTCGCCGGGGGCGGATGTGTGGTCCGATTTGCACCCGATGGTAGGATAGATCGCGTTGTCGACCTACCGTGTTCATGGCCGACCAGTTGCGCGTTTGGCGGTTCGCAGTTCGAAACTCTATTCGTCACGTCGGCGCGCTTCACGATGAGCGACGACTATCTTGCCCGCAACCAACATGAAGGTGCGGTCTTCGCGCTGCAGCCGGGCGCCCACGGTTTGCCAACAAGTCGTTTCGGGCGATGAGACGGAACACCTTCATTGAACTTAACGCCGCCTCACTCTACCGATCTCTATCGCCAATGAGCCCCCTGCACCTCACCTGCCCGGTCGCGCTAGTGATCGGGCAATGTCGATGAATGTCGTCTCGCGACGCCGTTGGGTCCGACTTATTCCAGGCAACGCCAAGCCCGGTCTTCAGATCGACACTACGCACGGGCCTGAGCTTGAAGTTGCGGTTCGGCAGGTCCTTCCTCCATTCTGGCGCAAAGCCGATACCGAGACCGGCGGAAACGAGCCGCAGCAGCGAGAAGGTGTCGCCAGCTGTAGCGATGTTACCGGTGAGCGCGTGGGTCTCGAACTTCATCCTTCGGCCTTGACAGCTGATCGGTTTGTCGTGCGGCGCTCGGCGCAGTCGCCCGACGGACCTAAAGTACGCGCTTGCAGCGAACCCTATAACCGCAGACACGTGCCAGAAGATCGAAAGTCGATTGTCCAGACTAAGTACAGTCGTCTTCTCATACAAGTCAGGTTCACCGGATTGCTAGTGGAGTCGAACCGTGTCTACATTACGGTGGAAAGAACCGCTGGGAGCGTGTGGTTTTCTTCCCTGTTTTTCAAAGAGAGACCAAACCTTGGTGTCGGTTCCGGTTAACCGTACCTCACACACGCCGACGGGCTTGGGAGATTCGAGGCCAGCTATGCGAACAAAAGCCGCATGCGCCATCGCGAGCCGCACCGACGTTTTGAGTGTTAAGCGCCTAGTGCTGCCAACTTCAGTGATGAATGTCCTGCTACTGTCCGGTTGGAGTTCGCTTATGGTCGTCAACGAAAGTCCAATGGCACCAATGCTCTGTTCGAGTGCCTATGCGAGCGAGTTTGACGACGTGCGGGGAGAGACGCAGCTGCGCGTGAACGAAGAGGCTCTAATTGCCGCGGCGCGAGTAGGCACGCGTACCATGAAATATCTCGGGCGCGCCCGTTACATATGCACACCAAGCGGATTCGGTCGCAGATCGCGTTGCTTTTTGAGGCCCTGGACGAGGATACGAACCCCCGGCTCCTTGCAGTTTTTGAGTGCTCGGCCGCGCAATCGCTTTCGCTTGGCGGTGCCCACGACGGGACAAACATGCCCATTTTGCCGGCTTGCACATCCTTCAACGCACGTATCAGAGTGGAGACCAGGCGATTTCGTCACCAAATGGTGCCATTTGTAAGCACGAGAACTAGGAACCAAGCAATGCGATCGACTATCAACCTCGACGATACCCTCATGGAGAGACTAGGTCCCTAACCGGCACGAAAGAAACCGCCGCTCTGGTCCGCCAGGCGTTGGAGACGCTTGTTCGTGTTGAGTCGGGAAAACGCCTTATCGCGCTCGGGGGAACAATGCCGGATGCGGAGGCAGCCCCACGCCGCCGGAGCGCAGCGACCAAGTGATTCAAAAGCAGCAATTACGCCTCACCCGACCGGATCATCGAAAAATAATCATCGCCCCCCACCTGGCCGCCCTTTAGTGCGATTTCGAGGCCATCCGCCGGGCCGCCATGAGCGATGCACAGCGGCGAACCGGGCGTTTGCGGCAACGGCATTCTCAGTGTCAGGGCGGAAATGCCCATTTCACCGAGCGCATGACTGGAGGTATCGCCTCCGGCAACTACCGCACGGGAGAGACCGGCGCACTCGACCAGTTCGGATTGGATTTGACCGAGTGCTCGGCCAAGCCGGTGGCGCGCGCCAGTGGATGCATCGAGCTCACCACCGCAGTCGGCAGATGGACCAAGCGCCGTGTAGAGAACCACGCTTCGGCCGCCCTCAAGCACCTTCAGACCGGCTTCTACAGCCGTCGCGACGGCCGATGCGCGGTTGTCACCGCAGAGAGCCAGCGGGTCGAGCGTAATGCCGCCGAAACCATTGGCCATCGCATGGCGAACCTGTCGCTCGGTCGTCGGAGAAACACTGCCCGAGACAACGGCGATGCGGTCGACCGGGCCGGCCGGAGCGAAGGCGCGCTTGTCGTCGATGAGACCCAGTCGGCGCCAGGAAGGGATCAGCGCATATTCGACGCCGGAGGAGCCGCAGACGAAGCGGCTTTGCCGGCGAAGCTCATCCCAGAGCAGAGCACCCGCAGCGACCTGCGTTTGGTCGTCGAGGACATCGAGAAGGAGCACGTCGGCTTCCACGGGCTGGAACTCGCCGCGAAGCGAGACCAGATCGACCAGCGCCGATGAAAGCGTCGTCTGCCTTGCCAGATGCAGCAGGAGATTGGCCTCGTCCATCGGCGTGACCGGATGGCGGCACATCACCGGATGCCGATCGATCCGGTAGTTGCGGCCCTGGTAGGCGGCGAAAAGTTCGCCGAACGCAGTATAGCGGCGGATCTGCGGCGCGCCGACGACAAGCGGTACGATCTCGTTACCGAAGACCTTGCGCCCAACCTCGATCGCTCGGCCGATGTTGCCGACATGCGGGGCGGAATCGAAGGTCGAGCAGACCTTGTAATGGCAGAGTTCGGCGTCAAGCGACTTCAGCCATGCGAAGGCCGCGCTCAGATGCTCGTCCATCCATTCGGGCGTTTCGCTGCGGCTTGTGCCAGCAAGGCCGAAGGCGCGTGCACCGTCAAAGCGCGACAAAAGCTCATTGTCTGGCACCTTCAGAAAGAGGACCGTATCGACACCGTTCGAGGCAAGCGCCTCCATGACGTCGGTCGAACCGGTGAAGTCGTCGCCGTAATAGCTGATCAAAGGGCGGGACATGATCAGGCCCCCTTACCGTCTGCAAACTTCTCGATCGACTGGGCCAGCTCCGGGTGATCCTTGGCATAGGTTTCGAGCGGCACGCCGGCGACCGCAGCTTCCCAGGCCTGCCGGACCGCCTTCACCCCCGCGCCCGGACCTCCGGGATGACTGACGATGCCGCCGCCGCAAAGATAGAGCAGATTGGTGGAGCCGCCCGTGGCCTTGATCGTATCCGGCGCCTGTCCGCCCCACTGGCCAGACCCGATTACCGGGAGCGCCACATCCTTTTCAGAAAACAGGGGCGTGCTGACAGCCCTATATGAACGCACGAAGCTTTCATCCGGCTCCCAATACTTCACGCGAATACCGTTGATCTGAAACTGGTCGACCCCAAGCAGGCGCCAGAATTGCTGCCAGACGGAAAACTCGAAGCCGAGGCCGGCATGTCGGGTGAGAATGTCCCAGCCGTTGCGATGGGCATGCAAGACGAGGCCGGAGCGCTTGCGCAGGAAGGCAAGGCCGCCAAAGCCGATCGAATTGATATTGATGACGGCGCAGTTGCCGCCGGCTTCCAGAACGATGTCGTGATTGCGCATCATCTCGTCCGGGTCGGCATGGCTGATGCCGAACGCGTACATGACCTTCTTGCCGGTCTTCTGCTCGTGATCAAGGATCAGCGGCATGATTGCCGCCACCCGTTCCTTCAGCGGCGAATAGGCCGGACTCATCAGCTTTTCGTCATCCTTGACGAAGTCAACGCCAGCCTTGATGAGATCTCCAACCATCTCGGCGGTCTCGTGCGGCCGCAAGCCCAATGCCGGTTTGACAATCGTTCCGATGATCGGCCGGCCCTTCACCCTGGTGAGCGCGAAGCTGCCCGGCACGCCGAACTGCGGACCCGGATGCGCGGCAGCAAATTCCTGCGGCAGCTTCATGTCGACGATGCGGATGCCGGTCATGCCCTTGATCGAAAAGACGCCGCCGATTGCAATGGTCATCAGGGCGGCGAGATCGGTACCGACCGCGTCCATCGGAAAATCGATATCGACATCGGCACGATTGAAATGCGTGTTGCCATCAGCCTCATCGGGAAAGGAAGCATGGTCGGACGACGGCAGAGGACGGATCGCAACGACGCGTGCGGCAACCCGTGCCTTGAGTTCCTCGGTCTCGCCAGGCAGGTCAACGAAGGTGCCCGTTGACTGATCGCTGGCAATCTTTGTTGCCATGGCTTCCACCGAGCCAGGCGTCTCTATCCGATAAGTCAGGCGGATCACGTCATCATTCCTTCCGCGTCGCAGCACTTGTTTAGGCGCAACAACTGGTATAATGAGTATTTATGTTATTGCAAGCCATCTGCGGCAAGGCTATTGCGACGATGGAACTTGATGCATATTCAAACCTGTCCAAACCAGGTGACTCATGAACGCCATTTCCGAACCGATCGTCCGCAAGAAACTCTCCGATGAAGTTTTCGCGCGGCTGAAGCAGATGATCGAAACCGGTGAGCTGAAGGCCGGCGACGAGATGCCTTCCGAACGCGAACTCATGGAACGCTACGGAGTCGGCCGTCCGGCCATACGCGAGGCAATGCAGGCGCTTGCGGGCAAAGGCCTCGTCGAAATCTCGCAAGGAGAGCGCGCCAAAGTCCTGCGCATCACGGCAGAATCCATCATCAGGCAGGTCGACCTGCCGGCAAAGCTGATGTTGTCGGGATCGTCGGATACGCTGGAGCACCTGAAGAGTGCGCGCATCTTCTTCGAGCGCGGCATGGTGCGCGAGGCGGCGGCCAAGGCAACCCCGGCACAAATTGACGAGCTGCGCGCCCTGCTCGACAAACAGAAACAGAGCCTCGGCGATGCGGACGACTTCATCGACGCGGATATGGAATTTCACCAATGCATCGCCGGAATTTCCGGCAACCCGATCTTCGTCGCGGTCAGCGGCGCTATGCTGGGATGGCTGAAATCCTATCATACCGAAATGCTCATCTGGACGGGCCGCGAGAACTTTACGCTCTCGGAGCATGAGGAAATCATTCGCGCCATCGAAAGCCGGGACGCGGATTTCGCCGAGCAGGCCATGGTCAAGCACCTGGAACGCTCCCGTGCGCTTTACGCCCTCAAGAGCCAGAAGTAGTGCTCAGAACACGACTTCGACGCATCCGTAAGGCGGCAGAACGACCCCTTCATCCTGAACCCGATACTCATCGCCAGTGGTGATCAGCGAAACCACGCGCGGCACTGCCGGCAGAGCGACCCGCTGCGCATCGGGAGTGATGTTTACCATCAACAGCCGTTCCTTCGCCGCCAATCCCAGCACCGCGTCCGGCCGTGACGTCTCCACGACCGAGACCTCTCGGCCTGCCAGGGCGCCGAGCCGGGATAAGACGCGGGCCAGCGGTCGCAGCTCGCCCTCAGGCGTTGGCTCGCCCTTGCCGGCAATGAGACCGAACGAACCGGCAAGGGTCGAAAGCGTCAGCACGTCGAGCCCCATGGACGCGACCGTTGCGGCATAGGCGAGCGTGAAGCCCGCGCCAAACTGGCCGTTGTGCCGCGGGTCGATGTTTGCCATCGGGATACGCGAGGCGCTCGGATTGTCCTTCGTCGCGCTGCCGTAAGGGTTCTGCCGCATGGCGATCGTCGACGGACCGATGCGATAGGATTTGTCGCCATAGACCGCCCTGGTCGTACCGACGACGTAGCGCAGGGCCTCGAAGCTCTGCATGACCGAGAGATCGTCGGCCGCGTGCACAATCGGGCTTGTTGTGTGGCTGATATAGTCGACGAGATCGGCAGGCACGCGCTTGCGATTGAGTTCGGTGAAATAGCTCATCATCCCGCCGCCAATCCGAAGGCCAGGAAAGGCAGCACGCGCGGCCGCATAGATATCGGAAAGATCGGGGCATTCCGGCCAGACGCTCCCTGGCGGCGTCGACTGCCGATCGACCGACGGACAGACGAAAAGCGTATCAAGCTTGAGGCCCGCACGATCGACGAGAGCTGCAAAGCCGCGCATCTCCTCTTCGAGCGGCATTGCGCAGGGAACGGCGAGCTCCAGTGTCACCTTGAGACCAGACCGCGCCGCGATCGTCGCGTAGCCTTCTAGTGCCGCCAGCCCGTCCCCGGCTCCTGGGTCGAAATGAGCGATCAGATGCTCAGCGCCGACAGTCTTCAGCACCGGGAGGGAAGCGAGTTCATACTCAAGGCATTCCGGCCGCAGCCCGATGCCGAGCGCCGGGAACCGGATGTTCGTCGGCACTAGGCTGATCGTCACCGGATCCGAACTCTTAATCGCCGGCGCCGCCGCCCCGTCGGCCTTGATCGTCACCGCTATCCGCTGGCTGAACGCTTCGTTCTTGCACACAAGATAGGGCCACGGCAGGGCAAGCGGGCGCACGTAGGTCTTGAAAGAACCATCGGTCCAGTTCCGCTGGTCTTCCATCTCGAAGACGTCGCCGACGAACTCCGTCGTCGCCACGATGCCCGGCGCGACGCAGTGCGTAAGCGCGGCGATATCCTTGAAGGGTTGCCAGGGCTCGATCTCGTCGGGCCATCGAGCATCCTCCAAGCTGCCGTCGCTATGCCTGACCTCGACCGGCTCGCCAGCGATGCCAACGACGGGATGCAGGACGACGAAACCCGCCCGCGCGGTTTCGAAATCTGCGTCACTGACGCAGTCGGCTGAAAAGGTCACGCTCTGCGGATCACCAGAGATCGAAATATCGCAATCGAGATTGGCGCCGGACGGTGCGGTAAATCGAGCTCGATAGCGAAGAACGAAGTGGTGCTCCCGTTCCGCCACGTGAAGATCGCTGATCGTCGCGGTGCAGGTGCCCCAATCCTTGTCGCGAACGAGGAAGGCGATCCCACGCAGCACCTCATGACCCCGGAACCGCAGAGCGCGCAGGTTGCCGTTCTGCAAGTCCACGCTCACATCTCCGGCAGCGAGCAGAAGGCTTTCCGGCTCTCGCGCCGCCGTTCCGTATAGATGGAACGTCGCTTCGCTCATGCCAAAAGGTCTCCAATGGCAACGGACTCGCCACGTTCGGCACTGAGGTAGGCGGCTTCGACCAGCGCGAAGGTCTTCAGGTTGTCCCGGCCTGAGGTATGCGGTTCCTTGCCTGACGCCATCCGCTCGATCCAATGTTTCTGAATGAGCGCGACGCTTTCCTGGATGTTGTGCCAGGGGCGCGACGCCCAGGGCAGCAAGTGCGGCGCGACGACGCTTTCCTTCGTACCCTCCTCGCTATGGACGGTAAGCCTGTAGTTCTTGCAAAGGCGCAACGTGCCCTTGCTGCCGTCGACTTCGACGAAGGTTTCCGGAAACGGTTCGTCCGGCAATTTGGTTGCGTAGCTGACGTCGACGATCGACGTCATGCCGCTGTCGTGGTCGAGCAGCATGGTCGCAACGTCCTCGCCGGCAATGGCCGGGTTGATGCGCGCCGTGCGGGCGGTCATGCGGCTCGCCTCGCCAAACAGGAAACGGGCGATATCAAGCGAATGGATGCCGAGATCCTCGATGATGAAGCGCTTGCCTTTGGCAAGGTAGGGCTGGCCGGAAAAGACGTCGAAGCCCGAGCGAAACGAGATGCGACCCCAGAACGGCACGCCGATCGCACCGCTCTCAAGCACCGCCTTCACCGCAAGGATCGGCGTCTGCCATCGGAAGTTCTCGTGGATCATCAGAATGATACCAGCCGCGTCGGCCACCTTGACCATGGCTTTGGCGTCTTCGAGCGTCGGCGCGAACGGCTTCTGGCAGATAGCCGGTACCTTGTGGGAGGCCGCAAGCTCGACAAGCGCCCGGTGACTGCCGACAGTGGTGGCAATGTCGACGAAATCGAAACCGCCATCGGCAAACATCGCTTCCGCCGATGCGTAGCGCCGCGTCACCGCAAACTGGTCCCCGACGATCTTGAGGCGCTCCGGATCGCGATCGCATAGCGCGACGATTTCGACATCCGCCAGGTCCTGCCAGCCGTGCATCTGGTTGACGGCAAAGAAGCCACAGCCGATCAACGCACCCTTGATCTTCGCCATGTTCAACCCGCCTTTGCCATCTGCATGAGGGTGACACGCTGCTGAAGGCGCCGTTGGGCTTGGTCCACCACCACGGCGACGATGATCACCAGTCCCTTGATCACCATCTGCCAGAACGAACTGACACCCATCATCACCAACCCGTCCGAGAGAATCCCGATCACAAAGGCGCCGATGATCGTTCCACCAATCGTGCCGCGCCCACCCGACATCGATGTACCACCAAGGACGGCTGCCGCAATGGCGTTGAGCTCGAGATTGGTGCCCGTCGCCGGGTGCGAGGCCATGAGTTCCGACGAAATGACCAGCCCGACGATGGCCGCGCAGAAACCGGAAAACATGTAGACGAACATTTTGACGCGGTTGACGCGAATACCCGACATGCGCGACGCGCGCTCGTTGCCGCCGACCGCAAAGATATGCCGGCCGAGCGGCACGAAGCGGGCAAAGTAGCCGGCCGCAAGCGCAACGACGACGAGGATCCACACGGAGACGGGCAGACCGAGGATCGTGCCGGAGCCGAGATAACTGAAGCCCTGGTTGCCGAGATCCTCACGGCCAGTGAGATTGGGCAATGTCTGCCCATCCGAATAAAGCAACGCCATTCCGCGCGCGACATAGAGTGTACCAAGCGTCGCGATAAAAGGTGCGACGTTCAGCCTTGTGATCAAGAGGCCGTTGACCGCGCCGATCAGGATGCCGACGACCGCGACGATGAGTGCCACCTCGATGACGTTGAAGTACATGGTGTAGCCGAGCGGCAGAACCACGCCGTACATGATCAGCCCGCCGGCGATCATGCCGCACAGGCCGACGATCGAGCCAACCGACAGATCGATGCCACCGGTGATGATGACGAAGGTCATGCCGATCGCCAGGAACGCGTTCTGCGTCGCGTGCTTCGTCATCAGAATCATGTTGCCGGTCGAAAGGAAATTCGGTGCGGCGATCGAGAAGAAGATGATCACCGCAAAGAGCGCGATGAAGGTCCTCAGCTTCATCAGCGTGAGGAGCGCCGAGCCGCTGGAAAAGCTGTCGGCGGCGGCAGTTTGCGTTGCTGTCGTCATCACGCATGCATCCTTTTGGTTTTATGTCCCTCCGCGGAGGCCGAAACGATCAACTCATCCGTCGCGTGCCTTCGGTCGACGACGGTGACGAGCCGACCGTTGCTCATGACCGCGATGCGGTCGGAAAGCGCCATGACCTCCTCGAGGTCGGATGTGGAGAAGAGAATGGCGAGGCCCTCGCCCGCCAGCCGTCGCATGGTCAGAAAGACGTCGGCCTTTGCGCCGACATCGATGCCGCGGCTCGGCTCGTCCATCAGGAGGACCTTCGGACCGGTTATGAGCGCCTTTCCGATCACCACCTTCTGCTGATTGCCTCCCGACATCGACGTGACGTCGAATTCCGGGTTCTTTGCCTTGATCGAGAGGTTGCGGATGGCCTCCTTGATCGCCCTGGCTTCGCGCGCGACGTCGATGTGAAACCCCGCCCTCAGAAACTGGCCGAGGCTCGCCATCGTCAAGTTGTCGGCGATCGACATGGTTTGCACCAGGCCTTCGCGCTGGCGGTCCTCAGGGATGAGCGCCAACCCCTGACGAATGCGGCGCGTCGGATCGCGGCCTTTGAGTTCCTGACCCTCGATATAGATCTTGCCCGTGGAATGTTCGTGGCATCCCATAATGCATTCGAAAAGCTCCGAGCGACCGGCACCCATCAGGCCGTAGATACCGAGGATTTCGCCCCTGCGCACGCCGATTGAAACATGGTCGACAGCAAACCCGCCCTGGGCTCGCGGGAGGCAGATGTTTTCGGCGCGAAAGACCTCTTCGCCCGGCTCGTGATCGACCGCTTTGGCGAAATCCTTGGCGTCGGACCCGATCATCGAGCGCACGATCCAGCGCGTGTCGATGTCCTTGACCATGGCATGGCCGGTGATCTGGCCATCCTTCAGCACGGTGATGTAGTCGCCGATGCGCATCAGCTCCTCCAGCCGATGCGAGATATAGACGATCGCGACACCACGCGCCTTCAGATCGGAGATCACGCGGAAGAGGACGTCGACCTCGGCAGCGCTCAGCGCCGAAGTTGGTTCGTCCATGATCAGGATGCGGGTGTCGAGCGATACGGCGCGCGCGATCTCGACGAGCTGCTGTTGCCCGATCGGCAGGTCCTCGGCGAGCGTGTCGGCAGAGATTCCCGCCTCCAGGCGGTTGAGGAATTCATTGGCCTTTTCGACCTGCGCACGATGATCGATGCCGCGAATGCCGCGGGTGATCTCACGGGTCGCAAAGATGTTCTCGGCGACGGAAAGATTGCCGAACAGGTTCAGCTCCTGGAAGACGATGCCGATACCGTGACGCACCGCGTCAGCGGGGCTTTCGAGGTGGATGCGTTCGCCGTCCAGCCGGATTTCCCCGAGCGTCGGCCGCTCGACACCGGCAATGATGCGCATCATTGTCGACTTGCCGGCACCGTTTTCACCGACGAGCACGTTGACGGCCCCACGCCGGAGCTTGAGGTCTGCCTTCTTCAGCGCCACGATGCCGGAATAGGCCTTGGTAATGTCTTTCAGTTCAAGGATGACGTCCCCGTCCTCGATGCCGTTCATGGTCAACCTCCAACAGTTATGGTGGCCGGCACGAACTGCGGCAGCTGGCCCTTGGCCGGCAACGGATAGGCGCCGGTTGCCTTGACCTTCTTGCCGGTCAAGCCCTCGCGCGGCAGCTTTTCAAGCAGGGCGCCGTTCACATGGGTGTTGAACGACTTGCCGTATTGCGCCCATTCGATCTGGTTCTTGAATTCGTTGAAATTGACGAAGGCGAGACTGTCGCGCAGCGCCGTGCCGCGGATAGCCGGGCCTATCGAGACGCGCACATCGGCCTTGCCGTCACCGTCGACGTCCACGTCGACATAGGCGGCACGCGACTTCGTTTCTTCCGCCACGATGACGCCGTCAACCTTGGCTGCGAACGTCCAGGGCGCATTGCCCTGCTTTTCCTTGTGGCCGTATTTTTCAGCCGCGGCATCAAGGTTGTTCGCGGTCAACGCCGTAACCTCCTGGATCGCGCCGGCCCGCCCATCGAGGTAGGGCACGACCTTGGCATCCCAGATGTCGGCGACCAGCTTGTCGGGATTGAACGCGCCGGCAGCTGCCTGCTTTTGCTCATCTTCCGTCTTGACGAGCTTGCAGCCGCCAAGTGCAAGCGCGCCGGCAAGCATGAGCGCCCATGCAGCCTGAACCTTAAGCATTCCCGTTCTCCGTCATGACTATAGGACGCAAGGCGGGCTCGGCCGCCTTGCGTCGTTGCGGGAAAACTATTCGGAGAGCGCGAACGTCTCGAGCTTGTCTGCGTTGGCTGCCGTAATCAGCACGCAGTCCATCAGCTGCTTTTCTTCGGCCGGCGCCTTGCCGGTCGTGATGTACTCGTGCGCCTGGGTGACGGCGAGCTGGGCCTGGGCGTAGGCCGGCTGCATGACGGTCGCCTTGATGCCACCGGCATTGATGGAGTCGCGCACGTCGTTGGAGCCATCGAAGCCGACGACGATAACATCCTTGCGGCCAGCCGCCTGGAGCGCTGCGATCGCGCCCATCGCCATCGTGTCGTTGCCGGCGATCACGCCCTGGATATCAGGATTGGCCTGGAGGATGGTCTCCATCTTTGAGTAGCCCTCGGTCTGGCTCCAGTTGGCCGACTGCTGGGCGACCATCTTCATCTCCGGATACTCATCGATGACATCGTGGTAGCCCTTGGAGCGGATGCCCGCATTGAGGTCCGCCTCGCGGCCGAGCAGCTCAACGTAGTTGCCCTTCTCGCCCATCAGCTTCACGAACTCTTCGGCACCCAGCTGCGCGCCCTGATAGTTGTTCGAAACAATCTGCGAGACGGCAATGCCGGTCGCGTTGATTTCACGGTCGATCAGGAACGAGGGAACGCCAGCGTCTTTCGCCTTCTTGACGGCGGCAATCGAGGCTTCGGAACCGGCGTTGTCGAGGATGATGGCCTTGGCGCCACGGCCGATGGCCGTATCGATCAGCTGCGACTGCTTGTTGGCGTCGTCGTCGTGTACAAGCACCAGTGTTTCGTAGCCGAGCTCTTTCGCCTTGGCCTCGGCGCCGACCGCTTCGGCCTTAAAGAACGGATTGTCGTGGCTTGGCGTGATGATGGCGATGAGGTCGGCGGCAAAAGCCGGCATAGCAGCACTTGCTGCCAGGACCGCGGCAAAGCCGACAGTCATCAGTCTACGGGTAACTTTCATGTTCTCCTCCCAGTTAGGCACAGGACTTCCTCGACCACCCCTCCATTGAAAGTGGCCCCCGGTGCGATCGCTTGTTTCTGGCGGCGTAGCCGCCAAACCTCACGTGATGCGTTGGATGCTCGCTGCGATTTCCGCAGGCTCGAACACACGTCTCCAGTCGTCCTTCATGAGGACCGGCTTGCCGAATTCGATCGCCTTGTTGCAGGCATCCGAGAACACACCCGGGGTCTCCTCGAAAATCACGGCGCCAAGCACGTTCATATGACCGAGAAGAAAATCGCGCGCAGCCTCCTTCGGAACGCCACGACGAACGCACTCGTCCATTGCCTCGCGCATCACAACGAGCAAGGAGGCGCAGACAGTTTCCGAAAGGCCTGGCTCAAGCAATGCCATCTGCTCGACCGTAACCCGGTGCGAGCGCATGACCGGCGCCCAAATCACCTTCGCGATCTCCTCTCCGAGAGTGTAGGCGCTTTCAGGACCCTGCATCAGCGCGGAAACGATGTGCTGCTTGGCAGCGATGCCACCGAAGAAATCGCGCTTGGCGGCCGGGGCCGTCTCGTCGTTGAAGATCGGCGGATGGCAGGGATGCGTGACGAAATAAGTGAGGTCTGCGCGCTGTGGCAGATGGCCGGCAAAGGGTGCTGCTGCATCGAGGGCGATGACCATCGTGCCTGGCTCCAAGCCATCGACGATGCCGGATGCCACCCTGCCGATCGCCGTGTCGGGAACCGCGAGAATGACAACGTCAACACCTTTGAGCGCAGCCTCGACCGGGACGCAGTCGAGGTCGAGATCATTCTTGAGGCGAGCCTTACCGGCGTCGCTCACTTCGACATGCCGCACATCGAAACGCGAACCCTTGAGGTTCGAAGCGAGCCGATAGCCCATTTTGCCACCCGCTCCGAATAGCGCGATCGATGTCATAGAGACCTCCCTGAGTGCCGCACCACCTTTTCGGTCAGGCGCAGTTTTCCTTGCCGTTCATCCGGCGTCCGGAGATATATTCCTCAACTGGTATAACATGTCAATAACTACACATGCAAATATGATGCGAGCGACAATCGTCGCAACGGCAAAGATCATCCCCTAAGGATGTCGAGCCCAATGCGTGCCATACCCTGTGGCCTACGCCTCGCCTTTGAGCGGCGAACAGCACCCTTCCGGGCTTGTGAGCGCCTTGGAGAGAGCGCAAGTGTCGGATCGAACTCAACCGCGCTGCTGGGCCGCATGTTGAAGGCGGAATGGGTGCCCCACGGACAACACGATCAATTTGGACGGGTCTGGCGGCCCGCTCGACCCCCCCGCTTGTCTTTCGCGATCGAATGCCGACCGTGGCGCAATCTTCGGGCTGACATGGCGTGACGCATTGCTCGGCGGGCAAATCACACGGCCTGCAGCTCCGCTTTTCTTTTCCTCGGGCGCGCGCAGCGCGATTGGGGACTCTGGCTTGACGAAGCATCAAGCGCTTTGCTGTCGCGATCGCATTACCTTCCAGGTCGAGTGGAGCAAAAGGCGACCTTGCCGGCGCGCGCCGGTCGGGACGCTGGACACAATGGATATACACGTTGAAGCCCTACTCGCGGCCGACACGCTTTAGAAGGAGAGTGAATTGCTAAGATGTCCGCCTCGCAAGAATTGCCCTCACAGGCGGAACGACTGCTTCGGACCAGAAGCGGACAAAGTTGATGGAAAACATCACGCAAATGCGTTTGTTATGGCGGCAAGTTTGGGAGTACGACCGCACCAGCCCAGTTTTTCAGGAGCACCACGATGCGAGCCTACAAAGTCGTTGACGCCTTCTCCGACAAGCCCTTCATGGGCAATCCTGTTGCTGTCGTTCTCGAAGCCCAAGGGCTGACGGACGCTGAGATGCAGACGATCGCCAGATGGACAAATCTCTCCGAAACCACTTTTCTACTACCTGCAACGTCCCCTGAGGCAGACTACAGGCTCCGCATCTTTACCCCCCGCAGCGAGCTGCCGTTCGCCGGACATCCCACACTGGGCAGCGCCCATGCAGTCCTTGAGGCCGGTCTCTACTCCCCCCGTGATGGCCTTCTGGTGCAAGAGTGTGGCGCGGGTCTCGTGAAGATCGCCGTAAACGGGGAAGGAGCCGAACGGACGCTGACCCTTTCGATGCCGCCCGCCAAGATCAGGACACTGTCGGACGACGAGGTGTCCGAGCTTGAGGCAATTCTCGGTCACACAGTCTTTAAGGATGAAGCCCCTGCGATCATTGACGTTGGGGCGGTCTGGATTGTCGCTCGCCTTGAGAGCGCTGATACGGTGCTTGGACTGAAGCCGGATTTCGCTCGTTCAGCAGAGTTTGAAAGAAAGCTCGGGGCTACCGGCCTCTCCGTCTTCGGCAAGCACAAAGGCGGCGATGCTGAGATCGAGGTGCGCTCTTTCGCACCGTCGTGTGGCGTCGAGGAGGACCCGGTGTGCGGCTCAGGTAACGGCAGCGTTGGCTTCTTCCGTGCCAGTCGGGAGACGGCTTCCGTTGGTGGACTGAGCTACATGGCCTCTCAGGGCAAGCAGGTTGGCCGCGACGGTCGCATCTCGGTCGTCGCTGAGAATGGCAACGTGAGCGTCGGCGGTATGTGTGTCACCTGCGCCGAAGGTGCGCTTCTATATTGATTTGCGTAGGACCGCTTCGGACCAATCCCGGACTTCCGCACCGACGCCTCGGAAGAAAGCGGCGGCCGCAGCCGCCACTCCTCTATCCGTTATGCGACACTGGGTCGGTTTATCGTCAGGAAGTGACGAACGACAGGCTTGTCGGGGCCGACATGGTAAGCAACTGTCTTGCCCTGCAGATCGGCGTCGGCGTTGGACACCCGTCTGTGCTGGCGAAGGTGCTCAGCCCAGGACTCAACCATGAACCACTCAACGATCTTCTCGGGGTTGGCTGAGTCTTCGGTGACACCCCATCCGTAGGCTCCATCGCGCCGACGCTCGTAGGAAAGATCGTCGAGAGCGTGCAGGAATGCGCTGCGGTGCTGCTTCTCGACACGATACTCGATCAGTATCAGAACCGGGCCACGGTCGTGGGCGACAGGTTCGGCGACGAGAGGTTCCGGCCAGTGGTTCGACGGCACCATGTCGGCATCGCCTGCCGGGAGTTTCACGCGATGCATGACGAACCCGGCGATTAGGAGGCCGACGGCTCCGATGACCAAGGTGGACTGAATGCCGACGGCTTCACCGACAGCGCCCCAGCCGAGGCTTCCTGCTGTCATCGCACCGTTGAAGACCGTCAGATAGACGGCGAGACCACGACCTCGCACCCAGTTTGGTAGGACGGACTGCGCGGCGCCATTGAGTGTCGTCAGGGCGATGATCCATGCGCCCCCGAGGAAAAGAAGTCCGACGAGCGCGGCGAGGCGAGGCGGAGCAAGCGACAGAACACCCATGACGATGGAAGTGATCACCGCTGCACCGAGAAGAAGACCGTCGGAACTCAGGCGTTCGCGCAATTTTGGCATGACCAGCGCACCGCCGATCGCACCTGCTCCGACAGCACCAAGGAGGATGCCGTAGAAGCTGGCATCACCACCGAGCAATTGGCGGGCAACGAGTGGCAAGAGCGCCCAGGCAGCGCTGGCGAAGGCGAAGAAGACGGCCGCACGTATGAGAACGACGTGGAGCGGCCTGCTGGAGCGGGTGTAGCGAAGTCCTGCCCGGAAGGCACCGAAGAAGTTTTCCTGAAGCGCGTCATTGGCATTCTTCGCACGAGGCCACCAAACGAGAGCAGCAATCACCACGATGTAGCTGGCAACGTCCGCGCCATAGGTGATCCCGGCTCCGAAGGCGGCTAGAAGGAGACCGCCCGCGGCAGGACCGATGGATCGGGCAATGTTGATGCCGAGCGAATTGAGAGCAACTGCACTCTTCACGTTCTCGCGGTTCACCAGTTCCGGAACGATTGCCTGCCACGTCGGTCCCATGAGCGCGGCACCGATGCCGCCGAGGAAGGTCAGGCCGATCAGCGCGCTGACCGAGAGCATGCCTGTCTGAGCGAGAACCATCAGGGAGATACTGACGGAGGCCAACAGCACCTGGATGGCGATCAGGAACTTGCGACGATCGAGGATGTCGGTGAGAACGCCCGCAGGGATTGCAAGCAGGAAGATCGGCAGGGTTCCGGCCGCCTGAACCATGGCGACTGCGGCAGGGGATGCCGACAGGTCTGTCATCAGCCAGGAGCTTGCGACATCGCGCATGAAGCTTCCGGTGTTGCCAAGGACGGTTGCGACCCACAGGACCGCGAACACGGGCTGCGCGAGGGGAGCGAAGGTGCCCCCAGATGATTTTGCGGCGCTCATTTGCCAGCTCCCTTGGATAAGTCGAATGCGGCGACGAAGAGGAATGCGCCAGCGAGACCGAGATGTTCGAAGAAGGCGTTGGTCGCCATCATGCGGTCCAGACCCGGAGCCATCTCCCAGAAGCGCAACGCGATAAAGGTCGCCAGAAGCGTGAAGCCGGCCAGCGCCAGGGAACCCGCCCACCGCAGGAAGCCGGAGATCACCAGGGCGGAAGCCGTCAGTTCAAATGCGATAACGGCGATCGCGAAGTACGCGGCCGGCTGCAGATCGAAACGATCCATCTCCGCCAACGCGCCATTGAAGTCGAAGATCTTGGTGAGCGGACCCTGGACATAGGCTGCGCAAAGCGCCAGCAGCGATACCGTCCGCACGGCAGGCGAGGCGACGACGCGTGTCAAGCCACTCCGGACTGAGTGGGATTTTAGAGATTGGTAGGTCATATCTACTCCTGCGTGTTCGCCGCGAGCGGCTGCATTCGATGGAGCGATATTGTCTGGGCGCAGCCTTGCCAACAATTGCAGCAAAAGTTTCGATTTAATTGCATAATCTGCAATTATGGTGTGACGCTCGGGTGACCGGGCCACCCGAACTGAAGTTTGCTCAGACCGCCCAGCACGAGCAGCCGAGAGCGCCGAAGAAACCTTTGAGATCGGCGATCGGCAGCTTGGATGTCCAGGCTCCGGCGTGGTCATGGCCGTGAACGCCGCAATCGCTCGCACATCCGCATGTGGAGATTGCGGTGCGGCGCAGGGAACGAGCGCCTGCCCCTTCCGGTTCACCCCAGGCCGCATAGCCGCCGAATTTGCGGACAGGCGACCAGTCGGGCATCGCGGGCGGGATGTCGTTCTCGTCCAGCACCTTAAAGTCGCCCGCGCCATAGACGATCTTGCCGCCGACCATGGTCAGCTCCGATACCAGGAAGGAGATCTCGTCCTCGGCGCAGGAGAAGAAGTCCTTGTCCGGCACCACGAGGTCGGCGAACTGCCCTTTCTCGATGCGGCCCTTCTTGCCTTCCTCGTTGGAGAACCAGGTGACCTTCTCGGTCCACATCCGCAGCGCGGTTTCACGGTCGAGGCAGTTGGCGCGCGGGTAGAGCTGCATGCCGCCGACCGTCTTGCCGGTCACCATCCACGACAGCGAAACCCAAGGATTGTAAGAGGCGACGCGGGTGGCGTCTGTGCCGGCCGAGACGTTGACGCCCTTGTCGAGCATGCGGCGGATCGGCGGCGTAGCCTCGGCCACGCCGTGACCGTACCGCTCAACGAAGTATTCGCCCTGGTAGGCCATGCGGTGCTGCGTGGCGATGCCACCGCCGAGTGCGGCGATACGGTCGATAGAGCGGTCCGAAATGGTTTCGGCATGGTCGAAGAACCAGTTCAGCCCTTCGAGCGGAATGTCCTTGTTGACCTTCTCAAACACATCGAGGGCGCGAGAGATCGTCTCGTCGTAGGTGGCATGCAGACGCCAGGGCCAGCGGTTTTCCGCCAGGACCCGGACGACCTCTTCAAGCTCGCCTTCCATTTCCGGGGCCATCTCCGGACGCGGCTGGCGGAAATCCTCGAAGTCGGCAGCCGAGAAGACGAGCATCTCTCCAGCACCGTTGTGACGGAAGTAGTCATTGCCCTGCTTATATTTGACTGACTGCGTCCAGTTCAGGAAGTCCTGCTTCTCTTCCTTCGGCTTCTGGGTGAAGAGGTTGTAGGCCAGCCGCACCGTCATCTGGTTCTCGTCGGAGAGCTTCTGGATGACTTCATAATCGTCGGGATAGTTCTGGAAGCCGCCGCCTGCATCGATGACACCTGTCACACCGAGGCGATTGAGTTCGCGCATGAAGTGGCGGGTCGAGTTGATCTGATAGTCGAGAGGAAGCTTCGGCCCCTTCGCAAGTGTCGAATACAGAATACCCGCATTCGGCTTGGCGAGAAGCATGCCTGTCGGGTTCCCACTGGCATCGCGGGTGATCTCCCCACCAGGCGGGTTCGGCGTATCGCGGGTGTATCCGACGGCACGAAGGGCGGCGCCATTGAGCAGCGCGCGGTCATAGAGATGAAGAAGGAAGACAGGCGTGTCGGGCGCGACTGCGTTGATTTCCTCGATGGTGGGGAGGCGTTTTTCGGCGAACTGGTGTTCGGTGAAGCCGCCGACCACGCGCACCCATTGCGGCGCAGGCGTAATGGCCACCTGCCGCTTCAGCATATCCATCGCGTCGGCGAGTGAGCGCACGCCGTCCCAGCGCAGTTCCATGTTGTAGTTCAGACCGCCGCGCACGACGTGGGTGTGGTTGTCAATGAGACCGGGCAGGACACGCTTGCCCTTGAGATCGACGACCCTGGTGCTGGAACCTGCGAGTGCGATGATCTCGCTGTCGGATCCGACTTCCAGAAACAGCCCGTCCTTGATGGCGATCGCCGTCGCATTCGGATTGGTCCGGTCAAGGGTCGTCACGCGGCCATTGTGGAGGATCAGGTCGGGATGCATGGTGTCTACTCCGTTCGGGTTGGGATTGGCGGCTTTTGCCGGGGAGAAGAGGTTCGAGAACGCCAGGCTCGATGCGCCTCCAAGAAAGGATCGACGCGTCGTCATCAGCTCCGTTCCTCGGCATTCGCCTTCGCCTGATGGGCAATCTCAATACGATCGGTGCCCTTCGGCAGGTGGCCGAACACGTGCGGCTTGATCTGATGGATCCAGGAAATGGCCGCCGGCTCCTTTGTCCAAAGCGACCTTGCGAGCGGGAGGATCTGCTCGCCGACCAGAATGCCGAGAAGGCCGACCAGGGCAATGACAGGTGGTGCGGGTGATCGGACATTGAGCAGACTGTAGACGATGCCGACAAGCAGGCCTGCGCCAAGTGATAGGAGATAGACTTTCATGGGATGTTCTCCGGTTGCAGAAAAAGCCGCGCCGACGGGGTTATCGGAGCGGCCTGATCAGGCCCTTACTTTGCGGGGTTCGGGCCGATGCGCTTGCCGTGCTTGACGCGTTCCTCTGCGCCGTGAACCATTGTGTAGGCGTAGTCGACGCCCATGCCGTACGCGCCGGAATACTCCTTCACCAGCGTGGTGACCGCATCGTAGGTTTCCTTCCGCGCCCAATCGCGCTGCCATTCGAGCAGGACTTGCTGCCAGGTCACCGGGATCACGCCTGCCTGCACCATCCGATCCATCGCGTATTTGTGCGCGTCGGCGGAAGTGCCGCCAGAAGCATCGGCGACCATGTAGATCTCGTATTCCGGAACATCATGGAGAGCGGAAAGAGCAAACGTGGTGTTGCAGACCTCGGTCCAGAGACCGGAGACGACGATCTTCTTCCGACCGCTGGAGGCATTCTTCGCCAGAGCGTCACGGACGTTCTGGTCGTCCCAGGAGTTCATCGAGGTGCGCTCGAGAAGGTCGTTCTCCGGGAAAACGGCAAGCAGCTCGGGGAAGGTGTTGCCAGAGAAGGATTGCGTCTCGACCGTGGTGATCGTGGTCGGAATATTGAAGATCTTGGCGGCCCTGGCGAGGCCGACGACGTTGTTCTTCAGCGTCTGGCGGTCGATCGACTGGACACCAAAGGCCATTTGCGGCTGCTGGTCGATGAAGATGAGCTGGCTGTTGGCCGGGGTCAGGACTTCAAGCTTGGACATGGTACATTCCTCTACGGTTGCGGCCCGCGTGCGGTGCCAGAAAATGGTCAGCAGCCGTCGATCGGACGCCCTCGAGCGACACTCGTCCTTTAAATCTCTGAGTGTCGCTGGCTCGGTTCCGGGCCGGTGCACTCGTCGTCTTGGCTGCTGAAAACGAACTTACCGCGCCGTCACCATCCGAGGAATTGCAATAAGAATTTCGATTGAATTGCGTTATTTGAAATAATCGTTGGTCGGAGAGCACGTTAGAAACGGAAGACGCCGCGATCCCATCGGATCACGGCGCTGCCATTTCAAAACTTTCGCTGACTGCTGCTTATGCCGCCAGCGGCACGAGGTTTGCCTGAATCTGTTCGCGGTATTCTTCGTATCTGACCGGAAGCTTAAGGGCTTCCCCGAGATGGGCCGTATCCTCGTCGCGGTTGAATCCGGGTTCGTTTGTGGCGACCTCGAAGAGGATACCGCCCGGCGTGCGGAAATAGATGGCCCAGAAATAATCGCGATCGATGACAGGGGTGACTTGGTAGCCGGTGTCCATCAGCGCCTTGCGCACCTCGAGCTGTTTCTCGCGGTTGTCGACGGCGAAAGCGATATGGTGCACCGAACCTGCGCCCTGTCGCGCGAACGGTGTCTTTGGCAATGCCAGTAGATCGATCGTGTCCGCTCCGTTACCGTTGGGTATGATGAAGCGCACAACGTCGCCCTCCTTCTCGGCGCGCTCGTAGCCCATGAAGCCGAGCAGTTCCTCCGTTGCAGCGGTGTCGTGCAGACTGAAGCGTGCGCCAGCGAAACCGCGGATGGCCGCATCATCTGGAATTCCATCTGACAGCCATGGAGCACGCTTGTCGTCTGCGGACTCGACAAGCGCAAAACTGTCGCCGTCCGGTCCCATGAAGCGGAGTCGGTCGACGCCGAAGACAGTGTCACGTTCCAGACCATCCACGCCTTGTGTGGTGAAGCGATCCTGCCAGAACTTCAGCGATCCCTGGGGAACGGAGAACTGGGTCTCGCCGACTTCACCGACACCGGGGCGGCCGAGCATCATGTTCGAGAACGGGAAGTAGGTCATCACCGTTCCGGCCGAGCCCGTCTCGTCACCATAGTAGAGGTGATAGACGCTCGGGTCGTCGAAGTTAACAGTCTGCTTGACACGCCGAAGACCAAGCGTGTCGGTGAAGAAGCGGTTGTTCTGCCGCGCGTCCGATGCCATCGAAGTCACGTGGTGCAGTCCCTTGATGTCCTTGATCATCTTGAACCCTCTCGGTTGTGTTCCGGTGTTGATAAGAATGTAGACCCGTTGATCACTGCCCGGAATTGCAATATTCCTTTTGACTGAATTGCAATTTATGAAACAATGAGATGAACGACTACAAAGCTCTCCGAACCTTTCTGCTCGCCGCTGAGAAGCGGAATTTTGCCCAGGTCGCCCGCGAACTGGACATGACGCCAGCAGCCGTCACACGGGCAATCGCCGCCCTCGAGGCGGAACTCGGCGTGCAGCTCTTCGTTCGAACGACGAGACAGGTATCGCTGACAACCGACGGCGCAGTCTTTGCTGCGCAGATCCAGCCAGCGGTCAAGACTCTGGAGGACGCGCGGCGCGAAGTAATGAACGCACACAAGTCGGACGAGGGGCGGCTGCGTATCAGTGCGCCGACGTGGTTCGGCAAGACGGTGCTGCCGCCGATCCTGTCCGGGTTCAAGGAACGCTATCCGAAGATGAGCTTCGAGATCTCGCTGTCCGATGGATTGGTGAACATCGTCGACGACGACTACGATCTGGCGATCCGCATCTCGTCGCAGCCTTCGGACAAGTTCACGATCTGGAGGAAAATCCGGGTGGTGCCGCGCATCCTGGTCGCCGCTCCCGGAAGCAGATTCGCCGACATGCAGCACCCGAACGAACTGAAGCCCGACGACTGCCTCGCATACAGCGGCGAAAGCCGGCGTGAGAACTGGGTGCTGTCGGACGGTGGGTCAAGCATCACGATTTCGGCAGGCCGAGCCTTCAGTGCGAACAGCGGAGAGGTTCTGGCGGACATGGCCGCCGACGGAGCGGGTGTCGCGCTGCTTCCAGGATTCAACATCGCCGATCACATCACGAGCGGTCGCCTTGTCCACGTCTTCAAGGGTTGGGCGCCGCCGGACCTGTGGCTGACGCTGTTCTACCCGCCCTACCAAGCCCTCCCGCCAAGGATTGCGTCATTCTCCAAGTTCTTCGAGGAGCAAGTCGCGGCAAAGATGGTCATGTTGGACTGACGCACGCAAATGTCCTTCACCATGATCTGGCACACCCGTTTCAGATTCGATCATGCTGTTTAAGTGCTCGAAGCCTAGCTGCGACTATTTGTTGGAGCTGCCACAGGTTTCGATCGTAGATTTTGCGATCCGCCAGATCTGAAACTGTCCGATGCAGGTACTCCGCGCAAGATCCGGCAGGTCCACATGCCTGGGCGATCAACCCTGCCGCCTCTTCGAGGGGGATCTTCTGCGTGAGTGGAGATTGCCTGCCGCTCGCCCAGAACGTGAGCGCCCGTCGCACACCGGTCAGTGTCCTGACCGCAATCCAACGCACCATGTCGCACACTTCGGCGTACCGAATCTCTCGTGCCAGAAGAGTACGCAAATCTTCCCTCTTGGTAGTGCACGGAAGCTTGAGGATGAGACCCGAACAGCTTCCTCCCGGCCGAAGCGCGAGCATGAGACCGGGCGCGTCGGAGGTGGCCCTGAGCCGCTCAATCCTCAACGAGAATGCACGGTGCCAGCCGTAAGCGACCGCCTCTTCGCTGGCGGCCACCTCGAAACCCGGGTTCCACATCAAGGATCCGTACGCGAACACCCATATCTCCTCGTCACCAGCCTCTTCCTCAACCCTGCTGACGAGGTCGTCGAGCTGCTCGGACGAGATCGGATTCCAATTGGGTTCCGGTCCCTCGTCTTCGACAATTCTGATGGTCGTGGCGACGAGGTCCGGGGTAAGTTCCATGGTAGCAGGTGCGGGCGCCTTGGCGGACGGTGTCTTTGACATCGTGTGAACCGTTCAACGAGTTTGCCGCCGGAGGCCCATCGCCTCAGGCAGCTAATGGAGTAGCGGCCGCCCGATCAATTAGCGGGTCGGTTGATGATTGCCCGGAACGTGATTTCGACGATCTGCTCGGGGAAAGCCAGCGCGGACACCCCGATCAGGTTGCTGGTGCACTGAGGCACATCCGTACCATACATTTCCTTGCGGACCTTGGATGCGGCCGCAAACGCGCTAGGAACGTCCAGCACGTAGAGTGTTTCTTCAACGACATCATCGAGGGTCGCATCATATCTGGCGAGCAGCGTCTTTGCGTTGACGTAGGTCTGGCGGACCTGGCTCTCCATCTGCGAGAAGTCCGCAGGCCGATTATTCTCATCGAGTTCCGCTGGAGCGACGAGATTGCCTTTCTCATCGTGGCTCAACTGGCCCGACACATAGATCGTGTCCTTGACCTGCACGGCCTGAACGTATCCGAAGGCGCGCTCCCAGGCGACGCCATGGTTCTCTACTTTCTTGGACGGGTGGTTGCTCTTCGTCATGATAGATTCCTTGAATGATGGTCGCACAGTAGGCGCTTGTGGTTCATGGAGGCGACGGATGCGTGGGAGGCCGCACCCGCCGCCGGACCGATCAGGCCTTCACGAAGGCAAGGAGATCGGCATTGAGGACATCGGCGTTGACGGTCAGCATGCCGTGCGAGAAGCCGGGATAGGTCTTGAGCGTGCCATTCTTCAGGAGCTTGGAAGACTTCAGTGCAGAGTCTGCGATCGGCACGATCTGGTCGTCCTCGCCGTGCAGCACCAGCGTCGGCACGGCGATGGCCTTCAGGTCTTCCGTCTGGTCAGTTTCGGAGAAGGCCTTGATGCCGTCGTAATGGGCCTTCGCGCCACCCATCATGCCCTGGCGCCACCAATTCTGGATTACGCCTTCCTGGACTGTGGCACCATCGCGGTTGAAGCCGTAGAACGGGCCGGCCGGAACCTCGCGGAAGAACTGCGCGCGATTGGAGGCAAGCGCCGAACGGAAACCGTCGAACACTTCGATCGGCAGGCCTTCCGGGTTGGCTTCGGTCTTCAGCATCAGTGGCGGAACTGCGGAGACGAGAACCGCCTTCGCGACGCGGCCGGCTGGCTGGCCGTGCTTGGCGACGTAGCGAGCGACCTCACCGCCGCCGGTGGAGTGACCGATGTGGACGGCATTCTTAAGATCGAGCGCTTCGACGACGGCGAAGGCATCCGCAGCGTAGTGATCCATATCATGGCCGTCGGAAACCTGAGCGGAACGTCCGTGACCACGGCGGTCATGGGCGACGACGCGATACCCCTTCGACAGGAAAAACAGCATCTGGGCATCCCAATCGTCCGACGACAGCGGCCAACCGTGGTGGAAGACGATCGGCTGAGCGTCCTTCGGACCCCAGTCCTTGTAGAATATTTCGACGCCGTCCTTGGTGGTTACAAATGCCATTGTCTTGGTTCCTTCGGTTGAGCTGGATGCTGAAACAGCCTCGGCTGCTAGATTGAGAGACGGCGAAATCGCCATGGCAGCGACGGCGGCACCGGCGGAAAGGAGTGCGCTCCTGCGCGTCATGGAAGAAAAGGTCTGGGTCATTTCGGTTGCCTGCGGCTTCTTCGTTGAGGCATCAGGCGACACTGAATTCGTCTGACGGCCTGATACTGCCGCAAGCGTGGGGCGCTCACAATTGCGCCAATAGTTTCGATTTTATTGCGGAATATGAAATGGTGGCGGTGGTCGACGGTCCCGATAGCTCCTCAACATTTCGTCACGCTACGGTCCGATCAGCCCAGTTCCTGAATGCTCAAGCCGAAGCAAACGCTTTCGCCTTCGCCCATCCCACGAGCAGAATTCACCTGGTCGAGCGAGAGAATGGCCCGTCAAAGGGCGCCCAGCAGCGTAAAAAATTCCATCAAAAAGCTGTTGGGGAATGCGAGAGCCGTAAAGGTCGACCTTATGCTTCGCTTTGAAGGGGTTCGAACCAACGACCTGTTGTTCCAATTCCCCCTTGTCCGCTGGAGTTAGAGGCGTCGCTTGCCCCTGGATCGATTGCGACACGAAGGATGACACTGTCGGTCCGATAGACCGCCCGCTGCTCGATCAGTCGTCGATACGGAAACCGACCTTAATGACCACCTGATAGTGCGCCACCACGCCATCCTTGATGTGCCCCCTGATCTGGTCGACTTCGAACCATTCGAGATTTCTCATCGTCTTCGAAGCGCGTGAAATCGCCCCTTCGATCGCGTCTGTAACCGACGTCTTCGAACTGCCGACAAGCTCCACCTTCTTGTAGACGTGATCACTCATGACAACCTCCCGTTTGGCTTGAGAAAGGGCATCCTACAGCCAACCCGCAATCCTCGCCCGTACTATTGCAGTGCGGCGGAAATCCTGGTGCCATCATCCGACATCGAGACAGAGATATTTGAGTTCAAGGTAATCCTCGATGCCGTACTTTCAGCCTTCTCTACCTTGCCCGGATTGCTTGATCCCGCCGAATGGCGCCAGTTCAGTAGAAATCGAACCCGTGTTGACGCCAACAATGCCGTATTCCAGCACTTCCGCCACCCGAAACACTTTGGCGAGATCCTTGGCGTAGAAGTACGAGGCCAGTCCGAACTCCGTGTCGTTGGCAAGCGCTACGACTTCCTCTTCCGTTTCGAACTTGAAGAGCGGCGCGACCGGTCCGAACGTTTCCTCCAAGTAACGCACTGCCAAGCCAAGTTCTTTCAGCCACGCATGCCGCCGCTGGACAGGTAAGAGCCCTTCAAACTTTCGGTTCGTGAAACCAAGAAAGTAAGCTTCGGCAACCTGCAGCCCAGCTTGTTCTACGCTGCCAAAGTTTTGCCTTTGACTGCCAAAGTCTCCGAACTGATCATTGCAGCCTTGCAAACGGAGGCTTCCTTCGTGATTTATGCACTCATCAGGCGACCTCGGGGCCGCCAAAAACCCAGTTGAAAACAAGAATTGAAGTTGGCCCGGTCTGGCAGTTTGCGAACCGTGTCGAGAGGGACTGGAAGGAAGAGAACACGCAATTTCCCGCTGTTCGCGCTGTCAATGACTAAACACCTCCGTCGCTGAGAGAAAGCCCAAGAATGAAGAGCCTGGTCCATGCGATCACCCCCTCGATCGCAAGCGAAGAAGCTTGCGTCCAACAATCCTTGAGTGTGGAATTCGACGAGACCCGCGGAACTGTTTTCGTCATCGATGCCGATCTCGTCCGCCATGACTTCGATGATGAGGAGATGGCGTTAACGTTTGTTGCACAAGGAAACAACCGTGCTGAGACTGATTAAGAAATTCCTTGGATTGGCGCCGGATTTACCTGCCGTCGAGGCCGTTCAGTTCGTGTCAACCCCGACCGAAACCCGCATTCCGCCACAAATCGAGCCAGTGCGACCGCCATCCATGGCTCCGCCTCCGGCCGAGCCACCGGGGCGCAAGATCATCCTCGACCTTGAAACGACCGGGGTTGCGAAGGATGACCGGATCATTGAGGTTGCTGCGCTTGAACTGTTCGAGGATGGCCGGATCGAAAGGGCGTTCCACACCCTGGTCAATCCGGAAGGCAAGGAAAGCAATCGGTTCGCGCAGCGCAAGCACCAGATCACGCCGGAGATGCTGCAAGGCCAGCCGACGTTCCGCGACATCGTGGATGCGCTGCTCGAATTCATCGGCGACGATGAGATCATCGCTCATTCGGCGGATTTCGAATTCCGGTTCCTGCGGCAGGAATTCGATCGGCTCGCCCGCCCACCGCTTCCGAAGTCGCGGTTCGCCTGCTCGCTGGAACTAGCCCGCGAAGTGCTGCCAGAGCAGGCCTCGCATAAATTGGAGCATCTTGCTGGATACTTTGATCTGGACACGACCAAGGTACAGCTGCATCGGGCACTCGCGGATTGTATGGTGCTGGCCGTGGTGTACGACGGTCTGCTCAAGGAACAAGACAGATGAGACTGCTCTTCGCGGCAGTAATCGCTGCCGTTGCCGCCACATCCGTTTCAGCCGCCACGGTCAACCTCATCGATGGCGACACTGTCAGGATCAATGGCAGGACCATCAGGATTGTCGAAATCGACGCCCCGGAGACCTACAAGCCGCGCTGCGAACTCGAACGCATGCTCGGCTACGCGGCGAAACAGCGGCTGCGACAATTGCTCGACGCCGGGAACATAACCTATGAGCCGGCTGGCACCGACCGTTACAATCGTACGCTCGCGCACGTCTTCGCTGGTGGGATCAACGTCGGATCGACGTTGCTCGCAGAAGGCCATGCGCTGGCTTACCGACCCGGCGCTGATGCTAAACTCGAACGGTTGCGCGCATGGTGCGGACCTGGCGCACAACTCAATGGCAGTTTCGACAAGCCGAAGACGGAAGGTGCCAGGCCGAAAGGCCTGGCTGCGCCGCTGATGATAACCAGCGCACCGTATCGCAATTGCTCAGAAGCACGCGCTGCCGGGGCTGCCCCGCTGTACGCGGGCAATCCCGGCTATTCGACGAGGCTCGACCGTGACGGTGACGGCGTTGCTTGTGAACGAAGGAGAGGGAGATGACAAACACCATCCAGTTGCCGGCGCTGTGGCGCAATAAGGATAGTGAAGCGGATATCGTGCCCGGTTTGGAGAGAATGATCAAAGACCTGGAAACGCCGGTCACTGAGGCCCATTCAGGCTTAATCAACTGTGGACTGCGCGGCGAAGAACTGAAGCGAACGCGACATGAAAGCCGCTAGTGTCTGTTTGCTCATTGCAATTGCGGCGCCCTCGCAAGTGGTCGCAGCTGACTATGATAAAGGGGTGCGCGCTGTCGCGCATCTCCGAGAGGCATTACTCGTCTGCAAGAACCTTGAAATGTTTCAGGACTATTTGAGTGACGGCGACCGTAAGGTCACCGAACGCTGGAAAGCAAGTAGCGGCAATCGATTTGAGAACGACGTTGCCACATATCTCAAAGATACTTTGAGGCCCTTTCTCGCTGACGAAAAGCGGAGAGGGGAATGGTGCGTTGAAATGGGCGACAAGACTGGAAGATTTCAAACCGAAGATCGTATACGTGGCTATTGCATCGAGAGACATCCAGACAGTTTCGCGGCACAGGCAAATTGCTTCTCCACCGAAATGGAAGGTTGGAAAAAGCTTCACGAGCGCGAATAGACCAAATGGCACGGATCAAGGGACATGGAAATCCGAACTGGGGTCGCGAAGAGAACTATCTTGGCGCTCGATCTCTGATGGCTGAAACCTTTGTCAAAGTGCGATCGGCATGCTGAGGTCTCTCGCAAACTTCTGCGGGACGACGATACGCGCGGGCTCAGCGGGCATCACTGCTCACTTGCGCCAAGCTGCCAAGCAGATCATAGTTTGGCTGTAAAATTGGCGGTGGTAGGCAGGCGGTGGTTACTCATCACGACGATCCTATCGTTCGAAGGCTAGCGACCGTTCCGACCGGGGTCGGCTTGGCTGTACGCTTCGCCGTGGCGCGTCTCGAACACTTGGGAATAAATCCCGCACCATTGCTGTCGCAATCTCGCTTGTCGGCGGCCGATCTCTCAAACCATAACCGGATCAGCGTCATTTCGCAGATCGAGTTTTTGGGACGGGTTTCGCGCGCCACCAAGGACAACTGGATTGGTCTCACGCTGGCGCAGGACTTCGACCTTCGCGAAATCGGGATGCTATACTACGTGGCCGCCTCGTCACGTTGCCTGGACGACGCATTCCGGCGGCTGGAGCGATATTCTCGCATTGCGAACGAGGCACTCGCAATTCAGATTGACAGAGAACCGACTTGCCGTATCGGACTGACCTATACCGGCGTTCCCCGTCATTTGGATCGACACCAGATGGAGTGCCTGGCGGTTGTACTGTTGCGCCTTTGCCGTCAGGTTGTCGGGCAAAAGCTTGTTCCGCTTCGAGTAAGTTTCGTTCACCACCGTTCGGGCGACTTGCGAGCGATACGGCGACTGTTCGGTTGCGACATCGAGTTCGGTGCCCTTGCCGACGAGATGCACTTTGACAGGAGGATCCTAGAGCTTCCACTCGTTAAGGTGGACCCGTTCCTCAACGAGCTGATGGTGAAGATGTGCGAGGACGCAATCTCGCTGCGAACTTCGAACACAAGTCCCCTCCGCACGCTTGTCGAGAACACCATCGCCCCGCTTCTTCCGCATGCGGAGGCGCGAGCCAAGACGGTCGCTCGGCGTCTCGGTTTGAGCGAGCGGACCTTCGCGCGCCGATTGGCGGAGGAAGACTTGCGATTCGGCGAAATCCTTGACGAGCTGCGACGCGATCTGGCGGTTCGCTACCTCGAAGAGGAAAACCTGCAAGCGTCCCAGATCGCCTGGCTGTTGGGGTTCCATCAGCCCAGTTCATTTAGCCATGCATGCCGGCGTTGGACGGGCCTAAGCCCATTGGAATTCCGGGGGGCGACCGCTTCTCTCCGCCTAGAAAACTGACGAGAGTTTACTTTCGCAGACAGTGGCTAACGATCTAGCCTTGTTTCGCGCTGCCAGTGTTTTGGGGCCCTCTGCCAAAGACGCAGAACTAATACTTGCCACCTTGCAATGACGCGCGCTTTTCGCGATCTAGGCTCCTATCAGGGCGACCTGAAGGCGGCCGTGATCGAGGAAGGCAACTGATCGCGTGAAGCAATATTCATGACCTAGATATTTACATTTCCGTCGAGCTAACTGGGCGCGAATGCCCGGCTTTTTCGAGCGTCGCCGCGCAAAGATCGCCTTGGGCATTACCGCATTTTTCGTCATTGCCATCATCGGCGCGACAATAAACTAACGTGACACATCAGGACGGACGCTTGACCGGCCTTGGCGCGCATACGCGCAAAAGTGGCGTCGAGCGCGGACGGTCGTGCGTTGACAGGATGCCGTGCAACCGCGGCGACGCTAAGCGTGGCACTGCTGTTTTAGTGGCGCCGGAAATCAAAATGGAGTGACACACATGAACTTTGCAATTACCGCCCTTGTTTCCCTGCTTGCCGGTCAGGCGCTTGCCGATGATACCGCCGACAGGATGCTGAAGACATTGCAGGATCGCGAAGCAACACGTCAGCGCGCCGTGATTGAAGAAATCCTGCGGAAAGCTGACACGCTCGCTGAAATCGACGCGACTTGCAACGCTCGATACATGGATCATCGCAAGGAAACGTCACCTGAAGCCGCCGTCGCTTGCAAGTGGGATTTGAAAGAGGCGCTAGGTGTCAAATGAAGACGGTTCGTGTGTTCTGCCAAGCTTTCGGCCCGATCGTTCGCGAATGGCTGATCGGTCTAGGGCAACTTATGTTTGTTTTTGGCAGTCTATTCGCGTTCACCTTCGCCTTTGGTTACAGCCAGAACGAATGGCGTTTGATCGCCGGTCCGTCAGTGGCGCCTCTGACGCGTCCGCATGGACGTCAAACCGTTCGCAGAGTCGTGGAGCGCATTCTTGGTCGATGAGCAGCGCAGCTTAGTCGCTTTCTTGAACAATCTAGTGAACGCCTGAACGGAACCGCGGACCATTTTTCCTTTCGACAAGCGCTCGCGCGACCGGGCGGCTTCGGGCGTGCACGTGGCGCGGACGGGCTGAACTACGTTATTGGCGCATGGCGCCAACCGCCTTCCCAGTGATTTACTGCACGGCGAGAGACGAAGATCAGGCGGGTCCCAACATAATAAAAGTCTCGCTCTTCGCTACACCGTCGGTGGCTCGCACAGTGGAGATGAGGTCATTCAATTCCGACATGGTCGAGACTTCGATTTCCGCGATCATGTCCCAAACGCCGTTAGTGTTGGAAAGAGAGGCGACGCCGGGTAAGCGTTTGACGGCAGAGACCGCATGTCTCGGAGACCCGGTCATCTCGATCAGAATAAACGCCCTGATCAGGTCCTTGCTGATGTCGTCTTTCACGCGAACCGTGAAGCCTTTGATGTTTCCGTCTGCGACAAGCCGATCCAGCCTTTTTTGCGCCGTTGCTCGAGCCACCCCAAGGATCTGCGCGAGCTGTGGAACGGATGCCCTACCATTAATCCGCAGTTCCGCCAGCAAACGCCTATCGAGATCATCCATCCGCTTCTTCCTAAATCGTCAATTCAATTACTATTTCGTTACGCACGAGAAAATTCAAGCACTTTGTGTTCTTTTTTGTTCATCGCGATCGGACTACGACTTTCTCCCATCGATACACAGCCGGCCGGAACAATAGCGGGATCACTCAATCACCCGACCTGACTGTCAGTCGATCAATCCAGGGAAATTGGAAATCGCCTCATAGACTAGGCGTCGATCCGACCTGACGGATCGCATCGGGAGATGAATAGATGAAACTGAACAAGGCTCTTTCCGCAGCCCTTATTGCGGCCGCGTTCCTGCTTCCCCTCTCGTCCGTGCAGGCCGACGATCTGCAAGAGATCGAAAAGGCAGGCAAGCTCTCCGTCGCGCTGTCGGGCGTCTTCCCCCCGTTCAGTTTCGTGGATGAAAACAACAAGGTGGTTGGTTTCGACGTGGACGTTGCCTCGGAAATCGCCCGTCGCCTGAAGGTCGAGCCGAACATCGTCACGACCGCATGGGATGGCATCATCGCCGGCCTGGTCACCGGCCGCTACGATACGATCATCGGTTCGATGAGCGTCACCGACGAGCGAAAGAAGGCCGTCGACTTCGTCGGACCATACTACCGATCGGGCTTGGCCTTCTTCGTGCGCAAAGGCGCCGGTGTGGCGAGCGTCGAAGAACTGAATGGCAAGACGGTTGGCGTGACGCTCGGGGAGACCGCTGAAAAATGGGTGCGGGAGCAGAACGCCTACGACGTTCGCACCTACAAGGGGCTGCCCGAAATGCTTCTGGATGTTGCTGCGGGCCGCGTGGACGCGATCGTGGCCGACGACGTTCCGGTGTTCGTGGCGATTGCCAAGAGCAACGCTCCGGTCGTGCAGGTCAAGAACGACACGCTGCCGCGCTACGACGCCGGCATCGCCATTCGCAAGAGCAATCCGGAACTCGCTGCGGCAATGCAGAAGGCTCTCGACGACATGATGGCCGACGGCACCTATGAAACGATCGCCAAGAAGTGGATCGGCCAGGACATCCGCTAAATCGATCGGCCGGGATGTCAAACGACATCCTGGTCTTCCCCGGCGGCAGGGGTGTGTTCGGCGGAGGCCTCACCATGCCGTTGCCCTCGAATTTCGCAGCTCAGCGACCTGCCGCGTTGAGGCGCATGTTCCATGCGACCTGAACGATGGCGGGGCATTGCCCGCGAGCAAGGTCCGGAGGACCCGGAATGGATTTTCAACTGATTGGGCGAATAGTGCCCTTCATCGCAGAAGCATCGCTGGTGGCGATCGGCCTGACGGTCTGTTCGCTGGCGATCGGGCTCCTGGTCGCAGCCATCGTTGCGATGGGGCGTTTCTCGAAGATCGAACCGATCCGCTGGCTCGCGACATTTTACGTCAGCGTCATGCGGGGTACGCCCTTAATCGTGCAGCTGTTCATCGTCTATTTCGGTGGGCCGCAATTCGGGCTGGAATTGACACCGTTCGTCGCCGGTGTCGTGACGATGGGCTTTAATATCGGCGCCTACATGTCCGAAGGGATCAAGGGAGCCATCCTGGCCGTCGACAAAGGACAGGCCGAGGCAGCGCGATCGATCGGGTTCGGCCGTTTCGACACGTTGCGGCTGTTCATCTTGCCTCAGTCTGCGCCACTGATGGTCCGTTCGCTGGGCATCAATACGGTCATTCTGTCGAAAAGTACCGCACTGGTATCCACGATCGGCGTCGTCGAACTGACCTATTCGGCGCAGCGTTTCGTGACCTCCACCTACAAGCCGTTCGAGGTCTTTACCGTTGCCGGAGTGGCCTACCTCGCCATTATCGCGGTCGTTTCGCTCGTTGCCCGCGGAGTCGAACGTGCCTTCGACGCAAACGGGAGGGCCGTCGCATGACATTCGATTTTAGCGTCGTACCGCCCTACTGGAGCCTCCTGCTGGTCGGCCTGGCCTGGACGATCATCATCACCGTTCTCGCCGGCACCATGAGCGTCGTTCTCGGCGTGGTCATTGCAATCGCAACGCTCTACGGTCCCAAGCTTGTAAGCCTGCCCATTCGCAGCATCATGTTTCTCTTCATGGGCACGCCGCTGCTGCTGCAGCTCTACTTGCTCTATTATGGTCTGTCGCAGGTGGGCCTGATGTTGCCAGCCTTCTGGACCGGCCTGATCGGACTGGGCCTGCACTACGCCGCCTACAATGCGGATATTTTCCGCGCGTCGCTGCAGACGGTCGATCCCGGACAAACAGAAGCGGCGCGATCGCTTGGGTTCAGCCGGGGCTCGACCTTGCGTCACTTTATCGTACCGCAAGCGATCCTGACCGCCCTGCCCCAAGTCGGCAACAACAGCATCATCCTTTTAAAGGATACCGCCGTTCTTTCCGTGCTCGGCATCGCCGAGCTTGTTTTGAACGCCCAACGCGCCATCAGCGAGACCTATCGCCCCTTCGAATTCTATTTCACCGCGGCTGTTCTCTACTACATCGTCAACCTGGCGATGGAGTTGGTACTGAGCAAGGCCGCCCGCAAAGCGGAGGCCATCCGATGACAGAACACACTCCCATGATCGAGTTGCGGCAGATCCGCAAATCCTACGGCTCCCATGAGGTCCTCAAGGGTATCGACCTGCACGTGGCCCGTGGCAAAATCATCTCCATCATCGGGCCGAGCGGATCGGGAAAGAGTACGCTGCTGCGATCCATCAACATGCTCGAGGAGACATCCTCCGGCGAGATCTGGCTCGATGGCCAACAGGTCAACCGTCCCCTCAAGGGCCGCGCATTCGAAACCCACATCAACCATATCCGTCAGGAGATGGGCATGGTGTTCCAGCAGTTTAATCTGTTTCCGCATCTGACCGTGCTCCAGAACATCATGATCGGACCGATGCGGCTCAAGGGCCTGACGAAGGAAGCCGCACTTGAGCGTGCAAATGCGCTTCTGGCCAAAGTTGGCCTAGCGGAAAAGGGGAACGCCTATCCGGCGCGGCTGTCGGGGGGACAGAAGCAACGTGTTGCCATCGCCCGGGCGCTGGCGATGCAGCCCAAGGTCATGCTGTTCGATGAGGCCACCTCCGCCCTCGATCCCGAGCTCGTCGAAGAGGTCAACCAGGTGATGAAGCAGCTTGCGGCGGAACACATGACCATGCTGATCGTCACACACGAAATGCGGTTTGCCGCAGAAGTGTCCGATCACGTGATGTTCATGGACGGTGGCGTGGTGGTCGAGCAAGGGGCCCCGGAGCATGTGTTCTCCAATCCCACGGAGGCACGCACCCGCGCGTTCCTTCGCAAGTACCTGTCGAACTGAGAATGGAAAAAGAGCAGATGACAAGCGCACGAGAAGACACCGCTGCTAGATCGGGCACGCGCATCGATCAGAACCGCGTGAAGGATCTGGCAATCCGCCTTACGTCCTGGCCCAGCGAAAGCGGTACACCGGGCGAAGCGTCGTTCGCCGATCGGCTGCATGCCCTTTTGAGTGACCTTCCCTATTTCCGTGAGCATCCGCAAGACTTGCGACTTGTCGACAGCCACGGCGATCCGTTGACCCGCAACGTCGTCGCACTTGTGCGGGGCACTGGTGCCCGAACACTCGTGATGGCCGGTCATTTCGACACCGTTTCCACCGACAACTATCATGAGCTCAAGCCACTTGCCTGCGACAGCCTCCAATTGAAAGACGCGCTGATCGAAAGCCTTTCGGGACGCAGCGACCGCTCCGAGCAGGAAGAGCGAGCACTGCTGGATCTGCAGAGCGGAGATTTCCTTCCCGGCCGCGGCCTGCTCGACATGAAGAGCGGTATCGCCGTTGCCATCGCCTGCCTGGAGAGTTTTGCAGCTGACCCCGCGCGCCAGGGCAATTTGATGATGGTCGCCACGCCGGACGAAGAACGCGAAAGCCGCGGCATGCGATCATTTCGAGATGCGCTGCCGGGTCTCGTGCAGGATTTCGGCGTCGAGATCGCGGCGGCCATCAATCTCGACGTGACCTCCGATCAGGGTGACGGCCGCGAGGGTCGAGCGGTCTATGCCGGAACGATCGGCAAGCTTCTTCCCTTTGCGCTGGTAATCGGCTGCAGCTCTCACGCCAGTTATCCGTTCGAGGGTGTCAGCGCCCAAGCGATGGCCGCAGGGATCTTGGCACGTCTCGAAGGCAACGCTTCACTGGCGGATCGCGACGAAATCGACGTTTCGCCACCGCCGATCTGCCTCGAAGCAAAGGACCTCAGGGACGGGTACGAAGTCACCACACCAGAGCGCTTCTGGATTGCTTTCAATTGGCTCTACCATGCCATGACAGCGGAAGAATTGTTCGACCGGTTCAAGCGCGAGGTGCTGACCGGCGCGACCGAGGCAGTGGATCGCTTTGCCATCCAATCTTCCGAATTCGGCAAGCTTGTCGGCCGAAGCGCCGGGGCGACACCCGCAAAACCGCGTCTGCTGACCTTTCAGGAGTTGCGAACGCTGGCAGCGCAGAATTGCCGAGAGGATTTCAACTCTCTTTACACGGCTCAGAAGAAGGCGCTTTCGGGTATCGACAATCCGTTGCTCCTGACACGTCAGCTGACCGAATGGTTGGTCGGCATTGCCCGCTTGTCCGGTCCAGCGATCGTCGTCGGTTTCTCGGGTCTGCACTACCCGTCGAGCCACCTGCGCCTCGCTGAAGCAAACGATCGATCGCTTCACCAGGCGATCGAGAAAGCCCGCGCCGGCCTCGGCAACGATCCCGAGCGCAGCCTCGTATGGAAGCCCCATTTCCAGGGCATATCGGATATGAGCTTCCTGGGTCTTTCGGCCGACGGAAGTCAGGTCGTTTCGGACAACACACCCATCTCACGATTGATCGACCAGCCGCCTGAAGACGCGCTACGGTTCCCGGCAGTCAATCTCGGCCCCTGGGGGCGCGAGTTTCATCAGAAATTCGAACGCGTATACGAGCCCTACGCCTTTGGCGTCTTGCCGGACCTCGTATCCGAAATCGCCAGAACGTTTCTCGCCGACAGCCACGGCGCAAGCTAAACTCTCCTGCACCCTGTCGGATCTAGGCGACCCGAAACATCCCATGAGGAAACGAGCTCAATGAGCACTCATTCGAACCTGAACATTGTCCCATTTGTCAGCGTCGATCACATGATGCGCCTCGTGCTGAAGATTGGCATCGAGACGTTTCTCACCGAACTTGCCGCGGTGATAGAGGAAGATTTTCGCCGCTGGGAACAGTTCGACAAGACCCCACGTGTCGCATCGCATTCCGCAGAGGGTGTGATCGAGCTGATGCCGACAAGCGACGGAACGCTCTATGGCTTCAAGTACGTCAATGGCCATCCCAAGAATACGAAAGAAGGGCGCCAGACCGTCACCGCCTTCGGCGTGCTGTCGGACGTCGGCAACGGTTATCCGATGCTGCTGTCGGAAATGACGATCCTCACGGCCCTGCGCACGGCCGCCATGTCGGCTGTGGCGGCAAAGCACCTTGCTCGGCCGAACTCGAAAACCATGGCCATCATCGGCAATGGCGCGCAAAGCGAATTCCAGGCCCTTGCCTTCAAGGCGATCCTTGGCGTGACGGATTTGCGCCTCTGCGACCTCGATCCGACCGCCACCGAACGGTGCGCAAGGAACCTCGAAGGCAAAGGCTTCTCGATCACGGCGTGCGCATCCTCACAGGAGGCCGTGGAAGGTTCAGACATCATCACGACCGTCACCGCAGACAAGCAATACGCGACGATCCTGTCCGACAACATGGTCGGACCGGGCGTTCACATCAATGCCGTCGGCGGCGACTGCCCGGGCAAGACCGAGCTGCACAAGGACATCCTGCTGCGCTCGGATATCTTCGTCGAATATCCGCTGCAGACCCGGATTGAGGGTGAAATCCAGCAACTCGACGCTGATTACCCCGTAAAGGAACTCTGGGAGGTCATCGCAGGCAAGCGCCAAGGTCGGCAGTCGGAGAGGACCATCACGCTGTTCGACAGCGTCGGGTTTGCAATTGAGGACTTCTCGGCCCTGCGTTACGTACGCAGCAAACTGGAGGAAACGGGGCTTTACACTGATCTCGACTTGCTCGCCGATCCCGATGAACCACGGGATCTCTATGGTATGCTCCTGCGATGCGAGGCGAAGCTACACGCCGCATGAAAGTTGCAAGCGTCCCGTGCGGGCAGAGGAGGGGGATGCGTTAGGTTTCGGCATCTCGGAACCGTCTGACGTTCCTCCGGAGACGGCCCTGCTCAAGACCGGTAGAAAGCCAAAGCAATCCCACGGAGCCACGGTCTCGCCTGCGTTCCCGACGTTACATTATGCAATCCTCTTGGCCCAGAACGTGAACAACCCGGCAACAAGGTAGAGCCAGCTTCGCAACGGTAGGAATGCGCCCGTTCGGCGCGTTCCTACCCATCAAGGCTAAGTAGCTTTATCCCGCGATGCTCAGGCACAGGAGCCCGCCTGATCAGGCTTTCAGGAAGACCAGCGCTCGCAGGATCTCCGCAAAATCCGCATGCTTGAAGGCGACGGCGCGAGGGCCGTGCGCATAGGCACCGGGATACCAGCCGGCACGATAGGCATCTGTCGGATTGTTGAACTCGATCACCACTTCGTAGCGCTCGGCCCTGGGCGGCAGCACCTGAGCGAAATCGCCGGACAGCGCTTCTGCCACGCCTTCACGAATAAGCCGGCGCGACCAGGCAGGCGAGATCGACGTCGTCGAACGACCTTTACCCTCCAGTGTTTCCACGGACTTCAGCCCCGGCACCATCGCCCGCGCCTCAGAGCAAATACCGGCATCGCCGGCAAGGAAGACCGACGGTACACCGTAACCGGCGGCACAGAGCGCGTTGACGGTAAATTCCGAGGCGACCTCTCCGTTCAGAATCAGGCGCGAGATGCGCATGGTGGAGGTATGGGCGAGCGGATTTGCCTCGCTGCCCGCTTTGGAGTGGTAGCCCGTATAGATCGCGGCTGCGAAGCCGGCATCGAGGCCGAACATCATCGCATCGGGATGGCCGGACCAGCCGCGAACGATGCGGACGTAGTCCGGCAGGCGATCGAGAATGAGGTTACGACCGCTGTCATGGGCGTCTTTCACCACGACTTCGGTCGCACCGGCGGCACGCGCGCCCTCGCAGGCGGCGACCACCTCGGCGGTCATCAGGGCGCGAAATTCGGTCCAGTCGGCATGGGTGCGCTCGGCTTCGTCCCATTGCGCGATGCCTGCGGTGCCTTCGATGTCAGCGGAAATGAAGACTTTCATGGGTGGTTCCTCTATCGGTCAATCGGGAAAAGCGAGATAGATGCGGTCGTTTCAGGCAGGCATCGCGAAGGCCAAGCAGAGCGCGTTCGGCGCCGCCGACCGCGGGGCTTTCGCGGCCACTTGGGCAAGTTATCGGCGAGGCGCGTCTGACTGGTGATCGGCGATTTGCATGTCGTTTCACGGAACATTGGTGCAGCTCGCCGCCACAGGCCAATTCAATTTGGGCAAAACCCCATGCAAAAATCGCCTAACGCCTGAGAGGAGCATGCGTGCGTGCACGGTCGCTAGCGCGGAGTTCTCGCCGACGCTCAAAGTCGGTGAGAACTCCACACGCAGGTCTAGAGAAGTTCGCCCATCGACTGGAGGAGCCGATCGATCTGATCGGTCGTGTGCTCGGAAAACACCGCAAGCCGCATGGTCGCAACATCTGACGCGTCGGAATAACCACCAGGCTGCTGCACCCTGACGATGATGTCGCGCTCCGCCAGACGATCGCGCAGCTGTTCGAGGTCGGTGACGCCCTTGATGGTGACGATCGGTACCGGCGTGTCGGCAACGTCGAACCCGAGGGTCCGCAACCCGCTGCGCATATGCTTGACGTTGCGAACGAGGTTGGCGCGCTTTTCCGGTGTGGCCTGCAGAACGCGCAACGATGCGGCTGCAGCGGCTGCAAGACCCGGTGGCGCCGGCGAGGCACCACGCATGATCATGGCATTGCCCGCGATGTTGGCGGCCAGATCCGCACTACTGGGAACGATGCCGCCGAGCGCGCCGAACGCCTTGCTCATCGTGCCCGCGAGATAGTTGCCCTCGCCTTCGAGCCCCGCGTGCTGCAGCGATCCGCGGCCGGTCTCACCAAGGACGCCGACACCGTGGGAATCGTCGATGCAGAGCAGCGCACCATCATAGGGGGCCATGGCCTGCCGGTAATCCCCAAGTGGCGCCAACCGCCCGGACGACGGAAAGACACCGTCGGTCAGCACTGCCGGCCGCTCGCCCGCCTTCACATGCAACGACAGTTGCGCAGCAAGATCCTCCGGATCGGCATGCCGAAATTCATGAACCCGTTTGCCGAGCGTCGGGATCGCGTCGCGGGTGCTGTAATGCGTTGCGCAATCCATGAGGATGACATCGAATTCGTCGCGCAGCCCCTGCAGCAACACCATGGGGCTGGTGTAGCCGGAAATCATGTAGACGACCTCGTCTGTGCCGAACCAGTCGCGCAACCGCTCCTGCAAATCGGCATAGACCTGCATATGGGCGAGCGTCCCCGGCCCCATGCCGTAGCGCCTCGTCGCTTCGCAGGCCGCCTCGATCACTTCGGAGTGGCCATGCAGGCAGAAGTACGACGTACCGCAATAATAGTCGACCTCGCGCCCGCCGATGAACATGCGGGCGCCAAGAGGTGACTCCATCTTGATTGGAGCGGTCATGGTCACGCCGCTTCGGCCTGGGACGGGCTGCGTCGCTCCAGGAACATCGGCCCGACGCGAATGCCGCGCTTGCCGTTGTCGTCGACGGCATCAAGTTCGAGGATCTCGTCTTCGTAAAGCCGTCCATGCATGCGGAAGCGTCCCTCCTCCACCGGCTCGCATGTGTGCGTGCAGAAGTACTCGATCAGGCATTTCAGGCCGCCATGGCTGTAGGTCAGGTAGGTGATGTTGAAGTCCGGCCCGTATTCGCCGAGATGCGGCGCAATGGCGTCGGGCACAGTCTCGTCTTCAGGCGTCTCTATGCGTGTCCAGCTTGTATCCCGCCAGGCGAGCTTGCCGGCTGCCGGGAAGGAGAGGTTCATATGGGCATAGTCCGCGCCGCGCCCGTAGATGCGACCGTCGATGACGAAATCGTTGCCCGCCACCGGACGGATCCGATGCGGAACGCCCTCGCCCATCAGGTAGACCTTGCCGTCCTTGGATTTGACCTCGACGATCTCCTGCGTGGCGTCGTCGCGGTAATAGCCCGGCAAGGCCTTGAACTGCGCTTCGGAGATCTCCGGCGGACGCTGTGTCCGCTCCGGCATCGTGCCCATCTTGCGCTCGGCAAGAACGATGCGCACGCCGTCGACCCCAAGCCGGGAGGCAATCTGGTTGGCGAAATCAAGGGTCGCAAAAATAAGCACGCCGACGCCGGCGGCAGGCAAAAGCATCATCTGCGAAGCATAACCATAGACAGCGCCACCATGGCCGACCGAGGTCCAGCCGTCGACGTCACCGGAACCAAAGCACAGGCCATACCCGTTGAGCGTCTTGTCGTGGCCGGCCGGACGTTTGCCGAACGGTGTCCACATCTCGCGCAGCGACGCCGGCGAGATGATCGAATTGCCGGCAGCGTCAAAGCCGCCGCGCAGCAGGCACTGGGCGTAGCGTGCCATATCGCCGGTGGTGGAAAAGATGTTGCCGGCCGGCGAGCCGCCAAGGCTGAACACCGGCGCCGGCGTATCGCCGTCGAGCGTCCACATGTCGGCCGGCGCAAGCCGCTCGCGAATGCCGGGCGCCATGCCGCAGGAGGAACTGTCCATGCCGAGCGGCTTTAGAATGTTGGTAGCGACATAGTCGGAATAGCTCTGGCCAGTGACGACCTCGATCACCCGACCGACGACGGCGATGCCGGCGTTGGAGTAATGCATCACCCCGAGGCTCGGATCCTGCTTCAAGGTCGAGCTGGCAAGCTCGTCGACCGTGTCCTCCAGCGGAGGACGGGTCGCGTCGAGATAGTGGCCACTCTTCGGTTCGCGCACGAGCCCGGCCGTATGGGTCATCAGCTTGCGCAGGCTGATGACCGAGCCGTAGGGCCCGCCTTCAGCGCCGGCGAACGGGTTCACCGGCTTGAATCCGGGCAGGTAGGTCGAGACGTCGACATCGATATCGACAAGGCCCTTTTCGACCAGTTGCATGATCGCCAGCGAGGTGAAGGTCTTGGTGATCGAGCCGATACGGAAGCACGTGTCCTTGCCCATGTCGAAATGGCGGTCATGGCGCTGGACATGGCCTTCGGCAAGCACACCGTCTCGGTCGACGAGGGCGTAGGAGATCGACGGGATCGCCTTGTCCTCGACCTCGTACCGGATCAGATCCTCGAACAGCTCGATGGAAGCAGCAGACAGAGGGGACATGGAAAATGCTCCTTGGTCGTAAAGGGATTAGGTCTCAATGGGCGTGGCGTGGGTCGAGCATGTCGCGCAGCGCATCGCCGACGAGGTTCCACGACAGTACGAAGAGGAAGACGGCCGCGCCGGGGAAGGCCAGCGTGTACCAGAACTGGAAGGGATTGCCGGGCTGACCGACGATCCAGTTGCGCGAATAGGCGATGAACTGGCCCCAGTCGGCATAACCTTCTTCGGTGCCAACGCCGAGGAAGCTGAGCGCTGAGGCGGACAGCACCATGGAACCGGTCGCCATCGTCGCGAGAACCAGCACCGGGAACATGGCGTTGGGCAGGATATGCAGGACGATCAGCCTGAGATCGCTGGCGCCGTAGCTCCTGGCTGCGTGGATGTAATCCATCTCGCGGATCCTCAGGATCTCGCTTCGAACGATGCGGGCATAACTCATCCAGCCGAACGTCGTCAGCGCGATCGTGATGGGCACGATGCCTTTGCCGAGCAAAGCCGTCAGCACCATGGCGGCGATCAGGAAGGGCACGGCCATGAACACGTCGACGATGCGCATCAGCACTTCCTCGACGACGCCGCCGTAATAGGCCGCGACAGCGCCGACGACCGTGCCGATCAGCACTGAGATCGCCACGACCCCGAGCCCGATCTTGAATGCCGTGCGCGTACCCCAGACGACGCCATAGAAGATGTCGTACTGGCCCTGGGTCGTGCCAAACACGGCCTCCGGCGAAGGCGGTTGCGGCGTCGCCAGGAAACCGGCGCGCGGCGTGTCGTAGGGCGAAAGCTGGAAGCTCTGTGGCGGGGCCAAGACGGGAGCGAAGACGGCGATCAGCACGAAAGCGAGCAGGATCACGACGCCAAACAGCGACACCGGATTGCGTGCGAGGTAACGAAGAAACTTCATTGCGTCTTCACCCTCGGGTCAAGCAACGGATAGATGAGATCGACGACCAGGTTCATCAGCACCAGCACGACCGCGAAATAGAGGCCGAAGCCGAGGACTGCGGGAAAGTCGAGATTGGCAGCGGTCTTGGCGGCGAACTGGCCGAGCCCGGCGTAGTCAAAGATGGTCTCGGTGATGACCACGCCACCCATCATCACGGCGAGTTCCATGCCGGCGATGGTTGCGAGCGGCAGAAGCGCGTTGCGCCTGGCGTGATGCAATTCGACGACGCGACGCGGCAGGCCCTTGGCGCGGGCGGTGCGTACGTAGTCCTGGCGCAGCGTTTCCAGCATCGAGGTGCGCATCACCCGCGTCATGCTGGCGACGTTGACATAGGTCAGCGTGATGACGGGCGCCGCAAGGTGACGAAGTGCATCGCCGAAGATCGCCAGGTTGCCGTTGAGCAGCGCGTCGATAGTATTGGCGCCGGTGTAGCGCACGAAATCGCCGGAGCTGACCACGGTTTGCGCCCACTGGCTGAGCCGGCCGGGCGGAAACCAGTCAAGCGCCGAATAGAAGATCAGCAGCATCAAGAGGCCGAAGACGTAAACCGGAAAGGACCAGCCGAGAATGGTGAAGATGCGGATGACGTGGTCGGGCCAGCGGTTGAGATAGATGCCGGCGCGCGAACCGAGGTAGACGGCGAGTAGCAGACAGGGCACGAAGGCGAGCACGACCAGCTCCAGCGTCGCCGGAAACAGCGACATCAGCGCCGTCGACACCGGTTGGCGGGCGGTCTCGGACCAGCCGAGATTGCCGCTGAGAACGCCGCCGATCCAGCGGCCGTACTGAATGTAGAAGGGATCGTTGAGCCCGTACTGCTCGATCATCCGACGGATGCTCTCCTGACCACCCTTGAGATAGTCGGGCGACGGCGCATAGGCCGCCAGTCTCTGTGTCGGCGAAAGCGACATCTGCAGCGCGAAGATCATCAACGACAGCGCGAAGAGGACGATCGGCAGCATCATCAGTCGTCTGAGTGCGTAATTCAGCACGGTTCACACGTTCCGATTTCAGGGAAAATGAAACACTGGCTGCCGGGCGGGATTGCCACCCGGCAGCCCTGGCCAATCAATCGTTGGCCTTGGTGACCGGGTAAAAGTCCCAGGCGCCGTAGAGGATCATGTTGTCGACATAACCATCGATGTTGCTGCGGGTGACGACGTAGCCGAAGTCCTCCCAGAGGAACTGGGTGGTGGCGTATTCGTACGACATCTCCTGCAGCTTGGCGTAGATCGGCTCGCGAACCGCCGGATCGACCGATGCCCAGGCTTCATCCAGGAGCGGCTTAAACTTCTCCGCCATCAGGTCGCGATAACCTTGGCCGACCATGCCGCCGACGAGACCCGTGGGCGAGAGGTAATAGCTGGCGGCACCGAGCGGACCGCCCGGGTCGGAATAGTCAGGACCCCAACCCATCACCGTCAAGGGTGCTGCCGGCTTTTCGCGGTTGTTGAGCTTGTCCGAAACGGATGCCCACGGCAGAGCCTGGATCTGCATCTTGAACTTCGGATTGATGCGCGACAGGCCCTGCTGCAGCGCCGAGAGTGCCGCCGTCAGCTGCGGGTTGCCTTCGGTCACATAGGCGGTGAAGGCAAAGCCGGTATCCCAGAGCTTGCCGCCGAATGCCTTCTTGAAGTGTTCTTCGGCCTTGGCGGGATCGTAGCTGTAGACAGGTGAATCCGGGCGGTAACCCATGATGCCGCGAACCGTCGGCCCACGAGACTGCACGGTCTTGTTGAGCAGCACCTGGGTAAGCAGCGCGTCGTAGTTCTGGGCGTAGTTGAAGCCCTTGCGCACGTCGATGTCGGCGAAGAAGTCCGGCGGAATGCCGGCACCGTCGAGCTTGCCGCTGCCGATGGCCGGATTGTCGTTGTCGTCGAGCGGCCAGGCGAAGAAGATGCCGCGCGAGAACACCTTCTGCAGGCCGTCAATGACCTTGACGCCTTCGGTCTTGCTGAGTTCGTCGATGAACTCGACGGGTGCCGTGACGAAATCGGCGTCACCGGACAGTAGCTGGAGACGCCGCGTCGTCCATTCCGGAACGGTGCGCATCACCACCCGCTCAAGCTTTGCAGGGCCCATGAAGTAGTTGTCGAAGCGCTTCAACGTGATGCGCCGGTCGGTTCGGTCCCATTCCTCGAGCATGAACGGCCCGGTGCCATTTTCTTCCGCAAACAGCGGATTGGCGCCGAGTTCCGGACGGTAATGGGCCTTCCAGGTGTCGCCCGACCCATCCCAGCCGCCGACCGAGGCAACCCATTCCTTGTCGAGCACCGAGGTGCCGAAGGGCAGCGCGATCACCCCAAGCGTGGCCGGAAACGACTTCGGCAGTTTCAGCGTGACATTGTCGCCGTCGACGACGATCTGCGAGGCGAGCTGGTCATAGACCTTGCGCAGAACCTCGGGGCTGGCGTCATCGATCGATTTGACCTCGCCTTCGGTTTCGACCCACTTGGCGATATCGGTATATTTGCCGGCGGTGATCACCTCGGTGATCGCGTTCGACATCCACGACTGCCCCTGAAGGATGGCGCGCAACAGCGAATAGCGCACGTCTTCGGGCGTGATCTGGCCGTAACCCGGCTCGATCGTCGCCTTCTGGGCGTCGGTCAGCTTGTCGTAGTATTCCCAGGTGACTTTGCCGTCGGCGCCCTTGATCCCGACCTTGTGGGCGAGAACGCCTTTGCGGATCGGGAAGGTATAGCTCACCGAGCCATCGGCCGCCTGCTTGATGAGGCCGTTTTCGAGCGACGGTACTTCGGTCGACAGCGACGGCACGAACTCGGAGATCTTCGAGCCGTTGAAGTTCAACAAGCGACTGTAGATGTTGAGAGCGCCGTAAGAGCTCGGCGTGTTGGCGATATAGGCCGGATCGAACGACTGGATGTCGTCGGTCCACATGAAGACGAAAGTGCCGGGGTTCTTGGTCTCGGCCATAGCGGGCGCAGCCGCGATGCCGAGCCCCAAGCACAGAGCTAGGGCTAAGGTGCGTTTCATCGTTGTTCCCATTTGGTGGAGGCGGAAGTTTTCTTCTCGTTATAGGGGAGGCTAGAAGAGCGCTTGCAGGTCTGTCCAATGTGTAATTAGGATAGACTATGCAAATCACGCATGAGGGCCGGCATGGAACTGCAATGGCTTGAAGATTTTCTCGAAATCGCCGCCACGCGGAACTTTTCGACGGCGGCGACTGCGCGCAACATTTCGCAGCCGGCCTTCAGTCGCCGCATCAAATCGCTTGAGAACTGGATCGGCACGGACTTGATCGACCGCAGCACCTATCCCGTGCAATTGACACGGGCGGGAACGATGTTCCTTCCGGGTTGCCAGCGTCTCGTGCGTGAGGCCTACAGGCTGCGCACCGATTGCCGCAATGTCGCGGGCGAAAGCTCGGCCATGCTGACATTTACCTCGCTGCATACGCTGGCGATGTATTTTTTCCCGAGATGGATCGGCTCGCCGCTGATCTCGCGGATACCGCTTCGCACCAGCATGCATGCCGCCGACTTCCTTGAAAGCATCGATCATCTGTGTTCGGGCCAGTGCGATTTTGCCATCACCTATGTGCATCCCGATGGCCCGCCGGTGCTGGAAGGTGGTCCGTTCGAATCCCTGCAAATCGGCAAGGACAGGCTCATCCTGGTGTCGGGAACCGACGAGAGCGGCCGGCCGCTGTTCGACATCGACGGGCCCGAAAGCACGGAGATCCCTTATCTCGCCTATTCCTGGAGCGACGGCTACATCGGCAAGCTGGCGACCTTGATCCAGTCGCGCTGGCGCCGGCCGCTCAATCTCAGCATCGTCTATCAGTCGGGCCTCGCCGATGGCCTAAAGCACATGGCCGTCGCCGGGCGTGGCGTCGCCTGGCTGCCGCAGATCTGTGTGGCGGAAGCCCTGCGCCAAGGCCGCCTCGTCCAGATCGGCGGACCACAGATGTCGCTCGAAATGGAGATCCGTATCTTCAGGCGCGCCGGCCCTGGCAGCGCCGACAGCGATGGGTTGTGGCAGCATCTCAAGCAGTGTGCGGCATTGCCACAGTACAAGAACGGATTCGATGCCGGCATCGACGCCGCCTGAAGCACCGTCATAACCCAAATCGCCCGACCGAGGCCATATGCGAAGACAGGCGACACGATGCAGAAAGCGCATAGTTTCGATTGCCACATTCGCGACACATTGATTTCACTCGGTTTTGCGGCACGGACCGAAGCCGATTGCGTGCCGCCCGGGCACTGACGGCCTGCCTCGCAGGGAGTTCTCCGCCACCCGAGCATATTGACAGGATGCAACCCCGTTGCGAGACCTGATAGGGCAACGTCCCCTCGAAATCGGGTCCATGTGCTGATGTTCCTGTCTAAATCCGCGCCCCCTGAACTGCCCGAGGATGTCATCCTATCCGTCGAAGACCTTGAGGTTTCCTTCGCGGCCGGCACCCGCTCACAGCTGCGCGCGGTGCGGGGCGTCTCCTTCCGCATCGCGCGCGGCGAGACAGTTGCGCTGGTCGGCGAGTCCGGATCCGGCAAATCTGTGACCGCCATGACGATCATGCGTTTGACCGAGTATGATGGCGCGGCGATTACCGGCGGGCGGGTGCTGATGCGCTTGAAGGACGGCAAGGTCGCCGACCTCGCGACATTGTCGGAAAAGCGGATCGAAGCCCTTCGTGGCGCGGACATCTCGATCGTTTTCCAGGACCCGATGTCGAGCCTGAACCCGGTCTTTACCGTCGGCGACCAGATTGCCGAAGCGGTGATCCATCACCAGCACAAGACACCCGGGGAAGCGCGCCAGATCGCGCTCAACACCCTCAAGCTGGTACGTGTGCCCGATGCGGAACGCAGGCTCGACCAGTATCCTCACCAGCTCTCCGGCGGCATGCGCCAGCGCGTCATGATCGCTATTGCGCTCGCCTGCCGCCCGTCGCTGATGATCCTCGACGAGCCGACGACTGCACTCGACGTGACCATTCAGGCGCAGATCCTCGATCTGGTTCGCGCCCTGCAGCACGAAATCGGCATGTCGGTGCTGTTCATTACCCACGACATGGGCGTCGTTGCGGAAGTCGCAGACCGGGTCTGCGTGATGCTCAAGGGTGAAATCGTCGAGACGGGTTCGGTTTACGACATCTTCGCCAAGCCGAAGCATGCCTACACGCGCGCCCTGATTTCCGCCGTGCCGCGCCTCGGCAGCATGGCCGACAAGGATGCGCCGGAGAAATTTCCGCTGCTGGTGTTCGAACCGGAGCGGCAGCCCGCGGAGGCGACAGAATGAACGCGCCGGCTCATATGACGCAATCCCCTCGCCCACTCGTCGAGGTGCGAAACCTGGTGACGCGCTTCGATCTCAAGGCCGGGCTGTTCGGCCACGTCTCCGGTCGGGTGCACGCGGTGGAGAACGTCTCCTTCGACATTTTTCCCGGTGAGACCCTGGCGCTGGTCGGTGAATCCGGCTGCGGCAAGTCGACGGTCGCCCGCTCGCTCATGCAGCTCGATCGACCGCGCTCTGGCTCCATCCGCTTTGATGGAACCGAACTGATCGGCGCGCCGCGCCCTGTCCTCGCGCAATTTCGGCGCGAAGCGCAGATGGTCTTCCAGGATCCGTTTTCTTCGCTCAACCCGCGCATGACGATCGAGCAATCGCTGATGGATCCGATGCGGGTCCACAAGCTTGGTTCGACCGGGGACATGCGCGCCCGCGCTGCCGAACTTCTGGCAAAGGTCGAGCTTTCGCCTGAGCATCTCGAGCGCTATCCGCATGCATTTTCCGGTGGGCAGCGCCAGCGCATCTGTATCGCCCGGGCGCTTGCGCTCAACCCGCGTCTCATCGTCGCCGACGAAGCAGTCGCTTCGCTCGACGTGACGATCCAGGCGCAGGTGATCAACCTACTCATGGACCTGCAGCGCGAGATGCAGATCGCTCTTCTGTTCATCAGCCACGATATGGCGGTGGTGGAGCGCATCGCTCACCGCGTTGCGGTCATGTATCTCGGCGAAATCGTCGAGATCGGCGATCGCCGCTCGGTGTTTAGCAATCCGCAGCACCCCTATACCCGCAAGCTGCTATCGACCGTGCCGATTGCCGATCCGACGCGCCGTCCGGAAGGGCGCCAGCCGATGTCCGACGAAATTCCGAGTGCGGTGCGTGCGCCGGACTTCGTGCCTCGCGAACTGCCGATGCGGCAGATCTCATCGACCCACTACGTGCGCCAGGTCGCAACCGCCTGACAGTAGCCGCTATACCCCGTTCCAGATCAGAGTATCCCAACATGAGCACTTTCGAAGTGACGCAACCGGCTGCGAGCGCTGCCGGCATGGCGTCGACAGATATCCGCGACAGCGCAAGCGGGACCACGGCCGCAATGTTCCTGCGTCCAGCGGCCGCCGAGCGACCGACACCCTATATCGAGGTCGACGAGAAACGGCTCACCCGCAATATCAAGGCCATGCAGCAACGCGCCGATGCAGCCGGCGTGGCGATGTTTCCGCATGTGAAGACGCACAAGAGCCTCCACATCGCCCGGCAGCAGCTTGCCGCAGGTGCGCGCGGTATCACCGCCTCCAAGCCCAGCGAAGCGCTGGTCTTTGCCGAAGCCGGGATTGCGTCGATCATCCTGGCCTATCCCATCGTCCACGCGGCGTCGCTCGATCGCCTTCTGCCTGCGGTCAAGAAGCGTGGCGTGGAACTGCGCACGATCGCGGCGAGCGAAACAGGTGTCGATGCGCTGTCGGAGGCCGCCAGCCGGCACGGGGTCGAGATCGGCGTGTTCCTCAAGGTCGACGTTGGCCTCGGCCGCGTCGGCCTCAAACCCGTTGACCCGGCAGCGCCTGAACTGTGCGCGAGGATCGCCGGCGCCCCCGGTTTGCGATTTGCCGGACTGCTTTCGCACGCCGGACATGCCTACGGGGCTCCGGAGCCCCATGCCCTGGCCAAGATCGCCCACGACGAGGCCGAGACCCTCGCCGGTCTCGCCGAGAGGCTTCGGCAACGCGGGCTCGCCGTCGATTGCATTTCCGTCGGCGCAACGCCGACTTGCCTCGGTGCACCGCTGCCCCGGGAAGTCGATTACATCCGTCCCGGAAACTACGTCTTTCTGGACGGCACCGCCCTTCGGCTTGGCATCTGTACCGCCGACGACCTCGCGCTTTCAGTCGTCGCCCGCGTCGTCGCGTCGAACGACGCGCACTTCATCATCGACGCGGGTTCGAAGTCCATGAGCTCCGATCGGGGCGCACATGGCATGGGTGGCGCAGGGTTCGGCACCGTCGTCAGCGCCGAAGGCGATGGCGAAACCGGCCTGTGGACGCTCGAGCGACTGTCCGAGGAACACGGGTTCGTCCCCCATTCCGGGCGCCCCCTGCCGCTGGGCAGTCGCGTGCGCGTGTTCCCCAACCACTCCTGCGCCTCGATCGCCAACTTCGACAATTTCGTCCTGGCGCGCGCGGATGGCACTGCAGCCAACCTGCCGGTCGACGCCCGCAACGGTCAGACCTGAAGAGCGCACCGGCCTTTTCGGTCACCTGGGCGGCGATTGACCGCCGCCCGAGAGCGAGTTGAAGTTCTCGCTCCTTCGTCCATCATCAAGATGGATAGCTGGATTCTGAGACCTAGATCTCCCAAATATCGTTGCGACGCCAATATCAGTGCATCGAGAAGCCGACGCGGCTGATCGGACTTCAAATCTACTCCTCCAGTGCAAAGGATATGATCCATGAAAGTCCTAATGGTCCTCACTTCGCATGACACCCTCGGCAACACCGGCAAGAAGACAGGGTTCTGGCTCGAAGAGCTGGCGGCTCCCTATTACGTCTTTAGGGATGCCGGAGCCGAAATCACCCTTGCATCGCCCAAGGGCGGCCAACCGCCACTTGATCCGAAGAGCGATGAACCGATGTTTGAGACCGACCTCACTCGGCGTTTCAAGGCAGACCGGGCAGCCAAGGCTCAGCTCGCCGAGACGGTTCGCCTCGACAGCGTCAACCAAGGGGACTTCGACACCGTCTTCTATCCCGGCGGTCACGGTCCAATGTGGGATCTCGCCGAGGACGAAAACTCGATCAAGCTGCTCGAAGCCTTCATCGCGGCGGGCAAGACGATTGCCCTCGTATGCCACGCCCCCGGCGTTCTGCACCGCGTCAAGAACCCGGACGGCACGCCTTTCGTAGACGGGCGAAAGGTCACCGGCTTTACGAATTCCGAGGAAGCGGCCGTCGGCCTGACGGAGGTCGTGCCCTTCCTGGTGGAAGACGAGTTGCTCGGTCTCGGCGCGGTTTTCTCGAAGGTGAAGGACTGGGGCGTCCACACGGTCGTCGATGGCCGGCTCATCACCGGCCAGAATCCCGCCTCATCTGGCGAAACGGCAAAAGCCCTCCTGGCCGCCTTGAAACCGTGATCGAAGATTGGATCGGGGCGTCGCCAGAAAAGGCTGCCGCCTCGCCTTCCAGAAAGCGAACGAAGGCGTTCGTCTGCCCAACCGGGGCAATCGGCAAACAACCGAGGACCAACCTCAACTTCTCGCGCGCATCGTTCGGCTCGGCCTAAACATCGTTGGGAACCGTCCTCGAGTTGCAGCCGAGGAGATTTCGCGGAAGGTCCCAAAGATGGTGACGGCGGCCAAGCCCGGTAATGCACTTGATTGTCTTTCTCGATATACGCGCCGTATCTCATCAAGTCGCCGCAACGCCCGCAGCGTCCAGCGAATACGCTTCCCACTCATGATTGGCGGGCGGACTTGAAGTACTTCCCGACGACTCTCGCCACATCTTCATCGCTGGCGAACTCACCCCGGTCGGCTTCGGCCAACCCAACTTCAATCTCGGCAAGCTGCCATTCCTGTTGCTCAACGAAAGCTTCGATGGCTTTGGCAGCCATATAAGAACGGGACCGATCCAGCTTCTCAGCAAGCTGATCCAGCTTGTTCGCAGTTTCATTTTTTACACGCACGGTAAACGCAGCTGTCATAGGACCTAACTTCCTTGGTTCACCTTGATTAGCGATGAACCGCTCTGGTGCGTCAAGGTTCAAGACACCATGCAGCCGCCACGTGATTGGTCGGTTCTCCTGTCCTTAGAAATGTGATGGTCCATAGCAGCCCGTTCTAATGCCTTCCATGAGGCTCTTTTCAAAGCCGCCAATTCCCTCAATGCTGGATGAACAGGTTTCGGAATGCCGGTTCAAGAAAGCCCGGATATTTCTCGCCGATCAAACAATCGACTGGCGGTGTCACGGCGGCTGGCTGGGGAACCCAACCAGGCGTCAGTCCGCTCACTTCGAGCAGCAGCTTGTGGCGGATGGCGCTCGCAAAGTCCTCCGCCTTGCGCACGGGTATCATGAACGAACCGGGGCCGCCGATGACACATTCCGCATAGTATCGGTCAAGCGGAACGGTTGAATTAGCTGGCCTGATGAGGAGCACCAATCCATTGATTACGATCCCGCGCGCCAGAGCTTCATCGCGGGCGGCTGCGATTGGCAGTCCCGTGTTGTTGTACCCGTCACCGGAAAGGTCGAGGATGCGGCGCGCTCCGAAATGGGCGTTGGTTTCGATCCATTTCGTGCCGAAGAGGATTGCGCTCGAGATCGAGGTGCCGTGCCGCGTGCCGATCGGGCGGGCTTCAAGCTTGGCGGCGAAGGCTTCGGCATCCTGGGCGACTTCGATTACCTGCCAGGCGACGACGGACGATTCACTCACCTTCCCGTCCCATTCAAAATAGCCGATGGCAATGCGTCCAAGATAACCGCTTTTGACGGCGTTGATGAAATCCGGGTGTCGGAGCGCTTCCAGATAGCCGAGGCGCTGTACGCGCGCCTCCCCCATGTCGATCGAGCCCGATGTGTCGACCGCCAGAACGAGTTCCAAATCGACGTCCGGAGGCGCTGCGGCGGGCCGCAACGGATTTGCGACGAGAGCAAGGATCAGCACCAGTACGCGAAACATCGCATAGCCCCCACGGTGTCCTTGCTGCAGGATACCACAAAGCGGCCAGAGTGATTTAGCTTAAGCTAATCATCACGGCAGAAATGACCCCACTACAGCGTGCGTTTACACGTCGCGCGGACGCGCAAACAGCAGGCGCGGTCGCGAAGGGACACGCTCGGAAGCTCTTTTTGAGACCTTGCGCGCGGATGACATCGAGCCCAAAAAGAGCAACACTCCTCTCGCGCGGCCCTATGAGACGCAGGCCGTGGCCAGTTTGCTAGGCCGTAGGTGGGCGCATTCCCTAAGTCTCGGTCAGCCACACCGAGGAAAAATCTCATCCGACTGTAGCTTGACGTTTTATTCCAAGCTGGCGCTTCAAACAGAACCTCGCGCCTGCGCCGTAGAGGCACCGCCGGCTCGGGCGCGGGTGCTCCTGCTAAAGGTATGTTGTGAGAGTAGCGCGCCAACGGCTCCTGACGAGCGGTAGGCTTCGATTAAGCGGCCAGAAGCTCACGAATTCCAAACAAGAACGCGTGAAGTGATCCAACGCCACCTCCTGCTCGTAACTAACGCTGACAAAAACAACCAAGAGCAGACGAACGAGCCATGTTCCGAATTGCAATAGCAATCGCAGCTTTATCCGCGGCTACAGCTTCAGGGGCTGCTGCGGAGCGATACAAGGCAAACGAGATCGAGGGGGAGATCGTCGGCAGGCGTATCTTTCTTGAAGCTCCACTGGGTGGGGAATTCCCGCTCAACTATCGAAGAAGTGGCGGGGTCGACGGTGACGGCGAAGCTTTGGGCCTCGGCCGGTTCGTCAAACCCAAAGACACTGGCACTTGGTGGATACAGTCTGACCTCCTTTGCCAGCGATTTCGCACCTGGTACGCCGGTCGCCCGATGTGCTTCGAGCTTTATCGCGTCGATGAAGGGAGATTGAAGTGGATCCGCGACGACGGAAAGACCGGCATCGCCCGAATAGGTCCCGAGCTTTGAAGTGGCACCGGGAAGGGGGATGGAATTGATGTTTATGCCGCGCAGTCGATTTGACGGAGGACAAGCATGCGCACCTTCAATGTTCTTCTCACGGTCATCGCCATGAACCTCGCGTTGATTACACCCGTGGCCGCCGGATCTTTTTCGCTTGAGGGGTTCTTCACAGGCAGGTCTAGCGCCGAAGGCAGCTTTCGCAGCATAACGGGGGTCAAGAAAACCTTCAATGTTCAGTTGCTGGGGAAATGGGACGGCCGCACCCTGACGCTCAGGGAGGATTTCACGTTCGATGACGGAACTCGTGACCGCAAGACTTGGCGGTTCGTAAAGGATGGACCAGACAAATACAGAGGTAGGCGTGAGGACGTGATTGGAGAAACACAGGTGCGGATTAGAGATAATGTCGCGCGCTTCAGTTATCTCGTCTTCCTCGATTCCAACAACCGCAAGAACAAGGTCCGCTTCCACGACACCATGACGTTGAATAACGACGGTCGGGTGCTTAATACCGCCTATGTGACGAAGTTTGGATTGCCGGTCGCGTGGACACGTGTCGAGTTCACGAGGCGGTGAAAATGAGAACGCGCGACGCGACACTCGTTATCTATGCGCTACCTGCGTTTCCGTTGGCGGCGCTGGCTTTGCCGCTTTTCGTTATCGTTCCAACCTTTTACTCCGAAGTCATGGGACTACCGGTCGCGGCCGTTGGTGGCGTACTTTTTGCCATTCGTCTTATTGATGCTGCTAGCGATCCGATATTCGGCTGGCTTGCCGACCGGTGGAATGCCTTCGGCGGTCGCCGGCGCGGCTTTTTTCTCGCGTCGATCCCGCTCACTGCCTGCGCCGCATTTATGCTCTTCTGGCCACCGCAAACGGCCGGACTTGGCTATCTGGTCCTATGGGGTGGGCTTTTGTCACTTGGCTTTACCTGGTCCTCGCTCCCCTACACAGCCTGGGGCGCAGAACTTTCAAACGACTATGTCGAGCGAACACGTATTGCCGCTTTCCGCGAGGGGTCGACACTACTCGGGACGTTAACGGCAATCAGCCTCCCCTTCGTTGTTGGGTCGACTGTGACCGTAGGCGTTGAGGGGCTAAAGACGATAGCCGTCCTGGTCGCGCTCCTCCTTCCGATTACAGGTCTTGCGGCCTTCGTTTTCGTTCCCGAACCGGTCAACCGATCAATCCGCGACGTTAACATCGTTCAAAGCCTGCTTCTCATGACGAGGAACCGGGCCTTCCTGCGTCTCATTGCCGCTTTTCTTTTGAATGGATTCGCCAATGCAGTGCCGGCTACCCTTTTTCTGTACTTTGTCTCCGATCGTCTCGGCGCACCGGATTGGCGCGGTCCGTTTCTCCTACTCTATTTCGCATGCGCAGTTCTTGGCGTACCGCTCGCAGTAAAGGCCGCAAGGCGCTGGAGCAAGCACAGGGCCTGGAGTGGGGCTATGCTGGCGACGTGCTCTATCTTTGCGGTATCAGGATTTCTCGGCGACGGAGACCTGATCGCCTTTGGTGCGATATGCGTATGCACCGGTCTTCTGCTCGGCTTCGACCTTGTCCTGCCTCCATCCATGCAGGCAGACGTAATCGACAACGACACAGCAGTCTCAGGCTCTCAGCGTTCCGGCATGTATTTCGCTGCGTGGGCGCTGGCAACAAAGCTTTCGCTCGCGGCAGCCTTAGGGGTAACGTTTCCCATGCTCAGTCTGCTTGGCTTCGATCCGGCTCAAGATCGTTCGTCGCCCGACGCTCTTAAGGGTCTTTCGATGCTTTACGCCTGGGCACCGATCGTCCCGAAGCTCGCAGCAATCGGGCTCATGTGGGGCTTTCCGATCGATCGTGTGGCCCAACGAGAGCTTATTGGCCGGATTTGACGGTATCACGCTCGTCTACGGCTACCAGGTTGATGACACGTTTTCCCCATCGCCCACTGAGGTAGGTTTCCATGACTATCGGTCGCGATTTGATCAACAATCACGCCTTCCACGAGACGGATTGTCGAAAGGTAGCGTGGGTTACCGGCGCAAGCTCCGGCATCGGGAAATCGCTTGCAATCCGTTTGGCACTTGACGGCTGGACCGTCGCCGTTAGCGCGCGCAACTCGGTGGAGCTCGATACTCTCGCACAATCGCTGGAGAACAGGATCCATTCTTTTCCCCTCGATGTGACCGACCGCGAAGCGACAGAAATCACCGTACGCGACATTGAAATGCGCCTGGGTCCGATTTGCCTTGCGGTCTTCGGCGCAGGAACTTACCGGCGCGATAGCCTGTCGACCTTCGACGCCGCGGCGATCGGAGAGATGGTCAGGCTCAACATCATGGGAACCGTGAACTGTTTGCAGGCGATCATGCCAGCAATGACCGCGCGCCGGTCGGGACGGATTGCAGTCATGGCATCTGTGGCAGGCTATACCGGTCTTCCTGGTGCCGCGGGCTACGGCGCGACGAAAGCCGCCTTGATCAACATGTGCGAAGCCCTTTATCCTGAACTTGAACGGCAAGGCGTTCAGATGACAATTATCAATCCAGGATTTGTCGATACGCCTTTGACGCGTCACAATGACTTTCCAATGCCGTTCCTGATCTCTTCGGAACGTGCGGCGGAATACATCATGCGCGGGCTTGAGCGGGGGAAGTTCGAGATCGCATTCCCGTGGAGGATGAAAGTGGTCTTGAAGCTATTGAAGGCGCTTCCTCCAAGCCTGCGGTTCGCCTTGACACGCCGCATGTTGCGTGAGGACCACACCTGACCTCCGTCACGTCGGTTCGAGCCGGAACTGGTAGACATCGATGGTACCGTTGCGAAAGCCGGCGGCGCAGTAGTGAAGGTAGTAGCGCCACAAGCGCTTGAACCGTTCGTCGAATGCAGCGGATTCAATCTTGTGCCAACTTTTGAGGAAAGCACCTTCCCACAAGAGCAGGGTTTTCTCGTAGTCACGGCCGAAGGAAAATGCATCCCGCACCAGTAAACCGGAAGTGACAGCCTTCTGCCTGAAAACTGCCGCAGAAGGCAGCATGCCGCCGGGAAACACGTACGTCTGGATAAAATCGGCGTTTTGCCGATACCGCTCAAACCGCGTCTCATCGATCGTAATCACCTGGACCAGCGCTTGTCCGCCAGGAGCGAGGTTCGTCCGCAGCTTCTCGAAGTATACCGGCCAATTCTCCTCTCCGACTGCTTCGAACATCTCTATCGAGACGATCTTGGTGAAACGTCCCTCGCAATCTCTATAATCCTGCAGCCGCACCTCGGCCAACGCAGACAATCCCTTGCCTGCCAGCCGAGTTGTCGCAAATTCTGCCTGCTCTTTCGACAAAGTCAGCCCGGTAATGCGACACCCCGTGCGCGAGGCAGCGTACTCCATAAACCCGCCCCAGCCGCAACCGATCTCAAGAACATGATCCAGCGGACCGATTCGAAGCTCTCTTAGGATCCTGTCGTACTTGGCTTGTTGGGCCTCACCGAGTGACTGCCCTTGCCGCTCAAAGAGGGCTGCGGAATAGGTCATCGTCTCGTCGAGCCATGTGCGGTAGAAAGCGTTTCCAAGGTCGTAATGGAACGCGATGTTTCGCCGGCTCCCGGCACGGGAGTTTCGTCTGAACAGATGCCGGAGATAAGCGAGGCGGCTTAGCAACGGGCGAGAGGCGAGCGCAGGCTTGAGGGTCTCTTCGTTGGCAAGCGCCAGATCCATGAGCGCACCCAAGTCTGGCGTCTCCCAGTCCCCATCGAGATAGGATCGCGAAAACCCAAGGCTGCCGCTCGTGAGCATGCGCCAGACCGGCCTTGCATTCGTAAAGACGATCGCTGCAGTGGGACCGGGGACGTTGCCTTTGACCAGATGCACTGCCCCGCAGGGGAACTCCGCGCGCAGCTGCCCGCGGTTGATACGGGCAAGCCAACCGCATACTATTTTCTGCCACAGCGGGCGGCCCGGCATTGGCAACGCCGCACCCCGGTCAAGCTCGCTCATGCATCAGGTCTTTCTCTTCCGAACGGGAGACAATCGTTGTGGCGACCCGCAGGTCCGCCGGTCGATGGCGATGCACCGGCATGCCCTTCAGCCAGATTTTGAGCGCCTCCCAGTGGATCGCACTCATTACTTTCACAGTCATGAGGGGGTGTTTGAGGAAGGTCAGAAGAAGCCTCGCGTCCGAGATCTCTTCCCTTTTTCCTGAAAACGCCGCCTTGAGAAGTCGTCCGTCACGATCGTTTTCGGTTATATCGACGAGCACACTTTCCCCCGGCGGCGTGAGGTTGAATTCGTAACGGCAATCCATGGGTACAAACGGAGAAACGTAAAGTTCCTTGGCGCACGACTGGCGGATCGCTCCGACGTGTCCGTCGCTCACCGGAATGACATAGGTGTGACGTTCGTGGAACGTGTTGCAGACCTCATAGAGAACGGCCCGGACTTGGCCATCGTCTGTTTCGCAGTAAAAGACGGTCAAAGGGTTGAAGACGTAGCCGAGTATGCGGGGATAACATAGAACACGGATACGCAGCTGCTTCACGTCCACTCCGGCCTCGGAAAGCTGCCGTTCGACCCAACTGCGAAGCGCGCCTACTTCGCCATCCCCGTGATCGCTGTCGCGAAAACTGAACAGAGCCCAGCGATTATGGCCGAACAGGCGCAACTTGCTGTCCAGCGAAGCCAACTCGTCCAGATCGAGGAGCAGCGAAAAGACCCTGTAGGAAAGCCTATGCCGGCGGGGTCTAAACCGAACGTGCCACACCTGCCCGCTGTAAAGAGCCGACCTCGACATCATTGAGCCGCCGCGTAATCGATCTCGGAGGGGAGCCGGCCAGAATCGTCGCGGACCGTCCATGGACGCCGCTCGCCGGAGATGGCCTCGGCAACCGCAAGCCCGGACTGCAGTCCGTCCTCGTGAAATCCGCTGCCGAAGTAGGCCCCGCAAAACCAGACGCCGCCGCGTCCCTGGAGACGCCAAAGCTCCTTTTGAGACGCCAACGCTCGCTGATCGAACAGAGGATGGTCATAATCGAATGTCGCGATTATCCGCTCACTGGCTATCTTTTGATGCGGGTTCAGCGTCACAAAAAGTGGTGCCGCCGGATCGATGCCTTGCAATCGGTTCATCCAGTAGGTCACACAAAGCTGGCGCTCACCGCAATCATCCGACGCGCCAATGTAGTTCCAGCTCGACCACACGTTTCGCCGCCTGGGCATCAATGAAGTATCTGAGTGCAGAACCGCCTTATTGCTCGTGTAGCTGATCGCGGACAACAGCTCTCTTTCACGTGCGTCAGGCTCGGCAAGCATCGCCAGCGCTAGATCGGCGTGAGTTGCGATGACCACATCCGTGAAAGTGTCACGATTGCCATCACGATCTGTTATGACCACCGTCCCCACCTCGCGGCGGATCTCCCGGACTGCCCTTCTTGTTCGAAGCTCACCGCAATAGTCCGACATCAGCCTGCTGACATATTCTCGGCTTCCGCCGGTTACGGTTCGCCAACGAGGTCTGTCCGTCAATGCAAGCAAACCATGACTGTCGCAGAATCGAATGAAGGCATGCAGCGGATAATCACGCATGCGGTTGGTCGTTGTGGACCAGATCGCAGCGCCCATGGGAAGGAGATGATCGGTAACAAAGGCATTGCTGTAGCCATTCTCGTCGAGATACTCCCCCAGCGTCTTGCTAGCGAGATTGCGCCGATTAAGCGCTTTTGGAGCTTCTCGATAGAAGCGCAAAATGTCGGACAATATTCTCCAGAAGCGCGGACGAAGTGCGTTTAACGGTTGAGCGAACAAGCCTGTCAACCCAGAGCCCGAGTATTCGAATGCCCCGCCATCCAACGAAGCGGCGAACGACATATTCGAAGCTTGGGTCGGGACGTCAAGGTGGTCAAACAGCGCTACAAGGTTTGGATAGTTGCGATCGTTGTACACAATGAACCCGGTATCGACCGGAACCGGTCCAACAGCCGTCTGAGCGACGACGGTGTTGGCGTGACCGCCAGGCTTGTCGGAGGATTCGTAAAGAACTACCTCCAAGCTTTTACCGAGTAGCCAAGCCGCGGACATTCCCGAGATACCGGCGCCAATCACAGCGACACGCCGTTGCCCGAATTCACCCCTCATACCCCGATCAAACCGCATGTTATCCCCTCAATCTGACGAACAATTACGAACGCACTACGAAAAAATCTCCCGATCGGATTGATCACCTTGCAAAATTTTGGACAACAATGATCCAAGAAGCAGGACGCATCGTAATCGGTGCCATGGAGACAATTCTTGCGATTTCCGCTACCGCTGTTCCAGATATCCCATTTGTTCGATCTGGGCATGAGCCGCTGGTCGACCTTGGGAGGCATAAGAAGCGTGGACGCATGGTAGAGCCGGCCGGGGAACTGACTAAAGATGAAGCCTGCTCTCTGCTCGAGGCAGTCGGTCGCAAGCGAGATATTGAATCTTTCGAGGCGCTGTTCCGCTACTACGCTCCGCGCGTAAAGGCCTATATGGCGCGCCTTACGCGTGATCCAAACATCGCCGAGGAATTGATGCAGGAAGTGATGATCACCGTTTGGAACAAGGCGGGCCAGTTCGAAGCGACACGCGGTAACGCAGGTACGTGGATCTTTACGATTGCCCGCAACCTTCGTATTGACGCCTACCGCAAGAACCGGAGGCCGGATTTCGACGTCAATGACCCCGCATTTGTGGCAGACGATGCAAAAAGCGTGGAGAACGAGCTGGCGGAACGCCAGGATGCGACCCGGTTGAAGGACGCCATGAAGGACTTGCCTCAGGAACAGATCCAATTGCTGAAGCTGTCGTTCTTCGACGATTGTTCTCACAGTGCGATTGCAACCAAGCTGAACCTGCCGCTCGGAACGGTGAAGTCGAGAATCCGACTTGCCTTTGCGAGGCTTCGGACTGCGCTGGAGGACGGAAAATGAACATCCGTCATCATGTGAGCGACGAATTGCTGGTGGGATATGCATCCGGCACGCTTGAAGAGGGTTGGCGGCTTGCTGTTGCTACGCATCTTGCGTTGTGCCCGAACTGCCGGACAAGACTGACTTTGATGGAGAATACGGCCGGAGAGCTGCTCGAGAGCATGGAGCCAGTGCCAATAGAAGTCTCGTCCTTCGATCGGTTGAAAGAGCGCCTACGAACCGCGGAATCTCCCCCAAGCGCCTCGCCGAAGCAACCCGCGAGAGTAGTGAAAGCCGTTTCGCCGCCAACCATCCCGGAACCGTTGCGATCCTATCTTGGAGGGGATCTGGCGGAGCTGAAATGGAAGTCTCTGGGACGTGGCGCCTATCATATTCCGATAAAGCTCGCCGATCGTTCGACAACGGCGCGTCTGCTTCGCATACCGGCCGGAAAACCCGTGCCGGAACACAGCCATGGAGGGCGCGAATTGACGCTCGTGCTCAGCGGAAGCTTCAATGACGGAGAACTCTTGTTCGCCCGCGGAGATATAGAGGAGGCAGACACGAGCGTTGAACATCAGCCCCTGGCAACGCCTGAGCAAGATTGTATCTGTCTGGCGGTAACCGACGCGCCGCTCAGGTTCCGGAGCTGGTTTATGCGTTTGCTTCAACCTGTCCTTCGGATCTGATCGGAGGCGACCGGATGACCTACGCGATATCCTACGTGGCGACAGCGATCGTCTTTCTCGGCTTGGACTTTTTGTGGCTGACTGGGTCGTCGAAATTCTATCGCAGCCGAATTGGAGAGCTTCTGCTCGAGAATCCAAATCTCATTGCCGCAGCTGCATTTTACGTCATTTATGTAACCGGTGTTTCATATTTTGCCGTCATACCTGCGCTCGGCTCCGGACGTTGGACGACAGCACTGGTATCGGGAGCTCTGCTCGGCCTTGTCGCTTTCGGCACCTACGACATGACAAATCTGGCAACGATCAAGGGGTGGTCGTTGGAGGTAAGCTTGGTGGACATGGTGTGGGGTGTCTTCATCACCACGGCGTCCGCTCTCGCCGGGTATTTTTCCGTTTCGGCCGTACAAAAGTTGATTTGACCCCAACTCGGAGATTGAAGCGGCCAGGGGCCGCTCAATTCATGTGCCGCGAAGAAAGAAAGCTTTGAAGACGTTCGGAACTCGGATTGCTCAGAACGTCGCGTGGATCGCCTTGTTCCTCGATCACACCCTGGCTGAGAAAGATGACATGATTGCCGACGTCGCGGGCAAATGCCATTTCGTGGGTGACGACGATCATGGTCCTTCCCTCCTCGGCCAATCCCCGCATGACCCGAAGCACCTCGCCGACAAGCTCCGGATCAAGCGCCGAGGTCGGCTCGTCGAAAAGCATGATCTCCGGTTCCATCGCGAGCGCCCGGGCGATCGCAACTCGCTGCTGTTCTCCGCCCGAGAGAAATGCCGGAAAGGCATCGCGGCGGTGCGACACGCCAACCTTTGCCAAGTATGCGTCGGCTCGTTCAGCTGCCTCAGCGCGGCTTATCCCCTGTACGCGCATCGGCCCCAGCATCACGTTCTCCTTCGCCGTCATGTGACTCCACAGGTTAAATTGCTGAAAGACCATTGATAACCGCGAGCGCATCGAAGCGAGCTTCTTGGGGTCATGTACCGTCAGGTCTCCGCTCGACGCCTTTCTCAGGTCAAGTTTTTCTCCCCGAAACCGATAGCTGCCCTCACACGGGTGCTCCAGAAAATTGAGGCATCGCAAGAACGTGCTTTTTCCAGACCCGGACGCGCCGATCATGGAAATCACATCTCCGCGCCTCGCGCTGAGCGAGATGCCTTTGAGCACCTCAACGGTGCCGAACCTCTTTCGGATGTTGGTCACTTCGAGCATCGCTGTCATAGTCTGTCTCCGCGCCTTGGCGCTCATGGGCTTAAAAGTGGACCGTTGCGGAACACGTCGTTGCCGGCGATCTTGCCAAGGCGTTTACCGCGCTCGGCGATGCGGCTGTCAGCGCGTGCGTAGAACACGCCTGATGTCTGCGCCTTCACGGCCGTAACCGTTCCTGAAAGCGGGTCGATGATCTCAGCTATCACATCACCAGCCCTTACCTGATGGCCAAGGTCGAGTGCGTAGCTCACGACCCCCGCAGACGGTGAAATGACAGCTTCTGAACCTGCGAGCGGGGTGGGCTCGCACAGCTTGGCCGGCGCCTGCGCGGCCGAACCCTTGACGACCCCTAGATCGCGTAGGAACTCGACGATCGCCTCGGCGTCGCCCCGGGCGCGTCGCCGATCCACATCGCTACGACCGCGCAACTCAACGGTGGTCGAAGCGCAGCCAAGCGGGATGTTCGCGTCGGGCAGCGCTCTTGACAGGTCCAACCATGGGCGCACGAGGGCCTCGTCGAACGGATTGAGTCCTGAGATCTCAGCAAGCAGCACTGCTCGGGCGTGAAGGCGCGTCGCCAGCGACGAGAATCTCCGTGCGAAATGCGGTTGCGTGTAGAGATGAACCTCAGCCTCTCCATCACAATGAAGATCCAGCACATAATCGGCATCAATCGCAAGTTTCATGAGGCATTTTCGAACATTGTCCGAGGGGGTGACGACGTCCCATTCCTCAACCAGGGCCATCAACTCGGCGCGGATGACGGCCGCGTTAGCGACGGCATCTTTGCCCAAGCGGTTGGAAAGTCGGGCGGACAGCTTGGGGCCGAAATCCGGATAATGCCGGTTGAAGTTCCGTCCGTCATAAAGATCGAAACGGCCTTCCTGCTGACCAAGGGAAAACTGAGACAGCCCGACCGGATTGGCAACCGGAACGACCCGAACGCAGCCGATGATCGCGTCGGCCGCCTCAAGCTCCGCCAACGTCTCGCAAAGCGCATGCGCGACGATGATGCCGGGCGCCTCGTCGGCATGGAGACCACCTTGGATATAGACGAGTGGCGTGTCTGCGGGCCGCCCGAATTCGACACATTTCAAGCTATGCCGCGTGCCGGGTCCCTGACCTTCGATATCAAAGATTGTCTCTTTCATCATGCAACTTTCGGGTTGAGATGCTCGGCTGGCTTCTCTCTGGTGTCCGAGCGGGAGAGATGCCGCAGAAAGTGCGTCTCGAGCCAGCGGAACAAAGTGGTGAGACCGATGGTCAGACACAGATAAATCGCGGCGGCGACGCCGAAGGATTCTGCCAGCACGAGGTAATTGGTGTAGACGTCGCGCGCGACCCGCATCACCTCGACAATCGTCACCGTGCTCGCAAGGGCGGTGGCATGCATCATCATTACCACCTCGTTGCCGTATTGCGGCAGTGCGCGACGCCAGGCCGATGGCCAGATCACGTACCTGAGAACCGCGGCGCGGCTCAAGCCGATCGATCGTGCCGCTTCGATTTCGCCTGGCGCCGTGGTTCGGATCGCGCCGGCGAATATCTCGGTCGTATAGGCGATAGTGTTGATCGTCAGCGCAAGCCACGCGCAAAACCACGGAGAGCGGAATAGCGGCCATATCGCGCTGCTGCGCACGAATTCGAACTGGGCCATTCCGTAGTAAATGACAAACAGCTGAACAAGAAGCGGCGTGCCACGGATGATATAGGTGAACAGCCAAACCGCGCGAGAAAAATAGGGCGACCGCATTGAGCGCACGAGCGCCAGTGGCACCGAGACCGCAAAACCGCTGACGACGACGGTTGCCAACAGGATCAAAGTGTTTACCAGACCGCCCGCAAATGCCGGCAGGTTATCGGCAACGATTTCCCAGTCGATCATGCAGCACCTCCGCTGCGAACGCCGCGTGAAGAAAGCTTCTCAAGCGCTCCGAAGAGGAGAACCGAAAATGTGGTGACCGCGAGATAGATGAGGCCGATAAGCGCGTAGAAGGTAAATGGCTCCCGCGTCGCCGCTGACGCAAGCCCGGCCCGGTGGACCATATCGTCGAGTCCGATGATCGACACCAGCGCTGTCGCCTTCAACATGACCAGCCACGTATTCGTCAGGCCGGGCACGGCATGCCGTATCATCTGCGGTAGCAGAATGTAGGAGGCCACCTGCCAGCGTGAAAGACCGTATGCAAAGCCAGCCTCGATTTGCCCCGCCGGCACGCTCAGGATCGCTCCCCTGAACGTCTCGGTCAGGTAAGCTCCGAATACAAAGCCGATCGTGCTAACGCCGGCTATGTAGGGATCGACATCGAGATAACCCCACCCATAGGTTTCAGAAATGGAATTGAGCAGGATTTGGCCGCCGTAGAAGACTACGAGCATGACAAGCAAATCCGGCAAAGCGCGCACCGTCGTTGTGTACGCGACAGCCGACAATCTTGCCGCCTTCCCGCCGTAGACCTTTGCGGACGCGCCAATCAGGCCGATAACACAGGCGATCGCCAGTGAGACCGACGCCACGCTGAGGGTCACACGAAGCCCCTCCAGAATCATCGGTAGATAACCTTGGAACATGGAACAGCACCCCTTGCGACCGGCGCCACCCAGGCGCCGGTCGCGGGAAAAGAACTACTTCTTTGCCGATTGCGGCGTCACGTCGAAGTCGAAGTATTTGCCTGACAGCTGCTTGTAGGTACCGTCGGTCATGATGGAAGACAGAGCGGTATTTACTTCCTCGCGCAGAGCGCCCTCCGACTTACGCACGGCGATCCCGACGCCGCCGTCGGCGTCCTCGCCCAAGAAGAGGGTGTCGCCGACTTGCTCAAAATCCTTCCCTTCGGGCTTCTTCAGGAAAGATTCGGCCGAAACTACCGACGATCCGAAGGCGATGTCGCCGCGACCCGCCGCCAGCTCCAGGTAGACGGCCGGCTCTTTGTCCACCGCCAGGACGGTGCTGTCAGGGTAGTTCTTGGCAACATACTCGGCACGCGGAGAGTTGCGCAGGACGATGATCGTCTTGCCCTTTAGCTCTTCCGGCGACCAGCTCTTGTAGTCACCCTTGCGCGCCACCCATCGCGACGGGACGTCATAGTAAGGGTTGGAAAAGTCGACGACCTTCTTGCGCTTTTCGTTGATCGTCATCGAAGCCACGATGATATCGAACTTCTTGGCATTGAGCGCCGGGATCATCCCATCCCATTCCTGCTGCACCATCACGCAGTTCTTGTTCATCTTCGCACAGATCGCATTTGCGATGTCGATATCGAAGCCGGAGAGCGTTCCATCGGGCGCAACTACTGAGAAGGGCGGATAGTTTCCTTCCACGCCTATGCGCAGATCCTCCGCAAACGCAGTGCCGGCGAGCATCGTTGTGGCAACGATTGAAGCGAGAAATTTCATTCGCATGCGATTTCCTCCCAAAATCAGCTAAGCTGGCTTCTCAATGGCAGGATATTTTCATAGAGTCAACAAATGAAAGATAATTTTCATACACCCCTCACCTGGAACGCAGAAGCCGACCGACGCTTCGCGACCTCTGCTTTAGGTCTCGAACTCAGCAGGCTGCTGCGGGACGGATCGGCTTCGCAGCGGGCACTGGCCGGTTTTGTGCTCCGGGACCCGATGTTCGTGGCAACGCACGGTATCGAGGAACTCGCTTCCGCAACGGGAACTTCGGCTTCGAGCGTCAGCCGTTTTGTTCGAGACCTCGGATTGGCGGGCTTTTCTGAGTTTCGGTCGTCCATCGCCGCTATGGTGAGCGAATTGATAGCACCTGTCGCCAAGCTCGATGCCTCGATAAGAGACCTCGATAAACGTAGCCAGGGTGTTGAACTCAGCATCGAGATGACGGGCTCCAACATCGACGCACTCAAGAGCCCGCAGACCGCCGAATACATACGCCTAGCTTGCGGTGACATAAGAGCGGCTCGAAGGGTATTCGTGATAGGCTTTGGCCTTTCTGCGCACCTCGCGGCAATGCTGGTCCTTTCGTTGCAACCTTATCGCGACGAAGTTATAGATGTCGCTCAATACGGAGGAACGGAGTCCGCTGCCGCGCGTGTGATGTCGATTGGAGAAGGCGACGTACTGGTGGCAATGTCTTTGCCCAGGTATTCCAGGGATGTTGTCGAGATCGTCAGATATGCGCGTGACAAAAAGGCGAAAATTGTCGCCATAACAGATTCTCCAGCCGCTCCGCTGGCTCAATTCGCCGACCGATTGCTTCTCGCGCCATCCAGACACCCGGTTCTTTCGGCCACAAACGTCCCGGCCATGGCAATCATCGAAGCCCTGTCGTCCGACTTCATGCTGGCGGATCCTGACAATGTCAGGCGAGCAGAGCAGCTTGCAAAGGCTATTTCGTCATACCTGACCGAAGGCGATTGACGAGCCCACCATCCCTTAAACCACGAAGGATCGAAGGGTAGCCATCGGTGCTCTCGCTCATAGGTCAACTTGCCGAGGGTCCACTCACGCGTCCTTGCCCTATCTAATACGCCCTCCCTCCCGTCGCGACCGCTGGACAGGGCATATCCGTCGCCTGAGGAAACTTTTGGCGATGCTAAGCGTGGGTCTTCTGTCGAGGCCGAACTCCCTCTGCTGCGCCGAAAAGCCTTCGCGGCCACACTATGCGATAATCCAACGAGCCGTTCCCCTCGTAAACGCTCTTGGGTTTTCAACCGGTGTTCTCCCATGAAACGTTGTCGCAGACTGATTTATATTTTTGGCGACCATCTATCCCACAGGATCTCAAGCCTGGATGGGGCTGATCCGCAGAGAGATATAGTCTTGATGTGCGAGGTCGCCGAAGAAACCACCTACGTAAAGCATCATAAAAAGAAGATCGTGCTGATCTTATCAGCCATGCGGCATTTCGCGGATGAATTGCGTATCCGCGGATTTTCAGTGCGTTACGTGCAGCTCGACGATGCGGATAATTCAGGATCATTCACCGGGGAACTGAGCGCGGCCGTGGCTATTCTTTCACCGGACTGTGTCGTCGTGACCGAGCCGGGAGAGTGGCGCGTCGGCCAGGACGTATCACGCTGGCAATCTATGTTCGGGGTCCCGGTGAGCATTCGTCCGGACCGCCGTTTTTTATGCTCCCGTGAGGAGTTTACGGCTTGGGCAGATGAACGACGCACACTTACGATGGAGTTCTTCTATCGGCGCATGCGTCGTAAAACCAAGCTTCTCATGCGGGGAGACGATCCCGTCGGCGGCCGGTGGAACTTCGATTCAGAAAACCGAGCCCCCGCCAAACCGGATCTATTTCGCCCTGCTCGACTGAAATTCAAACCCGACACGACCACCCGCGAAGTCATCGATCTCGTGGAGCAACGGTTTGCTGGACATATGGGTACGGCAAAAGATTTCAATTTCGCGGTAACTAGCTCTGATGCTCGAGATGCGGCTGAAGTTTTCAATCGTGATTTTCTGCCGTTTTTTGGCGAGACGCAGGATGCGATGCTCAGAGACGACGCCCTTCTCAATCATTCCGTGCTTTCACCGTACTTGAACCTTGGTTTGCTCGACCCTCTCGAGCTTTGCAAATCTGCGGAACGCGCTTACCTCGACGGCGACGCGCCGCTCAATGCCGCTGAGGGCTTCATCAGGCAGATCATTGGATGGCGGGAATATGTGCGTGGAATGTATTGGCGCTTCATGCCCGAATACGCCAGCTCGAACTTCTTCAAAGCATCGCGTCCCCTTCCCGATTTTTTCTGGACGGGAAAGACGGCCATGGCGTGCCTTGCGACGACGATCAGCGACACCATCGACAACGCCTACGCGCACCACATACAGCGCCTGATGGTGACCGGGAACTTCGCAATGCTTGCGGGCCTCGACCCATTTGCGCTCCACGAATGGTACCTGGAAGTGTATGCGGACGCCATAGAATGGGTAGAGCTTCCAAACGTGATCGGCATGAGCCAATTCGCGGACGGAGGCTCACTGGGGTCAAAGCCATACTGCGCCAGTGGCTCATACATTTCCCGGATGTCGGATTATTGCGAGGGCTGCAGATACGATGTGCGAAGCAAGACGGGGAAATTCGCCTGCCCTTTCAATTTTCTCTATTGGGACTTTTTGGACCGCCATGTGCAGGACCTTTCGGCAAACCGAAGGCTTCAACACTCCTACGCCACCTGGCGGCGCATGACGCAGGACCGGAGAAATGAGTATCGGCAAAGCGCCAGGGCTTTCCTGCAGCGTCTGGACGAGGGTCTTGATGTTTAGAGGAGGATTGGAAGATGCCACTCGCGTCACTTGCTAAAGGATACCGCGCGGTTGTTTTGGGGGCCAGCGGCGGCATCGGATCCGCAATCGCCGGCGAACTCCGGTCCGATCCCAATTGCCTGCAGCTTGTAACGCTCTCGCGTAGGGACAATGCCTTCGATATCACAGACGAAGAGACTGTCGCAGCAGGAGCAGCGGAGACTGGAGATGGGCTACATCTTGTATTTTGTGCGACCGGCGGACTTGTTGTCGACGGCGCGGGTCCAGAAAAATCACTCAAGCAAGTCGACCCCGATATGATGATGCGGCAATTCGCGCTGAACGCGATTGGACCGGCACTCGTTCTCAAACACTTCGCGCCGAAGCTCGCCCGCAGCGACCGCAGCATAGTCGCCTTCCTGTCTGCCCGGGTCGGGTCGATCGGAGACAATCGCCTGGGGGGCTGGATTTCCTACCGGGCGTCGAAGGCTGCGCTCAACCAGATCGTCCGCACAGCTTCCGTAGAACTGAGCCGCACCCATCCGCGCGCGGTGGTCGTCGCGCTCCATCCAGGAACCGTGGCGACGAAAATGACCGCCAGCTATTCCACCCATCATCGCAAGTTGGATCCCAGTGAGAGCGCATGTGCAATGCTGCGGGTTATTGATCGGTTGACGCCGGAAAACACCGGAGGGTTCTTCGCCTATGATGGCCTGCCCGTTGAGTGGTGAGCATTGTTAGGCGGCAGAGAATGTTGCTAGTTTGCCGCCGACCTATCCGGCGGCAAACGCATGTGGTCAACGCGACCCGTTCTTATGTTTTTCTACGCTTTCGGAAGCAGCACTTTGTCGATCACATGAATGACACCGTTCGACTGCTTGACGTCGGCGATAGTCACGGTGGCAATGCCACCCGTTTCGTCAGTGAGTGTGATCTTGTCGCCATCCATCTTTGCCGAAAGCGTGCAACCGCCCACGGTCTTGACTGAATGGTTCCCTCCGTCATCGGCAATCATCTTGCCGACCGCATCGGAAAGCGCATTGGCAGCAACGACATGACAAGTCAGCACTTTGGCTAGCTTTTCTTTGTTCTCGGGTTTCAGGAGTGTGTCGACAGTGCCGGCAGGCAATGCATCGAAAGCTGCGTTCGTCGGCGCAAACACGGTGAACGGGCCATCACCGGAGAGCGTATCCACGAGACCGGCCGCTTTGACTGCTGCAACGAGTGTCGTGTGGTCCTTCGAATTCGCAGCGTTTTCGACGATGTTCTTACTTTCGGACATGGCCGCTCCACCGACCATGGGGTTGTCGGCACTAGCAGCGAAGGCTACGAGAGCGAAAATAGACGCGATCGCGGCGGTACGTCTTAGGGACCGTTTCATTCGTGCATTCCTCCTTGATGGCCCGCGCCATGCGGGCGTTCCCAACCGATGTTCGCCAGAGTTGTCCAGCACCATCGATACGTCGCCTTCATCAATCTGGATCACCGTCGCGTCCGATATGACCGGACGTTGCGGCGAACCGCCTCAATGCAGGGTCGCTGCCGTAGTGAACGAGTGAGAGCTGGATTGGTGCTCGCCGGGCCGCGCAAGATCCCATCTCCAATTCGCTGATCCAATCAGCAAGGTCATACGTAAAAAGGGAAAATAAGGCGTCGGCTGGCGCTTCGACGGCAACCACTCGCCAGCGCCGCCCGCGGGTCTGCAGTCCTCACCGAATGAGACGGGTCTGGTCAACGAAGGGCACGGCCTTAAGGGGTAGAAGAATGTTGCAACAAACTTCCAATGACAAAATGAATTGGGTCCGAGCGCTGGCACTTGCGATTGTACCGGTCGCCGCAACATCCATACTAGGACAAATGGCTACCTATCCAAACATCGCAAGCTGGTATTCAGCGCTAGATAAGCCGAGTTTTAATCCCCCGAACTGGGTGTTTGCTCCAGTCTGGACAACGCTTTACATCCTCATGGCTTACGCTGCCTTCCGGCTCTTAATCCTCCCAACTAGGACACCGGGCAGGCTGGCTGCACTGACCCTATTTTACGTTCAGCTCGCCCTCAATGCGTTGTGGTCCTGGATGTTTTTCGCCATGCAAAGTCCGGCCGCCGGCCTGGTGAACATCATCGTTCAAATCGGGATTATCCTCACAACGATCGTGCAGGCCTGGCGCGTCGACAAGAAAGCGGCACTTTGCCTCGTGCCGCTGGCAGCGTGGGTCTCCTTTGCGGCCGTACTGAATTTCGCAATCTGGTTCCTCAATTGATGGCGTTGGCGCGCAGGGCATAAGTGTTTTCGCTTTAACGCATGCAACGCTCTGGACAGCTCAAATGTGCTCGGCGGCTAGCTCCATGAAGACGTCTTTGGCTAAGATCGGGCGAGCTCGCGTCGCCCTTGCGTTGCCTCGTCAACGTGAACAGCTACGCGCCCTGGAAGCCGAGCAATTCGATCTTCTTTTCGAGACCTACGCGCTTGCCGCGATGAGGGTCGACGAACTTTTGAGGAAACGGTCTCCTGAGCAAGACCTTGTAGACGAGTATCGCGAAATATGCCTGGACATCCAGGAAGACATCGCGTTGCTGCTTGGACGTCTGCAAAGGCAATCCGAATGAATTTGGCCAAATGAATTTGGATTGCCCTATCCGCTATTCTTGCCGGTTCCGCTTAAAGCCAGCCGGCAAGCTCCCGGCGCACGACGTGTTCGAGCACGGCCATGCCTTCGGCGCTGTCGTTCAGACAGGGGATGTGGGTGAACTTCTCGCCGCCATTGTGATGGAAGCTTTCGGCCGCCTGCTCGGCGATCTCTTCCAACGTTTCCAGACAGTCGGAGACGAAGCCCGGGTTGAGGACGGCAATGCGCTTGACACCGTCCTGCGCAAGTTTTTCGACCGTCTTGTCGGTATAGGGCTGCAGCCATTCCTCAGGCCCGAAGCGCGACTGGAAGGTGACCTGCAGCTTCTCCTTCGACCAGCCGAGCTTTTCGCGCAAAAGCCGCGCGGTCTTCTGGCACTGGCAGTAGTAGGGATCGCCCTTGTCGAAATAGCTCTTCGGAATGCCGTGGAAGGAGGTCAGAACCACCTCCGGCTCCCAGCCGAGCGTCGCCAGGTGACGCTCGATCGAGGTTGCCAGAGCGTCGATGTAGACGGGATCGTCGTGGTAGGGCGGAACGGTGCGCAGTGCCGGCTGCCAGCGCATCTTCAGAAGCGCCTCGAAGGCCTTGTCATTAACGGTGGCGGTGGTGGCGGCGGCATATTGCGGATAGAGCGGGAAGACGAGAATGCGTTCACAGCCGGCCTTCTGCAGTGCGTCCATGCGCGAGGCGATCGACGGCTGGCCGTAGCGCATGCCCCAGTCGACGATGACGTTAGGCTGGTCGGCGAAGGACTTCGCCATCAGTTCGGACTGGTTGCGGGTATAGGTGCGCAGGTAGCTCTCGTTCAGATCCTTGTTCCAGATCGTCTCATAGGCCTTGCCGACCTTGCCGGGGCGGGTGCTGAGCACGATGCCGAACAGGATCGGGTACCAGAACAGTCGTGACCACTCGATCACCCGGCGGTCGGTCAGAAACTCCTTCAGGTAGCGGCGCATCGAGGTGTAATCGGTGCCATCAGGCGTGCCGAGATTGACCAGCAGCACTCCAATGCCGCCGTGTTTAATATTGGGGTGACTGGCAGGTTTTTTGAGCATCGCATCCTTCTTCATTTATCAACCCAATCAAATACGCATGGAATGCGGGATGGATCAGCGGCGACTGAAAAATCCTGAAGCGACCAGGGAAAGCGTTCTTCATTGAAAGCTCCGATACGGAACAAAGCGACCGTTCATCTTTCGACATTCGCCTGCGGCTCTCCGCGAAACCTTGACGAACATAACGTGAACATTTAAAGTCGCGTCATGACACCTACGGCACTTGGAAAGAAGCTGGCGATCCTATCGGACGCAGCCAAGTACGACGCCTCATGCGCCTCGAGCGGCGGCGATAAGCGAGATTCACGCAAAGGAGGAATCGGGTCTTCCGGTGGGAGCGGTATTTGCCATGCCTACACGCCAGATGGGCGATGCATATCGCTATTAAAGATCCTGATGACGAACTTCTGCATCTTCGACTGTGCCTATTGCATCAATCGCGTCAGTTCCAATGTCGAGCGCGCGCGGTTTAGCGTCGAAGAAGTGGTATCGTTGACGCTCGAGTTTTATCGGCGCAACTACATCGAGGGTTTGTTTCTCTCCTCCGGCATTATCCGCTCGCCGGATCAGACCATGGCCGATATGGTCCGCATTGCCCGGACGCTGAGAGAGGTCCACGGCTTCAAAGGCTATATTCACCTCAAGACCATCCCCGACGCACAGGCTGAGCTGATCCGTGAGGCCGGCCTTTGGGCCGACCGGTTGTCAATAAATGTCGAACTGCCAAGGGATTCGAGCGTAAGGAAGTTCGCGCCGGAGAAGCGGCCGGAAACCATTCGCGCCGCCATGGCGCAGGTTCGGCTCGAGGGGGAAGCCGCGCAAGACAAGACCCACACCGGTCGCAAGCCGCAACGCTTTGCCCCTGCCGGCCAGAGCACGCAAATGATTGTCGGCGCTGATGGCGCCGACGATACCGCCATCCTGTCCTGCGCAACGCGGCTTTATAGCGGCTATAAGCTGCGCCGCGTTTATTACTCGGCCTTCTCACCGATCCCGGACGCCTCCGCGGCGCTTCCCTTGGTTCAGCCGCCGCTTGTTCGGGAGCACAGGCTTTATCAAGCTGATTGGCTGCTACGGTTTTATGGTTTCACGACCGACGAGATCGCGACCGGCACGCAAGGGGGCTTTCTGGATCTCGAGCTTGATCCGAAGACAGCCTGGGCGCTGCAAAATCGGCAAATCTTCCCGGTCGACGTCAACGTTGCCTCCCGCGACACGCTTTTGCGTGTGCCGGGATTCGGCACGCGCGTGGTCGACCGCATCATCATCGCGCGACGCGACCACCACCTGCGGGTCGAGGATCTCGCGCGAATGGGAGCGCTGACACGCAAGGCCCGCCCTTTCATCGTTCTGCCCGGCTGGAGCCCAGGCGGCTTGACGGACAGCGGCGATTTGCGCGCGCGCCTCGCGCCTCCCCCGAAGCAACTTCAGCTCCTATGATTTACGCGGTCGCGCTTCCGGAGCAGGGAACATTTGATGCCTGGCGCGATGCCGCCAGGCGCGCGATAAGCCACCAGATCGCCCCCGAGCAGATCGACTGGAATTGCTCGGCCGGCCTGTTCGACGCATCCTTTCTCCCGGAGACTTCAGGCGATCACGCCGCGCGCGTCCCTCAAGCTTTCATGAACCTCGCCCAGTCGGTGATTTGGCATTCGGCACCAGAACGTCTGGCGCTTCTTTATCGCGCGCTTTGGCGCCTTGACAGGCGCGAGGGCAACCCGCTCTCGCCCGTCGATCCACTCGGTCGAAGGCTGTCGCTGATGCAGAAATCCGTCGGGCGAGACATTCACAAGATGCATGCATTTGTACGCTTCCGGGAAATGCCGGTAGAGGGACCTCGCCGTCGCTTCGCAGCATGGTTCGAGCCGACACACAACACCCTGGAGCCGGGAAGCGCTTTCTTCGCTAGGCGCTTCGGCGACATGGATTGGATGATCGCAACGCCTCGCCTGACCGCGCGGTTCGTCGACGGCACGCTGAGCTTCGGCCCTGGCGGCACAAAACCTACGCTGCCCGACGATGCGGCGGAAAGCCTCTGGGCGGCCTATTTCGTCAACATCTTCAATCCGGCCCGCATCAAGCTCAACGCCATGCAGTCCGAAATGCCGAAGAAATACTGGCACAACCTGCCGGAAACGCGCCTGATCCCCGAGATGCTCGCCGGAGCTGAAGCACGCGTGCAAAAGATGCACAAGACCGGCATCTCCGCGCCGCGAACGGGCGCAGCCCCGGTGTCCGAGCGCTATCGGGCTTCAATGCCGCAGCCGCCCGAGCAAATTGACACCCTGGAGCAGGCATCAAAGGCCGCGGCACAATGTCGGCGTTGCGACCTGTGCGAATCCGCGACGCAGACCGTCTGGGGTGAAGGTGCCGCTGACGCGCAGCTCATGATCGTCGGCGAACAGCCTGGCGACCGGGAAGATATCGAGGGCCGCCCGTTTACAGGGCCGGCCGGGCAGTTGCTTCGGGCATTGCTTTCCGACGCCGGTATAGACGCAAGGACGCTGTGGCTGACGAACGCCGTCAAGCATTTCAAGTTCAGCCCACGTGGCAAGCGGCGCCTGCACCGCAATCCGGACCGCGGCGAAATTGCTCATTGTCGCTGGTGGCTGGGACTGGAACTGACCCTTGTCAAACCGAAGTTGACGGTGGCGCTTGGCGCCTCCGCGGCCTTCGCCCTCACAGGCGACAACCGTCAAATGGGGGAGCGGCGGGGGGAGATTGAAACCGGTCTTCACGGCGGCCCCGTCCTCGTGACATGGCATCCTTCCTATATTCTGCGTGCAGGCGACCCAGCAGCCGCCACGATCGCCCGAGATGATTTGGCGCGTGACCTGGCTAAGGCCATAGCAGTTATCTATGAAAGAGGAGTGTAGCAACTCAACCAGAGCCCGTACGGAGTTACCGAATATGCATCCTCCGGCCGTACAAGGGAATGGCGAGAGTGAGAGAGGCACGTACTGCTTGGTCGCTTGGCGCTTCCCAGCCTACCCTACTCTTGAGGATCTATCGGCCGGAGCTTCCATGATGCCCAGGTGCTTGGTGACCAGGACTGAAAGGCGTCCGATCGAGGGGTGGAGTTTCTTGCATTGGATTAGAAGCCTTCTAATATGTACTCAGGTTTTAGGGACTGGGGCATGGTGAGAAGTCTGACGGTTACGGTGTCCAGAGCCGCGACGTTTGTCATTGCGGCAATGTTTGCGGCGCTTGTCGTACTACTGAGCCTGTGGTTATACGAGAGCTATCATGCCGCGATACGGCGGACCGAAGAGCGCGCAATTGCCGCCTCGAAAATTGTATCCACGAACGCCTCATGGATAAGCGCGCTCTCGGCACAGACACTTCAACGAATTGATGACGCTCTTGGACCGACGCTGGGCATTGCCACGGATGACGTCAAGAACATCAACGAGGCGGTTTCTAATCTTCCGGGTCAGGTTCAGGCCTACGTCGTCGACCGGAACGGCCGGACACTTCTGTCCACCGATCCCGATATAAAGCCCATCGACATAAGGGACCGCGAATACTTCGCCGCCGTCGAGAAGGGAGCGAAAACTTTCGTTTCCGGACTCCTGGTCAGCAGACTCAACAATCAGCAGATATTCGTGTTCAGCCGGCGCCTGGAACGGAACGGCGTGTTCGTCGGCGCTGCAATGGTGTCGTTCCAAGGGAGCGACCTGCTGAAAGATGTTTGGGAGGCCGTCTCTCTCGGCACGAATTCGACTATCAGCATGATCCGCAAGGACGGAGAACTCGTCGCACGCTACCCCGCCCCCGACGGTCCGTTGAACATGAGCAAGTACGTTCTGTTTACAGACTACCTTCCCTCCTCGCCCAACGGGACTTACGAGGCAATATCTCCAGCGGACGGCGAGCACCGTATGGTCGCCTATCGGGTTGTTGAGGGAACGGACATCGTTGCGCTCGCGTCGGCTGACTACCGTGTCGGGCTGGTCCCCTTCCGCAATGACGTCTTCATCGCGATCGCCGTTATGGCACTTGCTGCCGCTTCATCGCTTGCCGCAGGAGGATGGGTCAGGCACCTTGTTAAGCGCGATGTGAAGAAATCCGCCGAACTTGAGGCCGCACTTGAGGACAATCGCCTTCTGCTGCGCGAAATCCATCATCGGGTCAAAAACAACTTTCAGGCTGTGCAGGGCGTCATCCGCATGCAGCTACTGCCGCCCGAGGCACAGAAGTCGCTCTTTGACCGGATCGGCGCCATGATCGCGGTCCATGAGCAAATATATGATCGCGACCAGTTCAACGCCCTGTCCGCCCGTGATCTTATCCCGTCGATCGTGGACAAACTCGTCAGCGCCTATTCTGACAACGTATCCGTACGGTACGATATCGGTGAGTTTGACCTGACACCCGAACAGGCCACGGCCGTCGCGCTCCTTGTGAACGAGGTCGTGACAAACAGTCTTAAATACGCGTTTCCGGACGGCCGCCCAGGGAAGCTCGAAATAGCGTTCCACAAAGTGTCTTCGCGCCGCTCCCTGCTTACCATCTGCGACAACGGCGTTGGCTTTGATGCCTCGACTGTGCGCAAAGGCATGGGCAGCCGCATCATTCGAGGGGTCGTAAGTCAGTTGCGCGGTTCATTTGAGTACAAGTCAACAGAAGGCACGCACTTTATCGCGCAAGTCGAGCTCGGTCTAACAGACTGAGGAGCAATCTCGCCAAGACTGTTTGCGTGGCCTCATAAGATGCCGTGTGCGCGCCCATTTCGGAAAACCTTGAAAACACAAAACGCGCGGATAGATACCTATCATCTGCAATCAGTTGTTTGGGTGGCCCGCAACAGCCGACCTGGATGAGCAAAATGGCCGACGAAAACCACCTTCGTGACGCCCGTGACGCGGGCGACCGCCTCTTAGCTTCACACCCATCTGAAGACCCATTCGCGGCTGCGTTCAAGGCCACACGCATGCCGATGCTAATTACCGATCCAAGGCAGGACGATAATCCCATCATCTTTGCAAACCGAGCCTTCACGGAGTTGACCGGCTACAGTCAGAATGAGTTGGTCGGCCGGAACTGTCGCCTTCTCCAAGGGCCGGACACCGACAAAGCGGCGATCGCTAAGATCAGGGATGCCATTTCAGAAGCGCGCGATGTCTCGGTCGATATCCTCAATTACCGTAAGGACGGGGGCAGCTTCTGGAACGCGCTGTTTGTCAGCCCCGTCCGCGATCAGGGCGGCGCAGTGATCTACTTCTTCGCGTCACAACTCGACTTCACGAGCACCAAAAGCAAAGAAGCCGAGCTGGCCAAGGCGCGCCAGCTTGCGGAGGAGGAAGTCTCAAGTCGCACTGCGGAGCTCATGGAAGCGCTGCGCGTGAAAACTGCCCTTGTCCACGAGGTCGATCACAGGGTTAAAAACAACCTTCTGACAATCGCCTCGATCATCAGATTGCAAATGCGGATGACCAGCAACCCTACGGTCGCACAGACACTTAGATCAATACTCGACCGCGTCGAGGCTCTGAGTGCCGCGCAAAGGAAGCTTCTCAATGATAACCGCGTTGGTCAGTTCGATGTGGCCGATTTCGGTCGAGACCTAGTTACCGAAATCGTGGGTTCTTTAAAAAAGCCGGACATCATCTTAACTACCGACCTTCATTCTGTGACAGTCTCGGCGTCGAAAGCTTCGGCGCTCGCCCTTATCGTTAACGAACTCGTTGGTGATGCAGTCCGACGCGGCCTGAGTGATGGCGGAGGCGAAATACACCTCGAAGTCCGAAGGCTCAACGGACACTTGCTCATACGAGTGCTGGATACGGTCACTCCCGTCGAGGTCGACTCAGAACAAGAGTCCTTCAGCCGCGCCATGCTTGACGCCTCGATCAGGCAGCTAAGGGCAACGAGCGAGCGAGAGGTTTCCGGTCACCGCACGGAAGTTCGTGTAACGCTGCCGGTAGGAGATTAGGAAGGGCCGATATTTGCGAACCCTGATTGTCGAAGACGAAATGCTCCTGGCCCTGGAACTTGAACATGAGGTCGAGTCCAGCGGTTACAGGGTTATCGGCCTGGCAAGCGATGCAAGCGAAGCGATTGCGCTCGTCGAGCGAGAACAACCAGAGTTCGCTTTCGTCGATATCCACCTGCGCGATGGTCCGACTGGTATTGATATCGGTCGATACTTGGCCTCGAGGGGCATCCCCTTCGTTTTTGTCTCAGGCAACCTTAAACGAATTCCGGCGGACTTCGCGGGTGCACTCGGCGCTATCGAGAAACCTTACTCGGCCAACGGCCTACAAAACGCTCTGTCGTATCTGCGGGCGGTGTTATCTGGAGAGGATCTGCCACCACCTCCCTCAAGCCTCACAATCTTTCAATAAAGCATCTCCGGAGTAGCACCGGCGCCGTCGATTATCTCACACCACTTGCTCTGATCGCATGCCTGTGCCCATCTCAAGTGCCAAGCAGCTGGTGCGTTTCGGCGACAGCGCCGCTCGCCCGCTCAGACCCCTACTGCACCGCCGGAACGTTCTGCCGGCCGAACTGGCTCTTATGCAGTCTTATCCGAGCCGCGGAACGCGGGCCTGCGCTTCGCTTGGACGTAGTCTGGTACGAGCCGCAAACGTCAGGCCAGTTTGAACGCGCCACTCGCCCTGCAGATGCCTACGGGGCGAGACATTCCTCGCATATGCCACAACCGTCGACGTCCATACGTGAGGCTGGGAACTGCTTTTGACAACACTGACACGTCAAAGTGCTCCGCGCGTCCCGCTTTACGGGCGCAGGCGGGATGATTTCGATCACGCGATCGGTAGGGATTTTTCGTGCCATCTGGTCCATCTCGAGGCTCCATGTCGAGGGTGGAATCTGAGATAGGAAGTGCTGAGGCTTGCACAAGATAATCCTCTCAAAGAGTCTTCGCTGACGCTTTCATCGGTCGTCCCTCGGCTGAAAGGCCGATGGCTTCGACAACCAAGTGCTTGTCTAACACCCGGCCGCTTCCGTCGCTCGGTCCGTCGAACCATCCATCGCGGCAGGTTCAGCATGGCTCATTTCATCAAATGTAACGCGGTCAGATCAATTGAGAGAGTAGATTTTGGACGGCCACACAGCTGGTCACGGAAGCGAGCCCGGGAGGTATGCAGGTCCGCTCTGGGGCCTGACGTCTTCTTGACATCGCAAGCACCACATCCAGGTGATTACCGTGTTGCAGCTCAGCGACGAGGACCTTCTGATGTTCCTGCAACTCCCGCATCTCGTGGACGTCGGTCGACGTTCCGAGCCACGCGACGATCCAGCCAGTTTCATTTCGAACCGACGCGGTTCGGGTCTGAGCCAGCGGCATTCGTCGACCGTACATGACGGATGCGTGGCTCAAACTCCAAAGGCTCCTTGCTTGGGCCTCACCTGTCGATCAAACAGAGTCGTCAATCGATGTAAGAAGGGTGCGGTCGCCGCCCACCCTCGCCGCCCCTCTCTGCTCGAACGACCTGTCGCTTGCCGAGGGCTGGAACCAGTTATTCCGCAACGCGGTTTGACAAGCGGCGACGGATACGCCTCTGCTCTGCAACCGAAGTCGCCCCGTCCAGCTGCTGTAGGGGCGAGGTAAGGGATCGTGCAGAGGTACCCACAAGCCACTCCGCTCGTACGAGGGTTCTGACTGGTTTCTACGGAGGTTGATTTCTCGTCTCCTACCCGGTCGCGCCGGCGACCGGGTCGATGACCCTCGTCTCTCACATGCCCCTGCGGCTAAAGCAATCTGGCGCACGAGCGGCCTCGAGAAGTGGGGAGTCGGGCGCTTCGGGTTTCTCGGATTATAGCATTCTAAATTGGGGAATGGTGGCCACCAGCATCAGGTTTGGCGCCGAACGGCCTCTCGGCATCTGTCGACATTCCAGCGTCTCGACAGGCTTCAACGAACGCTTCGCGTGCGATGGCAACCGGCGTCATTCGGTTAAGCGCCCGGCGACAAGTTTGAACCGCCCTACTGTGCTTGCGGCCTCTATAAATAGTCCACTCGCCTTCCAGGAAATCGAGAGCGTCGTTGACAGACGCAAATACCTGCCGTGTGCCGTCCTTCATCTGAACCGAGATGGGTGCCATGAGTAGTATTTCGGGATTAAGCATGGTGACCTCCCTTCGCATTGATGCCATACGAAGACTCTCCAACGGCCGTGCCAGGCACGGGGCCGGTCTCAAAAGCCTGCTGCGCAAATGGGATGCTTGCGTCCATCGCCGGCGCTAGAAGATGATGCCTTTCGGCGAAGGCGACGAAAAGACCCCGCACCGTCTCGGCTTCAACCTCTCCCCGTAATGCAGCCAGACATGCCTTGATCGCCACCGAATGCGCCGCATCCCCCGACGGGGCTGGCCAATCGACGAGGAGACGATAAGCGTCCATCACGGAGCGGATTTCACCGGGGAAACCAATGCCAACAAGGATGCTAACAGGCCGCTCGAACATATCGGGTTTCATCGTGCTCTCCTTTCCAACCCGCAATGCCGATGGGCGCCTTGAAACCGGCGCCCAATTTACGTCAGCTACGCGGCATTCGATGCTTCGATTTGCATCTGAGCTTTTGACTGCTCAACCGCCGCAGCTGTTTCGATCGCGATTTTGCGTGGCTTCATCTCCTCCGGGATTTCCCGCACGAGATCGATCTCTAGAAGGCCGTTGTTCAGATCCGCGCCCATCACCCGGACGTGGTCGGCAAGCTCGAACCGATGCTCGAACGGTCGGCCGGCGATCCCGCGATGCAGATAGGCTTCGGAAGAGGTCTCCTGCTTCTTGCCGACGACCGTCAGAAGATTGGTCTGAAACGTGATGTCGAGATCGTCGCGAGTAAAGCCGGCCACCGCAATCGAGATCCGATAGCTATCGTCACCTGTCTTGGCAATGTCGTAGGGGGGCCAATCACTCATCGAACGAGCGCGCTGCGCGTTTTCGAGTAAATTGAAGAGCCGGTCGAACCCGACGGTCGAACGGAAAAGGGGTGCGTAGTCGTAAGTTGTTGCCATAGCCATATCCTCCTTGAGCAACATGGGTATGGAAGCGCCGAAAGACGACGCTTCCAGCAAGGCCAACCCTGACACGAGCGGCTGGCGGCAAGCGATTTGGTTAGGGTGGACTTCAGTTTCAAGGGCCCATAACAAAAAAATCACGTGCGCTTTTCGACGTTCGTAAACGGCTGCATCTGCAGGCTCAAAAGCCCGGCCGAAGGCTCAGTTCAGTCGGAACTCGCCATCCACGCGTCGCCACTCATTTGGGCCGATCAGATGGTGATGCGTATAGCGAACGGAATGCAGCGGACCGTCGAGATTGGCTTGCCAGAAATCGAGGAATTTCTGCATTTCAGGAAAGTCGGGAGCAAGATCGTAATCCTGCCAGATATAGGTCTGCAGAACGGACCTGAAATCGGGAATGCGGTAAAGGATATGCGCGGTGGTCAGTCCGTAGCCGTTTATTTGACGCTCGAGATCCGATGAATATCGCATGTTTCATCTCCGTTGCTCAACAAGCACCAAGTTGGCGCAATTGTTCGCGGTCATCAACGAAATTCTGAACGTCAAGGAAGGCTTTCTTGTTACTTTACAGCAAGTTAGCAGCCACACGATGCGAGTGCTGATTTTTTTGAGTTCACCCCTTGAATTTGAAAAATTGTGAAACCAGATGATTTTCCGCAAGACGCTCATTCGAGGTTTTGCACCCGTCCGGACTGTCCGGTCTCGTGATGGGGGAACAACGTCACTAGTGTTTGTCCATTGGAGGAAAACATGTCTTTCCGACCGCTGCATGATCGCATTCTCGTCCGCCGGGTTGATTCAGAAGAGAAAACCAGGGGCGGTATCATCATTCCTGATACGGCAAAGGAGAAACCCCAGGAGGGCGAAGTCGTTGCCGTCGGACCTGGCGCACGCAATGAAGCGGGCCAGGTCCAGGCGCTGGACGTCAAGGCAGGCGACCGTATTCTGTTCGGCAAGTGGTCAGGCACCGAGATCAAGATAAATGGGGAAGATCTGCTTATCATGAAAGAAAGCGATGTCCTCGGTGTCCTCGAAGCCCAGGTCGAGCGCAAGCAGGCAGCTTGAGCCAACGACACCATAAATCCATCAGTCAAATAGCTGCCTATTGAGGAGTTAAGGAAATGGCTGCGAAAGAAGTCAAGTTTCATATCGATGCCCGTGAACGCATGCTGCGTGGGGTCGATGTTCTTGCCAATGCCGTCAAGGTGACGCTCGGCCCAAAGGGGCGCAATGTCGTTATCGACAAGTCTTTTGGCGCCCCTCGCATCACCAAGGACGGTGTCTCGGTCGCCAAGGAAATCGAGCTGGAAGACAAGTTCGAGAATATGGGCGCGCAGATGCTGCGCGAAGTCGCCTCCAAAACCAACGATCTCGCCGGTGACGGGACGACCACGGCCACTGTGCTTGCGCAAGCGATCGTCAAGGAAGGCGCGAAGGCCGTTGCATCGGGCATGAACCCTATGGATCTTAAGCGGGGCATCGACATTGCTGTTGACGCGATCGTGAAGGAACTCAAGACCAACGCCCGCAGGATCTCCAACAACTCGGAGATCGCCCAGGTCGGCACCATCTCGGCCAACGGCGACGAGGAGATCGGCCGCTACCTGGCTGAGGCGATGCAGAAGGTGGGCAATGAAGGTGTCATCACCGTCGAGGAGGCCAAGACTGCAGAGACCGAACTCGAAGTCGTTGAAGGCATGCAGTTCGACCGCGGCTATCTCAGCCCGTATTTCGTAACCAATGCGGACAAGATGCGGACTGAGTTTGACGATCCCTACATCCTGATCCACGAAAAGAAGCTTTCCAACCTTCAGGCCATGCTGCCAGTTCTCGAAGCGGTAGTGCAATCCAGCAAGCCGTTGCTGATCATCGCTGAAGATGTGGAGGGCGAAGCGCTTGCGACACTTGTCGTCAACAAGTTGCGCGGCGGCCTGAAGATTGCAGCGGTCAAAGCTCCGGGCTTCGGCGATCGCCGCAAGGCCATGCTTGAAGATATCGCCGTTCTCACCGGCGGCACGGTTGTCTCCGACGACGTCGGTATCAAGCTCGAGAACGTCACCCTCGACATGCTCGGTCGGGCAAAGAAAGTTGCGATCGAGAAGGAGAACACAATGATCATCGACGGCGTTGGCGCCAAAGCCGATATCGACGGCCGTGTCGCACAGATCCGCGCCCAGATCGAAGAAACCACGTCCGACTACGATCGCGAGAAGCTCCAGGAGCGCCTGGCCAAACTCGCCGGCGGTGTTGCTGTCATTCGAGTGGGCGGGTCGACTGAGGTAGAGGTGAAGGAAAAGAAAGACCGCGTCGACGATGCGCTGCACGCCACCCGCGCGGCCGTTGAGGAAGGTATTCTTCCGGGCGGCGGTGTCGCGCTGCTAAGGGCCGTCAAGGCGCTCGACCATCTCCCTTCGGCCAATCGAGACCAAAAGGTTGGCATCGAGATCGTGCGACGTGCGGTCGAGGCCCCGGTTCGCCAGATTGCCGAGAATGCTGGTGCCGAAGGCTCGATCATTGTCGGCAAACTTCGCGAGAAGACGGACTTCTCCTACGGCTGGAACGCCCAGACGGGAGAATACGGTGACCTCTATGCTCAAGGGGTAATCGACCCGGCCAAGGTCGTGCGCACCGCACTTCAGGATGCGGCCTCCGTCGCAGGTCTCCTGGTGACGACCGAAGCCATGATCGCCGAGAAGCCGAAGAAGGATATGGCTCCGCCTCTGCCCGCCGGACCTGGCATGGACTTCTAACGTGATGGTTCAGGCTCGCTCCCTCAAGGGCGGGCCTGACCGAGACCGATCGAGCCCGCCGACTGGGTAGGCTTCCTAGCTCCCAGGTTGGTGTTGGTGCCGCAGCTATTCAGTGAGGTAGAAATGCACTCGAAGATGTTTGACCGGCCAGTTTACCTGCGTGAAAGGAAGGATCTGGTCCTCGAAATCACAAACCTGGACGATGCGATCGATTTCCTTGAGGAGTGGTCCAAAGGAGACCGCGACATCATTCACGACGCCACCCTGAAGGCGTGCTACCTGGCCCACGACGGACATAAGCCCCTTCAGGTGGCTCGAGACGCACTCCGCGCCTTCGCGAAGAAGAAGGGTATACTCGTGAAAGCTCCCGCGGTTCTGCCGTGGATTGTCAAAGCAAGATCTGGTGGCGGTCGGATCTCGCCGTGAACGAACCTTAACAGTGCCGACCTCAGGTCGGCTTTGCGTCTGGGTGCGACGGACAGAAAGCCCGGTCTTGACCAATGAGGGTCAGATCTAGCTAAAATCACGTGATTTCTGTGGACTACCGGCCGAAGTGGCTTTCGAAAAAGGCTGGGCCTGCACGCACTGTCCAAGACGGATTAGGCAACGTTCCTCTCGCGAGGCCCTCTCATAACACGCTCGTCGCCCACCTATCCCCACGCCGACGTTTCCCAAGGATTGATTACGGAGGCATCTGTGTCTTCGAAATCCTTGACGTTGCGTGTGACGAGGATGAGATCGTGGACGATGGCAGTCGCGGCGATCAACCCGTCGACATCGCCACGTGGCCGGATTGCGGCGATGCGGCCCCATTCGACCGCGATTTGGTCAGTTATAGGCAAAATGCGGTCGCCATGGTCGTGGCGCAGTTTTCTCAGCCATTCGGTTAGGTGCGCGGCAGTCTTCGGATCCGACTTCTGTTTGAGGGCAATGCCGCGCATGATTTCGCCGAGGGTGAGCGCACTCAAATGGATGCTGAGCGGATCGACGGAGCGCAGCCAGGACACGGCTTGCGACGTACCACGTCGCGCCTCTGAGACAATGTTTGTGTCAACCAGATACATTAGAAGGCCACATCGCGGCTTGGCGTCTTGATGCGTACATTCACCGCATCAGCGAGTTGGTCGTCCCAAGCGGGACCTCCAAGCAGGTCATCGACCAACGTCGGCCGGCCAGCGCGTAGGGCGTCGTAGTCATGAGCGGACAGTACAACGGCTGCGCGCTCGCCGCGCAGCGTGACAATCTGCGGCCCCTCATGGCGCGCCTTCTGCACCACCTTCGAGAATTGGTTCTTGGCGTCCTGCAGTTGCCATTCCATAGCTTCACTCCAAGTTGGCTAGACTGTCTAGCTATATAATTCCTTTCACTCGCGATTTAAAGTGAGAAAACAACGAGCGACCGATAGAGCTCTGCCCGCTTATATGCGGCGACTGGCTCCGCGCTTACATTGAGAATCCTACAAATTGCGCGGCTTGCGGAAGCCCTATCTGATGCGGGCATGACCACGAAGCTATCAGAAAGGAATGGCCCCGTCGGGCAGCGACGAGGCCATGGGCACTTATCGGACTTCACTTCCGGAGGGATTGTGAAGGTGTCACCCTGATCGGGGAAAGGGTTCCACAAAGCCAGGAACGCCGATACCGCAAATGGGTTCCCGGTCCTCCCCAAAAAAGATGACCCCAAAAGGCGATTAACGCCGCCGAGGAGAACGCCCGCCCCAGGGTCTCCCAAGGGCGGTGTTAAGCGAGAGTCGCCGGCTAAAAGTTAAAATAGACTGTCACGCCTTGCCGCCGCTGGTAGTAGTCTCGATAGCCGTATCGGTAATGGTCACGATAGCCGTAATACCGGGAATAGCGGGGGTAGCACCTGTCGTAGTAGCCGCAGTGACGGTGGGCGTACTTCCGCTTCCAGTGGCGATCCGCATGCTCATGACGATGTTTCCGGTGCTTTACCTGTTCGACATCGCCGGTCTGCACTTGTTGCGGTTTCGGCACGTAAATAGGCGCGGCGTTTACCGGTAACGCGAAGGATGCCGCCAGGACGGCGGCGCCAAGGGTGGATGTTAGAATTTTCATTTGACGCATCCTTTCTATCATCAGCTTGGCTCCTCAAGCCTGAACCTCAGCTGAACCGTCCCGGCTCGACGCTTGCGGAGCTGCGCTCGGTGATCTCTGGCTGCAACGGCAGCGGCTCCTGATACCGCTGGTGCTTAACCGGCAATTGGCGGAGCAATTAGGATTCGGCAATGGAACCCGGGCCTTTGCGCGACCACGCCGGACCTAAGTCCGAGGCGCAGCCGCTCAAAGAAAACGCCCCCATGTCCGGGAGAGCGGGGCCTGGAGGGCGGGCATAATGCCAATCCCTTCCGGGGACAATTTCGCGGGGGTGGATGAATCGGGCGACCGAGGGTCCCCTGCCTTCCATTATTGTAGATTCTTATAATCGCGCATGGCGAGCAGACCTGCTCAACATTCACGAAAGTTTCAGACTTGAACTTGAGAAATCCAAAGCTTCTCGCTGAACTCGAGCGGCGAGGGTACGAGTCCGTGGACGAAATGAAGCATGTTTCCACGACAGACGCGTTGCGGATGAAGGGAATGGGCGCAAAATCGTGGCAGAAAATCTGTGACGTAGTGGGCAGAGACCCGGCCCAGACGTGGGGTTCGAGAGCCATTCTACGTGATCATTGGTGCAACTTTTTTCATGGCATTCCCCTACCGGAAGAGTTGCGATCTGGGCACACAAAAAGGCCTCGCTGTATGCGCGTGACGAGTCCACCTGGCGTCACCAATGATGACGCCACGGCGCGCTTTCAATCCCCGGAGGGCTCGAGCCCATGACGCCGAGGCCGATTTCCGCCTGTGACGCGTGATTGCCTCCGTGATGAAATGGACGCGGGCTTGATGTTATTCAGCGCGGGCGATTGGGCTAGAAGGCAAGTTGCACCTTCATCGAACGACTGCGGTCGCCGGCGGTCTCGAAGGCGCGCACCGCATCCTCCAGCGGGAAGATCCCGGTCAACAGCTGGGTCAGGTCCACCCGGCCCGCATTGATGAGATCGACGGCCAGGCCAAACTCCTCATGGAACCGGAACGTCCCGCGCATCTCGATCTCTTTCGCCACCACAAGGTTTTGCGGGATGGCAACGTCACCTCCAAGCCCGAGCTGGACGAGCACTGACCTCGGCTTCAGGACGTCGAGGCCCGAGCGCACCGCCTGCGCATTTCCCGAGGCCTCGAACTGAACGTCGAAATAGCCTTTGTTGGCGGCGTAGGCTGAGAGCTGATCGGGATTGTTGGCAACATTGATCACCCTGTCCGCACCGATCGAGAGTGCCTTGTTGAGCACTCCGTCCATCACGTCTGTAGCGACGATCTCGCGCGCGCCGTGAACACGCGCGGCGATGATCGCCAACGCCCCGATCGGCCCGCAGCCGGTGACCAGAACCCGCTTGCCGAGCAAAGAGCCCGCGCGCGAGACGGCATGAAGGGTGACGGCGAAGGGCTCGGCCATCGCCGCCTCGTTCATCGAGACGCCGTCAGCGATCTTGTGGCACTGCCACGCCTCGGCAACCAGCCGCTGCCGGAACGCTCCCTGAATATGCGGCATCGGCATGGCGCTGCCGTAAAAGCGCATGTCGAGGCAATGGTTCTGCTGACCGCGCTGGCAATAGTCGCAGGCCCCGCAAGGACGGCTCGGTGACACCGACACCCGGTCGCCGACAGCCAAGGCCGAGACACCTGATCCGAGCGCCTTGATCGTGCCGGCGACCTCGTGGCCGAGGATCATCGGCTCGCGCAGCCGCACCGTGCCGAAGCCGCCATGGTTATAATAGTGGAGATCCGACCCGCAGATACCGCCAGCTTCGATCTGAACTTCGACCTGGTTCGTTCCCGGCGCCTCCGGCTCGCGATCCTCGATCCGAAGATCCTTGGCGGCGTGAATGACAACGGCTTTCATCTTATGGCCTCAGACGACAGGGGTGGGCAGAACTTGGCCGGCAAAATGCGCGGCGAGATTGTCACGCACCAGCTTGCCCATCGCCTTGCGGGTTTCGATCGTGCCGGAGGCGTGGTGCGGCTGCAGCAGGACATTGTCGAGCTTCAGGAAGCGGGGATTGAGCTTCGGCTCGCCTTCAAAGACATCGAGCCCCGCCGACCCCAGCGCGCCGCTTTCGAGCGCATCGAGCAGCGCATCCTCGTCGATGTTGGAGGCGCGCGAGATGTTGATCAGCATGCCTTGCGGACCGAGTGCCTCGATCACTTGCTTCGAGACAATGTAGCGTGTCGCGGCAGAGGCTGCGAGCGTCACGAACAGCACGTCGGAGCGTTCTGCCAATGCGACCGGATCGGCGACAAAGGTCATGCCGTCGGCATAGGGTTTCTCGGAGACGTCGCTATAGGCGATATCCATGTCGAAGCCCTTGAGGCGCTTGGCGACCTCAAAACCGATGCGGCCGAGGCCGAGCACGCCGGCCTTCTGCCCCCAGACCCGCCGCTTCAGCGGATAGAGGCCCTTCACCGCCCAGCTTCCGTCCTTGACCCAGCTTTCCGCGCCGATCATGCCGCGCGACTGGCAGAGCATCATCGCGACGCCGAGATCGGCAACGTCATTGGTCAGCACGTCCGGGGTGTTGGTAACGCGAATGCCGCGCTCGCGGCAGGCGGCAAGATCGACGGCGTCATAACCGACCCCATAGACGGAGACGATCTTGACCTGCGGCAGTCTGCCGATCAGATCCGCCGATGCGCCAATTTCGCCTCTGGTGGCGATCGCCTGGATCTTTGGCCCATGCGCTCTCAGGAAGGCATCCCGATCTTCAGCCTCGTAGATCTTGTGGACCGCATAGCGCGCTTCGAGTTCCACCAGGTCCCAGTCCGGATAAGGACCCATCAGCAGAATGTCCGGTCTCGTCATCAGTTTCCTCCCGTGGTTGGTTCACTGGCGGCGCGACCCGCGCGGATCGCCAGCGTGTTCATCGCCAGCGCAACGATGCGCTCCAGCGACTGATCGATTTCGATGGTCACGACGTCCGCCTCCCCCGATGGCAGTTCGAGGGTGGCAAGCTGGCTGTCGAGCAGCGACAGCGGCATGTAATGGCCCTTTCGCTCACCGAGCCGCGCCGCAAGCAGCGCCCGGCTTCCCTGCAGAAAGACGAAGGTGATCGGCTGCCAGGCGACCTCCCGCAGGCGTTCGCGGTAAGTGCGCTTCAGGGCCGAGCACGACACTACGGTCGCCGTCGGACTGGCCAGCCGGCCGCCGACCTCGTCGAGCCAGGGCCAGCGATCGGCGTCGGTCAGTGGAATGCCGCTGCGCATCTTTTCGACATTGGCGACCGAATGCAGGCTGTCGCCCTCGATGAAGCGCGCGCCGAGATAGCTGGCGAGCCGCTCGCCGACCGCGGACTTGCCGCAGCCGGACACACCCATGACAACGACCGGGCCAAAGCCGCGGCAGACCTCAGAGACTTGTGGTGATGCCGCCATCGACATAGAGCGTGTGTCCGTTAACAAAAGAGGAGGCGTTGCTCGCCAGGAAGACCGCGGCCCCCACGAGTTCCTCGACATCGCCCCAGCGGGCCGCCGGCGTGCGCTTTTCCAGCCAGGATGAGAACTCGGCGCTATCAACCAAGGCCTGGTTCAACGGCGTCTTGAAGTAGCCGGGCGCAATCGCATTCACTTGCAAGCCATACTTTGCCCAGTCGGTGCACATGCCGCGCGTCAGGTTCTTCACCGCGCCCTTGGTCGCTGTGTAAGGCGCGATCGACGGTCGGGCGAGCTCGCTCTGCACCGAGGCGATGTTGATGATCTTGCCAGAACCGCGCCCGATCATGTGCCGGGCGACCGCCTGGCCGACATAAAAGACGCTCGAAACATTGGTCTTCAGCAGTTGTTCGAAGCGGTCGACCGGGAAATCCTCAAGCGGCGCGCGGAACTGCATGCCGGCATTGTTGACGAGGATGTCGATGGCGCCGATATCCTGCTCGATCTGATCGACGCCACGTTTTACGGCTTCCGCGTCCGTCACATCGAAATCGGCGACATCGACCAGGTGGCCAGCGTCCTTCAATGCGGCGGCGGCCGCCTCGAGCTTTAAACGGTCGCGACCGTTGAGGACGAGTGCTGCTCCGTGTTCAGCGAGACCGCGCGCCAGCGCAAGCCCGATACCCTGCGACGAGCCCGTCACCAGGGCGCGACGGCCCTTGAGGTCGAAAAGTGGAAATGACAAACCTGTTCTCCTTCACCGCCGGGCGCCTCGAAGGAGACGCCCCGGCCTTTGGTCAGCCTTCGACCAAGAGCCCCTTTGCCTTCAGCACCGGCTCGAGATTGCTGACTTCGATGACCGATTTTCCTGCCTTGTATGCGGCGATGTACTCGGCTTCAGCATCTTCTCGCGCTTGCGACAGCTTGGCGACCTCAAATGCTTCTTCGCGCCGCACCACGACCAGGCCATCGGCGTCGCCGACGATGATGTCGCCGGGATGGACAACCTCTCCACCGATGATGATCGCGTCGTTGGTTGCGGTCAGGGTTTCCTTGACCGTGCCCTTGATGCAGACGCTGAGCGAAAACACCGGGAAGCCGAGTTCGCGCAATTGCATCGTGTCGCGCACGCCGCTGTCAGTCACAAGACCGCCGATGCCCTTGGCAAGGCACGCGTTGGCCAGCACGTCGCCGAACGATCCGGCCTCTTCGTATTCGCCCGCCGAAACGACGATGATGTCGCCCGGCTGCGCGTAATTGATCGCAAGCTGCAGCATGATGTTGTCGCGGGGCGCGCAACGGACCGTGAAGGCCGGACCGCAAAGCTTCATGCGGTAGTCAACAGGCTTGATGCGGGAGGACAGTGCCCCGCGGCGCCCCTGCGCCTCATGGATCGTTGCTGGCGAAAACTTCGCCACCGCGTCCACTTCGGCGGCACTCGGGCGAATGGGCATTTTCTTGATATGCGTCATGATTTTTCCCATGGGTGGTCGCGGCGGGCGCAACGCCCGCCGTTTGTGTTGTTCAAGACATTCGAAAAAAACGGGGCCGCTTAGGCGCGGCCCGGCCCCATCAGGGGATCGGGTCGAACTTCAATTCGGAAAGCGGTGCAACCTTGTCGGTGCGAGCCATCTTGTATTCGGTGTTCGGGCCGAGCCACTTGTCCCAGATCTTGTTGATCTCGCCGCTATCGTCGAGCTTGCGCAGCACTTCGTTGATCTTGGACGTCAGTGCCGGCTGATCCTTTGCCATGCCGATACCGATCGGCTGAAACAGCATCGGCTCCGGGATCATGCGCATTGCCTTGCCGCGGGTCTTCGATTCGTTGACCAGCTTGGTGGTCGTCATCGTGTTGGCGACCATGCCGCGCGCCTTGCCCTGCTGCACGGCGAGATAGGCCGATGCCGTGTCCTGGAAGGTGAGCGGATCAGACTTGTTGAGCTTGATCGACATCTCTGAAGTCGAGCCCTTGGTGGAGGCCAGGCGCTGGCCGACATAGTCGGTCTTTGCCTTACCGGCATCGTCCGCTGGCACGATCAGCATTTCCTTGGCCAGATAATAGGGATCGCTGAACTGGATCTGTTCGGCACGGCTCTGGGTGTAGGCAAGATTTGCAACGGTGATGTCGACCCGGCCGAGTTTGACCTCCGGCACGCGAGCTTCGACCGAAACGGGCTTAATCTCTGCCTTCACGCCAAGTTCGCGGGCGATCGCGCCGCAAAGATCGACGTCGAAGCCGGCCATCTCGCGCGTCTTTGCGTCCGGAGCGGCAAAAGGCGGTACGTCCGCGAAGGTCGCACAACGCAATGTCTTGTTCGCGATGATGTCTTCAAGCTGATCGGCCTTGGCCGGACCTGCGAGCGCCGCTGCCGCAACCGTCATTCCGAGGATAAGATGCCTGCACTTCATTGCTGTTCTCCTTCGTTGTTGGTCATTGCTTGCTCTAGAGTGCTGTGCGTTCACGTGAACGCACAAAGGACGCTCCAGCACTTTGATTTCAGAGCACCTTTCTGCCCCCCAAGTGATCGACTTGATGGCAGGATGCACTAGTGGCGCAGGTCCGCGAGGAAGCGCTGAGCGCGCGGATGCCTGGGGTTCTTGAAAAACTCCTCAGGCGTCGCGGTCTCGATGATCTCGCCTGCATCGATGAACCAGATGCGGTCAGCGACATCGCGGGCAAAACCCATTTCGTGGGTGACGCACATCATGGTCATGCCTTCGGCGGCGAGCGACTTCATGACGTTCAGCACTTCGCCGACCATTTCAGGGTCGAGTGCGCTGGTCGGCTCATCAAACAGCATCACGGGCGGTTCCATGGCGAGCGCGCGCGCGATCGCGACACGCTGCTGCTGCCCGCCGGACAATTGGCCCGGATAGGAATTTGCCTTTTCTCGAAGGCCCACGCGATCGAGCAGCTTCAGAGCCTTCTCGTGCGCCTCCGCCGGCGCCACCCCCTTCACCCGGATCGGCGACATCGCGACATTGTCGACCGCGGACAAGTGCGGAAAGAGGTTGAAGCTCTGGAAGACGAAGCCGATGCGGCTGCGCAGTCGATTGAGATCTCGCCCGCTCATCTGTGCGTGCACGTCCTGCCCTTCGAAGAAGATCGAACCACTGTTGATCTCCTCGAGCCGGTTAACCGTGCGGATCAAGGTTGATTTGCCCGAGCCGGAAGGACCGCAGATGACGACCACTTCCCCGCGCGCCACGGTCGCGTCGATCCCTTTCAGGACGTCATAGTCGCCATAGCTCTTGCGGACATCGGCAAGCCGGATCGCCTGGTCCTTTGCGATAGGGGAGGTTGACGCGGTCATGGCTGCTCCGTGGCGTTCGGTGTCAGGGAAATCGGCAACTGCCCGCGGCGCTTAGGGGCAACAAGGCCAGCGCGCCGGCGTGTAATGCGCCGCTCGACGACGTTGGTGAGCCAGGTGAGCGACCAGCAGATCACATAGTAGGTCAGCGCCAGGATGAGGAAGACCTGGAAGGGCTGCGTTAAGAGCTGGTTGTTGACCTGGCTGGCAGCGAAGGTCAGGTCCGGCACGTTGATGACATAGCCGAGCGTCGTGTCCTTGATGGTGGCGACGAAGGTCGACAGCATGCTCGGGATCATGTTGTAAAGCGCCTGCGGCAGGATCACATAGCGCATCGCGCTGAAGTAGCTGTGACCGAGCGCGCGAGCCGCATCCATCTGCCCTTGCCCCAAGGCAACAATGCCTGCGCGGATGATCTCGCTTAAGAACGCACCCTGGTAGACGACCAGGGTCGTCAGCATGGTGAGAAAGCTCGGCACGTCGGCGCCGGTCAGAAGCGGCACGAGGAAATAGCTCCACAGCACCAGCATCAGCAGCGGCACGCCGCGCGTCACATAGACGAGCACGGTCACCGGCCAACGCAGGATCCGGTATTTCGACAGCCTTGCAAAGGCCAGAAGGATCGCGAACGGGAAGGCAATCGCGATGCTCAGCGCCGAAAGGATCAGCGTGTTGGCAAGGCCGCCGAGCGGTCCGTTCGGGTACTGTCCGATCAGGAGCAGCAACCAGTATTGGTCGACGATGGCGATCAGGTCATGGATCATCGTCTCGCTCCATTCGCCGGATCAGCACGCCAAGTGAGGTAGGCACCAGCAGCCATGATTATCAGGGTGAAGAAGAGATAGAGGACCGTACCGATCAGGTAGATTTCGAAGGTTCGGAAGGAAAGGTTCTCGATCTCCTTGACGGCGTGGGTGAGCTCCGGAGCGCCGATCACGATGGCAAGGCTGCTGTTCTTGAAGAGCGAGACGCTGTGGTTGACGAGGGCCGGCAAGGCATTGCGAACACCCTGCGGGATCAGCACGAAGCGCATCGCCGAGAGATAACCGTGCCCAAGGGCGCGTGCGGCCTCCATCTGGCCCGGATTGACCGAGCGCAGGCCGGAGCGCAGATCCTCGCTGAAGTAGGCCGCCTGGCAGAGGCCGAGCCCGACGACCGCAAAGATCATTTCCGCCGAATGCGCGGAAAGCCAGTCGGAAAGCCCGGTCGGCAGGATGGTGTAGATCCCGAAATACCAGAGCATGAGCTGCACGAGCGTCGGCACATTCCGGTGGTAGGAAACGTAAGCTGCGACCACCGCATTGCCGATGCGGCCGGGAGAAAAACGCACGGCGAGCAGAACGACCGCGAGCGCCATCGCCAGGGTCCACGAGCACACGGCGATGATGAAGGTCATTTCGATGCCATGCACCAGCATGGCCACGTATTCCGGGTTCCCGAGGATCGCGGCGAGTTCGAAGCCCTTCACGACCGTGGTTCCTTCGGTTTGCCTGCCGTCTGCGGCTTGGCCGTCTGCAGGCCGCCCATCACCTGAAGCGTCGGGGTGATTTCCATGTGCCCAATATTGACGGCGACGGGTGCGGCGATCGCAAAAGCGATCGCATCGGCGATGTCGCTCGCCTGCGGCAGTTCAAAACCGTCGATGAAGCGCTCGCGGATGGAAGGGTCGTTGCCGTGCACATGGTTGAAGATGTCGGTCGCGACCCGGCCCGGGCAGATCTCGGTGACGCGCACGCGCTTGCCGAAGGTATCGATGCGCAGCTGGTTGGACAGCATGCTGACGCCGGCCTTGGTCGCGTGATAGGTGGAGTTGCCGTTGAAGTTGTAGTTGCCGGCAATCGAGGAGATGTTGATGACATGGCCGCGGTCACGCTCGGCCATGCCTGGCACGATCAGCCGGCAAAGATGGAGAACCGCGCGCAGGTTGACGTCGATGAGGAGATCGATGTCGCCATCCTCCGCCTCAAGGAATTTCTTCGGACGGTCAACGCCGGCATTGTTCACCAGAATGTCGAACTCGACATCGCCTGCAAGCTTTGAAAGGGCGGTGCGATCCGTGACATCGATAGCGTGGGAAATACAGCCCGTGCGCTCGGCAAGGGCTTTCAGCGCATCGGCGCTACGGGCAACCGCGTGCACCTCAAGGCCCTCGCGGCGGAGCCGCTCGACGACCGCAGCACCGATCCCGGAGGATGCGCCCGTCACCAGTGCGGTTCTGTAATCGGAAAAGGACATTTTGGTTCCCCTGTTGTTGAAAGAGAGAGTAGCGAAGGTTTTCAGCTCTGAATAAGACCGTTTGAATCTGGATGGATAACGAAGGCTTATGACTTGCGGCGAACCCGCCGGGCTGCAACATTCGGGAGGAACAGCAGGCAGGGCACATGGATACCAGGCGTCTCAAATCCTTCATCGTCATCGTCGACACCGGCAGCATCACCCGTGCGGCCGACGTTCTTCACATCGCCCAGCCGGCCCTCAGCCAGCAACTTGCCGCCCTGGAGGACCATTTCGGACAGAAGCTCCTGATCCGCAGCCAGCAAGGGGTCTCGATGACGGAGGCCGGCAAGGCGGTCTACCGCCATGCCCAGATCGTCCTTCGCCAGATGGACCAGGCGCAGGCAGACGTGAAGGCAGCCGGCGCCTCCCTTGTCGGGCGCGTCTCGGTCGGTCTTGTGCCATTTTCAAGTGCTGCCACGCTCTCGGTCGACCTGTTGACAGAGACGCGCAAGCGGCATCCGGGCATCCTGCTGCATCTGACCGAAAGCGTCGGCCAGACCTACAGCCAGATGATCATGAACGGCAGGCTGGAAATGGCGCTGATCCATGGCACTGGCCCGATCAAGGGTGTTCGGTTCGAGCCGGTGTTCGTGGAAGAGTTTCACCTGGTGGCGCATCGCGATTTCGGGATCGAACCCTCCGATACGCCGCTTCCGCTGAGCGCGCTAAACGATGTTCCGCTGCTTCTTCCGCCGCCCTACAACTTCGTGCGTCGGGCGATCGACCTTTCTTTCACACGCGCACGCCTGTCCCTGAATGTCGTGGCCGAGGTCGAGATCGTCCGCACACTTGGTCGCGCCGTCTCAAGTGGCGTCGGCGCGACCATCATGCCGCGCGCGATCGCGCAAAGGATCGTCGCTGAGACCTCCGAGCCTCTTGTCTCGCGCATGGTCACGCCAAAAATCGAAGAGACGCTGTCGCTCTGCGTTTCCGATCAGAGCGAACTGTCTGAGCCGGCACTGGCGGTGAAATCCATTCTCATGGAGCTCACCGCCCGCCTGAAGGTTTAAGGGCTGAGCCTTATCGCAGCCCGGCGCAGAATTCGGCAATGCGGTCGCAAGCCTCGCTCAGCTGTTCCATGCCGGTTGCATAGGAAATACGAAAGAACGGGCTCATGCCGTAGGCCGCGCCTTGCACGGTCGTCACATAATGTTCGTCGAGCAGCGCCAACACGAAATCGGTGTCGTTCTCGATCCTGCGACCCTTCTTCGTGGTCCGGCCGATGAGTTTGGCAATGTTCGGGAAAACGTAGAATGCGCCTTCCGGCTTATGGCAGCGGATGCCCTCGATTGAACTCAGCCGCTCGACCACGAAGTCGCGCCGCTTCCTGTAAATCGCCGCCCGCTCCTTGAGAATGTCCTGTGGGCCGTCGAGCACGGCGGCAACAGCGGCCTGGGTGATGGTTGAGGTGCCGCCGCTGTTTTGACCGTTGACGTTGCTGATCGCCTTGATCAGGTCCTTCGGACCGCCGCAGAAGCCGAGACGCCAGCCCGTCATCGCATAGGCCTTCGATGCACCGTTGACCGTCAGCACGCGATCCTTAAGGCGCGGCTCGACCTCGGCAATCGTGCAGAATTCGAAGTCGTCGTAGATCAGGTGCTCGTACATGTCGTCGGTCATGATCCAGACATCCGGGTGTCGCAGCATCACCTCGGCAATCGCCTTCATTTCGGCGCGCGAGCAGGCAGCACCGGTTGGGTTGTTCGGGAAGTTCAAAAACAGCCACTTGGTGCGCGGCGTGATCGCCGCTTCGAGGTCTTCGGCCCTGAGCTTGAAACCGTTCTGTTGCGGGCAATCGACCGGTACCGGCACCGCACCGGCGAACTTCACGATATCCGCATAGCTGATCCATGAGGGCGCCGGGATAACGACTTCATCGCCGGGATTGCAGGTGGCAAGGACCGCGTTGAAGATGATCTGCTTGCCGCCGCCGGCAACGACGATCTCGGAAGGATCGTAGTCGAGGTTATTGTCCCGCTTGAACTTGCGGGCGATCGCCTGGCGGAGTGCCGGCGTGCCATCGAGCGGGGGATACTTCGTGTCGCCTGCAAGGGCTGCGGCATGTGCCGCCTCGACGGCGTTGGCGGGCGTCGGAAAATCCGGCTCGCCGGAGGAGAGGCTTATGACTTTGACGCCGCTTGCCGCGAGATCGCGGGCGCGCTGGCTCATCGTGGCAGAAGCGGAAACGGAAACGTTCTTCAGGCGGTCGGCGATAGCGGGCATGATCGTTGCTTTCGATAGGAACGGATAAGGTTTTGCAGGGTGCGAGGGCTCAAGCCGGAAGCTTGGAGACGGGCGTGACCACGCCGCCGGCCGCCTCGATTTCGCTGCGGACGGTACGGGCAAGTTCAAGCGAGCCGGGCGTATCGCTGTGCACGAGGATGGAACGGGCTCGCATGGGGATGACGGTCCCGTCGATGGCGGTGACTGTGCCGTCGATCAGGAACTGCCGCACCCTTTGACGCAACCGAGGCTCCTCCTTGACGAGGGCACCGGGCTTTCCACGCGGCACGAGTTTGCCGTCGGCATCATAGGCACGGTCTGCCAAGAAGAGGGTCAACGTCTTCAGCCCGGCAGCAATTGCCGCCCGTTCAATGATGCTGTCAGCCGTAGCGAAAACGATCAGTTCGGGATCGACGGTACGGATCGCTGCCATCATCGCAGCCGCAAGCGTCGGGTCGCGATTGACCATGTTGCCCATTGCAGCATGAAAACTGACATGGGAGACGCGCACGTCTTCTGCGCGTGCGATCGCAATCAACGCGCCCAGCTGGTAGAGCATCTGCTGGCGCAGTTCGTCTGCGCCAAAGGGCAGTTCCCGGCGCCCGAAACCTTGCCGGTCCGGCAAGCCCGGATGCGCACCGACGTCCACTCCCCTTGTCCGCGCGAGACGCACCATCCGGGCCATCGTCTCGGGGTCGCCGGCATGAAAGCCGCAGGCGACGTTGGCGGAGGTCACCACATCCATCATCGCCTCGTCATCACAGAGCGAATAGGGTCCGAAACCCTCGCCCATGTCGGAATTGAGATCCACCTTCATGAATGTCTCCTAGGCCATGGCGGCGAGCGCCTTGCTTACGAGGCGCGCGGTATTTCTGATATCTTCGACATAGGCAGCGAGCGCCTTCTCGATGGCTCTGGCCTCGGCGTGCGTGGCCGGCACGAAGCGCACAGTCGACCCAATGCGCGCCTGTCCCATCCGCCAGAGATCCGCCTCGATGACGCCGGCGATCTTCGGGTATCCTCCGGCCGTGTTGGCATCGCTCATCTGGACGATCGGTTCGCCAGCAGGCGGCACCTGGATGACGCCGGGCACGACGCCGTGCGAGCGCATCTCCACCACCTCCGCCGGATGGATCGGATCTCCGCTGAGGCGGTATCCGGTGCGGTCGCTGCGCGCCGAGATCTTCCACGGCTGGCGCCAGAACCGGTCCGCGTCAGCCCCGAAGAGATCGTGTTCGCCGGCCGGCAGTGCGCGAATGAGAAGCGCCCCGCCTTTATCGACAGGAAACACATCCTTCAGGGCAGCCGCTGGCGGCACAACGCCGAAGCCGCCCTTCGGCAGGCAAGCAGGCTCTACCGGGCCGGTCACAATGGCATCGCCGACGGCAAGGGTCCGGCCCGAGAGCCCGCCGAAGCTTCCACGCAGCGATGTGCTGCGCGATCCCATCACCTCTGCCACATCGACCCCACCAGCCAGGCTCACATAGGCCCGTGCATCGCGAAGCGGCGGGAAGAGCTCCAACACCTGACCGGCCGTGGCCTGCGCAGCCCACCAGGGCGGCAGGGCGACGCCGTCGAGCTTCGCCCGGCAATCGGCGCCGGTAAGCGCGAATGCGCCTCCTTTGGCAAAGACCAGCCGGAAGGGAAAAGTCTGGACCTCGAGGACGGCAGCACCCTGGGGATTGCCGAGAAGAGTGTTGCCGATCTTCATGGCCAGAGGGTCCATCGCGCCTGAGGCCGTTACCCCGATGTTGCGATAGCCCGGACGCCCCAGATCCTGAATAGTGTTCAGCGGGCCGGTTTCGACGATCTCGATCAAAGCTCGATCCTTTCGGGGCGGAAGCGCACGGTGTCGCCGGGCGCCATCAAGGCTGGCGCTGCGGCCTCAGGATCAAACATCTGAAGTTCGGCAAAGCCGATGGAATTCCATCCGTTCGGGCCGGTCAGAACAGCCACACCGGTCTGCATGCCGCCGATCGTGACGCAGCCCCGCGCCATCTTGAGCGAGGGCACGTTTTTTCGAGGCATGTGAATGCGGGGATCAAGCCCGTGCAGGTATCCGAAGCCCGGCGCGCTGCCGAGGGCGAAGACGCGGTAGATGCCTTCATAGTGAATGCGCACGACTTCCCGATCGCTGAGACCACTGAGATCACACAGAGCCGGCAGGTCGCTGGCGTGTTCGCCACCATAGGTGACGGAGACTTCAATTTGCCGACCGGCCAGATCGATGCCCTGGGCTCGGTGCCATTCGTCCTGCAGCTGCCGGACGACCTCTTCGGGATCATCCGGGGTCTGCTTCAAGATCACCAGCAGGTTCGTCATACCAGGAACGATCTCGGCTACGTCTTCGTGCGCCTCGAGCGCGCTGGAGAGCGCCCAGATGCGCCTCTGGCTTGGCAGGTCGAAGGCGCCGGGCGCCTCGAGCAGAAACGCCCGCGTGCCGATGAAGGAGATCTTGGCCTGCCCGTCGGTGTTCGGGACGATCGAGGCAGGCAACGGCAATGGGGTCTGTTGCAGGAGGGTCATCGGGCGTTTTCCATCGTCAAAACGGGATCGCCGTAGCCGATCAGTTCTCCGGCACGGGCATGGACGCCTGCCACGTTCGCGGTCACCGGCGCGATCACCGGCATCAGGATGGGGCCGACCTCGACAAAACCGACGACATTTCCCGCCTCAACCGTGCTGCCCTCGGAGGCGAGTGGTGAAGCATCGACGTCACCGGGATGGCGATCACGAAAAACGCCGGCGAGCGGCGCCTTGACCGTCCATCCCTCCATCGCCGAAGAGGTGACGTCCTTGGCCGCTTCACGAGGCCTCGCCGGGCTCGCGTCGAGGGGCAGCACGATCTTCAGGGTGTGGCCGTCCTTCGTGCTAATCTCGAGCTCGCTCGCGCCAGATGCGCCAAGCCATTTGGTCAACGTAGAGATGAGCGCCGGATCGGAGAAGTCGCCGATATCGGATCTGCCCAACGAGCGGTCACGCCTTGGCATCGGCTTCCTCCCTCAAACGCTTTTCAAGATGATGGATATCGACGCAGCCCTCGATGAAGTCTGGATCGGCAAAGATCCTTTCGTGCAGCGGAAGGTTCGTAGAGATGCCCTCGATCCTGGTTTCCGAAAGGGCGACCTGCATGCGCCGGACCGCCTCGTCGCGGGTCGGTGCATGGACGATCAATTTGGCGATCAGGGAATCATAGTACGCGGAAACGCGGTAACCAGCCGAGACATGGGTATCGACGCGAATGCCTGGTCCGCTTGGAAAACGAACCGCTGAGATGCGCCCGGGAGAGGCCACGAAAGTGGTCGGATCCTCCGCATTGATGCGGCATTCGAAGGCGTGCCCCCGCGCCTCGCCGCGAAAACGGCCCGTATCGAGGACGTCGCCCTGGGCCAAACGCAACTGCTCGTGCACGAGATCGACACCGGTTGTTGTCTCTGTAACCGGATGTTCGACCTGCAGTCGGGTGTTCATTTCGATGAAGTAGAATTCGCCGTGCTCGTAAAGGAACTCGAAGGTTCCAACCCCGCGATAGCCGATCTGCCGGCAGGCCTCCGCGCAACGCGCGCCGATCCTCTCAGCGAGTTCCGGCGCAATACCGGGTGCCGGCGCCTCCTCGACGACCTTCTGGTGCCGCCGCTGGACGGAGCAATCGCGATGACCAACCCAGACGGCATGGCCATGATTGTCGCAGAGCACCTGGAACTCGACATGGCGCGGATGCTCCAGAAACTTCTCCATGTAGAGATCTGGGTTGCCGAAGGCGCGGCGCGCCTCCTCTCGCGTTATCGCAACCGCATCGCCTATATCGGCGCCGTCACGCACGACCCGCATGCCCCGCCCGCCGCCGCCACCGGCCGCCTTGACGATGACCGGGTAGCCAATGGCCTCGGCGATGGCACGGACGGCTTCAACATCGTCAGGCAGAGGTTCGCCTGGCCCTGGCACGCAAGGGACGCCGGCTATCATCATCGCGCGCTTCGCAGCGATCTTGTCGCCCATAGTGCGGATCGCCGAGGCCGGTGGACCGACGAAAACCAGGCCGGCCTTTTCAACTGCTTCGGCGAAATCGGCATTCTCCGAGAGAAACCCGTAGCCCGGATGGATGGCCTCTGCCCCGGTCACGCGTGCAGCAAGAAGGATTGCAGCCTGGTTGAGGTAGCTCCTTGTTGCTGCCGGCGGTCCGATCGACAGTGGACCACCTTCGCTCGCCGCCGCAGCGCCGGCCCTATCTGCCTCGGAGGCAACAAGGATCGCACGAAGGCCGAGTTCCTTGCAGGCCCGTTCGATCCGGACGGCGATTTCTCCGCGGTTGGCGACGAGGACGGACTGGAATGGACGGCCGACTTTCCGGGCGGCTTCGTAAGACGCGTCCATCAGCCGATCTCCACGAGCGGGTCGCCGAAGGCAACCTCCTGACCGTCCTCGAAGAAGATGCGTTTGACGATACCGCCGAACGGGGTCGAGATGGTCGTGAAGACCTTCATCGCCTCCACGATACACAGAGCCTGGCCCACCTCCACCTGGTTGCCTTCCGTCACGATTGGAGCGGATCCCGGGCTGCTTGACTGATGCACGATGCCCGAGGTCGAAGCGCGAACAAGCTGCCCTTGCGCCTGATCATCCAACTTTGCCGGCTCGGCGGTCGAAGGCTTTGCGGGCACCGGGGCCGAGATTTCCAGACTGGCCGCGGCTTGACGGGCCGGATTGCGAATGACGACAGTCGTGTCTGCATCGCTGACTGTCAGCTCCGAGACACACGATCGCCCGACAAAATCGAGAAGCGTCTTGATCTTTTGCAGATCCATTGTTTTCCCCACGAAACGAAGGTCACCGGCGCGGCCGTAAAAGCGGTGATCCGCCCGGTGCGAGTTGGGGAATTCTTACACAGCATCCCGTTTGATGGGGGCAGACAAACTTTGAATACAGGCGTCGGACCCAATGCCCGGCTTCTGGCGATGAATGCTTCACGAACGTGAACGATCAATTCCTGCTGTCCAACGAGAATGTCGATACCTGCCCGCAGTCGGCGCGTTGACGAACTCGGCATTGGCCGCCAAGCCCAGAATAGGAAACGGCAGCCTGTCCACGGCCGCCGTTTCGTGAGAAAATGGAGAAAGCTGGAAGGACCCGCTTAAAGAGTAAGCCAGGTCGGGCCCAGTCACGTTTCTGCCTGTCGAATAGATGGCCGCGGATCATGGAACTTCTCGTCGCCCTTGGCCTTATCGCCCTCAAGATCGCATTGCTGATCGCAATGCTTCTACTCTTGCCTTTGCCGCTGACCTGGCTGGAACGAAAGATTGCCGGTCACATGCAGCAGCGCATGGGTCCGATGCGCGTGGGGTGGCACGGCCTGCTGCAGCCGGTGGCTGACGGTATCAAGCTCCTGACGAAAGAAGATCATATCCCTGCAGAGGCAGATCGCTTCCTATTCAAGCTGGCGCCAATCCTGGCGCTCGCTCCGCCCTTTGTGGTTTTTGTCGCAATCCCCTTCGGCGAGACCGTCTCAGTGCTCAATGCAGAGATCACGCTCTACGTTTCCAACCTGAATGTGGCATTGCTCTTCGTCTTCGCGGTGATCGGTCTGGAGGTCTATGGCGTCATCTTCGGCGGCTGGGCCGCCAACAGCAAATACGCCGTTCTCGGCAGTCTGAGGACCTGCGCACAGATGATCAGCTACGAAATCCCGATGGGTTTCGCAGTCGTCGGCGTCGTGATGCTCGCACAGTCGATGAGCCTGGTGGACATCGTGCGCGCCCAGAGTGATCTCTGGAACATCGTCTATCAGCCGATCGGGTTCTTCGTCTTCTTCGTTGCCGGATTGGCCGAAGCGCAGCGCATTCCCTTCGACCTGGCCGAAGCGGAAGGGGATCTCGGTGCAGGGTTCCATACCGAGTACAGCGGTATCCGTTTCGCGTTCTTCATGGTCAGCGAATACGTCATCGTGCTCCTGGTATCGGTCCTCTCCGTCATCCTGTTTTTCGGCGGCTGGAACGGTATTCTCATTCCGCTGCCGCCGCTTCTCTGGTTTGCGCTCAAAGTGGCATTCTTCATTTATGTGTTTATGTGGTTCCGTTTCACCTTGCCCCGCTATCGCTATGACCAACTGATGGCGATCGGATGGAAAGTCTTGCTTCCTCTGTCAATGGCGAACATAATTATCACTGGTATTGCTTTCACTTAGGAGCCAGGGCGGCTTCTCCACGCGCCTTCTAGGTTCGATGTCGATCTGATGAAGATGCGTGCAGCAATCGAAGGGACTACAGCGACCCTCCTGCGTCGGAAGAGACGCACGCCGCTGTAGAACGGCGCGACGATGTCACGCGTAGTCGACAGAGCTGGAACATGGATCGGCTGGGCGCTTTTTGCGGATCTGGCGAGCGCCTTTGCGCTGACCTTTGGCTATATGTTCTCCAAGCCGGTGACCATGCAGTATCCGGACAAGGAGAAATGGCTCCCCTACTCTCGCTATCGCGGCCATCACTTCCTCAAACGCGACGAAGAGGGCGAGATCAAGTGTGTTGCGTGCGAGCTTTGCGCTCGCATCTGCCCCTGCGACTGCATCGAAGTCGTTCCCTACGAGGACGAAAACGGCAACCGACACCCGGCAAAATTCGAGATCGACACGGCCCGGTGCCTGTTCTGCGGCCTCTGTGAAGACGCCTGCCCTGCGGACGCCATCGCACTTGGCCAGCAGTACGAATTCTCGAGTTTTTCGTCACGCGACCTCGTGATCGGACGCGACGATCTGCTCGAAAAACCTGGAAAGGCAATGACCGGCGGTGGTGTCGTCACCGCACGCCTGAATACGGATGAGGGCGTGCTGGTCGAAACGAGCGAGCCGCATGGATACAACTGGTGGCGCAATATCCGGCGAACGTGAGGAGCAGCAAACCGGGGCGCGCAGATAGGAGGCTCAAATGCTTGTCGGTGAAATCGTGAAGGATAAGGGTGCTGGGGTGATCGCAGTCGCTCCCGACCAGACGATGGTGGAGATCCTGCGGCTCTTTCGTGACAACAATATCGGCTTCGTGGTCGTCAGCCACGCGCCCGGAAGGTATCTGGGCACGCTATCGGAGCGGGATTGCTGCAACGCGCTTGCGGAATACGGGCCAGAGGCAGCGCTGATGCCGGTCGCCGACATCATGAACCGCAACGTGGCGATTTGCGCGGCTGTCGATGGGCTGCCCCTGGTGATGTCGATCATGACCCAGAGACGCACACGTCATGTGCTGGTCATTGAGGAGGAGGCCATTGTCGGCGTCGTCAGCATCGGCGACGTGGTCAAGCACCGGCTCGACGAGGCGCAGCGCACGGAGCGGCACCTGCACGAATACATTGCCGGGGCCGGCTACCACTGAGAGTGGCTTTGCACCCACTGGCGGGGACAAGAGACCGTGCAGGCGTCTCGCGCGCAGATCCTCATGCTCCTCGCCAGACCCGGTTCGTGCCCTCGATTGCGTGCGCTGTTTCTGCCTTGTGAACCTTAACCGGACACGGGTATTCACCTCGCCTCATCAAGCTGTTGAGGCGAAGAGACCGATAGTTTTCGGGAACAAAGACGAGCCCCTTGGGAAACGGCTTTTCGACCTTGAGCTGCGCTACCAGTTCACCGCGGGTTGAACAAACGACCACCTGGTCGCCGTCCGAAAGGCCAAGCTTAGCCGCATCCTCAGCGCTCATCGCGACATAAGGATCGTTGGCGACCGTGTTCAAGATCTCCGAACGCTCGGTCAGATAGCCATTGTGGAACAGACAGTTGCCGGTGACGAGCACGAGCCCGTCGTGCGGTTGCGAAACGGTCGGCGGTGCATGGAAGGCTTCCGCCGGTGGCGTCGGGCCTTCTTTCGTGAAGGCACCGTCGGCACCAAGTCCGGTCCAGGTGAGCACCTGATAGGCCGGTATCAGCCGGGCGATCTCATCGAAAATCGCGACATGCGTCGAAGGCTGCAATATTTGGCCGCGCTCAGCTGCGACAAAATCGAAGATAGCGAGATTGCCCCGCGCCTCAAAGACTGGTTCCCGGAACTTGGCGACCTGCTGGATGCGACCCTCGTTGTTGGTAAAGCTGCCGGGCTCTTCACCGTAGCCCGCCGCTGGCAAGACGACCTCGGCCAGTGCGGCCGTCTCCGTAAGGAAACTGTCCTGGACGATCAACAGGCCAGCAGCACCAAGGGCCCGCGCCATGAACTCCCTGTCCGGATAGGCGATCAGGGGGTCAGTTCCGACAAGGTAGAGCGCCCCCATTTGCCCAGCCACGCAGAGATCCAGCATCGCGTCGAGATCAGCACCCGGCCCATCAGGGATTTCGGCGCCCCAGTTCCGGGCAAGAGCGGCGCGCGCCGTCTCGTCGACAACCGGCTGCAGCCCCGGCAAGCCGCCCGCCAGGGCCCCCATATCAAAGGCGCCCAGCTGGTTGGCGCGGTCGAAGAGGACCTGCAATGCTGGGGTCTTGCCGAGGAGGCGAAGCAGTTGCAAGAGATTGGTGAGTTGTTGCAACGCTCCCCGCGCGTCTGACGATCTCAGGAGGTCGACACTGACAAGCACGGTGACAGTGCCGCCTTCGTTGAGTGCTGCGGCCAGACGATCCGGTCCATCGCCGCCATTGCTGGCTACCGGACCGGCGGTTATCAGTGCGATCTCCGCAAGAGCGTCACCTGACAGTTTGTCACCGGCGGCCGCAGCAAGTCCGGCAACCACGGCTGCAAGGCTCGCGACCTCTCCCCCGGGCGGCACACGAACCAGAGCCTTAGCATCGGCGTCGAGGCGGGACGGTCGCGTCGAGAGCATCAGTAATCCAGTCCCGCGCCGCCTGGCGGCATCCCTTAGAAGATATTCGGTAACCGGGTTTTCCTCGGTCACGTTGCCGCCGATGACAAGCACGTGGTCGACGCCGATCACGTCCGTCAAAGGTGCACGACTGTAGCTCGCCATCAGCGGGGCAAGCGCGTCGAAGGGTGTGGACCAGCGCGACGAGCAGTCGATATTGTTGGTCGCAAAGACCGTGCGCATGAGCTTCTGGAATTGATAGAGAACTTCATTGGGCAGGCGCGGCGAGACAAGTCCGCCGGAAGCCTTGCTTTCGACCGCTGCTAGCCGCCGGCGCAGATAGTCTCCTGCTTCGTCCCAGGAGACCGGCACAAGAGTGCCGTCGCGGCGGATCATCGGTCGTTTGATCCGATCATGCCCTTCGATGAAGTCTAGGCCGAAACGGCCGCGTGCGCAGAGCGTTTCGCGGTTGACGCCGTGTTCCTCCTTGGACCGGACACGCATGAATTCGCCCTTGCGCGCGCCGACGGTCAGCTGACATCCCGTGCCGCAATGCGGACAGATCGTGTCGACCTCGGCGAGATCCCAGGGCCGAGCCTTATAGCGATAGGGAAAGCTCATCAGCGCGCCGACCGGACAAACTTCGATGCAGTTGCCACACTGGTCGCAACTGGCAAGACTGCCCTCAAAGCCGGTGACGGCCGTATCCATGCCTTTCTCGACAGTGCCAAGGGCGACCGCGCCGACGACCTCCTCGCACATGCGCACGCAGCGCTGGCACTGGATACAACGGTTGACGTTCATGATGACGACCGGGCTCAGGCGAATGTCGCGAGAATGGAAGACGCGCTTGGGATCGTGAAAGCGACTTCTCCCCGGGCCATAGGCCATCACCATGTCCTGAAGCTCACACTCGCCGCCCTTGTCGCAGATCGGGCAATCGAGCGGGTGGTTGGCAAGCAGCATGTCGAGCATGGACGAACGTGTTTCATCAATCAGCGGCGTGTCCGTTCGCACGACCATGCCTTCAGTGACGGCTGTGGCGCAGGACGGCTGTAGCCGCCGCAGTCCCTCGATCTCGATGAGACACATGCGGCAGGAGGCAAGCGGCGGCAGGCGCTTCAGGTAGCAGAAGGTCGGAATTTCGATGCCCAAGCGCTGAGCGGCCTGCAACACAGTGGAGCCGGCCGCAACTTCCAGTGTTTGCCCATTGATCGTAACGCTCACCATGACTTACTCGCCCGCGCTAGAGCGCTCCTCAGTGGAATGGACACTTCCGCTCCTCGATATGGGCGACGAATTCGTCGCGGAAATGCGCAAGCGAGGCCCGCAACCCCATCGCAGCACCGTCACCCAAAGCACAAAACGTATTGCCGAAAATGCCCTTGCAGAGCATATCCAGCTGCTCCATGTCGCCGGGGGCGCCCTCGCCCGCCTCGATCCGGCGCAGCACTTTCACAACCCAGTTCAACCCCTCACGGCAAGGCGTGCACTTGCCGCAGGACTCGTGGTGAAAGAACTCGATGATGCGGGTGGCGACCTTGACCATGCAGGTCGTGTCGTCGACGACGATCACGCCTGCCGAACCCAGCATCGTGCCGGCAGCAGCAAGCGAGTCAAAGTCCATTCCGACGTCCAGGCCCGGCTCCGGGATCACCGGGGCGGAAACACCACCTGGTATTACCGCCTTGATCTTGCGACCGGCCGGCGGCCCGCCGGCATGGTCCTCGACCAGTTCTCGAAGCGGGATCCCCATCGGCAGCTCGTAGAGGCCGGGCATGCGCACTTGCCCGCTGACGCAATAGAGCTTCGGGCCTGGGCTCTTTTCGGGTCCGATACCGCGGAACCAGTCAGGGCCCCGCGCCACGATATGCGGCACGCAGACCAGCGTCTCGACATTGTTGATGACGGTCGGGCTGGCATAGAGCCCCGCAACCGCCGGGAACGGCGGCTTCAGGCGCGGCTGCGCCCTCTTGCCCTCGAGCGAGTCGAGCATGGCGGTCTCTTCGCCACAGATATAGGCACCAGCACCACAATGGACGTGGACGACGAAATTGAAGTCCGAGCCCAGTATCCGTGTTCCGAGATAGCCTTTGGCTTTGGCCTCGGCAATCGCCTGTTCCAGCCGCCTGATCGCCAGCACATACTCGCCGCGAATGTAGACATAGGCGACCTCGGCTCCGATCGCATAGGCGCTGATCGCCATGCCTTCGACCAATTGGTGCGGGTCGCGCTCCATGACGATCCGGTCCTTGAAGGTGCCAGGCTCCCCTTCGTCGGCGTTACAGCAGAGATACTTCGGCTTGTCGGCCCGCTTGGGGACGAAACTCCACTTCATGCCGGTCGGAAACCCGGCTCCGCCGCGGCCACGCAGGTTCGACCGCTTGATAAGATCGATGATGTCGTCGGGCGTATGTTCCTTGAGGGCTTTGTGAAGCCCTCGGTAGCCGCCGCCGGCCTCATAGGTGGAAAGAAGATGCCCATCCTGCACGTTCACATTCTTCAAAAGAACCGGTTCGTACATGGTTATTCCCCCGGCGGTTCGACGGCAGCGAGATCGGCGCCGGCCGCGTGCGGAACCATGGCGCGCAGCCGGGCAAGGAGTGTGTCGATCCGCTCGATGTCGAGATTGCCGTGATAGTCGTCGCCGACCTGCATGACCGGAGCCATTTCACAGGCGCCTAGGCATTCGACCGTCGAGAGCGTGAACAGCCCATCCCCGGTCGTGCCTCCCTTCTTGATCCCGAGCACGTTCTCCAGATGCGTCAGCAGATCCTCGGATCGCCGCAGCATGCAGGAGACATTGTCGCAGAGCTGTAGGTGGAACTTGCCCACCGGCTCGGTATGGAAGAGCGTGTAGAAAGTTGCGAGCTCGTAGACCCAGATCCGCTCGACGCCGAGGATTTCGGCGACCTCTTCCAGCACCGGGCCGGGCAGATGGCCATGTTCGCGCTGCGCGATCAAAAGTGCGGGCATGATCGCCGAGCGCTGGTCGGGATACCGCGCCGCCGCCTGTTCGATCTTCTCGCGCATCGCCATCACGTCCAAATCTCCGCTACTTGTCGACCTCCGCCATCACAGGATCGAGGCTGCCGAGCACGGCGATCATGTCCGCCAGATAGCGGGCGTTCGTGACGCCGAAGACGCCTTGAAGGTTGACGAACGAGGGTGCCCTGACCTTCATGCGGAACGGTTTCGGCGATCCGTCGCTGATGATGTAGAAGCCGAGCTCCCCCTTGGGCGCTTCGATTGCCGAATAGACCTCGCCCTTCGGCACGCTGAAGCCATAGGCCGACAGGTCGAAATGCTGGATCAATGCCTCCATCGAGCAATGCACCCGTTCCTTGTCGACGGGGAAGGCAATCGTCGGCATGTCGACCTGGAACGGCCCCTCGGGCATCTGGTCGATGCATTGTTCGATGATGCGCATGCTTTCACGCATCTCATCGACCCGGCATCGCCAGCGCGCATAACAATCGCCTTCGTCGCGCGTGATGACATTGAAATCGAGCCGGTCGTAAATTTCGTAGGGCTCGTCACGACGGATGTCCCAGTCGACGCCGGAAGCACGCAGGTTCGGACCGCTGAGGCCGAGATCAACGGCGTCGTCGGCAGTGATGACGCCGATCCCTTGGGTGCGTTTCAGGAACACCCTGTTGTCTTCGAGGAGCCGCTCATAGTCGCGGATGCGGTTTGGGAAGATGTCGCAGAACTCCCTGATCTTTGGGAAGAACCCATCAGGCAGGTCCTCGCGCACCCCACCGACCCGGCAGAAGGAGGTGTGCATGCGTGCACCGGTGACCATTTCGAGGAGATCCATGATCATTTCGCGCTCGCGCATGACATAAAGCAGCGCGGTCATGGCGCCGAGATCCATCGGCAGCGCGCCGGTGATCAAAAGATGACCGGAGATGCGCGCGAGTTCCGCCATCATCACGCGGATATATTGTGCCCGGATCGGGGCCTCGATGCCGAGCAGCTTCTCGACTGCAAGCGCGAAGGCCAGGTTGTTCGATGGCGGGCAGAGATAGTCGAGCCTGTCGGTCAGCGGGAAGATCTGCGTATAGGTAAAGCTTTCTGCCAGTTTTTCCGTGCCGCGATGCAGGTAGCCGATATGGGGGTCCACCCGCTTGACATACTCGCCGTCCAGTTCGAGCACGAGCCGGAGGACCCCATGGGTGCTGGGGTGTTGGGGTCCGAGATTGAGAAGCACTTCCTTGCTGTTGAGCGCTTCTCCTTCCGGCCTCGTGAGCTCGGTGACTTCGGTCATCTCAACTTTCCGGTATCGATCGGTCTCCGTGGTTCATGTGGTTTCGGGTCGGTCCAAAAGGAAACCGCCCGCACTTCCTCCCTCCCCCCTATGGAATGTTCCGCGTGGCGAGGTCGGGCTGGGTCGGCGGCGGCCCTTCGGCACCAAACGGGTTCAGCTTGTCCTTGTACCCCTTAAGCGGGAAGTCCTTGCGCTGGGGAAAGCCCTCGAAGCCCTCCCACATATAGATCCGGCGCAAGTCGGGATGCCCCTGGAACCGGATGCCATACATGTCCCAGGCTTCGCGCTCGTGCCAGTTGGCGGTGCGCCAGACTCCGGTGACCGAAGGAATCTCAGGCGGATCGCCAAGTCGACACTTGATGCGGACACGCCAGCGGTTGGGCAGCGAATAGAGATGGTACACCGCCTCAAAGCGCGGCGTTTCGGGATAATGGTCAACGCCGCAGATGTCGGAAAGGAAGTTGAACCTGAACTCGGGTTGGTCCTTCAGGAACCGGCAGAATTCGACGATCTTTTCGGGCGGAGCCACGAAGACATCGATGCCATGCGCAGTTCCGAGATCCTCGATCGCTTCCCCGAAGCGCTCCAGGATCAAAGCGCGATTGAGAGACGGCTCGACACTCATGATGTCGCCACCCGATCGAGAGGCGTTCCGGCCAGTGCGCGGGACTTCTTGATCTTTTCTTGCAATAGCAGGAAGCCATGCATCAGCGCCTCGGGCCGTGGCGGACAGCCGGGCACGTGCACATCGACCGGCACAAAGGTTTCAGACCCTTGCACCACGGCATAGGTGTTGTAGACGCCGCCCGAAATAGCGCAGGTGCCCATGGCGATCACCCAGCGCGGCTCCGGCATCTGGTCATAGAGCCGGCGCACGACGGGGGCGAACTTCCGGGTCACCGTGCCGGCGATGATCATCACGTCGGACTGCCGCGGCGAAGGGCGAAACACCACGCCGAACCGGTCGAGATCGTAGCGCGCGCAACCGGCCGAGATCATTTCGATGGCACAGCAGGCGATGCCAAAGGTCTCGGGCCACAAGGCCGATCTCCGGCTCCAATTGATGACGCTCTCGGCCGTGGTGAACAGCACGCTGTCTTGGATCGTGTTTCCTACTCCTCCCATTCCAGCGCTCCCTTCAGCCAGGCGTAGGCAAAACCCACGAGAAGCAGCACGATGAAGACGAACATTTCGAGATAAGCGACAAGACCAATCTCTTTGAGGACGACTGCCCAGGGGAAGAGAAACATCGCCTCGACATCAAAGACGACCAGGAGGATCGCAAGGATGAAGAACTGCACCCTGAAGCGTCCCCCGGCTGCCTCGCCTGCCGGGTCCATTCCGCATTCATAGGGCATGTTCTTTTCGGGATAGGGATTGGACGGCCGCAACAGCGAGGAAACAAAAAGCGTCGCCCCCACCACCAGAACAATTCCGGCGATCATGAAAAGAACCGGCAGGAAATCCGCTGCAGACATATCGCGCAGCCCGGTCACCCATCGGGGCGTTGGTCAAGCCGCGATCGGCTCCTTCGGGCCGGTAACGCGGCCGCCCAGTAGGCGGCTAAGGGCATTCCTTTCCTAAACTGCTAGTTTATTCTGTCGGATAGGCCAATGCAAATGCGATCGCTCAGCCGCCGAAGGCCGACTGCTGGGCGAGCTTCAGAAACCACGCCGGAAACAGGCCGATGCCAATCGTGCCGGCGGCGGTGACGGCGAGTGCGGCACCGACGAGGGGCGTCAGGGCCGGCTCGAACGCCCGCTCCGGTTCGCGCATGAACATCACCATGACGATGCGAATGTAAAAATAGGCGGCGACGGCGCTCAGGAGCACCGCGATCACCGCCAAAAGGACGAAACCACGCTCGACGAGCGCGACCAGAACGTAGAACTTTGCAAAGAAGCCTGCCGTCGGCGGAATGCCAGCCAGCGAAAACAGATAGAGCAACATCAACAGCGCCAGCCCCGGATGCCGCTTGGCGAAGCCGGAATAGTCCTCAATGACTTCGCCCGAGAAATTGCCGTTGCGCATCATGATGACGGCGCCGAAGATGCCGAGGTTCATGAAGGTGTAAATCAGAAGGTAGAGCATTACGCTGGCGATCCCGTCTGCACCGCCGGCAACGATGCCCAAAATGGCAAAGCCGGCATGGGCGATGCTGGAATAGGCGAGCAGGCGCTTGAAGTTATCCTGCACCAGCGCCACGAAGCTGCCGAGCGCCATCGTCACCACCGCGATAACGGCCAGTATGATCCAGACGTTGGAGCTTGCGACCAACGGGTTGAGGAACACCCTGAGGATTACCGCAAAGCCTGCCGCCTTGGGCCCGACGGACATGAAGGCGGTAACCGTCGTCGGGGCACCCTCGTAGACATCCGGCACCCACATGTGGAACGGCACCGCGCCAATCTTGAAGACCAGCCCCGCGACGATGAAGACCACCGCAAGCAGCAAGCCCGGATCGAGCGGATCATTGCTGACTGCCGCCGCCATCCGATCCAGTTGCGTCGTGCCGGTAAGGCCGTAGACCAGCGAGACGCCGTAAAGAAAAATCCCGGTCGAGACGGCGCCGAGGATGACGTATTTGAGCGCCGCCTCGTTTGAGCGTTGTTCACGCCGAAGGAAGCCGGTCAGCACGTAGGTGCACAGCACCATCAGTTCGAGGCCGACATAGATCGACAGGAGATCGGTCGCAGACGCCATGATCATCATGCCGGCGAGCGCAAGCAGCAGCAGCACATAGTATTCGCTGCCGCCGATCCCTTCGATATTGGCATAGTTTCGCGAGAGCAGGAACGTGAGCAGGATCGACAGGTAGAACAGCGATTTGAAGAAGATGGAGAAGGGGTCGGTGACGAACATGCCCGCATAGGCCGGCTGCGCCTCTCCTGACAGCGTGAATGTCGCCAGGACGGCAAGCAGCACGACCGCGACCGACGCCCAGACAAGAAGAGCGTCCTTTCCCTTCGGCAAGAGTTGCCCGCCAATCAACAGGATTGAGGACCCGACAATCACGATGATTTCGGGCAGGCTTACAAGGATCGACGCAAGGAGCGTTGCGGCGGTCATGGGCCGTTCCCCCTGTCGTGGACCTGCTGCAAAAGATGCGTGACCGAGCTGTCGATGATGGCGAGAAAGGGCTTGGGGTAGAACCCGACCCAAAGCACGAAGACGGCAAGCGGCAGGATCGCCACCAGTTCGCGGCCATTGACGTCACGAACCTTGAACCGCGCGCCGACGGTTGCCGGACCGAGCGCCACTTTCCGGTACATGCCAAGCAGATAGGCCGCGCTCAGCAATGCGCCCGATACGGCGACTGCGCCAAGGGTGAGGTTGGCCGCAAACCCGCCCGACAGCACCAGCAACTCGCCCACGAACGCGTTCGTTCCCGGCAACGCCATCGACGACAGCACGAACAGCGCCAGAAATCCGGTGTAAACGGGAGCCACCTTCATCAAGCCGCCATAGTCGGCGATGCTGCGGGTGTGGGTGCGCTCGTAGATCAGGCCGACGAACAGAAAGAGCGCGCCGGTCGTCACGCCGTGATTGAACATCTGCAGGATGCTGCCTTGAAGCCCGAGCGGGTTGAGGGCAAAAATCCCAAGCGTCACGAAGCCCATATGGCTGATACTGGAATAGGCCACCAGCTTCTTCAAATCGTCCTGCGCCAAGGCAAGCAGCCCGCCATAAACGATCGCGAGTGCCGAGAGCGCCATCATCAAGGTCGAATAATAGACTGAAGCCTCCGGCAGCATCGGCAGCGAGAACCTCAGGAATCCATAGGCCCCCATCTTCAGGAGTACGCCGGCAAGGATGATGCTGCCGGCCGTCGGAGCCTGCACATGGGCGTCCGGCAGCCAGGTATGGAGCGGGACCATCGGCACCTTGACCGCGAATGCGACGAGGAAGGCAAAAAACAGCCAGGATTGAATGTCGAACGGCAGGTCGAGTGCCATCAAGGCAAGGATGTCGAACGTCCTGCCGCCCTCGAAGTAAAGAACGATGACGCCGATCAGGAACAGGAGGCTGCCCGCCAGGGTGTAGAGGAAGAACTTGAACGCCGCATAGACCCGGCCATTGCCGCCCCAGACCCCGATGATCAGATACATCGGGATCAGCATCGCCTCCCAGCAGACATAGAACAGAAACAGGTCGAGGGCCGTGAATACGACCAACATCAGGGTCTGCATGGCGAGCAGGCAGACCATGAACTGCTTCACTTTGCGGTCGATGGCGACCCATGAGGCGAGCACCGAGACAGAGCCCAAAAGCGCGGTCAGGAACACGAAGAGCGCACTGATGCCGTCGACGCCGAGCGCAAAGGATATGCCGAGCGCCGGCACCCACGGGTGCTTCTCGACAAACTGCATCTCTGGGCTCCCGGTATTAAAACCGGACAGCATCGCAATGGCGAGCGCCACGTCGAGCAAGGTGAAGGCGAGCGCTGCCCACCGCACCGCCTCGTCGCTGCGCAGAAGCATCAAGACCGCCGCCCCGGCGGCCGGTATGAAGACGATCAGGCTGAGGAGCGGGAACGCCATCACACCCCCTACTGCCACACGACGGCAAAAACAGTGATCGCCGCGATCACGCCGGCGATCATCGCCAACGCGTAGTGGGTGACCATGCCGGTCTGCAACCGCCGCAACGCGCCGCCGCCAGCAAGGATGGCGCGGGCAAGCCCGTTCACCGCCGCATCGACGCCGTTAAGATCCACCCGCAGTCCGGCGCGCGCCGTCCCGTGCAGGAGCGGCAGGACCAGAGCGTCGGACACATTGCTCACTGCCTTTTCGTATCGCGCCAGCGGTCTCTCGGCGAACCACAGGAAGGCTCGCGCCCCCTTGCGGTAGAACCAGTCCGTATCGATGCTGATGGTATTTTCCGGATCGAGCGCTTTCAGGAACAGCACGAAGCCCAGTGCGGTAAACATCAGCAGACCGAGGCTCTCGGTGACATGCGCGCCCGTATAGGGCTCGAAGGCGACCGGATAGGGAAGGAGCGCATAGAGCGGTCCCGGGAACACGCCAATCGCGATGCAGAGCACTGCCGCCATACCCATCGCAACCAGCATGTTACTGGGGGGCTCGCGCGCCTCCAGCTTTCGATCAGGCCCGAAAAACATGTAGTACGGTAGCTTGAGGCCCGTGTGCAGGAACGTGCCTGCCGATGCCATCGTGAGTACCAGAACCACGAGTGCCCTGTGATCCTGACCGGCGGCGGCGATCACCATCGACTTGGTGACGAAACCCGAGAAGAACGGAAAGGCTGAGATCGCGAAGGCGCCAACCATATAGAGCGCCACCGTCAGCGGCATGGTTTTGTAGAGCCCGCCGAGCTCGGTCAGTTTCCGCCGTCCGGTGACCTCAATCACCGCCCCTGCCCCCATGAAGAGAAGCGCCTTATAAAGGATGTGTGCGAAGGCATGGCTGGTGGCTCCATTTACCGCCATTTCAGTGCCGATCCCGATGCCCGCCACCATGTAACCCACCTGGCTGACGATGTGATAGGCAAGCAGCCGCCGACAGTCGTTTTCCAACACCGCGTAGATGACGCCGTAGAGTGCCATCACAGCACCGAGCCAGACGAGAAGCTCGGTCCCCGGGAATGCGCGCGCCAGCACGTAGACGGCCGTCTTGGTGGTGAAGGCGCTCATGAACACCGCCCCTGTGACGGTCGCTTCGGGATAGGCGTCCGTCAGCCAGGCGTTCAGCGGCGGCACCGCGGCATTCAACAAAAAGCCCGCAAGGATCAGATAGCCGCCAATATCCATTGCTCCCGCGGCACCGCCTCCGGCGATCGGACCGAAGAGCAATGAACCGGCGGCGAACCCGTGGAGCACGATGCCACCAAGCAGAGCGACGCCGCCCGTGACGTGCACCATCAGATAGCGGAAGGCCGCACGGATCGCGCGTTCGCCCCCTTGCGCAAAGACCATATAGGCAGAGGCGAACGCCATGCCCTCCCAGAAGAGGTAGAGGGTCAGATAGTCACCGGCAAACACCACACCGAGCGCACTGCCGACATAGACGAAGGCCGCCACATGCTGACCTGCCCGCGGCAGATGCAGCGCGTAAACCATGCCGATCAGCGCCATGATGGTGAAGACGGTGGCAAAGACGATGCTGAGCTTGTCGACCTTTGCAAACAGGATTTCCTGCCCGAAGACGCGCGCCGCGCCATAACTGCCTGGCTCCATCGTCAACACCGCGACGATGACCAGAGCAGGAACGAGCACCAGAAAGACCTTGCGGACCGATCCCTTCAGGAACGGGATTGGCACGGCGCCGAGAATGAACAGGATGCCGGGATGGACGAAGTCAATCATAGTAGTCCTCGCGCCGCATGAGGCCGACTTGGTGGCCGAGGAACTTTGAGACGAAAATGATGAGCGCGCAGGAGCCGAAACCATAAGCCGCCGACCAGCCGGGCAAGCGGTCCCACAGATATTCGGCGTGGTCGCGCGGAACCAGGGAATCGGCGACGACGATCAGAACGAGCACGAGATAGAACAACCGGCGGCGAGACCGCGCATAGCGCTCGTCGCCAAAGAAATCGACGATGTTCCTGATCATCTGACCACTCCTTCCGCCAAGGCGATGAAATAACCGGGGAAGATGCCCATCAGCAGCGACAGGGCAGCGGTCGCCACCAGCGGGATCGTTACCAGCGGAATTTCCCGGACAGGTTCTGCCTCTCCCGGCGCCTCTGTTCCGAAAAAGGCGATATAACTCACCGGCAGGAAGTAGGCAGCGTTGAGGACCGAGCTTGCCAGGAGGACGACGAGGAAAGCCATCTCGCCGGCTTCGACCGAGCCGAGCGCAAGATACCACTTGCTGACGAACCCCGCTGTTGGCGGCACGCCGATCATGCTCAGCGAAGCGACGAAAAAGGCTCCCATCGTCCAGGGCAGCCGGCGGCCGATGCCGGCCATGTCGCTGATGTTTCGTTTTCCCGAGGCGCAGTAGATCGATCCGGCGCAGAAGAACAGCGTGATCTTGGAGAAGGCGTGCACGGCGATATGAATGATGCCGCCGATCATCGCGACCGGAGACAAAAGCACAGCACCCAGCACCACGTAGGAGAGTTGGCTCACCGTCGAATAGGCAAGCCGCGCCTTCAGGTCGTCGCGGGTCAGAGCATAGATCGACGCCATAAGGATGGTGAAGGAGACGAGATAGGCCGTTGCGATGCCGAGCCCCAGCCTTGCGACCAGATCCACGCCGAAGACATCGAACACCAAGCGCAACACGCAAAACACGCCCATCTTGACCACGGCCACTGCATGCAAGAGCGCGCTCACCGGCGTCGGTGCAACCATTGCGGCGGGCAGCCAGGCGTGCATCGGCATCACGGCGGCCTTGGCGAAGCCGAAAAGGTAGCAGAAATAGACAATCGTCAGCAGCGGCGCCGAGGCGTCCACCCTCGCCATCAGGCCCCCGGGCACAAAGTCGAGCGATCCGGCAATCTGGTAGGTCAGCGCCAGCGCGGCAAGAAGCACGCTTTTCGATGCGCCCATCAGGTAGACGAGATACTTTCGGCTGCCTGCCCAGGCCTCTTCGTCCTCGTGGTGGTAGACGAGCGGATAGGTCACGAGGCTCAGCACCTCGTAGAAGATCACCAGTGTGAACAGATTGGCCGCGAAAGCACCCCCGACGGCGGCGGCGAGACTGGTGGCAAAGCAGGCGAAGAAGCGGGTCTGCGCGTGCTCGTTCAGGTGCCGCATGTAGCCGATGGAATAGACCGCTGCGACGATCCAAAGGAGCGAGGAAACGGTGGCAAACACCATGCCGAGCGCATCGACGCGGAAGGCGAAGGCGATGCCCGGCAGGATCTCGAACAGGCGGAGATCGAGCGTACCACCCGAAAGCACCGTGGGTGCCATCGAGATGACGATCGCGAACATGACGACCGCAGCAAGCGGCGAGACGGCATCCCGGATTTTGTCGTGCTTGTTCAAAACGAGAACTGCCAGTGCCGCCAGCCCTGCGACGGCGACGGCAAGTAGCGGCCGGATTGAAAGCACCGGATCCAAGCCGCTATCCTTTCATCGTCGTCACGTCGTCGACCTTGAGGGTGGGCTTGTTCCTCACGAGGGCGACCAGAATGCCGAGGGCGACGGCAACTTCCGCCGCGGTGATGGCGATGACGAAGATCGCGAAGATCTGCCCGCGAAAGTCACCGTAGTACCGTCCAAAGGCGATGAAATTGATGTTGACCGAGTTGAGCATAAGCTCCAGCGACATCAGCACGACCAGGATGTTGCGCCTCAGCAGCACACCCGCGGCTCCGATCACGAAGAGGATCACGGCGAGCGAAATGTACCACCAGAGCGGAACCATCACCCGGTCTCCTTCCGGGCGAGCACGATGGCACCAACGAGTGCCGCTAGAAGGATGATCGAAGCGACTTCGAACGGCAGGAGATAATCGGCGAAAAGGACCGTGCTCAGCTGCCTCACCTGGTCACCGCCGCGCGACGCGACGGGCTCAACCGCCGAAAAGCGACCGCTCCAGAGCACAAGCGCAAGCATCTCGACCCCAAGCAGGACGAGGAGGGTCAGTGCGGGCAGATTTCGCCCCGGCACAAAACGCTGCAGTACCGCTTCGCGCACGTCGATCATCATGATCACGAACAGGAAGAGGACCATGATGGCGCCGACATAGACGAAGATCTGCACGACTGCGAGGAGCGGCGCTTCGAGCAGGACGAAAATTGCCGAGATTTGCAAGAAACACGCCATCAGCGCCAATGCGCTATGAACAGGGTTCCGTGCCAGGACGACCGTAAGGGCGGTAACGACGGCCCCCGCAGCAAACAGAAGGAAGAACCCCTGGCCCATGACGCAGCCTCTCCCGCGCGAACTATTCCGCGGCGCTTGATGGCCGGAATTCAGGGAGCGCCGCAGTTTCAGTTGCGTTTATAAATTGTGCCCCAAGGAACGGTTTTTCACAAGAATATTGTCTGCAACTTAGTTGAATGAGGCTTGATAGGTCGTCGATGCGAGCCTCTTGGCGAGCGACATGCGGGTGCATCGAGCCTCTTGGCCGCGCTCGCTGCTAGCAAAGGTGCTCCAGACGATATTTTATGCGATTATACGCCTTCAATCTCGTCGAGCGGTCGTGTCATCCTTCACCTGCAAAGAGGCGGCTTTCGGTCAGACCATGGTCGCGCCCGTTCAAGTTCGCCAGCGAGTTGGAACAATGTTGCCTCATCGCCGAAGCGTCCGACGAAATGCGTGCCGATCGGCAAACCGCCGTCCGTCCAGAAAAGCGGTACCGACATTGCAGGCTGTCCGGTCACGTTGAACACCGGCGTCCAGGGCATAAAGGCGAACGTGTCTGCGGCAAGTCGTTCGGCAATCCCAAGCTTTCGAAGCAACCAACCGGCCTCGGCGCGGCCGATCGCACGGATGATCGTCTTCTCTTGAGGGGAAGGCTGGAGCGCCCCGATCGGCGGGGGTAAGCGCGAAAGCACTGGCGTCATCAGCACGTCACGGGTCTCGAAGAAGGAACTGACGCCGCGCGCCGCCAGCTTGAGGTAGCGCAGGGCCTTTGCAAGATCGCTTGCGGAGAAAGCCTGTCCGAGCAGGCCCATGCCGATCGTGGAAGCGTCGAAATCCTCGACCCTGATCGGAACACCGGCCGCATAAGCCGCGTCTTCCATGTCCACACGCAGTTCCGCGGCGAGCACGGTGAGAAACGATAGTGAGAATGCCTCCGCGTCGACTTGGGGCGCTGCCTCGACGACTTCGTGACCAAGATCTGAGAGCAGCTTTGTCGCATCGGCGAATGCGGCAAGGACCTCCGGTTCGACTTTACCACCGAGCATCGGCGCTGAGGAAACCGCGATACGTAGTATTCGGGACGGCCCTCTGACGGCGTCGAGGAATGAGCCCGAGTAAGGGGGGAGATAGTGAGGCGCACCCACGTCGGCCCCCTGCACATAGTCGAGCAGAGCGGCCGAGTCGCGCACCGACCGGGTCAGTACATGCTCGACGGCAAAGCCCGCCCAGGGCTCTCCGATATAGGGGCCAGACGGGGTGCGGCCGCGCGTTGGCTTCATCCCGAACACCCCACAGGCCGATGCCGGGATCCTGATCGAGCCGCCACCGTCACCCCCGGAGGCGAGCGGCACGATGCGAGCTGCGACCGCCGCTCCTGATCCGCCGCTGGAGCCGCCCGGCGTGCGCTCGAGGTCCCATGGGTTCCGAGCGGCCCCAAAGGTTTCGGATTCTGTATAAGGCGTCAGCCCGAACTCAGGGGTGTTGGTCTTGCCGAGGATGATCAACCCCGCCTTCTTCCAGCGCTTTACGATTTCGGAATCGCCGCCGGCGGCAAGCTGCGCCCAATGGCGGTTGCCATGAGATGTGGGCACACTCTCAACCGCTGACAGCAGGTCTTTCATCAAAAATGGAACGCCCGCGAACGGCGCAGTGATATCCACAGTGGATGCTGCGCTCCGGGCCTGATTAAACATTGTGAGAACAACGGCGTTTAAAGCCGGATTGCGAGTTTCGATCCTTGCGATTGCTGTCTCTACCAGCTCAAGAGCTGACACGCCCCCCGCCTTCACCAGTTCCGCCAATCCGAAGCTATCCAGATCGTCGTACTCAACCAGCATGGACTTCCCCTCGAGTTGCGCTAGCGATTCTATTCCGAAAAGCCCGGTTTGAGAAAGCCCGGGGTTCTCTCGCCAACCAACCAGTCTACCGAGCGTACCGAAGCGGCTGGCCGGGGGGGGGGGGACGAGCTCAGACCACGGCGTCACTGGAAAATCGCAAGCCGAAAACGGCAGGACGGTCTGAGCCGCCAACCACTGGGCCGGCATCGGCGCGGCTAGGCGCGACATGCGCCCCCGATCGTGTCAGCGCGTTTCTGGGTCCGTCAGCGGCAGCAAGTGCGGCCTCCTGATCATTATGCCAAAGCCATCTCCGTCGCAGATGAAGTCTATCCCAGCCGCTTCAAACACCTGTCGCATCCGGTCTAAAGTGCGCGTTCGCAGCTGTTCACCGCGTTCAAAGCGACTTACTGTCTGGCTCGAAACGCCGGCAGCAGCGGCCAGATCCCGAATACCCCACCCCATGGCGACTCGAGCGAGTCTGCACTGAACAGCATTCATTTCACAGCACTGCTGTGATTTGGCTTGATCATCTCGCTCGGCAACGATACCCTCCTAAGCTGCAATCGGCTGGCCCACGTGTTGGAGCACGCGAGACCAGCCTAACCACAATCTAGCTTGTTGGAGCTTGGATCATGGCTGATTCTGAGATTAGCAGAACTTTGCCTGCAATTACGCGTAGAAATAGATACGCGGACGATGGTGCCCCCAAAAACCTGCCCTACCGGATCAATCGTCGCAACCTTCTGCCTGTTGCCGGACAGCTGCTGAGCGCGCGTATCGGAGAACTTGACGGGCGAAGGGAGAGCGGTCCGACGCCAGTTCGGGAACTGTGGCCTCGCTGGTACGCCTACCATCATCACTGCATCCGATCCGGTCGTCTCAGGAAACGGCTTGCTTCGAATATGCTGCATGCCGCCGGCGCTTTGCCGATTTCTGAATTTGAAAGCGTTGGAGACGACGGCGCCGTCGCGATCCGCTCGTTGGCCGCCATCCATCGTATCGCGCGGCTGAATGTCGTAGCCGGACAGTCGGAACTGAACGAGCGTCGGAAACGGTGGAAGGACGCTGATCAGCGCCTTGGCTACAGCGCAGTCGCCGCCCTAGAACAGGAGCTGGCAGAGCAGACCGGGGTCGTGGGGCGGGTGCTGTTGATTGCACCGGTCTCCTCGGTGATCGAAGTCGCCGCGAAGCTTCACTGCCTGATCGTTACGCACGACCCGGACCTCAAACTTGAGGATGCCCCCTGGCCACAGCTGCGAACCCTGTTGAAGGACCTCATCCGGATCAACGGTGCGCGAGACGATCAGTACCGTCACGAACGACTGCCGACGCGGTCGGAACCCAGCCCGCAGTTTCACTCTGAGGGGGAGATCTAGCAACATGGACCTCGGCAAATCAACGGGCGTGCGAGACGTTTTGGACCTGGCGACGCAATACAAAGCCGCCGCCGTCAAGCTGGGTGAGAACCCATCCAGTCCTAACCATCTTCCGCAAAGGCTGCTGGCTCTTCATGCCATCGAGCTTTATCTCGATGCTCTTCTTCAGGCGAAAGGCCTCGATGACGAGCCGATCCACAACTTACAACATGACCTTGGCGAGCCGGCCCGAAGAGCGGGGGCCGCAGGACTTGTCTTGCGCAAGCGCACGCTGGCGCACGTGGCAACGCTCTCCTCAGCTCAAGAGTATCTCATTGTCCGATATGCTCCTGAGCTGACGTCCACGCTCTCGCAGGTGAACCGGGTTATGACGACGCTTGAGGAGGTTTCGCGGAAGGTCCCAAAGATGGTGAAGGCGACCAAGCCCCATAAGTGAACTTGATCGCTGGCGGCCAAAGGGATGGCGGGTTTTCCGAGTTGGACCCGCATTCGGAGGTATGCCAGACGTGCTGCCGAGATTTGCATTCAGCGTTGACTGGATCTTATCAAAAAATGACTCGCAACAAAATTCCCAAAATGGAAACTTTGTGCTTGTTTCCAAATTGGGAATTCGTAAAATAGGGACTCAAGTGAACGTTATCGCTAAATCTGCGCTGGTCAGCTTTTGGAATAGCTTGCCGAAAGGCGTCCCCAGAGAGACCGCGCGAGCCGCAATGACGGAATGGTATACTACCGCATCGAAGGCAAGCTGGAGTAATTTTAGCGAGTTAAAGAAGACATTTAACTCAGCTGATCTGGTGGCCGGCAACAAGGTTATCTTCGACGTCGGCGGCAACAAGTACCGCATTGTGGGGCTGGTCGCATTTCGTTCCAAGCGGATTTTCGTCCTGTTTGTCGGGACGCACGCCCAGTACGATGCGATCGACGTCAAAGAATTCTGACGTGAAAGGAAGTCGACATGTTGGATTTGAAAGGGTTTCGGACGCTTCAGAGTGAGGCCGAGTACAACGCCGCACTGAAGGAAGTCCGGCCATATTTCGAAGACGAACCCGAAGAAGGCTCTGAGGAAGCTGCGCACTTTGACGCGCTCGTCCTTCTGATCGAACAGTACGAGGGCAAGCATTATCCAATCCCGACGGCGAGCCCTGTTGAGGTGGTCAAGTCCGTGATGGCTGCGAACAACTACACGCGCGCCGATCTCGTGGCGGTCATTGGTTCGAAAGCGCGGGCGGCCGATCTTCTGAACGGAAAACGGGAAATTAATCTGGATCAGATTAGAAAGCTCAGCAAAGAATGGAACATCCCGGCTGGTTCACTGATCGGCGAAGTGGCGGCCTAAGGTATTCCGTCTAAGCTCGCCCCATTAGCCCGATCGACAAGGCGAGCAACGTCGTTGATGCGCTCGATTACGACCCGAATCATTCAACCCCGGACGATCGAATTCGTTCTTTCAGATTCGAGTCGGGCCGGGCCGGGCCCACCATACCACCATTCTTAGCGCTAAACGACCAACACTCAGTCATCAAAAGAGCGGCGAGACCCGGGGAAGCTGGCAGGTGCCAGTCGATACAATATACGATCATTCGAGCGCATACATGAACACTGCGCCATTTCCGCCCGATGAGGCTTTCGCAATTCGCGAGTCATAAGCACCGATTGAGCTGCGGTTACGAAACGGTACGGGTGCGACCGAAGGCACGCAGCAACAGGTTCACGGAAACCGCGACCTTATCGATATCAGGAATGTCTTGGGAATAGCGGCCGGTATAGAGCTTGACGATCATCTTGTCGCGTTCCTTGCCGTTGAGGTCGTAGTAAAGGTGAAGATAGAAGCGCCGCTTGTCGCCGGTACGCGATATGTCGCCGCGCCGCTGCGTCACTTGCCTCAGATCAGCCTGCAGCGGCTCGAAACCGTCGAGCCTGAGGATTACCTGCGCAGACTCGAAGCGCACCTCCGGCGGAACCGCGACCACCGCCTTGTCGAGCGAGAGGCTGACCACGCGCCCCGGCGTCCCGTCGACATTGGCGGGCTCATCGAGCTTGAAAGCCTGGAAAAGTCGACGCGGCTTTTCGAAACAGATCAGCGACGCGATGACGAGGACGACGATGTTGATCCCCGACCAGACGGCTCCGATCGCCGAGAACGACCCTTGGACCTGCGCCGTTTCCGGCACGAGGTTGATCAGAAGTCCGAGCGCCGTGACGGCGATGAATGCGCCAATCCATGTAAACGTGTAGGCGTCGAAACTGTTCGCCTCGTTGCCGGTGCCTTTCGGGGTTACCTTGAACGGCTTGCCGAAGGGCCGCACGAGGCTGGAGAGAACCGTCGGCAGCATGCGGAACGTCGCGAAGGTCCCGACCGCGCTGGAGACCACGGGCAGATAACGTGTCGGCGTTATCCAGAGCATCAGGAGGAAATAGGCCGCGAGCACCGGAAGCTGATTTGAAACATAGTCGGCAACGCCCGTGAAGTGCAGCGGCAAGGCGCCGAACCAGAGATAGGCGATCGGCACGATCAACACGATCAGGCGCACCACGTACTGAACCAGCCAGGACATGGGGAGAAACATGATCCGCTGGAACAACGACAGGCCCGGTCCACGCAACGGACCGTTGTGGAGATAGAGCGTCTGGATGCCGCCCTGGCACCATCGTTCCCGCTGAACAAAATAGCCCGTCAGGTTCTCGGCTGCCAATCCCATCGACAGCCGTTCGTTGAGGTAGCGGGTCTTGTATCCCTTGTTCAGCATCGACAGCGTCGTCAACAGGTCTTCGGTGATCGACTCCGTCGGGAAGCCTCCGATCGCATCGACGGCCTTGCGGCGGGCGATCGAGCACGAACCGCAGCAGAAGCTGACGTCCCAGACGTCGCGGCTGGGCGCGATCTCGTCGAAGAACAGGCGCTGCTCGTCCGGCCAGATGTTCTCCAGGCCCAGGTTCGATTGCACCGGATCGACGTTGAAGAAGTGCTGCGGGGTCTGGACAATCCCGATCCCCTCGTCCGAAAAGAACGGCAAGGTGCGCTTGAGAAAATGGCGATAGGGAACAAAGTCTGCGTCGAAGATGGCGATGAAATCGCCCGAACTTGCGCGCAGCCCATTGTTCATGTTCCCGGCTTTCGCGTGCGCATTGTCCGTCCGGGTCAGGTGGACCGCGCCCCGCTCTGCGCAAAAGGTCTTCAGCCAATCACGCCGGCCGTCGTCGAGGACATAGACGTTGAACTTGTCCTTCGGATAGTCGAGCGCCAAAGCCCCGACAATCGTGCGCTCCAGAACATCGAGCGGCTCGTTGTAGGTCGGAATGAAAACATCGACTGTCGGCAGATCCTGCGCCTCGCGCGCGAAGAACGTCTTTCCCAAACGGTCCGCCTCGCGACTGCGGTCGACGTATCGGCTCATCAGGATGAGGAAAAGAACGACCTCCGTGAAGGCAAGGAGCTCGATGACAAAGACGATCCAAACCCACCAGACGTTCGCGCCATCAGCGGGATAGGGAAGGACGGTTTCGAAGAGGCGCCAGACCATGTAGCGCAATGCGACCGCCCCAACGACCGCGCAAGTGATGGTGCGCGCCCAGCTTTGATGCCGCGACCAGTTCGATGGCCCAAGCAGGAAGAAGGCGATCACCAGCAATGTGGGCGCGAGCGCTAGAAGAGGTTGAACCACAGCCCTTTGATCCACTGTGTCAATTGCAGATTGTGCCGAGAGATGCGGACCTGGGCGGACCGCCCCACCTGGCAAAAATTGCCGAAATCGGTGTTGAGAGCCGAGGGGAGGAGTTGAACGCGGATTCTCGCGTCGCGCTCCTTGGCCTCCGGCTCCTTGGCGGCGAGATTGTCTTTCTCGACGACGGCGGATGAGCCTTTTACGGCCTGCACCTTCCCCTTGAAGACTTCGCTCCGGCCGAGAAGCCGGATTTCCGCTTCGCGGCCCGGATAGATCTCGTCGTAATCGACTTCGGGAACGAGAATATCGACGAACAGTTCGCGGCAATCGAGGATACGCAACAGCTCGTTGTTGAGGATGACATTGGAGCCGTTGACGACGTTGCGGGTCCACACCACCCCGCTGAACGGCGACGCTATTTCTGCCTGTTCGAGACTGCGAACGCGCTTCCCCTCTTCCTCCAGCTGCCGTTCAATCTGGTCGGCGCGCGTGCTGTTTTCGACAATGCGGGTGTTGATGTCGTTTATGCGAACGATCACCTCGTCCTGACGCTGGCGCGAATAGGGCACGTCGTTTTGACCATCGCCGACGATGAATATCCCCTCACGCAGGGCCATCAGCCGTTGTTCGAGAAGATCGAGCGACAAATTGCTGATCTCGACCTCGCCGCCCGTGGCCGCGCCGGCGGCGGCTGCCGCCTCGACCATCTTGCGCGTGAATATCCCCTTAGATTCCAGTTCCTGCCGTCTATCTAGGTCTACCCTTGCAACGACGTCCTGGGCACGCGACACCTCCACCCGCTTCTGCATTATGCGAAGTTCGCGCTCCAGACTGGCAATGGTGGCGTTCTTGAATTTCTCCAGCCGATGGGCGAGTTGGTTGCGCAAGGCGACGAGTTCGTCCCGTTCACGCTCCAGCGCCGTGACGCGATCGGCGGCCGTCTTTCCTTCCGCCTGAAGCGAAGCAAGGATCGCCCGATTAACCCGTTCGTTGCGGATGGTCAGAAGCGTCTCGTTTTCGGCGACCGGCGTGCCGATGCGTGGCGGCGCTTGTCCGATTTCCCCGTCAATCGGTGCGTTGATGACGGCAAAGCGGGCATTCACGGTGCCGTCGAGGCTGGTAAAGCCGGTCAGTCCAGGCAGGACCACGACGACAGCAAGCGTCAGAAGCAGGATGCCGACGGTGATGCGCGTGATGCGATGGTTCAGGAGCATGCCAACCGTTCCCACTCACTACGTTGCCGAGCACGACAAACGCCAGAGCGCAGTCCCAGCTCTGTCCATGGCTCTGGCTGCGCAAAGAAGATTGTGCGCAAACGCGCCTCGGGCAACCCTCAGAAGTTGGTGCTTTTTCGATTGGTTAAGCTTTTACGAACAACTCGGCTAGGTATTTCAGCCTCCACCCAACAGAGTGGTCGAACTCATGTTTTGACGAGTGAACCGGAAAGACGCGCTTCGTGTTGCGCCATAGATTGTCTGAGACGGGCCTTACCATATGCACGTCCTCGGGCGCGTTGCATTCCGTGATTGAGCAGACTGCGCCCCCAAGGGATGCGGCAGATAGAACTCAGCTTTGCCGACATCCTTCGCGAGCGTGGTTTTCAAAAAAGTCCGAAGATGGATCGTAAGGCGACTTCTCGATTGCGAACTATCAATCCCTCGATTTGAAGGGATACGAAAATACGAACCGGCGATAACTGGATAGGAATATAACATTGCCGACGTCGACGGCTCAGACCTGCTTCCCTCACAGCGCCAAAGTTTGTACGGAAATTCGTCCAGACCCGAGCTTGATCGATCGGTTGCCCTCAGAGGTTCTCTGCTGGGAGGGAACTCGATGGTTAAGGCCGTCGGCTCCGGTCCTGCCGGGCCCACCATATCCCTCATTTATGTTCTAAGGCCTCCGGCAGTGTCGTGGGCCAAGAGGTTCACATCCCAGGTCTCTTGGCACGACAGCTCGGAAAACTCGTCAGGAGCAGGAACGCTTGGTCCTAAGTCCCCATTCAGCACGACGGGCCGTCCGTGCGGCGTGCGCAAATATGCGCGCTCCCAGGCATCTCGCCGCTGGATTAGTTCATTGCCGGAAATCGCGCGAGCTTGATCGAGGAGGCTTTCGAGCGCGGACAACACGGCACGATAGTAGGTCTCGGTGTCATCCAACTGTCCGGCGAGATGTGCCTCGCGCAACTTCACTCCCAGGGTTTCAGACCAATGCGCTCCTGATATGACGCCCGAAGCAACCAACAAACTTGCCATCGCGGAAGCCTGAGCATGCCACGGCTCGGCGAAACCCGGTTCGCTGTCCCTTTGCGTCAGGTGGGCCGTCCTGGGGTCAGATCCGCTCAAGATAGCTCTCCCAGAGATCGAGGAAAACTTGATCGCGGCTATCGTGGGCTTCCGGCCACAACTCGGACGCGGCAAAGCCAACCGTGTAAAGGTGCTCGCCTCTGGGCGTTCCGGCGGCTGATGCATCCGGCAGTACGTGGGCGCCGTGATGCGCAATCACGCTTCCACGCCTTCCCCGGGCATAGGACGGCAATCGCGTATGTCCGGGATGTCCCATGGATTTGCCGCGCACAGCATCGCCCGCGACGAACAACGGCGGCGCCTCTGAACCAAGCGCGTAGCTGCGCGCGGACTGGACGTAGGCGCGCGCCTCGTCTGCGGTTTCAGGCGGATAGCCAGGCTGGCGTACAAATGCCGACCGGCCAGCATCGAGTTCCTCCAATGTAAGATAGCCGGCATCAATCATCTGGGCTGCGATCGTCACCACCCATTGATCGAAGTATGGCCGCGTCAAATATTCGGCCGGAACGATCAACTCGCGGCAATGCCTGAACCAATCAATCGACCAGTCCGCATCGCCAGCGGCAGCCTGGGCGAGATCGAAAGCTCGCATTTCCCAATCCGAACGGAAGGGACGCTCGTCATCCTTGCCTAAAATGGGGCCAAATCCTTCGCGCCCGCCAAGATCGTGAACGCCGTCCATCAGGCTTCCCTCCTGGTTGGAGAAAGATCCCTCTGCGTCCCGATCATAGAATTACGCGAGACCAGCTCCGCGAGCTGCTCTTCGCTCCAGGATTCCACACCATTGGGCTGCTGCGGTATCACCAGATATCGTCTCTCGGACGTCGAGTCCCAGACCCGTACCTCGACAGTCGGGGGAATTTCCACGCCAAACTCCGACAAAACCGCACGCGGTTCGCGCACAGCGCGCGCCCTGTATTCGTTCGACTTGTACCATGCAGGCGGAATCCCCAGAATCGAGAATGGGTAGCAGGAACAAAGGGTGCAGACGACGAGATTGTGTATCTCTGATGTATTCTCAACCGCCTGCAGATGACCCGTTCCGTGCCCAGCAAATCCGAACTGCTCGATTGCAGCGGTCGCATTTTCGAGAAGAGCCCTTTTGAACGACGGTTCTCTCCAGGCCCGAGCCACGACCTTCGCCCCGCGCTTAGGTCCGATCTCGTCGCGGTACATTTCGATCCAGGCCTCCATAGCCGCAGGATCGATCAGCCCCTTTTCGACCAGAAGGCTTTCGAGGGCTTTGGTTCTCAGTGCGGACTCGGAAGGCAAGTGCTGATGCAGGTCGTGATGAATGTTGGAAATGCGTCGCGAATCGAAGCTTGTCATCGCCTTGCTCCAGGAGCCTAGTCTTCCAAATCAACTAGCGACCCCACCATTCTGATGTGGGTCGAGGCGGAATGATCAAGCGGTTTTTCACCAAGGTCAAGCAATGTTGCACCGGCCATCGCATTCAATCGCCTGAAACGCAGGAAGAAGGATTTCTCCGATTTTCGCTCGCCACGCCTTTGTCGGGATAATGCGGCGAAGCAGCCAAATTCCATTGGCTCAGTCTTGCACTCATGGAGTGAAGCCGAGACTCTCTTGATTTCACAGAAATTTCAGAACTTGTTCGGGACATGAAACCCCGCCTGAGCGACCATCAATTCGCTAAGGAGGTCGTCTCATGCAACTTACGTCAGAGATCGTTGCCAAGGCTAACCGGCTCGTCGTCGACAGTGGGCCGACGCCCGGTTTTGTGCCGATGACGGACGGTGACTACGAAGCTTTAGCCGACGACCTCCTCGAGGGGCGAGCTTCTGACGGTCCAGTCTGGGTTTTCGCCTATGGCTCCCTCCTTTGGAAACCCGCTTTTGAGGTGGCTGAGGAACGTTACGCGATCACGCCCGGGTGGCATCGCGCCTTTCGCCTGCGTTTAACGCGATGGCGCGGGACGCCTGAGTGCCCCGGGCTCATGCTGGTGTTGGATCGAGGCGGGCAATGCAAAGGCATGGTGCAACGCCTCCCCGAACCGAATGGCCGTGACGCCTTGATTGCGCTTCTTCGGCGGGAAGTTTCCAGTCCGGCCACCACGAACAAGCCACGCTGGATCGCGGTCAATGTCGACGGGGTGCGGGTGCAAGCGCTCGCCTTCTGCGCCGACAGAGCTGGGCTCGCTTATACGGGCTATCAGCCGATTGAGACTGTCGCTGGCGTGCTCGCGACGGCAGCAGGCCACCTCGGCTCTTGCGCCGAATATTTATACCGAACTGTCGAGGGCCTGGAACAGCGAGGCATCCGCGACCATCGGCTGTGGCTCCTTCAGGCGATGGTGGCGCAGCGCATTCTGTCATCGAGCCAGCAGCAAATCGGGAGTGTCTAACGATGAACGACGCGGTGCGACAAGATCTTCTGGAGTTCCTCACAACCGCTTCCAGCTGCAGCTGCATGGCGGGCGCATACCACGACATCTGCATCGATCACCTTTGCCTGCCCTCTGTCGATGAAGATGGAGAAGCCATCGCCGCACCTCACGTAGTTGACAACCGACCAACACGGTCGCAACTCTGGTCGTATCTGAGGATTTTTACGCGGAGGTGAAGAACTCATGGCCGTGGGCAGCCAAACGCCCATTCGCTTTCGGGGCTTCACGCTCGACCTCAACCGCGGCCTTCTTCTAAACGAAGCTGGCGTTGTTACTTTGCGTCGAAAGGCATTCGAACTTCTTGCCTGCCTCGCCAAAGAGGCTGGCCGCGTTGTGTCGAAACGCGACTTGGTCGACGCTGTTTGGCCGGACGTCATTGTCACCGAGGATTCGCTGACGCAGGCGATCCGCGAGATCAGGAAGGCGCTCGGCTCCGTCGGCCCATCGACAATCAGAACGGTGGCGGGTCGAGGATATTTTCTGGACCCAGGTTCATCGAAAACGGCCGACGCGTCCCATGACGGCGAGGAAACACCGATTGCGGTGCTGCCGTTCGAGGATCGCACCCCCGACAGCAATGCATCATATAGTGAGACGCTCTGCGAGGAGATCATCAACGGCCTTGCCAGATTCAGGATCGTTCCGGTCATTGCCCGAGCCACATCGCTTGCATCGGCACACGCAGACAGAAGCGAGCCGAAAACCCTCGCGAGACGTCTCGGTGCTCGCTATCTCGTCGACGGCCACATTGACCGGGATGAGGGAATGGTGCGGGTCGGTGTCAGCCTCATCGACGCCGCCGACGGTAGCCTGGTGTGGGCGGATCGTCTTGAGGCGTACGACCCGGACCCGCTGGTTCTCGAGGATCTGATCGCGCGGCAGGTCATCAGCCGGTTGGTGTCACATGTCGAGGGTGCGTCGCTTCGGCTGGCTGCACGCAAGCCTCCGGCCGACCGAAAGGCGCATGACCTGCTCCTGCAGGGTGTAGCGCTGCTGCGGGGCTACGGCGAGGGCGACAACCAGAAAGCACATGACGTCCTGTCGGAAGCGCTCCTGCGTGATCCAACGAATGGCCTCATTCATTCCTACCTCGCGCTTGCGACCGTCATCCTCGGCAAATACGGCCTGAGCGCCGATACGGAGTTGCGCACTGCCCTCAGCCTCGCCTCAACGGGGGTCAGTCTTTCTCCGGAAGAAGCACGCACTCACCGCATCCTCGGGCTCGTGCGGCTTTATCTTCGAGAATACGACGCTGCCGAGCATCATGTCGCGCGGTCGCTCGAACTTAACCCTTACGATGCCGATACAATCGCGCAGATGGGCTATTTGCTCGTCCTGCGCGGACGGGGGGACGAGGGTATCGCCTGGATGGACCGTGCGGTCCGGCTAAATCCGCTGCATCCGGATTGGTACTACTTTGACCGCTCGATGGCGCTTTATCTTGCCGGAGATTATGCCGGCGCGGCGGCACGTCTTGGGCGCATTCCCAGGTTAGGTGCCTGGGGTCTTGCGCGGCTTGGGGCTGCTCAGGCGTTGGCAGGCGATACTGCTGCAGCCAGAAAAACCCTCGCGCGACTGCATGCTCTACAACCGGGTTTCGATCCGGTAGATTACGCCGTCCGTGGAATTGCCTTCGAACGTCAGCAGGACGTTGATCGGGTTGTCGAAGGCATGCACGCGCTGCGTCAAGTCTCGTGATAATACCGCTGAAATAGGCCGGCAAAAAATCAGAGTTTTCGCTGCGTTGTTCAAGGGCGGTGGACAGCGTCAACTTAATTCCGGAATGCCGGTTCAACAAAGCTCGGATATTTCTCGCCCACCCTGCAGTCTACTGGTGCGCGCATGGCGGCCGGCTGGGCAGTCAAGCTAGGCGTCAGCCCGCCCACTTCGAGCAGCAGCTTCTGGCGCACGGCGCTCGGGAAATCCTCCACGTTACGCACGGGAATCATAAAGGAGCCAGGACCGCCGATGATGCATTCCGCATAATAGCGCTCGAGCGGAACGGTGGAAGTGGTGGGCCGGATGAGTATCACCAATCCATTGATTACGATCCCACGCGCCAGGGCGTCATCGCGAGCGACTGCGATTGGTAAACCCGTGTTGTTGAACCCGTCACCGGAAACGTCGAGGATGCGGCGCGATCCGAAATACGCGTTGGTTTCGATCAGTTTCGTGCCAAACCGGATTGCACTCGAGATCGAAGTGCCATGCCGCGTGCCAATTGGGCGGGCCTCGAGCTTGGCGGCAAAGGCTTCGGCATCCTTGGCATCTTCGATCACCTGCCAGGCGACGACAGACGATTCATCTACCCGCCCAGCCCATTCAAAATAGCCGATGGCAATGCGTCCCAGGTACCCGCCTTTGACGGCGTTGATGAAATCCGGGTGTCGGAGCGCTTCCAGATAGCCGAGGCGCTGCACGCGCGCTTCCCCGATGTCCATGGAGCCCGATGTGTCGACCGCTAGCACGAGCTCCAAATCGACGTCCGGAGGCGTCGCGCCGGGTCGCAAAGGGTATGCGACGAGAGCAAGGATCAGCACCAGCACGCGAAACATCGCACAGCCCCCATGGTGTCCATGCCGCAGGATACCACAAGGCAACCGATCTGCATTAGTTGATGCTTAATTACAAACTCAGCAGCGAACATTTGCGCAACCATCGGCGCGCGACCTGCTTAAGCGCAAGCAGCCGTGGCCGCTCTACGCCAAACCTCCCTCAGATCTCGCCGAAACGCACGGCAGACCGAACTTCCGCTGAAATGACTATTGGCGTGCAATGGCCGTGACCAGTTCGATTGCTAAAGGGCGCGCGTGACAACGTAGCCAGCGACCATCCGTGCTAGCTCGGATTGACTACAGGCCATCCCGCTCGATCTGCTGTAGATTAGTGCATACTGAAATTCAGGACGAGCTTAGTATGCTGAGGATCTTGGTCATGCTGACCGTGCTGATTCTCTCGACGTGCGCAATCGCCCGTGCAGAAGCGGCAAGCCGGCCACGGAGGCCGGTCACCATGAAGGCGAAGAGGTGGGCGGCGACCAATCCAGAGTTCTGCAGTCCGACGTTCGTCTAACGCCAATAGAGTTAATGACCGTTCGGCAGGTCATTCGATCTGCCCATATTGCGGAGGATATCCTATGCCACTGTTCGTAACCACAGGGTGCTATACTGCTACGTCAGCGAAGGGAATGATTGACAATCCATCAGACCGAGAAGAAGCGGCACGAGGCATCATGGAAGCCGCGGGCGGGAAACTGCGTTCTTTCTACCTCACGACCGGCGAAACCGACTGGATGGCGATCACGGAATTCGAGGATGGCGCTGACCTGATCCCCGCACTTCTCGTCGTCAGCGCATCGGGAGCCGTATCGGATGTCAAAACTGTGCGAGCCTACACCGGCGCGGAATTCAAGGCTGCGCAAGAGAAGGCGCACACAATCTCGTCTTCGTACAAGCCCCCGGCCTAAGTCGCTGGTTGAGACATGTCTGGCGGCGGATCGAACCTCAACTGCCAGGCACGAAGCGTTGCGCGCAATCGGGCCGCGCTCGAGCGCGCGGCTAGTTCACCGCCGCATGCCCCGCGCGCTGGAGATATGGAGCGTAGGATCTACGTTCTTTATGGCGGCGATTTCACTCGCGCACCGCTCGTCCAATGGGTGCTTGAAGAAGGTGAGATAGAGTACGAGCTCAGAAAAATAGACATCCTCAAAGGCGAGCACCGTTCCGCAGAGTTCCTCGCCATAAACCCCGCCGGCTTGGTTCCGGTGCTGATCACTCCTGACGGCGACGCACTCTATGAAGTAGCCGCTCTCATGCTTTACCTCGCGGATCGGCACCAGCTCACAGAACTGGCCCCTTCATTCACCGACCCCGACAGGGGGCTGTTTCTCTCGACGGTTTTCCATATCGCCGGGGACGTGCAATCTGAGATGAAGCGATACCATTTTCCGAACCGTTTCTCATTGAGATGCGAGGATAACGTGGGGATGCAAGAGCTGGCAAAGTCGCTCGTTCTCGACCGCTTGAATGTCATGAACACTAGGCTGGCAAAAAGAGGACCTTACGTCTTAGGGACCCGCTTCTCTCTCGCAGATTTTTATCTAAGCTTTTGGGTCGCCTACCTCGACCGAGAAGCGGTGTGCCTGCGGTTTCCCTCTATTGCCAAGCTTCACGGTTTGGTGAGCGCGCGTCCGAGGGCAGCCCGCTATCTCGAAGACACCGAGATGATGGCGAAGGCTTATGCGGAGATGATGATACAGCACCCCAGTGGAGTGATCACATAACCCCACGCCTCTGCGATCGAGACCCTTGACCCGTCGCTCTGTTAACCGTTGCGGCTTTTTTGTGTTGCAACTTCAATTTGATCAATGTTCTGTGAATATAAACAGAGCGTGGGAGTATCAATCTTGCCGAGTTTTCCGTTCGGCCTCATTCGCATATGGGCATTCTGCCTGGCCCTTTCGCTTGTGGGAAATCCAGCGCTCGCTGACACAAAGAGATTTGGTCCCTTCTCATTCGAGGAGAGCGACCCCAGCGTCATCACCCTCACGGGCGAGATCGACCTCTATTCCGCCTTGAATTTCAGGCGGGCGCTGCATGCTTCTCAGAAAGCCAGATTGCTGGTGCTCGACAGCGTCGGCGGCGCTGTTCAGATGGCACTGCTGATCGCTGACGACGTGCATGAGAGGCGCCTCTCCACCTTTATCCCGAAAGGGAAAGGTTGCTATTCGGCCTGCGCCTTTATCTTTATGGCGGGTGTCGAGCGCCAGGTAGACGGTGAGCTTGGCGTCCACCAGATCTCCAGTGAATCGAACGACCTCGTCAACGCGCAGCTGTCGATTTCTGACATCATCGACATGCTCGCTCGTTTCGATACGCCGGCGGAAGTCATGACAACGATGTTCAAGACGCCTCCGTCGCAGATGCATGTGTTCTCGAGCGAAGAAATCGGTCGCTATAAGCTCAACCGCAAGGGCGCCGCGTCGGGCTCGAACGAGCCGGTCTCCACAACCCCGGCCGTCGGTCTCGAGGGCGCACCACCCTCGACGGCAAACTCAAACGCAATTCCCACCCCTGAACCAAGCAGCCAACAAGTGGCCGCTACCAACCCTTCGCCGATCGATCCCGGTCAGACTCACAAACTGTCGGCAATTGAAGAGTTCGCCCGTAAGCCGACGCGGATCGTCGTCTACACTGGCCTTGACCTGTTTGGCGATGACCTCGCGTCGAAGAGAACGGTCGACGTCGCCGAGTGCGCCACGAGCTGCCTGGAGATGAATGGCGTCTGTAAAGCGTTCACCTTCAATGCCAATCCGAGGATTGTGCGCGGACCGAATTGCTTTCTGAAAGCAAACGAAGGTCGCGCGGATGGCAACTCGGTCGCTATCTCTGGGAAATTCCTGGCGAGCGCTGATCCAGACCCAACGCCATTTAGCATGGGCACAATCGATCCGAAGAAGGCACTGTTCGAGGATGTCGATCTGCCTGGAGGCGACCTCGGCGTTCGCGCGTCGATCACGAACGCGACGCCACTTCAGTGCCGACTGGCCTGCATCGACAATAACCGGTGTGTTGCCTTTACTTACATCAAGAAAAAGCGGGAGTGCTGGATGAAAGGTGCCGTCGGCACACCTCTCTTCAAGTCCGGCATGATTTCCGGAGTGAAGAGTTTTCAAACGTTCGCACCTGCAAAAGTCGTCGGACTTGAGTGACGACCGCCGCAGTGGCCATCTAGCGCCTTGAAAGGATCTGAACCGGCGACCTGTAGTTCAGCGGCAAACGATGGCATCCGCTGGCATTCCGGGTAAAGCAAGTTCAGAGCACGGCAGCTTGGACAAACGGCGCGACCTCAAGCGTACAGCGATAGATCATGTCCAGAGAAACATAGAGGTTGATCGCGAGGCCGACGTAGGCGATCCAGCGGTGCTTGGTCAACATGCGGGCGATCAGGTTCGCCGCAATCCCCATCAGGGCGATCGAGAGGCCGATCGGCGTCGCCGTCTGGAAGAATGTCTTCCTGGGTGCGCTCTCGTTCGCAATGGCCTCTTCGTCACGGTGGCCTGCCCGCAGCTCGCGCCACATCTTCCAACAGACCCAATGCCGCAATCCGCCGGCAAACAGCAGCCCGATAACTGCCAGCAGATGCACCGCGACCGTGGCGAATGCGATACGCAGAACGGTAGCGTCGAGGATACCCACCATGATTGCCTTGCGACGCTGCGTCGGCTCTAGGCCGGCTGCGGCGACGCCGATCACCGCGGCGTTGTCGCCAGGGAGAACAAGGTCGATTCCGATGACCTGCATCAGTGCTGACAGGCCAGCGGCTGTGAACAAGCGACATGCAAAGCAACAGCGCCGTCAAACCGACAGACAACCCGATCACCCCCAGGATCAGTGTGGGCGTTGTCTACGAACCGGCACCCGACCGTGGCCCCGATCACCACCTGCGCCACCGCCAGAAAGACGCTCGGAGCTGGAAGTCGGACACGCCCGACAAGTGCAGTCCGGCGCTGACAATCATCCGAGCAAATAGCGCGCGGGAAGGCGCAGCAAAACACCGACCGCCACACCGATCCGTATGGCGGCGACGAACCAGGCGAGATCCTTCGCCTCGAGAGCTGAGACCGGGACGTAGCTGGAGCCGTTCCGACGGATGTCCTCCCCCGTCGTCAGTTGAATGATAAACGGCATCGAGAGAACCACGATAAAGATGCGCGCCGCGTGGATGAGCGAGGTCATCCACGCGGCGCCCCGTTCCGCAGCCAGTCCGACCGTTTCGACCAGTCCACCGGGCATGGCCGAAAAGAACGCCGTCGTGTGGTCGAATTTACCGATCTTGCGAAAGTAGACGTAGGCGACCGACGCGGCGGCAGCGATGAAGAATTGAAGCCCGGCAAGCGACACGAGCCATACGCTTGCGTGTTCCAAGACGGCCGGCGAGAACGACGTCCTCAACATTGCCCCGATCGTGGCGGTCATCGGAGGGCGCAAGCTTTGGCATGGCGAGGGGAAGTCCAGCCAATGCCGCGAACCCGCAGAAGATCATCGCGTCGAGAAGCCAGGCGAGTGGTATGTGAAAATGCCACATCGTCGCCGCCGTTGAAACCTTCTGATCGAGACTGTCGAGCCTCGTTGATCAAATCCAAAGATATAAGGTGCTAGTCACTCCCGCTGTCGTTGCGGCGCCAATGCCATGGTCTGCGCATAGGCGAGCGGCGACCTGTTCCCGGGCAGGTTTTCGTCCAGCACTAACGCTTTGAGATCGTCGGCACGGATGTCGAGAGATATGGCCCGCTCAAGCTTGTCGATCGACCAAACGGCATAGCCGAATTTCGGGTCAAACCCACAATCACAGCCGCAATCGCCTTCAGCGATTTGCGATGGATTTTCAGGCAGGCACATGATCTGAGGCTTCGGCAACTTGTAGCAATGCCCCTCATAGGAATAGCCGTAAATCACGCCTATGCTCTTCATATGAAGATCACCAAACCCAATCGGAAGAAAACTATAGTATGTTCCGTCATGAACAACAATTGTAGCTCCTTCAGTAATAAGCTCTGCTGTTTTTAGTATACACTCTATTATGTGCATAATCGCCTTAATAATATCATCTGCGACACCCATATCTTGTATTTCTTTTATTTTCTCCTCAATGCTTATGTCACACGACGTAATGTTGGATGCTGCCGGCTTTCCATAAAGCCTAACATCTCCTGGGCGATAAACTCTATAGTCAATGATATCGTCGAGGCTTTGCGGCTCTCCAACAACGGGATTAACATAACAGCCACTCATCTTTCCCTCCTTTGGCTCACCTTGAAGCGTTGATTTCACGCCAAGCAAAATTCTCTTCGAGCAGTTCGGCCGCCGCACCGTGCGCCGCAGAGACGATGGCCTCTGCCGCCTGCTCGAGGCGCAGCGAGTTTAGATCCAGCCTTTTCAATGAGGTCGCTAGGGCTGCTCCGACTGCGTCGCGCGCTGCGATCAGTGCTAACTTGAAGTATAATGGCTTCTTGCTGAATGCCTCCGCCGTCGCCTGGCGAAACGTGTCGAACTCGTCGCGCGCCAGTTCCCGAATATCGACATCCAGAAGCCGCCTGTCGGCGCAACCGTTTGCGACCAGATCGCGATGATAAAGGGCAATGATGCTGTCAAAGATTGCGCCAACGAACGGCAGCGCGCGGTCGTGCACCTCGCGGGTAACTGAGGACATTCGCCGAAAATTGGTGGCCAGCCGGATCTGCGTTTCGGGGCTCGTTTCCGCAAAGCGGTTCAATTCGTTGTAGAGCAGCAGATTGCCTCTCGTTCGCCGCAATAGTCGGTCAATCGCGGAATCAAAGTGCAAGAACGAGATCAGCGAAACACAGTCGGAAAAGGCTTCGGAGAACGAAAAGAAGTCACCGTCAGGCGATGTCATTGTTGGCACGCCCGCCTCCGACAGCATGATCAGATGCCCGACCTCGTGCGCGATCGTGTCGAAATTCAACGCGTAAGGTCTCAGGATGCCATCGGCGTCGGACCAACCCAGTTCCAGAAAACCATAGCCAGCTTGAGCATTGTCCCAATCGACAAATGGAACGATTTCCAGCCTTGGAAAGGTCTGGTCGAAGAACCAATGAATCCGGCCACCCAAATAGCTTTGCCAAATGTCGAGAACGAAACGCACGCAGGCGTAGGCGTGAACAGCCAGAAATGGACGGGAGGTTGGATCGATGTTGTCGAAGTGACGGTCCGGACCAGGTCTTACCGGCGCGCGCTTTGCCCCCCCGAATGGCGGCAAGCCCGCAAGACCATAGGGTCGTTTGTCATAGAGCGGATCCGCCACATACATGGAGAAGTCGCTCGGACCCTCACCGATTTCGTCACGTGGTATCGACAACCAGACACGATCGGGCTGCTCGTATCCGGGAACAAAGGGAGGCTGCGGATAAATCCAAAAACGTGTGCCAACACGCGCGTTTCCGGACTCCGGGGCATCATTGCGCATCAGACGCATGGAACATATGCCCCCCACGATTGAAAATCCGGGATTTAAGTTTTCAATTTATAAGTGTTTACTAATTTTAAGTCAATGCCGCCCGCCTCTAGATCACGCAAGAAGGTGTTCGTCGCAACCCATGCATGCCTCCCCCTCACCCGCGTTGCATCTTCTCGCAGCAACAGCGTTGGCGTGCTTCGCAGCGAAAGCAGAGCGTCCCTTTTTTTTTGCCCCACCATCTCCGTTCGCAATTGCTTGAGCCCATCCTCCTGCCATCCTGCATCCTGCAGAATCGCTTCGAAACGGCGTTCTCGAAAGTTCATGTTTCGAGCCGCAGTCGTGAGCGAGCCGCGCTCGGCGGCCGATATGACGTTCCGGCGTTCCAGGTTGGCAAACGTCCGCTGGAGATCGACCAGTGCGTCTGTCAAGGGAAGAAAGCCAAGTTCCGGCGGTCCCGAAAGAACGGCGACCGCATCATCGGGAGCAAGCCGCCAGCGCCGATACCACCTGTAGATCAGGCCGACACCGATCATACCGAAATCACTGAGCTCTGCTGCCCTGAGCGCGCCCATGCTTGCGGCGCCGATTACGACGATCCCTTGCGCCATCGCCCAGAGGATTTCCTTGTGTCGGACAGCCGGCCTGTCCTCGAATTGCCCGTCGATCAGGACCATCGCACGCGGCCGGAATGCGTGGGCCGCAAGCAGAATGTCGCCTTGCGCTGCGGGCTGCAGATAGATTGCGTCGAGAACCAGTTCCGCCTCGCTCAACCGAAGCGTCGGACCAAGAAACACCAGGATCGGACCCGTCTCGCTCGCATCGACCATGTGAACACTCACCGCAGGATCAAAAAGGGGTTGGCTCCGGGAAGGACGGTTCGCACGCACTGAACGCCTGTTTCGACGTCCGCTCCCACCGGCACCGCCAATATAGGCCCCATGCCGGCGGATAGGACCCTGCCGATAAGGGCGCTGGGATCTGAAACGGCGCAAGTTTCATTTGACGGCCGCAGCAGGCCGGACGTGTCCGCAAGGATGAGTTGGCGGGCGTTGGCGACGATCACGTCGGTGCTGCGTTTATAGTGCTCCCGGGTTTGGTCGTCGCGCGCGCCCGATATCGCCCCTGCGCGTGCTGACAGCGCTTCGAGCATCGCGTTCTCCGCTGCCGCGGCGATGTTCGCTCCCGCCGCGTAGCCCTCTGTCGGCAGAGCAAGGATCGGCTCGCCGGGGCCTGTCTCGATCGTCTGACACCAGACCACCGGGACATCTGCCCGCGAAGAGGCTAGCCAAAGGCCGAAAGAAATATGGTGCTCACCCGCAACGGAAAATATGTGATCGACCGCGGCACTGAGCCCGAGCGGAGAAATACGCATTCGATCGAAGAAACCGTGGGTGGCGAAGGCGCGAGCGATAGCGTCGCGCTCGATACATTCGAACAAACCATGCAGGAACGCGCCGAAGGCGGTCATGTGGCAGGCGAGACCCGTGGTCGTGCGAATGAACAGACCATCATGGGCGGGCGGCGGATCCGTGTAGCAGGTGTGAACAAGTTCGAGGGGGATCGATTGTGGGAGCTTAGTCGTGACGTCGATGCCGGTGATCCAGGGTATCTTCCGTGCCCGCCAGTGCCCGCGGCGATCAAGTGCCAGGAGATTGTCAAACAGGCCGTCTGCGATCTTAAGTTCCTCCGCCGATGCGAAAAAAACTCGCTCCGAGGGAATGGCTTCGGCGTAGAAGCGCTCAAGTGATTCCATGACTGCCCCGACTGCCGCTGCCGCCATGGAAAAGCCCCGCCCCAGCGACGAGACCTCAGAGAGGGCGATGGGTCGGACGGCTTGAACAACCGGAAGCCGAAGCCGGTCAAGTCCGGTCAGATCACCGAGCCGGGTTATGCCCGCACGACGGCAAAGCGGCATGATCGTGCGCAAGCGCTGCTCGGCTTGTTCGAGGCTCGTATTGCGAGAAAGCGGACTGCCAAAGCCGGCAAGTAGGGCGTCGCGAAAACGCGAAAGCATCCTCTGAAGGTTCGGCGGATCTTCGGGTTGCCGCCTCGTTGGTTCAATGCTTAAAGGCAACGCCAAGCTCCTGCATTGAATGTCGCGCCCGTCGCAGAAGTGCCTTTGCTCCTTGTCTCTCGGCGATATCTACGGCTGAGCGCAGATCGAGGATGATCGGATCCTTTGTGGTGCTGATCCGCGCCTGAAGAACGGCGCGGCGACGGTAAAGCTCCGCGAGCCAATAGGCATGACCGGTTTCCCGAGCCTTTTCGATCGCGTCATTCGTAACCTCGAGCGCTGACTCATAGTTGCCAGTTTGCCCGAGCAGCGTGGCGTGCATGTAGAGGTAGATCGGGAGATCTGCGACGACACCGAGGCTTCTCAAGAGCGATAGGCCGTCGCGAAACATCGCGTGCCCGCTTGCGAGGCTTTCCCCATGCGCGAGAGCCCATCCAGCGAAGAGCAGCGACAGCCCGGATAGCGACTGCATTTCATGCGATCTCGCGAAGTCTCCCATTCTCTTGGAGATTTCGGTGAGACGGCCATAGTCCTCCCGGTAGAAGGCAGACACGGCCTCCGTATCGAGCGAATGCGCCTTGCTGGGCGCGTGTGATATCCGGTCAACGAACGCGACCATCTTTGAAAGAGCCGAATCCGCGGCTTTGGGTTGTCCCGTCAGCCACAGCGAAAGGGCCAATTGCCCGAGACCACACACCTTGGCGTCATGGCCGCCAAATAGCGTTCTGTTGGTTTTCGCCGATTGTTCATCATAAAGTGCCAGTCCGGCCTTGATCGCGTCCTGGGCCTCTCGATGGTGGCCAAGGTTAAAATCAATGGCCCAGCTGCAATGGTTGACCTGAAGCTTGATCTCAGGATCTTCCGTCTCGGACTGCATGGCACGCACTTGCAAAGCGCGTTCGCGCATAACGCGAAAATCTGTTCCAGTGAGCCACCACCCCCAATAGATCGGAAACCATCGGGATTGCTCTTCCATCGGTTGCCGGCGGGCAATGTCCACGCCATCTTCATATAACTTGCGAGCCGGAGGTGAGTTCAGTCCGACAAGACCGGTCAAAACGGGGCCGAGCGAAGTCAGCGCAGATAGCTGTAGTGTTTCGATCGCATGTCCCGCGCCGAAACGATTACAAATCTCCACGGCGTGCTCAAGATAGTTGCGCGCTTCGACCATCGCCGACCGGCTCGAGCTCTCCTTGCCCGCCGCCGTGTACAATTCGATTGCGCTCTCGATGAACCCCGCTCGTTCCGCATGTTCGGCAAGCGTACCGGAGTCGATCCAAGCGGCCAATTGGCGGTTTTGATAGACAGCAACGAACAGCCGCCGATGTAATGCCTCCCGCTGCCTGCGTAGAAGCGCATTGTAGATCGTTTCCTGAATCAAGACGTGTCGGAAACCGTAGGCAATGTGCCCCCGCGTCCTGATCCGGATCAGGAACCCTGAATCAGTAAGGGTCTCGGCGGCCTTGGCCAAAGACTTCTTGCCCAGCCCCGGCAGCAGTTCGCGAAGCAACGACAACGTGAACTGGCTACCCGCAACGGCTCCCGCTCGCGCGACGTCTCGCGCAGTACCCATGTAGTTGAGTCGTGCATCCAGTATTTCCTCGAAGGCCGACACGTGGCTGGGTTTAACGCTTTCCGGCAGGCTCATGGTGTCTGCGGCAACGTTCTCCGAGACCCATTGGCAGATTTGCTCAATGAATAGCGGTATGCCCCCGGATACCCTCTCGATAACGTCATAGAGCTCAGGAAGCATGGCCTGCCTCTGCTCCGACCATATTGCCTCTATCGCACGTCGTGTCTCGTCACGGTCAAGCGGAAGCAACGTCAGCCGCGTGGGGTTGGCCGCGTCAAGCCAATCCGACGTAAACCCGAGACGTGAGGTCGTGACGAGGAGAATTGGAAGTTGGCGTGCAACCCGCGCGGCCTCCACCAGCAAATCCCGGGAGGTTGGATCGATCCAGTGGATGTCTTCGACTGCCAGGACGATGGGCCCGTTCGCGCATAACGCAGCGAGCGCGCGAAACAGGGCGCGATGAGCCTTTTCCCGGATGGCTTTGGGATCGTTGTCGGCGAGCCGTTGATTTCGTCCCAGCGCACCCAGCAAATACGCGAATGTTTCAATCGTTTCTACGTCACGAATGCCCGATCGTTCAAAGGGGGTCGCTACGGCGGAGGCCGACAGGCGCAGTTGATTGTCTTGTCCAGACGCAGCGGCCATAAGACTGTTAAACAGGGGATGCAACGTCGAGCGATGCCCCCCGGGCAGGCACTGAAAGAAGTACAGTCCTGATCGCCGATCGCGCGTGATCTTGCGGATCTCCCGAAGAAGCCGCGATTTTCCGATGCCTGGATCTCCTTCGAGCAGAAGAATTTCGCCACCCTGTGTGGACACCTTTTCCCAACAGGCCGCGATCGTTTTCAACTCGCTTTCACGGCCAATGAACGGGCCTCTGAGGCTACCGAAAGCGTAGAACCTGTCGACATCAATCTTGTGTCCGAGTGCGCGCCATACCTTCTCGGGCACAGTAAAGCCCTTGAGCGTCCTGTCGCCTACGAACACGAAAGCATGCGACCTGCCAGCCAGGTCGCGCGTGTCCTCCGAAACAAAAACGCAGTCCGGGTCGGCAATCTCTTCCAGACGGGTGGCTATGGCCAGTGCAGCACCCGTGACCGGCTCCCCTTTATCCTTCTGAGTCTCTTGTATGAGCGCGACGGATGTCGCAATTCCAACGCGAACGTGCAAGTCGTCTCGCCCGGCTTCCCGGGCAACGCCCGCGCAGCCGTCGATGATCGCGAGCCCCGCGCGAATGGCAAGCGATGCAGCATCCTGGGCGCCCAACTCGATCGGAAAGAGCGCCACTCCGCCATCTCCAGCCTCAAGCTGCATGGCGCCGGAATGAGAAGTTATTGCGTGTTTCGCCGCATTCTGAAACGCGACGATCAGTTCCTGATAGTCTTCTATGTCGAGAAGGTGGAGAAGTCTCGTCGACCCGACGAGATCATAACAGAGAGCGGTGACGATCCGCCGCCCGCCACCATATTCAGAGAGGCGTCCCTCGCGTCCCGAAGGTCTCGTCGGTTGTCGTGGATTGTTGACCCGACTTTCGAGCATACGCCATCCCCACCGCTAGCTTATATGATGGATCTAGAATATATAGCATTCGCGTTCGAAGCCTCCAAGACCTCGGAACAGAAGCGCCAGGGTCTCCAACTAAGCCGCAGTTCGCAGCCTCGGAGGCAAACCCCGTCGTGCCGCCGGCCATCACCGCCTTCGCGCTTCCTTCTGACGCCCCCGGCAGACTCGTTGGAGCATCGCGGTGCCTGAGGTTTTCAAGCTGCCCCCGGATGCCCGGACGGCACGAGAGTTCAATGAACTGGCGTCGGTGGCCCAAGACCTAGCCAAGCAATTCCCGAGGATACATTATGCGATCCTAGACGCACAAATCGGAAACAAACACAGCACACTGCACTGCAAATCGTACCTGTCGTGTCGAAAACCATCGACCGTAGCGATTTGTTCGGCAAGCACTCGGGCAGTCTTGGCTCTTCCACCATTGAAGACGGAGCGCAATATTGCGGCGAAGTTGCTGTCGAAGGAGATGCTGTGGTCATCCGCCGCCGGCTTGGCCTGTTCTTCGATCGATGCTTCTTCACGGTTCAGGCGCTCACGTTGGCCGCATGGAGATAGATATTCGCAATTCGACCAGTTTTCGGTCTATGCCACCTCACGTTTGAGAAGCTTGATAACCTCATCAACACTAAGGTCCCGGCCGATAAGGCTCGGGCGAATAGTCTCGAACAAGGCGGCCATCTTGCCGTAGCGCGCCACAGTCGGGGAGTGAGAGTTCATTGAACGGCCTTTGAAGTCCTCGAAACGGTTCAGTTTCTGAACCAGAAACTGGGCGATGCCCATGTACTCACCTTCATTGTTTCCGTCGAAGCCTGCAAATTTCGGGTCTTCAGCCCATGAGCCCACCTCATCAACAAGGCGCCGCTTCTCGACAGCCCCGAATGCCTTGCAGGCCCTCTCGATGAAGTTCCACATGTCCATTACATCCACAACAAGGCTGACCCGCTTCGGATCATCCACATGGTTGTGAAGGATTCCGGTCATTTCCCAATCGAGCGCCCAGAAATGCCCCCCGTAAATAGCCTGCTCGATAAGCTCCACATCTTTGATGTCGTATTCACTGTTCGTCTTGTCCTTCCTCCCGCTAATCTGGTCACGCCTAATTTGTGCGAGCATCCACATCGTAAGCTTTTCGGGGTTGGTTGGCCGAAAATGCCGTTGAGAGGTGGCGACAAGTCCTCCCTCTACAAGGCGCCGGATGGCCTCTGATCGCGAGGGGAGGTCCGCTTGCTCACCGCGCCATACGTCCACTTTCTCAATCAGATCGGTATCGAGCCTCAGTTCTACGCGCTCTGCTTTGGGCATCACCGTTTTCTCCCGTATCTTACGTCTATTGCCGTATTGTACGGTGCATGTACGGAATATGCAACAACATACGGCGCAGACGCGCGGCCTTGGATGCGGTAGGGTTGCTTAGGGGACAAATAAGGGGGCACACCGGCTATGACTTCAACGCTAATTGACGTTTGGGACATCAAGACATTTGACGAAGTCATCATCGCTGAGTTGGACGCAAACAGCGAGGTGCTCTGCAACTACGAACATACCAGCAAGAAAGACTACCGCGAACAGGAGGCAGCTAAGCGGTGGGTTCCGCTTAAAGAAAATCCCTATGCGGCCAAGCGACAACGCATCCTTGAGGACATCATCATGCCTCTGATGGAGCAGCGCACCATCCGCGCGTGGCACTACACGCGCCTCACCGACGACGAAGTCCAGCGACTCAAGTCGGATGGCATCCATACTTCGGATTTAGCGGCCATCCGCAGAAGGCTTGATGCTCAGGTGGCCACGGGGCTGATCCAAGCTAACGTTGCCAACGCGCTACATGCCGCCAGCCCCTTCCATCATCAGGAGGAGGCGCGCTCGGGCAAGTTCTGGATGACCTCACACCCCTTTCCCGTCGACCACCATGCCATAGAATTATTGGTGGCTCACTGGGGCGGGGAAGGCGTGTACTTTTGGCTGGAAAATGGTGAGCTTGTCGACCTTTTGAAAGGCATCGGCCGACCTCGCGTCATCGAGGTTGCCGTTCCGCTGCAGCTCACACCGAGCGCCTATTTAGCAGCCAAGGCTGTGATTGCCGCATTCGTAACGGCGCACAGCTGCGAGCCTGATCGGCCTGCCTTCGATTTATTCACAACAAGCGCGCTGAGTGCCGACGCCGTGCTGCGTGTGCATACGGAGGGTGAGCCCGATTTCTCCGCGTTGGGGAGCGGCTATCCGGCTTAATTCGTTGGCCGAGATCTGTAGGCACAGGAAAGCCTAGCCTTTGTCGCGCACGGCAGCTTTCAAACAAAACGAGCAGGCCCCGAAGGCTCACCTCATAGGTTTTGGTTCCGTCGCGCTGGCAAGCCCGTCAGCACGCCGGATATATTTGTCGGAAACTGCTTGTTTTAGCAGCGGCCTTGGTTGCCCAGCGTTCGGCCGTACTTGTACTCTCGCGGGAGTACCAAGGACTATCGGGCGGCAATGTCTCTCTCTATGAAAGAAGCCGGTGCGGTCGCAGCGCTGGCGAACCTCCTTTACGACTTCCTTCCCGGGAGCGGCAACAACGCGACCGCATTTCCGCTGGCAGCTCAGAAGGTCGGTGTCGCCGACCTCTGGTCGGGCGGCAGCAAGCTTCCCGCCGTGACGCAGTTGCTCACGCTTACGCTGGAACGGCGGCGCGGCCAGTTCTGTCCGCTCATCCTCGAGGTGGTAAAGCAGTCGATGACCTGGCGCGGCAAGGGCGAGCCGTTGACCCGTGCCGAGATCGACCAGCTCAACACGCTGTTGCCGGGTGTCGGGTTCAAGATCCCCGACTTGCTGGACCCGGCGTTTCTCGCCACCCTTCCGGGCTCTCCGGCTGCCGCCGCACCAGCCAGCCCTGCCCCGACGTCGCCCGCAAAGCCCGACCCGGCCGCGTTGACGACCTTGGCGCGTCGACTGATGGATCTCTCGGGTCTCGCTCCCCAGGAGCGCGGGTTCGCCTTCGAGCGTTTCCTGCAGGACCTCTTCGAGGCCTATGGCCTGGCGCCCCGGGCATCCTTCCGGCCGCGCGCCGGGGAACAGATCGACGGGAGCTTTGAGCTCGGCAACGAATTTACCTGCTCGAGGCGAAATGGAAGAACGAACTGACCGCGGCAGCTGACCTGCATATCCTTGCCGGGAAGCTCGCCAGCCGGCCGACCTGGTCCCGCGGCCTCTTCATCAGCTACAGCGGATTTACCGTTCCGGGGCTGGACGCTTTCCATCAGGGGCGCTCGAGCATCATCTGCATGGACGGGTTCGACCTGCATGAAACGCTGAGCCGGCAGTTGCCTCTTGACCGCGTCATTGCGCGGAAGGCGCGTCGCGCCGTGGAAACCGGGCAGGTCTATGTGCCGGTGCGGGACCTTTTCCCGTAGCGATCGGGCATTTCGGGACGATTTTGGGCCGACCCGGGTGAACCGCGAGACCGACCCCTTCTATGTCCTGTTACTCTGCTATCCGCTTGTCCTATTCAGATGATTCCTAATTATAAGACTATCCTTCTTTGGGTGTCCGTCGCTTCGCCCAGGCTGCGAACGTGGGGACGCGGGCGGGGTGTCTGCCGGTTCGGGCACTCCCGAACCACGGTTCGCCCGCATCTCCCTTGCCAATCGCGCGTAAACCCCCAATATTCAGGGCAGGAAACGAGCAACGGAGATCCCGAATGACAGAAGCAGTAACGACCAAGGTGCCGGATGTCCAGGCGCTGAAGCAGAACGAAAAGAAGTGGACGCCGACGCTGATGAAGGCTGGGTGGAGCGCCATCCCCAACATCATCATCGAGAAACAGCGTGCGCTCGGGCTGGACGCCCTGGACATCAACATTCTGCTGCACCTCATCCAGTACTGGTGGATGGAAGAGAACGTGCCCCGCCCGGCCGTCCGCACGATCGCTGAAGCGCTCGGGGTGACCACTCGCACGATCCAGAAGCGGATCACTGCTATGCAGGCGGCCAAGCTGATCACCCGCGAGGAGCGCCGCCACGGCAAGTTTGGCAGCCAGACGAATCTTTACCGCTTCGACGGTCTGATCAACGCCTGCAAGCCATTTGCCGAGGAGAAGATCGCGGCGGCGAAGCAGAAGGTCGAAGAGGAGAAGGACCGCGTCAAGCGCAAGAAGCCGAAGCTGGTCGTCAACAACGCCTAGCGCCGTCACCGACACACCACAACCGTCTGACCTGTCCGGCCTTGGGGCGCGGACAGTCGGCGAGGCTTGTGGCAAGCTCAGAAAACGCAATGCCCCGGGCGCTTGCATGCAGAGGCGCTACCGGGGCTCACGAGAAGAACATGGACCATACCGAAGGAATTTTCAAGTGACGTTCGTCTATTCACCCGCAATTATTGCGAATCTGGAGTCATCCCACTCTCCCGAACGGCTGGCACCTTACTTCGACCTCGCCGGCGGTGACAAGGAGCTGGGCCTGAAGCTTTACGCCTGGAACAGCGCGCTGTCACAGGCCCTCTACACGCCCCTGCAGGGCTTGGAGGTCACGCTGCGCAACGGCATCAGCGCGAGGCTCAAGGCGAGCTACGGACCGACCTGGTTCGAGCTCAACCCGGGTCCGGCCCTGCACTACCCCCTGCCCGAGATGCTCCTGTCCGCCCGGACCGAGCTTGGAAAGCGCGGCATCCTGCCGGATCATGGCCGTGTGGTCGCGGAGCTGAACTGGGGGTTCTGGACCGGCATCCTCGCCAAGCGCTACGAACCGCTCTGGCGTTCGGACCTGCGCATGGTGTTCCAGTCGACCGGCCCCCTCACCCGTGCGCAGATCTTCCAGCCGCTGGATGACCTCCGTCGCCTGCGCAACCGCATCGCGCACCACGAACCGATCCTGAACCGCAACATTGCGGCCGACTACGCTGCCATCGTGGACTTGATCCGCTATGTTTCGCCGACTACGGCGCAATGGGTTGACAGTCAGAGCCAGGTGGCCGCCGTTCTGGCAACCAAACCGTGACAGGAATCGGGGCGATGGACGAACTTGCAAAGGCGGCGGGGGCGTTTCGGGCCGCGCTCGAGAATACGCCGCGAGCGGCCTTGCCGGTCACTCTTCAGGAGTTCCCGAACGGGGCATGTGGCGATGCCACCCTCCTCCTCGGCACCTACCTGAAAACCCTCGGGTTCGGGACGTTCGACTACGTCCTCGGCAGGGGTGAGGATAATGGCGAGACCTACTCGCACGCGTGGCTCCGGCAGGGAAACATCATCATCGACATCACGGCCGACCAGTTTCCGGGCCAGGAACCGCTGATTGTCACGGGTGCCTCGCCCTGGCACGACGGTTTCGAGGCCGAGGTGCAGCACGAGGCGGATTTCCATGTGTATGACGCCCATACCGTCGCGATGCTGGGCGCTGCCTATGCAGCCGTGATGGCCACTCTCGAGGCGATGGGCGCGGCCGATCCCGCGTGACGGCCCGTTATCCGGCCAACGCTTGAGTTGCCCCGCCGATCAGCCCACCCACGAACGAGCCGATTTTGGTGTAGGCAGACGCGTCGAGGTCGCCTTTTTCGTCTACTTTCTTCTCAATGCTTTCGCCAAGCTCAGGGTCATTCGGCTTCGCTTGAATCACCGCAATGCCTTTGGATGTGAGCTGCACACCCGAAAAGGCATAGCCACCTTCAAACTCCTGGACGCTGTGGGCGCGAATAAGGCCTTCACTGAGCATCCAGTGAAGGACGTCAGCAAACGTCTGGATTACCTCCTCTTCGTCACCATGGCGCTCGGTCATAATCTCCATGGCATCGGTATCATCAAGATCCACCCGCTTTAGGCCCTGATGAATGAGATGCGAAAGAATCCGCCCCATCGTTTCGTAGTGGTAATCGATCGTCGACATGAAAACCCGTCTGCCTGTTGCTTTGACACGTGGTTGCATCCACTCGTCTACCGACGCGCGCCGCAAGTCCCTTTCATAGGGCTGGCGGGACGACTCGCCACACATAACTTCTTGTATTTTAGATACTGCAAAGGGAGAGATATTCTCCTTAAAATTGCATTTCATACCAACAAGAAAACAAGATGAACGGAGGGGGTAGCATGCCGCAGCTTGATTAGATTTCAAGTACCAAAGATCCTCTGGCCTTACGAAAGACGAGACTGTCTACCTCACCGGGCGGCCGATTGAAGCGGTGAACACCTGGATGGCGGCGGCCAAAATCGACCAGGGAAGCGTGTTTCGGGCGATCGGACGGTGGGGTACCATGTCCCGCCGTGCGCTCGATCCACAATCGATCAACGCGATCCCCAAACAGCGGGCCGGGATGGCTGGATTGGAGCCTGGCGAGTTCTCCGGGCGGCGTTCGATCGGGCTATCTTACCGAGGCAACCAATCCCGGCATCCCTCTGCCGGAGGCTATGGAGCAGTCACGCCATCGATCAGTCCAAGTTGCGCCCACCTACTACAACAATGCGAAGTGACCCAGCGGCAGAGTCGCGCGTTTCCTGTAGTTGGCTTGGCAGAGGAGCCGCCGGCGGTGGACGGCTTATCTTTGTGAGCCGACTTTGATATCCCCATAAGCTATGCGTTAAGGAGTTTGGAGGCGGCGTGAAACAGATCCATCGACGGCTTCTTCATGCGGGCCTACAAAATTACGATCACGCCGATTTCGAAGTCGATTCGCCTTTTTTCTCGCAAGCTCTCCGAGCTCATCGTTGTCCCTGCTGCTCGATCGACCTTCAGGTCTTCGAGCATGAACTGGAGACGGAACCCCTCAAGCCGGGATTCGGCTACATTCGATGGCTGAACCTTGAGATATGCCCCGCCTGTGGCTGGTGGAACTTTCGCCAAAACCTCGCATCCTCGCCATTCGAGCGACCTGAGGAGGTTTTGAGGTCTACTTGGTGGGAACTTACCCATGCACTTCAGAGCGAGATTGAGTTGGGGACAGCCACCCTCCCCGTCGAAATGATCAGAAAGCACCTCCTTCGGCGTTGGGAAGACCGAAAGTTGATTTCCGCCCAGCAGGCAGAGGATCTTGTTGCCTCGCTTCTACAGGAGCATCACGGCGGTCAGGTCATCCGAACCACCGCTAATGCAAACTCGCCCGATGGCGGGATCGATCTCTATCTTGCATATGGTGACGACGGCATGGTCAGACGTGCGGTTCAGGTCAAGCGTCGCATAGCGACGGACACCGAACCTGTTGACGAGGTGCGCAACTTCGTTGGGGCGATGGTTTTGACCGGGTCCGACCGCGGAATTTTCGTCACGACTGCCTCCCGCTTTTCCACCATCGCCCAAGCTGTGCCTGGCATCGCGAAGGAGGCAAAATTCAAGCTCGAGCTCGAGCTCGTTGATGGTGAGCGTCTGTTCGAGATCCTCCGGGCCACGAGCGGGACAATGACCGCTCAGTTTCCGCCACGGGTCGAGCCTAATCAGGAGTGGCGCGGTCCCAAAGGTCGGAAGATTGTCGCGCGGGACCTCTTCACCGGAGACATCAGAGACTGGGCCTGAACTGACCTGCCACTGAACTTTCATCCAGCGGCGATTAGAGCCCCGGCGGTTTTCGATACGCCATTTGGCGCGGTGGGAGCAACCGGCGGAAACGCGTAGCCTTCATCTTGCGCAGCGTTGGAGCCGGTTGTGTCGATACCGGATCAATACTCCCCAGAAGTGCCGTTTGAATCTTCCCCAGTTTAGCGATGCCGCCGGTCTTCCGGGGCGCGCCCGCGGAAGACCGGCGGCACGCCATCACCGATACTACTCTCGATGGTCGAGAGGGGACTGGCGGTGATCAAACTCGGGGAGATAGTCATGATCTTAGATTTACACCGGCAGGGCTTGTCGGTGTCTGCGATCGCCAGGCAGACCGGCGTCGATCGAAAGACAATCCGCAAATATATCGAGCGTGGCCTTGAGGCACCGGCCTATGGACCAAGGAAGCCTCGGGCGACGGTCATTGATCCATTCACTGCGTATTTGCGTGAACGGGTGGCGGCCTATCCTGGCCTTAGCGGACGGCGGCTCCTGCGAGAGCTGAAGGAACGCGGATACGCCGGCGGCTACACTGCTGTTACGGACTTTCTCAGAGACGTCCGCCCGACCTCCGAACACGGGTTTGAAGTTCGGTTCGAAACAGCTCCCGGCGAACAGGCCCAGGTGGATTTCGCCCAATTCCATGTTGTCTTCACCGATGAGCCGGCAACCCCCAGGATCGTCTGGTTGTTTTCTATGGTGCTGGGCCATAGCCGTCTCATCTGGGCGCGCTTTGTTATGCATCAGGATCTGCCAACGGTGCTGCGATGCCACGTGGCAGCGTTCGATGCGATCGGCGGCGTTCCGCGCGAGATCCTTTACGACCGAATGAAGACTGCGGTCATCGGCGAAGGCGAAACGGGCGGCATTGTTTATAACCGCGCTCTGCTCGATCTCGCTCGCCATTACGGCTTTCACCCAAAGGCCTGCAAACCATATCGCGCCAAAACGAAGGGAAAGGTCGAGCGGCCATTCCGCTATATTCGCGAAGACTTCTTCCTGGCGCGCTCGTTTCGCAACCTTGATGATCTCAACGCCCAACTCCGGTATTGGCTTGATACGGTTGCCAATCCGCGTGTGCACGCCACAACGCAGCGGGTCGTCATGGAAGCCTTCGTTGAAGAGCGCTTTCATCTGCGTCCCTTGCCTCTGGCTCCGTTCCGATCGGTTTTGCGGCTTGAGCGCAGGATATCTCGAGAGGGCATGGTGAGCGTCGGTGGAAACGCCTACAGCGTGCCCGATGCCACCAGGCGGCGGCTCGTCGAAGTTCACACCTGGGCGAATGAGGTCCGAATCTTCGAAGATGGTGCGCTGATTGCTGTGCATCCGGTATTGGAAGGACGCCATCAGCGCCGTGTCGAACCAGGACACAGAACCCATCGCTCAGCGCCGCGATCGCGACCACACGTCAACAACGACGAGATCATTCTTCATGGATCCGGAGACAGGGTCACACAGCGGCCGCTTGCCTTCTACGACGCCGTCGCCAGAGCTATGGCACAGGAGAACCGCCCATGAGCGCCGCTCTCGATGCTGTACCGTCGATGATCGACCGCATTCGCCATGACCTTGTTGGCTTGAAGATGCCACGTGCTCTTGAAGCGCTCGATCATATTGTCCGCCGCCTGGAGCATGGCGAACTCTCGGCACTCGAAGCAATTGATATTCTCCTTTCCGAAGAACTGACCCTGCGCGAGAACAGCCGCATAAAAACGGCACTGCGAATGGGTCGCCTGGCAACCATCAAAACACTCGCCGGCTTCGATTTCTCCTTCCAGCCCTCCCTCGATCGAGATCGGATCTTCACGCTTGCGCAACTGGGTTTCATCGACCGGCATGAAGCGGTGCATTTTCTCGGGCCACCGGGAACCGGCAAAAGCCATCTCGCCGTGGCGCTCGGCGTCGAAGCCGTCAAAGCTGGCAAGAGCGTCTACTTCTGCACGCTGGCCGATCTCATTGCAGCGCTGTCCAGGGCCGAACGCGAGGGCCGGCTGCAAGAGCGCATCCGCTTCTTCTGCAGGCCAAGTCTGCTGATCGTCGATGAGATCGGCTATCTCCCGGTCATCGCCGGCGGCGGCAATCTGTTCTTCCAACTCGTCAACGCCCGCTACGAGAGAGGAGCAATGATCCTGACGTCCAATCGCGGCTTTGCAGAATGGGGTGATGTTTTTGGTGATGCCGTCGTCGCAACCGCCTTGCTCGACAGGCTTCTGCATCACGCCGTAGTCGTCCAAATCGAAGGATCAAGTTACAGGCTGCGCCAACATGCCGAACTGATGCCTGAACACGTCCGTTCCAAAGCTTTGATTACGCCACCCTCCTTCGCGCCGCCGCCACGTCCAAGAGGTCGGCCGCCGAAAAATACCCAATTCTCCATGCCGTCCACGTCGGCATAATTGTGGAATTTTACTTCGGCACTTGGAGTGCGCCCCTGAGGGTGGACAGATAGGCTTGATGAATTGACCGGGCTTGCCGGGTTTCCGAAAGTGGAGCCCATGGCAAAACATCGCATTCACGGTATGGAATTCAAACGGCAGGTCGCGCAGGAGTTTATCGCGGGCGAGACTCTGCATGGTCTGGCAAAGCGCCACGACGTGTCACGCAACTTGATCCGGATTTGGGTGAGCAAGTATGAGGAAGGCGCGTTCGACGATGACGTTCAAGCCGCCGACCTTATCCAAGAATACGAGGCCCGGATTGCAGCGCTTGAGCGCCTCGTTGGCAAACAGGCGCTGGAACTGGAGTTTCTAAAGGGGGCTCTGAAAAACGCACCGCGGCCGAGAAGCGGAGCTACATCCGCCATCACCGGCCCGCTGGTATCTCCGTCGCCGAAGGATGCCGGCTAATGGGTATCGCACGCTCGACCTATTATGACAGCCCGGAAAAGCCTGTCGATGATACCTCTATCGTCGAGGCGATGTTTGCCATCTGCGATGAATTTGAATTCTACGGCTGCCGTCGCGTAGGGGCGGCCCTACGCCAGCAGGGCTTGGTCATCAACCACAAGAAGATCAGACGGTTGATGCGTCAACACGATCTGCATCCGAAGGTTCGCCGCAGGTTCGTCGCCACCACCGACAGCAATCATGATGGCCTGATCTTCCCGAACCTGGCGAAGGACATCGTGCCGACCGGCCCCAACCAGCTCTGGGTTTCCGACATCACTTACGTCGCGCTGCCTACCCGCTTCATTTACGTCGCGGTCGTCCTCGATGTCTGGTCACGGTTGATCGTCGGTTACGCCGTCAGTCGGAGTATCGACGCGCGTCTGACGGTTGCAGCATTGAAGGCAGCGATAGAGCGTCGCCGGCCGCCATCGGGCTGCATACATCATTCCGACCGCGGCTCCCAATACGCAGCTCAGGTGTACCGGGATGCCCTGTCTGGCAGTAGTCTCGTCGGTTCAATGGGCCGTAGGGGGAATCCCTATGACAATGCCAAGGCAGAAAGCTTCATGAAGACGCTGAAGGTCGAAGCGGTCTATCCGATGGCCTATGAAACGTTCGAAGAGGTGACCGAGCACCTTCCCCACTTCATCGAGGAGGTTTACAACACACGCAGACTTCATTCAGCGCTCGGCTATCTGAGCCCGCAGCAGTTCGAGGATCAACACATCCGGCAGACTGGCAAAACAGCGGCCTGATGACCGTCCACCCTCAGGGGCGCACTCCAACTTTTGGGGAAATTTCAGTCGGCATTGACAGGTTGCGGCGATGGTCCCGGCATAGTTGGCCGGGGTCTGATATCCGAGCGATGAGTGCGGCCGGAAATTGTTGTAATCCTCCGCCCATTAGGAAATGGCGCTGCGGGCGTGGCCGAGACCGAAGAACAGGCTCTCGTTCAGCAGTTCGTCGCTTTCTTCGCGCATGCGGCCGTTGAAGGATTCGACGTAGCCGTTCTGCATCGGCTTTCCCGGCGCGATGTAGTGCCATTCGACCTTGTGCTCCTTTGACCAGGCGAGGATCGCGTTCGACGTGAACTCCGTTCCGTGGTCGGAGACGATCATGCCGGGCTTGCCGCGCCGTTCGATAAGCGCCGTCAGTTCGCGGGCGACCCGACGCCCGGAGATCGATGTGTCGGGGATTGCCGCCAGGCATTCGCGCGTCACGTCATCGACGATGTTGAGCACGCGAAACCTCCTCCTTCTTCGGGAGTGAGGTGGCTCGCCCTAGACTGTTTCTTCCGAGGGTTGCTCGGACAGGCCGGGCCGATCCTCAAACAGGAGGACGAGCCGTGTCTGATTATAGAGAAGCTTTTGTCGGAATCGATGTTGCGAAGCGTCACAATGCTATCGCCGTTGCCGAGTGCGGCCGAACCGGCGAGGTCCGTTATTGGGGAGAGGTCGAGGCTTCTGATACCGGGATGCGCCGCGCGATCAAGCAGATCACGGCGAAGTTTGTACACGTGTATTTCTGTTACGAAGCCGGGCCCACTGGCTACGGGCTCTACCGGCTGATCCGCGCACTCGGGCACGAATGCATCGTTGTCGCTCCCTCGTTGATCCCGAGGAAGCCTGGTGACCGGGTCAAGACGAACCGGCGCGATGCCATTTCGCTCGCCCGGCTATTGCGGGCCGGCGAGCTCACGGCGGTCTGGGTTCCCGATGAAGGTCATGAGGCCATGCGTGACCTTGTCCGAGCTCGCACGAGTGCCGTCGAGACGCTGCGCACCCATCGCCAGCAGGTCAACGCCTTCATGCTCAAGCACGGCCGTATCTATCCCGGCAAGAGGAGCTGGACGATGCGTTACCTTCGGTGGCTGCAAGAACAACACTTCGACCATCCTGCCCATCAGATCGCGCTTCAGGAGATGGTCGAAGCGGTGCGGATCGCCCAGGAACGTGTGCGGCGGCTCGAAACGGTCATCGTGGAATTCGTGCCCCGCTGGTCACTCGCTCCGGTCGTAGGGGCTCTGCGGGCCTTGCGTGGCGTGGACTTGATCGCCGCGGTGACGTTTGCGACAGAAGTGGGAGATGCCGGTCGGTTTGAGAGCCCTCGCCAGTTGATGGGTTACCTCGGCCTTGTTCCCGGCGAACGATCAACCGGAGAGACAACAAAGAGGATCGGCATTACCAAGGCAGGCAACAGTCGAGTCCGGACCTTGCTGGTTGAATGCGCGTGGACGTATCGGTATCCGCCTCGGATCGGTAAGAGGAAGCTGTATCGCCTCGAAGAGGTATCATCATCGGTTCGCGAGATCGCCTGGAAAGCGCAGACCCGCCTGACGGCCCGCTATCGCATGCTGAGCGCCCGAGGGAAGAAGTCGACGGTTGTGTGCACCGCGGTCGCACGGGAACTCGCCGGCTTCATGTGGGCAATTGCAAGGGAGGCGCGACAAACCACGCCATAACGGCAGCCGCGCACGACTCGCGCATTGGCGGAGGCGGGACAACGGCAGGGGAATGTCCGTTAACCGCTTTGTGGCCGGCATGTCCGACGCCCGCAGTAAGACAGGAACAGCCCCAGACGCAAAATCGGGAATGCGGTAGCCAACCCGCGTATCAGAGCTTGATCACCGACGTCTTTCAGTTCCGCCTCCACCAATGCGCAAGCTATCCACCTCGAGCGTTCCTACGGAACGAGTGACTCGACACGTCTGCAACGTTGACAGCGGACATCAGAGCGGTTAGCTGACACCGTCTGACCTGAAGTTCCAAGGCATGAGGGCTTCGATTTCGGATGCTGGCCAGCCTTGAGCAATGCGGGTCAAGGTCTGCGAGAGCCAGTCGAGCGGATCGACGTTGTTCATTTTGGCGGTCTGCAAGAGGGTGGCCACCGTTGCCCAGGTTCGTCCACCGCCCTCGCTTCCGGCGAATAGACTATTCTTCCTCGTAATTGTCTGGGGCCTGATCGCGCGTTCGACAATGTTGGAGTCGATCTCGATGCGACCGTCCGCTAAAAAGCGCTCCAGCGCCTCGCGCCGGGTGAGCGCGTAGCGGATCGCCTCAGCGGTCTTGGACTTCCCGGAGACCTTGCCGAGCTCTCTTTCCCAAAGATCGAAGAGACTGGCGACAATGGCTGCAGACTTTCCCTGGCGAAGCGTGGAGCGGCTGTCGGCATCCTTGCCACGAACCTCATCTTCGATGCGCCAGAGCTCGGTCATTGCCAGGACAGTGTCTGTGGCGGCCTGAGAGACACCGCTAATGTGCAGATCGTAAAACTTGCGCCGTAGATGTGCCCAACATCCTGCAAGCTGGATCGTTTCGTTGCTGCCGGTTTTCGCCCGCGTCTTGGCGAGATTGGTATAGGCCGAGTAGCCATCCACTTGCAGGATGCCGCTGAATCCGGCGAGATGACGCGTCACGCAATCCGCGCCTCTGCTGTCTTCAAAACGATAGGCCACCATCGGCGGACTGGTCCCACCATAGGGGCGATCGTCGCGCGCATAGGCCCAAAGCCAGGCCTTGGTGGTTTTGCCCGAACCGGGCGCAAGAGTGGGCAGGGTCGTCTCGTCGGCAAAGATCCTTTCGCCCTCCTTGACCCTCTCCAGGATATAATCGGCCAGCATCTGCAGTTCGAAGCCGAGATGCCCCATCCATTGGGCCATCAGCGATCGGCTGATCTCGTCGCCGTCACGCAGATAGATCGCATCCTGCCGATAAAGAGGAAGACCATCGGCGTATTTGGAAACGGCGATATAAGCGAGCAGCCGTTCCGTCGGCAGGCCGCCTTCGATGATGTGTGCCGGCGCCAGGGCCTGGACCACGCCATCGCTGCCCCGGAAAGCGTATTTGGGACGGCGCGTCACGATAATCCTGAACTTCGGCGGCACGACGTCCAGACGTTCGCAGCGGTCCTCACCGATCAGAACCTTTGCCAGCCCCTCGCACCCGGCCGGAATTTCCGGCTCGATGACCTCCTCGATGCGTTCGAGATGGGCGGCAAAACCCTTGCGCGGACGCGGTGCTCGCTTCGGCTTGTCTTTGGCCGCGCGGTCGAGTTCGCTGCGGATTGCCGATAGGCCGGTTTCGACCTCTTCGAAAGCAAAGGAGACCTGCTCGTCGTTGACCCCGAGGCGGAGCCGCTCAGAGCGCTTGCCATTTTGCGTGCGCTGCAAAACCTTCATGATCAAGGTCAGGTTGGCAATCCGCTCGTTGGCGCTCTTCTCAACCGCCTCCAACCGCGCGATCTCAGCCTCGGCCGCCTTCAGCCGGGCCTCCTTCTCAGCCTGTTCGCGCGCCAGCGCGAGGACCATCGCTTTCAGCGCATCAACGTCGTCCGGCAGGTCGCTAAGGGGCAAATCCATGAGGTCAAATAGAGCACAAGAACAGCCGCTTTCCCAATCATTACAGCAGCATGATTCGTCTTGCCGCAGTCCTGTTCAGCCCGTTAGCAACGGCCGCCTGACCTTGGTTGGCCGGATCTTTTTCCAATCCAGACCGGCTAGAAGCGCCATTAATTGCGAATGGTCCAGGCGTATCCGGGCGGCCGATATGCCCGGCCAGCAAAAGCTCTGCTCCTCGAGCGTTTTGTACCTCACAAAAGAATGCAGCCACTGCCAACGCAGATACGCAGTTAGTGCGGGTAACGCATCCGTTTCATCCTCTATTCCCACGGCAGTTGCCGTGTGTCGGCAAGCGCTACAACCGGCATGGTGAACGCCTTTTGCTGCAGACCGAGGACGCCACTGTTTGGTCGGTTCCCCCGCAATGGACTGATCTTGTGAGCCTGGATCCTGAAGTCGTCATGAGCAACGGACGATCGCTCTTGCGGGTCGCCGACTTAATGGAGTTGGCCACTCTGGTGGAGCGCCTTTCGAGCAAATCGGGCACGCGCTGACGTCCAGAAGTGTAAGGATAAATATGCCGCGTTCGTAAAGTAGATTATGCCGCAAGAGGTTACTTTATGAAGGACAATGCCTGTAAATGCGAGGCCAAATATGGAATACACCGCGTTTGTCGTCTTGACGAGGTGGTAATGTGCGTCATAATTAGCATTACGCTAACGCCGCTTCATGTCCTCGGAGCCATCGATGTCTGCGAAGTACGACAGCAAGCGCACAAAGACCGATGTCCTCATCGAAGAGGGTACGTTCAATCCCACCCCCGAGAAGGTGCGCGATCCAAAGTTTCGGGGCAGCGAGTTCTTCGATCCGCACGACGCCGTGCAAGTCAAATACGAGATGCTGCGTCGCGTCTCCATCGACAAGGTGTCGGTGACGGAGGCCTCCGACGAGTACGGTGTTTCCAGACCGACTTACTACCAGGCCAAGGTGAACTTCGATATGGCCGGCATTGCCGGACTGGTGCCGACGAAGCCGGGCCCCCGCGGTCCCCACAAGATCGACGACAAGGTCGTGGCATTTCTGCAGGCGCATCTCTCCCCAGGAGAACCCGTCCGCGCCCGGGAACTTGCCAAGCTGCTCCGCCAGGAACTCGATATCGAGCTTCATCCCAGATCGATCGAGCGGGTTCTAAAAAAAAGCGGCAGGTAAACATTGCCGCGACGGCGGCATGCCCGATCCAACCGTCAACCATCGCTTCCCAGTACGAGGTATTGCGCAAGGCTGCTCTCGGCGCAGCGTTGCCGCTTATGGCGCGTAGCGGCCTGCTGCTCTTTTTGCGCCGGGGCATGTGGGGATGGGCTCAGGCGCTCGCCACAACAGCAATCACCCCGCGAGAGCAGAATTACCCATCGTCAATTGCTTGGCCGCTGCACCGCGGACACAGCGCCGTCGTTCACGTCCTTGCGACAATCGCCATGAGCATCAACGATCGGAGATCACGATGAATGTACATCTCAAAGTCCAGCCTCATCACCTCGAACGCGGCGCCTATCTGTACATCCGCCAGTCTTCCATGCGGCAAGTCGTTGAGAACGTCGAGAGCGCCAGGCGGCAATATGCGCTTCGGGGGCGCGCTGTCGCCCTCGGCTGGCGCGACGAGCAGATTATCGTCATCGACAACGATCAAGGAGAGTCCGGTGCATCGGCCGCCTGGCGTGAAGGGTTCCAGCGCCTGGTCAGCGACGTCGGCATGGGGCATGCCGGGATCGTCATGGGCCTGGAAGTCTCTCGTCTCGCGCGTAACAATGCCGACTGGCAGCGTTTGCTAGAGATTTGCGCCCTTGCCGATACACTGATCCTCGACGAAGACGGCGTCTATGACCCGGCAAGTTTCAACGACCGGCTCCTGCTCGGCCTCAAGGGAACAATGAGTGAGGCCGAACTGCATGTGATCAAGGCCCGGCTACGCGGCGGCATTCTCAATAAGGTGCGGCGCGGCGAGTTTCGTTGCCTGCTGCCGACTGGGCTGGTCTATGACCATTTCGGCAATGTGACGCTTGATCCAGACATGCAAGTCAGAGAAACGATCATTCATTTCTTTGAGATGTTCTCTCGCCTCGGGTCCGCCTCCCAGACCGTCAAGGTCTTTCGCAATGAAGGCCTATTGTTTCCGTCGCGCCTACACAACGGCGACACGCTGTTTCGGCCGCTGACCGCATCGACGGCGATGCGTGTCCTGAACAATCCGCGCTACGCTGGCGCCTATACCTATGGCCGACGACAGTTTCGACGCAAAATCGATGGCAAGAGGACTTTGCGTGCGCGCGACATTGATGACTGGCCGGCCTGCATTCCCGATGCTCATCCCGGCTATATCAGCTGGGAGCGACATCAGGAGAATCTGAAGATCCTCAAGGCGAATGGCCGTGGATTTGAAGCGGCACGAGCTTCAATCCCAAGGGAGGGACCGGCACTGCTGCAAGGCCGGGCCGTGTGTGGGCAATGCGGCAGCCACCTTAGGGTTCGCTATGCGGCCCGGCGTGGCCGGCAGGAAGCCTGGTACATCTGTAATCGTGCCCGCATTTATCGTGGGGAGCCTATGTGTCAGTCGATCGCCGGGCCTCCCGTCGATGAAGCCATCGGCATGCTGATTGCTGAGCAGATGACGCCGGCGGCTGTCGAACTCGCTCTCGAAGTCCGCAAGGAGATCCAAGCCCGACATGAAGAAGCAGACCGCTTGCGCTGTCGTGCGATCGAACGCGCCCAAACGGAAGCCGATCTCGCTCAGCGCCGCTTCATGCTTGTCGATCCTAGTAACCGCCTCGTCGCCGACACGCTCGAAGGTGAATGGAACGAAAAGCTTCGCACACTGGCCAGCGCCCGCGAAGAGCGCGAACGTGGCCGAGAGCACGATCAATTCATCCTCGATAAAGCTGTCCACGAGCGGTTAGTCGCGATGACGGCCGACTTCAACGAACTCTGGAAAGATCCGGATACCCCAAGCCGCGAACGCAAGCGATTGATGGCCCACATCATCGAGGACGTCACTCTCTTAAAGCTGCCGGCCGAAGGAACCACCAAGCTTCACGTTCGCTTCAAGGGTGGCAAAATCCAGACGGTCACCACCATGAACCCAAAGTCCTCCGCTCAGCAGATCAAGACAAAGCCCAACATCGTTGAACTGATCGATAACCTTCTCGATGATTACATTTATCCGGAGATCGCCGAGATCCTGAACGAGCAGGGTCATCGCCCAGGTGGAACAGCACGTCGCGGCTGCCACAATGCCCGCTTTACACCTCTCAAAGTCGCCTATCTCATCCACGAATATAAGCTGCAATCACGATATGATCGACTGCGACAGCGGGGAATGCTGACAAGACAGGAAGCGGCAGTGCACCTCAACATCAGCGAGCAAACCGTCGCCAGATGGGCCAAGTATGGCCTCATTGCCAGACATGCCTACAACGGGCACTACAGCCTATACGAAATCCCCGATGGAGACTTGCCGCAGAAGCAATGCAGCCGTTGGAACCAACTCCAAGATCGGGCTGCTGCGCGCCAACAAACGCAAACTGAGCCAAGAGCATCAACTGGCGAGGAAAGAGGTGTAGTATGAACGCTGATCGTTCGTGAACAGGCAGGCACCTTGGCCGTCGTGCCAGATCACCTTGATCAGGCCGCCGCTCCGGCCCCGAAAGACGAAGAGATGGCCGCTCATCGGATCGCGCTTCAACGTCTCCTGCACCATCAGCGACAGGCCGGGAAAGCCTCTGCGCATGTCGGTATAGCCTGTCGCCAGCCAGACCTTCACACCGCTCGGGACCGGGATCATCGCCGCTCCAACACATCGAGGATCCGGGCCAAGGCTTCGGTATCGATGTCGCTCTCGACCCGCAGGCGACGGCCACCGCCAAGCTCGATCATCACCATGCTTGCTTTCTTGCGCGAGCGGGAGACCGGCGGCGGCTCGGTCGGGATCGCCGGCGCAGGCAGCGCTTCGACGATCTCCACCGGAATGAGTTGCGGCACGGGCGGAGCGGAGATTTGGCAGAGCTCCTTGCGCCAGCGGAAGAGCTGACTCACATGGATGCCGGCCGAGTGGGCGATCTCTGAAACACTTGCCCCTGACTCAAGCGTCGCCGCGATCAGGCGCTCCTTCTCCTCCCGGGACCAGCGCCGACGCCGCTCGACCGACGTAATGACCTCAATCTGATGCTTCGTCATAGGACTACCCCTAGTGTTTGCACTAGGACTTGCAGCCTTCAGCCTAACTCAGCAAGGCGGCTCTCACCGGAGGGGTACCGCGCTTACAATGGAATCGGTCTTTGGATCTTGTAGAATCTGTATCAAACCGCCGGATGCAAGTTATTGTCTTTTTGCGAAACCCACAGGGGGTGGTGCGCCCCCTCATGACGGACGAAAGGGCCTCAGCCTAAGCGAGGACCCCGCTCGCGACGGAGAGGCGATATCTGAAGGACATGTTTTGAATTTGAGCCGGCGGAAGCCGACCACCAAATCTCTTGCTCTTGACGGGATTCGGACCATTGCCAACCCCGTTATTCTGCTACGAAACTATTGGGGACCGAGAACGCATCTGAGACGTAACCTACACCCGGGCGGGGTGAAGAATGGAGCCGAGAACAGATCAGCAATCGCGGCTGCGCGTCGGCAGGTACTTTATCAATGACCGGTTGGCTTCTCCGCCCCGAGGAGTAGAGGTATTAGCTCGACAACAAGTCTGGCGGAAGCAGCGCAACCGTAGTCGTGGTATTTATCGTTTTTATTGCCATCGGCGAGATCGACCACCGTTTTCGCTCCGAAATAAATGGGAGCATGGGCCGAAGAAAAGGCAGCACGGTAGATGCCATACATTTCCATGTCTAAAGCCGCCATTTTCCTGTGCTGACCATGAATAGCGAGAATTTTCTTTTCGTCCGCGATAACTGCTGAACCAGTGGCCATTGGCCCCACTGACATCTTCTTGAAGATTATTGCATCGTCGATCAAACCTTCCTTTATCCTCCTTCCCTTTGGGTCTTGCTCAATAAATTGGTTAATTGTGGTTTTGACTATATCGTCGAGTGGAACATCATAGTGCTCCATTCGGAAGTCGTCGTCCGCCCACTTGCCTGCTTGATACTCCCAACAAATGTCAGCGACAACGATTGTGCCGATCTCGGCGTTGCCTACGACACCGGCACAGATTCCCGACATTGCGACCAACCGTGGCTTGAACTGCTCAATTACCCTAGCTGCCGAAATCGATGCTTCCACCAGGCCCATCCGCGGCAATCTCACTATTGCCCCACGCAGGTCGCCTATTCGAGCGACGAGACAGTCGATCCCGCGCACGTTCTTCATGGGACCAAGAACGGCTGAAGTTTGCCGAAAACCGCCACGTTCCTTTTCGAGAGCGCACAGCACGACAAAGTCGAAAGATTCCTGCTCTTTTATTCGACCAAGAGCAGCGGCTAAGCTTCTCCTCCATTCCTCCTTCGCATCACCATATCTGACGATGAGAATGCCCGCGTCGTTGAACACCTGCCTCTTTTCATCAAAGAGATCGTTGAAGCCGGTCAAGGCAACAATATTGCTCCCGCGATTTTTGTCACTCGACTCGATGACTCCCACGATGTCGTCGGAGATGTCGATTGGGTCCTCTGCTTTATTACGCAGCGGTAGCATTAGGTCTACTACGATCAAATCGTACTTCGATTGGTATAGACTTTTCGTAGCTTGTTGCATCGTCTCCGCTCGCTCGACGACAAGCGTAAGGCTCTCAAAGCATTCAATAACCTGCTCTCGAACAGCGTCGAATTTCGGGTCCTGGTCTTCAATTACGAGCACTTTCATTGTATTTTCTTCATTTCTTCTTGTAACGAAATACGCCATTCTGGGTGTTCGTGACGATAATGGATCACAGATACAATATTAGCGTCGTAGTTTTCTATCAAAATTTCTTTAGCCTTTCGTAAATTTACTAAGTTACCTTCTATCTCAATTTCTGGAAACTGCGTCAATACTATCACAGGATCCGAACGACGAAGGTAAGAAAGCTCCATGATGACCTCTAACCCACCGGAGAGCAGCGAGGAAGTTGGGCCAAAGCCAGGCCTGAGTTGATGGCTGGGAAGGGCCATATCCAACATTATCAAGTCGAAGGCCATTTCTTGCAGCTTGCCGACAGCAGCGTGCACAGAGGTAGCGGCGGTGAAAACCGCGGAAGGAAATGTTTTACGGACAACATCACAAACACTGTGAGCTTTGAAACTGTCGTCCTCTACTATCAAGGCTCTCACTATTACATCCTTGCAAGCTTCATTTCTATCGCAAAGGTAAGCGTATCGTCACGACTTCCAAACGAGGTCCTCGTTATTTCTTCGACATCGAGAGGCAATCGCACTATTTTCTTGATTCCGGAATTTCCTTCCACAATCATTGCATCTTCGCTTACCTCCGCGACCCTGCTTTCAATGATTTCGATGACGCTCGCAATATCGTCTGTCGGACGGATCTGTGAGGTGATTCCGACGTACAGAATTTGATGTGCTGCATCGATAGGGATTAACTGCAATTCGGTCTCGATCGACCCTGTACGATTTCCATGGCGAGCGGCATTGTGGATAACGGCATAAAGAAAATCATACATGTGGTGGTAAACCGCCCCCACAAGTTCGATGTCGCGGATACCGAGAGAGACTATCGTCGGTTTAAAGTCACTGAAGTGGCCTTTTACCTCTTCTAAGACCGCCTCGATCAGCACAGATATGGGCGCCGAGGGAGACAGGTTTACTGGTTTAGTGAACCAGCTGGAAACCGTCCGAAAGACATCGTTTGTTCTCGCATTAAGTGCACGGCAAAGAGCCATTGCGCACGCTTCCAGGTCTTCGGGGCAAGCGTTAACTAACCTACTTTGGTCAACATTGCCCCACGATAGGTGACCTCGGTCGATCATTGGACGGATCTGAGACAAATCGGTCTCTAAAAGCCGCCAACAATACTCGTAGATGATCTGCGTGACGACGGTAAATACGCCATGCTTGTGGTATTGTTCTTGGACCATGCGCATCGCTGATCGAGCAATATCGATCTTGCTCAAATCAACGATAGTAGCGCTAATTGCTCCCCGTGAATGTTGCTTGTCATTTATGTGTAAGATGTCGTTCGCCCACGTATCCACTTGACTCCGATAAATATCTACCCAAGTCGCAAGAGCTGCGGATGCTTGCGCATTATCACGGATTGCCCGGAAGCGGTCCTCCTTAATAATTTCTTCTACAGCGTTGACCATAAAGCCACTGAGGGTTCCATGCCTAATTCGCCGACCAAGGTAAGAATTAATCCCGTACCTCTTATTGCTGCAGAATTCCTGGAACGCGGACTGAAGAACGGCTGCGAGCCGAACGTGAGGTTGTCGCTGCGTTGTGAAGTCTCCAAAGTCAGTGAAAGCATCGATATCGGCAGTGTCGATGAAACTTCCCTTCAGTAGACTACTAATTTCATCGTGATGGTTATCTTCGAACCATTGTCCAAACCGCACTGGATCGACGTAAAGCCTTGTGTCGTCTATCTCACCTCGAACTTTCTGCAGCCGTTGGTCGAGCCGAATTGTACGTGCTCGATCACCAAATGCGGGCTCGCCAAAGTGGTCACCATACCATTCGAGTAGTTCTGCCCTCTTTTCAAAGACGTCGGACGCTTCGGCGATTAGAAAATACAGCTGCACCAGGAATTCTTCGGTGCACAAGTGGACTAGATGACCAGCGATGTTTGGATAGTTAACCCTGAAAAAATCGGCCAGCTTAATTATATTTCCATCATACTCTTTCAAGACTAGGTCTTGAAAGACCCGTCGGAGCTTGTGCTTTTCTGCCGACGTTCCAATCGATTCTGATAACAGTGCCGCCACGATGTAATCGTGCATCGCATCTTTAGCCGGGTTAGCAAACTGCTCTTTAATCTCTGCCGGCGTTAATAAGATGGCAACGTCGCGCGTTCGATCCATCACTTTCAAGAGCGTTGGCGTAGAAATCGGGTTAGTTTTGCTCGCCGATGTCACGAGGTGAGCGAGTGCTAGGGTCCGAGTGAACCCTCCAGCGCTGCTATTGTTATATTTGCTTAGATCCAGTGCAAAGCCATCCCGCTCCGATGCCAGATCCTCAACTTTTTCGATAGCGGCAAAATACTCCTGGGACAATTGTTCAATCAGCGGCGGTTTCAATGGGCGGGCTGTGACGTTTGTATACAGATGATCAGCAATAGCCCTGAATCGCGTCACGGCCCGGTTCTCGAGCCACGCGATCGATCTCCTGTAAAAAACCAAATCCTCGAACTCGGGATCTTCATCTGAATAGCCACCTGTGTCGGGTACCGGAGACTCCGAGAGCGCGTACCAAGCTTTTTCCAAACAGTCTGGGATGAGGCCATTGGTCGTCGGAAGAAGCGGCAGCGTGGCTAGCACATCAAGATTCAGATGATGAATAGCAATGAAAGCGAACGCGTCGAAAAGAGAGTATGAGCCCAGCGCATTAAGACGCGCCGACAGTTCACTGGAAGTCGTGCTGATCGGGCCGACCTGCCAACAGACAATTTCTCGCGTGATTTCATCTGTTTTTTTTGAAGTGGCAAATTCCAGCAAATTTCGTCGGAGTGACAACAGCTCATACGAGTCGTCCATCATATCGACCAGGCCGAGCGAGAGCACATTTCTTCCTGAGAAGCCGTATCGGTCCAATAAACTTTTCACGACCTTACGCAGATCTGGACCTATCGCCTTATTCGAATAAATAAAGGCTGCCTTACTTAATAGAAATAGCGAATACCCAAAATTTTTCTCAATTGAGAGCAATGTACTTACGGCATCCAAATAGCTTTTTCCATATAGATATTCGTTCAACTTTAGAAAATGGAGTGTCTGCTTCTCAATCGCGGCTCGATTGATGTAGAGGCGCGTGGATTGGTATAAAAGCTCGTTTGCCAACGACTGGGTCTCGAGATTGTAGTTCTGGGAAGGGTACACAGGCTTGGCCGGGAAGGGGGCTGGGAACGGAAGATGAGCGAACAAGGGATTGAGTAACAGCAATTCGCTGACGCGCTGCCAGTCCCGTGCATTCGCAACTTTCCGGAGCCTGTTCAGTGTTTGAAGCGTGCTTGTAGTGAGCTCTCGGGATAGAAGCCCTCTAACAAGCCCTCGAACCCGGGAATCTGCTATCTCCCCAATCGTCGGCTTAGTAGATGGTTCGCGAAACAAACTACACTCCAAGATTATCAACCCCCCAAAATTGCGCTTCGAGAAAAGTAGTTATTCTTTGTGTTTGCACAATTTGAAATAGGTTAGGCCGATCTCGCACTCAACCGATCCCCCAATCCCCATCATTTTGAATCAGAGGCTTGGGATTCTCTCAAGGAATGAGGCGTTCACTGCTAAGCTGGCCGTCGAGACGAGTTCGCGCCGCGGTACCGACGACTAGTTGATCAACGGACAACCCAGCGTCTTTTGAGTTCTTGGTCGGGATTTGTGGGCCATGATTGGAGCGCTGGTCAGTAGAAACCTCCCAGCTGATCTTATCTAGAAAACGAAGTGTAGAAACGGCAGAGGCAATAACACCTATGAGGCCCATCACCACGAATACCAGTCGAAACGACCGGCCGAATGTCCAAGGTCTTATAAGGATGTTTTGAGCTTCAGACGCTCTCTCATGCGCCGTCGGTTCTTCAGCGAAAATCCGCGACCCGGGTTGAAACAACTTGCTCTCAGCCACTATGTGCGCAGCCTCTGCGTGCTTCACGAGGAAGGCTGCCCGCTGATCTAGCTTCCAAAACACGAACGATAGCAGAGACAACGTGAAACCTAACGCGGTTCCGAGCACCGAAAAACGGTAGGGCAATTGAACCGTGCCAGCGATCCCGGTTACGATAATACCCGATAGGACGATAAAGTAGTTGAATACAGTCATTCGTTGCCCGGCGTGAAGTTCAAAGTACTTCCACGAATGATCTATCGCGCTTTTCCAGTCTTCCTCGGCCATTTTTCTGCTGTTACAACAATTTTCTTCGCTCATCGATTCACACTTTGTATGCGGCTGTCAAAACTACTGCGGGTACTGTCAAATTCATAGTTTACTGAAACTAGCTGTCAATAGACAGAGCGGCCAATCATCGCCTCGTTTCGTATTGCCCGCAGTACTGGGATTTCCGCGTTTTGCATTCGATGATGGGCATAAGCGAACTTCACCACCCGCGTTCTCTAAGTGGCCACTCAATGTGGGTTTTGCTTTACCGTTTCAAACCGAAAATTGTCATATGTCCGTTTGAGACGCTAAACGGCTTTCCGCTAACGATTTCAGCGAGCCACTTTTTGCCAGGCCATAGCAATATCGAACATCAACGGCAACTTAGGCACTTTGCGAGCAGCGATAATCGATAAGCGTTAATTCTGGAGCTCGGGCGTGCCCGCGCGGCTCGAACCATAACGTCGTTTTCCGATCATCCCAAGGCATCTAGGATTTGCAGGATTCCCCCTGCTCGGCTTGAAGTCGTTAGGTCAGACGAAAATTTCAGCTTAGCGCTTCAACTGAAATCGCAAGGTAAAAGCCACAAACCACAGCCGGTACCAGCATTGAGCCGCACTTGACCGCCTTAGCCGATCATTAACCAATTGCATTAACACCTTTAATTTCACAAACGGAAGCCAATTAACCACATATTTCCGTCATCCAGACGGCAAGTTTTGCATGCCATCACTATCGATAGGTATCAGGTGTGGATAGTGATGGCTCCGAGAACGCAAAGACTCGGGTCCCCGGATCAGCACAGGGAGAATCACCTGCGAGCTAGAATGGACTGACCGAAAGGGCGGGTCCAGTGTGAGTGCTATCCGCCTCACCTTATTCTCCAGATTCTCCTTCCAAAGAGTTACGACGCCTTGCGATCTCGTTTGGACGTGCCAGTTAGCGCGATTTCGCCCACAGAGGCCCGCTGGAGCGCTTTTGCTATCGCTTACGATCAGCCGACCACGTTCCCTTCCATTTTGCGTCTGATGGCCTCCAATCTCGACCATAAAACACGCTTGCAACTTACCTGTTTCTCACGCACTTTCTCATCCTCAATCAAGCGACGGTTCGAAGGCGCGATGGCGAAGCAACAAACAGCTGATGTCCAACCTCTGCAGAGGCTAATCGGTTACGCCCGCATGTCGTCGGATGACCAGGCTGGCGATACCCAGCTGGACGAGCTGCGGGGCGCCGGCTGCGATCGGATCTATCAGGAGCATGGCGCCGGCGTTTCGCGCGCTCGGCCTGTCTTGACCAAATTGCTGGGCGAGCTCACCTCGGGAGACGTGCTCGTCGTCGTCCGTCTCGATCGCCTGGCCAGATCGGTAAGCCATTTGCTGCAAGTAGTCCGGGATCTTGAACATCGCGGGGTGCACTTTCGGTCAATCCACGATCCGATCGATACCTCAACTCCGCAAGGCATGTTTTCCCTTACGGTCCTCGATGCCGTCGAAAAGCTCGAGCGTTCGCTGAACGCCGAGCGAACCAAAGCGGGCATCAAGGCCGCAAAGGCTCGGGGCAGGCTGCCTGGAAACCCGGGCCTTCGAGAACGGAGACCAGAGGCGATTGCGGCGGTTTCAAAGGCGCGAGAGAAACTCTATCTCGATGAGCTGATCGCGTCTTCACAGGCGTGGTTTCCGATGGTCCGGCAACTCCGACCTCAGCATAGCTGGGATAACGTCGTTCGCGTTCTCAACCGACGTGGCCAGGACTGGACCGTCGAACGCCTTCGTCGCGCCGTGCATCGCATGGTCCGCGCAAAGCTCGCGGAAGATGATCTCCTCGCCCGATCCCCGCGTCGCGCCCCCGAAGACCATTTAATGCAGCTGGTGGCGGCGATCGCGATCGCCGATCCCGACCTGTCGCTTCGCGAAATTGCCGCGGAACTGGACAAACTGGGAGAGCGGCCGAAGGGAGGCACCAGAAAATGGCTCACCTCCTCCGTCCGAGACTTGCTGGACGAGGCCCACCGGTTCGGCCTCATCCGCCGCTGAGGCAGATTCTATCAGGCGCCATAGCCGGCATACTGCCTGTGGAATGTCTGCGACGGCGACCTCTTGGCTGACGTGACAGACTCACTGCGCCGAACCCGCCGTGCTTCCGTGGCCGCCAGTGATCGAGGGGACGGCCTGCGCGATGCCGAATTTACAGAGGAGCCCGAGCCCCTCGCAAGGGTCCGCGCCGCGGCAGTTCTCTCCCCTCCCCTCCCGGTTCCGTCCGGTGATACAAGGACAACGTCAGGCCCGCCCAGAGAGGTAACGGCCGCCGCTACAACAATGCCTGAGAGAGCCGACGGCCATGGCAGCGCAGGTGTTCGTTTGTTATCCGGGTAAACCCGCATTCTGATGAATGATCGTTGGTTCACGAACAGGCCCACCTCCGTTCCAACACGCAAGCACGGGGTACGTACCATGCCGTTCCAAGCGCGAATGTGATCCGAAACGTAATCATAGTGCCCAGCAGGTTCGCTCACTTTGCTTGATGACCCGACCGTCTCAAAAGTTTTAATTGCACGCACAGATCGTTTGGCCCTGAAGACCAGCATCGATTTTACTGCAGCTGGGGCAATTGAGCACCCAATCGAAACCTACCACTGGCAGGCAAGCCCTCTCGGCCCCAGGGAGCATTGGCCAAACCGTCTAAGCGCTGCAATGGATATTCTACTGCCGGCGCAGGCCAAGATCGCGCTGTTTTGGGGCGAAGAATTCGTCGCCCTTTACGACGAAGCCTATGTACCCACCATCGGTGAGCACCCTCGCGCATTTGGCCGTCCTGCTCGAGAAAACTGGGGTGAACTCTGGAGCGATCTCTCCTATTCGCCCGTCCGCGACGAAGAGCGCCGCGTTCGCGGGGTCCTTTGCGTCGTCAAAGAAACAACGGATCGGGTGATGTTCGAGAGTGCATTGCAGGTGAGCCCAGAGCGACTGAGGGCGATTTTTTCGTAGTCCGCCGCAGGGATCGTTCAAACAGACCTCACGGGCCGCTTTCTCCTCGTCGACAACCGCTTCTGTGAGATCCTCGTCTATAGCGAAAGCGAGCTGTTATCGATGCGAATGGGATATCTGAGTATCCGGAGACATCGCAGAGGCAGACCGGCTCTTTAAAACGATGGCTGAACGCGGCCAGAGTTTTGAGATGGAGAGCCGCCTTCTGCGAAAAGATGCACGTTGGCCTATCTGGCGAGCTCGGTTTTGGCGCTTGGCAACAAAGATGGCGGTTTCCAGTAAGCGTCCGCCATCATCGTCGACATTACCGAACGCAAGCGCGCGCAGGACGTCGAGCGTCGCCTGGCCGTGATCATCGTTTCGTCCAACGATGCCGTCCTTGGCATTGACCTTGGCGTGAAAATCACGCGTTGGAACATTGGCGTCGAACCGCTCTACGGATATACGGCTGATGAGGTCATAGGCCGATCCGTCCTGGTATCGGTTCCTGAGGACCGCCAGGGTGAGGAGCCTGCAATCTTGCCCAACTCAGCGCCGGCCTGAAGGTCGAGCCCTACGAAAAGGCAAGGCTCCACAAGGACGGTCGAAGCGTCGATGTCCTCCTCAGCGTCTCACCGATCTGTGACGTCAATGGCGTGATCGTCGGCGCATTGAAACGTGCGCATGACATCTCGACCGAAAAGACGCAGAACGCCTACGGAGCGTCCTCGTCGGTGAACTGAACCATCGGGTGAAGAGCCGTTTTGCGACCGTCCTTGCGATCTCGCACCAAACGCTTGGCCACGGCTAAATAGATGCGGTGGACGTGCGCTCATTCGAGGCGCGGCTGTCTTCCATGCCACGCGCTCATGAGCTCCATGACCGACGGGACATGGGAGCAGGCTGAACTACGGGCGATCGTCGAACAGTCGATTTAACGCTATTTTCGGGACCGATTTGCGATCACCGACGCTTTAATCCAGGTCTCTCCAAGGGCAGTCGTGTCGATCTGTCTGGCGCCTCATGAACTCGCCACGAATGCAGCCAAGTACGGCGCACTTGCGTTACAGGGCCGCGTCTCGATCGCTTGGGCAGTACAAGTTGGGACCGGGTCTCCCGCGAATGGGTCATGCGATGAGAGGAAACCGCAGCCCCCCGGTGGCTCCGCCGAACCACAGCGATTATCTATCCTCGCCCATTGAGAGCCAGTCTCCCGCCGAGCTCAATGGCACGGTCAAAATGACCTATGACCTAAAGGGCGTCGTATGCGAGGCCGATGCCAATCTTCTCAAGCGAATGGGATCAGCAGCCAAAATTGCATTGAGCTAGAAACCTGGGGGTGGATTTCCTGCCATGAGAGTCGATTGGGGTGCGCGATCACAATAGTGGCCGAGCGGACCTTTTCGTTTTCACTCAGCGCGGGTGTCATCGCCACTTGGCAAGTAGCCAGCTATAGGTTCAGGCAGCCTTTCCAGAAGCTGCACGACGCCGTGATCAGCGCCCTCGTCACCGGCGTGCCCCAATGCCTTTGGGCCCGCGTACGCACACAGTTGTTCCCTGGTCGCTCGTGCCGAAAGAAATCCATTAAGCGGTCGCGATCTCAGCGGCGGGCTGCTGTTCGGCAAAAGTGGCAGACGATCGTTCCCATTTACGCCGACGTGTCCGGTTAGAGACTGCACAACGCGCCGAGTGGGTCGCCAGAGACGTGGTCACAACTAGGCTCCAAGTGCCCAGTTCAAACCAAGGAACCGTAGAATCGAAAACCCTGACAGCTGTCAGGGTTTGATGGAAATCTCCCTGCAGACCGTGCAGGGGAGCGGATTAGTCGATCGCCCCCGTGCTTGCTGTCTGAGGCACTATGCGGACGGCTCCTTCGTCATGTTTGGGAGGCTCGCTATCCAAAAACCCTGACAGCTGTCAGGGTTTCTCATCGGGCAGTCTGATCAACCCGCCAACCGGGGCCCACTTCATCCACGACATCGGTCACAGACGGCACCGCAATGGAGTGCATCACGCCGTGCAACGGAACAATCTGCGAGAAGAACACGTCCATGAACGCCGGCCGCGGATTGCCCGCAATCCTAAACCTCCTCACGCCTCCGCCCTGCCGTCAACCGTAGCGACATTTCATTGTCCCGGCCGTTGCTCATACGAAACCCGTCACCGAAAGAAGCGCGACCGGGTTTCTGTTCAGCGGATACTCGCGATCTGTGTATCGACATTCTGGACACATGGGATCGATAGCCAGCTCAGTGAAAGGGAATGCGGGGCGAATGACCAATGAAGCCACACTTTTCTCCTCAGGCACGAACAGCCGCCATAAGCGTGAACCCCGCAATCTCCAATGGTCGAACGAGCCATTTGAGTGACAGACGCTGATCTCACCAGGTTGGAATTGCCGCCCTTTTAAGATCGGGCCCACCAACCCAGGGAGAAGCCGTTTCTCGTCATCAGGTGCGTTTCCATTTCCGAGAGATCAGCCTCGTTTTGCGGACCGATCTCGATCTACATCGAGAGAGATGGTAGGCCGGGGTCTATCCAACGCGCCGCTCCGAGCCTCCATTTGCCCTCAACAAAGCCATCAGCATTGGGCCGAGAGAGAATTCGCCGCGCCGTGCCTTTGTCGTCAGGTCGCGCAGGTAACCTCCGGCCGAATTGATGTGTCCTGCCCGCTCAAGGATACAAGCAACCGCAACGGCCGCATTTTCAGGCCCCATTTCCTCGCAAGCGTCCTGATAGGCGTTCGGGCTCACTCCCAACATCGAACGCACCACAACGGCAGCGGACATCAGGTCACGCCAGTTCGATATGGCTCCATCCTGGCCGTACAGTGCGATTTCGGGGCAGGCCCGCATGACCATGCTGAGCGGAAAAGCCTTGATCGGCTCTCTCACCACCCGCCTTGCTGGTTCGGATTTTGCCTCCAGCACCTCTCCAGAGCCAGGTTCAAGTTCATTTAAGGATTCGGTATGTGAATTCTGTATGTGGCGCTCATTTTGAGCATCATTGCTGCTCAAACTTTCCGAATTATCCAAAATATCCAACTGATTGACGATCTCCGAGCAAAGCAGTTCCATCTCGTCGAGGATCGGTGTCAGGTCGTGGATGGTTGGGGATCGCGGTATCCGGGCAACGAGAGCCTGATAAATACCTTCGATCTTTCTCCAGTCGCCGCTCGCACCTTCTTCAATTGCTGCAGAGATGAGCTTGCGGGCGTCGCGTCTACGGATCGTGAGCGCTTCTTTGGTTTTCCGAAGCAAGGCGTGCTCGGCCGCCACCTGCTGCGCCAACTGCGCAAGTTCCTCCGATCGGGCGAGAAGTGGGGAAAGATCGAAACCGAAAGCATCCTGAACGTCGCCAGCCCTGTCCTTGCGGGCGTAGCGCTTCCCGTTTGCACTGTCTTTGCGATTGATCAGTCCGGCTTCAACAAGCGCTGCCAGGTGCCGCCGCAGCGTCGCGCCGGCAATACCGTGCGCACGCACCGACAGTTGGGCATTCGACGGAAAAACGATGAGAGACTCTCCCTGTCGGAGATAAGTCTCAGGATAGAAGCTCAAAAGCGCGCCAAGGACGGCAAGAGCACGATCCTGTAGTCCAAGATGCGCCCTGGCTTCACAGGCATCCCGGAACACTTTCCATTTGTCGGCCGATTTGTTCGGACGGATCTCGATCGACGCTTTTTGTCGCTTTAACAGCGCAAGCGTCATCGGCCGCCGCCCAAAAGGCGTCGTCACACTTCCACTTTGCATCTTCCTTCACCCTTCAGAAGGCAAAAGATGTCCGCTCACCCAATTCGGTGCCAAAAACTCTTGACTGGGATTCGTGGAAATGCGATTCTCAGATTGTCCAGATATGAGAGAGGCTTCCACGACGGCAACGTTAAGGGGGCCTTTTTCTTTTGCGGTATTCCTTTCCGTATTTTCCTTGTCGAATAGACCAGCTGACAGCTTGTCTATAACGTCTAGCTTTGACGCTCACGCGAGAAGCGTTCGATGAGAGCCGGCAATTCGTCGCCGACGAACTTCACGAAGTCCTGACCGAGCGGGCCATCTGCAGAAATCCGAAGCTCCTTGGTCGAAATCTTCCAAGAGCCGAGCTTCGATCCTGCATGGTCCAGAAGTTCACGACTGTCCTCCCGCGCAGGGCTCGAGGGCTTTATTGCCTCGAAAGCACGCTGGAAGCGTTGATCCGATAGGGAGCCGCCTTCACGTGCATGCGAGAGCACCTTCCGCACCACCGCAAGCGATCCAGGATCGCTTGCTATCGTTCTTGCAAACTCTATCCAGCGCGGCCGACCCACTTTGGGGGCACGTCCAATCGCTTCGATCACGTCTGCCGGGATCGTTCGATAAACGCCGCGCATTCGAGCAAGCTCTGCGTCCGCAATCGACAGTGCCGCATAGATGTTGCGGGCTTTGATGCCGGCGTCATCCATCCGCGATGCAAACAATGTGCGCTCAATCCAGGTCAGATCTTGCCGGCTCGCGTTCTCGATGCCTTGTGCGACGACGAGATCGAGATCGGAGATGTCGACCTCAAGCGCGCGAACGTTCCGCAGAAGTTCCTTGGCAGCACGCCAACGCCGGTGACCGTAGACAATCTGGTAGCGCCCTGCAGACGAGGGATGCTGCCGAACCTGGATGGGTACCTTTTGCCCCTCGGCCTCGATCGAGCGTTTGAACGTCTCGAAATCGCTACCGTCGTCATCCGACAATCGGTCCGGGTAGGGGGAAGGATCGATCAGGGCGGGATCGAGCTCAAGGACCGTTCCGCCGCCGGCTTCGACGATTGCCTTCAAACGGTCCCGCTCAGCCCTGATGTCATCGATCGCGCGATGCGCTGCGCCGACAACGCCAGCCCCGACGCGCGGCGACGGGGCTGGTGGCGCAGGTTGCGGATCGTCCGCGAGCTTGTTCTCCAGTTCTTGCGACAGCAGACCGAAGCTCGCGACAATTGATTTGCGAGATGACTTGCTCATGTCCGCCCCCAGCTATCGTTGATAAGGCGGATAATGGCCTCGTTGACCGAATCGACGGCTTCACGGGCGCGCTTATGGGTGTCACGACCAATCTGGCCCATTTCGAGCTCGTAAATCGAGCGCTTGGCGAGGCCCGCGGCTTCGACGGCCGTGCTTTCGATGGCGGTCGGCAAGAGGACGTCTGTCCCGAACATATGTCGCAACATCGCAACGACCTGCGATTGCGGCGCATCGTTCGGGTCATGCCGTGTCACGAGATATCGAATGAAATCCTGGTCGAGCTGGGCGCCGCTTTCATTCAAGACGCTGATCAGATCGCCCATCATCAGCAAGAACTGGCTCATGGATGCCACGTCCAGCATCGCAGGATGGACGGTGATGACCATACTGGTTGCCGCATAGATCGCGCTTAAGGTCAAGAAGCCAAGGGAGGGCGGGGTGTCCAGGATGACGACGTCGTAGTCCTGTTCGACGTCTGCCAAGGCAAGCTTCAGGCGTTCGAAAAAGATCGCGCCGGAGCTCGACTTGTTTGCCAGAACACGAGGCGTTTCGTGCTCGTATTCCATGACTTCAAGGTTGCCCGGAACGAGATCGACGCCATCGAAATAGGTTTTGCGAATGATGTCCTTGATCGGTCGCCGCTCGGCGTCATCGTAGCGAAGCGCTGCGTAGATCGTTTCGTTCGCACCGACATCGATTTCCGGCTGCGCACCGAACATTGCAGACAGCGATGCCTGGGGGTCAAGATCGAGTGTGAGGACGCGATAGCCATGGAGGGCAAGGTAATGCGCCAGATGAACACACGTGGTGGTCTTGGCACTGCCGCCCTTGAAGTTCGCGATCGCCAGCACCTGGAGGTGCTCACCCGGTCGGCGGCGAGGCAGGAAGCGGAGTGCTTCGGCAGGCTTCTGCTTGGCAAACAGCTCTCGCAGTTCGTTGATTTGTGCGAGCGTGTAGACGCGATGGTTGTTCTCAAGGCGGCCCGGCGTCGGCCCGCGCCCTTCCGATGACATCAGCTTCAGGGTCGAATCCGGTATGGACGTCAGCTTCGAGACTTCGTTCGTCAGAAACGACCTCAAGGCCTTTTCCGACCTCGGCGGGTACATCCGTGTCCGCAGTTGCTGCAGCTGGTTCGACAAAAGACCGGCGTGCCGCAAGATCTTTGCGGCTGCGTCTTCCTTGAGTTGAACGTCATTTTCTGCGCGTTGAGCTATCGCCATTTTTCCCTCTTGGCGGTCAAAGACCGGTTTGACGGCCATTATCCGCCAAGAGATAGAACACGATTCTCCTGAACCGTCCAGAATTATAGGGTTAACAAAGCTTTAACGTCGATTGTGACGACTCGGTGACCAAACTCGCGTTACTCGTTGGAATCGCGTGTGTTTTTCCCAAACGCAACGCTCCCAGCGGCTGAAATTGCGCACACATTTGTTAAGCTCGACGCCGTCAGTTGCAGGACAATCACCGTTGCGTTGTCCCCCTGTCACCCGAATCAGTGTCGGCAATGCGACAGGAATTATCAACGCAAGCTGCCTACAGCCTGTGTCTGTGTCTGTGTCTGTGCATGTGATTGCCGGATCGGGAGAGACGATCTTCCCCGCCGAACCTCATCCCCTGGACTAAATGCAACGAAGTCTCGAGAGCGTTTTCACCCTCGAACGGTTTCCAGTCCTAGCCTTCTCCGACGTTCGTCCGTGCTTGGTCGGACGCAGCTATTGTCCCCGAGTTTCAGTAACGCGCGTCAAAGGAAGCATTTTGCCCGCACGCGTGAATGCTCGAGAGTGCGCTGCCAACGCGAGGGCTTCACGTGCCTGATAGGTGGAACGCTACGGTCGGGGGCAGTCGGTCCCGCTTTCCCTTCGGGCCACTATGTTAAAGCTCCTGCGGCGGCCCTTTTCCCGCCCTTCGCGTGACGCGAATTCCCGCTTTCCCGCTGAAGCGGCGCTATGCTGAAAGCTCCGATACGCTTCATTGTTGGTTGACCGATCGACCCCGATCGGTCGAGGGGGCCGAGGGTCTTTGCCCCTTCTCTCCCCTAAACAGTCTTTCGCCCACCTTCCTTCGCTTGCGCTTTCGTGCAGGCGGTTCCCCGCAAAGACTGTTTTCCCCTCCGTCCCCACCGCTCGCGCGGCCCCGGGAAGCAGGACGCGGCCCTGCTTCGCGGTCCAAGGGAAAAGGAGAAATGACAGTGAGCATCTACGCCAAAACTGCCCGATTTGACACCGGTCGAGCTCTCACCGAGGACGAGATGCGTGGCTTTGCACCTTCGATATTTGCCACCTCAGCGCACGAGAGCCGCTCCGAGCGCTTCAAGCCGATCCCGACAATCGAGATTTTGCGCGCTCTTGCAAAGGAGGGGTTCATGCCGGTCGGAGCGCGCCAATCGGTTAGCCGCACCGAAGGAAAGGCGAATTTTACAAAGCACCTCATCCGGCTTCGCCGTCTCGATGATGGCAATATCTATCACGTCGGCGATACCGTCTGCGAAATCCTGCTCAAGAATGCAAATGACGGAACGAGTGCATACGAATTGCTCGCAGGGCTTTTCCGCGTGTGCTGCCTCAACTCGCTCGTTGCGCAAACGGGAACGATCGACGCGATCAAAGTCCGACACTCCGGCGATGTTCAAGGCAAGGTGATCGAGGGCACCTATCGCGTCCTTGGGGAGGCGGAGCGCACTCTGGCGGCGCCGCAGGACTGGTCAGGCTTAAGAGTGGGGCGTGAGGCAAGGGAAGTCCTGGCCGAGGCTGCACATCTCGTTCGTTTTGGCGACACCGAAGGGGCGGTGACGAACCCGATCAAACCGGAGCAATTGCTGGTGCCACGCCGCATCGAGGACCGGGCAGAAGACCTTTGGACCGTGTGGAATGTCGTTCAGGAGAACAGCGTCAAAGGCGGATTGCGTGGTGTAAGGCGTGATGAATTCAGCAGAGCGCGCCGATCGACGTCACGACCGATCAACGGCATCGATCAGGACATCAAGCTCAACAAGGCTCTTTGGCTCATTGGTGAGAGAATGGCCGCATTGCTCCGCCGCTGACCTTCTCGGCCGATCGATCTCCTCGCGTCCGGTATCCATCTGGACGCGAGGCGATCGCGTGCCTTGAGGGGCGCCCCAAAGCCCCGCCCCTCAAACTCCCCTGCCCACCCGGAAGACGCCAGCGCGAAGGACGCTCGCGTCGACCTGGACAATTTGCCTGGTCGGTCGAGCGCTGGATGTTCAGCAATTTTGGATTGGGACAGCGCCAGGGCATCCATCAGGCAACTGAAGGGCGCTCGCTCTGACGTTGAGCGACGACATCGGTCGCCGCGGACGGGCCCTGTTCTGCCGAGGTGGCTGCAATTGGTTCGTCGGTCACGCGCAGCTCCATCTTTCCCCAGATCGACGCCTTTTGCGCCTTGTTCTGTGGTTTTCTGGACGGCTTGATTTCAACGACGAACGGTCTTGTCTGCTGGCGCATGTCTCCTCCACTGGGCGGGTCGCGATCAAAAGAATCGCGCGCGACGGGATTGGCAGCTGGGCCTTGATCGAGGATGGAGACAGCAACGGCGAAAGTCGGTTCCGGCGCCATTCGCCGGCAGTGGACGACCGCCGAACGTTTTGATCGGTGCTGGCCTGCTTCGTTGCCATGGAGATGTTTCTTCCGTGCCTTGGGCCGCTCCCTACGCGGGCTCGATGGGGCGTGTCTGACCGGAAAACGGCTGACGCCTCGATCGTCCGCCTGCAACGGCAGGCGCACTTTTCTCGCCCCTGGCGGCTCAGGCCGCCATTCCCCGCCAACCAACAAAAGTGTCCCTTGCCGTCCTCCATTTCATTGCGGCCCAATGGGTGCGGTCCGATCGTTCCCGGTCCTATCGACAGCCATCGAGGCCGCGAAGGGCGCGGCCCGAAACAAAAGAAAGGAACTTCGACATGGCAACCATCGGCACTTTCACCTCCACTGAAAATGGCTTCAACGGCTCGATCCGCACCCTGGCCCTCAACGTCAAGGCTCGCATCGCCCGGATCGATTCTCCCTCCGACAAGGGCCCCCACTTCCGCATCTATGCCGGCAACGTCGAGTTCGGGGCGGCCTGGCAGAAAAGCTCCGAGCAGACCGGTAAAGACTACCTCTCGGTGAAACTCGATGATCCCAGCTTTCCTGCTCCGATCTACGCGACACTTGCGGGGGTCGAAGGTGAAGATGGCTACCAGCTGATCTGGTCGCGCCCGAACCGGGACTAACAAGCAGCAGGGCCCCGCCGCCAGGCGGGGCCCGTCTTCCAAGGCCGGGAGCCGACAATGACCATCGAACAGTAGATTATGCAACGCGGGCCGAAATCAGGAATGCGCGCTGCTTCCTGGCGTTGTTGGTCCATTGATGAATCCTGCAATTTCGCGGTCGAAATTCGACCGCTATGATCCAGTTTTCGATCTGAAGCGCAGCATGAAATGACCGGCAGACGAAGAGATCCCGCCCTGAGCCAGGACGCCGTCGATCGGGAATTGGCCCGCTCCTGAGATGGAGCCTTCCATATGTCGCACGACCTTTCTCTTGCACAGGCCCACGCGTTCCAGCTTTCCCGCGACCTGATGGTCCCGGTCACCGTCTTCGAAGTCGACGGCGAATACGGCGTCCTTCCCTCTGACGAGATCGACGCTGGCGATGACCTTGAGGTCATCCACGAGCTCTATCCCTTTGCGGCTCATTGAGCCTCCCGACGAATTTCTGCCGAACACGGGTTCGGAGGAGTTCTTGTTATGCCTGTCGCGCCAGGCGCTGGAAGGTTCTTGCGCGGAGGCGTCCGTCCAGCACAGCTGTCGTCGACAGCGATGGGATCCGCAGCCTTCATGAACGGTTGATGATCTACACTTCCGAGTGCCTCTCCGAAGGCCTGGGCTAGTAGGCCATGCAGATCCATCTGTAGCGCATCGTCGGGACCTTTGTCGGATCGGCGCACGGCGCCGGACAGTTCTACTCCCGCGCCGTGACCGAGCCGCGACGCCACCGCCAAGGCGTCCAACGATGCCCGCGACGAGGACTCGATGGCCCGGTTGGCTATGACAGCGCCCAACGCAAGCGGGAGTTCGCGGCCGACATGGAGGTCCAGTCCCACGCGCTCAAAATGGCAGCGGAGGGCGCAGTGGCCAACGACAAACGGGCGATTTTCCAGGCGGCGGCTCACGCGCAGCGCGCCGTCAGCTTCCTGCATTCGTTGCAGCCAGAGGCGGAAGTGAAGGCAGCGGCATGATGTTCATGCTTGAGCGCGGCCGTCACCACCGGTGGCGGCCGCGTGATCCGTATCCAACGGCTCCTTGAGACCTTGTGCGATGATGTCAGCGTCCAGCCTTTCCCAGATCGATGGCCTCTCGGCATCGGGTTTGGGTTTGCCGGACGGTTTGCGTTCGACGATGAACGGCTTGGTCTGCTGACGCATTGATCCTCCAGGCTGCGACAAGCGAGAGCAACGATATCCCACCGGGTATGTCGGGCAAACGGGCACATTGAGGCGGAAGCGGATGCCCCGATTGATGCGGGTTGACAAAGGCCATGGTGGGTCAAGGCGACGGGTGCCGTTTGTGCACCGGCGAGCGCTGCGACACGCCTTTGCCATATCCCTTCACGTCAGAGTTTCCGGCAACCCATCTGCGGGCTCGATGAGGCATGTCTGACCGGAGACCGGCTTCGCCTCGATCGTCTTGCCGTGTTGGTTTCCGCGCGGAACTGAGCCGGTTAGGCGCATAATTTCCATTGAGAATTGAGCCATGTGAACCTTCCCCTCAACGCGGTGAGCGACGGGGGCAACGGAGTGATCCACATGGGACTTTTAAACATCATCCGTCGGATGGCACTGCGCGAGAAGCTGTCGGTTCGCGAGATCAGCCGACGAACCGGATTGTCGCGCAACACGATCGCGAAGTACTTGAGCGCTGGCACGATCGAACCGAAGTTCGCGATACCAGAGCGACCAAGCAAGCTCGATCCTTTTGCCGATAAACTGGCCGGCTGGCTGAAGACCGAGGCCGGGAAGTCGCGCAAGCAGCGTCGAACGTTGAAGCAGGTTCACGCCGATCTGGTGGCTCTTGGCTTTGCCGGCTCTTATGGCCGGGTGGCCGCTTTCGCCCGTGATTGGCGGGCTGATCGGCAGCGTGAGCAGCAGACGACGGGCCGCGGCATATTCGTTCCGCTGTCTTTCCGCCCAGGTGAGGCATTCCAGTTCGATTGGAGCGAGGACTATGCCGTCATAGGCGGAGAGCGCGTGAAGCTTCAGGTCGCGCACATCAAGCTGTCGCACAGCCGTGCTTTTCTGCTCAGAGCCTACTTACTGCAGACGCATGAGATGCTGTTCGATGCCCACTGGCACGGCTTCCGGGTGTTCGGCGGCGTGCCTGGTCGCGGCATCTATGACAACATGAAGACGGCGGTCGATCGCGTGGGACGGGGCAAGGAGCGGCAGGTCAACATCCGCTTCCTGGCGATGACGAACCACTACGTCTTCGAACCCGAGTTCTGCAATCCGGCGGCAGGCTGGGAGAAGGGTCAGGTCGAGAAGAACGTCCAGGATGCCCGTCCACGGCTGTGGCAACAGATGCCGGACTTCCCAGATTTGGCGGCATTGAATGCCTGGCTGGAACAGCATTGCCAGAACCTGTGGCGGGAGACATCGCACGGCACCTTGCCTGGCACGATCGCCGACATTTGGGTCGCAGAGCAGGCCGCGTTGATGGCGTTGCCTAGCGCTTTTGACGGCTTCGTCGAGCAAAGCAAACGCGTCTCACCGACATGCCTCATTACCTTCGAACGGAACCGCTACAGTGTGCCTGCATCCTTTGCGAACCGGCCCGTCAGCCTGCGGATTTACCCTGAGCGGCTGGTCGTTGCGGCCGAGGGCAATATCCTATGCGAACATGCGCGGGTCATTGAGCGCAGCCACGACAAACCG
>NZ_JACVBE010000069.1:0-490 GCF_014852185.1 Ensifer sp. ENS07 | reverse complement strand
CCTGCGTGTGTGTGACCGTGTTCTCACCCGTCGCCTTGTCGGCGATCTCCGTCACAGAACCGCTCTGCACGCCCGAAGTGATGACCGGTGCGTCGTTGGTGCCGGTGATCACGATCGTCACGGTCTGGATCGCCGTGCCGCCATGACCGTCATTGATGGTCACATCATAGGTCTGCGTCAGCGACTGGCCGGCCTGCAGCGAGTCAATGACACCGTCAGCAACCTTGAAGGTCCAGCCGACCGAGTTGCCCGACTGGTTGACCGGGTCGAGCGCGAACTTGCCGAGATAGCCTTCGCCGTTCGCCTTGAAGCTGGCGCTGTGGGTGTCCAGCGTGTCGACATCGGTAAAAGCCACCTTGCCGGCGTTGACGTGCACCACTGAGTTCTCGCCGGCCGCACCGTCGCCGCGCTCTGTCACCACGGCGCTCTGCGTGCCGGAGGTGATGACCGGTGCATCGTTCGTCCCGGTGATCGCGATCGTAACGGTCTG
>NZ_JACVBE010000068.1:0-498 GCF_014852185.1 Ensifer sp. ENS07 | reverse complement strand
AGGGGAACCTGCGGCTGGATCACCTCCTTTCTAAGGAAGCTGTGGAATTGGAAGACGGCATCTTCGGATGCATGACCTTTCCCGTGCTTTTTAGAACATAGATGGCACCAGTCAGGTGACCATCGAACGCAATACGCCACGGAAATACCTTTGGTATTCGGCTGGTATGGCGAGTGCCGCCGTCCACGTTTCTCTTTCTCACAAGGATACGAACCACGCCCGCTCACTTTAAGCGTCGAGCGACACTTAGGTGGTGCGTGCAACCGGAATGGGCCCGTAGCTCAGGTGGTTAGAGCGCACGCCTGATAAGCGTGAGGTCGGCAGTTCGAGTCTGCCCGGGCCCACCATTTTGGGATCTGGCAGATGATCGGAACGGTTGGGGCTGTAGCTCAGCTGGGAGAGCACCTGCTTTGCAAGCAGGGGGTCAGCGGTTCGATCCCGCTCAGCTCCACCAATTCGATTGGTGTTGAACTGACGGAAGATATCCTTGGAGAAAAT
>NZ_JACVBE010000067.1:0-525 GCF_014852185.1 Ensifer sp. ENS07 | reverse complement strand
AATTGCCGCGGTCATGCTGGCGATCTCGTTTGCCATGCTGCTCCTCATCAACTCGATCCAGGCCTGGAGCCGGCGGAGATATGTCTATGTCGCATGACCTGACCGCCGCCTCAGCACCCAGTCCCGGTCTCAGTCCGGCCTCCGGCCCTCGCGCCGCCCTGCCGGAACTGGCCGCCGCCACCTCCGAAAGCCGCTTTGCCCGACTGACGCTGACGATCACGGCGCTTGCCTTCGTCGCACTGTTTTTGCTTTTGCCGCTCGCCGCCGTCTTTACCGAGGCGCTGCGCAAGGGCGTGACGGAATTCGTGCTGGCCCTTGGCGATGCCGAAACCTTTTCCGCCATCCGCCTGACGCTGATCGTCGCCGCCATCGCCGTGCCGCTCAACCTCGTCTTCGGCGTGGCCGCCGCCTGGGCGATCGCCAAGTTCGAGTTCAAGGGCAAGGCCTTCCTGACGACGCTGATCGACCTGCCGTTCTCGGTCTCGCCGGTGATCTCCGGCCTCGTCTTCGTGCTTCTGTTCGGCT
>NZ_JACVBE010000066.1:0-535 GCF_014852185.1 Ensifer sp. ENS07 | reverse complement strand
CCGTCATCGACGGTGACGTCGTAGGTCTGCACCAGGATCTGGCCGGCCTGCAGCGAGTCGAGCACGCTGTCGGCAACCTGGAAGTTCCAGCCAAGCTTGTCGGTTGCCTGGTTCAGAGGATCGAGCGAGAAGGTACCGAGATAGCCGTTACCGCCCGCCGTGAAGCTCGCCGTGTGCGTGTCGAGCGTATCGACGTCGCGAAAGCCGATCGTGCCGTCCTGCGTGTGCGTGGCCGTGTTCTCGCCCGGAAAGCCGTCAAAGCGCTCCACCACGCCGCCGAGCTGCCAACCGGACGTGATCACCGGGGCATCGTTGGTGCCGGTGATCGTGATCGTCACGGTTTGCGTCGCCGTACCGCCCTTGCCGTCGTCGACGGTGACGTCATAGGTCTGCGTCAGCTTCTGGCCCGCCTGCAGCGAGTCGAGCACGCTGTCGGCAACCTTGAAGCTCCAGCCGACCTGATCGGTTGCCTGGTTCAGCGGGTCGAGCGCGAAGGTGCCGAGATAGCCGTTGCCGTTCGCCTTGAAGCTGGCGG
>NZ_JACVBE010000065.1:0-545 GCF_014852185.1 Ensifer sp. ENS07 | reverse complement strand
TGTCTCTCGGGGCATCGGGCTGGCAGACCTTCTGGCATGTGACGCTGCCCAACATCAAATGGGGGCTGCTTTACGGCGTGCTTTTGTGCAACGCCCGCGCCATGGGCGAGTTCGGCGCCGTCTCGGTGGTGTCCGGCCATATCCGCGGCGAGACCAACACCATGCCGTTGCAGGTCGAAATCCTCTATAATGAATACAACTTCGTCGCCGCTTTCGCGGTGGCGGCGTTGCTGGCGCTGCTGGCGCTGATCACCCTGATTTTGAAGACGGCGCTGGAGATCCGCTACAGCGCCGAGATCGCCGCCAGCCGCAGGCACTGACCGGGAAAGCCGGCATTCGAAAGGTATTGTCATGGACGTGCGCGTTCACAACATCCGCAAGGAATTCGGCCGCTTCCCGGCGCTCGACGACGTCTCGCTCGACATCCGCTCCGGCGAGCTGATCGCGCTGCTCGGCCCCTCCGGCTCCGGCAAGACCACACTTCTGCGTCTCGTTGCCGGGCTCGAAAGCCCGACCGAAGGCACGATCTTCTTCGGCGACGAGGA
>NZ_JACVBE010000064.1:0-588 GCF_014852185.1 Ensifer sp. ENS07 | reverse complement strand
CGGCGACATGGAATATCGCGTTCGCAGTTATATGAATGGCGCCGGCTCGCACGAGCGTGGCAACTGGATGTTGCGTCGCCTGTGGGCGACTTTGTCCCGGCGCTGCTTGTTCCAGAGGTAGAGCCGGCAGCAGGGTCATTGCCGAACACCGGCCGGATGGAGGTTGTCAGCGCGAACGGCCGTCGTGTGATCGTGGACCGCGATGTCGACGTTGAAGCGCTGCTTCGGATCCTGCGCGGCCTGGAGGCGCTGCGATGAATCCGTTTCCGATGGGAACAGGGGTCAAGGTCTGGCTTTCGACGGGGTATACGGACATGCGCTGTGGCTTTCCCTCTCTGGCGCTTCGGGTGCAAGAGGTTCTGAAGCATGATCCGTTGTCAGGGCATCTCTTCGTCTTCCGGGGGCGCAGATCGGATATTTTGAAGATCATCTGGCATGATGGTCTGGGCGCCTGCCTTTTTACCCGGCGGCTGGAGAAGGGCCGGTTTATCTGGCCGAACATGGAGGGCGGGGCGGTAGCAATCTCACCGGCGCAATTGTCCTATTTGTTGTCCGGGATCGATTGGCGCAATCCGCAGGAAACCTGGC
>NZ_JACVBE010000063.1:0-627 GCF_014852185.1 Ensifer sp. ENS07 | reverse complement strand
CGGTCGATCAGGCAGCTGACAGGATCGGCTGGAACTTCAAGGTCGCCGACGGCGTGCTGGACTCGCTGCAGGCCGGCCAGACGCTGACGCAGAAGTACACCGTGTTCGTCAATGACGGCCATGGCGGGATCGTGGCGCAGACCGTAACGATCGCGATCACCGGGACGAACGATGCACCGGTCATCACCTCGGGTGCGCAGAGCGCCACGGTCACGGAGCGCGGCGACGGTGCGGCCGGCGAGAACTCAGTGGTGCACGTCAACGCCGGCAAAGTGGCTTTCGCCGATGTCGACACGCTGGACACCCATAGCGCCAGCTTCAAGGCGAACGGCGAAGGCTATCTCGGCAAGTTCGCGCTCGACCCGGTCAACCAGTCGGGCAACTCGGTCGGCTGGACCTTCAAGGTTGCTGACGGTGTCATCGACTCGCTGCAGGCCGGCCAGTCGCTGACGCAGACCTACGACGTGACCATCAATGACGGTCACGGCGGCACGGCGAAACAGACCGTGACGATCGTGATCACCGGCACCAACGACGCACCGGTCATCACTTCGGGCGTGCAGAGCGGTTCTGTGACGGAGATCGCCGACAAGGCGACGGGTGAGAACACGGTCACACACACGCAGG
>NZ_JACVBE010000062.1:0-667 GCF_014852185.1 Ensifer sp. ENS07 | reverse complement strand
AAGCTTATTCGCAGCTCCCCACGGCTTATCGCAGCGTATCACGTCCTTCATCGCCTGTGCATGCCAAGGCATCCACCAAATGCCCTTTTGACACTTGATCGTTCTCATTGCCAATGCTCATCCTTAGTTGGGTTTGGCTAAGCTTGTCCCGCTCTCGCGGGGCAGCCAAACCTGGCTATCCGGGCACAACTGAATGTGCCTCAAGCCGCCCAACGACCCGGTTACCTTTTACAACCGAGCCAATCAGATGCCATCGACGTGTTCGATACGGTCGCTTTATTGGAACCACGCCGAGCGGTTCACTTGCGCCATATCTTAAGACCAGCTTCTCGAGATCTGTCCGGTGATGCGCGGTCAGGCAACACCAATCCAGCATGAACACCAGAAGGGCACTCTTGCGAGCACCCAAACAATGATCATGCCTCAAGGACAAGGCTTCCTTCCTACCTCCAGACCCTCCACCACATCCGGTCGGCTAGACCATCCATGGGTTCATCGGATCTGGGCTCGGACGTCTCCAACAACCTTTCGGCCGTCTTCAACACCTGGAAGCTTCCAGACATATCTTCTCTTCACAATGTAATCAGAACAGGCATCAGGCCCTAAAGCCGATGCAAACTTATTTTCTCCAAGGATATCTTCCGTCAGTTCAACACCAATCGAATTG
>NZ_JACVBE010000061.1:0-699 GCF_014852185.1 Ensifer sp. ENS07 | reverse complement strand
TCGACATCCGCTCCGGCGAGCTGATCGCGCTGCTCGGCCCCTCCGGCTCCGGCAAGACCACACTTCTGCGTCTCGTTGCCGGGCTCGAAAGCCCGACCGAAGGCACGATCTTCTTCGGCGACGAGGATGCCTCGCAAAAGACCGTGCAGGAGCGCAACATCGGCTTTGTCTTCCAGCACTATGCCCTGTTCCGCCACATGACCGTGCTCGACAACGTCGCCTTCGGCCTCAAGGTCCGCCCGTCGAACCGCAGACCGCCGTCGGCCGAGATCCGCAAGCGCGCCCTCGATCTGCTCGACCTCGTGCAGCTCTCCGGCCTCGACAAGCGCTATCCGGCGCAGCTCTCGGGCGGCCAGCGCCAGCGCGTGGCGCTCGCCCGCGCCATGGCGGTGGAACCGAACGTGCTTCTGCTCGACGAGCCCTTCGGCGCGCTCGACGCGCAGGTCCGAAAGGAACTGCGCAAGTGGCTGCGCGACATTCACGACCGCACCGGCCACACGACGATCTTCGTCACCCATGACCAGGACGAGGCGCTGGAGCTCGCCGACCGCGTCGTCGTCATGAGCAAGGGCGTGATCGAACAGGTCGGCACCCCCGACGAGATCTACGACCATCCGGTCTCGCCCTTCGTCTACGGCTTCATCGGCCAGTCGAACTGCCTCAATGTTACGCTGCAGAACGGCGAGATCTGGTTCGAGG
>NZ_JACVBE010000060.1:0-875 GCF_014852185.1 Ensifer sp. ENS07 | reverse complement strand
TGTAGTGGCTATTTAGTAATGCGACAGTTGGGCCAGTTAGAGATGCGACAGTCTCGCCTCTCGACGCACTGGTCAAAGCCAACGTTGGGAGCAAGGATGACGACCTTCAGCCTGGTCGAGACCATGAGCGGTCGGAGTCGTCATGTCCTGTTTGATCACCATGTCGCAGAAAGAGTTGCATCGCCTCGAAGTCATCCAGAAGATCCGTGACGAGCGCCTGAGCGTTGTCCAGGCTGCCGAACTGCTCAACCTCAGTCGAAGTCAGATCCACAGACTGCTGCAGGCTTATGATCAAGATGGTCCGGCCGGTCTTGTTTCGAAGAAGCGATCCCGGCCGAGCAATCGGCGCCACAGCGAGGATTTCCGCAATGCGGCGCTGGATCTGATCCGCGAACGCTATCTGGATTTCGGTCCGACGCTGGCGCGCGAGAAGCTCATCGAGCTGCACCGGATTTCTGTTGCCAAGGAAACGCTGCGGCAATGGATGACCGAGGCTGGCATCTGGATCTCGCGTCGGGAACGCAAGAAACGGGTTTTCCAGCCACGTGGCCGGCGCGACTGCTTTGGCGAACTGGTGCAGATCGATGGGTCGCATCACTGGTGGTTCGAGAACCGCGGCCCCAAATGCGCCCTGCTCGTCTATATTGATGACGCCACCGGCAAGCTTTTACATCTTCGCTTTGCTGGATCGGAGAATACATTCGATTATCTGCACGCGACGAAGGCCTATCTGCAGCAATGGGGCAAGCCGCTGGCCTTCTACAGCGACAAGCACGGCGTTTTCCGCTCGCTCCATGCGTCGAAGAAAGACCGGACAAGCGGCCTGACGCAGTTCGGACGGGCGCTCTATGAACTCAATATCGACATCATCTGTG
>NZ_JACVBE010000005.1:0-414863 GCF_014852185.1 Ensifer sp. ENS07 | reverse complement strand
CGGGGCGCTCGACTTGCATGTGTTAAGCCTGCCGCCAGCGTTCGTTCTGAGCCAGGATCAAACTCTCAAGTTGAGAATTCAATCATTGGCATTACGTCACGTTCTGAATCGACGAGAACTCACACCTTGTCTTCAATCAACAACAATCCAAAGATTGCCACCGAGAAAACAGGTGTAGTCTCTTGTTAAAACGTGACCGCCAAAGTCTCTTTCATAAGGAACCGAAGTTCCCCACGAGCTCCGCCGCCCACGTTTCTCTTTCTCTATATTCAATTGTCAAAAAACCGACGAACGCACCGTCCGTCAAACCGTTTCCACAAAGCCCAGAACTCTCGTCCCGAACCCCTCAATCAGCACCAAGCCAACCAGGAAACTCTAGAGCGAAGGTCGTCGTCGCCAGCAGCGCCGCCGCCCTCGTCAGTGATCGGGCTTATAGACCCCCATCCTCACAGACGTCAACAGGGATTTTCGGAAAAAATGACAGATTTCTGACAAAGCCCACAAACGCAGGGCTTTGCGCCCCCAAAAAAGTTTTGCCCCCTCCCCCGGGCCTGTGGAGACACAATTTGGCCCTACCTTTTTCACAATCGGCCTATCTAAGCGAAAATGAAGATGCGTCGCGGATACGGGCGCGCGGACAGGCTTGGGATATATAGGATATCGCCCTTGCAGCGCCGCGCGTGATTTGACTCCGCCGCGTGAAAGATGCACACCTTCGCGCAACGTATCGCAGGCAAGAATACGGTTTAGAGAAATCGGGGACCCTCAGTTCGGCATGATCACCGACAAGAACATGGTCAGGTCGCTTGGCGACCAGCCACCGATCCTGGCGCATGGCCGGCGCGCGCCCGACAGGCGCGAGATTTCGCTGCGCTGGCTGTCGGGCACCTTCCTGACGGGGATCACCTCGAGCCTCCTGATGGGTGTCGCGCTCTTTGCAGCGCTTGACGGACGCCAGCAGCTGGCAATCCCGGCCGAAGCCTATGCCGCACTCGATGCCGGTTCGAATGGCGACGAGCAAGCGATCGCCGTTCGCGGCGGCCGCATCCTGTCGCCGAAGCTCGTTGCCAAGCCGGCCGACAAGACGATCATGGAAGTCTCGACGATGACCCATGACGGCGAGAAGGAAGTGGTGCGCAAACAGCCCTTCGTTCACGTGAAGATGGCGCTCGCCGCCAATCATCAGGCCTCGGAAAGCTATCCGGACTTCGATCCTCTGGCGATCTTCTCGACGGAAGAGGCAGACGAGGAATCCCCCGTTTCGCGAACCGGGACGCTTTACGGCTCTAACGTCGATTCCGAAGTGGCGCTGAAAACCGTCGACTTCCCGCTGCGCGGCGGCCCCACCTTCGACAGTTCGATGTCGCTGGAAGAGGTCGAGGAAAATGTCCGCACCAACGGCTCTGTCCTGACCGAGGGCAGCACCCAGGTCGCCTCGCTCTACTATGTCGATCCGCAGCGCTTCGCCTCGGAGAGTGACGGGCTCGATCTTCTCCAGGGCCTGACCGCGCGCATCGTCGAGCAGAACAAGAGTGACGCCGCCTACGAGACGATCGACGAAGAAACCACCGAATACGCCGATGACATCATTCCGGTGCGGCGCCAGACCGACATCGCGACAGTCATGAGCAGTGCCGGCTACACCAAGGCGCAGGCCGAGGACGCCGCCAGCTATCTCGGCCAGGCGCTCGGCGCCAGCGAGCTTTCCGAAGGCGATGTCCTGCGCATCGGCATCATCCAGAACGGCGAGACGCAGAAGGGCCAGGACGCACGCATCGTGCGGGCCACGATCTATTCGCGCAACCGGCATGTGCTGACGATGGCGGTCGATGACAAGGGCCGCTTCGTCCCCGGCGCCGAGCCACCGAGGCTCGACGCGGTCGCCACCGCCTTCGACGACAACGGCGCGCCGGTCATGACCAGCAGCCACGACCTGCCGCGGGTCTATGACGGCATCTACCGGGCGGCACTTTCCTACGGCATGAACGCCGACATGGTCGGCCTCGTCGTCAAGCTGCTCGCCAGCAATGTCGATTTCCAGGCGCAGCTGAAGCCGACGGATTCGCTTGAAGCCTTCTTCTCCGTGACCGACGAACGCGGCATGGCGACGGAGGAATCCGAGCTCCTCTATGTTCGCGCCAAATTCGGCGATGCCGTTACCGCCTTCTACCGGTTCCAGGATCCGAGCGACAACACGATCGACTATTTCGACCAGGACGGCAAAAGCATCCGCCAGTTCCTGCTGCGCAATCCCGTGCCGAATGGCCATTTCCGTTCGGGCTTCGGCATGCGCCGGCACCCGATCCTCGGTTTCTCGCGCATGCACACCGGCGTCGACTGGGCAGCCCCGCGCGGCACACCGATCATCGCCGCCGGCGGCGGTGTCGTCGAAAAGGCCGGCTGGGATTCCGGCGGCTATGGCAATCAGACGCTGATCCGCCATGCCAACGGCTACGTGTCCTCCTACAACCACCAGAGCGCGATCGCCAAAAACGTCAAGGTGGGCAACAAGGTCGTCCAGGGCCAGGTGATCGGCTGGGTCGGAACGACCGGCCTTTCGACCGGACCGCACCTGCACTACGAGCTGATCGTCAACGGCAACAAGGTCGACCCCTTGCGCATCCGACTGCCCGGCGGCAAGTCGCTTTCGGGCGACGCGCTGGCGAAGTTCGAGAAGGAACGCGACCGCATCGACGAATTGCTGAACAAGGACGGCACGGGCGCAGAGGTCGCGAGCAACTAACCGCTCCCCTCCCCTGCTCGAAAATCAGCACAAACAGAAAGGCCGCCCCGAAGGGCGGCCTCTTGATTTGTGCGCTGCTGGACTTACGCGGCTTCCTTGTCCGGCCCCGCCCCGCGCTTGAAGTTGAGGCGGTCCGAGCCCGACAGCACCTTGACGGTCGAACCATCAGGGAACTCGCCCTGCAGGATCTTCTCGGCGAGCGGATCCTGCACGAACTTCTGGATCGCCCGCTTCAGCGGACGGGCACCATAGGCCGGGTCGTAGCCCTTGTCGGCCAGGAACGCGCGGGCATCGTCGTCGAGTTCCAGCGTGATCTTGCGCTCGGCAAGCAGCTTGCGCAGCCTTTCGAGCTGGATATCGACGATCGCCCCCATCTCCGACCGACGCAGCCGGTGGAACAGGATGATCTCGTCGACGCGGTTCAGGAACTCCGGCCGGAAGGCGGACTTCACCACCTCCATCACCTGGTCGCGAACCGCATCACTGTCCTCATTTTCGCCAAGCCCGACCAGATACTCCGCGCCGAGGTTCGAGGTCATGATGATCATCGTGTTGCGGAAGTCGACGGTGCGACCCTGACCATCGGTCAGGCGGCCGTCGTCGAGCACCTGCAGCAGCACGTTGAAGACATCCGGATGCGCCTTCTCGATCTCGTCGAACAGCACGACCTGATAGGGCCGGCGCCGAACAGCTTCGGTCAACGCACCGCCTTCCTCGTAGCCGACATAGCCCGGAGGCGCACCGATCAGCCGGGCGACGGAGTGCTTCTCCATGTATTCCGACATGTCGACACGCAGCAACGCGGTCTCGTCGTCGAAGAGGAACCGGGCAAGCGCCTTGGTCAGCTCCGTCTTGCCGACGCCGGTCGGGCCCAGGAAGATGAACGAGCCGATCGGCCGGTTCGGATCCTGGAGACCCGCACGGGCACGCCGGACGGCACGGGAAACTGCCTGCACGGCGTCACCCTGGCCGACGACCCACTTCGCCAATTCGTCTTCCATGCGAAGCAGCTTGTCGCGTTCGCCTTCCAGCATCTTGTCGACCGGAATGCCCGTCCAGCGAGACACCACATGCGCGATGTTGTCGGGGGTCACGACCTCCTGCACCATCGGGTTGGCATTGGCGTTCTCCTGGCTTTCGGCGTCCGAGAGCTCCTTTTCGAGCTTCGGAATGACACCGTAGGTCAGTTCGCCGGCTCGCTGGAACTCGCCCTTGCGCTGGACGATCGCCAGTTCGTTGCGGGCTTCGTCGAGCTGCTTCTTGAGATCGGCGGCACGCCCGAGCTTCTGCTTTTCCGCCTGCCAGCGAGCCGTCAGCGCGGATGCCTGCTCTTCGAGCGAAGCAAGATCAAGTTCGAGCTTCTCGAGCCGATCCTTCGACGAGACATCGGTTTCCTTCTTCAGGGCCTCGCGCTCGATCTTCAGCTGGATGATGCGACGATCGAGCTCGTCGAGCTCCTCGGGCTTGGAATCCACCTGCATGCGCAGCCGCGACGCGGCTTCGTCCATCAGGTCGATCGCCTTGTCCGGCAGGAACCGGTCGGTGATGTAGCGGTTCGAAAGGGTCGCGGCGGCAACCAGCGCCGAATCCGAAATCCGGACCTTGTGGTGCTGCTCGTACTTTTCCTTCAGACCGCGCAGGATCGAGATCGTGTCTTCGACCGTCGGCTCCTCGACCATGACCGGCTGGAAGCGACGGGCAAGGGCCGCGTCCTTTTCGACATGCTTGCGGTACTCGTCGAGCGTGGTCGCGCCAACGCAATGCAGTTCGCCGCGCGCAAGCGCCGGCTTCAACAGGTTGGAGGCGTCCATGGCGCCATCGGCCTTGCCGGCCCCGACCAGCGTGTGCATCTCGTCGATGAACAGGATGATCTCGCCGTTTTCGGCCTGCACCTCGTTGAGCACGGCCTTCAGCCGCTCCTCGAACTCGCCGCGGAACTTCGCACCGGCAATCAGCGCGCCCAGGTCGAGCGCCATCAGCCGCTTGTCCTTGAGGCTTTCCGGCACGTCGCCATTGACGATGCGCAGTGCCAGGCCCTCGGCGATCGCGGTCTTGCCGACGCCGGGCTCACCGATCAGAACCGGATTGTTCTTGGTGCGGCGCGACAGCACCTGGATGGTGCGGCGGATCTCGTCGTCGCGGCCGATGACCGGGTCGAGCTTGCCTTCTCGCGCGTCGGCCGTCAGGTCGCGCGCGTATTTCTTCAGGCTGTCGAAGCCCTGTTCGGCAGTGGCGCTGTCGGCGGTGCGGCCCTTGCGGATGTCGTTGATCACCTGGTTGAGCTTGGTCGGCGTGACGCCGGCCTTCTTCAGCACATCTGCGGTGGCAGCCGAGCTTTCGATCGCCAGCGCCAGCAACAGGCGCTCGACGGTGACGAAGCTGTCGCCGGCCTTCTTGGCTGCGTCTTCGGCGCTCGAAAACACCCGCGCAAGCGGCTGCGACAGATAGACGGAACCGTTGCCGCCGGAAACCTTCGGAAGCTTTGCAAGCGCTGCGTCATTGCCGGCGCGCGCTTCGCGGGCATCACCACCGGCCCGCTCGATCAGCGAGGCGGCCATGCCCTGGTCGTCATCGAGCAGTACCTTCAGCACATGCTCCGGCGTGAACTGCTGGTGTCCTTGCGCCAGCGCATAGGTCTGCGCCGACTGTAGAAAACCGCGCACGCGCTCGGAATATTTTTCGATGTTCATACTCTACCTCCATAGCCCGGCAGGCCCATCATGGCACCCGTCGGTGTTTCAGGATCAGGCTCCCGCATTCGGCAAGCCTGTCAGTGTGACGCGATCCCCGCTTTGCGTCGGATCAACGCGTCCGAAGCGAATATGGGGCAGCGATTTTGGAAATTAAAGAGCCTCCCGACGCTCCTGAGACGGAAATCTGCAACCGCGAGGCGGCCGCGCACCGAAAGGGTAACGCGGCCGCGGGATCGTCTATGCCGCGGGGGTCCGCTCGGCGAAGGACGCGCCGAATTCCTTCATCCGCCGCACATAGTAGGCCGGCTCGATCAGGACCTCCGGCAGATAGAGGCCCGGCGCCGGGGCGGCCCCTCCTTCAAGGCCGAGCATGCGCTCGACCGCAAGGGCGACGCCAAGCGCCGTCAGTGGGGCCTGGCCCTGAGGGTGCACGATCTCATAGCGACGGTCGACCAGTTCGCCGTGTTTGTCGCGGCCCTTGATATCGATGGCGATCTCCGTCGAGAACGGTTCGCCGCGCCGCCTGCTCGCGGACACGCTATAGGCAAGATCCAGGCGGATATTGCTGGCGTTGGTACGGGCCGAAAGCGCCATGACGTCGAAGGGCGAATAGGCGGTCGCTTCGAGTTCGACGCCGTCAACGCTTCTGAAGCGCGCCTTGGAATCCTCGCCGCCGGCCCAGTGGAACTTGCCATCCGCGACGGTCAAAGCGGCGGGCGCAAGGCCGGTGATGCGGTTGTAGTCCGCAAGTGCTGCCGGCCCACCCATGTCCTCTTCGTCGAGCAAGACGCCGATGCGGATCGTGTCGATCGCTTCATAGGCTTTGGCAAAGTCGAGGATTGGGAAGATCGCGGCGCCGGCGAGCCAGTGGCTGGCGAGCAGGATCGGCGCACTGTCCGGCGCGTGGATATACTGCGCCATCTCCGGACCGACCTCGAAGGTGCCGCTCGATAGGCTGATATAGGGAATGCCGTGGCGCTGGGCGTAACGCATCGAACTCAGCTTTTCGTCTTTCAGGAAGATGACGACGGCGCTGAAGCGGGGCGCATCGCCAAGGCCGAGATCCGGGCGACTGAGGTCGACGCTGACCCCGACCGCGCCGCCAACCTCACGTGCGACCGCCTCGGCCCTGCCAAGATCGCGGCCACCGATCGCGATCGGCAGCGTCGGGTGCAGACGACGAATGATCCTTGCGGCCTGCGACCCGACGACACCGGAACCACCGACAATCAAAACGGGCTGAAACTTGCTCGACATCTTCCTATCTCCTAAACGAGAGGTAAGCGGCACCTACCGAACTTACCATTAGTAACTTACTATTGGTAAGTAGGATGCCGAATACCACTTTCAAGAGGCATGAGCCGACGCGAAAAGAGGATTGTGATCGATGAGCCGGACGAAAGGCCGAAAGCTTGCGAAGCCCGAGCGGCGCGCCCAGCTGCTCGAGACCGCCAGGGAGATCCTGCGCGAACGGGGCGCCGACGCCCTGACGCTTGGCCATCTCGCCGAAAGCGCTGGCGTCAGCAAGCCGATCGCCTATGAACATTTCGGCACGCGCGAGGGGCTCTTGATCGCGCTCTCCCAGGAAATCGAAGACCGGCACACGGAAAAACTGAAGGTCGCGCTGAAGGGTGCATTAAATCGGCTCGAAGCGGTCGCCGATATCATCAGTTCCGTCTACATCAACTGTGCTGTCGAAAGCGGCGAGGAATGGCAGGCGATCTCCGGCGCGCTGCGCGGCAATGCGGACATGATCGCCACGCAACAACAGCAGGCTGACGATTACGTCGCCATGATCAAGGCAGCCCTCTCCCCCTTCTCGGAAGTCCCCGAGGACGATCTGAGGCTTCGATGCACGGGTATCGCCGGCGCGGCCGAGGCGATCGGCCGCGAACTGATCCGCGGGCGCACAAACGAGGCCTCTGCGAGCAGCAACCTAACTGCGCTCATCATCGACAGTGCCAAAAGCTAACCAGTGAAACTGGCTGATCAGCGTTTGCCGTACAAAGAAAAACCCGGCCGCGATGGGCCGGGTTTTTGATGCCTGCACCGGGCAGGCTGACTATTGCGACTTCGCTTACTCGGAAGCAGCCAGAGCCGGCGCTTCCGGAGCGTCATCACCCGACGGCTGAGCTTCGTCGGCAGCACCTTCCTGGGCGCTGCGGCGCGGACGGCGCGGACGCGGCGCGTTGCGGCGGCGCGTTGCGGCACGGCCGGAAGCGGCAGGAGCTTCTTCTTCCATCGCAACTTCGGCCGGCGTGCCTTCGATCACCGGCTGCGGGCCGGTACCATCGATGACAACGGGCTGCGGCTCGGCAACAGGCGTTACGGCTGCGGCACCCGAAGCCGGCATGTCGTCGGCGTAGCCCTGATCCAGATCGTCCTGGTCCTGGTCGGCTGCGTCGTGGCCGCGGAAGTCCTGACGGTCGTCACGCTGGAAACGATCCTGCATCTGCGCCTGCGCGGCAGCAATGATGCGGTTGTAGTGTTCGGCGTGCTGCAGGTAATTTTCCGCCATGACCCGGTCGCCGGAGCTCTGGGCGTCGCGAGCAAGTGCAGAGTACTTCTCGGCGATGTGCTGGGCCGTACCGCGAATCTTCACATCCGGGCCGGAGCTGTCGTAGGTCCGCGTCAGCGGATTCGAGCCCTTGCGGTTGTGATTGTTGTTGCTTCCATTGTTGTTGTTATTGTTGTTGTTATTTCGCCCGCGGCCGCGCTTGTTTTGCTGTCCTGGCCTCATAGTACATTCACCCGAATTCTCTTGATAATGATGATCATGTGGTTTCGTCTTCCGGCCGGATCCGCCCGACAGAGCACACACCGTTGCGCTCGCACAATGGCGGCTTCGGCGCCGACTGACGTCAAATTAACAGGTACCCGCACAAGGCACGTGTTGAACCCTAGCAACTCTTTCTTGAGAGCAATCCCCGTGGCCAGGTCATACCGGAACGAATCTTAGGTCCATGACCTTCTGCCCAGTGCGCGGGCAAACTAGCCCGCTTCCTCTGGGATTCCAAGCCCTTTCTTTGCCTCTGCAAGAAAGAAGATGCGCCAGTGCAGCATTTTTTCAACGGTTTGTGTCGCGTTCGAAGATCAGGACGCGGTCATTGCCGCCGAGATCCTTCGCCTCTTCACGCAGACGGAATTTTTCGGCGTAAAACAACGCCGTTACCGCCTCTTTCTGGTCGAAACCGATTTCCAAGCCTATCACGCCGTTTGTCTCAAGATGATGACCCGCTTGAGAAGCGATGGCGCGATAGGCATCTAGCCCATCTTCTCCGCCATCAAGCGCTGCGGCCGGGTCGTGAAGTCTCACCTCCGGCTCAAGCTCTTCGACCACACTGGACCGGATATACGGCGGATTTGAGACGATAACGTCGTAACGACCGTCCACCTTTTCGTACCAGTTGCTGAGCAACGGCCGAAAGCGATCCGCAAGTCCGAGAGCGACGGCATTTGCCGTCGCCGTTGCCAGCGCGTCTCCGGATATATCGGTAGCCGTGCCTCTGGCTTCAAGAACCTCAGACAGAAGCGCGAGACAAATCGCGCCCGTGCCGGTCCCGAGATCCATGATCTCGCAACCTCCCTTTCGCGCGACCACCGCGCGCAGATAGGGGATCATGCGGTCGACCAAGGTCTCGGTGTCCGGGCGCGGCTCCAGGGTTTCCTTCGACAGCCTCAGCGGCAGACCGAAAAACTCGCGTTCACCGAGGATGCGATAGACCGGCTCGCGCGCCAGCCGGCGCGCAACCGCCGCCCGGATCCGCTGGGCATCCTCATCCGAAACCGGGTCCCTGCCCCGCGACACGACCGCGCTCAGCGACAGGTCGAGCAGGCCCGAGATCAGGTGCCGGACGTCGAGCGCCGCATGCTCGATGCCGCCCGCCTGCAGGCGATCGCGACTTTCGGCAACCAGGCTCGCGAGCGTCTCGGCCATCTCTTAGCCCCGCTGCTCGCCGAGCTGCGCCAGCTGGCTCGCCTGGTAGTCGGCAAGCAGCGCATCGACGACTTCGTCGATCTCGCCCATCATCATCCGGTCGAGCTTGTAGAGCGTCAGGTTGATGCGGTGGTCGGTAAGGCGTCCCTGCGGGAAATTGTAGGTGCGGATGCGTTCGGAGCGGTCGCCCGATCCCACCTGGCTCTTGCGGTCGGCCGAGCGTTCGCTGTCGGCGCGCTGGCGCTCCATGTCGTAGAGGCGCGAGCGCAGCACCTGCATCGCTTTCGCACGATTCTGGTGCTGCGACTTTTCCGAGCTGGTGACGACGAGCCCGGTCGGCAGGTGGGTGATGCGCACGGCCGAGTCCGTCGTGTTGACGTGCTGTCCGCCGGCGCCCGACGAGCGCATCGTGTCGATGCGGATATCCTCGGGCCGGATCTCGATATCGATGTCTTCGGCCTCGGGCAGCACTGCGACGGTTGCCGCCGAGGTGTGAATGCGACCGCTCGCCTCCGTCTCCGGCACGCGCTGTACGCGGTGCACACCAGATTCGAACTTCAGCCGCGCGAACACGCCGCGCCCGGAAACTGTAGCGATGATTTCCTTGAAACCGCCGGCTTCGCCTTCGCTCGACGACAGCACTTCGACCTTCCACCCCTTGCCCGCCGCATAACGCTCGTACATCCGGAACAGGTCGCCGGCAAACAGCGCCGCCTCGGAACCACCGGTTCCGGCGCGGATTTCAAGGATCGCGCTCTTTTCGTCGGCCGCATCCTTCGGCAGGAGCAGGATCTGGATCTCCTGTTCCAGCTGTTCGATCGCGTCGACGACCTCGGGCTTTTCCATTTCGGCGAGATCACGCATCTCGCGGTCGGTCGATTTGTCGGCGAGCATGGCGGTGATGTCGGCAAGCTCCGCCGTCGCCTTTTCGTAGGCGCGGATCTTCGTCACCACCGGCTGCAGTTCGGAATACTCCGAGGCGAGCTTGACGTAGACGTCCGCGGCCGGGCCGGCGGACATGCGCGCCTCGATTTCACCGAACCGCCGTTCCAGTTCGCGCATCTTTTCAACGGGAAGCTTTGCCAAGTCTCACTCCAATGCGTCTCGCCCCGGCCGGATCAGCTCCGGACGAGGGTTGCGACGCGTCACTTCAATCTAAACCGGAATGCCGTTTTCCGCGGCGAAATCCACCAGCATCTGGCGAACGGGCGTCTGATCTCGCGTGTCGTCCAGTGCAGCGTTGAGCAGTGCGCCGAGCTTGGACGCGTCAAGCGCCAGAAGCATCGCCTTGATCGGTCCGACGGCCGTCGGCGACATCGACACCGAACGGAAGCCAAGACCCAGCAGCGCCATGGCCGAGAGCGGCTTGCTCGCCATCTCGCCGCAGAGCGTCACCGGCGTATCGTGCCGGTCGCCGGCGCGCACGATATCACGCAGGATCCTGAGGAACGGGCGCCCGAGCACGTCGAAACGATCGGACACGCGGGCATTGCCGCGGTCGACGGCCATCGCGAACTGGAAGAGGTCGTTGGAGCCGACCGAGACGAAGTCCACCTCGGTCATCAGCTCGTCGAGCTGCCAGAGCAGCGCCGGCACTTCCAGCATGGCGCCGAATTGCAGCTTGCGCGGCAACTGTTCGCCGAGCTTCGACTGCCGCTCGATTTCCTTCTGCAGGAGGTCGCGCGCGATCCTGAGTTCGGAAACCTCGGTGACCATCGGCAGCATCAGCTTCAGCTCGGCACCGGCCGCCGCCCGCAGCATCGCGCGGAGCTGGGTGCGCAGCAGACCCGGCCGGTCGAGCGAAAGCCGGATGGCGCGCCAGCCGAGCGCCGGGTTTTCCTCTTCCGCAGCGCGGAAATAGGGAACCACCTTGTCGCCGCCAATATCGAGTGTGCGGAAGGTTACGGGCTTGCCGCCCGTCTGCTTCAGCACGCTGCGGTAGAAGGCTTCCTGTTCCTCCGCCTTCGGCATGGTCGAGGCGATCATGAACTGGAGTTCGGTGCGGAAGAGGCCGATACCTTCGGCACCCGCCTCGTTCAGATGCGGAAGGTCGACCAATAGGCCGGCATTCATCTGCAACGTGATACGCGTGCCGTCCCGGGTCAGCGGTTCGACGTCCTTCAGCGCGCGGAACTGTGCCTGACGCCGCGCCCGGAAGCGAACCTTTTCCTCATAGGCACGCTGCAGGTCGGCGAGCGGCCGCAGATGCACCTTGGCGTCATCGCCATCGATGATGATCGCGTCGCGGTTTTCCGCAAGCGCCACGGCACCGGTCGCCTGGCCGATCACAGGAATGCCCATGGCGCGGGCAACGATCACCACGTGGCTGGTGACGGCACCCTCTTCGAGCACCAGGCCGCGCACATTTTCGCGCGGATAGTCGAGCAGCTCGGCAGCGCCCATGGCGCGCGCGACGATCACCGCATCGTTCGGGAAGTCGCTCGCCGAAAGCTTGGCGCCGTAGCCCGAGAGCTGGCGCAGCAAGCGGTTGGCGAGATCGTCAAAATCATGCATGCGCTCGCGCAGATAAGGGTCCGTCAGGCGGATCATGCGCGCTTTGGTTTCGCTCTGCACACGCTCGACGGCGGCTTCCGCCGTCAGGCCGTTGCGGATCGCTTCTTCGAGCTTGCGCACCCAGCCGCGGTCATGCGCGAACATGCGGTAGGTCTCGAGCACTGCCCGATGCTCGCCCTCCATCGACACCTCGCGGCGCGACAACATGTCGTCGATCGAGATCCGCAGCGACCCGAGCGCCTCTGCAAGCCGCTGCAACTCCTGGTCGGTATCCTCGTTGAGAAGATTGGTGACGACGATCCTTGGTTCGTGCAGGACGACATAGCCAAGGCCGATGCCTTCGCCGTAGCTGTTGCCGTCGATCGAGACGGGACGCGAGAGATCGAGTTCGAGCCCTGGCTTGGTGATCTTCTTGAGCTCGCCGGTTGCCACCATCTCGGCGAGAACCATGGCGGTCGTCTCGAGCGCCTCGACCTCGTCCTCGCGATAGTTGCGCATCGCCTTGTTCTGGACGACGAGAACGCCGAGCGCGCGCCCTGTGCGCAGGATCGGCACGCCGAGGAAGGAATGATAGATCTCTTCGCCGGTCTCCGGCAGGTAGGTAAAGGCCGGGTGAGACTGGGCGTCGGACAGATTGAGCGGCCGGGCCGAAGCGGCGATGGTACCGACGAGGCCCTGCCCCATCTTCAACTGCGCCAGGTGAACGGCGGCCTTGTTCAGACCTTCGGTCGCATAGAGTTCGAGCACGCCGTCGGAGCGCAGCACGTAGACCGAACACACTTCCGCGACCATATTCTGCGCGATCTGGCGCACGATACGGTCAAGGCGCTCCTGCGGCTCCAGCGGTTCCGCCATCAACTCGCGCAACCGCTTGAGGAGAACGCGCGGACCTGCGGAAAGGTCTCTCATCGCGTGGGGTCTCCCGAAATAGAGGGGACGGCAGCAAAGGGGATGCGCGGCCAAGTCGCCGCGAATCCCAAATCGGTCGTCTGTCGATTAACTCTTATCGAGACCGTAAGCGGAATGCAAAGTGCGAACCGCCAATTCCGCATAGGGTCCATCGATCAGGATCGAAATCTTGATCTCGGAAGTGGTGATCGCCTTGATGTTGATGCCCTTGTCGGCAAGCGCACGGAAGGCCGACGCTGCAACACCGGCGTGGCTGCGCATGCCGATACCGATGACCGATACCTTGACGAGGCCGGCTTCGGACTGGACAACGTCGTAACCGATCTTGTCCTTGTTGTCGCCGAGCACCTTCAGTGCCTTGTCGACATCGCCGGAGGGAACCGTGAAGGTCATGTCGGTTTTCGAACCGTCCTCGGAGATGTTCTGGACAATCATATCGACGTTGATATGGGCTTCAGCCAGCGGGCCGAAAATCGCGGCGGAGACGCCCGGCCGGTCGGCGAGACGGCGCAGCGAAATCTGGGCTTCATCCTTGGCATAGGCAATGCCGGTTACGACTTCCTGTTCCACGATCTCATCCTCATCACAAATCAGCGTACCGGGCGGATTGAGAAGGTCACCCATGCCCGGCGCATCGGGATCTTCGAAAGACGAACGCACGAAGGTGCGGACCTTGTGCACCATGGCAAGCTCCACCGAGCGCACCTGCAGCACCTTGGCGCCGAGCGATGCCATTTCCAGCATTTCCTCGAACGCGATCTTCTTCAGACGCCGCGCCTTCGGCTCGATGCGCGGGTCGGTGGTGTAGACGCCATCGACGTCGGTGTAGATGTCGCAGCGATCAGCCTTGACGCCGGCGGCAATCGCAACGGCCGAGGTGTCGGAGCCGCCGCGGCCGAGGGTGGCGACGCGGTTGTCAGGCCCAAGTCCCTGGAAGCCGGCGATGACGGCGACCTGGCCCTCGCCCATGCGGCGGATGAGCTCGGCACCGTCGATGTCGAGAATGCGGGCAGCGCCGTGGGCGTTGTCGGTACGGATCGGGACCTGCCAGCCCTGCCACGAGCGGGCGTTGATGCCCATCGACTGCAGCGCGATGGCGAGAAGACCGGAGGTCACCTGTTCGCCGGACGCGACGATCGCGTCGTATTCGCGCGCATCGTAGAAGGGCGAGTTGGCGCCGGTTGCCTTCGGCATGTTCTGCACCCAGCCGACCAGCTCATTGGTCTTGCCGGACATCGCGGAAACGACGACGGCAACTTCGTGGCCGGCATCGACCTCGCGTTTCACATGGCGGGCAACATTGTGGATGCGTTCCAAATCAGCGACGGACGTCCCGCCGAATTTCATCACGATGCGTGCCATGTGCCTCTACCGGTACCCAAATTGCGCGCGCTTGCGCGCGTGACAGGAAAGCCCCCGCCGGCGCCCGACGGTCAAAAAGCTTGGGAGACTTCTCGCACATCGGCAGTCACCGCTTCGGGGAGCGGAAAGTCGCGGCGTCTCTTAGCGGATCAGGGGCCTGCGCGCAATGGCAGGGCGGCAGGAATAAGGCTCCATACGCACGGTGGGGAAACGTGCGCGGTCGCGGTTTGCGCCACTTGAAATTGCGGCAGCGCCGGCTAGGCTGCCAACGGACGCTTGAGGGGGCAGACATGCAAGCACATCGCATACCCGCAACCGCACGAATGATGGCCCGCTGTGCCGTCGCGCTTTCCGTGACGCTCTTGTGTTCGACACTGTCGAACGCCGCCGATTTCGACCAGGCGCGCATGGCGCCGCAAGGCGACTGGACGGTGATCGTCAGCCCCTATGTCTGGGCGGCGAGCCTCAAGGGGGACGCATCGCTTGCCGGCTTCGACACCGACGTCGACGTGCCCTTCAAAGACACGCTCGACCATCTCGACTTGGCGCTGATGGGCAACATCGAGCTGACCAACGGCCAATGGGGTGTCTATTTCGACGGCCAATACGTCCGTACCAGCCAGGATGAGGAGCTGCTCAGCCATGAGATCGGCCTCGACATCAAGATGACGACGCTGGCCTTCGGCGCGTTCTATCAGGTCTATGAGCAGGAACTCGGCGGCAACACCGTCTTCGGCAAGCCCCGGACGCTGTCGATCGAGCCGACGATCGGTCTGCGCTGGACGAAGCTCGAGGCGGACGTGTCCGTGGCCGGTTTCAACACGAGCAAGAGCGCCGACTGGACCGACCCCTTCGTCGGCCTGCGGCTCAACGCCGATCTCAGCGAGCGCTGGAACCTCGTCGCCGAGGCCGATGTCGGCGGCTTCGATGTCGGCTCAAAGCTCAGCGTCAACGCCCAGGCCTATCTCGGATACCGGACCGAAATGCTTGGCCAGCCGACAATTTTGCGCGCCGGGTACCGGTTGCTCTATCAGGATTACGAAAGCGACGACTTCACGGGCGCGAACAAGTTCCGCTGGGACGTGAACCAGCACGGCCCGGTGATCGGCTTTTCCATGTTGTTTTAGAACCTGGGCCTGCTTCAACGCTCAAGGACCGTCTGGCGGATACCCAGCATACGCTTTGCCCGCGAAGGAGAATGGTATGACGTTCATCGTAAAGCCGGCCGTCCGATCGGTCACATCCGCACTTGCCGCCCTTCTCATGCTCGGTCAGACGACGGCGGAAGCCTGCACCCGCCTCGTCTATCTCGGCCCCGATGACAATATCATCACTGCCCGATCGATGGACTGGAAGAGCGACGTCGCGACCAACCTCTGGGTCCTGCCGCGCGGCATCGAGCGCAACGGTCAGGCAGGGCCGAACTCATTCAAATGGACGGCGAAGTATGGAAGCGTCGTGGCCACCGGCTATGATGTCTCGACCACCGACGGCGTCAACGAGGCCGGCCTCAATGCCAATCTCCTGTGGCTGGTCGAATCCGAGTACCCTGACTTCAATGACAAATCGAAACCGGGCCTGACGATCGCCGCCTGGGCGCAATATGTGCTCGACAGCTTCGCCACTGTCGAGGACGCGGTGAAGGCGCTTGAGAAAGAACCGTTCACGATCGTCACCGACAACGTACCGGGTGAGAACCGGCTGACGACGCTGCACCTTTCGATCTCGGACAAGACCGGCGACAGCGCAATCGTCGAGTATATCGCCGGCAAGCAGGTGATCCATCACGGTCGCCCGTATCAGGTGATGACCAATTCGCCTGTCTTCGACCAGCAACTGGCCCTGAACGCCTACTGGAAGCAGATCGGCGGCACCGTGATGCTGCCGGGCACGAACCGCGCGGCCGATCGTTTCGCGCGCGCCTCGTTCTACGTCAACGCCATTCCGAAGGACGAGAACCCCGACCGTGCGCTGGCCAGCGTCTTCAGCGTCATTCGCAATGTCTCGGTTCCCTATGGGCTCAACACGCCGGAGGAACCGAACATTTCCTCGACCCGCTGGCGCACCGTGGTCGATCACAAGCGCAAGCTCTATTTCTTCGAGTCGGCGCTGACCCCGAACACCTTCTGGGTCGACCTGAAGAAGATCGATTTTACTAAGGAGACCGGCAAGGTGATGAAGCTCGATCTCGGCGAAAACCAGGATCACACCTATTCGGGCGACGCGACCGGCGACTTCAAGCAGGCCGAACCGTTCAAGTTCCTCGGGTTGCAGATATGAGCACACCGGCTCGGGGCCGGCGCGAAGCCATTGAAAATTGCGCGCGACGGTGTTATTGACGCTGCCGCAAGTTCAAATTCGAGAAAGGGGGGCTGCACGTGATGACATTTTTCCGGCACCACCGCCAGCGTGGCCCCGTCCAAGCCCTGCAGATGCGTTTGCAGGGCTGACCAGACATCCTTTCGCGAAGATCGCGAGCCTATTCCTGGTCTGCCCAGAGTGATGCAGTGCGGAACCGTTTCGGTTTGAACGACTGCATCGTCTTCCAATACCGAGCCGATGCGGCCCGAGCACAGCATGTCTGTGTTGCGGGCTCGACCATCCGAAACCCCGGCCTGAAGTGCCGCCCCGGATGATCCGCCGTCGCTCGTGCAGTCCAGAGAACGACCATGGCCTTGATCAATATCCGCAACCTCGGCGTCAGCCTGAGCGCACCGCTTTTCTCCAGTCTTAGCCTGTCCGTCGCATCCGGTGATCGTATCGGCATCGTCGCTGCCAACGGCCGCGGCAAGTCGACCCTGCTGAGATCAATCGCCGGCAACTTTGATCCGACCGCCGGTGAAATTACCCGCTCGCGCGGGCTGACGGTCGGTCACGTCGAGCAGAACGTGCCTGCGTCGCTTTTACCTCTCTCCTTCCACGACGCCGTTCTTTCGGCCCTCCCGGCCGACCAGGCGGAAAACGAAAGCTGGCGCGTCGATATCGTGCTCGATGCCCTCGATGTGCCGGAGGTTCTGCGGGCTCGCGCCGTGTCGGAGTTGAGCGGCGGCTGGCAGCGGCTGATGCTGCTTGCCCGCGTCTGGGTCAGCGAGCCAGACGCGCTGCTGCTGGACGAGCCGACCAACCATCTCGATCTCGCCAAGATCGGCCGGCTGGAGGCCTGGCTGAATGCGCTGCCACGCGACGTGCCGGTGCTGGTTGCCAGCCACGACCGCGCCTTCCTGGACGCAACCACCAACCGCACGCTGTTCCTGAGGCCAGAGCAATCGCCGATCTTCGCGCTCCCCTATTCGCGGGCGCGCGCCGCTCTCGATGAGGTGGACGCATCGGAGGAGCGGCGTTACCAGCGCGACATGAAGGTGGCGCAGCAACTGCGTCGGCAGGCCGCCAAGCTCAACAATATCGGCATCAACTCCGGAAGCGACCTGCTCACGATAAAAACGAAGCAACTGAAGCAGCGCGCGGAACGGCTGGAGGATGCGGCAAAGCCCGCGCATCAGGAACGTTCCGCCGGCGCGATCCGGCTCGCCAATCGAGGCACCCATGCCAAGATCCTGGTGACGCTCGACGACGTCCAGGTCGAAACGCCCGACGGCACCCCGCTTTTCCGCACCGGCAAGCGCTGGATCTGCCAGGGCGACCGCATCGTGCTGCTTGGCGAAAACGGCGCCGGCAAGACCCGGCTCGTCAACCTGATCCGCACGGCGATCGAGGAGCCCTCCCGCGCGCCGGAGACGCTGAGGGCAACACCCTCGCTGGTGCTCGGCTACAGCGACCAGGCGCTTGCCGGCCTGTCGGACGAGGAGACGCCGCTTGCCGCGCTGTCCCGCCGCTTCTCGCTCGGCGACCAGCGCGCCCGTAGCCTGCTCGTCGGTGTCGGCGTCGGCATCGACATGCAGGAAAAGGCGATCGGCCGGCTGTCGGGCGGCCAGAAGGCGCGTCTTGCCATGCTGGTGCTGCGCTTGAAGGAGCCCAATTTCTACCTGCTCGACGAACCGACCAACCACCTGGACATCGAGGGCCAGGAAGCGCTCGAAACGGAGTTGTTGAGAAACGAGACGAGCTGCCTGCTCGTCTCCCACGACCGCAGCTTCGTGCGCAATGTCGGCGACCGCTTCTGGCTGATCGAGAAGCGCCGCCTCGTCGAAGTCGAGGACCCGGAGGACTTCTTCGCCTCGGCGGCGGCAGGCGACGTCGGCTGACATAAAGCGCAATCATCGCATTTGTGACGCCCGCAACAAGCGGCGTCACAAATGCCAACATCATCAGGCGGGCGGCCGCGCAATCAGGCATGCGACTTCGCCGCTGTCAAATATCTGCGCCGACAGTGCCTCGACCAGCAAGCGGTGGCGAAGGGCCGCCGCCGCGAGCCGCGCGCCAACGTCGTCCGCCCCCGTGGACGGCTCGTCATGAAAAAGAAAAAGACGTCCCTCAGGCTTCAACAGCTGCGCCAGCGCCGCAAACTCTCGAGCGGGATCGCCCCGCGTGAACACGCCGACGCGCATGGCGAACGCCTTGTCGAAGCGACGGCCACCGAGATCGAACGAGCGAAGCTCCGCAACCCGCAAGGTCGCCCGGCCTGCAGCAACATGTTCAGCATTTCTGCGTGCTGCCGCCGCGATCATCACAGCCGAGCGATCGATGGCGACAATCTCCCCTTCGTCGAGCCGATCGCAAACCTTCGTCACGGCAATGCCATGGCCGCATCCGACTTCGAGCAGATGATCGGACGGCTGCGGCGCGATGACGCCGACCGCCCAGTCGATCCTGTTCAAGCCCATGTGGATTCCCCCCTCGCCGGCGCAGAAACTAGCACGCGGAAGAGCCATAGCGCCAACCAATCCGATGCAAAAATAAAACCACTTGCAAAACAATATCAGATTTGCCACCCTTTCCGTGACAGGCATGCCGCAACGGGAGAGATACAATGCGCAAGGTCATCATGTGGGACATGGTTAGCGTCGACGGATTCTTCGAAGCACCGGGGCACGACATCGAGTGGTTCGTCTTCGAGGACGAACTCGCCGCCTATATCGGCGAAACGCAGCTCGAGGCCGACACCCTGCTTTTCGGTCGCGTGACCTATGAAATGATGGCGGGCTACTGGCCATCTGCCGAAGGCGACATCGCGACCTTCATGAACGGCGTCGAGAAATTCGTCTTCTCGCGCACGCTGACCTCCGCCGATTGGGCCGGCACGACGCTCTTGACCGGCGATGCTGCAAGCGAAGTCGAACGACTGAAGGCGCTGGATGGCGGCACGATCTTCGTTTTCGGCAGCGCCGACTTCGCGAGCGAACTGATCGAGAAGGGCCTCGTCGACGAATACCGCCTCGGCATCAATCCGGTGCTTCTCGGCGAGGGTGTGCCGCTGTTCAAACCAGGGCTGAAGCGGACGAAACTCAAACTGACCCACACACGCCCTCTGACATCCGGCGTGGTTATCCTGCACTACCAGCCAGAAGCGGACGCGTAGCAGGACGGGCGCCACGCACGCGTGTGCGCCGATCTGGCCCAGCGCCGCCTCTTGACTTCCTTGTCCGATCGTCCGACTTCACTGCTGCACAAGTCCCTAAATCGGGATCGATTTAAGGATAGAATTGTGCAGCACTTTAAAGTGCTACAGCGTCCTTAGCGCGCCTTGAAAGACGCGCGGCGCTGTCGGGACGATGCAAGGAGACGGCGACATGAGCGAGACCGCACGCACGACGATTGACCAGAGCGAGGTTGACCGCTTTTCCGCCATGGCCGCGGAGTGGTGGGATCCGACCGGCAAGTTCCGGCCACTGCACAAGTTCAATCCCGTTCGCCTCGCCTATATCCGCGACAAGGTGGCCGAGCATTTCGGCCGTGATCCAAGGAGCCCGCAGCCGCTCAAAGGTCTGCGGCTGCTCGACATCGGTTGCGGCGGCGGCCTCCTGTCGGAGCCGATGGCACGCATGGGCGCCGATGTTCTCGGCGCCGACGCCTCCGAAAAGAACATCGGCATCGCCAAGACGCACGCGGCCGGAAGCGGTGTGGCGGTCGACTATCGCGCCGTGACCGCCGAAGCCCTTGCCGAAGCCGGCGAGAGCTTCGACATCGTGCTCAACATGGAAGTGGTCGAGCATGTCGCCGATGTCGATTTCTTCATGACCACCTGCGCCCATATGGTTCGCCCCGGCGGTCTGATGTTCGTCGCCACCATCAACCGCACCATGAAGGCAGCGGCGCTTGCCATCTTCGCAGCCGAGAACGTCTTGCGCTGGCTGCCGCGCGGTACGCACCAGTATGAAAAACTGGTGCGCCCGGAGGAACTGGAAAAGCCGCTCGTGGCCAACGGCCTCGAAGTGACCGAGCGGACCGGCGTCTTCTTCAATCCGCTTTCCAATCAGTGGAACCTGTCCAAGGACATGGACGTCAACTACATGATCGTCGCCAAGCGGCCGCTATGAGCAGCTGTCGGCGGCCTCAGCCAGCCTGCCGACGCTCCTGCCACTCGCGCTTCAGCAGCGCATAGACGTATTCGTCGCCCCAGACATCGTTGAAACGGTCGTTCTCGATCAGATGCGCTTCGCGGCGCATGCCGAGACGCTCGACGACGCCGACGGACCCCTTGTTGAGGGCATCAAGCCGGGCAAAGATCCGGTGAAACTTCAGCGTCGAAAAGCCGAGATCAAGCAACGCCCGCATCGCTTCCGTAGCGTAGCCCTTGCCGGCAAAGTCGGGATTGAAGATGTAGCCGGTCTCCGCCTGTTCCGCCGCACTGCTTGCGAGCTTCAGCAGGACTTCGCCGATCAGTACACCATCCTCGCGGCGCTCGACGGCAAACACCGCGACGTCCCCATCGTCAACGAGCTTTGGCGCCGAAGCCTTGGCGAATTTTGTCCGCGCTGCCGTTTCGTCGAGCGGGTCCTGATAGAGATAATGGTAGACCTCCGGCAGGCGGTGATAGGCAAAGAATGCCGGAAAATCGCCAGGCGCGAAGGGCCGGATAACGAGGCGATCAGTGGAAATGTGAACATCGGACAATGCCATTGGCTGGAAAACTCCCATTGCAAAGCTGCGAGATGGGAGCCAAGGCATTGTATTTAAAGGGCGGGAACCAAAGTTTAGACGGCAGATGCGAAAGTGCCCCGCGTCAGTTGACCTCGTCGGGCAAGATCGGCAGCGGCGCGACCGCGATCCCTTCTTCGAGCAACGCCACGGCCTCTTCCGCCGTCGCCTTGCCGATCAGCCCGCGCTCTTCCGCCTCGCCGTAGTGGATCTTGCGGGCTTCCTCGGGAAAGCGCTCGCCGACATCCTCGGCGTTCTCGCGTACGGACTTCACCAGCTCGCGGATCTTGGCGACCGTTTCCTTCTGCGCCTGGTCCATGATCACCGCCCGCGTCGCCTCCTTCTTGCGCGCGGTCGCAACCGAGGGCGCCATCAGTTGCTTGGCAACGGAGGTCGAGTTGCAGCTCGGACAGGAGACCAGTTTGCGCTCGACCTGGCGGTCGAAATCGTCACTCGACGAGAACCAGCCCTCGAAATCGTGGCCGTTGTCGCAGGAAAGGGTGTAGCGGATCAAGCGGCAACGCCTCCCTTCCCGGTCGGCGCCACTTCATCGAGCACGAAGCTACGGGCATTCTTCAAGTTCGGTATCTTGGCGCGCGCCGCGTGCACGGCCGCGACATCGATGTCGGCAAGCACAACCGCCTCGCCCGTAGGGCCAGCCGAAGCGAGCACGCGCCCCCAGGGATCGACGATCATAGAATGGCCGAACGTCTCACGCCCATCCTCATGCGTGCCCCCTTGCGCGGCGGCAATGACGAAGAGGCCGTTCTCGATCGCGCGGGCGCGAAGCAGGATTTCCCAGTGCGCCTCGCCCGTCTGCCGCGTGAAGGCGGCGGGCACCGACATGACCTCGGCGCCGGCAACGGCCTGTTGCCGGAAAAGCTCCGGGAAGCGCACGTCGTAGCAAATGGAAAAGCCAAGTTTGCCGAAGTCGAGTTCGGCCAGGCGCGCAATGCTGCCCGGCTGATAGGCGGCACTTTCCCGCCAGCTCTCGCCGTTCTCGAGATCGACGTCGAACATATGGATCTTGTCATAGTCACAGATCTTTTGGCCATTCGGGCCAAACAGCAGGCCGCGATTGGCGATCTTACCGTCGGCAAGCGCGATCGGCGTCGAGCCGACATGGAGGTAGACGCCAAGTTCGCCGGCAAGCTGAGCTGCCGACGCGGCAATAAGATCGTTGGCCTCGTCCTTCAGGATCGCGCGCAGAGCCGCCCGGTCCCGCTGCAGCGCCCCGGTCATTTCCGGAGTCTGGATATAGGTCGCGCCGTGGGCTGCCGCTTCGCGCGCGAGCCGCACCATCGTCTCCGCATTCTTGCGCGGATCGACGCCGGAACACATCTGAATGGCTGCGGCCTTGAAAGTCATTACGTCCAACTCCTAAGCGCTCACCGCTGATAAACGGGACGTCGCCTCATGCAAGGGTACGGTGCCTCAGGCAGCCAGCATCGCGTCGAGTTTGCCGGCGCGTTCCAGCGCGTGCAGGTCGTCGCAGCCACCGACATGAATGTCATTGATGAAGATCTGCGGGAACGTCGTCCCGCCGTGCGACTTGTCGATCATCACCTGCCGAACGTTCGGATCATAGGTGGCATCGTGCTCGAGGAAGGAAACGCCCTTGGTTTCCAGGAGTTTCTTTGCGGCCGAGCAATAGCCGCAGAACTGACGCGTATAAATGACCACCGAAGCCATGATCCTGAACCGCTCCTTTGCCGGCGACCGTGCCGGACATCTGATTGTCATATAAGACCGGATACGGCTCTTGCAAAGGTCAAAACCGTGACCGACCCGGCCCCCGCCCGCTTCAGCGCACGGGTCGCTGCGGCAACGGTTGCGCCGGTCGTATATACATCGTCGACGAGAACCACGCTTTTCCCACTGAGACCCGCCCTGCCGCTTTCCGAGACGGCGAAGGCGCCGCGGACGTTCTCCTCGCGGGCGCGCAACCCCAGGCGAACCTGCGGGCTCGTGCGCCGGACGCGCTTCAAGATGTCGGGCTGATACGGACGACCGGAGAGCTGCGCAATGGCTCGCGCCAACTCCGCCGACTGGTTGAACCGCCGCTTCCACAGCCGGAAGGCGTGCAGCGGCACGGGGATGATCGCGTCGGCGGAAGCGACGGCACCGTCGCTCGCCCGGATCATCCATGTCGCCATCATCGGCGCGAGATCCGTGCGGTCGCGATATTTCAGCCCGTGGACCAGATCGCGGGCAACACCTTCATGGATCGCCACCGACCTTAACCGATCGAATGCAGGCGGGTTGGCGATCGCCTCCGGTGACACCGCTCCGGCGCCGTGATCGACCGAAAACGGCATGCCGAGAATATCGCAATAGGGCCGTTCGATCAGCGGCAGTGTCGCCCAGCAGGAGGCGCAGACCGCGCGATGATCGCCGACCAGCCGGCCGCAACCGCAACAGACAGGCGGAAAGACGAGATCGACGAGCCCCAGTCCGAATCGTTTCAGCATGCCCGCGCGCCACGCCTGCGGAATACGCAACCTCTCCCATGCCATGCGGTTGACTTTGTGCCTCCGAAGGTCTCTTTGCTGCCCATCGCGGAGAGACTATCGTGGAAAAAATCTTTGACCAGAGCCTCGTCGAGGCGCACCGGGCAAGGGCGCTCAGAAACGCCGATCCGAAGGCCGGTTTCCTTCTCGACATCGTTGCCGAAGAGCTCGCCGAGCGTGTCGGCGTGGTCGAGCGTCATTTTGATCGCGCACTCGAACTGCACGGCTATACCGGAGAAACGGCCCGCCAACTGATGGCGACCGGCAAGATCGACGCCATCGAGCGCGTCGAGACCGACGCCCGCTTCAGCTCGACCGAGGCGCCGGTGACGATCGCCTCGCTCGAGGAAGTTCCGGTCGAACCGGAAAGCGTCAACCTGATCGTCTCGCCGCTGTCCCTGCATCTGACCAACGATACACCGGGCGCCTTCATCCAGGTGCGGCGGGCGCTAAAGCCCGATGGGTTGTTCCTCGCCGCCATCCCGGGCAGCGGCACGCTGCAGGAGCTGCGCGAAGCGCTTCTGGCTGCAGAGGCCGAGCTGACCGGCGGCGCCAGCCCGCGCGTCATTCCCTTCGCCGATGTCCGTGACGTCGGCGCTCTGCTCCAACGCGCCGGCTTCGCACTGCCGGTCACCGACACTGAAACCTACACGGTGCGCTACGATTCGCTGTTCGCGCTGATCCGCGACCTGCGCGCCATGGGTATGACCAGCCCGCTTTCGGCGCGCAGCCGCACGCCCGTTTCCAGGCGGTTCTTCCTCAGGGCTGCGGAAATTTACGCGGAGCGCTTCTCCGATCCGGACGGCCGCGTTCGCGCTACCTTCTCCATCATCTATCTGTCCGGCTGGGCGCCGCACGAAAGCCAGCAGAAGCCGCTGAAGCCGGGTTCAGCAAAGCAACGGCTTTCGGTAGCGCTTGGCACGAAGGAGCAGCCGCTCTAAGGCGGCATCCACCCCAGATCCGGTTTTAGTGCTTATGCGCTCGGGAACGCTGCGGCGAGCGAGTCGTAGACGTAGGTCAGGGCGTTGCCGATCTGGTTGGCCCCGAAGATTAAGCTGAGGGAGACGAGGGCGGCGATCAGCGCATACTCGATGGCGATGCCGCCGTCCGTGCCACCAAACAAGCGTCTAAGCGTTTCCATGCGTCCCCAGCCAGATTTGTGTTCAATCCGAATCGGACGCCAGCGCCAAACGGGCCGATGGCGTTCGCCTCAGCAGCCGCTCTTGCGGCCGTCGGCATCGATAATGCAAACCGCTCCGGGCATTTCCTGAAGGACGCTGCGCCGAACCGTGTAGCGCTTGGTGGTCCCCTTCGAAGGGATGGAGCCGGTGGAAATGTTGTCGTAATCGACGGGCGTGTTCGCCATGATGCGCTTGTCGGTCTTGGATGACAGCATGGGCGTCAGGATCAGCGTCAGCGCGATCACCGCCGTTCCGAACAACAGCGACAGATTGAGCACACCTGTCCGGCGGGACTGATTATTCATCAGATCCTTTTCCTGAACCGTGTTCCAGAAATCGTCGTCCACCATCCCAGCCTCACAAACGCGCAAAATACGGCGAACGCAAGCGCCCTTCCCAAGCTTGGTTCCACCGCACTGCCTGAAATCGATACGCCGTTGCCAACGATACGTACCAAAACTGAATTGGAGCTATCTTTGCGCCAGGGAGATAAACGATCGATTAATAATCAATCAGATTTCGGGTAGGTTCAGAGCAAATCCATAAGAAACGGGATAAGCGGTTCGTCTGCCGGCGGCATCGGAAAATCGCGCAGGGCCTTTGGCCGGACCCACTTGATCGCCTGGCCTTCCCGCCCGATCGCAACCCCTTCATAGCGGCGGCAGACATAGAGCGGCATCAGCAGATGGAAGTCGTCATAGGTGTGGCTGGCGAAGGTGAGCGGCGCCAGGCATGCGACCTTGGTGCGGATGCCGAGTTCTTCCTCAAGCTCGCGGATCAGGGTTTCCTCCGGCGTCTCGCCGGCTTCAACCTTGCCGCCCGGAAACTCCCATAGGCCGGCAAGCGATTTTCCTTCCGGCCGCTGCGCGAGCAGGATGCGACCATCGGAATCGACAAGCGCGCAGGCCGCGACAAGCACGATCTTCTTTCCGTTGGCATCCATGGCCTCAAGCTCCCGGCGTTCGATAGATGTAGCTGTAAACCTCGGAGAAACCGGCGCCGCGATAAAGCGCCATAGCCGCGCTGTTATCCGCTTCCACCTGCAGCCAGGCCTTCTTGGCTCCGCGCAGACGCGCCCAGCGCAGGCAGACGTCGAGCATCGCCTTGCCGACGCCCCGGCCACGGACCCGCTCGTCCACGGCAAACTGCATGATGCCGGCAAGATCGTTGTCCTGGACGACGAGCGCCACGGCCGTCGGCCCCATCTCGGCATCCTCGAACAGGAAGAGGCCACTCTCCGGCTTGATCGCGTTGATGATTTCGGCCAGCGCCGCCTTGCGCTTCGGATCGCTCTTCGCAATCCCGATGCACGCATCGACGAACCGGCCGACATCCTTGATCGGCAGATGATCGATGCCGTCACCGAACTCGCGCTCGACCAGGTCGACGCTCATGACCAGGCTGCGGCTGAACGCATTCCAGCCCTCGGCATCCATATGGGCGACAAGCTGCGGCGGCGTCAGCGGCGTCTGGCGCACAGTCAGCGGCCGGCCGTAGTCGGCAAAGCGCCGGGCAGCCTTTTCGAGACGGACCGGGATGTCGCGATAGTCGGACGGATCAAGCGGATTGACGGAATTCAGCCGCTTGGAATCATGGCCTGCATTGAGCCGGATCAGCCAGCTGCCATCATATTGCACGGACGCTGCCGGCCAGGCGCGGAAACCCACGGCCTCGAGACGGCGCACGTTTGGAAGATCCACCATTGCCACTTCCCCAGCTTCGGCCTGTGCCTTGCCCGCCACGGGCCGAATATCATTCGATGTCATCTTGCTACCTCTACGGCCTGGCGCGCTAGGCCGCTCACCATCACATAACCGGCGCCTCAGCTCCGGTAATCGCCGTTGATCTCGACATATTCCTTCGTCAGGTCGCAGGTATAGACAGTGGCCCGACCGGAACCGAGGCCGATTTCGACGCGGATCGTGATGTCCTCTTCCTTCATCACGGCCGTGGCCGCAGCTTCAGAATAGGTGGGATCGCGCTCCCCCTCGACGGCGACGCGCACGTCGCCGAACCAGATCGCCAGCCGGTCGCGCTCGGCCATTTCTCCGGACTTGCCGACGGCCATGACCACGCGGCCCCAGTTGGCGTCTTCACCGGCGACCGCCGTCTTGACGAGCGGCGAATTGGCGATCGAAAGCGCGATGCGCTTGGCGGCCGCATCATTCTCGGCGCCTTCGACAGTCACCTCGACCATCTTGCGAGCGCCTTCGCCGTCGCGCACGACCTGGAGCGCGAGATCGCGCAAAAGGTCGTTCAGTGCGGCGCGGAAGGCATTAAGACGCGGGTCGGTCGCATCGGAGATTGCCGGCTGGCCGTCGGCCGATGCCGCGCCCGTAGCGAACAGCATCAGCGTATCGGACGTCGAAGTGTCGCTGTCGACCGTGACCGAGTTGAAGGTCGGGCCGACGCCGGCCGAAAGCAGGGCCTGCAGCGCCGAAGGCGCAATGTCGGCATCTGTGACCACGAAGGAGAGCATCGTCGCCATGTCGGGCGCGATCATGCCGGCGCCCTTGGAGATGCCGTTGATCGTCACCTTGACGCCGTCGATTTCGGCGCTGCGTGTCGCTACCTTCGGATAGGTATCCGTCGTCATGATCGCCTTGGCGGCTTCGAACCAGAAGTCCTCCTTGCCGGCAACAGCCAGATCGTCGAGCACGCCGGCAAACTTGGTCGCGTCCAAAGGCTCGCCGATGACGCCGGTCGACGCCAGGAAGACTTCGCTCTCCGCGCAGCCGACAGCCTTTGCCGCCGACTTTGCCGTCAGTTCCGTCGCCTCGCGGCCCTTCTTGCCGGTGAAGGCATTGGCGTTGCCGGAGTTGACGACGACCGCGCGCGCGACACCGCCGGCAAGGTTCTTGCGGCAGAAATCGACAGGGGCCGAAGGGCACTTGGAACGGGTGAAGACACCGGCCACGACGGCCGGCCGGTCGAACACCATCATCAGCACGTCGGTGCGGTTCTTGTACTTGATGCCGGCGGCTGCGGTCGCCATGCGGACGCCGCGCACGGAGGGCATTTCGGCAAAGGTTTTCGGAGCGAGCGGAGAAACGGAGCCGGACATGGGAAACCTGCTGTGACGTGTTGGAGCCAAAGCATTTCCAAAAGAGCCTGGCGGCCTTCAGGAAATGCCTAAGAACAAGGATCCGGAGCGGTCTACAACCGAAACGGCTCCAGATCCATCTTGCGACAAATGCCCGAACGGTTTTCACCGCCGGGCATCGACAAAAAGCGGTGACAACAGGCCCTGCCAGTGGCAGGGCCCGCCGATCGAATTACTTGGCTTGTTGCGCTTCCTGCGCCTTGTTGGCCTCGTCATAGGCCTGCTTCAGCGCCGGGTCGGAAATTTCGACGCCTGCATCCTTCTTGGCGGCGGCAAGCAGCTCGACATACTTGTCACGCATGACAAGCTGACGAACCTGCTGCTCGACCTGCTCGAGCGGCGGCGGGGCCTGCGGGCGCTTGTCTTCGACCAGGATTACGTGGAAGCCGAACTGCGTCTTGACCGGGGTCTTGGTGTAGGCGCCCTTCTCGAGAGCGAAGGCAGCCGTTTCGAATTCCGGCACCATGCGGCCCTTGGTGAAGTAACCGAGGTCGCCGCCGTCGTTCTTGTTCGGATCGGTGGACTTCGCCTTGGCAAGCTCGACGAAGCTCTTGCCAGCGTCGAGTTCCTTGATGATTTCCTTGGCTTCGTCTTCCGTCTTGACCAGGATATGGCGGGCCTTCACTTCATCCTGAACCGGAATGGCCGCGACTTCCTTGTCGTAGCGTGCCTTCACCTCTTCCTTGGTGATGGCGTCGACGACATGCTTCTTGAAGTAGGCGTTGTGAAGTTCGCGCTCGGTGAGGTACGCGACGCGCTGCTTGAAAGTGGCGTCGTCCTGCAGGCCTTCCTTCTCGGCCGTGGCGGAAAGAAGCTTAACGTCGATGATCGCCGACAGTGCTGCGGCGCGCTTCTGTTCTTCCGGCATCTGCTGCAGCTGCGGGTCGAGACCACCCAGAGCAAGATTGAGTTCGGACTGACGCACGTCCTCGCCGCCAACCTTGGCGACCACCGGATCGGCGTCTTCCGCCCGCGCGCCACCATGTACGGCCATCGCCGCAACCAGTGCCACGGCGGCCAGGGTTTTCAACTTGGTCATGCTCACTAACCTTTCACATTGGCCTTCGGCGCAATTGCCTGCAGCTTGTAGCGGCTGCACAACACCAGAATGTGGCGGTTCTGTAGCCGTCCGACAGTGCAATTGCGTTGACATAATTCGACCCCCCTCTTATCTGTCACGCAACCTCGCGTCCAGAACAGTTTCCGGGCGTTTCACGGCATTGCGCGGTTTTCGCGGCGCGGCCATGAGACCCAAGGCAACAAAAATGAAAGGACCATTCGTATGGTCAGTCTCGGCGGCCTAGCCCGCAAGTTGTTTGGCTCCTCCAACGATCGCCGCGTGCGTGGCTACAAGGCACGGGTGGACGCCATCAACGCACTTGAAGCCGACATGAAGGCTTTGTCGGATGAGGCGCTCGCCGGCAAGACGGTGGAATTCCGCAAGCAGCTGGAAGAAGGCAAGACGCTCGACGACCTTCTGGTTCCGGCCTTTGCGGTCGCCCGCGAGGCGGCCCGCCGCGTGCTCGGCCTGCGCCCGTTCGACGTCCAGCTCATCGGCGGCATGATCCTGCACGAGCGCGCCATCGCCGAAATGAAGACCGGTGAAGGCAAGACCCTCGTCGCGACGCTTCCGGTCTACCTGAACGCGCTTGCGAGCAAGGGCGTGCACGTCGTTACCGTCAACGACTACCTCGCCCAGCGCGACGCCGGCACCATGGACCGCATCTATAGCTTCCTCGGCATGACCACGGGCGTCATCGTCCACGGCCTGACCGACGAGCAGCGCAAAGCCGCCTATGCCTGCGACATCACTTATGCCACCAACAACGAGCTCGGCTTCGACTATCTGCGCGACAACATGAAGTACGAGCGCGGACAGATGGTCCAGCGCGGCCACTTCTTCGCCATCGTCGACGAAGTGGACTCGATCCTCGTCGACGAAGCGCGCACGCCGCTGATCATCTCCGGCCCGCTCGACGACCGCTCGGATCTCTACAACACAATCAACGAATTCATTCCGCTGCTTTCGGCTGAGGACTACGAGATCGACGAGAAGCAGCGCTCGGCCAACTTCTCCGAAGAAGGCACCGAGAAGCTCGAAAACCTGCTGCGCGAGGCGGGCCTGCTCAAGGGTGAATCGCTCTACGACATCGAAAACGTCGCGATCGTCCACCACGTCAACAATGCGCTCAAGGCCCACAAGCTGTTCCAGCGCGACAAGGACTACATCGTTCGCAACGGCGAGATCGTCATCATCGACGAATTCACCGGCCGCATGATGCCGGGCCGCCGTTATTCGGAAGGCCAGCACCAGGCGCTCGAAGCCAAGGAAAAGGTGCAGATCCAGCCAGAGAACCAGACGCTCGCATCGATCACCTTCCAGAACTACTTCCGCATGTACTCCAAGCTCGGCGGCATGACCGGTACGGCCTCCACCGAAGCGGAAGAATTCGGCAACATCTACGGCCTGGAAGTCGTTGAAGTTCCGACCAATCTGCCGATCAAGCGTATCGACGAGGATGACGAGGTCTACCGTACGCAGGGCGAAAAGCTGAACGCCATCATCGACGAGATCAAGTCGGCACACGAGCGCGGCCAGCCGATGCTGGTCGGCACGACGTCGATCGAAAAGTCCGAGCAGTTGGCCGACCTTCTGAAGAAGTCCGGCTTTGCCAACTTCCAGGTTCTCAACGCCCGCTACCACGAGCAGGAAGCCTTCATCGTCGCCCAGGCCGGCGTGCCCGGCGCCGTCACGATCGCCACCAACATGGCCGGTCGCGGCACGGACATCCAGCTCGGCGGCAACGTCGACATGCGCATCCAGCAGGAGCTCTCGGAAGTCGAGCCCGGCCCCGAGCGCGAACAGCGCGAACAGGCGATCCGCGCCGAAGTGCAGCAGCTGAAGGAAAAAGCGCTGGCCGCCGGCGGGCTTTACGTTCTCGCTACCGAGCGCCACGAAAGCCGCCGCATCGACAACCAGCTTCGCGGCCGTTCCGGCCGTCAGGGCGACCCGGGTCGATCGAAGTTCTACCTGTCGCTCCAGGACGACCTGATGCGCATCTTCGGCTCCGACCGCATGGACGGTATGCTGCAGAAGCTGGGCCTCAAGGAAGGTGAGTCGATCATCCATCCGTGGATCAACAAGGCTCTCGAACGCGCCCAGAAGAAGGTTGAAGCCCGCAACTTCGACATCCGCAAGAACCTTCTGAAGTACGACGACGTTCTCAACGATCAGCGCAAGGTGATCTTCGAACAGCGCATCGAGCTGATGGATGCCGAAAGCGTCACCGAAACCGTGACCGACATGCGCACCGAAGTCGTCGAAGACATGGTCAGCAAGCGCATTCCCGAGAAGGCCTATGCCGAGCAGTGGGACGTCGCGGGCCTCAGGGCCGACGTGCAGCAATACCTCAATCTCGACCTGCCGATCACCGAATGGGCTGCCGAGGAAGGCATCGACGAAGCCGATATTCTCGAGCGCGTCATGACCGCTGCCGAAAAGGAAGCCGCCGACCGTGCCGAACGCTTCGGTCCGGAGATCATGCAGTATGTCGAACGCTCGGTCGTGCTGCAGACGCTCGACCATCTGTGGCGCGAGCACATCGTCAACCTCGATCACCTGCGCTCGGTCATCGGCTTCCGCGGCTACGCTCAGCGCGATCCGCTGCAGGAATACAAATCCGAAGCCTTCGAGCTGTTCCAGGCCCTGCTCGGCAACCTGCGCCAGGCCGTGACCGCACAGCTCATGCGCGTCGAGCTGGTGCGCGAAGCAGCCGAAGCGCCGCAGCCGGCTCCGCCTGTCATGCATGGCCACCATATCGATCCGCTCACCGGCGAGGACGATTTCGGCGACGGCACGCTGCTGGCCGCCCCGCCAGTGCAGCGAGACGCAACCAACCCATTGTCCTGGGGCAAGGTCTCGCGCAACGAGCTCTGCCCCTGCGGTTCGGGCAAGAAGTACAAGCACTGCCACGGCATCTACGAGGCATAAGCCAGCCGCGGAATGCAGGTACTGTCTGCGCCCCCTGCCCTTCAGAAATGCCGCCTCCGGGCGGCATTTTCGTTTCCTGGAGCCTGTTTGCTAGCGATCGCATGCCCTGGCGTTGGCAATCAGGTTTTCGAGCGCGCGAATGCCGGTGCTGTTGATATGGCGGCGACCGAGCGTGGCGTTGATACGGAGTGCGAGGTCTTCCGCGTTGGCGACCGTCAGGTCCTCCAGCCGCTCGATGCCGATCTTCTGGAGATCGCCGACCATGTGCGGCCAATCGATTTCGCCTGCATAATCCGCTGCCGCTCGCTGTCCACAATCGGCATGGTTGCCCCCATTCCTTACAACCGCGCTGCACCCTTTGTTAACGCTGTTCTGGCAGTACTGAACCCCTGTATTGCGTAATCTCAGGGTGTTCTCGTGTTCATGGCGGTATGTCAAACGGCCGGACGAATGCTGCCGTCGGCACTGAGACACCGCCTGTCCGCAATTATCGCCCGGCTTCTCCCCATCCTGACAAGTTCCGACGCCACGAACGCTGCGCGCCGCATGGCGCTCGTCGCCTTCACGGTTCGCATCGTCAGCGCCGCCATCGCCTTCCTGTCGCAGATCATCCTCGCGCGGCTGATGGGCGAGTTCGAATACGGCATCTTCGTCTTCGTCTGGGTGCTGGTCATCCTGTTCGGCAGCCTCTCCTGCGTCGGCTTTCACTCCGTCGTCATCCGCTTCCTGCCGGAATACCAGGCGTCGGCCGCCATGGACGAAATCCGCGGCGTGACGACGACGGTGCGCATCTTCGCGCTTTCCTCCGCCACCACGGTCGCCGTCCTCGGCCTTGCCGGCCTCTGGTTCTTTTCCGGGCACATCGAGGCCTATTACCTTGTGCCCCTCTATCTCGGCCTCTTCACCCTGCCGATGATCTCGCTGGGCGACGTCATGGACGGAACGGCGCGTGCCCATGGCTGGCCGATTGCCGCGATGAGCCCCACCTTCATCATCCGGCCGCTGCTCGTGCTCGTTTTCATGGTGCTCGCCGTCACCGCCGGCGCGCCCCACACCGCGCAAACCGCCATGATGGCAGCCATGGCCGCGGCCTATGTCACCAGTGTCTCGCAGTTTCTCGCGCTCACCTACCGTCTTCGCTCGCGCTATGTTCCGGGACCGCGACGCATCGAGCTTCGCCGTTGGCTCAAGGTCTCGATCCCCGTCTTCCTGGTCGATGGCTTCGGCTTCCTGCTGACCAATTCCGATGTGGTGATCGTCGGCCTCTACCTGGAGCCGGACGACGTCGCGATCTATTTCGCTGCCGCCAAGACCATGGCGCTTGTGCATTTCGTCATGTTCGCGGTCAAGGCAGCCGCGGGCCCGCGCGTCTCCAACGCGATGGCCCGCGATCCCGGCCAGATCCCCGGCATCGCGGTCGAAAGCGCCCGCTGGGCCTTCTGGCCGTCGCTTCTGGTCGGCGCGCTGGTGCTACTGGCAGGGCCGTTCCTGCTTTCGCTCTTCGGCCCGGCCTTCGTCACCGGGCTGCCGCTGATGATGGTGCTTTTCGCGGGTATCCTCGCCAAGGCTTTCATCGGCCCGGCCGAAACGCTGCTGACGATGGCCGGCCAGCAGACGCTGTGCGTGATCCTCTACGCCGGCGCGCTGGTGGTCAACATCGCACTCAACCTCAGCCTCATCCCTCTTTTCGGACTGAACGGTGCTGCTTTTGCAACCGCTGGTGCTATGTTCGTCGAGGCGATGCTGCTGCACCTCGCCGTCCGGCGTACCTTCGGCTTTGCGCTCTTTGCCTTCGCAAGAGCGCGGGCCGGCAATGAAAACAACGGGGCTGTCCATCCATGATCGGCAATACCAATCTTCCGAGCGATGCAAACAGCCGGGCCGCACGGGTTCTCGGCGGTCTGGCGCAGGACGGCGAAAGCGGACCGACCGCAGAGCATCTGATCGAGGTCGGACGTCCCGGACGGCATCTTGCCATCTATCCGGCAAGGGCCGGCTACGAGTTGCAGCGCGAACTCGACTTTCTGTCGAACCGGGCGCTGGAGCCGAACGTCTTCTTCACCGGACGCTTCCTGGCGCCGGCCATGCCACGCCTGGAAGAGCGAGTCATCCGGCTCGCGATCATGCGCGACAACGACGAGCGCCGCAGCCGGCTGCGTTTCCTGATGCCGTTCTCGATCGAAAAGCCCGGCTTCTCGATCGGCGCGCCGATCATTCGCGCCTGGTCGAACCCGTTCGGGCCACTGGGCGTGCCACTGCTCGACGCCGAGGATGCGGCCGAGACCATCGACAACCTGTTCGAAGCCTTTGCCGCGCCGGCAACCGGGCTGCCCTCGATCCTGGTGCTGCCCGACATGCGGCTCAACGGCAAGGTCGCCCGCCTCACCCGCGCCGTCGCCATCGGCCGCAACCTGCCTCTGACGGTGACCGACACCTTCAGCCGGCCGATGCTCGAAAGCCTGCTCGACGGCCCGACCTATCTGCGCAAGGCCATTAGCCCGGCGCATTTCCGCGAGCTGCGGCGGCAGTGGAACAATCTCGAAAAAGAGGGCGAGCTCGTCTATTCGGTCGCCCGTCAGCCCGCCGACGTCCGCCTGCGCATGGAGGAATTCCTGGCGCTGGAAGCATCCGGCTGGAAGGGCAAGGCGCGCAGCGCCATGGTGCTCGACCGCTTTCGGGCCGCCTTTGCCCGCGAGGCGATCACCAATCTGGCCGACGGCGACAGCGTGCGCATCCACACGCTCGATCTCGACGGCAAGGCGATCGCCTCGATGGTCGTCTTCCTGATGTCGGGCGAGGCCTATACCTGGAAGACCGCCTATGACGAGCGCTATGCCAGGTTCTCGCCGGGCAAACTGCTTCTCGCCGAACTGACGGAATGGCATCTCGACGACGCCAACATCGCCCGCTCCGATTCCTGCGCGGTGCCGGACCACCCGATCATGAGCCGTTTCTGGCAGGAGCGCGAAGACATGGGCACGATGGTGATCGGCCTGCAGCAGACCCGAGACCGCGAAGTGCGCCAGGTGGCAGCCCAGCTCCACCTCTATCGCAACACCCGCAACATGGCGCGGATCCTGCGCGACAAGATCAAGGCGCTTGCCGGACGCTAGAGCGGGATGAGGAAAAAGCGTGCGCCGTTTTCCGCCCGCATCCCGCTCCAGCCAATTCAAATCAATCGCGCGGCGGTCAAGGGACTACGACGCTTCGGAAACCTGAATCGCCCCGCGCGCTTCCGCCGCCGCCTGCTCGCGCAGGAACCGTCTGATCACCTTGCCCGAGGTCGTCAGCGGCAGGCTGTCGACGAAGGCGATCTCGCGCGGATACTCGTGCATCGAGAGCCGGGTCTTCACCCACTCGCGGATGGAGGTTGCCACACGCGCGTCGCCAACAACGCCCGGCCGTAGCACGACATAGGCCTTGACGATCTCGGTGCGCACCGGATCGGGCTTGCCGACAGCGGCGGCCAATTGCACGTCCGGATGGCCGGCGAGGCAATCCTCGATCTCGCCCGGGCCGATGCGATAGCCCGACGAGGTGATGACGTCGTCGTCACGCCCGAAGAAGGTGAAATAGCCCTCCTCGTCCATCACGCCCTGATCGCCTGTCGTCATCCAGTCGCCGATGAACTTCTTCTCCGCCGCCGCCGCGTTGCCCCAGTAGCCGAGGAACATCACCGGGTCCGGCCGCTTCACCGCCACCTGCCCGACGCTGCCGGCCGGCAGTTCGCGGCCTTCGCCGTCGATGATCGCCACCCGGTGGCCGGGTGCGGCCTTCCCCATCGACCCCGGCTTGACGACGCCGAGATCGGCGGCTGACGAGATGACGATGTTGCACTCGGTCTGGCCGTAGAACTCGCTGACCTCGAGACCGAGCGCCGCCTTTGCCCATTCATAGGTCTCGCGGCCGAGGGACTCGCCAGCCGAGCCGATGGTTCGGAGATTAAGCCGATAGCGCTCGCGCGGATTCTCGACCGCCTTCATCAGCCTGAGCGCCGTCGGCGGAATGAAGGCGTTGCGCACGTCCATTTCTTCCAGGATGCGAAAGGCAGTATGCGGGTCGAACTTCTGCGCCGGCGACGACACGACGGGTACGCCGTGCAGCAGCGACGGTAACAGCGCGTTGAGCAGCCCGCCCGCCCAGGCCCAGTCGGCCGGCGTCCACATGCGGTCACCCGGCTGCGGCAGGAAGTGATGGTGAAACTCGAAGCCCGGCAGATGCCCGAGCAGCACCCGGTGCCCGTGCAGTGCCCCCTTCGGCGGCCCCGTCGTGCCTGACGTGTAGATCATCAAGGCCGGATCGTCGGGGCCGGTATCGGCCGCAACAAAGCCAGAGGGATCACCCGACGCCAAGTCAGAGAAGACAATCGTGCCCGGACGCGGCTGATCATCCGCCAGCACCACCAGCCGCAAGTCAGGCAGCCGCTCACGGATCGCCGCGATGCGTTCATAGCCAAAGCCGTTGGTGATGACAGCCGCCACGCCGGCGTCGCGCAGCCGGTATTCGAGCGCCTCGACGCCGAAGAGCAGCGCCAGCGGCAGCGCGATGGCACCGTGCTTGTAGATCGCTGCATGGGCAATCGCCGTCTCGAACCCCTGCGGCAACAGGATCGCCACCCGTTCGCCGGGCATGATACCCTCCCCCGTCAGCCCCTTGGCAAAGGCCGAGGATTGCCGGGCGAATTGACGATAGGTCAGCGATTGATGCGCACCGCCAGGATCGAAATGCTGGAGACAGACACGCTCCGGCGCCCGCTCAGCCCAGGCGTCGCAGACGGCAACGCCGATATTGAACTTTTCCGGAATCGGCCAGCGGAAGGCGCGGTAGAGTTCGTCGTAGGTCTCTATTCTCGGTAACATGACGCTGCCATGACAGTTTTTTTGCTGCAGCGCACCTAACACCTTCGCAAGCGACAGTTCAATGACTGCGGCGGCGTTCAGGCATGTCGGACGATGGATGTGAAGAAAGTGTACGTGGTGGTGCCCCATGCCGGGGTCGAACCAGCACTCCTTTCGGAACTCGATTTTGAGTCGAGCGCGTCTACCAATTCCGCCAATGGGGCTCAGGGAAGTGCGATATCAGCGGCTCGGATTTACACGAAGGATTTCGCCGTGGTCAACCATCATTTTCAGGATGCACGACCAACAATCACGAAAGCGTGCGGGCCGCTCACAGCCGCTGCGATTTACAGCGCGCACGATCCTGCCTAAGAAGGCGCCATCCAGTTTGCACTGCGGCATCCCTCGGTTTCGAGTTGCCGCCCGCGAGGTATAGATGATCGACGCCGCCACCCAATCCCGCCAGCATTTGCTGATCGCCGTTATCGTAACACTCGGCATGGCGGCGACCGTGGGCGGCGCGCTCGGCTTCGAGCATGTCGGTGGCTATATTCCCTGCGCGCTCTGCCTGTTGCAGCGCGATCCCTACTACTGGGGCATCCCGGTCGGTGTTTTGGCAATCGCCACGAGCGCGTTCAAACTGCCGGCGTGGACGACACGCACGCTGCTTCTCATCGTCGGCATCCTGATGCTGGTCGGCGCCGGCATGGGCGTCTATCACTCGGGCGCCGAATGGGGCTTCTGGGAAGGACCGTCCACCTGCGCCACGACCGCGCAAGGGATTTCGTCGAATGTCGGTGATCTGCTGGGCGATCTCGATTCCAAGCATGGCCCGTCGTGCACCGAAGCCTCCTTGCGGGTGCTCGGGCTCTCCTTTGCCGGATGGAATGTGATCGCCAGCCTCATCCTCGCAGCAATCGCCTTGCGCGGTGCGGCAAAGGCGCGCTGATCCCAGATCGCTCTCGGGCAGGCAACGCCCCAACAAGGGGTTCGCGAGCGCACGCACCTCTCCTGACCCCGCTTTGGGCTTAGATCCGGCAAGAAGGCACGAACAGCGTCAGGGCTGCAGTTCGACGTCCCAGTAGAGATAGTCCATCCAGCTTTCATGCAGATGGTTCGGCGGGAAGAGCCGGCCGTTGTTGTGCAGGTCCTGCACCGTCGGCTGGAAAGGCCTCTGGTGCGGGAACATGCCGGCTTGCTTCGGCAGCTTGCTGCCCTTGCGTAGATTGCAGGGCGAGCAGGCTGCGACGACATTGTCCCAGGTCGTCTGGCCGCCGTGAGCGCGGGGCACCACGTGATCGAAGGTGAGATCGTCGGGCGAACCGCAATACTGGCATTCGAATTTATCGCGCAGGAACACGTTGAACCGGGTGAAGGCCGGGTGGCGTGAGGGCTGCACGTAGCTCTTGAGGCAAACAACGCTCGGAAGTCGCATCGAGAAGCTCGGAGACGACACCGAATGTTCGTACTCGGCAAGGATATTTACACGGTCAAGGAAGACGGCCTTGATCGCGTCCTGCCAGGACCAAAGCGACAAGGGGTAGTAACTCAGCGGCCTATAGTCAGCGTTCAAGACGAGCGCCGGCAAGGCCTGTGGTGAGACTGCAATCGTCAAGCGTATTCTCCTGATCGATTCGGCATCTGCACCTTCTATATTAGGCCCGTTGCAACAGGATTGTGAAGCCGGAAACAAAAATGCGTGCGCTGGATTCGCTTTTTCCTTCAAGGTGTCACAGGAACAGCATCACGACGCATTTCCTGTGAATAATAGGCCCAGAAGAGGCGTGCGGCGACGCTGCGCCAGGGCGACCACGAAGCGGCGAGCGAATCAATTTCACGTGCGCTCGGGCGCAGTTCGAGGCCCAGTCCGTGACCGATCGCGTTTTGCAGCGCGACGTCGCCGGAGGGAAAGACATCCGGATGACCGGCGCAGAAGAGCAGATAGACTTCCGCCGTCCAGCGCCCCACCCCCTTGATCGCCGTCAGCTCCCGGATCGCCTCCGATCCTTCGATGTTGCAGATCGCGTCGAGATCGATCTGACCGCTGACGACCACCTCGGCCACGCGCCTCAGCGCCTCGGCCTTCGCCCGCGACAGCCCGATCGCCCGGCAATCCTCGTCGCTCAGCGAATTGACGCCTGCCGCCGTGACCTCGCCGAGCTTTTCTTCCATGCGCCGCCAGATCGCAGCCGCACTTGCCTTCGAGACCATTTGCGAGACGATGATGCTCGCAAGGCCGCGATAGCCGGGATCGGTGCGCCGGAGCGGCACCGGGCCGGCTCTCGCAACGACGTGCCCGAGGCGCGCATCGAGCATCACCAGGCCTGACAGCCCGGCCTCGATATCCTCATGTGTCCGGATGATCCGCATGACGCCTCCACAAAGCGGATGATTTTTATACCCCTTCCATGGCAAAGGGAAAGCATGCCTGACACGCCACCCGTTTTCCGTTTTGCCCCGAGCCCCAACGGGCTGCTCCATCTCGGCCACGCGCTTTCCGCGGTGCTGAACCATGACATGGCGAAGGCCGCGAACGGGCGTTTCCTGCTGCGCATCGAGGATATCGACCAGACCCGCTGCCGCCCGGAATTCGAGGCGGCGATCTTCGAAGACCTTGCCTGGCTCGGCCTCGACTGGGAGCGCCCGGTGCGCCGGCAATCGGAACATCTCGACGCCTACGCGTCGGCGCTTCAACGGCTGGACATGCTGGGTGTCATCTACCCCTCGGTCATGACCCGCGGCGAAATCAAGGCCGCCGTTGCCGATGCGGAAGCCGGCGGCCAGACCTGGCCGCGCGATCCGGACGGCAGCCCGCTCTATCCCGGCCGTGAGCGGGAATTGCCCCAAACCGAGCGCGCGGCTCTCAGCGCGGGCGGCAAGGCCTATGCCTGGCGGCTCGACATGGAGAAGGCCATCGCGCTTTTGGGAAAAGACCACCTGAGCTGGGCCGAGAGCGGCCATGGTCCTGAGGACGAAACCGGCACCATCATCGCCGACCCCGCCGCCTGGGGCGACGTGATCCTGTCGCGCTCCGATGCGCCGTCAAGCTACCATCTATCCGTCGTCGTCGACGACGCGTTGCAGGGCATCACCCATGTGGTGCGCGGCCGCGACCTCTATCATGCGACATCCGTGCACCGGCTGCTGCAGCGGCTTCTCGATCTGCCGGAACCGCTCTATCACCATCACCGGCTGATCCTCGGCCCGGATGGGCGCAAGCTGTCGAAGAGCAACCAGGATACCGGCATCGCCGCTTTCCGCGCCGCCGGTCGCACAGCGGAGGAAATCCGCGCGCTAATCGGCTAGGTCCTGCTCCTCGCGGGCCGCGTCGTTGCCATTGCGCAGCTGGAAGCTGCGCCGCACCATGCTCTTGACCCTGTATTTGAGGATCGCCGCATTGATCTCGGCGCCGATGATGAAGATTGCAGCGATCATGTAGAGAAACACCAGCACGATCATGATCGACGCCAGGCCAGCATAGGTAGACACATAGGTGGCGAAGGTCGCGAGGTACGAAGCAAAGGCATAAGCGCCGATCGTCCAGCAAACGAGCGTCAGCGCGATGCCCGGCAAAACGTCGATCACTTTACGGTGCCCATCCGGCAGCCAGAGATGGGACACGAGCAATCCGCTGGTCAGCACGACGAGAGCGAGCGGCAGGCTCCAGTTGTCGACGGTCGCAAGCACGCCACCAAGCCAGGGGAGCCACTGTCCGGCATAACGCACCGCCAGGGGCACGGCGACGAGCAGAATGCTGAGTGCGGCCAGGATCAGGACGCCGGCAAGCACGAAGCCGAGGCTCGCAAGCCGAGTGACGTACCAGTAGCGGCTCTCGGTCACTCGATAGGCGCGATTGAGCGAGACGCGCAGCGCCTCGACGCCGTTGGAGGCGAAATAGGCGGCGGCCAGCACCGAAACGGTCAAGAGCCCACCGCGCGGGATCGTCAGCACCCGCACGATTTCGTCGGCGATGGGCTTGGCGATCGATTCCGGCCAGGCATCGAAAATCAGATGCACCGCCGTTTCGGCAAACTGGTCGGCCCCGAGAAAGCTGCCGAGCGCCGTGCCGAAAATCAGGAAGGGAAAGACGGCGAGCAGCGACGACAGCGCCACATGGCTCGCCATCGCCCAACCGTCGTCGAGGCTGAAGTGCCAGAGCGCATCGAACACGACTTTCCAGGTGATGCGTATAAACGCTGGCATTCCATTCCAATCCTACGAGGCGCCGGGACTACCCGATCAGTACGTCCGTCTCGGCGCCGTTTCCTTGGCTTCGCATGACCCCAACGGCGACAACGCTGGCGGGTTCCGGCTTGCGCAATTCAATTGTATCCCGCCGATGAATATGGGAAACCGAGGCAGGATTTCTACAGGATTCGACCGGATGACGGATCGCCCCACAATCATTGTCACCGGATGCTCCTCCGGAATCGGCGCCCATTGCGCACGCGCGCTTCATGCCGACGGCTGGCGGGTGTTTGCGACCGTGCGCCGGGAAGAGGACCTGCAATCGCTTGAAAGCGAGGGCATCGAGACCTTTCTGATGGACTACACCAAGCCGGAGAGCATCGCTGCCCTGGCCGATACGGTGCTGGCGCTCTCCGGCGGGCGCATCGACGCGCTGTTCAACAACGGCGCCTATGGCCAGGCGGGTGCGGTCGAGGATCTGCCGACCGAGGCGCTGAGGCTCCAGCTCGAGACCAACGTGATTGGCTGGCACGACCTGACGCGGCGGGTGATCCCCGCGATGCGGGCGCGCGGCAGCGGCCGCATCGTGCAGTGCTCTTCCATCCTCGGCATCGTGCCCTATCGCTGGCGCGGCGCCTACAACGCCTCCAAGTTTGCGATCGAGGGCCTGTCCCTCACCCTCAAGATGGAGCTGGCCGGCAGCGGTATCGAGGTGAGCCTGATCGAGCCAGGGCCGATCACATCGAAATTCACCGCCAATGCCGTTACCTATATCGAGCGCTTCATCGACCTCAAGAATTCGGTGCACCGCGTCGAATACGAGCGGCAGATGCGACGCCTGAAAGGCGAAAGCAAACCCGCGGCCGGAAAGCTCGGCCCGGAGGCGGTTTATGCGGTTTTGAAGCACGCGCTGACAGCAAAGAAACCGAAACCGCACTATATTGTAACAAGGCCAGCCAGACAGGGCGCGCTTCTGAAGAAGCTCCTGCCGGCGGCACTGTTTTATCGCATCATCGGCCGACTTGGCTGAAGCAGAATTGCAAGGAAGAGTTCGATGTCCAGCTTCTTTACCGGCTTGACCCTGTTCGTCATGGGCCTGGTCGTGATCGTTTTGATCCGCGGCCTCGTGAACATGGCAAAGGGTGGCAGCGGCAACACGTCCAACAAGTTGATGCAGGCGCGTGTACTGTTGCAGGCAATCGCGATCGTGCTCATCATGGTGACCCTTTGGATCACCGGCGGCGGCCGTCCGACCTGACGCAAATTCCGAACGGACAACCGTTCCACACCGTTCCTGAAATTGCGCTAGAGGACTGCGTCCGCCCATGGTGAAGCTCAACAAGATCTATACCCGGACGGGTGACAACGGCACCACCGGGCTCGTCTCCGGCCCGCGCCGGCTGAAGAGCGATCTGCGCGTCGATGCTTATGGCGCAGTGGACGAAACCAATGCCTTCGTCGGCCTGGCTCGGCAGCATACGGCCGGCAACGTCGATCTCGACGCCGCACTGATGCGGATCCAGAACGATCTCTTCGATCTCGGCGCGGATCTCGCAACACCCGACACCGGCGAGCCGCCGCAATACGAACCGCTGCGCATCGTCGCAGCGCAGGTGACCTGGCTCGAAACCGAAATCGACCGGCTGAATACCGAACTTGATCCCTTGCGCTCCTTCGTGCTTCCGGCCGGAAGCCCCGCCTCCGCAGCCCTCCACGTCGCCCGCACGGTCGCACGCCGTGCGGAACGCCAGGTGGTGGCCCTTGCCCAGATCGAAGGTGAAGTCGTCAGCACGGAAGCCATCGCCTATATCAATCGCCTGTCGGATTTCCTGTTCGTCGCGGCGCGCTTTGCAAATGACAAAGGTCAAGCCGACGTCCTTTGGATTCCCGGAAAAAACAGATAACGTCGGCTCGCGCATTGTCGCGCCCGATCGAGATTCGGCGGGAGAAACGGGCAATAACCTGTGCTTCGGGAGACCGCATGTTCATACCGCTTCACGATACGAACACCCTGAAGCACATCAAGGTCCAGTACGTCACGATCAGCCTGATCGTCATCAACATTGCCGTCTGGCTGATCACCGGACCGATTGCCTCCGAGCAATTCACCAACGCCGCGCTGCTGGGCTTCGGCTATATCCCGGCGCTCATTTTCGACTACGCGCAGCTTGATCCCTCGCTCGTCGTCGTCCCCGACGGCTTCACCTTCGTCACCTATTCCTTCCTGCATGGCGACTTCATGCACCTCGCCATGAACATGCTGTTCCTCTGGGTGTTCGGCGACAATGTCGAGGATGCGCTCGGGCACTTCCGCTATCTCGCCTTCTATCTTCTCTGCGCGGCTGCAGGCGCACTGGCGCATGGGCTTCTCGACCCGGCCTCCGAGGCGCCGTTGATCGGCGCATCGGGCGCGATCTCCGGCGTCGTTGCCGCCTATTTCCTGCTACACCCGAAGGTGCGCGTCTGGGTGCTTGTCTTCTTCCGCATCCCGCTGCCCTTGCCCGCGGCCATCCCGCTTGCCTTCTGGATCGGCCAGCAGTTCTTCATGCTGGTCGTCGATCCCGGCAGCGGCGTGTCCTGGAGCGCCCATGTCGGCGGCATCGTCGCGGGCCTGGTTCTGGTTGTCATTTTGCGACGCCGCGATGTGCCGCTTTTCGACCGCACGATCGTCACGCCGCGCGCCGTCCGGCACAAGGCCGAACCGGTCACCGCAAGCCAACCGCCGTCGTCAGATGCGACAAGATCGCCCGTTCCCTGGGGACGCCAGACCGGATCCTGACACCGGCAATCGCCAGCCTTCAACGAGGATGATCCGTTATTTCAATGGCTTGCCTGAAGCGCGCCCGGCCCTGCCGGGACAGTGCCGCATCAGGCCCCAAGCCACTTGCCATCGATCATTCTTACGTGTACGTAAACGTAATTCCAATTCTCGGGATTATATCGATTTAGCGCCATGTACAGCGATTGTAATTGGAGAAAAAACGCGTATCGATGTCGCCAACCGACAATCAGGCGGCTCCGTTAAGGCGCATTTTCCTGCGAAAGCTCTTGGAGGGAAGAATCCATGAAAATACTTGTGACGGTGAAGCGGGTGGTTGACTACAACGTCAAGATCCGGGTGAAGGCAGACGGTTCGGGCGTCGAACTTGCGAACGTGAAGATGTCGATGAACCCCTTCGACGAAATCTCGGTCGAAGAGGCGCTCAGGCTGAAGGAAGCCGGCAAGGCTGAGGAAGTCGTCGTCGTTTCCGTTGGTCCGGCCAAGGCCGAAGAGACGCTGCGCACGGCGCTCGCCATGGGGGCCGACCGCGCCATCCTGGTTGAGACCGAAGACCAGGTCGAGCCGCTCGCTGTCGCCAAGATCGTCAAGGGTGTGGCCGAGGCTGAACAGCCGGGCCTGATTATCGTCGGCAAGCAGGCAATCGACGACGATTCGAACCAGACCGGCCAGATGCTGTCCGCCCTGCTCGGCTGGGCGCAAGGCACCTTCGCCTCCAAGGTCGAGATCGGCGATGGCAAAGCAACCGTGACGCGCGAAGTCGACGGCGGTCTGCAGACGATCGACATCAAGCTGCCGGCCGTCGTTACCACCGACCTGCGCCTGAACGAGCCGCGCTACGCCTCACTGCCGAACATCATGAAGGCGAAGAAGAAGCCGCTCGACAAGAAGTCGCCGGCCGACTTCGGCGTCGACACCGCCGCCCGCCTCAAGGTGCTGAAGACCGAGGAGCCGTCGGGCCGCAAGGCCGGCATCAAGGTCAAGTCGGTCGCCGAGCTCGTCGAAAAGCTCAAAACCGAAGCCGGCGTGCTCTGATTTAAGGAAGGGAGATTTTATCATGGCCATTCTTCTTCTGGCTGACCACGACAGCAACCACCTTTCCGACCAGACCGCCAAGGCGCTGAGCGCCGCTTCGAAGATTGGCGGCGATGTGCATGTTCTCGTTGCCGGCGCCGGCGCGAAGCAAGCTGCCGAACAGGCCGCCAAGCTTGCAGGCGTTGCCAAGGTGCTCGTTGCCGACGACGCCTCGCTTGCCAACAACCTCGCAGAACCGCTCGCTGCCCTGATCGTCTCGCTCGCTGGCAGCTACGACACGATCGTGAGCGCCGCGACCTCGGTCGGCAAGAACGTCATGCCGCGCGTTGCAGCCCTGCTCGACGTTTCCCAGGTTTCGGAAATCATCGAAGTTGTCTCGTCGGATACCTTCAAGCGTCCGATCTATGCCGGCAACGCCATCCAGACGGTGCAGACGACCGAAGCCAAGCGCGTCATCACCGTGCGCACCGCCTCCTTCGCGTCCGCCCCTGAAGGCGGCTCGGCCGCGATCGAGAGCGTCTCGGCTGCCGCCAACCCCGGCGTTTCCTCCTTCGTCGCCGACGCCCTGTCGTCGTCCGACCGCCCGGAGCTGACGTCTGCCAAGATCATCATCTCCGGTGGCCGCGCGCTCGGCTCGTCGGAAAAGTTCCAGGAAGTGATCCTGCCGGTGGCCGACAAGCTCGGCGCTGCCGTCGGCGCTTCGCGCGCTGCCGTCGACGCCGGTTATGCCCCGAACGACTGGCAGGTCGGCCAGACCGGCAAGGTGGTCGCACCCGATCTCTACATCGCCTGCGGCATTTCCGGTGCCATCCAGCACCTCGCCGGCATGAAGGACTCGAAGGTCATCGTCGCCATCAACAAGGACGAAGAGGCGCCGATCTTCCAGGTCGCCGACTACGGCCTGGTTGCCGATCTCTTCGACGCTCTGCCGGAGTTGCAGAAGGCGCTGTAAGCCCAAATCGATGCCACCCTCCGCACCCATGAAAAGGGCTGGCAAAAGCGGGGACTTGGCATTAACAATCTACCGGGCCGGCCAAACCGGCCCGGTTTGCGTGTCTGATGGCGGCCTTGCCGCCAACCCTTGAAGATGGATGTTCGCCGCGATGATCAAGACGGTCGGAATTATTGGTGCCGGGCAAATGGGCTGTGGCATCGCACATGTTTCGGCAATCGCCGGATACAAGGTGCAGATCTATGATCTGGCCGCCGAACGGATCGAAGCGGGCCTTGCAACCGTCAACGGCAACCTTGCCCGTCAGGTCTCCTCCGGCAAGATGACCGACGAGGCCCGCAAGGCAGCCCTTGCCCTGATCAAGGGCTCTTCCGATATCAACGACCTGTCCCAGGCCGATCTTGTGATTGAAGCCGTCACCGAAGACGAAACGATCAAGCGCAAGATCTACGGTCAGGTTTGTCCGATCCTGAAGCCGGAAGCGATTCTCGCGACGAATACCTCGTCCCTGTCGATCACGCGCCTGGCCTCCGCCACCGATCGCCCTGAGCACTTCATGGGCATCCACTTCATGAACCCGGTTCCGGTGATGAAGCTGGTCGAGCTCGTGCGCGGCATCGCCACGGACGAACAGACCTTCAAGACCGCCAAGGAATTCGTCGCGACGCTCGACAAGACCGTGACGGTCGCCGAAGATTTTCCGGCCTTCATCGTCAACCGCATTCTGCTGCCGATGATCAACGAGGCGATCTATACGCTTTATGAAGGCGTCGGCAGTGTCGAGGCGATCGATACCGCCATGAAGCTCGGCGCCAACCATCCCATGGGCCCGCTGCAGCTTGCCGACTTCATCGGCCTCGACACCTGCCTGTCGATCATGCAGGTGCTCTATGACGGCCTTGCGGACTCGAAGTATCGCCCCTGCCCGCTGCTGGTGAAATATGTCGAAGCCGGCTGGCTCGGCCGCAAGTCCGGACGCGGCTTCTACGATTATCGCGGCGAAGTGCCGGTTCCCACCCGCTAATTCCGTCAGCATTTGACAAGAAAAACCCGGCGATCCGCCGGGTTTTTCTTTGTCCAGATCTAGTCTCCTTCAGCTTCCCGCAGCAGGAGCAAGCGCCGCGCTGATCAGCGCCTTGGCGTCGTCGCTGTCCCAGGCGGCCGGGCCGTTCATCGAGCCGATCAGGCAGCCCTTGTCGTCGAGCAGCAGGGTTGCCGGCAGGCCGAAGGCCAGGCCTTCCTTCTTCATGTTGTTGAACACGCCCATCGAGGCGTCGCGATAATAGCCAAGCTCGTGCACGGCCGTCTCGTCGAGGAAAGCCTTCGGCTTCTCGTCGTCGCCGACGTCGATGTTGATCGCCACCACTTCGAACTTGTCGCTGCCGAGCGACTTCTGCAGGGCGTTCAAGGCCGGCATTTCCTCGCGGCAGGGAACGCACCACGTCGCCCAGAGATTGACGAGCAGCGTTTTGCCGGCAAAGGCCGAGACATTGGTCGACTTGCCGTCCGGACCGTTGAAGTCGAGCGCGATCGGCCGCGGCGACGCCGCCGGCGACATCGCGGCAACCTGCCCCTTCATGAAGGGTGTCAGCGCAGCGACCTTGGCCGAGGTCAGCGGGCAACTGGCGGAGGCCGTTTCGGTTGCCTCACCATTGCCAGACCCGGTCTCCTTCACGTATACCGCTGCCGCACCGACGATCACGCCGAACAGGGCGGCGAGCGCGAACAGTTTCACGGCCGGGGGGGATTTCTTCTGGTCGGGCATTTCATTCTCCAAGGCGGGCATTCTTCATGGCTGACGGCAATTCCGAGACGAAATCCTCCAACCAGATGTGGGGCGGTCGCTTTGCCTCGGGTCCGGACGCGATCATGGAGGAAATAAATGCCTCGATCGGCTTCGACAAGAAGCTCTATGCCCAGGACATCCGCGGCTCAATAGCGCATGCGACGATGCTGGCGCATCAAGGCATCATTTCGGCCGACGACAAAGACAAGATCGTTCACGGCCTGAACACGATCCTGTCAGAGATCGAAAGTGGTGCGTTCGAGTTCTCGCGCCGCCTCGAAGACATCCACATGAACATCGAGGCCCGGCTCGCGACCCTGATCGGTCCGGCTGCCGGCCGCCTCCACACCGCCCGCTCGCGCAACGATCAGGTGGCGCTCGACTTCCGCCTCTGGGTCAAGGAAGAGCTGCAGCGCACCGAGAAAGCGCTGACGGCGCTGATCGCCGCCTTCCTCGACCGCGCCGAGGAACATGCAGATACCGTCATGCCCGGCTTCACCCATCTGCAGACCGCGCAGCCCGTCACCTTCGGCCATCACTGCATGGCCTATGTCGAGATGTTCGGCCGCGACCGCTCGCGCGTGCGTCACGCCATCGAGCACATGGACGAGAGCCCGATAGGCGCCGCCGCCCTTGCCGGTACCGGCTTCCCGATCGACCGTCACATGACCGCCAAGGCGCTCGGCTTTGCCGGCCCGACCCGCAACTCGATCGACACGGTATCGGACCGCGACTTCGCGCTCGAATTCCTGTCGATGGCCTCGATCACTGCCACGCACCTGTCGCGGCTGGCCGAAGAGATCGTCATCTGGTCGACGCCGCAGTTCGGCTTCATCCGCCTGTCGGATGCATTTTCGACCGGCTCCTCGATCATGCCGCAGAAGAAGAATCCCGACGCCGCTGAACTGGTGCGCGCCAAGACCGGCCGCATCAACGGTTCGTTGATCGCGCTGCTCACGGTCATGAAGGGTCTGCCGCTCGCCTATTCCAAGGACATGCAGGAAGACAAGGAACAGGTCTTCGACTCAGCCGAAAGCCTCGAGCTGGCGATCGCCGCCATGACCGGCATGGTTCGTGACATGACCATCCGTAGCGATCGCATGAAGGCCGCCGCCGGCTCCGGCTATTCGACCGCGACCGACCTTGCCGACTGGTTGGTGCGTGAGGCAGGCCTGCCCTTCCGCGACGCCCACCATGTGACCGGCCGCGCCGTGGCGCTTGCTGAACAGAAGGGCTGCGACCTCGCGGATCTTTCGCTTGCCGACCTGCAGTCGATCCACGCCGACATCACCGAGAAGGTCTTCGATGTCCTGACGGTCGAAGCCTCCGTGGCCAGCCGTACCTCCTTCGGCGGCACGGCGCCCAACGAGGTTCGCAAGCAGATCGCCTGGTGGCGCGCCCGCAACTAAGGCATCCGCAGGTAAGCCCGCTGCGGGCGGCTCTTCGCCCGCAGAAACAGGGTGCACAAGTGCCTGAAAAATCGGTAAGACATCGCACCTGCATCAGTTCCCGCGAAGGAAAATCACGATGACATTCACGAAGGCGGCCCGGCTTGCACTTCTGCTGGCGATCCCCGGGCTGGTTCTTGTCGGTTGTGGACGCAAGGGCGACCTCGATCGCCCCGGCTCGACCGCGCCGATCAACACCAAGGCGCCGGCAGGAACTGTCGAGCAGAAGGAAAAAGCAGACGAGCGTTCGTTCCTGCTCGATCCCCTCCTCTAGTAGAAATTACGCAATTCCGAACGGAAGCCGCTTCGCACTTTCCTGGAATTGCTCAAAGTCGAGCTGCGTGACGTGAACCATTTTCAATACCGCGACGGAATTCTCTACGCCGAAGATGTGCCGGTGACCGATATCGCCCGCGCCGTCGGCACACCCTTCTACTGCTACTCGACCGCCACACTCGAGCGCCACTATACGGTGTTCTCCAAGGCTTTCGCCGATGTGGATGCGATGGTTTGCTATGCGATGAAGGCCAACTCGAACCAGGCGGTACTGAAGACGCTCGGCCGCCTTGGCGCCGGCGTCGACGTGGTCTCCGGCGGTGAGCTGCGCCGGGCGCTGGCGGCCGGCATCCCGGCAAACCGCATCATGTTCTCCGGCGTCGGCAAGACGCCGCTGGAAATGGATCTCGCACTGGAAGCCGGCATCTACTGCTTCAACGTCGAGTCCGAGCCGGAACTTGAGGTCCTGAACCAGCGCGCCGTTCGCGCCGGCAAGCGCGCCCATGTGTCCTTCCGCATCAACCCTGATGTTGACGCGAAGACCCATTCCAAGATTTCCACGGGCAAGAAGGAAAACAAGTTCGGCATTTCCTGGGAGCGCGCCCGCGCGGTCTACGCCCATGCCGCAACGCTGCCCGGCATTGAGGTGACCGGCATCGACATGCATATCGGCAGCCAGATCACCGAACTTCAGCCCTTCGACGACGCCTTCAAGCTGCTGCGCGAACTGGTCGATACGCTGCGCTCCGACGGCCACTCGATCGATCATGTCGACATCGGCGGCGGCCTCGGCATTCCCTACAAGGACGACAACAATCCGCCCCCGCTGCCGGACGCCTATGCGGAAATCGTCAAGAGCCAGCTGCAGTCGCTCGGCTGCAAGATCGTCACCGAACCGGGCCGGCTGATCGTCGGCAATGCCGGCATTCTGGTGACCGAAGTCATCTACGTGAAGGACGGTGGCGACAAGACCTTCGTCATCGTCGACGGTGCGATGAACGATCTCATCCGCCCGACCCTCTATGAGGCCTATCACGAGATCCGCCCGGTCCGCATCTCCGCCGCCAACGCGCCGCGCATCCGCGCCGACGTCGTGGGCCCGGTCTGCGAAACCGGCGACTATCTGGCGCTCGACCGCGAGATGGCGATGCCGAAGCCTGGCGATCTCTTTGCCATCAGCTCGGCCGGCGCCTACGGCGCCGTGCAGGCCAGCACCTACAATTCACGCCTCCTGATCCCGGAAGTTCTGGTCAAGGGCGACCGTTTCCACGTCGTTCGCCCGCGTCAGGACTATGACGCGTTGATCGGTCTCGATTCGGTGCCGGACTGGCTCGACTGACCCGTCCGGGCATGACAACGACAATCTGTGGATCGGCCGCCCGGCCGATCACGATTGTGTTTGCGCCCTCGTCTTCGCCACAAACGATGGTATCCTGAACGCAAGCGGGATAGGCGAAGTTGCGTGCATTTTTGAGCTCGGCCGTCGCCTCACTACATTGGGTCAGCCACAAGCGTTGATGGGCGACCGAAAGGAAACTTGGGCGGATGACGCAATTCCGGCAGGATGAAACGCCACAACCGAAGCCGTTTTCGAGAACTCTGGCGCTGAAGAGATGGCTGGCGCGCGCGGTGCTGGTCGCCGAGCAGGTCCTGCCGCGTATCCTTCTGCCCGGTGCGATCGCCCTTCTGTTTCTTGCCTTCGCCTGGCTCGGCTTCTTTCGCGCTGCACCTTTCTGGCTGCATGCGGTGGCGCTCTTTGCCTTTGCGCTAACCTTCCTCGCCTCTCTCGTACCGCTCAGCCGGTTGCGGCTTCCCGGTAATGCCGATGCCGATCGCATGCTCGAAGAGCGCAATGCGCTGCCGCATCAGGCCATCCGCGTCCAGGACGATCGCCCCGCGACCGACACCCCTCTGGGCGAGGCGCTCTGGCGCGAACACCAGGCGCGCATGGCACGCATGATCGGCACCCTCGAGACTGGCCTGCCGCGGCCCGATATCGCCAGGCACGATCCCTTCGCGCTCAGGGCCGTGCCTGTGCTGCTCGCTTGCGTCGCCTTTGCCTATTCCTATTCCAACCGCGCCGGATTGCTGAGCGATGCGTTCCGGCTGCCGCAGACGTCGATCGAAGCTGCCAATATCCGCGTCGATGCCTGGGTAACGCCGCCGCCCTATACCGGGCGGGCGCCAATCTTTCTGACGGGCAAGCCGGAAGCCGCCGCTGCCGTGAATGAAGACGCCGCGGCGATCACCATCCCGCAGTTCAGCGACATCACCGTACGGATCACCGGCGCCGGTGCGGACGCGCCAGTGCGCTACGCGGAAACCGGCGGGAGCAAACCGATCGCCATTCCGGTGGCCGGCGAAAAGGCCGAGGAAAAGCAGAGCAAGCCGAAAGTGGACGATGCCGGCCCGAAGGTCGCCGAAATGGTTGCAACGGAGCCGGCACGCAGTCCGAATGCCGTGCGCAACCACGTCTACAAGGTCGTCAAGGATGGCGAACTTATCGTCGGCAGCCAGCGCTGGGCGTTCAAGATCACCCCGGACGGCGTGCCTCAGATCGCCTTTGACGGAATCCCCCATCCGACCATCAACGCGGCGCTCGAAATCACGTTTACGGCCAACGACGATTACGGCATCGCCCAGGCCTGGGCGGAGATCAAGCCGCTCGACGAACCGGCAGAAGGGGCCCGCGCGCTCTATCCGCTACCGGAATACCGGCTCGATCTGCCGCGCCGTAACGCGCGCGAGGCAAAGGGCACGACCAGCCGAAACCTCAGCGAGCATCCGCTCGCCGGCAAGCGGGTAGCGGTGACGCTCGTCGCCCGGGATGCTGCCGGACAGGAAGGCCGCAGCCCGCCGCACGACATGATCCTGCCTGCCCGCCAGTTCTCGCAGCCGCTCGCCGGCGCCGTCGCCGAACAGCGTCAGGTTTTCGCGCTCAATGCCAACGACCTGCCGCGCGCCATCGACCTCAACGACGCCGTCACCTCGCTTGCCGAGGACTGGATCCCGAACCTCACTCATTTCCTGCTGTTGAAATCGGCGCGCACCCGGATGGCGCTCGCCTATAACGACGACATGTTGCGCGATGCCGCCGGATACCTCTGGGAGATCGCGCTCGGCATCGAGGACGGCGACCTGTCGCTTGCCGAGCGCCGCCTGCGCGAAGCCCAGCAGGCGCTGTCGGACGCCTTGGAGCGCAACGCTTCGGACCAGGAAATCGCCAAGCTGATGCAGGAACTGCGCCAGGCGATGCAGGAATACATGCAGGCGCTCGCCGAGCAGGCGATGAAAAATCCACGCATGACCGGCAAGCTCGACCCGAACAACATCCTGCGCCAGCAGGACCTCGAGAAGATGATGAACCAGATCGAGAATCTGGCGCGCTCGGGCGCGCGCGATCAGGCACAGCAGATGCTCTCGGAACTGCAGCGCATGATGAACAACCTGCAGGCTGGCCGCAGCCAGCAGCAGATGGGCGAACAGAACGACGCCATGCGCCAGCAGATGGACAAGCTCGGCAAGCTGATGCAGCAACAGCAGCAGTTGATGGACGAGACCTTCAAGTTCGACCAGGCCCTGCGTGACCGGATGCAGCGGGGCGACCCGCTGCAGGGCGAAGACAACGAGCTCTTCGGTCAGGAAATGCCGCAGGACCCAGGTCAGCAGGGCGATCCGAATGGTCAGCCCAACCCGCTCGACAACATGACCGCCGAACAGCTCAAGGATGCACTGAAACAGCTGAAAGAGCAGCAGGACGCGCTCGGAAAACAGCTCGGTGAGCTGAACAAGGGCCTGGAAAGCATGGGCATCAAGCCCGGCAAGGGCTTCGGCGAAGCCAAGCGCGAAATGGACGGCGCTTCCGGCGCGCTCGGCAAGGGCCAGGGCGAACAAGCCGTCGGCAATCAGGGCCGCGCGCTACAGGCCCTGCGCCAAGGCGCCCAGGATATGATGAACCAGATGCAGGGCCAAGGTCAGGGCGGCCCTGGCATGGGTGTTCCGCAATACGGTCAAAACGGCCGCGATCCTTTGGGAAGGCGGCAACAGAATCTCGGCCCGAATTTCGGCGACCAGGTCAAGGTTCCAGACGAGATCGATTCTCAGCGCGCCCGACAAATCCTTGACGAGATTCGCCGCAGGCTGGGCGACAGCCTGTCGCCGGAGCAGGAGCGCCAGTACCTCGAACGCCTGCTCGACATGCGCTGAGCCGAGCGCCCGGCTGAGCCCTTTGCCTCATCACGGCAGAACATGACAACGGCTCCCGTCGCATCCAATCGATGCGCCGGGTCGCAGTCCTGTTGCTGTGGGCCGGCAGGTCTGGCCGTCAGGCGGCCAGCGCCAGCGCGACTGCCTTGCGGATATCGGGAAGGGAGAAGGGCTTGGAGATGACGTCGACGATCTTGTCGGTGAGATCGTCAGCCCGCTCGCGCTGCTCGGCATAGCCGGTCATCAGCAGGATCTTCATGGCCGGAAAGGCCGCCGACGCCTGGTGCGTCAGCTCGATGCCGTCCATCACGGGCATACGGATATCGGAGAGGAGAAGGTCGAACGCCTCGGCCTCCAGGCAGGCAAGGCCATCGGCCCCATCGCCCGCTTCGACCGTCTCGTGGCCGTCGAGCCTCAGGGCCCGCGCAACGAAGGAACGCAATGCATCCTCGTCCTCGGTAATCAGGATCTTCGCCATCATGGCCTCCGCGTTCGCTTCCGAGTCCGGCGTTCACGCCGGCACCCGCACCTGATCCAAAAGTACAGCGGGCGTGGATCATCGGGAGACACACTGGCGCTGCAGCGCCGCCGATCCCCGTCGAGAATCACTGCGGCACGCACCAAAACAACCAGTTTTTCGTTTGTGTTCCGTAAACGCCGAACGACTGGATTTCAGGGCGCATGCCCCAAATCGAGACATTTACTCGGCGTCGCCGGTGACAACACCGACAAAAGGCAGCTCGCGGAAGGCATAGGCGACGTCCATGCCGTAGCCGACGACGAAGTGATCGGGGCATTCGAAGCCGACATAATCCGCCTCGAGTTCGACCTTGCGCTTGACCCGCTTGTCGAGCAGCACGGCGATCGTGACGTTGCGGGCGCCGCGCTCGTACATCAGTTCCTTGGCGAAACGCAGCGTGCGGCCGGATTCGAGAATGTCGTCGATCAGCAGAACGTCGCGCCCATGCACGTCGCTGTCGATATCCTTGGTGATCTTGACGCCCTGCGAAACGGTGCCGGTGCCGTAGCTCGACAGCGTGATGAACTCGACTTCCGGTGCCAGACCGGCCGTATGCATCGAGCGGATCAGATCGGCCGCGAAGATGAACGATCCCTTGAGCACCGCGATCACCAGCAGATCCTTGTGCGGGCCGTTGACGATCATTCCGGCGAGCTCGCTGTTGCGGGCAGCGATGGTTTCGGCCGTATAGAGAGGTTCGATATTCTTACCGCGAACAACGGGCATCAAGGCTTCTCCAGCGTTTCATCCGGAAGACCTTAAGCCTTCCCTTTGGCGCCGCTTAGCACAATCAGCGGGCCGAAACACCGTTTTCGGCGAAGGAAACCGTCACATCCGGCATTTTTCCACCCGCATAGGGCAGTCTCGTCATGAAATGACGGCTCTCACCGGGCGCGACGGCAGCACCCTCGGGCATCACCCGTGTCGTCGTGACCTTGCGCCCGTTGGCGGCAATCTCCACCACGACGAGCGGCAATCGCTGCTCGATATCGGAGCGATTGTCGATCGAACCATAGACGGACAGCACACGCATGCCGCCGGAGTAGTCGAGCCCACTCTTGATCCCCGATATCGTCAGCGGCTGGACGTCGGCCTGTCCATCGCCGGCAAAGCCGACGATCGCCAGGAAGGAAGCAAGCGCAACGCCCGCGACCATCCCGGCAAAGCGGCGTGCCGGCATGTCGCGCAGCCGCGTCTCGGCAAGACGCAACAATCGAGCGCCGAGCGACGGCTCCTGCTCCACGACCGTCAGCGTCGGCCGCCTGCGGCTGCCCGTTTGTGCATTGTCGTTGAAAACAGGATAGGGCGTGCGGCGCGACGAAGCGGATATCACCTCGAATTCCGCATCCACATAGTCGGCGCGCCTCGGCGCTGAAGCCCCGTCGCGTCCGCCGCGCTCGGGCGGCAGGAAATCTGTATCGGCGTTGTTGCTGGCGGATTTGGTCCGGAATGCCTGCATGATCATTTCCTCCTGTCCCGCAAGAGAACACGGCCGCAGGCGGCCAGTTTGTCTGCGAAACCCTCGGGCAATGCCAAGCCTCATGCGGTGCAAGAACTAGGCATTGCATCAAATCTTTCCGACACGTAAACCGGAATGGTTAATGTTTCGGAAAGACGTCGCGAAAGCGGCGCCTTTTCATGAAAAATTAACCGTCACTTAACCATGATTCCGCTGGCGGTTTTGCCTTTCTTGGCTGGTCGTCCTATGCGCGGAGGACCGGAACCGGCCGTCGGTTGCAGGGCCGTGAGAGAGACTGGGCTGCCGCTTGATTCACTTTGAGAACGTCGGACTGCGCTATGGCATGGGACCGGAAATCCTCCGGGACCTGACCTTCGACATTCCACGCCGTTCATTCCAGTTCCTGACGGGTCCGTCGGGCGCCGGCAAGACCACGTTGCTGCGGCTTCTTTTCCTCTCGCTGCAGCCGACACGCGGCCTGATCCGGATGTTCGACCGCAACATTTCGTCGATCCCGCGCGAAGAATTCCCGATGCTGCGCCGGCGCGTCGGCATCGTCTTCCAGGACTTTCGCCTGCTCGATCATCTCACCACCTACGAGAACGTCGCGCTGCCGTTGCGCGTGCGCGGCAAGGAGGAGACGAGCTACCGTGCAGACGTGCTGGAGCTTTTGAAATGGGTGGGTCTCGGCGAGCGCATCAACGTGCTGCCACCGGTCCTTTCCGGCGGTGAAAAACAGCGCGCCGCCATCGCTCGGGCGCTGATCGACCGGCCGGAGATCCTGCTTGCCGACGAGCCGACCGGCAACGTCGATCCGCCGATGGCAAGGCGCCTGCTCAATCTTTTCCTCGAGCTCAACCGGCTCGGCACGGCGGTCGTGATCGCCACCCACGATCTGTCGCTGATGGACCAGGTGGAGGCGCGGCGCATGATCCTTTCGCAAGGGCGGCTCGACATCTATGAGTGACAGCCGCACGAAACACCAAAAGGATGTGCCCGAACAGGCACCGGAGGCACAACAGCGCCGGACGGAAATGCGCGTGCGCCCGACCGGCCCGATCGTGCCGTCGAGCAATGTGTCGGGCCATGCGCTGATGTGCGTCATCGCCATCATGTCGTTCCTCGCCTGCCTGACGCTCGGCGGCGTCAGCATGGTGCGAGCCACGGCCCAGAGCTGGCAATCGCAGATCTCCCGCGAGATCACCATCCAGATCAAGCCCGACGACAATCTCGACATGGAAAAGGCGCTGGCGGATGCCCGCGACCTGGCGCTGACCTTCAGTGGCACGACGGACGGCAAGATCGTCGACCGGGCCGCCACCGCCCGCCTGCTCGAACCCTGGCTCGGCGAAGGCCTCGATCTTGACGAATTGCCCGTGCCGCGCCTCGTCATCATCACCATCGACGAAAGCAACCCGCCGGACTTTGCGGCCATGCGCAAGGCGCTGACAGAAATAATCCCGCAGGCTTTCCTCGATGACCATCGCACCTGGGTCGACCGGCTGGTCGCCATGGCCAACACCACGGCCATGATCGGCACCGGCGTGCTGACCTTGGTCTTTTCCGCCATGGTGCTGACAGTGGTCTTCGCAACGCGCGGCGCGCTGTCGGGCAATCGCCATATCGTCGAGGTGCTGCATTTCGTCGGTGCCGAAGCCGGCTTCGTCGCGTCGGAATTCCAGAAGCACTTCCTCAGGATCAGCCTCAAGGGCGCCGGCGCCGGCGGTCTGCTCGCAGCACTTTTCTTTGCGATCGCGGGTTTCTGGCAGTCACGGACCTTGGCGACCCCCGAGACAGACCAGGCCACCGCCCTCTTCGGTACCTTCACCATCGGCTATGGTGGCTATCTCGGCATTGCCGCGATCATCGTCGTCATCGCCATCCTGACGACCGTTACGGCGCGGCTGACGGTTACCCGCACGATCTACGAAATCGACCTCATCCGCTCGGACCCCGGCCGTACCGACCTCTACCAAAGCTGAGCCGCCTGATGTTTCGCCGCCACTCGATCTATTCCTTGCCGCAATCTGCGGCTATGTGAAGAGAATCATGATGGCGCGAGAGCTACGCGGGAACGGAATGGCCGGAGGAGATAAATGGCACGGGCAAGCCGACGATCGCCGGCGGTCCCGCAGTCTCCTGCGCAAAATCCTCCGCCGAACCTTCTTCGTCCTGCTCCTGCCGCTGGCAATCCTGATCGCCGCCTTCCTGAACTTTGCCGACACGGTCGCCTCCCTGCAGCCGCCGGGTCATCCGAAGGCCGATGCGATCGTGGTCCTGACCGGCGGTTTCCAGCGCATCGACCAGGCGGTCGATCTTCTGAAGGGTGGCGCCGGCAAGCGCCTGCTGATCTCCGGGGTTCACCCAACGACCACAGGCAGCCAGATCCGCCGCAACACCCAGAGCTCGGCCGACCTTTTCAAGTGCTGCGTCGACATCGGCCATGAGGCGATCGATACCATCGGAAATGCCACGGAAGCGGCGCAATGGATCCATGATCGCGGCTATGCGAGCGTGCTCGTCGTCACCAACAACTATCACATGCCGCGCAGCCTCCTGGAACTGCGCCGCGCCCGGCCGGAAACGGAGTTCATCCCCTACCCGGTCGTCAACTCCGATCTGAAGACCACAAACTGGCTGCGCAATCCGATGGTGCTGAAGTCGATCCTTCTGGAATTCGGCAAGTATACGGTGGCTTCGATACGCGACTTCGCCGGCGCCCGCCCGACCAGCGGCCTGCGCACCGACGCATCGCGCGCGACGCCCGCCGAAGAATAAGGGCCGGCAGGAACAGCCTTCGCCACTGCAAAGTGAAACAGAGCAGTTTTCCTTCAGCACTTAATCGTGTAGGCAGCGATCAACCGGCTCAAAGACGCCGGTCCCCTTGAGACCTCGCCTGTGAGAGCGTGCCTGATGATCGTCTTGCGTTCGATCCTTTTCAACATGGTGTTCTACGCCAATCTGATCGTGCAGATGATCGTGCTGACCCCGATCTACTTCCTGCTGCCGCGCAAGAAGGCGTGGTTCGTGCCGAAGAACTGGGTACGCAGCAACCACTGGCTCATGGAAAAGATGGTCGGCACGACCTTCGAGATCGAAGGCTTGGAGAATATCCCCGAGGTTCCCTATATCTTCGCTCCCAAACACCAGTCCTTCTGGGATGCCTATGCGCTGCTCCCCTGGCTCAGCGATCCCTTTTATATCCTGAAGCGCGAGCTCACCTGGATCCCGCTCTTCGGCTGGTATGTGCTCAAGCAACGCATGGTTCCGGTAAATCGCGCGGCCCGCGGCAAGGCGATGACCGGCGTGATGGACCGCACCAAGCAGGAAATGGCAACCGGCCGCGAGCTCATCATCTACCCGGAAGGCACGCGTCGCCCGCCGGGCGCTCCGCCGGAATACAAATACGGCATCGCCCGCCTCTACCGCGACCTCAGCGTGCCGGTGGTGCCGGTCGCCATGCATCCCGGCCTCTTCTGGCCGCGCCGCAAGTTCCTGCGCTTTCCCGGCCACTTCAAGGTTCGCATCCTGCCGCCCATCGAGGCCGGCATGGACCCGGACGCTTTCCTGGCGAAGCTCGTCGAGGTAACCGAGAGGGCGAGCGACGAGTTGCTCGTCGAAACCGTGAAGGCCAATCCGCACCTGCCACTGCCGCCGACCGCCGAGCAGCGGCTGAAGGAACTGAAGGCAGAAGGCCGGGCCTGAGCCTTCAGGCCCGGGCTGAACGCGGCGCCTGCCGCAGCAATCCGACCACCTCTTCCAGCCAGTGATCGCGGATGCCCATCTCCTTGAGATGGGCGAGCGTGTTGAACACGTATTCGCTGTTCGGCCCGGATTTTCCCGTCGAAACCGCGACGATTCCGGCCGCCTCCGTGGTGGTCAGCGAGCCCGCATACTGGACGTGGGCGCGGTCGATGACGTAGGCGAGCGCCGGAACGCGTCGGCCGTCGGCAAGCAGCACCGGCATGGTGCGTTCCTTGTAGACGTGGGTCACCAGTTCACGCTCGCGCAGATAATCGACGACATCCGCCTGCTGCCCGCGCTGGACGCGAAACGCCGTCCCGATGCAGGAGCCGCCGCGGTCGAGCCCAAGCACCAGCCCCGGCCGCTGTTCGGTGCCACGGTGAACCCAGGAATGCACGCAGAGTGAGCGGCGAAAACCGAAGGCACGTGCCGTGAGCTTCTCCTCGAAGGCAAAGCCCGGGTTCCACATCAGCGAGCCGTAGCCAAAGACCCAAAATTCGTCCATATCCACTGTCATTCAACCCGCGCTGCTGTTCTCACTGCCGAATCACGATCGGTCGCGTGGGACGGTGAGCCATTTTCGGTTTCTACGGCACAGCATCCCGGCACGAAAGAGACAAGGTCGTCCTCCTGCGGCCGAAGGAAAGAATAGTTTTGCGGATCGATGGCGCCACCCGAAAGGCAGCCTCCATCCTGTTTTGAGTGAGGTACCCCCGCCCATGTCGGCCACCGCAGTCTCCAACCCATCGCCGGTCAGCCGGAAATTCCGCTGGCTCCTGGCAGGCATCGTGCTTGTCACAGGCGTTTATTCGGCCGGCTGGTTTCTCGCCGCCGACCAGATCGAGAAGCGGTTTGCGACCCGCCTCGCTGAAGGACAGGCGGCCGGCCTCGGCGGCGAATGCACCAACATGGACGTGCGCGGCTTCCCGTTCCGCATCGGCCTCTTCTGCGACAAGGTCCATCTGGACGACACCCGCAACGGCACCTCGGCCTCGTTCGGAGCGCTGAGGACCGCTGCCCAGGTCTACCAGCCGGGCCATGCGGTGATCGAGCTTGACGGCCCGGCCGAGATCCGGGCTTCCCCCGGCCTCAACATCTTCGCCGACTGGACGTTGCTGCATGCGAGCGTGCGCGCGACCCTGTCCGGCGTTGACCGCACGTCGCTAACCTACGACAACCTGACGGGCCGGTTGCGATTGCCGCTTGAAGGCGACGGATTTGGCTTCGGCGCCAGCCACGGCGAATTGCACCTGCGCCAGAACGGCGCGGATCTCGACGCCGCCTTGAGCGTCGACAAACTGGACGTTCGGCCCGAGGAAGGCCCGAGCCTCGCACCGCCGGCGACCGTCGCCGCCGACCTGACCTTCACCGACCGGGCCGGATGGATGACAACCCCGCCGACGCCTGAGATGTTTCGCGGCAGCAAGGGCGAGCTGCGACAGCTCACCCTCGACCTCGGCTCAGGCATGAACGCCAAGCTTTCCGGGCCGTTCTCGGTCAATGATCAGGGACTGATTTCTGGCGAGTTCTCGCTGACGATGACCAATATCGAGGCCTGGCGCGCCAATCTGGTCACCCTGATCCCGGATGATGCCAACCTCGTCGACAACACCGCCAACATGCTGAAGGCTCTCGCCAACGGCAAGAACGAGGCGACCGTGAAGCTCAACGTGCGCGACGGCACGGCATTCCTCGCCTTCATCCCGATCGGCGTCCTGCCGACCCTCTAGGCTACGATCATACGCCTCATAGGAAGGAAGACCGCTCCACGGTCTTCCTTGATCTGCTCAGGCTATTTCTGATCCATGGCATGGCGACCGAAGTCCGGCATCGCCGTGTCCTGGCCGGCCTGAATGATCGAGCGGCGAATGGCCCGGGTGCGGGTAAAGAGATCGAACAGCTTGTCGCCGTCGCCCCAGCGGATCGCCCGCTGGAGGTAGGCGAGATCTTCCGAAAACCGCGCCAGCATCTCCAGGATCGCATCCTTGTTATGCAGGCAGACGTCGCGCCACATGGTCGGGTCGGATGCCGCCAGACGCGTGAAGTCGCGGAAGCCCGAAGCCGAATATTTAATGACTTCGGATTCGGTAACGGTCTCGAGATCATCAGCCGTGCCGACGATGTTGTAGGCGATGATGTGCGGCAGGTGCGAAACGATTGCCAGCACCTTGTCGTGGTGTTCGGCGTCCATCTCCTCGACCATCGAGCCGAGCGTCTCCCAGAAAAGCCGCAGCCGCGCCACCGCTTCCTCATCCGCGCCAGGGGGCGGCGTCAGGATGCACCAGCGGCCGCGGAAGAGGCCGACGAAGCCGGCATCCGGGCCGGAATGCTCGGTACCGGCGATCGGGTGCCCCGGCACGAAATGCACGTTCTCGGGCAAGTGCGGCGCCATCTGTGCGATCACCGAACCCTTGGTCGAACCAACGTCGGTGACGATGGCGCCTGGCTTCAGATGGGCTGAGATCTCGGCGGCAACGGCACCGGACGCGCCGACCGGCACCGAGACGATAACGAGATCCGCGTCGCGAACGGCGTCGGCGGCCGACAGCGTATAGCGATCGCCGAGCCCGAGTTCCTGCGTCCGCTTCAGCGTCGCCTCGCTGCGCGTGGAGACCACGAGCGTGCCGGCGAGTTGCTTCTCGCGGATTTCGCGCGCGATCGACGAGCCGATCAGACCAATGCCGATGAGGGCGATCGTTTCAAACTGCTGAGCCATTATTTCCGTCCCATGAATTCGGTCAGCGCCGCGATGACGCCCTCGTTGGCTTCCGCGGAGCCGATGGTCATGCGCAACGCATTCGGGAAGCCGTAGCTGCGGACTGCCCTGAGGATATAGCCGCGGCGGGTCAGGAACTCATCGGCCTCCTCCGCCCGCTTGCCGGCCTCGTCGGGGAAATGGATCAGCACGAAATTCGTGACCGACGGCGTGATGCGGAGCCCGATCGCCTCGAGCGCTTCGGCAACGCGGGCAAGCCAGGTGAGATTGTGATCGACCGCCGTTGCGACGAAAGCCTGATCGCGGATCGCCGCCGCACCCGCCGCAATGGAAGGCGCACTGAGATTGAACGGCCCGCGGACACGGTCGACCGCGTCGATCACTTCCGGCGGCGCATACATCCAGCCGATGCGCAGGCCGGCAAGACCATAGATCTTCGAGAAGGTGCGGGTCATTACCACGTTGCGGCTGGCCGAGACGAGCTCAAGACCGGCGGCATAGTCGTTGCGGCGCACATATTCGGCATAGGCGGCGTCGAGCACCAGGAGCACGCCCTCGGGCAGGCCCGCATGCAGCCGGCGGACTTCGTCGACCGGGATATAGGTGCCGGTCGGATTGGCGGGATTGGCGAGAAAGACCATCTTGGTCCGCTCGGTGACCGCGGAAAGGATGGCGTCCACATCGACGCGCGCATCCTTTTCCTCGACGGTTACGGGCGTCGCACCGGCCGCCAGGATCTGGATCTTGTAGACAAGGAAACCGTGCTCGGTGATGATGCCTTCGTCGCCGGGGCCGAGATAGGTGTGGCACAGCAACCCGAGCAATTCGTCCGAGCCGTTGCCGCACATGATGTTTGCCGGATTGAGCCCGTGAACGGCCCCGATCGCCTCCCGCAGCGCCCGCGCCTGGCCGTCCGGATAGCGCTCCAGATTGAAGGCCATCGCCTGGAAGGCTTCTATCGCCTTCGGGCTGGCACCGAGCGGCGTTTCGTTCGACGAGAGCTTATGCACCTTGGCGACACCCGGCGCATGCTCCTTGCCTGGCACATAGGCGGCAATGTCAAGGATGCCGGGACGCGGCTCAGGGCTCTTCGAAGCAAGGCTCATCGGGTCAGCTTTCTATGGCCATCAAGGTGCCACAGCGACCTTTGTCGCGCCTTGGGAGGCGCGGGGCGCTATAGGCAGGAAAAGAGGTCAAGCCATTACCGGCGCAAGCGGCTTTTGTCGAGGGTCCGCCGCCTGTACGCAGCGCCTTATCGGGTGAGGCGTGGCCGTTCGCGTGTGCTCGGCACGCCCTGCGGCGCCAACACCGGCACGAAGACACGGCGGGACGCACGCGCTGCAACCGGTAGCCCCTGGTAAAGCCGCTTCTGCGCCTCGACGACGATGACGCCTGAGAACACTGGCCAGAGCCAGCGGCCGAGCCGCTCAAAGCCTCGGCGCAGCCGCAGGATCGCCCGGAGCTTCGACGGCGGGAAGAACAGCGCGTCGGCCGTAGCCCCCGGCGTGAAGTTGGTCTCGCGCAACAGCGCCGTCAGCTGCCCGCGCGAATAGGGTCGGCCGGAGCCGAAGGGCGTATGCTCCATGCGTGCCCAGACGCCGCGTCGATTGGGCACGACGATCACGAGCCGGCCGCCCGGCGCCAGCACCCGCCAGATCTCCTTCATCGTCTCGCGCGGACTTTCGGCAAATTCCAGCGAATGCACCATCAGCACCCGGTCGATCGATGCGTCCGGCAGCGGCAATTCCTCGTCGAACACCAGCGCCGTCGAGGAAAGCTCGGCAACCGGCCAGTTCACCGCGCCCTGGCCCGCAGGCATGAAGGCGAAGGTGCGCTCCGTGTCCTTGCGGAACCGCTCGAGATAGGGAACGGCATAGCCGAGGCCGACCAGCCGCTCGTCCGGCAGCCGCGCCCAGACGGACGAAAGCGCCATGGTGACGGATTGCTCCGCCATCCGGCCAAGCTCGGAGTGATAGAATTCGCGAAGGTCGACAATATCGGTATGCATTCGCAACATGTTAGCTTCGAAGCGGTAGACTTCAAGGTAAGGCTCGCTACATTCGGCAGCATCTCCCCTCTCCTGACCGGAGGACCTGCCATGGCCGCGCTCGAACTCGATCTTTTCCTCTGCCGCACCGACAATTTCGGCGTGCTGATCCACGACCCCGAAAGCGGCCTGACCGCCTCGATCGACGCGCCCGAGGAGCCGCCAATCCTGGAGGCGCTGGAACGCCGCGGCTGGACGCTTACCCATATTCTCACGACGCACCATCATGGCGACCACGTCGCGGCCAATGACGCGTTGAAAGCCCGCTTCGGCGCCATCATCATCGGTCCGTTCAACGAGGCCGCGAAAATTCCGGGCCTCGACAAGACGGTGCGTCATGGCGAACGCTTCGAGTTTGCGGGCCGCAACGTCGAGGTGATCGAAACACCCGGCCATACCGCCGGCCATATCTGCTTCCATTTTCCACAGGACAAGCTGCTCTTTGCCGCCGACACGCTTTTTGCGCTCGGCTGCGGCCGTCTGTTCGAGGGGACGCCGGCGACCATGTGGCAGTCTCTCAGCCGGCTGATGGCCTTGCCGGACGACACGACCGTCTATTTCGGCCACGAATACACGCTCTCCAATGCCCGCTTCGCGGTCACGGTCGATCCCGACAATGCCGAACTCAAGGCGCGCGCTGCCGAGATCGAGGAAATCCGCTGCGACGGCGGCTTCACCGCGCCGACGACAATCGGCCTGGAGAAGCGTACGAACCCGTTCCTGCGCGCCGCCGATCCCGGCATTCGCGCCCATCTCGGCCTGCGAGATGCCGACGATGCCGCGGTCTTTGCGGAAATCCGCAAGCGGAAGGATAACTTCTGATGGCTGAAGCACAGACGGCGGAAGAGGTCATCGAGGCGCTCGGCCTCACACGCCATCCGGAGGGCGGCTGGTACATCGAGACCTTCCGTGACACGGCCGGCGGCCCGCGGGGTCATTCGACGGCGATCTATTATCTGCTTGAGCGTGGCGACCGTTCGCACTGGCACCGCGTCCGCGACGCCGTCGAGATCTGGCACTACCACGCCGGCGCGCCACTCGAACTCAGCATTGCCGAGGACGGGAAGCCCGCCGAGACGTTGCGGCTTGGGCCCGACATCCGGGACGGTGAGCGGCCGCAGGGCGTGGTGCCGGCCAACTGGTGGCAGTCGGCTGCCTCGCTCGGCGATTGGACGCTGGTCGGCTGCACGGTCGCGCCGGCCTTCGATTTTGCCGCCTTCGAGATGGCAGCCCCCGACTGGCAGCCGCCAACCCGATAGCGATCTTTCGGACTATTCCGCCGGCTGGGTGGCCGCGGCATCCTTGCGCAAGATCAGATCCTGGGCGGCGAGCACCGCCCCGCCGGTGACGAACAGGCAGGCAAGCGCTATGCGCCAGGATGGCTCGGCAAAGCCGAAGAGGATCAGGATCAGCGTCGAGAGCACCGGTGCTGCATAGCTCGAAACGCCGAGAAGCTGGATGTCGCCGTTCTTCACCCCGAAGTCCCAGGCATAGAAGGCCGCCCCCACCGGCAAGAGGCCGAGGCCCGCGACCGCCAGCCACTCGAAGGTCGTCGCCGGCCAGACCGTCGTTTCGAGCGCGAGATGGCAGACGAAGGACAGGATCGAGGTGGCAAGGCAGAAGCCGGTGACCACATCGGTCGAAACCGCCTCGAAGCGGCGTGTGATCAGCGAATAACCCGACCAGGTAAAGGCGCAGAGGAAGGCCGCGCCATAGCCGATGAGATAGGCATCGTCGAAGGCGACGCCGTTGCGCGCGACGATCAGGATCGTGCCGACGAGGCCCGCAAGCGCGCCGGCGATGTGATACCAGCGCAGCCGCTCCCCCGGCAGCAGTGCCGAACCGACAACGATCAAGAGCGGCCAGAGATAGGCGATCAGCCCGGCCTCCACCGCCGGCGCATTGCGCAGCGCCGTGAAGTAGAGGAAGTGATAGCCGAAGAGGCCGGCAATGCCCGTGATCCAGACCTTCGCCGGCTGCTTGAGCAGCGCCAGGCGCTCCGGTTTTGCCACAAGCACCGCAAGGCCGGGCAGGCTGCCGATCAGGAAACAGATTGCCGAAAGCTGGAACGGCGGCATCTTGCCCGATGCCGCCGTGAACAGCGCGAGCAGCGACCACATCAGGATGGCCGAAAAACCGATCAGAGTTGCCTTGAGTTTCATAGTCGTCCCCGGGCGCGATTTCTCTCAACGGAAACCTGCGCCGTCAAAATCACGGTGCTTGCTGGTATTTAACCTTTTAGTTGCACGCGATCGCGCGTCAACCACCAAATCGCGTCGCCGAGACCGTGACCGGCCCGAGCTTGGTGGGGATGCGGACATAGACGGGGGCATAGACATTCATGGTCTCAGCCTTGGCGAACCAGATTTCCATCGTCTGCAGTCGCCGCAGATATTCGACGTCCTCGCGGCCCTTCTTGTAGCCGGCCTTCGGCACGAAGCGGATGCCGCAGACGATCACCTCGCCTTCGAAGCCCTTCGTCTTGAAAGGCCTGGTGCCCTTCGGCGAAAGCTTGATGTCGAGCCGCGACTCGCCGTCGAAAATCGGCAGGGTGTTGGGGCAGACGCGCGCTTGCGCCGGAATGATCAGCCCCGAAAGCGGATCGAGAACGTTGCGCATGTCGCGCGAGGTGACCGGCACCCAGTTCTTCGGCAAAGGCGTGCGCTTCGGCGTCATGCTCGCATGCACGACATTGCCGTTGCGGTAGGTAACGCTGATCGCCCGGCTCTTCGAGCCGCTGCGATAGGACATCGAATATTGCGACGCGCGCAGGTAATCCTTGTCGACAACGCCGGAAACCTGTGTCTGGCCCGACGTGCGGCTGAGGATATCGAGCAGGCCCGCCGATTTCAGCGTCCCCGATATCGTGTAGCGATTCTTCTGAACCTCGGTGTGGAATGAGGCGCGCGCCACCGGCAGACCGGACAGCGAGATGCTGTAATCCGTCAGATGCTCGGCATCGGCGGCCGATGATGCTGTGGAAAACAAGACCGCCGAAAGCAGCATTGCCCCGCGAAAGCCATTTCGCAACTTCATGCCTTTAGGAATCCATCACTTGAACATCGCCGCAATACCCTGAAATGCAGGGTGTTTACGGCTTTTCTGCGCCATTTCGCTGTCGCCGGCTACGCGGTCGGTCCAATCACGGAACCAAACCGTCGTGTGTCCTCGGTCAAGAAATAGCGCATAGCAAAACCGCTTGGAATGGGTCTCACGCACCATTATTGTTGCCCGGATAGCGCTTCGCATGGGCAGATCGGCCGGGAAAAACCGCGGTTTTCCGAGAATGCAAGAGGTTTGGCTTGACGGGCGGGCCGTCTCTGACTATAGAACCGCGACTTTCCAATAATGGCCTAGGAACGCGGCCTGGGCTCTGGGCCCGCTACCGCATTGTCCGGCGGCGATAAAGAGAATAGGTGTACCATGTCCCGTAGTTGCGAATTGACCGGCAAGGGCGTCCAGTCGGGCAACAATGTAAGCCACGCCAACAACAAGACCAAGCGCCGGTTCCTTCCGAACCTGTGCAACGTCACGCTGATTTCCGATGCTCTCGGCCAGCGCTACCGCCTGCGCGTTTCCGCAGCTGCTCTCCGCTCGGTTGAACACCGTGGCGGCCTCGACGCCTTCCTGCTGAAGTCGGACGAGAACGAGTTGAGCATGCGCGCTCGCCTGCTGCGTCGCCAGATCGTCAAGAAGGTTGCTGAAGCCGCCTAATCGGCGCCAGCGCACCGTCTTTGACACGCGTTTAAAAGGCTTGCGGGTTCATCCGGCAAGCCTTTTTCTCGTGCGCACGTTTCTTAACCGATACGCGCTTTTGCCTTCATCGGCCGGGTGCACTGCCCTGCTTTCATCCCTCTAGCTGGTGGCATACCCCAGGATAAAAAAATGCTGATCAACCGCACTTTCTTCGTCTATGTCGCGCTGATGACCCTCGTGGTCGTCGCCTCGAACATCCTCGTTCAGTTTCCGCTACCGGGCTCGATTGCCGGTATGCAGCTCGGCGATCTCCTCACCTGGGGCGCCTTCAGCTATCCCTTCGCCTTCCTGGTGACCGACCTTACCAACCGCCAGTTCGGGCCGCGCATCGCGCGTCGCGTGGTAGTCGCAGGCTTCATCGTCGCCATTCTGCTCTCCATCGTCGCCGCCACGCCGCGCATCGCTATCGCGTCGGGCTCGGCCTTCCTGTTCGGTCAACTCCTGGACATATCGGTGTTCAACCGGCTCCGCCGTCAGAGCTGGTGGCATGCGCCGCTCGCAGGCTCGCTGATCGGCTCGGCGCTCGATACCGCAATGTTCTTCTCCTTTGCGTTCGCACCGTTCTTCGTGTTCTTCGGCCCGAACGACAGCTTTGCGCTGGAAACCGCACCGCTCCTCGGCGTACTTGCGGCTGAAGCACCGCGCTGGATCTCCTGGGCGGTCGGTGACTTGAGCGTGAAGATCCTCTGCGGCCTCGTCATGCTGCTCCCCTATGGCGCGCTGATGAGCATCGTGAAGCCCATGCCCGCTGCGGAAAAGCAGGCGGCCTAAGGGCCGCCTGCCGGCACGCCTCGGCCCGCGCCGAAGCGGCGACCGGGCGTCGATTGCAAGGCGCGGGGAAGAGCAGCAGCCGCCCTTCCCCGCGCCTCACCTTCTAGCGCTGCTTCAAAAGCATCTGAGCGTTTTCGAATGGCAGCCCTTCGTCGTCTTCCGACCGCCGGGACTGTTCTTCAAAGCCGAGGTTCTCGTAGAAGGCATAGGCCTGCGAATTGGCGGTGTAGACCTCCAAGCGGAGCTGCCCCTTCAGCTGCAGGGCATGCGAAACCAGCAAGCGGCCGATGCCGGCACCCTGGTGTCGCGGCGAGACGAACAGCCCGCCGATGAAATCGTCGAGCAAGCTGACGAACCCGGCCGGTTCGCCGTCCCGGATGGCGACCCAAGTCTCCGCGTTCGGCAGATAGACGGTCTCGATCAACAGGCGCTGTTCACACAACCGCGCCTCGCCGACAAAAGCGTGCGCCGTTATCGAGGCCTCGAACCAGATGGCCGACAGTTCTTCCAAATCCGCAGCACGATAGGCGCGGATCATCACACCCATTTTTTTCATGGTTTTTCCGTTCAATAGATATGCGTCAAGAGGGACGCCTGTTCGGCGCCTTGAACAACCGCGAATGCGGGTAAATTTTCAGCCTCTGCGCATAAATCTCCTTCAACGGACAATCGGCCAATAGGCCTTTGCCGGGACACCGTCAAGCATCGGACGAGCTTGTTCGGGCCTCTGCGCAGCCCCGCCGAGCGAGACGGCTCGATCCTTCACCGGCTCTTGGCCGGATCTCCACACGATCGGGCGGATCGCACTATTCAGGAGTTGGCTGGCTTATTGTGTCAGCGCGGTGTTGAGCCGGAACTCCAGCATCAGGTTGCGCTCGAGGATCGAATGGTTGTCGTCGGAGACGACGATGACCCGCACTTCGCCGTCGGGACGCACGACGACGTCGAGGCCTTCCATGTTGTCGATCTGGTAGCCCATGTCCGCTTCGAGGAGGACTTCGCCGTCGACGACCGCGCCGGGCTTGATCTTATCGCCTGGGATCCGACGGATCTGCATGCCGAGACCTGAGCCGAAGGAGAAACGTCGCTCCAGCAGCAAGAGGTCGCCGTTCGGCAGGAAGGCACCATCGGTTGCCGCATAGGGATCCTTGCGCACGACGCTGAATGCGCCGCGCTGTGGCCCGTCGAGGATGCCGGCCAAAAGATTGTCCGCCTTGTCGACGCTGCGTTCGGCAATGGCGATCATGGCGCCCGCGAGGGGGCTATCCTTCGGCGAGACCGCGATCGTCTCAATGCCGGCGTTGCTGCGCAGCTCGCTGATCGGAAACGGCAATGCCAGGCTTCCGATCGGCTTCGAGCCGGCAAAACCCGGATCCGGATAGATGTCGATGCGATGGGCCTGCTCGTAACTGACGATCGCCTGGCCTTCTCGAAGGGCAAGCCCTTCGGAATCCACCTTCCATTTCGCCAGGCCGACATCACCGTTACGATCCGCCATCGGCGTGGCGGTCAGGTTGGTGATACCGGAAAGCCGTCCCTGCTCGTCGCGGGTTACCGCACCTTCCAGCCAGTGGCCGGTATCCATGACGGCAACGAAAGAGCTGCCGTCAGGACGAAAGCGGATTGCCGAAACCGCGCCGAACAGCGGATTTGACGAGGTCATCTCCAGACCGCCGAGAAACTCCAGGGCGCCAAACCGGGTGGCGCTGGAGCCGACAGCGAAATTACTGATCTGGCGGCTGCGGATCGGCAGGTCTTCGCTATCGGAAGCGGACCATGCCGGGCAGGCCGAAGTCAGGAGGAAAAGGGCTAGGAGACCGCGGCCAAGCATCAAGAGAAGTACCTTCAGGGGGGCATCGGGAATGACGCGGCGTGCGCTCACAGTGAGCCCGCCACGCATGGTAGCTTGGTAGACTGTAAAACTATGTCCGTAAATTGACTTCGGCCGCCAGCGATGCGTGCAGGTGCCGATTGGCAGCTCGGAGGCGATGTTCCACCGCCCCCAAGGGGGAAGCATCACCCGGCGCGGCGAAGACGCGAAGAACCGCGGCGCTGGCTTTCGTCCTCGAAGAGTGCGGCCAGCTGTTCGGTCATCGCGCCGGCAAGCTCATCGGCATCGACGATCGTGACGGCACGGCGATAGTAGCGCGTCACGTCGTGGCCGATACCGATTGCCAGCAGTTCCACCGGCGAGCGCGTTTCGATCTGCTCGATGACCGCGCGCAGGTGACGCTCCAGATAGTTTCCGGGATTGACCGACAGCGTCGAGTCGTCGACCGGCGCGCCGTCCGAAATCATCATCAGGATGCGCCGCTGTTCGCGCCGCGCCATCAGCCGCTCATGCGCCCAAATCAGCGCCTCGCCGTCGATGTTTTCCTTGAGCAGGCCTTCCCGCATCATCAGGCCCAGATTGCGTCGTGCGCGGCGCCACGGAGCGTCGGCAGACTTGTAGACGATGTGTCGCAGGTCGTTGAGGCGACCCGGGGCCTGTGGCTTGCCGCCGGCCAGCCACTTCTCGCGTGACTGCCCACCCTTCCACGCCTTGGTGGTAAAACCAAGGATCTCGACCTTGACGCCGCAGCGCTCGAGCGTGCGCGCCAGGATATCGGCGCAAGTGGCGGCAACCGTGATCGGGCGGCCTCGCATCGAGCCGGAATTGTCGATCAGCAGCGTCACGACGGTATCGCGGAAGTTAGTGTCCTTTTCGCGCTTGAAGGAGAGCGGCTGCATCGGATCGATGATGATGCGCTGAAGTCGCGCCGAGTCGAGATAGCCCTCTTCGAGATCGAACTCCCAGGAGCGGTTCTGCTGCGCCATCAGGCGGCGCTGCAGCCGATTCGCAAGCCGGCCGACCGCACCCTGCAGATGGGCAAGCTGCTTGTCGAGGAAGGCGCGCAGCCGGTCGAGCTCGGCCTCGTCGCAAAGCTCTTCCGAGGCGATGGTCTCGTCGAACTCGCGGGTGAAGACGGCGTAGTCGACCTTCTCGTTGAAGTCGGCGAAGGGCTGGTTCGGACGCTTGACCTCGCCGGGCGTTTCGCTGTCCTCGTCGCCTTCGTCCTGGAGGTCGTCGTCGGAGATCTCCGCGCCGTCCATCTCGCCTTCTTCCATCTGCTCTTCGGCAGCCTGGTTCTCGTCGGCGGGTGCGGCATCGTCGCCGGCTTCCTCGTCGCTGGCGTTCTCGTCCTGCTCCTGGCTGCGCGGCTGGTCTTCGTCGGTCTCGCTTTCCTGCTCGTCCGGCTCGTTGTCGTCGTCACCGTATTTCTCGGCGACTTCCATCGAGGTCAGCATGTCGCGAACGACCCGGGCAAAGGCCTGCTGGTTGTTGATCGTCGACGACAGGTGCTCAATGTCGCCGGCAGCCTTGCCCTCGATGAACTCGCGCCAGAGGTCGAGCACCTTGCCGGCAGATGCCGGCGGCTTCTGGCCCGTCAGCTTCTCGCGCACCAGCAGCGCTACGGCCTCGCCGAGCGGCGCGTCCGCCTGGCGCTCGATCGTTGCGAAATTCGCCTTGGCGTATTTCTCTTCGAGCATGACGTTGAGGTTCTTGGCGACACCCGCCATGCGCAGCGACCCGATCGCCTCGACACGCGCCTGCTCCACCGCATCGAAGATCGCGCGGGCATCTGCGCCTTGCGGCGACATGGTCGCGTGGATACGCGCATCGTGACAGGCCTTGCGCAGCGCCATGCTGTCACCGAGCCCGCGGGTCACGGCAAGTTCCTGCAGGGTCGGGCGCTTGGAAAGTTCCGGTAGACGGATGCGTTCGCCGGTCATGCCCGGCCGCTCGTTGGCGAAGGCGACTTCCACCTCGGCATCGCCCGCGATCGATCGGATGCAGCCGGAAAGCGCCCGCTTGAACGGTTCCGCAGCATTCTCGCGCGTGGTTGGCTTTGCCTTCGAATTCGAGCTCACGACAGTTCCTTCTTCAGCCAGAGGCGACGGCGCCCCAGTGGGGCGTCATCCGGTTTGCCACAGCGTCATGGCCCACCCTCCCAAAGGGGACGGCAGGCCGTGGGATCAGGCGGTGGCTTCGAGCACGATGTTGGCAGCGCTTTCCTTCAGCTCGATGCCGAAGGCGCGCTGGTAGTGCTCGGCGACCAGCGCCCGCTCCAGCTCGTCGCACTTGTTGAGGAAGGTCACGCGGAAGGCGAAAGCGATGTCGCCGAAGATGTGGGCGTTCTCGGCCCAGGTGATGACCGTACGCGGGCTCATGACGGTCGAGAGATCGCCATTGATGAAGGCTGCGCGCGTGAGGTCGGCGACACGTACCATCTTGGAGACGGTCTCGCGGCCCTTGTCGGCAGTGAAGCCCTTGACCTTGGCGGCGACGATGTCGACTTCCTTGTCGTGCGGCAGGTAGTTCAGCGTGGTGACGATCGACCAGCGGTCCATCTGCGCCTGATTGATCTGCTGCGTGCCATGATAGAGGCCGGTCGTGTCGCCGAGGCCGACGGTGTTGGCGGTCGCAAACAGGCGGAAGGCCGGGTGCGGACGGATGACACGGCTCTGGTCGAGCAGCGTCAGGCGGCCGGAGGATTCCAGCACGCGCTGGATGACGAACATGACGTCCGGGCGGCCGGCATCGTATTCGTCGAAGACGAGCGCGACATTGTGCTGGTAGGCCCAGGGCAGGATGCCGTCCTTGAATTCGGTGACCTGCAGGCCGTCCTTGACGACGATCGCGTCCTTGCCGACGAGGTCGATACGGCTGACATGGCTATCGAGGTTGACGCGCACGCACGGCCAGTTGAGGCGCGCGGCGACCTGCTCGATATGGGTGGACTTGCCGGTGCCGTGATAGCCCGACACCATCACGCGTCGGTTGTGGGCGAAGCCTGCGAGAATGGCGAGCGTCGTTTCGCGGTCGAAGAGGTAGTCCGGATCCAGATCCGGGACATAGGCGTCGCCCTTCGAATAGGCAGGAACGCGCAAATCCGTATCAATGCCGAAAACCTCCCGGACGGAAATCGTGGTGTCGGGGAGGTTGGAAATGTCGAGGTCAATCTTGCTCATCATGTCTCCAGAGCGGCCACCGGACGGCACCCGCGCATTCGCCTGCAAAAGTGCTTCTGTATTAATCCGGGTTGTTAGCAGAAACCAGCCTGTTTTAACAATTGGTAGGCCTGAATAACCGCGCGAAAACGCTCTTCCGATCCTCTATCTCCGCCATTGGCATCGGGGTGATGCTTCTTGACGAGGTCCTTGTATGCCGCCTTGATGTCGGGAGTGGTCGCCGAGGCTCCGAGACCAAGCGTTTCGAAGGCCTTCGCCTCGAGCGTCTTCAGCTTGCGCTGACGTGGCTCGGGACGACCGGATCGCGCCCGTGCCTCGCTGACAAAGCCGAAGGGATCGCGCATGCGGGCCTGGGCGCCGGCAGAGCCAGACCGCGTCTGCGACTGGGTCGGGCCGTTCTTCGCGTTCTTGTTGACGCCGACAGTCCAGGTGGGCCGATGACCGGTGATCGCTTCCTTCTGGTAGCGGGCGACCTCGCTGTCGGAGAGGCCGGAGAAGAAGTTGTAGCCCTTGTTGTATTCCTTCACGTGCTCGAAGCAGAACATGAAGTACTGCCCCTCGGCGTTGCGACCGACGGGCGCCCGGTGCACACCCTTCTGATCGCAGCCGTCCCACTGACAGACGGGAGCCGCCGGCTCTGCCTGCGGCTCGACCTTGCGCCGGGTTCGAATGCGATCGAAGTATTTTGAATCGAGTCTCATGGCGCTCATTATGGGGTTTGGCGGGAGTCACAACAAGAATTGACAAAGCGGAATGTTGCTGGCTTTGTGCGGGCATTTTGCGCCGCCGTGCCAGCGATTACCGGGTTCTTAACTGCGAGGGGGCGCCAAGCAAACAGCAAAATGGGACGGAAGAATGTCGCTCACCGAGACCATCGAAAAGAAGCTGATCGAGGCCTTCCACCCTGAACGGCTCGAGGTCATCAACGAGAGCCATCAGCATGCCGGCCATCAGCCGGGCTTCGATGGTACCGGCGAGTCCCACATGCGCGTGCGTATCGTTTCTAGCGCCTTTGCCGGCATGAGCCGTGTCGCCCGCCACCGCGCCATCAATGATCTCCTGAAGCCAGAACTCGACGCCGGCCTGCATGCGCTCGCCGTCGAGCCGGCAGCCCCCGGCGAGCCGACCCGCTGGTAGAGGCAATCGCGGCCATCAGGCCAGCGGAGCGCCCTCTTCCGCCGGGCGGATGCGCAGCTTGGTAATGCGGTTCTTCACCCGCTTCATCACGATGAAGCGTTTGCCGTGGAAGGTGAAGGCCTGGCGTTCCTCCGGAATGCTCTTGGACTCGTGGATGACCAGACCGGCCACCGTCGTCGCCTCCTCGTCCGGCAGCGACCAGTCGAGCGCGCGGTTGAGATCGCGGATCGGCACCGAGCCATCGACGACGATCGAGCCATCGGCTTCCTGGCGCACGCCCTGAATGTCGAGGTCGTGCTCATCGGCGATATCGCCGACGATTTCCTCCAGAATGTCCTCCAGCGTCACCAGACCCTGAACCTGACCATACTCGTCGACGACGATCGCCAGATGCAGCTTGCGACGCAGGAACGCGTTGAGCTGATCCTTGAGGTTGGTCGTGTCCGGCACGAACCAGGGCTTCTGCGCGATCTTGACGATATCGAGGTTTTCCGGCTCGACATTGGGTTCGGCCAGCGCCCTCAGCAAATCCTTGGAATGCACGACGCCGATGATGTTGTCCGTCGACCCGCGCCAGAGCGGCAGCCGCGTGAACGGGCTTTCGAGAATATCGCGGACGCAGGTTTCCGGCGGCTCGTCGGCATTGATCGCCCGCATGCTGGTGCGGTGGATCATGATGTCGGAGATTTCAAGCTCGCCAAGATCGAGCACGCCGCCGAGCCGATCGCGGTCGGCCTTGATCACCGAGCCCTCACGGTGCAGCAGGTCCACGGCGCCGCGCAGTTCCTCATGCGCCGACAGCATAGACATGTCGGAGGCCAGGTTGATGCCGAAGATGTTAAGCAGGCGCCGGACGATGCCGTTGACGAGGCTCGAAACCGGGCCGACGACGGCGACGAAGAGACGGACGAGCGGTGCCACGGCAATCGCGAAACGATCCGGCGAGGCAATCGCCCAGCTCTTCGGCAGTACTTCCGAGAAGATGACGAGCAGCACGGTCATGGCGAGTGTGGCGATCGCCACGCCGCTGTCGCCGAAGAGACCGATCAGCAGGCTCGTCGTCAGTGACGAGGCAAGAATGTTGACGAGATTGTTACCGATCAGCAGCGCGCCGATCAGCCGGTCGCGACGCTCGATCAGCCGGTTGACGATGCCGGCGCGCTCTTCGCCGTTGTTTTCCAGCGTATGCATACGCGAGCGCGACGCGGCGGTCAGCGCCGTCTCCGAACCCGAAAAGAAGCCCGAAAGCACAAGCAGGCAGAAGACTGACAGGATCGACAGCCAGTACTCCGCCAGGAAGGCAATGAAGGCTTCGCCGGTCATTGCGGGTGCTTTTCCCTCAGGAAGCTCAGAACCTCGGAGGATGGGACGTCATCAGCGACGAAGGACTGGCCAATACCCTTCGTCAGGATGAAGGTGAGCTTGCCGCCCTTGACCTTCTTGTCCTGGGCAATCGCGTCCATCAGCCGATCTGCCGGAGGCAGTGTACCGGGAATTTCCGACATGCGCGTCGGCAGGCCGACGGCCCTCAGATGCGCCTCGACACGGGTTGCATCGTCGGCGCTCGCAAGGTTCATGCGCGTCGAGAACTGATGCGCCAGCACCATGCCGATCGAAACGCCCTCACCGTGCACCAGCCGGGCGCTGTCGTATTCGGTCGCCGCCTCCAGTGCATGGCCGAAGGTGTGGCCGAGATTGAGCAGCGCGCGCAGGCCATTTTCGCGTTCGTCCGCCGCCACGACGTCCGCCTTGGCCTGGCAGCTGACTGCGATCGCCTCAATGCGGGCGCTACCCCCCGCAAAGACCGCCTGCCAGTTGTTTTCGAGCCAGGCAAAGAAGTCCGGCTTGTCGATCAGCCCGTATTTTGCGACCTCGGCATAACCGGCGCGGAATTCGCGCTCGCTCAAGGTGTCGAGCACGTCGGTGTCGGCCAGCACCAGATCCGGCTGGTGGAAGACACCGATCAGGTTCTTGCCGTGCGGCGAATTGATGCCGGTCTTGCCGCCGACGGAGGAATCCACCTGCGCCAAGAGCGAGGTCGGTATCTGGATGAAGCGCGAGCCGCGGCGCACGATGCCGGCGGCAAAGCCGGTGAGATCACCGATGACGCCGCCGCCAAGCGCGATCACCGCATCGTTGCGCTCGATCCGGGCGCCAAGCACCGTTTCGCAGACCGGAATCAGATGTTCGAAGCTCTTGGTCTTTTCGCCGGCGGGAAGCACCAGCGACACGGCGTCGATGTCGCACTCCCCAAGGCTCGCCATCAGCGGCTCAAGGTAGCGCGGCGCGACGTTCTCATCGGTGATGACGGCCATCTTGCGCCCCTTGAGGCGGGCGGCGATTTCCTCACCGGCCGCCGCAATCAGCCCGGGACCGATCAGGATGTCGTAGGAACGGTCACCGAGGTCGACACGGACCTTGCGTTCGGCGGCAGGCATCGCATGGCTATTCATGGGTCTTCTTGTCCTGGTACTCGATGACGGCGGTGAGGACATCCTCGACCATCGTCTCTTTCTTCACATCGCGCGACAGCACCGTCAGGTCCGCTTCGGCGTAGATCGGGTAACGCGCATTCATCAGGTTTTCGAGCGTCTGCTTCGGGTTCTCGGTCTTCAGCAGCGGCCGGGTGTCGCGCTTGTTGACCCGCTCCCAGAGCACGTCGAGCTCGGCGTTCAGCCAGACCGTCAGGCCACCCTTCTTGATCTGGCGGCGCGAGCGCTCGTTGATATAGGCGCCGCCGCCGGTCGAGACCACGCGCGGACCGCTGCGCAAGAGCCGCTTCAGCACCCGCGTTTCAAGCGCCCGGAACTCGTCTTCGCCATAGCGGGCAAAGAGATCGCTGATCGTCATGCGCGAGACGCGCTCGATCTCATGGTCGGAATCGACGAAGGGAATGCCAAGCGCCTGAGCCGTCAAACGACCGATTGCCGATTTGCCGGCGCCCATCAGGCCGATGAACACGAGATTACGTTTACCGAGTACAAGCTTCGCCCGCTCGGCAAGCGTTGCGGAAACCGGTTCGATCACGTCGTTCATTGGACTTCTTATTCCCCATTCCCTTTCGGTATCGACAAATCGGGGTGTAGCGTCAAGTCGTCGCGCGCGTCCGCTCACGGTTCTTGAACTCGGCGGAAGCGGCGTTCATATAGGTCTGGCACCCGCCACAGCGTCGCGCGCTCATTCCGAGCGCCTGAAACGCACTGGCCGTTTGAACGCCTGCATGTAACCTTACGTCCGCTTCGATCGAAAGGCACATGCAGAGGAGATTGAAATGCCGACCCTCTTCCGGTTCCTGTTCTTCTGCGCCGTAATTGCCGGGATAGTGTACGGCACGATGATCTCTCTCGTCACCTTCGTCGAGCCGACGGAGCGCGACGTCACCGTGAAGATCCCGTCCGAACGGGTGAACAAGACCCAATGAGCGATCTTTCCGCCGCCCATGTCGAGGCTTTCCTCGAAATGATGAGCGCCGAGCGGGGTGCAGCGGTCAACACGCTGCAATCCTACGAGCGTGACCTCGAAGATGCCTCCTCGCATCTGCGCACGCTCGGAACCGGGCTGACCGGGGCGACACCAGATGACCTTCGCGGGTATCTCGCCCATCTCGCCGGTCAGGGCTTCAAGGCTTCCTCGCAAGCGCGGCGGCTTTCGGCGCTCAGGCAGTTCTACAAATTCCTCTACGCCGAAGGCATGCGCGGCGACGACCCCACCGGGATCCTCGACGCCCCGAAGAAGGGACGTAGCCTGCCGAAGACGCTGAGCGTCGACGACGTCTCGCGCCTGATCGGCCAGGCGGAGACCGAGGCGGCAGCCGGCGGTACCGACCACCTCGCCAAATTGCGCATGCATGCGCTGATCGAACTGCTCTATGCGACCGGCATGCGCGTCAGCGAACTGGTGTCGCTGCCGGCAAGCGTGCTCGCCCAGAACGGCCGCTTCCTCGTCATCCGCGGCAAGGGCAACAAGGACCGCCTCGTTCCACTATCGCAGGCAGCGATCCGGGCCATGCGGGCCTATGGCGAGGCGCTCGCCGAGGAGATTGCGCGCGAGGAAAGTGGCAACCGAGAGAGCCCGTGGCTCTTCCCCTCCTCGGGCAAGCAGGGGTTCCTGCCGCGCCAGGTTTTTGCCCGCGATCTGAAATCGCTGGCCGCGCGCGCCAGCATTCGCGTCGCCACGATCTCCCCGCACGTGCTTAGACATGCCTTCGCCAGCCACCTGCTGGCCAATGGCGCCGACCTTCGCGCGGTGCAGGAACTGCTCGGTCACTCGGACATTTCAACGACACAAATCTATACACATGTTCTGGAAGAACGGCTGCACAACCTGGTGCAAAACCATCACCCTCTTGCCAAACAGGCGAAAAAACAGGATTAGGACCGCCGGGCAGGCTGGTTTCGGCCCGCAGACCCTTGTCGCAAAATGATCGGAAACGCATCTCATGCACAACTATCTCGATTTCGAAAAACCCATCTCCGACCTCGAAGGCAAGATTCTCGAATTGAAGAAGCTCGCCGGCGAAGACGAGAGTGTGAACACTTCGGATGAGATCGAACGCCTGGAGACGCGCGTCCGCGACGCGATGGTCGAGATCTATTCCAAGCTGACGCCGTGGCAGAAGACCCAGGTCGCCCGCCACCCCTCGCGCCCGCACTTCCTGGATTATGCCGCCGAACTCTTCACCGAGTTCACGCCGCTTGCCGGCGACCGCAACTTCGCCAACGACGACGCCATTCAGGCCGGTCTTGCGCGCTTCCGCGGCATGCCGGTCGCCGTTCTCGGCCAGGAAAAGGGCAACGACACCAAGTCGCGCATCAAGCACAATTTCGGCAGCCCCCGTCCGGAAGGCTACCGCAAGGCGATCCGCGTCATGGAAATGGCTGACCGCTTCGGCCTGCCGCTGATCACGCTGGTCGATACCGCAGGCGCCTACCCGGGCGTTAACGCCGAAGAGCGCGGCCAGGCGGAAGCGATTGCCCGCTCCACCGAGATGTGCCTGAACGTTCGCGTGCCGATCGTCACCGTCGTCATCGGCGAAGGCGGCTCCGGCGGTGCGATTGCGATCGCCACCGGCAACCGCGTCTACATGCTCGAGCATGCGATCTACAGCGTCATCTCGCCGGAAGGTGCAGCCTCGATCCTGTGGCGCGATTCCACCCGCGCCAAGGAAGCGGCCAGCAACATGAAGATCACGTCCGAGGATCTGAAAGCGCTCGGCGTCATCGACGGCATCATTCAGGAACCGGTCGGCGGCGCGCACCGCGACCCGAACGCGGTCATCGGCCGCACCGGAACCGTGATCGCCGACGCGCTCAAGGAACTTTCCGGACGCGATGGCGACCAGTTGCGCACCGATCGCCGACAAAAATATCTGAATATCGGCCGTAACCTCTAAGCCGGATCGGCAGTCCTTAAGCGGGAGCGGGGCGGAAATCCCACGACCTTCCCCTCGCCCGATCTGATGGCCCGCGATTGCGGAAGCGGATTTCGCAACTGCAAAGCGGAGTGTGGCCAAATCTTGGCCATATTCATGAGGTCATGAACAGCGCATCGGCAGGGCCACCCTGCAGGGTTAAGAATTCGTGAAGTATAATCGCTTAGTGATTCTCTAAAAGGCCCACCCTCGCGGACTTGGGCTTTCCTAGTCGAGTTTGGGTTTGAACGGGCCTCTGCTGATGCGTTTCTGGAACCTTTTAGCTTCCGCCGCCATTGTCGCCGCGCTTGCCGGCTGCACCAACGAAACGCTGGATGCGACGACATCGGTCGATATCAAGTCCGTCAGGAACAAGACCGAGTATCAGGTCTCTGCCCCGATGGTCAAAAAGATGAGCGAGCTCGGGATGCAGAAGCAAGCCCCGATCGCGCTGCGCATCTTCAAGGAAGAAGGCACGCTCGAGGTCTGGAAGGCCAATACCGCCAACCGCTTCCAGCTTTTGAAGACCTACAAGATCTGCGCCTGGTCCGGCAAGCTTGGGCCCAAGGTGAAGGAAGGCGACCGGCAGGCGCCGGAAGGCTTCTACCCGCTCTTCCCGCGCCAGATGAACCCCAATTCCAACTACTATCTGGCGATCAACACCGGCTATCCCAACGCCTACGACAAGGCGAACGGTCGCCAGGGCACACACCTGATGATCCACGGCGCCTGCTCGTCGTCGGGCTGCTACTCGATGACCGACGAGCAGATGATCGAGATCTTTGCGCTCGCCCGCGATAGCTTCAAGGGCGGCCAGGAAAGCGTTCAGCTGCAGGCCTTCCCCTTCCGCATGACCGCGGAGAACATGGCGCGGCACCGCGACAATCCGAATATCGACTTCTGGAAGATGCTGAAGGTCGGCTACGACCAGTTTGAAGTCACCAAGCGTCCGCCGGAAGTCAATGTCTGCGAGAAGAAATACGTCTTCAACCAGCAGGCCTCCGGCCCGTTCAATCCGGGTGGCCAGTGCCCCGCCATGTCGACGCCGCCGGCCCTGCAGGTGGCGATGGCGAGCTTCGAAAAGAGCTACCAGACCGACTACGACAAGGCGATGAAGAAGTATGACGGCATGGTCTGGTACGAGCCAAGCGAAGCCGAGCGCAAGGCGATCGTCGCCAAGCAGCGCGTCGGCCGCGAACTCGCCTATGCGCCGACCGGAAACTCGCTTGACGCCGGCAAGATGATGAAGGCGAGCGATCTCGAAAAGAAGATCGCCTTGCAGAAGGAAGCGGAAGAAACCAAGCAGGCCGTCGAGATCCAGAAGAAGGAACTCGAAAAGGCGACCGATGGCGGCAAGCACGTCCCGGTCCCGGCCGCCAATCCCATTCCGCAGCCAGTGATGCAGGCGGCCGTCGAGCAGCCGAAGAAATCCTTCTGGAGCCTGTTCTCCAAGAGCGAGCCGGAGTTGCAGATGCCGGCCCCGGTCGTCATCACGCCTGAACAGCAGGCTACTGCCGCACCGCAGACACAAGCCGCCCCGGCAACGACCGCAAAGCAGGCGAAGGCGCCGGCCCCTGCCGCCCAGCAGCAGGCCGCTGCCGTGACCACGGCAACGACACCGTCAGCCGATGCGGCCGCCGAAGCGCCTGTTATGACGGAAGAGCCGCCGAAGAAGCGGCCGTTCTGGAAGATCTGGGGCAATTGATGCCGGACGAACAGAAGATCGTCTATGACCTGAGGGGGCTTAAATGCCCCCTTCCCGTTTTGAAGACGCGTAAACGCATGACTTCGCTGGCGCCGGGCGCCTTGCTGGAGATTGAGACCACCGATCCGCTGGCGGTGATCGACATTCCGCATTTCTGCAACGAGGACGGCCACAAGCTTGTAGAGGCCGCACCCGCCGACGGCGGCCACCGGTTCCTCATCCGCAAGGGCTCGTAAGACGCCACGTCTGCCGCGCGGCAACGCTTCGATTACTGAGGTGATTTAGAACCGCATGCCTGGCACGGCGAGCGGATTGTCAGACAACGCTTGGGCGTCTGGCCGGTCGATGCGCGGCTTGCCGGTGAAGGCGTCGAAGAGGTCGCGGACGAAGGCCTCTTCCAACCCCTTGGTGATCAGCACCATGCGCGTGCGACGGTCGTTCGGGTCCGGCCAGGCGGCGAGCCGCTCCGGCGTGTGGAAGACGTTCTGCACGCCATGCAGCACCAGCGGCCGGTCCGGCCTGTCGGCAACCGCGACGATCGCCTTCATCCGGAGCAGCTTCTCGCCATGCGCCGAGCGCAGGAGATCGATGAACATGTCGAGCGCCATAGGCTCGATCGGCCGGTCGTGCACGATGCTGAAGGAGCGGATGTCGCCGCCATGTCGCGTCACATCGTGATGGTGATGATGATCGTGCCCATGATCATGGTGGTGATCGTGGTCGTGATGATCGTGACCGTGGTCATGGTCATGGTCATGATCATGATCATGATCATCGTGGTCGTGGTGCGCCTCGTCCTGCAGCCAGCGGCCGACATCGGCGATCTTCGACGACGGGTCGTAGAGGCCACAATCGAACAGCTCTGCGCGCCCGGCTTCGGCGCTGTCGCCATCGATCAGCGGCGCGCGCGGATTGAGCCCGCGGATCCGCGCCGTCAGCGCATCACGCTCCGACGTTTCGGCAAGGCCGGTCTTGCTGATGACGATGCGATCGGCAACGGCAATCTGCTTCAGCGCTTCTTCGTGATTGGCGATCGTCTGCAGGCCGTTGACGGCGTCGACGACGGTGACCACGCCATCCAGCCGGAAGTTCTGCGCAATGACCGGATTGCCGATCACCGATTGCAGCACTGGCGCCGGGTCGGCAAGGCCGGTGGTTTCGATAACGACGCGCTTCAGCGGCTTGATCTTGCCAGTCTGCATGCGGTCCATGAGATCGGCAAGCGTATCGACCAGTTCGCCACGCACGGTACAGCAGAGGCAGCCGTCGGAAAGCTCGATGACCCCGTCGCCGGAGGCTTCCACCAGCAGATGATCGATCGACACGTCGCCGAACTCGTTGATGATAACGGCCGTATCCGAGAGATCAGGATCCTTCAGCAGCCGGTTGAGCAGCGTCGTCTTGCCCGCACCGAGGAAGCCGGTAAGGATCGAGACCGGCACCGCCGACAAGGGACTAACCATCATGCACTCCGATCAGAAGGTCGGCCGCGGCACCGGGATCGGCACATTGGCGACATCGCCCTGGCCGGCCGGGTCGCCGGCAAGCTTCGGCGCTTTTTCGCCGCTGCCGGCGATCAGCCCGGCGAAGGCAAGCTTCAGCGGCCGGTTGATTTCGTGGATATAGGGCGAGAGCAGCTTCTGGCGGCCGGCTTCGTCGCGGCCCTCGCTGCGAACCTTCGCGGCCGCCTTCGAGCAGATCTGCTTGCTGACATCGGCCACCATGTCGCGCGTCTCGCCATAGGCCGGGATCTGCACCAGCGACGGCTTGCCGTTGCCGTTCGTCGTCAGTGCCATCTGCAGGAGCCGTGCGGACTCATCCGCACGCGCACCGAGGCTGTCCTCGCCGAGCACGACCGAGACGACGCTGCGCCCCTCGCGGGTGGCGGATGAAACCTGGTTGAAGCCGGAGGCGCAGATGAAGCCGGTTTTCATGCCGTCAGCCCCTTCGAAGCGGCCGATCAGCATGTTGTAGTTCGGATAATCCTTCTTGCCGGTGGTGAAACCTTCCAGCGAGAAATAGGAGGCGTATTGCGGAAACTCGCGCTTGAGCGTGATCGCGAGTACCGCAAGGTCGCGGGCGGTCGTGTACTGGCCGGGACCAGGCAGACCGTTGGGATTGATGAAGTTCGAGGAGGTCATGCCGATGCGGCGGGCCTCTGCATTCATCCGCTCGATGAAGGCGGGCTCCGAACCGGCGACCGTTTCGGCGATCGCGACCGCAACATCGTTTGCCGACTTCACCAGCATCATCTTCAGCGCGCTGTCGAGCGTCATCGCCTGGCCGGGCTTGTAGAACATCTTGCTCGGCGGCTCGGCGGCGGCGTTCTTGGTCATGATGACCGGGCTCTCGAGCGTGAGCTGACCGGACTTGATGGCGCGGAAGGCCGTGTAGGCCGTCATCAGCTTGGTCAGCGACGCCGGATACCATTTCTGGAAGATATCCTGGTGCTCGTAAACCTTCAGCGAATTGACGTCGACGACCAGCCTTGGATTGGCCGCAGCCGGCAGCGCCGCAAGAAGCGTGGCGCATGTCGCCGCCGTCACTCCGAGCGCCTTCATCTTGCCACGCGTGAAAAATCCTGCTGTCACCACGATAGGACCTCGAAAATCCGCTGTTGCCTCGTCTCGTCCGGCTATTTAGCCTATATGGCGAGGAGATGGCAAAGCCCATTCACGGGCAGTCGTGCCAATCCACACCGATACGCAGATACAATTAGTGATCGAACAGACCGACAGGACGAAACGATGCCGATACTTAACCGTGCCGCCGAGCTCCAGAATGAAGTCACCGAATGGCGGCGCCACCTGCACAGGAATCCGGAGCTCCTGTTCGCGGTCGAAAATACGGCAGCCTTCGTCGAAAAGAAACTGAAGGAGTTCGGCGTTGACGAAATCGTGACGGGGCTTGGCCGCACCGGCGTCGTCGGCCTCATCCGCGGCAATCTCGGCGCGGGCCGCACCATCGGTCTGCGCGCCGACATGGACGCGCTGCCGATCACCGAGACGAGCGGCAAGGACTGGGCCTCTGAGACATCCGGCAAGATGCATGCCTGCGGCCACGACGGCCACACGGCCATGCTTCTCGGGGCGGCGAAGTATCTCGCCGAGACCCGCAACTTCGCCGGCCAAGTCGCGGTGATCTTCCAGCCTGCAGAAGAAGGCGGCGGCGGCGGCAACGAGATGGTCAAGGACGGCATGATGGAGCGCTTCGCCATTGCCGAAGTCTACGGCATGCACAACATGCCGGGCATGCCCGTCGGCCAGTTCGGCAGCCGCGTCGGCCCGATCATGGCCTCGACCGACGAGTTCACCATCACCATCAAGGGCCGCGGCGGCCATGCGGCCCAGCCGCACAAGACGATCGATCCGATCATCGTCGGAACGCAGATCGTGACCGCCTTGCAGACGATTGCGTCGCGCACAGTCGATCCGCTCGCCTCCGTCGTCGTCTCCGTCACCAAGTTCAATGCCGGTTTCGCCCACAACGTCATTCCGCAGGAAGCCGTGCTTGGCGGCACCGTGCGCACCCTCATGCCTGAGGTGCGCGAGATCGGCGAAAGCCGCATCCGCACGATTGCCGAGGGTGTTGCCCAGATCTACGGCGCGACCGTCCAGGTCTCCTACAACCGCAACTATCCGGTAACGGTGAACCATGCCGACGAGACCGGTTATGCCTTGCAGGCGGCAGCCGAGATTGCCGGTGCCGGCAATGTCCAGCCGTCGCTCGATCCGATGATGGGCGGTGAGGATTTCTCCTACATGCTGCTTGCCCGCCCCGGCGCCTTTATCTTCATGGGCAACGGTGACACCGCCGGGCTGCATCACCCGGCCTATGACTTCAACGACGAGGCGATCCCGCACGGCATTTCCTACTGGGTGAAGCTCGCGGAAACGCGACTTGCCGCCTGAGGCACGGTTGGGAGGCACGATGCATCAGATCGACAAGATTGACCGACGAATTCTCAACATTCTCCAGGCGGACGGCCGCATCACCAATCTGGAGCTTGCCGATCGCATCGGCCTGTCGCCGACCGCGACCAGCGAACGCCTGCGCCGGCTGTTGAAGGAGGGATACGTCTCGGGCTTCGGCGCGCGATTGGACCCGCAGAAGCTCGGCTTTGGGCTGCTGGTCTTCATCGAGGTCATGCTCGACAAGACGACGCCCGACGTCTTCGACCAGTTCGCCGCCGCCGTCAAACAGGCGCCGGCCGTGCTCGAATGTCACATGGTGGCAGGCGGCTTCGACTATCTGGTCAAGACGCGGTTCGAGGACATGGCGGCCTACCGCAACTTCCTCGGCCAGGTTCTCTGGACGCTCCCGGGCGTCAAGGAGACCCGCACCTATGCTGTCATGGAAGAGATCAAGAACGACGGGCCGCTGCCGCTGGTGTGAGCCTCTGTCGCAGAAAAATAGGAGAACGGCCCGGGATCTACACAGATCCCGGGCCGTCTGCTTTCAGCTTAGGCGGCGTCCTGCAGCGATGCCATGTCGATGACAAACCGATAACGCACGTCGCTCTTGACGACGCGTTCATAGGCTTCGTTGATCTCTTGGATGCGGATCGTTTCGATTTCCGAAACGATGTCGTGTTCGCCGCAGAAGTCGAGCATTTCCTGGGTCTCCTTGATCGAGCCGATCATCGAGCCGGAAATGCTGCGGCGCGCCGGCACCAGCGAGAAGGCATGCACCGGCACGGCGTTCTCCGGAATACCGACCAGCACCAGATCGCCATCGACCTTGAGCAGGTTGAGGTAGGCGTTCCAGTCGATCTCGGCGGCAACCGTGCAGATGATCAGGTCAAACGTGCCCGCCAGCGCCGTGAAGGTCTCGGGGTCGTTGGTGGCATAGTAGTGATCGGCGCCGAGCTTCAGCCCGTCTTCCTTTTTGGAAAGCGTCTGGCTGAGAACGGTCACGTCTGCGCCCATGGCATGCGCCAGCTTGACGCCCATATGTCCGAGACCGCCCATGCCGACGATCGCGACCTTCTTGCCGGGGCCGGCCTTCCAGTGGCGCAGCGGCGAATAGAGCGTGATGCCGGCGCAAAGCAGCGGTGCCGCAGCGTCGAGCGGCAGGTTCTCGGGGATCGACAGAACGTAGCCTTCCTTGACGACGATGCTGTCGGAGTAGCCGCCCTGGGTCGGTGTCTTGCCGTCGGCTTCGACGCCGTTATAGGTCACGACCAGGCCGGGCATGTAGTGTTCCAGATCCAGATCGCGGGTAGCGCAGGTGGTGCAGGAATCGACGAAGCAGCCGACGCCGGCGCGGTCGCCGACCTTGAACTTGGTCACCTTGGAGCCGACCGCCGTGACGATGCCGACGATCTCGTGGCCCGGAACCATCGGGAACGCCGAGTTGCCCCATTCGTTGCGGGCCTGGTGGATGTCCGAGTGGCAGACGCCGCAATATTTGATCTCGATCACCACGTCGTCGTCGCGCGGTTCGCGGCGTTCGAAGGTGAAGGGCGTCAGCGGCTTCGACGCATCGGTCGCCGCATATCCTCTTGCAATGGCCATCAGTCTGTCCTCATTTTGGGAAAGGGTGCAGGTCCGGAGGGAGCCCGGCCTGACGCATCAGGACTATGAGGGTGCGCACGCTGCAAGCGTTAGAGCGATCCTGCAAAGTTTTTGCACGATCCTACAAGATTGACAGCGACATCCTGGAGATGGCACGTCGAGACCCTATCTGAGCGTTGCCTCACACAACGCTAAGCCGCTGGAAAGACCTGAGATTATGACAGCCACGCGACAGACTGCCCGTCCCGAGATGATCGACGTCATTGCCCGGTTTGCCAAAACCGACGGTGATCACATGACGCAGATTGCCGGCCTGAGCCTGCACCGCCACGGCGGCGACGCCCCGGTTAACTGCTCCGCCTACAGGCCGAGTTTGGCGATCATCGTGCAAGGAGCAAAGCGCGTGGTTCTCGGCGAAGAGACGCTGATCTACGGCGCCTCGGATTATCTGCTGACGTCGATCGACCTGCCGGTTCTGTCCCAAGTCTGCCAGGCCTCTGCAGACGAGCCCTATCTCAGCATGGCCTTCACGCTCGATCCGGGTAAGATCCAGGCGCTGCTTGCGTCCCTGTCGCAGCTGCCGGCACCCGCCGCCTCCGTGCGCGGCATGAGCGTTAGCAAGATCACTGTCGAACTCGAAGATGCCGCACTTCGCTTGCTGCGTCTGCTCGAGCGGCCGGACGATATCCCTGCGCTGCTGCCACTGATCGAGCAGGAAATCCTCTACCGGCTTTTGACCGGGCCGCACGGCCATCGCCTCAGACAGATGGCGACGACCGACAGCCAGCCGCATCAGGTCGGCCGCGCAGTCGCCTGGCTGAAGGAACACTATTCGCGGCCCTTGCGGATCGACGATCTCGCTAACCGTGTTTCCATGAGCGTCTCGTCGCTACACCATCACTTCAAGGCGATCACCGCGATGAGCCCCCTGCAATACCAGAAACAGCTTCGGTTGCAGGAGGCCCGGCGGCTGATGCTGGAGGAGAGTCTCGACGCCGGCGATGCCGGCCATCAGGTGGGTTATGAAAGCCAGTCGCAGTTCAGTCGCGAATATGCCCGCCATTTCGGCGAGCCACCGATGCGCGACATCGGCCGCGTGCGCCGCTCGCTGCTCGAACGGCTTGCTCCGCAGGCGGAGCTGCTGAGCGAGGGCTGACGAGGCGCCCTCGGTTCCGCTGGCGGCGTATCAGCTTCGCTCGATATCCCGCCTAAGCACGATCGAGGTGGTCAGATCCTCGACATTGTCCATCGTCGCCACCTCGTTGCGCAGCTCGTTGAGCGCATTGATCGAGCCGACCTCGACCTCGACGACGAGATCCAGCTGGCCGCTGACGGAGGACACCTTGCGGACCGCAGAGAAACCGGCAAGCCGGTCGAGCACGCCGATCGATGGCGTGCGCTTCAGCGTCACCAGCAGAAAGGCCTGAATGGTGCCCTCGTCCAGCTGGCCGATATCGGCGCGATAGCCGCGAATGACGCCGGCCTTTTCCAGTCGCGTGACCCTCTCGGTCGTCGCACTTCTGGAGAGCCCGATCCGGCCCGCCAGCGACTTCATCGGGATCCGCGCCTCCTGCGACAGAATGCTGAGGATGGTGCGGTCGATCGCGTCGATGTCCTGCATGTCCCCTCCTCCGTGCCCGCCGACAAGATGACGGTTATTATAAACATAGTGCCGGTGCAACCGGCATATTGCCGGATGCATCGGAGCACAGCCCATGCAAATCTCGTCATCGAGATGAGGATCCCCATGAACGATATGCTGAAGACCACGCCCGACTTTTCGACCGAAGCGGCAGCCGCCTTGCTGAAGGAGCATTACGGCCTCTCCGGCGCACTCTCGCTGCTTGCCAGCGAACGCGATCAGAACTTCAAGGTCGAGGCTGAGGACGGCAGCATCTCCATTCTGAAGATCATCAATGGTGCCGAGCCCGAGGTCGAAAGCGATTTCCAGACCGCACTGCTCAGCCACGTCGGCGCCCATGCCGCCGACCTGCCGGTGCCGCATATCCGCCCGACGCTGTCAGGCACGAGCCTTGCTTCGACCACGAGCACGCGCGGCGTCACCCACCGCCTGCGGCTCGTCAGCTGGGTCGAGGGCCTGCCGCTTGCCGAAACCGGGCGCAACGATGCGGCGCTACAGTCGCTCGGACGGATGCTCGGCCGCTTCGATGCCTCGCTCAAGGGCTTCATGCATCCGGGCGCGCTGCGCGATCTCGACTGGGATATCCGCCATGCCGGCCGTTCGGCCGACCGGCTGCACCACGTCACCTCGGCCGAAGACCGTGCCTTGCTCGAACGCTTCCTTGTCCGCTTCGAAAAGACCGTGGCACCACGACTTGCAACCCTTCGTGCCGCCGTCATTCACAACGACGCCAACGATTGGAACGTGCTGGTCGATAAAGTCGATCACGACACCATTTCCGGCCTCATCGATTTCGGCGACGCCCTGCATGCGCCCGTGATTGCAGAGGTGGCGATCGCCGCCGCCTATGCCGGGCTCGACCATCCCGATCCGATCGGCGCCGCTGCGGCAATCGCCCGTGGCTTCCATGCGGAGTATCCGCTGGCGGAAGAAGAGGTCGATCTGCTCTTCGATCTCATCGCGATGCGCCTCGTCACGTCGGTCACGATCTCGGCGTCCCGCCGCGCCCATACCGACGACAATCCCTATCTCGCCATCAGCGAACGGCCGGCCTGGACGCTTTTGCGCAAGCTCGACCGGATGAACCCGCGTTTCGCCACCGCCATCCTGCGGCATGCCTGCGGCTTCGAGGCAACATCCGGCGCCCGCAAGGTTGCCGCCTGGATCAACGCGAACCGCAAGTCGCTGAAGCCACTGCTCGAACGCCCCGCCGCCACCTATCCGGCAGCGCTCGTCCCCTATGGCGACCCCACCCACCCGATGACGGTAAAATCCGCTGGCGAACAGCCGGATGAAGCCCAGGCGATCTGGGAAGACTATTGTCGCGCGCATGGCGTCGAACTCGGCATCGGACCTTTTGGCGAGGAACGCACCGTCTATGCCGGCGAGATGTTCGTATCGCGCTTCATCGACCACACCCGCCGCACTCGCCATCTCGGGCTCGACCTGTTCATGGCCGCCGGCACCAGGCTCTACACCCCGCTTGCCGCAACCGTCGTCAGCGTCGAGATCGAGAAGGACCCGCTCGGTTATGGCTGCCTGATAGCACTTCGCCATGAGCCCGAGGGATGCCCGCCCTTCGTCACGCTCTGGGGTCATATGGCGCACGAAGCCATGGGACGCATCAAGGCCGGCGACCAGCTTGCGGCCGGCGCGCTTGTCGGCGAGATGGGAGCGCCGAAGGAAAATGGCGGCTGGGCGCCGCATCTGCACCTGCAGCTTTCGACCGACATCGCTCTGTCGGCGACCGAAATCCTCGGCGTCGGCGAGCCGCAGTTCCTCGACGTCTGGGCCGAACTCTTCCCCGATGCGCGCACCTTCGCCGGGATCGCCGAGGAGTTCTACGAGAAGAAAGGCCGCTCGCACGACGAGATCGTCAAGCGCCGCAAGGAATTGCTCCTGCCGAACCTTTCGATCTCCTACGACAAGCCGATCAAGTTCGTGCGCGGCGAAGGCGTCTGGCTGATCGACGACAGCGGCCGCGCCTATCTCGATTGCTTCAACAACGTCTGCCACATCGGTCACGCCCATCCGGCAGTGGTCGAGGCGATGGCAAAGCAAGCGGCGATCCTCAACACCAACACCCGCTACCTGCACGACAACATCGTCGCCTATGCCGAGCGGCTGACGGCAACGCTGCCGAAGGAATTGACGGTCGCCGGCTTCGTCAACAGCGGTTCCGAGGCCAACAGCCTGGCGCTGAGGTTGATGCGCGTCCATACGGGCCGCGAGAATGCGATCACGCTCGACTGGTCCTATCACGGCACGACGCAGGAGCTGATCGATATCAGCCCCTACAAGTTCCGCCGCAAGGGCGGCAAGGGACCGAAGCCGCATGTGCATGTGGCCACCATTCCCGACAGCTACCATGCACCGGCCGACTGGCCGGTCGAGGAACACGGCAAGCGGTTTGCCGAAAGCGTCGCCGAACTGATCGCGACGATGAAGGCCAAGGGCGAAGGCCCGGGCTTCTTCATCGCGGAATCGATCCCGAGCGTCGCCGGCCAGGTGTTCCTGCCGGAGGGCTACCTGAAGGAAGTCTATCGCCTCGTACGCGAGGCCGGCGGCGTCTGCATCGCAGACGAAGTGCAGGTCGGTTTCGGCCGCGTCGGCAGCCATTGGTGGGCCTTCGAGACCCAAGGCGTCGTGCCTGACGTCGTCACCATGGGCAAACCGATCGGCGACGGCCATCCGCTCGCAGCCGTCGTCACCACCCGCGAGGTGACCGACAGCTTCAACAACGGCATGGAGTATTTCAATACCTTCGGCGGCAACCCGGTCTCCTGCGCCGTCGGTCTCGCGGTGCTTGACGTGATCGAAGGGCAGGATCTGCGCGGCAATGCGCTTTCGGTCGGCAACTATCTGATAGATGCCTTCCGCGCCATGCAGACCCGCTACGAGGTGATCGGCGATGTGCGCGGCATGGGTCTCTTCCTCGGCATCGAACTTGTCACCGACCGCAAGACCAAGGCACCGGCAACCGAATTCGCCCGCGCCGTCTCCAACGGCGCCCGCCGCCGCGGCGTGCTGATGGGCACCGAAGGCCCGCATGACAACATCTTGAAGATGCGCCCGCCGATGATCTTCTCGAAACGCGATGCCGATCACCTGCTCGCCGTGCTCGAAGAGACTTTTGCGGACGTCGCAAGGACGCTCGGTTAAGGCCGGGTCGAACAGCAGAAAAACCAAACGCAATGACCGGGGTGCCCGACACGCATCCCGGCACGAAGACGCATGCCCTAAAAACATCAATGAGGAGAACAGGACAATGAAACTTGGAGTGAAATTTGGAGTTCTGGCACTGGCGAGCACGGCGTTTCTTGCCGGCACCGCCGCCAACGCCGGCATGCTCGACGTCATCAAGGAACGCGGCGAACTTCGCTGCGGTGTCAGCCAGGGCGTGCTCGGCTTTTCCGCCCCCAACGACAAGGGCGAATGGACCGGTTTCGACATCGATTTCTGCCGTGCGGTGGCTGCCGCAGCGCTCGGTAATCCCGACAAGGTGAAATACGTACCGCTGTCGACCAAGGAGCGGTTCACCGCGCTGCAGTCGGGCGAGGCCGACCTTCTGTCGCGCCAGACCACCTGGACGCTGTCGCGCGACACCGATCTCGGCATGAGCTTCGTCGGCGTCAACTACTATGACGGCCAGGCCTTCATGGTGCGCAACGACCTCGGCGTGAAGAGCGTCAAGGAACTCTCGGGCGCCTCCGTCTGCACCGAGACCGGCACGACGACCGAACAGAACATGGCCGACTATTTCGGCGCCAACAACATCCAGTACCAGGTCGTCGCCTTCGAAAAGGCCGACCAAACGATCCAAGCCTTCAACACCGCCCGCTGCGACGTCTATTCGACCGACGCTTCTGCGCTTTATGCCCAGCGCCTGACGCTGAACGACCCCGATCGTTTCGTCGTGCTGCCTGAAGTCATCTCCAAGGAGCCGCTCGGTCCGGCCGTCCGCCAGGGTGACGATCAGTGGTTCAAGATCGTGCGCTGGACGCTGTTCGCGCTGACCGAAGCCGAAGAACTCGGCATCACCAAGGACAATGCCGCAAAGCTTCTCGAAAGCGGCACGAACGCCCAGAAGCGCTTCCTCGGCATCGAGAACGAAGCCGGCAAGTCGCTGGGGCTCGACCCGAAGTGGGCCTACCAGGTGGTTTCCGCCGTCGGCAACTATGGCGAAGTCTTTGAACGCCACCTCGGCAAGGACAGCCCGCTGAAGATCGATCGCGGTCTCAACAAACTCTGGAGCCAGGGCGGCCTGATGTACGCCCCGCCGGCACGCTGATCCCCAGGAGCAGTTCCGGCAAAGTCTCCCGTTTGGAATTGCTCATCCAAGGAAAAGCGCCAACGAGACGCCGCGGCCCTCCCCGCGGCGTTTTCGCCTTTACCAGCCCTCCTCCAGCACCCGGCCCAGCATGTCGGCGAAAAAGTCGGCGCTCTCGCGGGATAGGCAGAGCGGCGGCTTGATCTTCAGCACGTTCAGGTGGTCGCCGGTCGGCTGCATGATGACGCCGAGATCGAGCAGGCGGTCGCAGATCGCCGCCGTCTCCTCGGTCGCCGGCGACAGGGTCTCCCGATCGCGCACGAATTCGACGCCGAGATAGAGTCCCATGCCATGCACCGCGCCGATCAGCGGGAAGTGCTGCCCTAGCGCTTCGAGCCGCGCCTTCAGATAGCCGCCGACCACCTGTGCGTTTTCCGGCAACCGTTCTTCGGTCAGGATATCCAGGACCACCTGCCCGACGACGGAGCTCACCGGGCTGCCGCCCGAGGACGAGAAGAAGTACCCCTCCTTCTCCAGCGCATCGGCGATCTCGCGGCGGGTGATGACGGCGCCGAGCGGATGGCCGTTGCCCATGCCCTTGGCGACGGTAATGATATCGGGCACGACGCCCTGCTCCTCGAAGCCCCAAAAATAGTCTCCGAGGCGACCATAACCGACCTGCACCTCGTCGGCGATGCAGACGCCGCCGCGGGCCCGCACCATGGCATAGACCGCGTCGAGATAGCCCTTCGGCAGCGGAATACCGCCGGCATTGCCGTAGACCGGTTCGCAGATGAAGCCCGCGAGCTTCTCGTCCGCCGCGTCCAGCTCGGTCAGTTTCTTGACGACGGAGCGCACATAGCTGTCGGTCGTGTCGGCGCCGCGGAACTCGCCGCGATAGGTGTTGGGCGCGGTGACCGGATGTACCCAGGCCGGGCGGGTTTCGAGCGCCTGCGGATTGTCGGCGATCGAGGTCGACACTGCGTCGCTCGCGACCGTCCAGCCGTGATAGGCCTCGAGCAGGCTCACGATGTTGCGCGCGCCGGAATAGGCCCAGGCGAGCCGCAGTGCCAGATCGTTCGCCTCCGAGCCGCTGTTGACCAGAAACACCGTGTCAAGCCCATCCGGCGCGAGCGCTGCAAGCCGCGTCGAGAATTCGGCGACGGAGGCATAGTGAAAACGCGAATTGGTGTTGAGCAGCGACCATTGCCGCCCCACCGCGGCTGCAAGCCGCGGATGCCCATGGCCGAGAATGGTAACGTTGTTGACCATGTCGAGATAGCTGCGGCCCTCGATGTCGAACAAATGGTCCTTCCAGCCGCGCTCGATCTGCGGTGGTTTCAGGTAGTAGTTCTTCTGCGGCTTGGCGAAGTGCTGCTGGCGGCGGGCAAGCAGTGTTTCGCTGTGCGGCTCCGGCCCATCGCATTCGAAGCCGAGGACGCCGGCCGGCGACGGGCACAGGTGCTTCCACGCCGCCGCCTGACGCGGCACGACGAAAAGCGGAGGCACGAGACCATGCTCGCGGCAAAGCTGGACGCGGATCAGGCCGTAGGAGTGCTGTTCACCGGAGACGACGCCCAGCACGGCACCAGCAACGATCGTCTCCTCGAGGTCGGCACCGGCTTCCACGCCCTCGAGAAACAGGCTGGCTTCGGCCCCTTCGAGCACCAGCAGCCCGTCCCGCCGGACGATACGGGCGGCAAAGGGAGCGACAATCTCGCGACCGGCCTCCAGGCAAATGTCGACATGCAGTGCGAAGGTGGCATCGGGCTTCGGTGACCGCAACTGGGTCTCCGTCATCCGGTATTCGCCATAGCGCGTCGTCGCGATGCCGATTGCATGGGCGGCGTGTTGCAGCAGCGAGATCGGCAATCCCTGGTGCTGCCAGCGCTCCTCTGGCAACAGCGGGCTCAGGATCGAGAGGTCGATCTGGCGCACGTCAGTGGGGCCGAGCCCCTGGATGAGGCTCTCCCCGGTCACCTGGGCCGATACCGGCGCAAAGCCGACGGCCGAAAGAATGGCGTGCTCCATCAGCGCAGAAGGCACCGACGACGCGACCTCGAAGATCTCCCGCTCATGCGCGGCATTGCCCTCGACGTAAGCATTGTCGGGCTCGCGGGAGAGCTGGTGTTCGGAGCTTGCGACCAGCACCGCAGCGCGCGCGACGATCAGCGGCCAAAGCGCCTTCAGTTCCACCTCGGTCAACGGGCATGCCGCATGAAACGCCTTGACCGCGGGTAGGATGAACCACGGGTCTCCATCCGCATGATGCAGCAGCGAGGCGCAGGTGACAGCGAGTTCGGCAGCCAGCCAGCCATTGAGGATATCGCCGAAATCGATGACGCCGTCCGGCATCGCCCGGCCGGCGGCGTCGAGCCGGCTGACCACATTGTCGTCGGTGACGTCATGGTGGATCGCCTGGGTCCTGAGTTCAGGGGTAAGCGGCTGCAACCGCCGCATGGCGCCGACCATCACTTCAGCGATGCGCTTCTTGCGCTGCTGGTCCGCCATATCGGTAAGCAGATGCAGGACGACGGGGCCGGCGCGCCTCAGATCCCATTGCAGTTCCCGCTCGAGCCCCGGATGCTCGAAGTCCTCCAATGCCGACGCGAGCTGACCCGCCAGGCCGCCGAGAGCAGCCACGGCTTCGCGCGACAGATGTTTGCGCCGGGTGAGCGGTTCGCCTTCGAGATAGGTGAGCAAGCGGATGCGATAATCCGCGCCGCGGACGGCAACGCTCTCGATCGCCTCGCCCTTGAGAGAGGGCACGACCTCCGCAACGCGTGCCGTCGGCAGACGTTTGCCAAGGTGCCGCAAGGCCGCATTCTGCGCTTCCAGTTCCAGCGGCTCGTATTCCGCCCGGCATATCTTCAGCACATAGCGCCGCTCGCCGGTGTCGAGACGGTAGTTGCGGTCCTGCTGGCTGCCGAGTTCGCTGATCGTGCCCGACAGGCCATAGTGTTCGGCGAGCAGCGAACGCGCCTCCTCGGCTCCGACATCGGGTCTCGGGAGCTCGGTGCGAAGCTTCAGCGGGTCCTCAACCATGATCTCGTCATCCTCCCCTTAGGCGGTCGATCCTCCGAATCGACCGGAATGTTGTCGAGAATAGAGCGGGATCAAGGAAAAGATGTGCGGCTTCCCGATTACACCCACCCGCAACCTACTGCGACATGCCTTCGAGCCGATAGCGCGTGCCGGGATAGAGCAGCCGCGCTGTCGTCACATTGCCTGCGTCCGACCACGTGCGGCGCCGGATCATCAGGCACGGTTCGTTGCGGTCGATGCCGAGCAACTTGCATTCCCAGAGCTGCGGTGCGACCGCTTCGACGATCTGCTCGGTGCGGGTGATCGGCGCCATCGCCGTCAGATAGGCGTTCGGCGTCATCGCCTGGAAATCCTGCTCCAGATAGCGCGGGCAGATCGCCGGATTGACGAAACGATCCTCGATCTGGATCGGCAGGCCGTTTTCCGAGTGCACCATGATCGAATGGAAGACGCGGGCGCCGGTGGCAAGCCCGAGTGCATAGCCGATGTCAGGCGTCGCGACCTCTTCCTTGAGCAGCGTCATCAACGACGTATGGGCGTGGCCACGTTCATGGATCTCGTCGGCAATGTTGCGGACTTCAAGCAGCGCGGTGCTGCCCTTGTGCGCGGCGACGAAAGAACCGACGCCCTGCACCCGCGTGATCGCGCCTTCGGTTGCCAGTTCCCTCAGCGCCCGGTTGGCGGTCATGCGGCTGACGCCGAGGTCGGCAACGATCTCGTTTTCCGAGGGGATGCGATGATGGGCGGGCCATTCGCCGCTCTCGATGCGGCTGCGGATGAACTGCTTGACCGCCTCGTAGCGCGGCATCGGGCCGTCTTCGAAAGCGATTGTCTCGTTCCGTTTTCCCAGTGCCGTCATCAACTCAAGCCCCGCCTTTCCGCGCCGCCGAACAAATCATGCGCATTCGCCCTCGAATCTTTTCGTTCATTTCACGCTTGCGCGCCAGCGTAAAATATCTATAGTTCCATATACAACTACGTACAGGAAAATGCACATGGCTAGTTTTCCCGTCAACCGGATCTTTGCAGAACGGGCTCTCCTGCCCGGCGGCTGGGCCGAAAACGTCGCGATTTCGCTCGACGCTTCCGGTCGCACCGCAACGATCGAAACCGGCACCACCGCCGCTAGCGGCGACGAGCGCACGGCCGGCCCGCTGATCCCGGCGATCGCCAACCTTCACTCCCACGCCTTCCAGCGCGCCATGGCCGGCCTTGCCGAAGTGGCGGGCAGCGGTGACGACAGCTTCTGGACCTGGCGCGAGGAAATGTATCGCACCGTCGGGCTGGTAACCCCTGACGACGTCGAGGCGATCGCCGCCAAGCTCTATATGGAAATGCTGAAGGGCGGTTTCGGCCACGTCGCCGAGTTTCACTATCTGCACCACCAGGCCGACGGCACCCCCTATGCCGACCCGGCCGAAATGTCGCTGCGCATTCTCGCTGCCGCCCGCACGACCGGCATCGGCCTCACGCATTTGCCTGTCTTCTACGCCCACGCCAATTTCGGCGGCGTCGCGCCCAACCCCGGCCAGCGGCCGTTCCTGCACGATCCTGATCATTTCCTCGCACTGCTTGAGCGGCTCGCGCCGCTCTGCCGCGACGCCGGCCATACGCTCGGCTACGCCATCCATTCGCTGCGCGCCGCAACGCCCGAGGAGATGCGCATCATCCTCGATGCCGCACCCGTTGCCGGTCCGATCCACATCCATGTGGCCGAGCAGACCAAGGAAGTCGACGACAGCCTCGCCTGGAGTGGCCGCCGCCCGGTCGAGTGGCTGCTCGATGAAATGCCCGTCGACGCACGCTGGTGCGCAATCCACGCAACGCATCTGACGGAAAGCGAACGGCAGCGTCTGGCGCGTTCGGGCGCCGTTGCCGGTCTCTGCCCGGCGACCGAGGCCAATCTCGGCGACGGCATTTTCCCGGCGGTCGATTTCATGGCCGAAGGCGGCGTCATCGGCGTCGGCACCGACAGCCACGTGGCGACCAGCGTCGCCGAGGAGTTGCGGCTGCTCGAATACGGCCAGCGCCTGCGCGACCGCCGCCGCAACCGGCTGGCCACCGGGCCGGGCGCCTCGATCGGCCGAACCATCTTCGACGCGGCGCTCAAGGGCGGCGCCCAGGCCGCCGGTCAGAAGGCGGCCGGCATCACCGTCGGCGCGCGCGCCGATTTCGTCGTGCTTGACGGCAGCAATCCCTACATCGCCGCCGCCACCGACAACCAGATCCTCGACCGCTGGCTCTTTGCACTCGGCGGCGAGACTGTCCGCGACGTCATGGTCGCGGGCGCGTGGAAGATCCGGAACGGACGCCACGACCGGGAGGACGATATCGACCGCGCCTTTGCGCGGGTGCTGATGAAACTGAAGTAATCGTCAAAGCCAAAAATCAAATCAGGGAACAGCTTAATGTCGATCAACAAATTGAAACTCACCCTGGCCGCAACCGGCCTCGTGCTCGCGGCCTCCACCGGCAGCGCCAGCGCTTCGTATTGCGGCGACGGCAAGACCGTCATGTTCGCCGGCATCGATTGGGAAAGCGGCGCCTTCATCACCGAAGTGATGAAGACCATTCTTGCCAAGGGCTACGACTGCCAGGTGGATTCGATCCCCGGCAACTCGGTGACGCTGGAACAGGCAACCGCCAACAACGACGTCCAGATCTTCGCCGAGGAATGGCTCGGCCGTTCGGACGTCTGGAACAAGGCGGTCGAGGAAAAGAAGGTCGTCGCCGTCGGCAAGACCTTCGTCGGCGCCAGCGAAGGCTGGTTCGTGCCGGAATACGTCATCAAGGGCGATGCGTCGCGCAGCCTTGAAGCCAAGGCGCCGGATCTGAAGAGCGTGTCGCAGCTCTCCGATCCGAAGATCGTCGAGCTCTTCGCCGATCCGGAAGAGCCCAGCAAGGGCCGCTTCCTCAACTGCCCTTCGGGCTGGACCTGCGAGGGCGTCAGCTCCGCCAAGCTCGAAGCCTACAAGCTCGGCGAAACCTATGTGAACTTCCGCCCGGGCACCGGCACGGCGCTCGATTCCGCCATCACGTCCGCTTACCTCCAGGGCGAACCGATCCTCTTCTACTACTGGTCGCCGACGGCGATCATGGGCAAGTTCAAGCTCGTGCAACTCGAGGAGCCGGCCTATAGCGAGGAGTGCTGGAAGGAGCTTTCGAGTGCCAACGGCAAGCGCGAGCAGGGCTGCGCGTTCCCGTCGGTCGACGTCTCCTACGGCGTCAACAGCACCTTCGCGCAGGAAGCCCCTGAAATCATCGCCATCCTCGAAAAGGCGACTTTCCCGCTCGACGCCGTCAACGGCAGTCTCGCCTACATGGCCGACAACAAGGTCGACGCGACGGCAGCGGCCGCCGAGTTCCTGAAAACCAAGGCCGATGTCTGGGGCAAGTGGGTTTCCGACGAAGCCCGCGGCAAGATCGAAGCCAGCCTCAAGTAATCGCGACCAGCCGCTGACTTGGGCTTCATCGCCGCGTCTAGCGCGGCGATGAAGCCCGATCCGGCGGCCGGCCACATACCCGTGGCAAGTGCCGCCGGCGGCCGATCTGTGTCCGCTGGCAGCCCGAGCAAGGAACGCATCCGATGTTTCCGGATTCTCTCAATCTCTCCATTCGCGGGCCGGTGAACGATTTCATCCAGGCGCTGGTCAGCGGTTATGGCTGGGTCTTCAAGGCGATCAGCGCCGTCATTCTGAAAGCCGTTCTATTCATCGAATGGATCCTGCGCGGCCTGCCCTGGTGGGTCGTCATCCTGATCTTCATGGCGCTCGCCTGGCAAAGCTCGAAGCGCTGGACCCTGACGGTCGCCGTCGGCGTGCTGCTGTTCTTCGTCGGCGTGCTCGGCCTCTGGGACCTGACGATGCAGACGCTCGCCCTGATGCTGATGGCAACGATCGTCTCCGTCGTCATCGGTGTGCCGATGGGCATCTTCGTCGCCAAGAGCCGGACCGTGCGCAGCATCACCCTGCCGGTGCTCGACGTCATGCAGACCATGCCGAGCTTCGTCTACCTGATCCCGGCCTTGATGCTCTTCGGCCTCGGCAAGGTCCCGGCGATCCTCGCCACCATCATCTATGCCGTGCCGCCACTCATTCGCCTTACCGATCTTGGCATCCGCCAGGTCGACCATGAAGTGGTGGAAGCAGCGACCGCTTTCGGCGGCAGCCCCAACCAGATCCTCTTCGGTGTCGAGCTGCCACTCGCCACGCCGACAATCATGGCCGGCCTCAACCAGACGATCATGATGGCGCTGTCGATGGTGGTCGTCGCCTCGATGATCGGCGCCCGCGGCCTCGGCGAGCAGGTGCTGAACGGCATCCAGACGCTCGACGTCGGCAAGGGGCTGGAAGCCGGTATCGGCATCGTCATTCTCGCGATCGTTCTCGACCGCATCACGCAAGGCTTCGGCAAGAGCCGGACGGAGGATCCCCGCAATGGCTGATATCGAGATCCGAAACGTCTACAAGATCTTCGGGCAGGACGCGAAAGCCGCGCTCGCCATGGCCAAGGAAGGGCTCAACAAGTCCGAAATCCTCGCCCGCTCCGGCTGCAGCGTCGGCCTCAACAATGTCAGCCTGACGATCGGCGCCGGCAAGATCTTCGTAATCATGGGGCTTTCCGGCTCCGGCAAGTCGACCCTCGTGCGCCACATCAACCGGCTGATCGAGCCGACCAGCGGCGAAGTGGCGTTCGACGGCAGCAACATCCTGGACCTCGACGCCAAAGCGCTGCGCACCTTCCGGATGCACCGCGTCAGCATGGTGTTCCAGAGTTTCGCGCTGATGCCGCATCGCACCGTGCTGCAGAACGTCGTCTACGGCCAGCGCGTGCGCGGCCTGCCCAAGGCCGAGGCCCGCGACATCGGCATGAAATGGATCGAGACCGTCGGCCTTGCCGGCTACGACGCCAAGTACCCGCATCAGCTTTCCGGCGGCATGAAGCAGCGCGTCGGCTTGGCTAGGGCGCTGGCCGCCGATACCGATGTGATCCTGATGGACGAGGCCTTCTCGGCACTCGACCCCTTGATCCGCGCCGACATGCAGGACCAGTTGCTGCAGTTGCAGCAGAACCTTTCAAAGACCATCGTCTTCATCACCCATGATCTCGACGAGGCGCTGCGCATCGGTTCGGAAATCGCCATCCTCAAGGACGGCCAGGTGGTGCAGGTCGGCACGCCGGACGATATTCTGGAACGGCCGGCCAACGATTACGTTGCCCGCTTCGTGCAACGCCGACAGGGACGACCGGAAGCCCATGAGTGAGAATGTAGTCCTCGATGCACCACTGACCTGGAAGCAAATCGCAGCGGTCGCCAATGGCGCACCGCTCGCGCTTTCCGATGCAGCACGCCAGCGCATCGTCCACGCTCGCCGGGTCGTCGACGCTCTGGTCGAGCGCGGCATCCGCGGCTACGGCATCAACACCGGTGTCGGCGCGCTCTGCGACGTCGTCATCGACCGCGAGAACCAGCAGGCGCTATCGCGCAACATCATCCTCAGCCATTCCTGCGGCGTTGGCGAACCGCTCGCCCGGCCCGAAGCCCGGGCGGTGATGGCCGCCCAGATCGCCAACTTCGCCCACGGCTATTCCGGCGTGCGCATCGAGACGGTCGAGCCGCTGCTGGCACTGCTCAACGCCAACCTCATCCCCGACATCCCCTCGCGCGGCTCGGTCGGCTATCTCACCCATGCGGCCGCAATCGGCCTCGTGCTGATCGGCCACGGCACCGTCGATGACGGCAAGGGCAAGATCAGCGGCGTCGAGGCGCTCGCGCGGATCGGCCTCAAGCCGCTCAGGCTCGAAGCCAAGGAGGGCCTGAGCCTTGTCAACGGCACGCCCTGCGCCACCGGCCTTGCGGCATTGGCACTGTCGCGCGCTACGCACCTCTTCGACTGGGCGGATGCCGCCGCCGCGATGACCTATGAAAACCTCGGCAGCCAGGCGAATGCCTTTGCCGCCGGTCCATTGGCGCTTCGCCGCTCCAAGGGGCTGGATGAGGTCGGAGCATCCCTGCGCGATTTTCTTGCCGGCAGCCCGATGCTCGCCGAGACCGCGGGCACCCGCACGCAGGATCCTTTAAGCCTTCGTGCCGTGCCGCATGTCCATGGCGCTGCCCGCGATGCACTGGCCCACGTCGCCGACGTCGTTGACCGCGAGCTTGCAAGCCTCACCGACAACCCGGCCGTGTCGGGCACGCCCGAAGCGCCGGAGGTGCATTCGCAGGCCCATGCGGTCGGGGCTGCCCTCGGCCTTGCCATGGACAGCCTGGCCGTCGCCGTTGCCGAAGTCGCTGCCATCTCCGAGCGCCGCATCGACCGGCTCGTCAATCCGCTGGTGAGCCGCCTGCCGGCCTTCCTCGCCGGCGATAGCGGTGTTGCCTCCGGCTTGATGATCGCCCAGTACACCGCCGCTTCCCTTTCCGCTGAAAACCGGCGCCTCGCGGCCCCCGCCAGCCTCGATGGCGGCATCACCTCGGCGCTGCAGGAGGACATCCTGACGCATGCGACGCCGGCCGCCTGGAAGGCACTTGCCATCGCCGACAACCTCGAAACGATCCTTTCGATCGAACTGCTTGCGGCGTCGCAGGCCTATGACCTGCAGCCGCGTGGCCGCGCCGCACGCACCGACGCGCTTTACCGGCGCATTCGCTCGGAAATCCCCACCTATGCCGACGACCGGCCGCTCAACGGCGACTTCGCCCGCATGCGCACACTGATCGAAGGAGGCACGCCATGAAGGTGCTGCGCGCGAAAGACTACAAGCGCATGCCCTGGAAGAACGGCGGCGGTGAGACGGTGGAGATCGCCATTTTCCCCGAGAAGGCGTCGCTTGCCGATTTCGACTGGCGCGTCAGCATGGCGACCGTCGCCACCGATGGCCCCTTCTCCAGCTTCCCCGGTATCGACCGCACGCTGTCGATCCTTCAGGGCAAGGGTATGCGGCTGATGATCGAGGGTCGCAGGCCCGCTTTGATGACCGGCGAGACGGCGCCGCTCCCCTTCCCGGCCGACGTCGCAACATCAGCGACCCTCGTCGACGGTCCGATCGTCGACCTCAACGTCATGACACGGCGCGGCAGGCTCACGCACTCGGTTCAGCGACTGGCACTCGATCATCCGCGCAGGGCAGAAAACCTGGGGGGCACGACCCTCGTGCTATGCCACGGCGGCGCCGTGCGGTTGACCGCAAGTGACGCCACGGCCGACCTGGCAGCGGGCGACACGGCCGTGCTGACGGGCGCAGCCTCCTTAACCATCGAACCGGCGGCCTCTGCCGTCCTCTTCCTGATCACCATCGACAAGCCGGCCGCCTGATCGGGCGCCGTCTCGCGTCGTTCAGCCGCGCCTCAGATGCAGCAGGGGATAGGGCCGGCCTGCATCGTCGACAGGCGAACGCCCGACCACCTCAAAACCCATTCGCCGATAGAAACCGGCGCCGGACACATTCTGCTCGTTGACGTCAACCGTCAGCACCGGATGCAGGCTCATCGCATGCTCGACAAGCCGCCGACCGACGCCAGCGCCGCGCGCCTCGGCGTGGACGAAGAGCGAGTCGATCTGCGCCCCACTCATGCCCATGAAACCGAGCGCCAGGTCATTTTCATCCGCGGCAATCCAGAACTCGGCGGCCGGCAGATACTGGTCGCGCACCAGCACCTCGATCGCAGCAAAATCCTCCGGCGTCAGGAAATCATGGGTGGCGACAACGGCGCTGCGCCAGATCTCGAAGGTGCGCGGAAAATCGGATGGACGGGAGGGGCGGATGGAGATGGTCATGATGCAATCGCTTCTGAAAATGCGGCAGCGCGAGGCGTGCCGCGCGTCCGGCTGTGGCCAACGCGACTTTGCGAGGGCGTCAGCCTGTGAAGATGTCCGGTCCTGATCCGGTCCCGGACCGCGCACCTTATCCGCAGCCCCGACGATCGCAAGCGATCTCCGCACCTGCGGTTTTCAGGCCACGCCGGTTAAGAATTCAGCAACCATATTCCATGTTCCCCGGGGAACAGCACGATTGACGCCACACGATAGTCTCCATGTCACGGTTCTTAGTCACACATCAACGAACGCAGGGACTGGAGGACAAGGACATGATCAAAACCGCTTTCGGCGTCAACGTCACCGTACTGGTCTTCTCGATCACCGTGATCGCCATCATGCACTTCGCCCTGTCCCAATATCGCGCAGCCGAAATCGCCAACATCGACCTGCCGGACTACACGACGATCACTTCGTCGATTCATCGCTGAGGCGACCTACCCCGCGGCGGCAGCCGGGCAGCATGCCCGACTGGTTTCTACGCACACCCTCTCAAGCCGCATCTGCAGGCGCTGCCATCGATGATGGCGGCGCCTTTTGCATCGATCATCGGCTCCATGTATGGCCAGAGGGATTATGATAGGGAACGCTGACTGAACGAATCGCCGCTCAAGACAGCATTAGCAGCATATCCAGGAAGGCCCGAAATGACGGATCCGCAAAACGAACTGAAACTCAGCGCGTTCAAGTTCCACGAGCAGGCCGTCCGCGCCTCCGTCGGCGGAAAACCGCTCGCACTCGATGTGTTGGAACTCGGCGGCGAAATCCTGGTGGTACTGACCTGGCTCGGCAATTCCGAAAGAGGCCTGCGCAAGCCGGAATACGTCCTGCCCCTGAGCGCCGTGGCGCATCAGGCGCTGAGCAACGATCAGGACGCCAAATACAAATGGGCCATCGGCGCCCCGCTGCCGCAATCGCTCTTTGACGGCAGCGCGTCAAGGCAGTTCCGCAGACAGTTCGGGGTCAAGAGCGGACCGGCGCTGACATTGCCCTTGAAGCCGCCGCACCATTGACGGCGATTGTGCGTGCCTCAGACGAGCGCTTTCGTGCCAGATCTCCCTCATCAATCATTGCAATCTTAAAATCGTTAGAGATTGATGCCGTAACCGGCCAGCCACGAGCAGTCATCTCCAGATTGCGGAATGGAACCGTCCCCGCTTACCATGCGTAGGATGGGGATATGCCTATGAACGACAGAGGCTTCTACATTCCGGTTCTAAGCGCGCTGACCTTGGCCGCCTTTGTACTGCTTATTCGCTTCTTTCCAGATGTGACGAACTGGGAGCTCTGCGAAGCGTCGAGATGCACCGTACAGGATTGGCTGGCAGCGACGGCCGGCGGGTGGGATTTCTCGCAGCCGCGGTCGGCGCATACTTCGTTTATCACCAATTGGCGGAACAAAGGCGACAACTGCATTCGCGCTCGGAGATGGCGATCCCGTCTTTCAGGTCCACGTCTACGCTTTCGACCACACACGTGCGGTTCTGCGCTTCATCAATTGGAACAGGCGTACCCTCGCCATTCACCGGATCAGGATCCGGTGCGCGGATGTCGCAATTCCCATGCCGATCAAGTTTCGCTGGTCTGAGGACCAATTCACGCCCGGCGGAGTCGTCAACGACTGCGGGATCAATGCGGCAGGATGGCTCAACACAGTGCCTGGCGTAGAAGGCTGGATAGACAGACAAGGTCGTCCAGATATCTTCGACTTCCAACTGCTCTTCCAGGAAGAAGTTGAAGACTTCATCGAACTCATTGGGGGTCTTAGCACTACAACGATCGCTGAGATCATTGTAAACGGACAATATGAAGACGGTACGGAAAGACCGATTGATTTTAGGCTGAGGGTACCCGTCATCGATTTCCTGCCGAACACCGCAGCACGTGTACATTTGCACACTGCGGATGGCTAAGAGCATTCAAACAGAGTGCCCGCTTGGCGCCTTTTCAGCAACTCATCCAGCGCGCGTAATGAATCGACCACCTCATTCGCCCCGAGGTGGTAACGCATGCCGTACAAGCAAACTATTATCGATTCACTCGGGAACAAATGGTAGCGGAGGAGGGATTCGAACCCCCGACACAAGGATTATGATTCCTCTGCTCTAACCTACTGAGCTACTCCGCCGGGTACCGCGTCAGGGCTTCGAAGTGGAAGCCGTCTTGACTGGACGGGCGGCTTATACGGCCCGCTTCCGCCCACTGTCAACCCAAGTCTCCGGGAAAATGTGAAGTTTTCACAACAGCCCGGAAATCAAGGGCTTCAGGCGGCTGCCTGCGCCGAAAGCAGCGCCTTCAGCGCGGCTTCTGCGCCGGCTTCGCGTTCCGATTTGCGAATAAATCCGCCGCCATAAACGCGCGCATCCTCGCCGACGCCGGAATAGAGTGCGCAGGCTTGGCCGGGTGCAATACCGGCTTCGCCTTCCGCAAGCTCCACATAGATGCCCTCTTCGTCCATCGCGAGCACGGCAGGCGCCGGCTGGCGGGTGGAGCGCACCTTGGCGAAACATTCAAAGCCCCGCGCAGCGGCCACTTCGACGTCCTCATCACCCAGCCAGTTGACGTCGCGCAGGTAGACGCGGCGCGTTTCCAGCGCCTCCTTGGGGCCGACGATGACGCGGCGCGAGCGGGCGTCGAGATAGACGACGTAGAGCGGCTCGCCGGTCGCAACGCCGATGCCGCGGCGCTGGCCGATCGTGTAGTGCAGGATGCCCTCATGCGTGCCGAGCACGCGGCCGTCGAGATGCACGATCTCGCCGGAAAGCGCTGCATTCGGCTTCAGCTTCGACACGATGTCGCTGTACTTGCCCTGGGGCACGAAACAGATGTCCTGGCTGTCTGCCTTCTGGGCGACGACGAGGCCCATCTCCTCGGCGAGCTTGCGGGTCTCGGCCTTGGAGAGATGCCCCAAGGGGAAGCGCAGATAGTCGATCTGCTCCTGCGTCGTTGCAAAGAGGAAGTAGCTCTGGTCGCGATCGGCATCCGTCGGCCGGTAGAGCGCCCGCTGGCCGGCATAGCGCGGTTTCGGGCTCGGGCGCGAGCGGATGTAGTGGCCGGTCGCCAGCGCATCGGCGCCAAGCTCCTTGGCGGTTAAAAGCAGGTCGGCAAACTTGACCGTCTGGTTGCAGGCAACGCAAGGGATCGGCGTTTCGCCGGCGATATAGCTTTCGGCGAAGGGATTGATCACCGTTTCGCGGAAGCGCGCTTCGTAGTCGAGCACGTAGTGGGGAATGCCGAGGGTTTCGCAAACGCGGCGTGCATCGTCGATGTCCTGGCCGGCACAGCAGGAGCCGGCACGGTGCACGGCGGCGCCGTGATCGTAGAGTTGCAGCGTGATGCCGAGAACGTCGTAGCCCTCGCGTTTGAGCAGGCCGGCAACGACGGAACTATCGACGCCACCGGACATGGCAACGACGACACGCGTATCTTCGGGCTTGCGGTCAAAATCGAGACTGTTCACGGGATCCAATCCGGCCTTCGGGCGGCAACCTTGCGCCTGCCCTGTTTCACGCTTCATGCGATGCTTTGCCGAGGAACTCTCGGCCCACGGCATCTTCGGCTCCGCGGCGGCCGGCATCAATCGGATGCATAGAGCGCGCCGCAGTACTTTCAGTTCCGCGACATATAGAAACTTGTCCGTCCGGCGGCAAGGCCGGCCGCTGCCGCTGCCCGGCCTTAAAGGCGTCAGATCAGCTTCAATCGCATGGCGCGGGCAATCGCCTGCATGCGGTTGACGGCATCGAGCTTGCGGGTCGCGCTCTTGAAGTAGCTGCTGACCGTGTAGGTCGAGATCCCCAGGATGATGCCGATCTCGTCGCTGCTCTTGCCGGCAGCCGCCCAGCGCAGACATTCCAACTCGCGGCTCGAGAGTTTTTCACGTGCCGTATTGCCGGTGTCGAAGGTGCGCTCCAGGCATTCGAAAAGCTGGACCAGCGTGAGATACAGCGTCGCCCGCTCGACGCCGGCAGGTGCCTCGCGACGGCCCGAAAGCATGGCGATGAAGGGATCGCCGCCACTCGTGTGCAGCAGCACCGCGAAATGGCGCGCCATCTCCGGATGGGCCAGCAGGCGGTGCACCATGGCCTCGTCCGCGGGCTTGGCCGCAACATCGAGCAGCTCGGCCCCGCCGGTCACCGGCAGCTTGGTGAACCGCAACTTTTCGACCAGCCCGCTCGACTGGAAAGTCTCGCAGGCGTCGTACTGGCGCACCAGTTCGGACGGCCAGTTGCTGAGCACTAGCCGCTCGGAAAAGCGCTGCTGTTCGGCCAGCGGCATGCGCGCGATCATGAAATGGCCGAAGCCATAGCGCGCGATCAACCGCCGCATGAGATGCAGAAGTTCGTACTCGGTGCGGACGGTGGCCGTATCGATGTCCGAAAACATCTCCACCGTTTCAGCCTCGCGCAGCAAGGCCGGTTCATGCGATTCCTTCATCTGCGATCACCACATCCCCGGCGCCACCGCACCGGTCGAGAGAAATACAAACAACGCCCCACATCTTCAGGAGCATGAAATTCACCCGACAGGCGAAATAAAACTGCCGCTCCCGGCCTGCCCGCGAAAGAAACGCGCCCGGTTGTGAAAACTATGACGATGCACCAAGAATGAATGCGGGAGCGTACATACGACGCTCATCCTTATTTCGGGGCTTCGTTACCAAAAATTTTAGTTAAAGTGAAATGTGGTATTTGCATGGCTCCCATGTCAATTCCGCGAGAATCCGGATTGTTCTCAAGCGTTTCCACAAGTCGGGGAAATATTGCCCCAAGATCTAAGGGGCGCCACACGCGGATAAAAGCCCACCGGAAGTGTCTCAAATTATGAGCAAATTGTTACTTGACGCTTAGGCAAATGTTAAATGTGGCAGGCTAAGGTCACGGTCATATGGTCTTGAGTTTGTGTAGAGAGTCCCATGACCGAAATGATGCGACCACGCGTGAAATATGTCATCGGCCCCGATGGCAGCCCTCTGACGATTGCGGATCTGCCGCCGGCTAATACCCGGCGCTGGGTGATCCGCAGGAAGGCTGAGGTTGTTGCCGCCGTGCGCGGTGGCCTGTTGAGCCTGGAAGAGGCGTGCGAACGCTATACCCTTACCGTCGAGGAGTTCCTGTCCTGGCAGTCCTCGATCAACGATCACGGTCTCGCCGGCCTGCGCACCACTCGCATCCAGCAGTATCGCCACTAGTTCGCCCATCACAGGGCCATAGGTCGCGCGGCGGCTCCGGGTTTCCCGGGGCCGCCGCCGTCGTTTTTCCAGGTCCCGCGCGCACCGGCATTGGTTGCGTTTAACGAACGCTCTGTCCTCCGGCGATGGCGGGGCAGGCGATTCCGATTTGCGGAAAACTGCGCTAGCTTCCACGCAGACAAACCCGTTCATCAAGGAAGGCTGCCATGGAAATTATGCACGAGGAAACCGGATCGCACGGCCGCTACTCGACATCAGTCGAAGGCCATACCGGTGAAATGACCTATTCGCGCACCTCGCCTCAACTGATCATCGTCGATCATACGCTCGTTCCGGATGCTCTGCGCGGCAAGGGTGTCGGCCAGGCGCTGGCCAAGCATGCGATCGAGGAAGCCCGCAAGGGCGGCTGGAAGATCATTCCGCTCTGCCCTTTCATGAAGGCCCAGGCGATGCGGCATCCCGAATGGCAGGATGTCATCCAGGGTTGAGACAACCGCGGCAGCCACGGCACAAATCTTAAATCGAAATCGCGACCTTGGCGCGTCTTGAAAGAGGCGCGGCCCTGCAGGCCTCAAAATGAGAAGACCCGCCCGGATGCCGAGGCATCGGGCGGGTCTTTTTGTCTTGTCACGATCGTGCCAGATCGGATCATGCCAGCCGCATGATCCGTCAAGGATGGAACCATCTGCTCCGAAACGGGCAATCGGCCCGTCCAACGGACAAATCCCCCTTGCCGGATCCGGCTCGGGGTTCAAATCACCCTTTGGAACAAGGCGTTACGGCCCGCTGCGCCGGATTTTGGCGCAGGAGCCGCAGCTATGCCCGCAGGCGGGTCGACGTGTCCCGCTCTTCGAGGGCCGCCGCCTTCGCGTATTCAGCCTGCACTTCTTCGAGCGCGAGTTCGGCAGCATCCTGCTGCGTCTTCAGTTCGCGAATGGAAACCTGAAGATTGTCGGCTCTTTGACGTGCGGCCTTGGCGAAGGTGGGATAGGCGAAGTGCTGGGGATCGGAGATACCCGACTTCTTCTCCTCGAAAATAATCTGATTTTCCAGATCCTTGGTCATCCGTTCGAACTCAGCCATCATCATCTGAAGCTGGTTCAGCTGACGCTGCTTCTCCCGGACCTGAAATTCCTTCAGGCGGACAAGGCTCTCACGTGCTTTCATACGCAATACTCCCGTGGATAACGAGACCCCGGTTACTGATTTGCCCGCGAGCCGGCCCGAACAGGGCCGGAAACGAAAAATCTTCAGCGATATTAACAAAAGCCTACCGCTGGTAACCTTTCGTTTACGGGCATCGTTAATCATAGGCGTGATGATTTAAGGCTCCGTAAATGCTGAGGCACGAAATGTGACCGCCCCGGCATTAACGAGTCAGAAGAGTCAGATAACGGCATTTCCTCATGTTTCACATGAGATTAGCCGTTCTGGATTCACGTTTGAAATCAGGAGACTGCTAAAAATATTTAACAAACTCGATACACCTTGCCAGAGGGAATCAGAATTTGTTAACCATTTGGTGGCAGCCTCCAAATCAGGCAACGACTGGATCCGTATCGCGTAAGGGTGCCACGACAACCTTGGGCGGCGGAAAAGGGGAAGAATATGCGGGTTCTATTAATTGAAGACGACAGTGCAACGGCTCAGAGCATTGAGCTGATGCTCAAGTCCGAGAGTTTCAACGTCTACACCACCGATCTCGGTGAAGAAGGCGTCGATCTCGGCAAACTTTATGACTACGACATCATCCTTCTCGACCTCAATCTGCCGGACATGTCCGGCTACGAAGTCTTGAGAACGCTGCGTCTTTCCAAGGTGAAGACACCCATCCTGATTCTTTCGGGTATGGCCGGCATCGAAGACAAGGTTCGCGGCCTGGGCTTCGGCGCAGACGACTACATGACCAAGCCGTTCCACAAGGACGAACTGGTCGCTCGCATTCATGCGATCGTCCGCCGCTCCAAGGGCCACGCCCAGTCGGTCATCTCCACCGGCGAGCTCATCGTCAACCTGGATGCCAAGACGGTTGAAGTCGGCGGACAGCGCGTCCACCTGACCGGCAAGGAATACCAGATGCTCGAGCTGCTCTCGCTGCGCAAGGGCACGACGCTCACCAAGGAAATGTTCCTGAACCACCTCTACGGCGGCATGGACGAGCCGGAACTGAAGATCATCGACGTCTTCATCTGCAAGCTGCGCAAGAAGCTTGCAAACGCCGCCGGCGGCGCCAACTACATCGAAACCGTCTGGGGCCGCGGCTATGTGCTGCGCGAGCCGGATGGTGCCGAATACGCCGAAACTGCCTGATTCCCCGCCAGGGCTTGCATCGATCCCCGCATGATGCGGGCCCGACATTCAAGAGTTTCGCAAAACCCGCCTATGAGGCGGGTTTTGTTTTGCGCGCAAACGACCACGCTTGCCGGTCCTGCAATGCCCGGCGGATGCCAGGGTTGCGCGCGCCTGCACCCTCCCCTTCCCCGACGCTCGAAAATCTGATCCGCTCGCCCGCTCCGCACACAACAAAAAGCCGCGGCAAACGCCACGGCTTGATTTTGCTGCAAACAGATCAGGATAAGGCGGCTCAGGCCGCCATCGACTGGCTCGCGAAAACGCTGGTCAGGATCTTGCGGTCGAAAGGCTTCAGCAGGAAGTCGTCCGCGCCAGCGCGCTTGCCGGCCATCATCTTCTTCAGGTCTGCCTCGACGACGCAGTAATAGATCCGCACCGAAGGGCCGTTCGGCAACCGGCGAATATTGCCGATGAGCTCGAGCGCGCCTTCGAGACCCGCGTCGATGATCAGGATGTTCGGGAGTTCCGCTTCGCAGCGCACAAGCGCCTCGAGGCTGTTCGACGCCTCGTAAACCATGAAGCCCATGCCGGAGAGGATACGTTTTCCAACTTTCCGCACGACATCCGAGCCGTCGGCAATCATCAAACGTCGCATGTCCAACTCCCTTCGCCACTTACCTATACGCGTATCGGCATTCCTGAAACAACTCTATACAAATTTGGGAAAGATTTCGTTACGGAGTTTGCTTAACGAAGCTTTTTCATGCGGGATCAACACTCTGAAAACATTAAATTTTCCAGAATGCGAGCGAGATCGAAACGCATATGGCAGATACGTTTCCGCCGGATGCGATGGCACCCGGCGGCTGTCGAGAAGTCAAGAAATCGGAATACCTGGCGCCGTCGAATTAAACCTCAGGCTGCATTTTGGCCGTAAAGATGATTTCCTCGCCGGTCGAGGTAACGGCGATGTCCATGCGCGCCTCCTCGCCGAGAAGCACGGTGTAATAGGGCTGGATCGAATGGGCATCGACCGCCTCTTCCGGCGTGCCGGACAGGAGTTCCACCAGCCTCGGCGGTACCCGCATCATCCGGCCCTTCGCAACGAGCGTGAACGCGGCGTCGAATTCCGGATTCTCGAGCGTCACGTCGATCGAGCCGCCGCGCGGAATGGCGCCGTAGGCAATCAGGAAGAGGTTCAGAAGCAGCTTGACCCGGTTCTTGGCGATGATCGCCCGCGGGCCGTGCCAATTGACCTCGGTCTTCTTCTCGGCAGCGGCAAAATCCTTGGCGGCCTTTTCCGCTTCGCCAGTGTCGATCGACGCGCCGACCGAACCCGAGGCACCGAAGGCAAGGCGCGCAAACTTCAGCCGGACAGAGGCGTTGAGCGCGCTCGTGCGGATGAGGTCCATCGCATCGGCATCGGCGCCGCCCTCGTCGAGCAGTTCCAGGCCGTTGTTGATGGCGCCGACCGGGGAAATGATGTCGTGGCAAACCCGGCTGCACAGAAGCGCGGCCAGATCGGGTCCCGTCAATGTCAGGTTCGGATTCGTTGCCATCTTAGTTCCTTGTTTGGTGCCATCGGCCGTCGCCTGGAGCACGCGCCGTGGTCACGCCGGTAAAGCCTCACGCGTGAAGACGCAAGTCATGAGCTGCCCGGCGCAGCCGTTCATCAGTGGAACATAATGACACCACATTTGGTAAACCGATTGTTAAGACCATCAGTTCAAATTGCATGGCATTGGTCCAGACCCCAACTGGCCGAGCAGTGATCTGACTGTCGGCCACTGCAAACCCGCAAGCGAGCAATTTTCGCGCCTGACGGAGGATATGATGCATCAGATCATGAAGGCAGCCACATCGGCTCGCCGTGTTGTCCTGGCCACGATGTTTCTGGTCGCCGGCGCCCTGTCCGCTGCGCACGCCCAGTCGGCGAACAACAACAGCCAATACACCATGCAGGAAATCGTCGATGCCGGTCACGGCTTCTTCGGCGAAACTTCGGGCGGCCTTGCCAAGGTCGTCGAACGTGCCTTTGAACGCTACGGCCTGCCGAACGGCTACATTCTCGGGCAGGAAGGCTCAGGCGCGTTCATCGCCGGCCTCACCTATGGCGAAGGCGAGCTCAACACCAAGAATGCCGGACAGCACAGCGTCTTCTGGCAGGGTCCGTCGCTCGGCATCGACTGGGGTGGCCAAGGCAGCCGCGCGATGATGCTCGTCTACAATCTGCCGAGCGTGCCGGCGCTCTACAAGCGCTTCGGCGGCGTCTCCGGCTCGGCCTATGTGGTTGCCGGCGTCGGCATGACGGTGCTGACCGACGAGAACATCGTCGTGGTGCCGATCCGCACTGGCATCGGCGCGCGCCTCGGCGTCAATGTCGGCTACCTCAAGATGACCCAGACCCCCACCTGGAATCCCTTCTAAGACCGTTGCCGGACCTGCCTGTCGCAAAATCCGGCACCATAGACTTGCAGCGCACGAAACGTCATGTTTAGTGCAAGGAAGCGGAAGATGGAGCGCCTGCCGTGCCCTTTGTGGCCGGGCAGGCGGTTCGGTTTCCGGTCCAGTTTCGAAACGGCCAGCTCGTGATCCAATTCTCGCTTCTCTTTGCCCTGGGCTTTCTGACGGCGATCATCATCGGTCTCCTGGTCGCACCGGCGATCCACCGCCGGATCGTGCGTTTCGCCGAGGACCGGCTGAAAGCGACGATGCCGCTCAGCCCTCAGGAGGTGCGCGCGCAAAAGGATGCTGCCCGCGCCGCCTTTGCCGCCGAGAATGCCCGCACGCTTCAGGCCCTGAAGCGCGAACGGGACAAGGGCGTGTCGCTGATGCTGACCAACGAGAAGAGCCTGCAGGAAGCCCGTCGCCTCAGTGGCGAAAACGCCGATCTGCACGCCCAGCTGGCCGACATGAACGTTGAGGCGGCAGACATGCGCTCGGCCATCCGCCAGTTCGAACAGCGGCTGGAACGCATGAAGGCGACCCTCGACAGCGTCGAGCGGGACAACGCCGGCAAGGCTGACGAGATCAGAAAGCGCGACGCCCAGCTCGCCCAGGATGCGGCCCAGACCGACAATCTGCGGATCGATCTGGCTGCGCGCGAGACCGAGGTCGAGCATCTGAAGAGCCGGATTGCCACGCTGCGCGACGAGCGCGAAGCCCTGCGCAGCGACTTGAAGACCGAGACCACCCATGCAAAGGAAATGGAGCTCCGCCTGTCGCGCGACGGGACCCGCCTTCACCGGCTGGAAGACAAGCTTGCGCGCGAAATGGCGACCAGCGCCGATCGCGAGAGCGCGCTCGAAAGGCGCGCCGGGGAAATCGAGAGATTGAAAGCCAAGGTCAAGGACACCAACCAGGAAATGCGTGACGCCGCCAAGGCTCTCCGCGCCGCGGGCGTCGCCTTTCCCCTGCGCCGCGACCGCAAGCCGGCATCCGAACCGGCCGCCAACGGCGCCGCGGAACCGGCCCAATCCGTAGGAGGGGAGCCCGGCTCCATCGTCGCCGCCGACGACCTGCGCAATCGCGCCACCGCCCTTTCGGAGCGCCTAACCAACTCCAAGTCCGCAGCCCATGACGAGGCGCTTCGTGATGAAGTCGCAGCAATCGCCGCGGGCATGGTCGCACTGACGGCGACGAACGAAGGCGCCGCCTCCCCCATCCTCGGCCTGCTCTCGGGCGAGGAAGAAGGCACCGGTAACAGGAAAAGCCTGGCAAAGCGCGTCAAGGACATCCTGCCGCGCGAGTAGTGCGCGCAGCGGTCGGAATCATCTGCCCTTACACCAGTGCGAACCGTCAGATCCGGCCGTTGATCAATGCCACCTGGTGCAATGCGATGCCCGCCGCGGTCGACACATTGAGGCTGTCGAGCCCAGGACGCTGGCGGATGCGCGCCGTCTGGATCGCCGTCATCACCGATTGCGGCAGCCCCTCGCCCTCGGTCCCCATCAGAAGCGCCGTGCGCTGTGCCGCCGGGATCGCCCCGATGTCGATCGTTCCCGCCGGCGACAGGCCCCAGATTGCAAAGCCCGCATCCTGCAGCTGCTGCAGCATGACGGCAACGGACCCTTCGCGGGCAAAAGGCACCGTCAGCACGGAACCGACGGAAACGCGGATCGCCTTGCGGTACATCGGATCGCAGCTCGTCTCGTCCATCAGCACCGCATCGACCCCGAAGGCCGCGGCGTTTCGGAAAAGCGCACCCATATTGTCGTGGTTGGAGATGCCGCACGCCGCCAGCACCAGGCTCGACGCGGGTAGCGACGCGATCAGCGCGTCGCGATCCGGCTCGCCTTCGCGGCGCCCGAGTGCCAGCACGCCGCGATGCATGTTGAAGCCGGCGATCGCGTCGAACACCTGCGCATTCGCCACATAGACCGGCACGTCAGGCGGGAAACGCCGAAGAATGTCGCCAACGCCCTCCAGACGGTTTTCCAGAAGCAGGAGGGCCTCGGCCGCAAAGCCACGGCCGGTCTCGTGCGCGGCAGCCAGCATGCGCAGCACCACGGTGCCTTCGGCGATGAAGCGACCCTGCCGCCCCGTCAGATCGCGCTCCTTGATCGAGACGAAACCGGCGATCCGGGGATCGGCGGGATCGTCGATGCGCAAGACGGGCGGGAGGGCGCCTGGCATGCCGTCAGTTCGTCCGAACGGTAATATCCGCAACGATGCGGCCGGTGCCGATGTCGAAGACGATGGCGCGCGGCTCGGCGCCGGGCAGGTTGCCGTAGAACAGCACCTGCGAGCCCGAAAGCGCGACATTCGTCACGGTGAAGCCTGCGGGCAGCGCGGCAACGGCGTTGAGCGGTGCCTCGCTCGGGACGACGGCAGCGGACGTCTGGGCCGGCGCTTTCTCATCCGTGCGTGTCAGCTTGTAGACAATCGTTCCAAGGACAGCCATAAGCATGACCAACATGACGCCGGCCGAGACGAGCTGCAGCTTCACCATCTTGCGGCGGACATTTTCCATCGCCGGATCTAGCGGCTTGTCTTCCTGGTCGTCGGGCTCGATTGCGGTCATGGCTGGCCTTTTTTCGGATTTTTAGCGGAATGAACGACCCCTTTAAACAAGCAACGGCCAATAGGAAAGTCCTGACGGCGGGCGAGGATGCCGCAGGGCGGCTCGATTCCTTCCTGACGGACGCACTTTCGGGTGAATTCTCCCGCAACCGCATCAAGGCCCTGATCGAACAGGGTGCGGTGTCGGTCAACGGCAAGCCGGTGAGCGAACCGAAAAAGAAGGTACAACCGGGCGACGTTTTCGAGATCGACCTGCCCGAGCCGGAAGATCCCGAGCCGAAGGGCGAGAACATTCCCCTCGACGTGCTCTATGAGGACAGCGACCTGATCGTGCTGTGCAAGCCGGCCGGCCTTGTCGTGCATCCGGGCGCCGGCAACTGGACCGGCACGCTGGTCAACGCCCTGATCCACCATTGCGGCAGCAGCCTGTCGGGCATCGGCGGCGTCAAGCGCCCCGGCATCGTCCATCGCCTCGACAAGGAGACGAGCGGCGTCATGGTCGTCGCCAAGAACGATGCGGCCCATCGCCATCTCTCGGACCAGTTTGCCGACCACGGCCGCACCGGCCCGCTCGAGCGCGCCTACCGGGCGGTCGTCTGGGGGCGGCCACGGCAACTGAAGGGTACGATCGACGCGCCGCTCGGCCGCGCCGGCGACCGGACGAAGCGCGCGGTCAAGCGCGAGGGCAGCGACGACGCCCGCGAGGCGATTACCCATTACGAGGTGGTCGAGCGCTATCTCGAAAAGCCCGACGGCACCTCGCTCGCCTCGACCATCGAATGCCACCTGGAAACGGGCCGGACCCACCAGATCCGCGTGCACATGGCTCATATCGGCCACCCGCTGATCGGCGATCCCGAATACGGCGCCGCCTTCAGAACCAAGGCGAACCTTCTGCCGGAGGCCGCCAAGACCGTGGTCAATCAGTTTCACCGCCAGGCGCTGCATGCCTTCATGCTGCAGTTCGAACATCCCTCGACCGGCGAGACCATGCATTTCGAAGCACCGATGCCGGCCGACATGGCAGCGCTGATCGACGCGCTGCGCAGCGGGGAGTGACCGCCCCTTGAAATCCGGCGAAAGAATTCCGATCTAAGGCGAGCCTCTATTCGTGACATTTCCGTCGCTCCGGCGTCACATGCTTGTGAACCGGACTCCTTGAATCATGCTTTCGCCGTACTTATTTTCTACGTTCGTGGGGTCTTGACGAAGACCCACATGCCCGGCTTGCCGACCGGAGGCCGGAGACTAAAAAGGGGGGTGCTTCATATGGCCCGAAACAATTTGCCGTCCATTGCCGCTGGAGAAGGCGGCCTCAATCGTTACCTCGACGAAATTCGCAAGTTCCCGATGCTGGAGCCGCAGGAAGAGTACATGCTCGCCAAGCGGTACCAGGAACATGACGACCGCAAAGCGGCACACAAGCTCGTCACAAGCCACCTTCGCCTCGTCGCCAAGATCGCGATGGGTTATCGCGGCTACGGCCTGCCGATCGGCGAAGTCGTGTCGGAGGGCAACGTCGGCCTGATGCAGGCCGTGAAGAAGTTCGAACCCGATCGCGGCTTCCGTCTCGCCACCTACGCAATGTGGTGGATCAAGGCGGCGATCCAGGAGTACATCCTGCGCTCGTGGTCGCTGGTCAAGATGGGCACGACCGCCAACCAGAAGCGGCTGTTCTTCAACCTGCGCCGCCTCAAGGGCAAGATCCAGGCACTCGATGAGGGTGACCTGAAGCCGGAGCAGGTCAAGGAAATCGCCACCACGCTCAAGGTGAGCGAGGACGAAGTCGTGTCGATGAACCGCCGCCTGTCCGGCGACGCCTCGCTCAATGCGCCGATCAAGGCGAGCGAAGGCGATTCCGGCCAATGGCAGGACTGGCTCGTCGACGATCACGACAACCAGGAAGAAATCCTGATCGAGCAGGACGAGCTCGAAAGCCGCAGGGCGCTGCTGGCGAACGCGATGAAGGTGCTCAACGACCGTGAGCGTCGCATCTTCGAAGCACGCCGTCTGACCGAAGATCCGCTGACGCTTGAGGATCTTTCGGCCGAGTTCGACATCAGCCGCGAGCGCGTCCGACAGATCGAGGTTCGCGCCTTCGAAAAGGTTCAGGATGCCGTGCGCAAGGCAGCGCTGGAGCGCGCCAATTCCTTGCGCGTCGTCGAAGGCGCCTGAGGCGACTGCAGCACTTCAACAAAGGTTCTGCTTCAAGAGCGCGAAAACCAACAAAAAACCCGGCGGTTGCTTCCGCCGGGTTTTCTGTATCTACCGCTCTTATCGAGCTTACTGGCTGTTGCTTTCGGCAGCCGTTCCCGTCGTCGACCAGGCGCGCATCGCCTGGTTGAAGGCATCCGTACCGCTCTGCCCCTTTTCAAGCGTCAGCAGCGCGCGGCGGCCGTTGCGATAGGTGAGCGGAATATCGATCCAGCTGCGGCTACGCAGCAGTTCGGTGTTGTTGCCGATGGCGTCCGTCGCATCGTTCAGCGCGATCATGTGGAAATCGTCGGTGATCTTGGCCGGAACCGCGATCAAGGCGTCTCCCCGGTCCTGCTCGGTCCGCTTCATCGATACGCGCTGGACGCTGTCGATAGCGCCGCCTTCGAAGTTCGACGGCAGCGAGAACACGAATTCGATGACGTGACTTGCCGGCAGCGACGGATCCGCATTCCGCTTGATCGTCATCAGCGCGGTGAGGCCACGGTCGGGAACGGTGATCTGGGCCTGGATTGCCGGTTCGGGCTTGGCGTCGCCGCCAGGCGACTCCTCCTTCACCGTCCATGCCACGGTCCCCGGAACGGCCGTGGGCGAAGACTGGCCAAGGCGCTCCTCGTAGAGGAACATCTTCTCGCCGGTCGCAAGCGCGACTTCAGGCTGGTTCGGCTGGCCCGACGGCTGTCCTGTCGCCGGCGCTCCGGCCTGGCCGGTCGTGCCGCCCTGCCCGGCGGCCGCTTCGACAGGCTTGCCTGCCTCGGTCTGCGGCGCCACGGACTTGCCTTCCTGCGCCGCGCTCTCGCCGGTTGGGTTGGCCGGGCCGTCGTCGGTCTCCGATCCGTCCGCCATCAGGCGCTGCGTGAACTTGGTCGAGCTGTTGTCCGGAGCGACGGTATCGTCGTGCGCAGCCGGTTCCTGCGTGGCGGTTTCGCCAGCGGGCTGCGGCGGCGTGCTTTGTTCTGCCGGCGCTCCGCCGATGTTTGACACCACCGAGGTTATCGACGCCACCATGCCGGAGATCCAGGCATTGCCGGCTTCGCGGTTCTGCCAGTAGGCAAACCCGCCGCCGCCAAGCGCCAGCAGGGCGACGCCCGCAATTGCGAGACGCTTAATGCTGAAGCGCGACGGCTTCGGCGTGGCCCGGTAAGATGTCGGCCTCGGCGCCGCCGGGGTTGCTTCGCCAGCCCGTTCCGGCTCGCGTGCTGCGGCCGCAGCTCCGGCTCCCGCCGCAGCAGCATTGGCCGCGTCCTCGAAACCGAGCAGGTCGTCGATATGATCCCAAGCGGTACCAGCGCGTTCCTGCTGGTTCTGTGCCGCCGGTGCGGCAGTAGCCTGAACAGGCTTTTCGACCGGCCATGACCAGTCGCTGATCTCCGGTTCGGAAGTCTTCTCGGCCCGCCGCTCTTCGATCGCCGCGAAGGGGTCATTGTCGTCGAACGACCAGCCGCGCACCGGGTCCGCCTTGGGCGTCGCCTCAGGCGCATGTTGGTCCGGCTCGGCGACCGGATGCATCCCCAGGAGCTCGGGCGCGTTATCCGGTTCGTGGGCCTCGGCGGCACGCTCGTCGCTGAGGTGTTCGGCAACCGGAGCGACGGTCGAAGTCGGACCAACGGTCTCCCACTCGGGCAGGTCCCACTCCGAGAGTGCCGGCTTCTGCTCGGCGTTTGCCGCCGGCGCTTCCTCCCAGGCCGGCTCATGCGCGGCATGGTGCAGCGCCTCGACCGACGGGGAAGGCTCCGATGTGTCCTGCGTTTCTGCCACCGGCTCCGAATACTCGGGCGCTTCGTAGGCTGGCGCGTCTTCTTGCGGCTGAGCCACGACGGGACTTTCGTCCAGCGGCGCCGCAACGGCTTCGGCAGGCTCAACGACCGGTTCGTATTCTACCGGCTCGACCGGAGTTTCCTCGGCCAGTTCAGCATGAGGCTCGACGACATGCGTCGGTTCCTCATAAGCCTCGACATGGTGGTAGGGCTCGGCGGCGCTTTCCGGTTCCGCGGCCGGCTGTTCGACCTGCTCGGCAACAGCCACCGGTTCGCTTTCGGCAACCGGCGCAGACTGAGCTTCCGGTTCCGGTTCCGGTTCCGGTTCCGGTTCCGGTTCCGGTTCCGGTTCCGGTTCCGGTTCCGGTTCCGGTTCCGGAACGGGCTCGTCTACGGCAGCGTCCGAGGCAACCGGTTCGACGGTCTCCGCCTCGGCTACCTCCGGCTCATCGAGCGCCGGCAGGGCCTCGGCATGTTCGCTGTCGACCTCGGCGATCGCATTTTCGAGCTTCGCCAGCTGGCGATTGATCATGTCGTCCGACGGACGCGGGTTCATGTTTTCGAGTTGGCGGCGCACGGCCGCGCGCGCCTTCTCGTATACCCTGTCCCGCATTTCAGGTGTGTTTTCCGACAGGCCGTCAACGGTCCTGCGAATAACTGCAACAAAGTCCGCCATTAGTACTTTCTCATACGCCCAGGTATGTCTTTGCGATCACGACGCAATGTCAGTTCGCCGACACTAGTCCTCAAAGGGGTCCGTCACAAGTATTGTGTCGTCCCGCTCCGGGCTGGTCGAAAGAAGAGCAACCGGTGCACCGATCAGTTCTTCCACCTGGCGGACATACTTGATCGCTTGCGCCGGAAGATCTGCCCAGCTGCGCGCGCCAACCGTCGATTCTTTCCATCCTTCAAGCGTAACATACACTGGCTTTGCCGAAGCTTGCTGCGCCTGGCTTGCCGGCAGATGGTCGATCTGCTGCCCATCCAGAGTATAGCCGATGCAGATCTTCAGTTCGTCGAGACCATCGAGAACGTCGAGCTTGGTAAGCGCGATGCCGGTGATGCCGTTGGCGGCGACCGACTGGCGCACCAGAGCCGCATCGAACCAGCCGCAGCGACGCTTGCGACCCGTGACCGTGCCGAACTCATGACCTTTTTCACCGAGGAACTGGCCGATTTCATCGGTAAGCTCAGTCGGGAACGGACCTTCGCCGACGCGCGTCGTATAGGCCTTGGTGATGCCGAGGATATAGCCGAGCGAACCCGGGCCCATGCCCGAGCCGGCGGCAGCCTGGCCGGCGACCGTGTTCGACGAGGTGACGAACGGATAGGTGCCGTGGTCGATGTCGAGCAGCGTGCCCTGCGCGCCTTCGAACAGGATGCGGGCGCCCTTGCGGCGAGCCTTGTCGAGCAGCACCCAGACGGTGTCCATGAACGGCAGCACCTTGGCGGCGACCGACGAAAGCTCCTGCATGATCGCGTCATGGCTGATCTCGGCTTCGCCGAGGCCGCGGCGCAGCGCGTTGTGGTGCGTCAGCAGGCGATCGACCTTGGCCGGCAGCGTGTCAAGGTCGGCAAGATCCATGACGCGAATGGCGCGACGGCCGACCTTGTCTTCGTAAGCCGGACCGATGCCGCGGCGCGTGGTGCCGATCTTCGTACCGCTGTTGGAGGCGGCGTCCTCGCGGATGCCGTCGAGCTCGCGGTGCAGCGACAGGATCAGGGTGGCATTGTCGGCGATGCGCAGATTGTCCGGCGTGATCGCAATGCCCTGCTTGCCGAGCTTGTCGATTTCGGCGATCAGCGCGTGCGGATCGATCACGACGCCGTTGCCGATGACGGCAAGCTTGCCGGGACGCACGACGCCGGAGGGCAGGAGCGACAGCTTGTAGCTGACGCCGTCGATCACCAGGGTATGGCCGGCATTGTGACCGCCCTGAAAGCGCACGACGATATCCGCGCGCTCGGAGAGCCAATCCACAATCTTGCCTTTGCCTTCGTCACCCCATTGGGAGCCGACCACTACGACATTCGTCATAATTCTCTTCCTGTTCAGGCGCGCAACCGAGGCTGCGCTGTTCTCAAACCCGCGCATCTATACTGTGTTGTCATCTGGAAAGCGACCCCGTTATGTCGGGCGTTCCGCCCTTTTTGCATGACAAGGCCGGGATATAGAGCCTATATCTTCCGCTCTCCCGCCATCGCGACAGCCGGTCGCCATCCCCATGCAGGTCTGACCATCGTGAATTCCAGGGCCTACTTCTATCTGTGCATCACCGCTCTCTTCTGGGGCGGCAACTCCGTCGCCGGAAAGATGGCCGTTGGCCATGTGAGCCCAATGATGCTGACGACCCTGCGCTGGGTCTTCGCGCTCATCGTCATCCTGGTGCTGATGACGCCGCAGATCCGCCGCGACTGGGACAAGATCCGCAAGCACTGGCTGCAACTTCTTGCCTATGGCGCGATCGGCTTCACCACCTTCAATGCCCTGCTCTACTCGGCGCTCAAATATACGAGCGCCATCAATGCCGTCATTCTGCAGGCCGGCATCCCGATGCTGATCTTTCTCTTCAACTTCGTGCTCTTCCGCACCAAGGCGTCGATCGCCCAAGTGATCGGCTTTACCGTCACCCTCGTCGGCGTGCTGGTGACGGCGGCCCATGGCGACGTCACCAGCCTGCTGTCGCTCGAATTCAACTTCGGCGATGCGCTGATGATCGCGGCCTGCATCGTTTATGCCGGCTACACCGTGGCGCTGCGCTACAAGCCGACCATGCACTGGCAGAGCTTCATCGCCGCCCCCGCCTTCGGCGCGCTGTTGAGCGCCATCCCGCTGTTGTTCTGGGAGATCGGCACAGGCACGGCGATAGTCCCAGATACCACGGGCTGGGTCATCGTTCTCTATGCCGCGATCTTCCCGTCGCTGATGTCGCAGGTGCTTTATGTGCGCGGTGTCGAGATGATCGGCGCCAACCGCGCCGGCCTGTTCATCAACGCCATTCCCGTTTTCGGCACGCTGCTGTCGGTGATGCTGATCGGCGAGACCTTCCACCTCTTCCACCTCGTCGCCCTGCTCTTGGTGCTCGGCGGGATCGCGATCGCCGAAAAAGGTCGCCCGCGCTAGAGAAGTCTCGCGCCTGCCGGGCAAGTTTCGGGCGATGCAATCGCTAGAACTCGGGAGGCGACTTAAGGCTTGATTAGCAGATGGGTGTTTCTGTCGCCGCCAGGATTTTCCTTGGGGCTAAGGCAGTGAAAAATATTAGAATTTCGACACGTATCTACTTATTGACGGCGATGGCGCTGGTCTTCATGGCAGCCGCCATGGCCTACAAGACTCAAGTCGCCAACTCGGAAGTCAGCGACGAGCGCCGGCAGATGCTGCGCAACGTCACCGAAGCGGCGATCTCGACGATCGCAAGCTTCGAGGAGCAGGAGCGCAATGGCACGCTCTCGCATGAGGAAGCCCAGAGCCGCGCTATTTCCGCCGTTATGGCCATGCGCTTCGGCCAGGACGGCTACTTCTTCATCAACGGCTTCGACGGCATGATGATCGCCCACCCGCTCGCCAAGAAGCTCGTCGGCACCGACGTGCGCGGCCTCAAGGATACCAACGGCAAAGCCTTTAACGTCGAGCTCATCGCGTTGGCGCAGAACCCGGGCAGCGGTATCGTCAACTACTATTGGGACAAGCCCGGCCATGAGGAGCCGGTCGAGAAGTACTCCTACATTCAGGGCTTCAAGCCCTGGGGTTGGGGCGTCGGCACCGGTGTCTATGCCGACGATCTCGCCGCCAAGTACAATGCGTCTCTGCTGATGACGATCATCACCACGGCGATCGCCGCGATCGCGACGCTGGCTGCCGCCATGGCGATCGGCCGCTCGATCAGCCGGCCGATCAACCGGCTGAAAGACGTGATGCTCGAAGTATCGAACAACGACACCCGTTCGGAAGTTCCGGATACCGACCGCCGCGACGAGATCGGCCACATGGCCGATGCCCTCGTCGTGCTGCGCGCCTCGGTGATCGAGCGCAACGCGCTCGAAGTTCGCCAGCGCGAACAGCAGATGGCGCTCGACGGCGAGCGCAGCGCCAACGAGGAAATGCAGCAGGCGACCGCCCGCGTGCAAGCCCATGTCGTCAGCACGATCGGCGGTGCGCTCGAGCGGCTCGCGAGCGGCGACCTGACGACCCATGTCCCCGATCTCGGCGCCGACTACGAAAAGCTGCGCCAGGACTTCAACACCGCCGTCGCCGCACTTCGCTCGACGGTGAGCGCGATCGCCGATTCCACCTCAGTTGTCACCGGCAATGCCAATGAGATCAGCAGGGCAGCCAACGACCTGTCGCAGCGCACCGAGCAGCAGGCAGCGTCGCTCGAAGAAACCGCAGCCGCCCTCGACGAGATCACCTCAGCGGTTCAGAACTCCACCAACCGCGCCGAGGAGGCGACCCGCATGGTCGCCGAGGCCCGCAAGGGTGCGGCCACCTCGAGCGAGGTCGTTCGCGACGCAATCACCGCCATGGGCCGCATCGAAAACTCGTCTTCGAAGATCGGCGAGATCATCGGCGTCATCGACGACATCGCCTTCCAGACGAACCTCCTGGCGCTGAACGCCGGTGTCGAGGCGGCACGCGCCGGTGATGCCGGCAAGGGCTTTGCCGTCGTCGCGCAGGAGGTGCGGGAACTGGCGCAGCGTTCGGCAACGGCGGCCAAGGAGATCAAGGGGCTCATTACCGCGTCGGGCGTCGAGGTTTCGGCCGGCGTGCGTCTGGTCGAGGCGACCGGCTCGGCGCTCGGCGACATCGAGCGCCGGGTCAACGAGATCAACGACCGCATCGTCGCCATTGCGACGGCCGCCCGCGAACAGTCGGTCGGGCTGCGGGAGATCAACACTGCCGTCAACCAGATGGACCAGATGACCCAGCAGAACGCCGCCATGGTCGAGCAGACCTCGGCCGCAAGCCAGGCGCTCGCCGGCGAAAGCAACGTGCTATCCGGCCGGCTTGCCCAGTTCACGGTCGAGGAGAAAGCGTGGCGGCCCTCGACGCAGCGGGCGGCCTGATCCAGCACAAAACGAAAATGGCGCCAATCGGCGCCATTTTCATTCAGACGAGATGCCGCTCCATATAGAGCGCATCATCGCCATAACTTGAAAGCTTCTGCACCAGCCGTTCGTCCATGCGAACCTCGAAGCCCTGTCGCTCCCAGAAGCGGCGGGATCCGTTGACGGAAACGAGCGACATCGACCGGAACCCTTCCGTCCGTGCAACATCGGCAAGCATCGGCAACACGCCGCCCCCTGCCCCGGAGCCACGCATTTCGGGCAGAAGGGCGAGGTCATGGATGTACCAGGTATCGGCAGCCTCAGGGATTTCGCCAAGCATGCTGTTCAGCGACGGCGGCGCACCGCGAAGCCAGGGGTGGCTCAACACATAGCCGCGCGACAGGCCCTTTGAGTCCAGCATGAAACAACCGGCAGGGCTGAGCGCGATGCGGTCGGCGAGCACGGCGTCATCCTCGGGAAAGGCCTGGTGAACCACGAGCTGGATCTCCGATACGGATGCGAGGTCGGGCAGGCTTGCCTCACGCCAGCGGAATGTCATTTCGGTCATTTCTCGTCACATGCGTTCGAAACAGGAAAACGCACCGGCGGTCGGCCGGTGCGTCCTCGATATGTCCCGTGAGTGGGTCGGCAAAGTGGCAGACCGTGCTGCCACTTGCTGGGCTGGCATCAATCGATGTTGAAGACCAGCGGCTTTGCCTGGCGAATTGCCGGATTGGCACGCAGCTTGTCAAGCACGGCCTCGGAAACAGCGCCATCGACGTAGAGCAGCGCGATCGCGTCACCGGCTTCCTTCTCGCGGCCGAGCTGGAAGTTCGCGATGTTGACGCCCGCATCGCCGAGCGTCATGCCGATGAAGCCGATCATGCCGGGAACGTCGGTGTTGGTGATGTAGACCATGTGGTTGCCGACATCCGCATCGAGGTTGATGCCCTTGATCTGGATGAAACGCGGCTTGCCGTCCGAGAACACCGTGCCGGCGACCGAACGTGTCTGGTTCGCCGTCTTCACCGTCAGCTTGATGTAGCCGTCGAAGACGCCGGTCTTGTCACGCTTGACCTCGGACAGGATGATGCCCTTTTCCTTGATCATGACCGGCGCCGAAACCATGTTGACGTCGGCGACCTGCGGCCGGATCAGACCGGCAAGCACGGCACTCGTCAGCGCCTTGGTGTTCATGCCGGCGGTCGAGCCGTCATAGAGGATCTCGATTTCCTTGATCGCGCTTTCGGTCACCTGACCGACGAAGGCGCCGAGAACATCGGCAAGCCGGATGAACGGCTTCAGGATCGGTGCTTCCTCAGCGGTGATCGACGGCATGTTGATGGCGTTGGAGACCGCACCCTTGACCAGATAGTCCGACATCTGTTCGGCCACCTGCAGCGCGACGTTCTCCTGAGCTTCCGTGGTCGAAGCGCCGAGATGCGGCGTGCAGACGACGTTCGGCAGGCCGAAGAGTGGGCTTTCGGTTGCGGGTTCGACCTCGAAAACGTCGAAACCGGCGCCGGCGACATGGCCCGACTTGATCGCTTCGGCAAGCGCCTTCTCGTCGACCAGACCACCACGGGCGCAGTTGACGATGCGCACGCCCGGCTTGGCCTTGGCAAGCGCTTCGGCGCTCAGGATGTTGCGGGTCTTGTCGGTCAGGGGCACGTGCAGGGTGATGAAGTCAGCCTGGGCGAGCAGTTCGTCGAGTTCGACCTTGGTGACGCCCATTTCTTCGGCACGCTCCTTGGAGAGGAACGGGTCGTAGGCAAGCACATGCATCTTCAGGCCGATGGCGCGCGAGCAGACGATCGAGCCGATGTTGCCGGCGCCGATGACGCCGAGCGTCTTGCCGGTGATTTCGACACCCATGAAGCGGGACTTCTCCCACTTGCCGGCCTGCGTCGAGGTGTCGGCGGCCGGAAGCTGGCGGGCAACGGCAAAGAGCAGCGCAATCGCATGTTCGGCGGTCGTGATCGAGTTGCCGAAGGGCGTGTTCATCACGATGATACCGCGGCGCGAAGCGGCCGGGATGTCGACATTGTCGACGCCGATGCCGGCGCGGCCGATGACCTTGAGGTTGGTCGCAGCGGCGATCAGCTTTTCCGTCGCCTTGGTGGCGGAACGGATGGCAAGACCGTCATAGTTACCGATGATTTCGGCGAGCTTGTCCTTGTGCTTGCCGAGCTTCGGCTGGAAATCGACTTCGACGCCGCGGTCGCGGAAGATCTGGACGGCGGTTTCCGACAGTTCGTCGGATACGAGAACACGAGGTGCCATGGGAGGCCTCCTTAAAGATCAGGTCTGAATGGGAATGCGGGTAGCCAGGCCTCGCTCCCATCGGGAGCGAAGCGGATCACTCAAATCAGTGTGAGATGCGGGCGAAGTTCATTGTCCTCACCCATTGTCCGATCAGGCCGCGGCCTGTGCCAGCGTTGCCTTCTGGCTCTCGAAAGCCCAGGTCAGCCATGGCATCAGCGCCTTCATGTCGGCGGCCTCGATCGTGGCGCCGGCCCAGATGCGAAGACCGGACGGGGCATCGCGGTAATGGCCGATGTCGAAGGCGACGCCTTCCTTTTCGAGGAGCGCAACCACGCCCTTGGCAAAGGCCGCCTGTCCGTCGGCGTCGAGCGCGAGCACGTCCTTGTCGACGATCTTCAAGCAGACCGAAGTGTTGGAGCGGGTCTCGTCCTTGACCGCCAGGTTTGCGATCCAATCGTTGGCGGCGACGAAATCGAAGATTGCCTGCGCATTGGCATCAGCCCGGGCCATCAGGCCCTTGAGCCCGCCGACCTGCTGCGCCCAAAGCAGCGCATCGATGTAATCTTCGACGCAAAGCATCGACGGCGTGTTGATGGTTTCGCCGGTAAAGATGCCTTCAATCAGCTTTCCGCCCGAGGTCATGCGGAAGATCTTCGGCAGCGGCCAGGCCGGCACGTAGGTCAGCAGCCGTTCGACGGCGCGCGGCGACAGGATGATGACGCCATGGGCGCCCTCGCCGCCAAGAACCTTCTGCCAGGAGAAAGTGACGACGTCGAGCTTGGCGAAATCGAGGTTCTGCGCAAACGCGGCAGAGGTCGCATCGCAGATCGTCAGGCCCTTGCGGTCAGCCGGGATGAAGTCGCCGTTGGGCACACGCACGCCCGAGGTCGTGCCGTTCCAGGTGAAGACCACGTCGCGGTCGAAATCGACCTTCGAAAGGTCGGGAAGTTCGCCGTAACCGGCTTCGAACTTGCGTACGTCGGCGAGCTTCAGCTGCTTGACCACGTCGGTCACCCAGCCGGCGCCAAAGCTTTCCCAGGCGACCATGTCGACGCCGCGCGGACCGAGCAGCGACCAGAGCGCCATTTCGACGGCGCCGGTGTCGGAAGCGGGCACGATACCGATACGGTAGTCGGCCGGCACTTCAAGAATGTCACGGGTAAGATCGATGGCCTGCTTCAGCTTCGTCTTGCCGATCTTGGCGCGGTGCGAACGACCGAGCGGAGCATCGGAGAGAGCGTCGAGCGTCCAACCGGGGCGCTTCGAGCAAGGGCCAGAAGAGAAATGGGTATTGTTCGGACGGAGGTCCGGCTGTGCAGGCTTTGCCATGTGCTATCCTTCCAGATAGATAGCCCTTCGTTGGGGAAGGGTGTCCCGCCGTCGTCGATATTGGCGGCGGGATCGGAAGTCAAGCGCTTTGTCGCAATCGACAAAATTAATGGCGTCGCGGGCAACATATGAAAAGACAGGCGGCCACCGCCGAACGATTGTTGCCAGACAACGCCTTCATGTGAGCAACAGGTTGAATCACTTGGGGAAAGAACGCAGCGAACCTGCTCGACTTTCCCGCGGCCGATGGCGCTAGAACGAGAAGCGCAGGCCCGCTCGGATTTCGTGACGGGAAAGACCATCGTCAAAGCCGTTGCCGCCACGTGCGCCCGCAAGCGCCTCAGTGCCGAAGCCGAACATCTCGCCGTCGGCGATATGGGAGTAGCGGTAGCCGACATCGAGCTTCAGCTGATCGCTGAGGTCGTAGGAAACGCCGGCCATCAGCGCATAGGTGAACCGCCAACTGTCGCGCCCCTCGTAAGAGGTGGAGCCGGCCGCTCCGGCGCAGGCGCCGCCACCGGCAACGCAGGTCGCCTTTTCAACCGCCGTATCCCAATTGAGACGCGTCGCGCCGAGACCGGCGCCAACGTAGGGGGTAAAGCCGGCGAGCGTGCCGAAGTCGACATAGGCGTTCGCCATCAGGCCGAGAGCGGAATAGTCGGCCCCGGTCGAAAACGCGCAGGATGTTCCCGCCCCTTGCCCCGCGCACGGGCTTGCCGATGAGGATGAACCGTTGAACCGGCCCTCGAAATACTCCGCCGTCAGGTCAGCGCGGAACGTGTCGGTAAACTGGTAGCCGACGCCAAGCGACCCGGAAAACGGCTTGTCGAAACGGGCGTTGTCGAAGGTGGTGCTGTCGTAGGTCGACGTGCCCGCATCGAAGGTCCGGTAATAGGGATCGCCTTCGCTACGCCAAGGCGCATAGCCGATATCGCCGCGCAGATAGATCGCACTCGCGCCAGCCGATTCTTTTTCGATGGTGATCTCCGGCGCATTCAGGAGATCCTCATCGGCAGCGAATGCCGCGCCGGAAAGGAGCAGGCCGGCACCAAAAGCGGCCCCGCAGAACCCGTTTCGCCAATCCATGCCCATGCCCTTTCACCACTGCTATCGGTGCGGGATGGCGCACTGCCGTCACCGCTTCGTTCAGCGTTAACTATTGGCAGCGACTGGTTAACCCCCGGTTAACCATGCCTGTTAGGAAACAAGCAAAGAATGGCGGCAACGAAAAAGGCCACCCGAAGGTGGCCTTTTGTATCATCTGGTCTGGCCGATCACTTGTAGACGATCGGCTCCGGCTCGTAGGGCACTTCGCAGACACTGCCGAACGAGTAGCGCAGACCAGCGCGCGCCTCGTGGATGTAGAAGCCCTCGTCGGAGCCCGGACCGCCACCGTTGGCGTAGCCGAACATGTCGCCATCGTCGACCTGGCGGAAGCGGTAGCCGACGTCGGCCTTGAGATTGCAGGTGAGGTCGATGGCAGTACCGGCCATCAGCGCGTAGGTAAAGCGCCACTTGCTCTCACCGTCATGGCTCGTCGTCGGGTCGCAATTGCCGGGGTTGCCGATTTCGCAACTGGTGTTGCGCAGCTTGTCCCACTTGACGTGCGTCGCACCGATACCGGCACCGACGTAAGGCGTGAAGGCGCCGTAGGTGCCGATATCGACATAGGCGTTGGCCATCAGGCTCCAGGCGGAAACCGATGTGACGTCGCGCGACCGGCACGGGCCCGGGAAGTTGCCGCAGCCACCCACGGTCGAGCCGTTGAAATCGGCGCTGCCCCAATAGTCGGCCGTGACGTCGGCACGGAAGTAGTTGTTGAACTGATAACCGACACCGACGCCGGCGACCCAGGAGTCATCGATATCGGCGGTTTCGAAATTGGCGATGGAGCCGCCCGGCCCACCCTGGTAGAAATTCGCGCCGCGCAGGTTGTTCCAGGCGTAACCGACATCGCCGCGCAGGTACCAGCCGCTGGTCTGGATGACTTCGACCGGCTGTTCCGGCACCGGCTCGATAGGCGGTTGATAGACATCCGCAGCAAGAGCTGCCGTGCCGCTGAGCAAGATCGCAACAACGCCACTCAAAATTCTCTTCATGGCCCACTCCAATAGATTCCGTTGCTTGGATCACCGTGAAAGCGGTGCCCAAATCCCGTTGTTGTTGTGGATAATGAGGAGCAAAGGTTAAGTTCCGATTAACTACAAACGTTTACCGCGTTTGTTAAGGAATCGGCATATTCTTGTAGTTGTCGTGCAGTTTACTGCCTGCTGCCCGAGATCACATAAGGTAGAGCTAAATAGAACGGCAGAACAACACTCTCTTTTGTCGTGATGGTTGCAGGTTCTGTTCCCCAGCGGAGTTCTAACGGGAAAATGGCCCGGACCGCGGCGACACTACCGGGCAAAAGCAACAGGCAACGGGAAAAAAAGAGGCCGGCGCTTCGCACCGGCCCTGGAGGGAAGTCGATTGGTACCGGCTTAGGCGGCGTTGCGCACGCTGCCGATGACATTGACCAGTTCGTCGACGATGCGCTCGACCTGGCCGCGATCGTCGCCTTCCGCCATCACGCGGATAAGCGGCTCCGTGCCGGACGGGCGGATCAGCAGACGACCGGATTTCGCAAGCTCCGCTTCCGCGTCCGCAATCGCCTGGCGCACGGTCGCGTCTTCAAGCGGCTTGCCGGCCGAAATGCGCACGTTCTTCAGCACCTGCGGCACTGGCTCGAAGCGGTGGCAGACCTCGCTCACCGTCTTGCCCTGACGCTTGATCACCGCAAGGATCTGCAAGGCCGCAACAAGACCGTCGCCGGTGGTGCCGAAATCGGAAAGCACGATATGGCCCGACTGTTCGCCGCCGACGTTCAGCCCGTCCTGGCGCATCTGCTCGACGACATAGCGGTCGCCGACCTTGGTGCGGCGCAGGTCGATGCCGCGCCCTTTAAGGTAACGCTCGAGACCGAGATTGGACATCACGGTCGCCGCAACGGCACCGCCGCGCAGCATGCCGTCCTCGGCCCAGCTGTCGGCAATGACGGCCATCAGTTGATCGCCATCGATGACGGTACCGTTCTCGTCGACGATCAGCACGCGGTCGGCGTCGCCGTCGAGCGCGATGCCGATATCGGCGCGCACTTCATGGACCTTCTTGGACAGAGCAGCCGGATGCGTCGAGCCGCAGTCGAGGTTGATGTTGAGGCCGTTCGGCTCCGTACCGATGGTAACGACTTCGGCACCCAGTTCCCAAAGGGCGGTCGGCGCCACCTTGTAGGCCGCGCCATTGGCGCAATCGACGGCGATCCTCAGGCCCTGCAGCGTGACATCGCGCGGCAGCGTGCGCTTGGCATGTTCGAGATAGCGATAGATGTCGCCATCGACGCGCTTCGCGCGGCCGATGTCTTCCGACTTCGCCAGCTGGCCCGAGAGATCCTGGTCGAGCAACGCCTCGATCTTCTGTTCGATGTCGTCGGAGAGCTTGTAGCCATCGGGGCCGAACAGCTTGATGCCGTTGTCCTGGAAGGGATTGTGGGACGCCGAAATCATCACGCCGATATCGGCGCGCAGCGAGCGGGTGAGCATGGCCACACCCGGCGTCGGGATCGGCCCGAGCAGGAAGACGTCGAGACCGGCCGCGGTGAAGCCTGCCACCATCGCGTTTTCGAGCATGTAGCCGGAAAGACGCGTGTCCTTGCCGATCACCACCCGGTGGCGATGGGCGCCATTGCGAAAGATCGTACCGACGGCGATGCCGACCCGCATCGCCAGATCCGGTGTCATCGGAAACATATTGGACTGGCCGCGAATACCGTCGGTGCCGAAATACTTGCGCTTCATAAGAGCTCCATCGTTCTGCCGGGTCAGCGCTGGCTTTGCCAGTTTCGCCTGTCTGCGGGGTGCGCGACTGGGTTTCATTGACCGGACCTCATTTCATATCGGCGGTTGCCGTACGCCTCCGATCGTCGTGCCCACCAATGGCCATGCGATCGCGACACATGAGTCTTCTTTGACACAAAAGTGCAGCAAACGGCAGCGAGCCTAGCATCAGAAATCATTACATCCCGTTACCAAATGCCAGGTGCAAAATCGCCAACGAAAAACCGCCGCTCCACTCAAGGAACGGCGGCTTCAATACATGGCCGACAGGTGTCGGTTATTGCGGCTGCGGCTCGAACCCGCCTTCGGACTCTTCGCCCTTGCCCGCCGAGCCTTCCTTCTTGGCACCGGCCGAGGGAACGGCCGAGCCACGATGCGGCGGCGTGTCGTCGCCGAGATCACGTGCCGGCTTCTCCCCGCGGATCAGCGCCTTGATTTCTTCGCCAGTCAGCGTTTCGTATTCGAGCAACCCTTCGGCAAGCGCCACGAACTCGTGGTTCTTCTCCGTCAGGATTTTGCGGGCGGTCTCGTAGGCCTCATCGATCAGACGACGGATTTCGTTGTCGATCTTCTGGGCGGTCGCTTCCGACACGTTCTTCTGCTGAGCAACGGAGTGGCCGAGGAAGACTTCCTGCTGGTTCTCGCCATAGGAAACCTGGCCGAGCTGGTCGGAGAAGCCCCATTGCGTCACCATCGCACGGGCAAGCTTGGTGGCCTGCTCGATATCCGAGGATGCGCCCGAAGTGATGTTCTCTTTGCCGAAGGTCAGTTCTTCGGCGACGCGTCCACCCATCATGATGGCAAGACGCGAGACCATCCACTTGTAGCTCATCGAGTAGCGGTCGCCTTCCGGCAGCTGCATGACCATGCCGAGCGCGCGACCGCGCGGGATGATCGTCGCCTTGTGCAGCGGATCGGCCGAGGGAACGTTGAGCGCGAGGATCGCGTGACCGGCTTCGTGATAGGCGGTCAGCTTCTTCTCGGCCTCGGTCATCGCCGACGAACGACGCTCCGCGCCCATCATGATCTTGTCCTTGGCATCCTCGAACTCGAGCATGGTGACAAGACGCTTGTTGCGACGGGCGGCCATCAGGGCGGCCTCGTTGACGAGGTTCATGAGGTCGGCACCGGAGAAGCCGGGCGTACCACGTGCGAGCACCTTGAGGTCGACGTTCGGCGCCAGCGGCACGTTGCGCACATGAACCTTGAGGATGCGTTCGCGGCCGTTGATATCCGGGTTCGGCACGACGACCTGGCGGTCGAAGCGGCCCGGGCGCAGAAGGGCCGGGTCGAGAACGTCAGGACGGTTGGTCGCGGCGATCAGGATGATGCCTTCGTTGGCTTCAAAGCCGTCCATCTCGACCAGCAGCTGGTTGAGCGTCTGTTCGCGCTCGTCGTTGCCGCCGCCGAGACCGGCGCCGCGATGACGACCGACAGCGTCGATTTCGTCGATGAAGATGATGCAGGGCGCATTCTTCTTGGCCTGTTCGAACATGTCGCGCACACGGCTGGCGCCGACGCCGACGAACATTTCAACGAAGTCCGAACCGGAGATCGTGAAGAACGGCACGTTGGCTTCGCCGGCAACCGAGCGGGCTAGCAGCGTCTTACCGGTACCGGGAGGACCGACGAGCAGCACGCCGCGCGGAATGCGACCGCCGAGGCGCTGGAACTTCTGCGGGTCGCGCAGGAATTCGACGATTTCTTCCAGGTCCTGCTTGGCTTCGTCGACGCCGGCGACGTCGTCAAAGGTAACACGGCCATGCGCTTCGGTCAGAAGCTTGGCCTTGGACTTGCCAAAACCCATCGCTCCACGCGAGCCGCCCTGCATCTGGCGCATGAAGAACAGCCAGACGCCGAGGATCAGAAGCATCGGAAGCAGGGTACCGATATAGCTGAGGAACCCGGACGAACCGTCGGTTTCCGGGCGAACCGTGACCGTCACGTCCTTGGCTTCGAGGCGCTCGGTCAGCGCCGTATCGACCGAAGGCGCGTAGGTCTGGAAGGTTGCGCCGCTTTCGGAATAGCTGCCGATCACTTTCGAGCCGGTGATCACGACTTCCTTGACGCGGCTCGCATCCACGTCCTTGAGGAATTGCGAGAACGGAATCTCGCGCGAGCCGGTGCGCTCCGTCGGCTGTTGGAACATGCTGAACAGCGCGATCAGCAGAAGCGCTATGATTGCCCAAAGGGCAAGATTACGAAAATTAGGGTTCATCGAACTCCCCGGAACCTGTCACGACCCGCGCATTTCGCGAGCCGCTGTCTTGCTCCCTAACATAGGGTTCTGGTGACGTATTGCCAAGGCAAACCGCCGGCTACCGTTCCATTTCTGTCAATAGATCGTGAACCGGCGGCGGAGGATAAGGCTCTCGTCCGAACAATCCGGCGATCCGATCGGCCATGATCCGGTCGAAACCCGGCAAAAAGGTGTCGTAGAGCCCGATCCGCGGCTCGATTGTGATGGATGCGACACTTTCGCCGTTCTCAGACCGGACCCTCGGCGCCGTAAGCGTTGCACGACCGGCAACGCCCGGTGGCAAGCCTGCGGCAATAAGTCTCTGCTGTTGTGGCCCGCCTCGGCCCTCTGCCGCGACGGAGATGGGCGCGCTTCCGCCATTTCGCACATGGAAGCGGCCATCCCATGTTGCGGTCTCGCCGCCTGCAAGCGTCAAAGTCGTCAGGCCCCGCGCCTCGCGATAGAGGTAAAGCCCGCTTGCGCGGCGGTCGAACACGCATCTTCCGGCCGTCATCCTACCGAGCGTTGTCTCTCGCAGAAACGCCGCCACCCGCTTCACCGTATCTGCGGCGGGGATATGCGCGCGGCCGCCGACCACGGCCACCAGCGCGAGCAGCGCCCGCTGCCAATCGACGTTGTCCCGATGGTCGCCGAGAGCAAGCGGGATCTCCACCACCAGGCCTGCATGCACGCGCACATGGCGGGTGATGAAGGCGGCAGCCCTTGCCGACGACCGGGCCCTGGCTCCAGCATCCCATACCCCCTCTTCCGCCCGCGGTGATTGCGCCAGTTCGGCCCGGACGCGGACCCGCTCGAAGGTCGGGTTGGCGTTGCTCGGATCATCGAACCAGGTCACGTCGCGCGTCGCGAGATAGGCGCGGATCGACGCTCGGTCTAGGTCGAGGAACGGCCGCAGCACCCAGATCCGGCGGTCGTAAAGGGTGGCACTCGCCATGCCGGAAGCGCCCGGCCCCTGCGCCCTTTGCATCCGCATCAGGATCGTTTCGCGCTGGTCGTCGCTGGTGTGGCCGGTGACGATACAGCCGGCCCCAAGCCGCTCGGCGGCATCCGCCAGTAGCCGATAGCGCGCCTCGCGCGCCGCCGCCTGAATGCCGGTCAGCGGTTTGGGGCCATTCCAACGCTTGATGAGGTGCGGAACGCCGATGCTTGCGCAGAAGGCGGCAACGCCTTTCGCTTCCGCAGCCGATTCCGGCCGCAGGGCGTGATCGACCGTACATGCGGCCAGGGAAAATCTGTTGGGGTCGCTTGCCTCGATCGCCTCGTTCAGGGCGAGAAGCAAACCCTTGGAATCGCTCCCGCCGGAGACGGCAACGAGGATACGCATCGGGCGAAGAAAGGAGGCGAGAAATCGTTTTGCCGTTTCGACAACGGCTGTCGGCGCTGGAGCCTCAGCAGCCAAAGCGGCTCTGCTCGCTCGTCACCTTCGCCTTCACCGCAGGCGAGGCCTTGGGATAGCGCTTGTTGACCTCGCCCAGCGTCGCGCAGGCGGTTTCCTTGTTGTCGAGCGCACCGAGCGACATGCCGAGCTTCAAGAGCATTTCGGGCGCCTTCGGCGATTTGCCGTGGGCCTGATGCGCGTTCAGGAAGGTCTTGGCGGCGTCGCTGTATTTGCCTTGCGAATATTGGGCTTCACCCAGCCAGAAGCTGGCATCGGCTGCCTTGTCGCCCTTCGGAAACGCGGCCAGGTAGTCGCCGAATTCCTGCTCGGCAGTGCTGTAGTCGCCCGAAAGGACATGACCGTAGGCCGACTGGTAGAGGTCGCCGGGATTGTCGAGCGATGCAGTCTGCTGGCTGCCGGGATTGCTGTTCAAGCCGCCGTCGGCCGGTGCGCCGGAATCGACGCCGGGAAGCGTGGCGTTTGCGCCCGGCCGCCCATCCGTCGTCGCTGCGACCGGATTGCCGTTCTCGTCGAACACGATCTGTCCGAGTGTCGACGGCGGGGCCGCGCCGTTGCCGCCCTGGCTTGCTCCGGGCGAAACGCCCGAAGACGCCATGTCGTTGCCGCCGGCTGCGGGCGCCATGGTCTGGCTATCCGTCACCCCCGGGGTGACGGACGCCTGATCGCTGGTTTTCGGCGTCTGCAGAGCGCCGCTCTTCTTGGGGGAGGCCTTGCCGCTTTCCAGATCCTGGAAGCGGAACTCGTTGTCCTCCTGGAACTTCCGGATCTGCTCCTGCATCTGCAAGAGCTGGAAGCTCATTTCCTCGATACGCCCGTTAAGCGAGCGGATCTGTTCTTCGAGCTGGCCAATCCGTGCGGTTTCGGCCGACTGCACCTTTACGACGGGCAGGTTCTGCGCGCCGCTGTTGGTCTCAGTCGTTCGGGCCAGCAGCCCTGAAAGAGGCATGGCGTTCGCCGTCTGGCCGAGACCCGCAAGGGTCGCAAGACCGATCAGGCCCGCCACGACAAATTTCTTCATTTCATTTGTCCTGTTCGAATACCGGTTGTCCCACCCTTGACCAGGGGCCCGCAATACATCTCGCCGAGTCATCTGGGTGATTGCCGCACAGTTTTCCAATTGCCCTGAAAAAGCAACGGAGTTCGGCCAAAGTGTGGTAAAAAAGCAAAGGGCGGCCAAGGGCCGCCCTTTTAATTTAGCGATCTGTGATCTCCGGAACACGCAACGCCTCCTGAGATCAAGTCGTGATTCCGGGCCACGCGATGCGCGCGGCCGCGGCATCATTACATGCCGGCGCCACCGAGAACGGTAACGGCGCGGCGGTTCTGCGACCAGCAGGAAATGTCGTCGCAAACGGCGACCGGCTTTTCCTTGCCGTAGGAGATCGTCTTCATGCGGTTCGACGGAACGCCCTGGCTGATCAGGTAGTCGCGGGTCGAGGCCGCACGGCGGGCGCCGAGCGCCAGGTTGTACTCGCGCGTGCCGCGTTCGTCGGCATGGCCTTCGATGGTGATCGCGTAGTTCGGGTACTTGGCAAGCCACTGGGCCTGACGAGCGAGCGTCTGCTGCGCGTCGGCGCGGATCGAGGTGGAGTCGGTGTCAAAGAAGATGCGGTCGCCGACATTGACGGTGAAGTCCTGCTGCGAGCCCGGCGTTGCCGAACCGGCGCCACCGAGACCGAGTTCGCCAGCGCTGCCCGGCAGGTTCTTCTTCGATGCACAGCCAGCCAGGGCAAGCGTCATGACCAGGGCGATCATGACCGGGTTGCGAGCGATGGTCTGCATGCGGCCTGCGGCCGGGGTGTCAATTCGGCTCATACGCCGGTCTCCTTGAGAAGTGTCTGAATTCACGGTTGCCAGACTGTAACCGGAAGCGGTTAATCGCTATTCAACAGTTATGGTTAACAAATCGATAATTTCGGCTCGGGCCCTGCTAGACCAGCACTTTGCGGCGAGAAAGCGGCATCATTGCCACATTTTCCCGCCGCAAATCGGATCAGCCTGCAGCGGGATCAGGAAAAAAGGAGGCGGCTTTCCGCCGGCCTCACGCCCTTAAGCGGACGAGAGGGCGATCACGTTACTGGCTTTGGATCGGGCGACCCAAAGCCACGTGAACTACTCGAGCAGCGGCGACCAGGCCGGGTCGGATGCGAAGCCCTGCGTCTGGATCAGTTGCTCGTTGTAACCCGACAGATCGATCGAATAGAGCTGCGGTCCGCCGGAACCGGCACCCTGGCGGAAGAACATCAGGACACGGCCGTTCGGCGCCCAGGTCGGGCCTTCGTTGTGGAAGCCGGTGGTCAGGATACGTTCGCCCGAACCGTCGGTCTTCATCACGCCGATCGAGAACTTGCCGCCCGACTGCTTGGTGAAGGCGATGAGGTCGCCACGCGGAGACCAGACCGGCGTCGAATAGGAGCCGTCGCCGAAGGAGATGCGGCGCTGGCCGGAGCCGTCGGCACCCATGACGTAGATCTGCTGGCGGCCACCGCGGTCGCTTTCAAAGGCGATCTGGCTGCCATCCGGCGAATAGGACGGGGCGGTATCGATCGCGGCGGTGTTGGTCAGGCGCGTCGTGGTCCGCGAGCGCAGGTCCATTGTGTAGATGTTGGCGTTGCCGTCCTGCTGCAGGCTCATGATGACCCGCTGGCCATCCGGCGAGAAGCGCGGCGAGAAGGTCATCCCGGGGAAGTTGCCGACGACCTCGCGCTGTCCGGTTTCCAGCTGCAGCAGGTAGACGCGCGGCTGTTGGTTTTCGAACGACATGTAGGTGACTTCCTGGCGGTTCGGCGAGAAGCGCGGCGTCAGAACGATGTCGTTGGAATTGGTGAGCGCACGGGCGTTGAAGCCGTCCTGGTCCATGATGGCGAGCTGACGCTTGCGTGCCGTCTTCGGGCCGCTTTCGGCGACATAGACGATGCGGGTGTCGAAGTAGCCCTTTTCACCGGTGACGCTCTGATAGATGGCGTCGGCGATGATGTGGGCCACGCGGCGCCAGTTTTCCGGCTGGGTGAAGAACTGCTGGCCGGTCATCTGCTTGTTACCGAACGTATCCCACAGGCGGAACTCGGCCTTCAGCCTGCCGTCGCCTTCCTGCGTCACGCGGCCGGTGACGAGCGCCTGCGCGTTGATGACCTTCCAGTCCTCGAAACGCGGCGTCGCATCCGGATTGCTGATCTTCTCGATGAACGCGCCCTTGTTGATCGGCGCGAACAGGCCCGAACGCTTCAGGTCCGCCGCAACCACGTCCGAAATCTTCTGGCCGAGTTCGCCCTGGAGAAAGTCCGTGACAGCGATCGGCAGCGGTTCGACGTTGCCCTTGTTGATGTTGATTTCAACTTCAGCATTTGCCGGTGTCACCGCCGCCACGACGGCGGCTAACATGCCCGCGGCCACCATCAGGGCGCGGAAAAGAGAGACCTTGATCATAGGGACAAGCCTTTCAGCTTCGTACGAAGGGTTTGCAGGGGTGGTTTGCTATCCGGCATGGGTTCCAATCCCGGCAGCTCTAGAGTGCGAATTCCGAGGGGTCGAAATTCAGCACGAGGGTATTCCATCCTTTTTCGCCCTCATATTTTTCAGGCGGGAGGTTCTGTAGCGGGGCCGAACGGCGGATCGCGCGCAAGGTGCTGCTTTCAACGGCACGGCGCGTACCTTCCGGACCGCCGGTTGCGGTAACCTCGGGTGTGCCGACGATATTGCCGGCGGGATCCAGCTGCACGCGCACCGTGACACGCACTTCCTCGACGCCGGTCAGGCCTGGCGTCAGTGACCAGTTGCCCTGGATCTGGCCCTTGACGCCATCGATCTCGTTGGCGCTCAAGCCCACACCAATGGTTTTCTTGCCGCCGAGCGCCGCTTCCTGTGTCGAGCGCTTGGCACCACCGGCGGAGGGATCCTGCCGGTTGAGAAGGGCGGCGATCTCGTCGGCGTTGAACTTGCTTTCCTCGGTGGAGGCAGCTTTCTTCTGTTCCTTCGGCGTTGCCTCGTTCTTGCGGTCAGGCGTCTTGGCGCTCTGGGCGGGCTTTTCGACCTTCGGCTTTGCCGCCGGCGTCGGCACCTTCTCAGGCAGCGCTTCGGCTTCCGGGTTCTCGGCCGGCTTTTCCTCGGCGGGTGCCGGCTCCGGCTTCGTCTCCGGCTTCACTTCCTGCTTCGGTTCGGGCAGAGCGGCAACTTCGGTCGCAGGTTCGGAGGCGGGCTTGGATTCCTCGACCTTCTTGATCTCTTGCTCGACCGGATCGGGCGTCGGCTCGGGCTTCTCGTTCTTTTCCGGAGAGGCCGTGGCTTCGCTCTTCGACGGCTTGGCGTTCGGCGTCGGCGGCGTCTTCAGGTCGGTATCGTTGTCGCCGATGTTTTCGGCAGGCTGGTTGGTCTCCGGCCGCTTGGTCGGAACCGGCGACGAGGTCTCCTTCTTCGGCGCCTTCTTGTCGCCCTGCTGAACCTGCGTCATCTCCGAATAGGGAACGATGTCGACAGGCAAAGCCTCGACGTCGGCGACCTGGAAGTCAGCCGGGCTGCCAAGCGACACCAGCGCCCAGGTCAAGACCATGGCGTGGAGGACAGCAGATGTAGCGAGACTGCCCTTCATCGTGGACGATCACTTTTCCTGTTCTTGCAGCGTGACAAGGCCGAGGTTCTTGAAACCGGCGGCCGAGATGCGGGCCATGACCTTCATGACCGTGCCGTAGTCGGCATTGGTGTCACCGCGCACATAGATGCGCTCGTTGTAGCCGGTGGTGGCGATCGCCTCGAGCTTCGGCACCACTTCGTCGATGGCGATCGCGGTTTCCTGCAGGTAGATCTCGCCTGCCGGGTTGACCGAGACAGTGATCGGCTGCGTATCGGAATTGAGCGCCTTTGCCTGCGTTTCCGGCAGATCGATCGGCACGCCGACCGTCATCATCGGTGCTGCCACCATGAAGATGATCAGGAGCACGAGCATGACGTCGACGAACGGCGTCACGTTGATCTCGCTCATCATGGCTTTCTTGCCGCCGCGGCGACGACGTCCGCCACCCGAACCCTTGGCTCCGCCAACCGACATACCCATCAGCGTGGTCTCCGTACTCTCTGGCGATTACTGCGCGGCCTGGCGCGGGTTCTGCAGCTTCTCGTCGATCTGCCGCGACAGGATGGCGGAGAATTCGTCGGCGAAAGCTTCCATGCGTGCCGACAGCTTGCCGGCGTCGGCCGAGAACTTGTTGTAGGCGATAACCGCGGGGATAGCGGCGAGCAGGCCGATCGCGGTGGCGAGCAGTGCTTCGGCGATACCGGGCGCCACGACCGCAAGGTTGGTCGACTTCGAACCGGCGATCGCCTGGAACGAGGTCATGATACCGACGACCGTACCGAAAAGGCCGATGAACGGGGCGGCCGAACCGATGGTCGCGAGCGAGCCGAGACGGGCCTCCAGCGATTCCGATTCCCGGGCGAGCGTCACGTCCATAGCGCGGTCGATACGCATCTGCAGGCCGATCGGCGAACGGGCGCCGCGCTCGAAGCTCTTCTTCCATTCGCGCATGGCGGACACGAAGATCGCACCCATGCCGGCCGTCTGGCGGTCGGCGAGCGTGCGGTAGAGTTCTTCCAGCGACTGGCCGGACCAGAACACCTGCTCGAAGCTGTCGAGCTGGCGGCGGACGCGGCCGTAGTTCAGCGTCTTGTCGACGACGATCGCCCAGGTCCAGACGGAGGCTGCGACGAGCCCCAGCATGACCAGCTTCACGACGAAGCCCGCTTGCATGAATAGCGACCAAAGGCTCACATCGTGTGTTGCCGCGGCCAATCCAACCTGTTCCATCGTCTTCAGTCCCCGAATCCAAACACCCGGCAAGAGCGGTTCATGCTCGTGACCGGGTAGCCCAAACGTCCTGTTTGCAAGAGTGCCCGGCACCGCCGCAGATCGCACCATCGCGACCTTAATTAGCTTTAGGTTGCCTTCTTGCCGTCAATTTTGGTCAAAGGATGACGTGCACTGCACAAATCCTGATGCGATGATTAAGACACCATTATGGTTAAGAGACCGTTACCGTCGTGTGTCTTTGCAGTATCACCCGGCAGTCGGAACTTAGCGTTGCCGAGTACGTTCCTAGGGATGGCCCAACGAACGACAGGACAACGAAGCGAAGGAAAGTCCTCACCGGACTTTGATCCCCGGGACCGATTGATCCTCGCCCTTTACGCCGAGCTCAAGGCCGAGCGGGAAACCCGCGCCGCCCTGGAGGACGCACTCGCCCACGGCGTCGTATCGCTGGAAATCCTCCAGGCCATCATCTCCGATCCGGTTCCCGTGGTGACCGAGGAGGACATTGTTCGCATCGAACGGGTCCTCGCCCTCGATGCGGCCCGGTCCGCAATTCTGGCTAAGGACGCGCCGACCCTCCGGGGTCTCCGTGGAGGCGGGTGATGGCGTCCCTTCGCAGCCCGCTTGCCGAATACAACAAACGCCGCAACTTCGGCGAGACGCGCGAACCAAAGGGCAAGCTTGGTCGCGGCCGGTCCGGCCGCATGCGCTTTCTCGTGCAGAAGCATGACGCCACCCGGCTCCACTACGACTTGCGGCTGGAATGGGACGGTGTCTTGAAGAGCTGGGCGGTCACCCGCGGACCAAGCCTCAATCCGGAAGACAGACGACTTGCCGTGAGAACCGAGGATCATCCGCTGGCCTATGGCGATTTCGAAGGCACAATCCCCGAAAAGCAATATGGCGGCGGCACCGTCATGTTATGGGACAGCGGCTGGTGGGAGCCGGAAAACGATCCGGACGAGGGCTTGCGCAACGGCAAGCTGACATTCCATCTTCACGGTCAGCGGATGCAAGGCGGGTGGGCATTGGTGCGGATGCGGTCACGCCCCGGCGAAAAGCGCGAGAACTGGCTGCTGATCAAGGAGGGTGACGAAATTGCCGCCGAGGATGGCGACGTTCTGCTGGAGGACCATCTGACGAGCGTCAGCACCGGCCGCACCATGGCCGAGATTGCCGATGGGAAGGGCGAACGCAAGAAGCATGTCTGGACCTCCAAGGGGGAGGACAAGGAGGCGAAGGCCGTGACAGTCAAAACATCCAAAACCGCAACGAAGCCCAAGGACAAAGCAGCAAAGCCGGCAAAGGCGAAGCAAGCCATATCGGACGAAACCGTGCTTGGGGTGCGCATCACCCATCCGGATCGCGTCCTGTTTGCCGACCAGGGCATCAGCAAGCTCGATCTCGCCCGCTACTACGCCGTCGTCGCCGATCGCATATTGCCCCATGCGGCCGAGCGTCTCCTCTCGCTCGTGCGTGCGCCGCAGGGCGTGAAGGGTCCGCGCTTCTACCAGAAACATGCGAGCGACGGTTTTCCCGACGAGATCAAGGAAGTCCCCGTCGAGGAAAGCTCCGGCGAAACGGAAAACTACATGTATGTGCGCGACGCCAAGGGGCTGGTCGCTGCGGTCCAGATGGGCACGCTGGAGTTCCATATCTGGGGATCGCATGTCGACAAGCTGGAGATCCCCGATCGACTGGTCTTCGACCTTGATCCTGACGAGGGTCTCGACTTCGAGATGGTCAAAGGTGCGGCCGTGGCCTTGCGCGATGCGCTCGGCGAGATCGGGCTGAAATCGGCTCCGATGGTCACGGGGGGCAAGGGCGTCCATGTCATCGTGCCGCTGACGGCCCGCGCCAGCTGGCCGGAAGCCAAGGCCTTCGCCAAGACCTTTGCTCAAGGTTTCGCCGATCGCGAACCGGACCGGTTCATCGCCACCATGTCGAAGGAAAAGCGCAAAGGACGCATCTTCATCGACTGGCTGAGGAATGAGCGCGGCGCGACCGCCATTGCCCCCTACTCGACCCGGGCGCGCGCTGACGGACCGGTGGCGACGCCCATCAACTGGGATGAACTGGACGATCTCAAGTCGGCCAACAGCTTCCACATCCCGGACATCCTCGAGCGGATCGAAAATGGCGCAGACCCCTGGCAGGATGTGGCCAAGATCAGGCAATCCCTGACCAAGACGATCCTGGGCAAGATCGGCGTGAACGAGGCGGACTAGGCCGCCGACGCCCCGCGCAATCCCTCGATCCACGAGCGCAATGCCGTCCCGATCGCGTGCGGATGATCCTCCTGCAGGTAGTGCGCGCCCGCGCCGAGTTTCACCAGGCGGCAATTCGCAAGCTCGTCGGCATAAGCTTCCGCCTCCGCCGGCGAGATGAGCGCACCAGGGTCGCCCGAGAACAACAGCTTGGGATATCCTGAGGCGCGAAGCGTGGCGTGATCTGCCGTACTGATAGCGTAGAACTCAGAAGGCGCGCCCTCGATCGGCAGTTCACGCGGCAGGCGCAGCACGGGGCGGCGGGAAGATGGATTCGGAAACGGTGCCCGATAAGCAGTCATTTCCTCGTCGTTCAATTGACGCAGGATCGCGTTCGGTACGACCCGTTCGATGAAGACGTTTTCCTCCAGGATCAGCCGCTCGCCGACGCCTTCAGTTCGGAACGCCCTGAACAGTTCGCGGGCCTGCGGCTTTTGATGAAACGCCTCATAAGTTTCAGCCGGACGGATATATTCCATGAAGGCGAGGCCGAGCACCTTCTCCCGATTGAGTGCGGCAAAGTGGAAGGCAAGCGCTGTTCCCCAATCCTGCGCGACCAGGAAAAGTGGACCGGGGACCACCTTTTCGATGAAGGCTTCGAGATAGCGGAACTGGTCGAGGAAGGTGTAGTCGATGTCGGGCTTGTCGGATTGGCCATAGCCGATCAGATCCGGTGCAACGCAGCGCCCGACCGGTGTCACATGCGGCAAGATGTTCCGCCAGATATAGGACGACGTCGGGTTGCCGTGGAGAAACAGGACCGTCGGTCCCGTGCCTTTTTCGATATAGGCCATCGACGATCCGAAAATGTCGACGAATGACTTGCCCGCTGCGAATGCCTCTTCACGCATGCTTCCCTCCATCAAACACGGTTGAAAAAACGATCGTCCTGAACGTTGCAAGCGGCGCCGGGCTGCGATCGACCTTCATGCGCAGCATGGCCCCCTGCCAGGCGCTGAGCAGGAAGTCGGCAAGCTCGGCCGCCGAGCCGAGCGGAGCGATTTCGCCCTTCTCCAGCCCTTCGGCGATGCAGGCCTCGAAGGGACCGCGCCACGTCGCAAAGAGTTTCGACAGATGCGCCCTGAGCCGTTCATTGTCGAAGGAGGCTTCGAGGCTGAGATTGCCGATCATGCAGCCGCGGCTGTAGTCGGCGTCAGCCAGCTTGCCGGTGATGAGGTCGATGTAGCGACGCAACCGGTCGACGGGGCGCACGCTTCTGTCGCCAAGCGCCTCTTCCACGAGGCCCGAGACATAGGCGAAGTAGCGATCGAGCACCTCGATGACGAAGTCTTCCTTGGACGTGAAGTGATTGGTGAAGGACCCAGGACGGGCGCCCGCAGCCTCGACGATGTCGCGTACGCCGGTCCCGGCGTAGCCTGTGTTCCATACGAGCTGATCGCCCGCCTTCAGAAGATTTTCACGTATCGATTTTCTGGACATGGCGAAATAATACGTACGTACGTATTATTGTCAATGCACTGAATCGAATGCAGTGAAAGCGCGCGTCCACCAACGAAAAACGCCCCTGGAAGGGGCGCCGTGTCTCCGTTCGACCGAAGGAGAGCCCTAGCTCGCGCTCTCCTTCGCATGATGGAATCTGTAGGCGAGCGCCTCGGGCAGCCGCCGTGGCCGACCCTGGCCGTTGATCACGGCGATGATCACCTTGGCGGCGATCAGCAACTGCTCGCCGCGGCGGATCTCCTGCTGCAGCACCATCTTGGCGCCGCCGGCCTTCTCGGTGACGGTGGTAATCGTCAGGATGTCATCCATGCGCGCCGGCAGCTTGAAATCGATCTCCATGCGATGGACGACGAAGACGAGGCCTTCGCTGTCGCCCTCGATCGCCAGCGTTGCCTGCTCGACGCCGAGCAGCCGCAGGAAATCGGTGCGGGCGCGCTCCATGAAATGCAGGTAGCGGGCGTGATAGACGACGCCGGAAAAGTCGGTGTCTTCGTAATAGACGCGCTGGATCAGCTGATGGCCGTTTTCGGTCAGTTCGCCTGCGAGCGAAATCAGGGACATACTTTTCTCCGAAAGAATTTCCCGTTTCCTGTGCAGGAACAAAAAGCCGTTTGCAAGCATTGCAGCCTTGTCACAATCCTATCCTATCACGTGACGGACTTCCTTTGCGATCAGGAGAACGTGCATGAAGATTGCGATTCTCGGCGGCGACGGTTTCGTCGGTTGGCCCACGGCCCTTCATTTGTCCGATGCCGGTCACGACGTTCATATCCTCGACAATCTCTCCCGCCGCTGGATCGACACGGAACTGGGCGTACAATCGCTGACGCCGATGGATTCGATCCAGGAACGCACGCGTATCTGGCATGCCGAAACCGGCCGGCGCATCCATTTCAACCTGATCGATCTCGCCCGCGACTACGAACTCCTGAAGAACTGGCTCGCCGACCATCGCCCTGACGCCATCGTGCATTTTGCCGAACAGCGTGCCGCGCCCTATTCGATGAAGAGCGACCGCCACAAGAACTACACGGTCAACAACAACGTCAACGCCACGCACAATCTTCTGAACGCGCTGGTCGAACTCAGCCTCGACGCCCACCTCGTGCATCTCGGCACCATGGGCGTCTACGGCTACTCCACCATCGGCGCGGCGATCCCCGAGGGCTATCTGCCTGTCGGCATCGAAACGATGGGCGGCGAGACCGTCAGCCAGGAGATCCTCTACCCCTCCAATCCCGGCTCGATCTACCACATGACCAAGTGCCTGGATCAGTTGCTCTTCCAGTTCTATGCCAAGAACGACGGGCTTCGGATCACCGACCTGCACCAGGGCATCGTCTGGGGTACGCATACCGAGCAGACGCGCCGCCACGCCCAGCTCATCAACCGCTTCGACTATGACGGCGACTATGGCACCGTGCTCAATCGTTTCCTCATCCAGGCGGCAATCGGTTATCCGCTGACCGTGCACGGCACCGGCGGCCAGACCCGCGCCTTCATTCACATCCAGGATTCGGTGCGATGCATCGAGCTGGCGCTCACGAACCCACCGGCGCGCGGCAGCCGTGTCGAGATCTTCAACCAGATGACCGAGACCCACCGGGTGCGCGATCTCGCCGAAATGATCGCCTCGATATCGGGGGCTGAGATCGCCCGGTTGCCGAACCCGCGCAAGGAAGCTGCCGAGAACGAACTCGTCGTGCACAACGAGAAATTCCTGAGCCTCGGTCTCAACCCGACGCGGCTGCAGGACGGATTGCTTTCGGAAATCGTCGATGTCGCCAAGAAATTCGCCTATCGTGTCGACAGAACGCGCGTGCCCGCCGTCTCCGCCTGGACCAAGGACATCGCGCCGCTGATCAACCACGACCCAGAGGGCAAGCGGCTGAAATCCGTTTCATGACATCGAACGATCCTTCGGAGGGGCTCCGCCCCTCCTCGCCTCCCCAAGCCGACCATGCCTATGTGACGCTCGTCACCAATGCCGATTATGCGCTTGGCGCCCGCGCACTGGCGCGCTCCATAACACGGACGGGCACGAGGGCCGATATCGTCGTGCTGCACACGGGCGGCGTTTCTGTCGATGTACTGGCGCCGCTTGCCGAATTCGGCTGCCGGCTGGTGGAGACCGACCTTCTGCCGCTTTCCGACGCCTTCAACGCGCGCCACCAGCGCCGGAACGTGCATGATAAGGCGCCCTTCACGAAAGGCCGAAAGCCCGACTTCCACTCGCCGCTCGACAACTTCTGCAAGCTCCGGCTCTGGCAGCTTACCGAATATCGGCGCTGCGTCTTCATCGACGCCGATGCGGTCGTGCTCCGGAACATCGACCGGCTGTTTGCCTATCCGGAATTCTCCGCTGCCCCCAATGTCTACGAAAGCCTTGCGGACTTTCATCGGCTGAATTCCGGCGTCTTCGTCGCCGAACCGTCAATGGCGACCTTCGACAGGATGATCACCCAGCTTGATGCGCCGGACGCCTTCTGGCCGCGCACCGACCAGACCTTCCTGCAAGCCTTCTTCCCGGACTGGCACGGTCTGCCAGTGACGATGAACATGCTGCAATATGTCTGGTTCAACCTGCCCGAACTCTGGGACTGGGGCTCAATCGGCGTGCTGCATTACCAGTATGAAAAGCCCTGGGAGACGGATCATCCGCGCCGGGAGACCCTGCAGCCGCTTATCGATCTCTGGCATGGCTACCTGACAGGAGACGATATTCCGGACATCGCATCGCTCACCAACCCGGTCCGCCGATGACCCGCGCGCTTGTCTCCGGCGGCACGGGCTTCGTCGGCCGCTTCATCGTCGAGCATCTGCTTCTGGCGGGGTACGAGGTTGTGATCGGCGGTCGCACGCGGGCCCCAAACACCTTCTTCAGCGGGCCTGTTGGTTTCGTGCCCCTGTCGCTCGATCCGACGATCGATCACAGCGCGGCCTTCGGCAATGTCCAGTGTTTCGTCCATGCCGCCTTCCAGCACATCCCTGGCCGATATCGAGGCGGCGAAGGCGATGATCCCGAGAGCTTCCGCCGCGCCAATCTCGATGGTTCGGTCCGGCTTTTCGAAACGGCACGCGAACAGGGCGTAGGTCGCTGCATCTTCCTGTCGAGCCGCGCGGTCTACGGAACGCACCCAGCAGGCGCCGTGCTGTCGGAGGGATCGACCTGCCATCCCGAGAGCCTCTATGGCGCGCTCAAGCTTGCGGCGGAGCGGCAATTAGAACTGCTGGGCACGGACGACTTCAGGACAGCAAGCCTACGCGTCACCGGCGTCTACGGAGCACCGGGCAACGGGGCGTCGCACAAATGGCAGGCCCTGTTCGACGACTATCTGCAGGGCCGCCCGGTTGCACCGCGGGCCGGCACGGAAGTGCATGGCGACGATGTCGCAGCCGCCGTGCGCCTCGTGCTCGAAGCGGAAACGCGCCGCTCACCGGTTTCGGTCTTCAACGTCTCCGATATCCTCGTCGACAACAGCATCATTCTGGAAATCGTTCGCCAAATCACCGGTTGTATGAACGACCTGCCCGAACCGGCCGCATTGACCGAATTCAACGCGATGGACTGTGGCCGTCTGCGCGCGCTCGGCTGGACGCCGGGCGGGCTCCCGCGGCTGCACGAGACGATCGAAAAGCTGCTCGGCTGAGACGCTGCGTAGAGCCGTTCTGTGTCGATCAAGGACTCCTTTAAGGAGTATTAATTTACAATTTAATACCCAAGGTTGCCGCCGAAATTCCGAGCTATGTTGGCTGCGCGGAACGGTTCCGGTCCGTGCAAAAAGCTCAACCCTCCCGTCGATCGACGGCGCTTCGAAGGAAATCAATCATGCCTATCGAGACGTTGAATCCTGAAGTCTGGAAGCTTGTCGGCACTTTGAACGGTGAATGGAAAACGAATGGCGGCAAGGATTTCGGCTGGGGCACGGTCAAGACCTCATCGCAAACCTTGACTGCAAACGCCTTGCTTTCGGTCTACAAACTGATGCGCGGCAACCAGAATCTGACGCGCGACTACTACCTCGTCGTCGGGGATGTCTATCACGGCATCCAGGGTTCGCCATCCACTCCGTCGTCCAACTGGGTATCGGTCGGCTTTTACGCCAATCACATGAAGCTGCGCCTCGAGACGAACTCGCAGCAGGCGCGGCTCGTAACGTTCGGGCCGAACAGCACCGTCGAGCAAGCGACGATCAGTTTCTCGATCGGCGGCGAGCTCAGCGCCGAATACAGCAAGGAAGGCCCGAAGGGCGGCGCCTCGCTCAGCGCCAATGTCGGTGTCAGCTTCACGGCCTCCGAGGTTTCGTTTGCGGCACGCCCCGCAACGCAATCGATCGAGTGGCAGGCGAGATTGCCCCATGTCGGCTGGGTTTCGGCGGGAGTGCCGGCAAATCCCGGTCGCCCGTCCTATGCCGGTTACATCTGGAATGCGGCCGCGATCATCGAGGTCCCGCAAGGCGCGACGCCCAACTTCAAAGGGCGCTTCGAAGTGGACTTCGAGTTCAATTGGACCCGCGGCATTCGCAAGCGGTCGTTCACGCCCGAGATCGATCTCGTCTACCAGTCCCTTACCAGGACGGGCACCAGCGACATCGAGGTTATTCCGCCGCTGCCGACGATACTGGAGACATTGCGCTCCCTCGCCTCTTCGACCGGTCGGGACGGCAAGACCGACACCTTCCTGGCAGCGCTGGAAAACTCTCGTGTGATCGATGCGCTCGGCGACAGCAATCTTGACCAGATCGTCATCGCGCCAACCAACCTGGCCGTCCAGACCTACTTCGACCAGCACCCGCAAATCGCGCTCGAGGCCGTTTCGCCGGCAAACCAGGCCTGGCTCGATAGCTGGGTCGCCGAACGGATCATCAGCACACCGCCCGGCTCTGTTGAACTGGCAACACTCAGTGCGTCGATAAAGAGCATGAGCGAGGGGGAATGGTACCAGTGCGCGGACGGCCTGCTACTGGTCACCGGCACCTATGAGGTGGCGTCCGGCCTGCGGGGCGCAGTGCGAAGCGGAGCCATCAGGGCCGCCTGACGCACCGTGACAAACGGGCGCTGCTCGGCTCAACAGAGCGGGCGGGCGGAAGCAAACAGGCCTGGCGTCGTCTCGATGCCAGGCTCTTTCAGCGCAAGACCGGACGAACCCGGAATTTGTCGCTCAGCCGAGATCGATCACCACGATCTCCGGCGGCATGCCGAAGCGAACCGGCGCAAGCGAGCAGCCGAGACCGCCGGAAACGATCAGATTGCAATCGTTCTCGGTCACATGGCCGTAGGCGTAACGCTCGCCGAAACGCGAGGGCACGACCGGCGCATAGCCGAGAAACCGCACCTGGCCGCCATGGGTATGGCCCGACAGTGTCAGCGCGACACGCGACGGAACACGCGGGAACACATCCGGCTCATGCGCCATGAGGATGACCGGATCAGTATCGCTCACCTGGGCGAGCGTACCGTCGAGATCGTCGAGACCGCTCATGCGCTTGCGTTGCCACTTCTTGCCGGGCACCAAGGCAAGCTGATCTTCGAGGCCAGCGATCCAGAAGCCCTGCCCCTCCTTCTCCAGTCTCACCGCCCGGTTGCTATAGACGTTGATGCCGACGTCCTGCAGCGCCTTATGCCCGAAGGTCGGCCCGCCGCCGTTCTTCTGCGCGGTCCGGTCTTCCCACCAGTCATGATTGCCCATGACCGCGTGGACGCCGAGCGGCGCCTCGAGTGTGGCCAGCGCCTTCGACCATTCGCTGGAATGCACATAGCTGGTGACGAGGTTCATGCCGGCCACATAGTCGCCGAGCAGCAGCGTGATATCGCCGCCAAGGCTGTTGGCCTGCCGGCAGATCGAAGCGATACGGCTTGCCGGCATCCAGGGCTCGCACGCGTGGATGTCGGTGAGCACGACGGCGCGCAGCTTGAGGCCCGGTGTCCAATTGGGTGGCGTCAATTTGTATCGGGTGACGTTCAGCCGGGCCAGAGGTTCGACGGCAAAGGCGTAGCCGCCCAGTGCCGCCATGCTGACGATACCGCCGCCGATCAGTTTCAACAATCCGCGGCGGCTGATCATCTAGTCGTCGTCCTCTAATGTCAGGCGAAACTGGGTCGCCTCCATCTCCTTGGGGGGATTAAGGCCGATATGTTTCCAGGCATTGGCGGTCAAAATACGGCCGCGCGGCGTGCGTTGGATGAAGCCCTGCTGGATCAGATAAGGCTCGATGATGTCTTCAATCGCATCACGCGGCTCCGAAAGGCCCGCAGCTATGGTTTCGATGCCGACGGGACCGCCGCCGAAGTTCTGCGCGATCATGAAGAGGTAGCGCCGGTCGAGCTGGTCGAGGCCCATATTGTCGACGAGCAGCCGCGTCAGCGCCTCGTCCGCGAGCTCCTTGGTCACGGCTTCGGCACGCGCCACTTCGGCGAAGTCGCGCACCCGGCGCAACAGCCGGCCGGCGATGCGCGGCGTACCGCGGGCGCGGCGGGCGATCTCGCGGGCGCCGTCGTCGGTCATGCCGAGGCCCATCAGCCGGGCGCCACGCCGGACGATCGATTCCAGCTCTTCGACCGTGTAGAAATTGAGCCGCACCGGAATGCCGAAACGGTCGCGAAGCGGCGTCGTCAGAAGCCCGAGGCGGGTGGTTGCCGCCACCAGCGTGAACTTCGACAGGTCGATCTTCACCGACCGCGCCGCCGGGCCTTCGCCGATGATGAGGTCGAGCTGGAAGTCCTCCATCGCAGGATAGAGGATTTCCTCGACGGCCGGATTGAGCCGGTGGATTTCGTCGATGAAGAGCACGTCGCGCTCTTCGAGATTGGTGAGCAGGGCCGCGAGATCGCCGGCCTTGGCGATCACAGGGCCGGAGGTCGAGCGGAAATTGACGCCGAGCTCCTTGGCCATGATCTGCGCCAGCGTCGTCTTGCCGAGCCCGGGAGGGCCGACGAAGAGCACGTGGTCCAGCGCCTCGCCGCGATTTTTTGCCGCCTCGATGAAGATCTTCAGGTTGGCGCGCGCTTCCGCCTGGCCGGTGAAGTCATCCAGCGTCTGCGGGCGCATGGTCGCATCGAGGTCTTCACCGCGCTTTTCCGGCGTTATCAGGCGTGCGGCGTCAGTCATGCGTTCGTTCCATTCGGTCGGGCAGCTGAGCGCTGCAACCCGTCATCATGCCGGGCACGATGCGTTCTGCCTTCTGTGCCCAGCCAAGGCAAGCGTTCATCGCGCCAGTTCTTTCAGGCCAAGGCGAATGAGCTTGGCGCTGTCGCCGCCTTCGCCGCCGTTCTTCAAGGCCGCCGCAACGGCATTGGCCGCCTGGTCGCGCGAGTAGCCGAGATTGGTGAGCGCCGAAACCGCATCGGAAACCGGCGCGGAGGCGACGCCTTCGCCAAGCTCCTGCTTGAGGCCGATCGAGGCCGACATCTCGCCGGCGAAGGACGGCGCCTTGTTCTTCAGTTCCGTGACGATGCGCACCGCCACCTTGGGCCCGACACCGGGCGCACGGGAGACGGAGGTCTTGTCCTGCAGCGCGATCGCATTGGCCAATTCCCCCGGCGTCAGGGTGGAAAGCACGGCCAGCGCCACTTTCGAGCCGACCCCCTGCACGCTCTGCAACAGCCGGAACCATTCCCGCTCCAGCGCCGTCAGGAAGCCGAACAGCTTCAACTGGTCTTCGCGCACATACGTCTCGATGAAGAGCACCGCCGCCTCGCCCGCCGATCCGAGCCTGGACAGCGTGCGCGCCGAACAAAAGGCAACGTAGCCGACGCCATGCACATCGAGCACGACGTGATCCTCGGCGATCTCGTCGATGGTACCCTTCAATTTGCCGATCATGTGGCGTCTCTCGCGGTGGGTTCTGGATGGTCATCGGACCATCGGAAATTATCGTGTCGGGCGCAACTACGCCATCAATGCGGCAAGCCGGCTCGTCACCGATTGCCGGTTGTGGGCATGGCAGATAGCGATCGCCAGTGCGTCCGCCGCATCGTTGCCCTTGAACTCGGCCTTCGGCATCAGAACCTTCAGCATCATGTGGATCTGCTGCTTCTCGCCATGGCCGACACCGATCACCGCCTTCTTGACCGCGTTCGGCGCATATTCGGCGACCCTGAGGCCTGCGCGTGCCGGTACCAGCATGGCGATGCCGCGCGCCTGGCCGAGTTTCAGCGTCGCTGTCGCGTCCTTGTTGACGAAGGTCTGCTCCACCGCCGCCTCGTGTGGCTGATAGCTGTGCACCACCTCGGCAAGGCCGTCATGCAGCTGGCAAAGTCTGGAGGCGAGGTCCATGTCGCCATCCGACGTCACCGTGCCCGAGGCGACGAAACGCAACGAATTGCCGAGCGTCTCGATGATGCCCCAGCCGGTACGACGGAGCCCCGGATCGATGCCGATGATGCGAATCGTGGTCTGCATGAATTTCACCCTATGATGTCAGTCCGGACGCTGCCAGCAAAAAGTGAACAAAACAAAAACATACGCACAGTTGAGGCGCGGCCTCAGGTTTTCTTCGGCACCGCCCTTGGATTGAGGAAAATTGAGCTTACATAGCCTTGCATCAATTTCTCTCAATAAAGGCCTTTACCATGGCGACTTTCTCCGTCCTCGATCTTTCCCCGATCACTGAAGGCGGCAGCGTCGCCCAATCGCTGGAGAATTCGCGCCGTCTGGCCCAGGCGGCCGAGGAGAACGGCTACACCCGCTTCTGGCTGGCCGAACATCACGGCATGAAGGGCATCGCCAGTGCGGCGACCTCGATCGTGATCTCGCACGTGGCGGCAGCGACGAAGACGATCCGTGTCGGCTCCGGCGGCATCATGCTGCCGAACCACTCGCCGCTTGTCATCGCCGAACAGTTCGGAACGCTCGCCGCCCTCTACCCCGGCCGCATCGACCTCGGCCTCGGCCGTGCGCCCGGAACCGACATGCGCACCGCCCAGGCCCTCCGACGCAACATGGAGGCGAGCGGCAACAACTTCCCGAACGACGTCGTCGAACTGCAGGCACTGCTCGGCCCCGTCGCCGAGGACCAGAAGATCATCGCCGTGCCCGGCGCCGACACCAATGTGCCGATCTGGCTGCTCGGCTCAAGCCATTTCAGCGCCCATCTCGCCGGCATGCTCGGCCTGCCCTTCGCCTTCGCCTCGCATTTCGCGCCGGACATGCTGCTCTCGGCGCTGGAGATCTACCGCGAGCGCTTTACCCCCTCCGAGACCCTTGCCAAGCCGCAGGTGATGGTCGGCGTCATGGGGGTTGCCGCCGATACGGACGAGGAGGCGAACTACCTCTTCACCTCCATGCAGCAATCCTTCGTGGCCCTGCGCCGCAACGCGCGCGGGCAGTTTCCGCCGCCGGTCCAGTCGATGGATGGGCTTTGGAGCTATGACGAGAAGATCTTCGTCGACCATTCGATGATGTATGCGGTGGTCGGAGGGCCAGAGACGATCCGGCGCAAGATCGGGGCGTTCCTCGAGCAGACAAAGGCCGACGAACTGATCATCTCCATGCCGATCTTCGACATGCAGGCGCGGCTGAATTCGCTTCGCCTCTTCGCCGACGCCCAGCGCGATCTCGCCAAGGCGGCGTAAAGCCGGCCGATCAGATCGCCCCGAAAGCGGGTGCGATCTCTTCCAGATTGGCAAAGAACCGATCCGGCCCGAGCCCTTGCAGGAAGACCGGGTCGGCATAGCCCCAGGCAACCGCACCGGCCGCCACGCCCGCCTTTCGCGCCGCATCGATATCGCGCGCCTCGTCGCCGATCGCCAGGATGCGAGCCGCATCGAGGCCGGAGTGCCGGATCGCACGCTTGAAGTGCTGTGCCTTGCCGAAAAGCGCGGCACCGCATTCGAAGAGATCAATCGTCGCTGCCGCTTCGCCGAGTGCGGCGCGAATACCCTGCTCCGCGTTCGAACTCACGATCGCAATGCCGATGCCCGCCGCCTTCAATTTCCAGAGAAGCTCAGCGGCGCCCGGAAACAGCCGGACGCTTGCCGCTTCAGTCGCCATAGCACGGCGCATGAAGGTGGCGATCTGCGGCAGTTTCCAAACGGGCACGCCGAGATGCGCGATGATCTCGCGGCTGCCCATGGTGCGCAACGACTGGAACTCCTCGACCGAGAGTTCGCGGAAGCCGTAGCGCCGTGCAGCCGCGTTGCACGCCGTCATGAAACTCGCCGCCGTATCGGCAAGCGTGCCGTCGAAATCGAAGATCGCGAATTCATAGGTCATCGAGCCATCCAAAGAAAAACCCGCGGCCTTTCGGACGCGGGTGAAAATTCTGCGAGCGACGGTCGTCCCAATCAGGCCGACAGCTTCGCCAGGATCTCGTCCGAGACTTCGAAGTTCGAATAGACGTTCTGGACGTCGTCGTCGTCTTCAAGGATGTCGATGAGCTTCATCAGCGACTGCGCCTTTTCTTCATCGACCGGAACGGTGTTCTGTGCCTTCCAGATCGCCTTGACCGTTTCGGCTTCGCCGAGCGTGTCTTCGAGCGCCTTGGACACTTCGCCGATCGCTTCGAAACCGCAGATGATCGTGTGGCCGTCCTCGTCGGTGGTGACGTCGTCGGCACCCGCTTCGATCGCCGCATCCATCACCTTGTCGGCGTCACCGACGGAGAGCTTGTAGGTGATCTCGCCGACGCGATCGAAGGAGAAGGAAACCGAGCCGGTTTCGCCGAGCGCGCCGCCGGCCTTGGTGAAGGTCGAGCGCACGTTCGAGGCGGTGCGGTTGCGGTTGTCGGTCAAGGCTTCGACGATGACGGCAACGCCGCCCGGGCCATAACCCTCGTAGCGGACTTCTTCGTAGTTCTCCGCGTCGCCGCCAGAGGCCTTCTTGATCGCCCGTTCGATGTTGTCCTTCGGCATCGACTGCGCCTTGGCGTTCTGGATCGCCAGGCGCAGGCGCGCGTTCATCGCGGGATCGGGCATGCCCGACTTGGCGGCAACCGTGATTTCGCGCGCGAGCTTGGAAAACATTTTCGAGCGCACCGCATCCTGACGGCCCTTGCGGTGCATGATGTTCTTGAACTGTGAATGGCCAGCCATGGCACCCTCTGCATGCATTAATTTGAATGGAATGGGGCGCCTTATAGTTTTATTGCCGCTTTCCGTCCAGCCGGGGGGCGGTTTTTCAGTTGGCCGAGACCTGCGCGCGGCTCAAGAGGAAGCTGTGTCCGTCGTCACGGCGGCAGGAAAGGCCAGTGCGTTCCGACACGCAGGAGAACGGCCCTCGCGACCAGCTTTGCCCATAGTCGAGCACAGTCCCAGTCGAACAGCAGCTGGGATCGCCGACGGCGTGATTGAGCGTGGCGGCTCCCGCCCGGCCAAGGGTCGCCCTGACATAACGCGGCGCGACGATATCGCAGGCCAGCTCCGGACCGCCATCGGCGGGCTGATAGACGGACGTGCCGCCAGCCGGCGTGTAGATACAGCCGATATTGCCCGAGGGCATCGCGAAGATCTCCGGCTCACCCGCCGGTCGGACCGTGGTCTCCGGCTGGCTTTGCGGCTGTTGCCCCTCGGGAGACGGCATGCGCGGCGGCGGCGCGCCACCGGCCTCGGCAAGAGTCGAGAAGGAGAGAAAGAACGATACGCCAACCACGAGCAACTTCATCGGGCGATCCCAGGATGTTCAAACGCCCTTGAGGATATAAATCAGTGGTTTGCTTGGCAAGGAACGCAGGGATACTTTGATACTGGCGCTGTCGGCGTAACGCTTGTCGTAGTCGTCGCCGAACATGTCCAGAAAGGCGTCGATCGGCGGGCCACGGCGGTGCATCGGCAGGATCAGCGAGGCGCGCAGCCGGCTGACCACCCGGCTCATGCTCTCGGCACCCATGGTCAGGCCGCCATCGACAGGCACCATGAGCACGTCCAGCCGGCCAATCTGGCTGTAGTGGCTGTCGTCGAGTTCATGGTGCAGATGGCCCAGATGGCCGATGCAGAGATCCGCCACCTCGAAGATGAAGATCGAGTTCCCGTCGTGCTCCATGGCGCCGCCGCCGGCGCGGATGTCGGTCGTCACGTTGCGGATGTGGGCGTCGCCGACCACGAGATCGTGGCGCGCCGGTTGGCCGCTATCGCTCCAGCCATGCAGCACGGTCTTGATCGCCGGATCCGGCGTCAGCGTGTAGTGGCTCGAATGCGCCTTGTTCATGGTCGCGACCATCGGCGGCATCGACGGTGCATACCAGCCGCTATAGTCGGTTGCGATCGAGACGCCGCCGGGCGTCTCGATCAGGAAGGTGGAATGGCCGAGATAGCTGATCGTCACCTCGCCGGCCGTCGTCTGCCCCTTGGTGGCAGCCGCGGGCGTGAAACTGGCAAAGGTCGCCTGGGGGAGCGTTTCGGCGATCGCCTGGCATTGGCTGACAGGGCGCGGCTGTTGCTGCGCATGGGCGACCGATGGCCAGAACGCGTGGATGAACCATATGGCGGCGAATGTGTAGACAAAGTACCGGAGCATCAGCCTTCACCTCTCTCACTTGCCGCCTGACCTCGGGCCTTGGGGGCACGCGGCAGGCAGGTATTGAACAGCGAATGGAAGCCTTTGCCTTCGCTCGACCGAACGGTGGCGTCACGGGGCGCGGAAAGAATTGTTCAAGGGCCCGGCCACGTCCAGTTACAAAGGGCAGGCGGTGCTCACGTTTACGTCACCGACCCTGAGGCCGATAAGGTAACGATAGCCTCGTCAAAGCCGAATGCCCCGGCATTGCTGCCGGGGCATTCGTCAGATTATCGTCGGGCCTGCCCTATTCGGCCGGGTGCGGCGCCGGTTCGCTCACCGCCGCCTTGCGTCGCCGGAACGACCGGAGCGCGACGTAGAACACCGGCGTCAGGAACAGGCCGAGGAATGTTACCCCGAGCATGCCCGAAAACACCGCCGTGCCGAGCGACTGGCGCATTTCGGCACCCGGGCCGGTCGCGATCATCAGCGGCACCACGCCGAGGATGAAGGCAAAGGCGGTCATCAGGATCGGGCGCAGGCGCAGCTGGCTCGCTTCCACCGCCGCCTCGATCGGCGTCTTGCCCTCGTCTTCGCCCTGCCGAGCGAACTCGACGATCAGGATCGCGTTCTTGGCTGCAAGACCGATCAGAACGATGAGCCCGATCTGGGTCAGCACGTTGTTGTCGAGCCCGCGGATGAACACGCCGACCAATGCGGCCAGCACGCCGAGCGGCACGATCAGGATGATCGCCAGCGGCAGAACCCAGCTTTCGTACTGGGCCGACAGCGCCAGGAACACGAAGACGACCGACAGTGCGAAGATGAACACCGCGGTGTTGCCTGTCTGGCGCTCCTGGTAGGCGAGTTCCGTCCACTCGAAGGTCGTGCCCTGCGGCAGGATCTGGGCGGCGAGCGCCTCCATCTTGTCGAGAGCCGTACCGGTCGAGACACCGACCGCAGGGTTACCCTGGATCGGCACCGAGACGTACATGTTGTAGCGCTGCACCAGCGTCGGACCGGCCGTATCCTGGATCTCGACAAGCGTACCCATCGGCACCAGCGCACCGGTTGCCGAGCGCACCTTCAGCGCCAGGATGTTGTCGCGCTCGACGCGGTACTGCTGGTCGGCCTGCGCCCGCACCTGGTAGACGCGGCCAAAGGCGTTGAAGTCGTTGACGTAGGACGTACCGAGGTTGATCGACAGCGCCTCGAAGATGTTGGGGATCGGCACGTTGAGTGTGCGCGCCTTGTCGCGGTCGATCGCCAGGAAGTATTGCGGACTGGAGGCCGAGAAGGTGGTGAAGACCCCGGTCAACCCTTCCGTCTGGTTGGCAGCGCCCATCATCTGGTAGGCAAGCCCGAGCGCGCGGCGCATGTCGGAGCTCTGCCGGTCCATGATCTGCATCTTGAAGCCGCCGGAGTTACCGATGCCGCGCACCGAGGGCGGCGGCACGGCGATGATGAAGGCTTCCTGGATGCTCTGCAGGCTGCCATAGAGCTGGCCGATGATCTGGTTGGCCCCCTGCCCGTTCTTCAGCCGCTCTTCGAAGCTTTCGAAGGAGGCGAAGACCACGCCCGAATTGGACGCGTTGGTAAAGGTCGCACCGTTGAAGCCGGCAAAGGCGACAGCACTTTTCACGCCCGGCACGTCCTGGATGATCTTCGAGGCCCGCTTGACGACGGCGTCCGTCCGGTCGAGCGAGGCGCCGTCCGGCAGCTGGATGACGACGATCGCATAGCCCTGGTCCATGGTCGGCACGAAGCCGCGCGGCACGATCTGCGCCATGTACCAGGTGGCCCCCAGCAGCCCGACGAAGACGAGAAGGGCCGCGGCCAGCGCCACCTTCGTCGAGACGAGCTTGCGCACGACCCATGCATAGCCCGACGCCATCCGGTCGAAACCGTTGTTGAAGCCGTTCGCCAAGGCCTTGCCGAAGCGCGTCAGCGGATTGCGGCTTTCATGATGGCCGTTCTCGTGCGGCTTCAACAGGATAGCCGCCAGCGCCGGTGACAGTGTCAGCGAGTTGAAGGCGGAAATCACCGTTGCGACCGAGATCGTCACGGCGAACTGCAGGTAGAACTGGCCGGCGATACCGGGGATGAAGGCCGTCGGCACGAACACCGCGGTCAACACCAGCGAGATCGCGATGACGGCCGCCCCCACCTCGTCCATGGTCACATGCGACGCCTCGCGCGGGGTCATCCCTCGCGCGAGATTTCGCTCGACATTCTCGACCACCACGATCGCATCGTCGACGACGATACCGATCGCCAGCACCAGGCCGAACAGCGTCAGCATGTTCAGTGAGAAACCGAAGGCATAGAGGAAGGCGAAGGTGCCGACGAGTGACACGGGGATTGCGACGATCGGGATGATCGCCGTGCGCCACGATTGCAGGAAGACGAGAACGACGATGGCAACGAGAATGGCCGCCTCGGCGATCGTCTTGTAGACCTCGTTGATCGATTCCGAGATGAACTCTGTCGGGTTGTAGACGATGCGGTATTCGAGCCCGTCAGGGAAGTCCTTGGAAACGTCGGTCATCACCTTCTGGATCTGCTCGGCGGCGTCGAGCGCATTGGTGCCCGGCCGCGAGAAGATGCCGAGCGCCACCGCCGGGCTGCCGTCGAGATAGCTGTTGTTGACGTATTCGCGAGCACCGAGCTCGACACGCGCGACGTCCTGCAGCTGCACGAGGCGACCGCTTTCCGTCGCCTTGACGATGACATAGCGGAACTGCCGCGCGTCGCTGAAGCGGCCGTCCGTCGTGACCGTGTACTGGAACGCGCTGTCGCCCGGCGCCGGCGGACCACCGATCGAACCGCCGGAGACCTGCACGTTCTGCTCGCGCAAAGCCTGCACCACGTCACCGGCCGTCATGCCATAGGCCGACAGCTTCTCCGGATCGAGCCAGACACGCAGCGCATATTCGCGCTCGCCGAACAGGATGACGTCGCCGACGCCATCGAGCCGGACAAGCAGGTCGCGGATACGAGTGCGCGCATAGTTCGAGACGTAGAGTTGGTCATAGCGTTCGGTCGGCGACAGGAGATGCACGACCATCATCAGGTCGGGCGAACTCTTGGCCGTGGTGATGCCGATACGCCGGACTTCTTCCGGCAGCCGGGGCTCCGCGATCGACACGCGGTTCTGTACCAGCACTTGTGCCTGGTCGAGGTCGATGCCGAGCTTGAAGGTGATCGTCAGCGCCATCGAGCCGTCGGCGGTCGAATAGGAGGACATATAGAGCATGTTCTCGACGCCGTTGATTTCCTGTTCGAGCGGCGTCGCGACGGTGTTGGCAACGGTATCGGCGTCAGCACCCGGATAGGCGGCGCGAACGACGATGGTCGGCGGGGCGATTTCCGGGTACTGCGCCACGGGAAGCTGAAAATAGGCGATACTGCCGACGATCAGCAGCACGATCGACAGCACCGACGCGAAGATCGGCCGGTCGACGAAGAAGTGAGCAAACCTCATTGCGCCGCCCCCGCTGCTTGCGCTTCAGGAGGAAGCTGGACCGTCTCAGGCTTCACCTTGGTGCCGGGCCGCGCCCGCATCAGACCGTTGACGACAATGGTCTCGTCGCCGGTCATGCCGGAGCGGATGACACGGTAGCCATGGAGCTTCGGGCCGAGACGCACGGGCTTGGTCACCACGGTTCCGTCGGCAGTCACCTCGTAGACGATGCGCTCGTTCTGGTCGGCGCCGATCGCTTCGTCCGGAATGAGGACGGCCTTGTAGGTGTTCGAGCCTTCGATCTGCACACGGCCGAAGAGACCGGGCTGCAGCACGAGGCTTGGGTTATCGAGACGGGCGCGGACGCGCATCGTACCGCTCTGCGGATCGACGCGGTTTTCGGCGAAGTCGAGCTTGCCCTTGAACGGCTCCTCTTGCGAGTCGGCGATGGTGACCAGCACTTCGAGCGAGCCGCCGCCTTCCTGCAGCGCACTGCCGCGCTCGCGTGCGACCCGTGCATAGGAAAGCAGCCGCCGTTCGTCGACATCGAAGTAGAAATCGATCGGGTCGAGCGACACGATCGTCGTCAGCACCGTCTGGTCAGCCTGGACGAGATTGCCCGTCGACAGCAGGCGCCGGTCGACGCGGCCGCTGAGCGGCGCGGTGATGGTGGTGTAGTCAAGGTCGAGCTTGGCACGCTCGACCGCCGCTTCCGCGCCGCGCACCAGCGCCTGCGCCGACAGGAGTTCGCGGCGATGATCGTCGAGCGTCGAGACCGAAAGCGTGCCGGTGCCCGTCAGCGATTGCGTCCGCTTGAACTGGGCCTCGGCGAATTCCAGCGACGAGCGCGCCGATTCCAGCGTCGATTCGGCCTGGGAGAGAGCCGTACGATAGGGCCGCTGGTCGATGACGAAGAGCTTGTCGCCCTTCTTCACCAGGGCGCCATCGGTGAAATTGACCTCGTCGAGATAGCCGCCGATGCGGGCGCGAACCTGCACCTCGTCGACGGGCTCGAAACGGCCGATGAACTCGTCGCTGTCGATGACGTCCCGCACGACCGGCTTGGCGACGGTCACCACGGGCAGTTGCGCGTCCTGCGCCTGGGCACCGATTGCGGATAGAAGGGAAAGAGAAGCGCCGACGAACATCGGCAAATGCCACTGAGACAACATGCATGCCCTCCGAATGCACTTGGATCACGAGGGGCAGCCAATCGACCAGACCACCGCGATCGCTTTGAATATTTCAGAGCGGGGCCTGTGCGCAAAACAGCCGCATTACCCGTCCCGCTCCGCACAAATCCTCGGATCGGCAGCGATCCGAGAGGCAAAGTCACACAAGCAATCAAATGATACAGCGGCCTTGCGCCCTTCGGCCCGCGAACGCTGTCAGGTCAAATTCGCTGGGCAGCGAGCAATTGCCCGTGGCGCAGCGACAACAGCACATGCCCGCAATCCAGGACTGCGCACACCATTCATTCTGCAAAAACCCACGAATACATCACGCCCCGGCCCGGCGTGATTTCGCGATAACCTGCCATCATTTGATGGGGTTGTCACCTTGAAAAAAATCAATTCCAATAAGGCGATACGGGACAACCAAAGGTGCCCGCGCGCAGCTTCGCGCTGCGTTCAGAATGCCGCCTGACTTGGCCTTAAGACCAGAAATCCGGGATCGTTTCCGCCAGTCTCGGCCCAAGTCGCAGCGGCGCGATCTTCTCGGCGAGCCCGGTGCGATCGGAGATCTCGACCCCGAGACCGCAGATGGTGGCCGGACCCGAGGCCGCCTCGAAGCGCCCCTTCGGCATCTTCGAGATGAAGCGGTTGAGCGGCTCCTCCTTGTCCATGCCGAGCGAGGAATCGTAGTCGCCGCACATGCCGGCATCGCTCATATAGGCGGTGCCGCCGTTGAGGATCTGGTGGTCGGCGGTCGGCACGTGCGTATGCGTTCCGACGACGAGGCTGGCGCGACCGTCGACGAAATGGCCGAAGCACTGCTTCTCGCTGGTCGCCTCCGCATGGAAGTCGAACACGATCGCATCCGCCTGCTCGCCGAGCGGGCAGGCATCGAGGATGGCCTCGGCCGACTTGAAGGGGTCGTCGAGTTCGGGATGCATGAAGACGCGGCCCATGACGTTGGCGACCAGCACGCGCGCGCCATTGCGGGCAAAGAACAGGTTGGATCCGCGGCCGGGCGTGCCGGCCGGATAGTTGGCCGGGCGCAGGAACTGGTCGTGCCGCTCGCAGAAGACCACCGCTTCCTTCTGGTCCCAGACGTGGTTGCCGGTGGTCACCACGTCGGCGCCGGCGTTGATCGTCTCGAGGAAGATGTCTTCGGTGATCCCGAAGCCGCCCGCGGCGTTCTCGCCGTTGACGATGACGAAATCGAGCTTAAGGTCGCCGATCAGTCCCGGAAGCCGCTCCCAGACCGCCGTGCGGCCCGTCTTGCCCACCATATCTCCCAGAAACAGAAGCCTCATGCTCGCTCAAATCCCACCAGGGCAGTTCCGGCGGAAGCGCGTCAGCGGTTGTGGCGGCCGGACCTGCGTAAAACAAAGAGGTAGAGCGTCTACACGATCCTGGGCCGACAGGAAACGCCCAAGATCGATTCCGCGTGGGATCGCGAACCAATCTTCCGCCTCGGCCCGCGCGATTTCAACGCGCCGGGCCGTCGCTCGGCTTCGTCAATGACCTAGAAATGCCGGAATCCGCTCTCGGTGAGAACGGCATCCAGCGCCACATCGTGCGGTTCGGCCGGCACGGCAGCCACCTCCTGGCAGTCGAACGCGATGCCGATCAGTTTCGGCAGATGCCCCTTGTTGCGCAACCGGTCGATGGCCCGGTCGTAATAACCGGCACCGTAGCCGATCCGGTGACCGGTCGCGTCAAAGGCAGAAAGCGGCACGAGCATGATATCCGGGTCGAGCACCGGAGCATCCGGGCCAGGCCCCGTCGTGCCGAAGCCGGTTGAGATGATGTCGACGCCATCGAGCAGTTCGCGAAAGACGATCGTCTTCTTGTCCATGATCACAGGCAGGCAGAGCCGGGCGCCGCGACTCTTCAGCCGCGCCATCAGCGGCCGGATATCGACCTCGGAGCGGATGGGCCAGAAGCCGGAAACGATGTGGCCCGGATCGAGCGCAATGACGTCGCCGGCATGGTCGGCCATGGTCAGGCTCGCCTCGATCCGTATCTCCGCGGGCATCGCATCGCGCAATGCCAGCCGCTCGTTGCGCAGCGCCGCCTTCAGGTCTTTCGGTGACATCGTGCCCTCTCCTGCCTCATGCCATCGTCGCGGACGAATTCTCCTCCCGAAATGGCACAACCCGTCACTTTCTCGCCGATTCCCGGCTCAATCACCAGCCTATATACCCGATGTCGCCCGTGCACATTCACCCGCATCGCCGCTTTTGCCGCGGTTTGCGACAGCACTGCCAGCGCCTTCCCGGTTCGGCACAGCATTAGCGTTCCGTTCATCATGGACGACGGTTCCGCTTTCGCGCATTGGCGAGCGCATGCAAATAAAGACGCGATTTCAAATAATTAGCAGGAACTAATGCCCGTGTTCGATGTATGGACGCGCTCCTGCAGGCAGCAGTGGAAAAGCCGACGTCCATGAAGGACCAAATGAAAGAACTCGAACCGTTGGAACTGCGTTGCCTGACACTTGCAGCCCGCGGCCGCACGCGCCAGGACATGATGCGCGAAACCGACATTCCGCTCGACCGGATCGACCGCGCGCTGGAAGACGCCATGCGCAAGCTGCAGGCCGGCAATCTGGCCGAAGCCGTCTTTCGTGCCGCAAGGCTCGATCTCATCTCGTAAGGATTGGCGCGGGGACGGGCTAGAGCATCCAGTGCGACCGATAGACCGCCTGCCCCAAGATCCGCTCCCGCTGCCGAAGGTCGGGGTCGCCTGCCGAGATCCCGACGTCACGCAGCAGCAACGGCTTGTCTGCCGGCACCTCGACGGGCGCCTCGACAAACAGCAAATCGACAGTCCATTGCCTTGCCCTGCGTCGGGCGGTAACGAACGTTTCAGAAAAGGCGAGAACGGCAAGCACGCTCATGGCAAGGACTCGGGCGCAAGATGATCTGACGGGACGATCTTCGTCCTCGCATTGACATCTGACAAACGAATTGCAAGCATGACTGTCATCAGAAAATCTGATGGTTGAAGCCATGCCCCTTCCCCTCGATAGCGATCTGCTCAGAACCTTTCTTGCGGTTGTCGATACCAGCAGCGTCACGCGCGCCGCAGACATCGTCGGGCGCACCCAGTCGGCGGTCAGCATGCAGATCAGGAAGCTCGAGGATGTGCTCGGCGACGCCCTGTTCGAGCGCCATTCGCGCGGTGTGGTGCTGACGCCGCAGGGACTGCGGCTCGTCGACAATGCCAGGCGCATCGTTACCCTGCTCGACGACACGGCCGCCGCGCTCCGCCAACCCGCGCTCGACGGCGCGGTCCGGATCGGATTGCCGGAGGAATACATCAACTCGACCTTGCCGAAGGCGCTTGGCAGTTTCGCCGCCATCCACCCGGGCGTCGAAGTGACCGTGCAGCAGGGCGCGTCGATGACCAATGTCGCAGCGCTGGAAGCGGGCGAGATCGACCTTGCCGTCGTCTTCGAGCCCGGCGGAAAGACGAGAAACGAAGTGCTGATGATGGATCCGACCGTCTGGGTGACGTCGGAGCAGCACCGGACCGACGAGCGCCGCCCGGTACCGATCGCGACCTATACCTATCTCGAAGGCGGTTGGTGCGACGACCTCGCTCAGCGCAACTTGAGGAAATGCCGCATCGACAACCGCGTCGCCTATGTCAGCCGCACCAGCGGCGGCCTGATGGCGGCGGTGGTATCCGGCCTCGCCATCGCGCCGCTTGCCCGCAGCAGCATTCCGGCCGGCTGCCGCGAACTGACCGCCGATGACGGCTACACCGTGATCGATCACTCGAATGTCGTGCTGCGGATTTCAAAGGCCGGAAACGGCAAGGACCGGATCGTCGAGGCCATGGCCGACGCCATCCGCCGGGCCTTTGCCGGGGAGTGAATGAGCAACGGAAAGAGGGAGAAGTGCGATCCACACAACCGATGGATATTTTACGATCCCGGGTGCCTACAAAGTAGGTGGGCGCCATGTGTCCGAACCCACGGGTCCGGACAGGGACAGCTCCCTTAGGATCGAGTATGGCCCCGGGGATTGTGGTTCCTGTCGGGGAGCGCAGACCGCATTCGATATATAAAGTGTCTCGGTGCTTCGCGCCAGTGGCTCGCCGACGAAACCTTGTCAGCTCGACGGCGTCGTGGGGCGGCCGTTCAGCTTGGCGGCGATACCGTGGATCTGCTGGGTCACTTCGCTGAGTGCCGAGGCCAGCGCCTCCTCGTTCTTCAGCTGATCCGAAAGCGCGGCGTCGCGCCCGTTGGTCAGGTTGCCGACCTCGGCTTCGAGGTTCTTCAGCCGGCGATTGACCTCGCTGAGCTCGTCCATGACCATGATGCCGGCCATGACGGTCAGGCGCAGATCGCCGATCTCGCCAAACTGGGTCTTGAGGTGTCCGACATACTGATCGAAATTGGTGGCAAGCTCGATCAGATGATCTTCCTGCCCTTCCTCGCAGGCCATGCGATAGGCCTTGCCATCGATCGAAACTGTCACCTGCGCCATGTCGCTTGTTCCTAGCGGTCGAGCACCGCCCGAATGGTTTCCATCGCCGTCACGAGGCGACGGGAAACCTCACGGTTGACCTCCTCGAGCCGGTTTGCCCGGAACTGCGACTGATCGAGTTCCTGCGCCAGCCGCGACCGGTCGGTGTTGACGCGTCGCACCTCGCCCTCGAACTCGCTGAAGTCCCGCTCCCTGTCAAACCGACCGTCGATCGCATTCTCCAGGGATTGCACTGCGTTTCGCAGTTCGTCGATCGCCGCTTTGACAGTCTTTGCCGGCATGTGTTCCGAATACCTCGCCCATGAGGCCGAATCGCCCGAATCCCGTCCGCCGCTTCGGCTCGATCTTTTTTAAACCTATTACGTAAGTCTCAACAATGCCAAGTACAGCAAACAACAGCGGAAGCTGTGGATGGATTGCGTAGCCGGCTTTCTTCAACGGCAGTGCAGCAGGCTTATTGCATTGCGGAACAAGCACTCGGGCAGGGACCGAAGCAAGCTGCCGTCAAATGGCCGCGGAAGCCCCGTATTTATTGACTCGCACGGCGCACCTGCTATGTGTCAGCCGCTTCTTGCGCGGTCTTTGGAGGATAGAGACCGTTCCCTGACCACCGAACGCAAACGGAACAGTCATGATCTCTCGCGAAAAACACGACCGGATGGCAAATGCGATCCGTTTCCTCTCCATGGATGCCGTCGAGAAGGCAAATTCCGGCCACCCTGGCCTGCCCATGGGTGCAGCCGACATAGCGACAGTCCTCTTCACGCGCTATCTGAGCTTTGACCCCAAGAACCCCTCCTGGCCGAACCGCGACCGCTTCGTGCTGTCGGCCGGCCACGGCTCGATGCTGCTCTACTCGCTGCTCTATTTGACGGGCTACGAAGACATCTCCATCGACGAGATCAAGAACTTCCGCCAGCTCGGCGCCCGCACCGCCGGCCACCCGGAATACGGCCACGCCGCCGGCATCGAGACGACCACCGGTCCGCTCGGCCAGGGCATTGCCAATGCCGTCGGCATGGCGATCGCCGAGCGCAAGCTGCGCGACGAATTCGGCTCCGACCTGATGGAGCACTACACCTACGTGCTCGCCGGTGACGGCTGCCTCATGGAAGGCATCAGCCAGGAAGCGATTTCGCTCGCCGGCCACCTGAAGCTCAACAAGCTGGTCGTCTTCTGGGACGACAACAACATCTCGATCGACGGCCCGATCTCGATCGCCGACTCGACCGACCAGCACGCCCGCTTCCGCGCCTCCAACTGGAACACCATTGCCGTCGACGGCCATGATCCGGAAGCGATCGCCGCCGCGATCGACCAGGCGCAGAAGTCCGACAAGCCGACGATGATCGCCTGCAAGACGACGATCGGTTTCGGCGCACCGAACAAGGCCGGCACCCACAAGGTTCACGGCTCGCCGCTCGGCGCCGAGGAAATCGCCGCCACCCGCAAGGCACTCGGCTGGGAAGCCGAAGCTTTCGTCGTTCCCTCGGACGTTCTCGACGCCTGGCGTCTGGCCGGCCTGCGCTCGACCAAGGCGCGCAAGGAGTGGGAAGACCGTCTTGAAAAGAGCGAGGCCGAGAAGAAGGCCCAGTTCGTTCGCCGCTTCTCCGGCGAGCTCGAAGGCCGTCTGTCCTCCGCCATCGACGACTACAAGAAGAAGCTCGCCGAAACCAAGCCGTCACCGGCAACCCGCAAGGCTTCCGAAGACGCGCTCGAAGTCATCAACGGCGTTCTGGCCGAAACCATCGGCGGCTCGGCCGACCTGACCGGCTCGAACAACACCAAGACGAGCCAGACCAAGTCGATCACCCCTGACGACTTCTCCGGCCGCTACATCCATTGGGGCGTTCGCGAGCACGGCATGGCCGCTGCCATGAACGGCATGGCGCTGCATGGCGGCGTCATCCCCTATTCCGGCGGCTTCCTGATCTTCTCGGACTATTGCCGTCCGTCGATCCGCCTTGCCGCTCTGATGGGCATCCGCGTCATCCACGTGCTGACGCACGATTCCATCGGCCTTGGCGAAGACGGCCCGACGCACCAGCCGGTCGAGCATATGGCAGCCCTGCGCGCCATCCCGAACCTCCTGATGTTCCGCCCGGCCGACGCCACGGAAACGGCCGAGTGCTGGCAGCTGGCGCTCGAAAGCCACAACCGTCCGTCCGGCATCGCGCTGACGCGCCAGAACCTGATGGCCGTTCGCACCGAGTATGAGGAAGAAAACCTCTGCGCCCGCGGCGCCTATGACCTGATCTCGGCCGCCGACGCCAAGGTCACGATCTTCGCCACCGGCTCGGAAGTCGAAATCGCCGTCAAGGCCTGCCAGACGCTGACCGCCAAGGGCATCTCGACCCGTGTCGTCTCCGTTCCCTGCTTCGAGCTTTTCGCCGAGCAGAGCGAAGACTACCAGCAGGCGATCATCGGCAACTCGCCGGTCAAGATCGCCGTCGAAGCCGGCATCCGTCAGGGCTGGGATCACTTCATCGGCAGCGATGGCACCTTCATCGGCATGTCGAGCTTCGGCGCTTCCGGCCCCTACAAGGAGCTTTACAAGCACTTCGGCATCACGCCCGAGGCGGTGGTCGCCGCCGCGGAAACGAAGCTCGCCTGATCAATCTGCGGGGCGCGCCGAAAGGTGCGCCCCGCTTTTTTTCGTACCACGTCAGTCAGACAGGGAGAGACCCATGACAGTGAAAGTCGCCATCAACGGTTTTGGCCGCATCGGCCGCAACGTGCTCCGCGCGATCGTCGAATCCGGCCGCACCGACATCGAAGTCGTTGCGATCAACGACCTTGGCCCCGTTGAGACCAACGCTCACCTGCTGCGCTATGACTCGATCCACGGTCGTTTCCCGGCCGAGGTCAAGGTCGAAGGCGACACGATCACCATCAACGGCGGCAAGCCGATCAAGGTGACCGCGATCAAGGATCCGGCAACGCTGCCGCACAAGGAACTCGGTATCGACATCGCGATGGAGTGCACCGGCATCTTCACCGCCCGCGACAAGGCTGCAGCCCACCTGACTGCCGGCGCCAAGCGCGTCATCGTCTCGGCTCCGGCCGACGGCGCCGACCTGACGGTCGTCTACGGCGTCAACCACGACCAGCTGACCAAGGACCACCTGGTCATCTCCAACGCATCCTGCACGACGAACTGCCTGGTTCCGGTCGTCAAGGTCCTGAACGATACCATCGGCATCAGCCACGGCTTCATGACCACGATCCACTCCTACACCAACGACCAGCCGTCGCTCGACCAGATGCACAAGGATCTGTACCGTGCCCGCGCTGCCGCTCTGTCGATGATCCCGACCTCGACCGGTGCCGCCAAGGCCGTTGGCCTGGTTCTGCCGGAACTGAAGGGCAAGCTCGACGGCACGTCGATCCGCGTCCCGACCCCGAACGTCTCCGTCGTCGACTTCAAGTTCGTCGCCAAGCGCAACACCTCGGTCGAGGAAATCACCAACGCCATCAAGGCCGCCTCCAATGGCGCGCTCAAGGGCGTTCTCGGCTACACGGAAGAGCCGCTCGTTTCGCGCGACTTCAACCATGACAGCCACTCCTCGATCTTCGCGATCGACCAGACCAAGGTCGTCGAAGGCAACTTCGTGCGTATCCTCACCTGGTACGACAACGAGTGGGGCTTCTCGAACCGCATGGCCGACACGGCGGTCGCGTTCGCCAAGCTCATCTAAGACAGATGTTTCGCGCCCTCTCCTCAACGACGGTCCGCTGGCGTCCGCTGGAAGGGGAAGGGCTCGAACACCTGACGCTGACAAAAATCGACACCACCGACGGCGCGGTCATCCGCGCCGTCGGCGTTCTGATCGGCAGCCGCGGCGGCACGCCCTATGGCGCGCGCTACCGGATCGACTGCGACGACAGCTGGCACGTTCGCAAATTGATGGTCGACACCACCGATGGCCGCAGCCTGCATCTCCGCTCGGACGTTCCGGGCGAATGGGCGACGGCACGCGGCACGCCCCTCCCCGAATTCGACGGCTGTATCGATATCGACCTCGCGGGAACGCCCTTCACCAACACGCTGCCGATCCGCCGCCTCGGCCTTGTGAGCCAGTCCGGCACCGCCAGACTGAAGATGCTCTATGTGCCGTTCGACACGTTTCAGCCTGTTGTGGACGGCCAGCACTACACCTGCCTCGATGATTTCAGGCTCTATCGCTACGAGGCCGAGGACCGCAGTTTTGCCGCGGAACTGCCCGTAGACGAGGACGGCCTCGTCATCGACTACCCCACCCTTTTCCAAAGACTATCACCGGAGACTATCTGATGACTTTCAAGACCCTCGACGATCTGACCGACATCGCCGGCAAGCGCGTTCTGGTGCGCGTCGATCTCAACGTGCCGGTCAAGGACGGCGTGGTCACCGACGCGACCCGCATCGAGCGCGTCGCGCCGACCATCCGCGAATTGTCCGAGAAGGGCGCCAAGGTCATCCTGCTCGCCCATTTCGGCCGTCCGAAGGGTGAGCCGGTCGCCGACATGTCGCTGAAGACGATCGCTCCGGCCGTCGAAGACGTGCTCGACCAGCGCGTTCATTTCGGCGCCGACTGCATCGGCGACAAGGCCAAGAACGCGATCGCCGAAATGAGCGACGGCGACGTGCTGCTCTTGGAAAACACCCGCTTCCACAAGGGCGAGGAAAAGAACGAGGCCGAATTCGTCAAGGCGCTCGCCGCCAATGGCGACATCTACGTCAACGACGCCTTCTCGGCAGCGCACCGCGCCCATGCTTCGACGGAAGGCCTTGCCCATCACCTGCCGGCCTATGCTGGCCGCACCATGCAGGCCGAACTCGAAGCGCTCGAAAAGGGTCTCGGCCAGCCGAAGCGCCCGGTCGTCGCCATCGTCGGCGGCGCCAAGGTCTCGACCAAGATCGACCTGTTGCAGAACCTCGTGACCAAGGTCGATGCGCTCGTTATCGGCGGCGGCATGGCCAACACCTTCATCGCTGCCAAGGGCATCAATGTCGGCAAGTCGCTGTGCGAGCATGACCTCGCCGACACCGCCAAGGCGATCATCGCCGCTGCCGACAAAGCCGGCTGCGCCATCGTGCTGCCGGAAGACGGCGTGATCGCCCGTGAGTTCAAGGCCGGCGCCGACAACGAAGTCGTCGACATCAACGCCATTCCCGCCGATGCCATGGTTCTCGACGTCGGCCCGAAGTCGATCGCGGCCGTCAATGACTGGATCTCCAAGGCCGAAACGCTGGTCTGGAACGGTCCGCTCGGCGCCTTCGAAATCGCGCCTTTCGACAAGGCCACCGTTGCCGTTGCCAAGCATGCGGCTGCCCGCACCCGTCAGGGCTCGCTGGTCTCGGTTGCCGGCGGTGGTGATACCGTCGCGGCGCTGAACCATGCCGAAGTCGCCGACGATTTCAGCTACGTCTCGACCGCCGGCGGCGCATTCCTGGAGTGGATGGAAGGCAAGCCGCTTCCGGGCGTCGACATCCTGAAGCAGAAGTAAGTCATACAACCGGCGCGTGGGAAGCACTCTCACGCGCCGGCCATCAAGAAAAAACATCATTTATTCAAACGATTAAAAAATTTTAAATCGTTTCAGTCGATTTTCCCGCCATTTTCCTGGACAATTTCACCTGTTACTCGCGCTCCTGTTGGGAGCGTGGCGGTTGCCCCGTGCACCGTCGGCCCTGCAACTGTTTCAGTGTTCGCCTGATCCTGATGATCGGCGCTGTCTAGGGAGAGAAAAAGCATGACGGAAAAACTGGAAGACATCGCCGTCGCCATGGTCGCCAATGGCCGCGGACTGCTTGCCGCTGACGAGTCCACGGCAACGATCAAGAAGCGCTTCGATACGATCGGTCTCGAATCCACCGAAACCTCCAGGCGCGATTACCGCGAGATGCTGCTGCGCGCCGAAAAGGCGATGCGCAAATACATCTCCGGCGTCATCCTCTACGAAGAAACCCTGTTCCAGCATGCGGTCGACGGCACCCAGCTCGTCGACATCATCCGGGCGGCCGGCTCGATCCCCGGCATCAAGGTCGATGCGGGCGCCAAGCCGATGACGAACTTCCCGGCCGAGACAATCACCGAAGGCCTCGACGGCCTTGCCCAGCGGCTGGCGAGATATCACGAGGCCGGCGCACGCTTTGCCAAGTGGCGCGGCGTGATCTCCATCTCCGATACGCTGCCCACCGCCGGTGCGGTTCGCGCCAATGCCCATGCGCTCGCCCGCTACGCCGCCCTGTGCCAGGACGCCGGCATCGTCCCGATCGTCGAGCCGGAAGTGCTGATGGACGGCGCGCCGGGCGATCACTCGATCGATCGCTCCGAACAGGTGACCGAGTGGACGCTGCGGACAACCTTCGAAGAATTGGCGGCCATGCGCGTCAAGCTCGAAGGCATGATCCTGAAACCGAGCATGGTGATCGACGGCAAGAAGGCCCGCAATGCCTCCGTCGCCGAAGTGGCCGAGCGCACCATCCGGGTGCTGAAGCGCACGGTGCCTTCGGCGGTACCGGGCATCGCCTTCCTCTCGGGCGGCCAGTCGACCGAGGAAGCGACCGCCCACCTCTCGGCAATGAATGCCAGCCACGCCCTGCCCTGGAAGCTCACCTTCTCCTATGGCCGCGCGCTGCAGCAGGAGGCGCTCAATGCTTGGCACGGCAAGGCCGACAACATCGGCGCCGGCCAGCGCGCCTTCTCGCATCGCGCCGAGATGTGCAGCCTTGCCGCCAAGGGTACGTGGAAGAAGGAACTCGAGAAGGCTGCCTAAGCCAGGTCTACCGGATGAGAAGGGGCCGTCCGCCGGCCCCTTTTTTTTGCCAAAGGGTTGGCGCGCCTGCGAGGTGACGGCTTCGTCGTCGTCGGGGAACTTGTCACCCGGACAAGTTCGCGTCTTTGTGCGGTGTGTCGGCTGCCTTAAGCCTTGGCTTCAGAGCCGACACGATGAGCGCCAACGGCGCCCAACCAGCGAAAGCCAGGACCATGACCTCTGAAACCGCGCCGAAATCCGTTGCCTATGTCACCGTCGACGTCTTCACCGACGAGCGCTTCGCCGGCAACCAGTTGGCTGTCATGTCCGACGCTCGCGGCTTGAGCGATCGTCAGATGCAGGCGATCGCGACCGAGTTCGGCTATTCGGAAGCGACCTTCGTGCTGCCGCCCCGCGACCCGGCCAACACCGCCGAGGTCCGGATCTTCACGCCGACGACCGAAATTCCCTTTGCCGGTCATCCCAATGTCGGCACGGCCTTCGTGCTCGGCGGGCAAAAGGAAATCTTCGGCCGCGCGCCCGGTGAAATCCTGCGGTTCGAGGAAAAGGCCGGCCTTGTCGAGGCCACATTGCTGCGGGAAGGCGGTGTAGTGGTGGGCGCCACCATCGTCGTACCGCGCAGCCTGACCGTCGGCCCCGAAATCGACGCCGACACCATCGCCGCCTGCGCGTCGCTCGCGCCTGAAGCCGTCAGCAGACGCGTGCATGCGCCGACCCGGCTTTCCGTCGGGCTGCCCTTCGCCGTCGCCGAAATCAAGGATGTCGCGACGCTGTCGTCCGCCCAACCCAATGTCACCGCCTTCCAGGCGGCCAACGCGCGCTACAAACCCGAGGAAGACAGTTTCAGCCTGTTCCTCTACGCTCGCTCGGCAGAGGCGCCATGGCAGATCCGGGCGCGCATGTTCGCGCCGCTCGACAATGTCAACGAGGACCCGGCAACCGGCAGCGCCTCGGCAGCACTTTCCGCCCATCTCGTCTCGCTCGTCCCGGAGCAGGATATCGATGTCGAGATCATCATCGAGCAGGGTGTGGAGATGGGGCGCCGCAGCCTCATCGGCGCGCATGTCCGAAAGCAGGGTGGTGTCGTTCGCAAGGTCAGCCTTTCCGGCCAGTGCGTCAGCGCCATGCGCGGGCTGATCGAGCTCTAGCGGTTTTTTAACGCCTCAGGCGCGGTCGCGCTCGGGCAGAAGCTTCAAGATATCGGCAAACATATCCTGCCATTCGGCGTCTTCCATCTCGAGGAAACCGAAGCCGCGCAGCAGGAAGACGCCTTCCGTTGCCAGAAACACCATCCGCGCCCTGCGCCCCTCCTCCGTCGAGAGGTCGAGACCATCGAGGCGGGTGCGGTACCAGGCGCGATTCTTCGCCATGTGCTCTTCCCGCTGCAGCAGTGCGGCCATCATGCCGGAAGTGCGGGCATTGTCAGCCGTGTTCATCCGGGCGGTCACCGCCGCATGGGCGCGCATTGCCTTGATCGGATCAGGGTCGTCGCCGCCTTCCGCCGTTACCGCGGCATCGAACTCGTCGAACCAACGCTGCATCATCGCGTCGATCAGGCCGTCCTTGTTGCCGAAGCAATATTGCACGCCGCCCTTGGTGATGCCGGAAGCCTTGGCGACGGCATCGATCGTCAGGCCGGCCGCGCCGACGGAATTCACCACCGCCTCCGCCGCGTCCAGAACCTTGTCCCGATCGATTGTTCGTCGCCGTCCCATCTTGACTTCCTATTTCAAATCCATACGTACGTATTCAAATAACCAACGACCCTGATTTAAACAAGGCCCAGCGCCCATTTCCCAGTGGCGGCCACCGAGGTGTACCATGCTTCCGCAAAATCGCTGGCTCATTCTGGCCATAGTATCGAGCGCGCTCTTTCTGATCGTCGTCGACATGACGGTGCTCTATACCGCCCTGCCCCGCCTGACCCATGATCTCGGCGCCACCGCGTCGGAGAAGCTCTGGATCGTCAACGCCTATGCTCTCGTCGTCGCTGGTCTTCTACCCGGCCTCGGCACGCTCGGCGACCGGCTCGGCCAAAAGAAGCCCTTCATCGTCGGCCTTGCCGTCTTCGGCATCGCCTCGCTGATCGCCGCCTATGCGCCGACACCGGCGATCCTGATCGGTGGTCGCGTCCTGCTCGCCGTCGGCGCTGCCCTCATGATGCCGGCGACGCTGTCGATCATCCGGCTCACTTTCACCGACGAACGCGAACGCGCGCTGGCGATCGGCGTTTGGGCAGCGATCGCTTCGGGCGGTGCCGCGATCGGCCCGGTGCTCGGCGGTTTCCTGCTCGAATACTTCTGGTGGGGCTCGGTCTTCCTCATCAACGTGCCGGTCGTCGCGATGGCCCTCGTGCTCGGCCTCGTCGTGCTGCCGAACAACGCTGGCAATCCGAAACACCCCTGGGACGCGATCGGTTCGCTGCAGATCATGGTCGGCCTCATCGGCCTTGCCTATGCCGTCAAGGAAACGAGCAAGCGCGAGCCGTCGTTGGAAGCGGGTCTCGCTGCCGCCGTGATCGGCGCGATCGCGCTCTTTCTCTTCGTGCGCCGCCAGCGCCGCAGCCCGCATCCGCTGATCGACTTCAGCCTCTTCCGCAATGCGGTGTTTTCCTCCGGCGTTGCCGCAGCGCTCGTGGCATCCGCCTCGATCGTCGGCATCGAACTGGTGCTGAGCCAGCAGCTGCAGCTGGTCGAGGGCTTTTCGCCGCTCGAGGCCGGTGTCTTCATTCTGCCGATCCCGCTTGCGGCTTTCGTCGCCGGCCCGCTGACCGGCACCCTGCTGCCGCGCCTGGGCGCCGAAGTGGTGCTGCGCTCGGGCCTCATCCTGGCGGCTCTCGGTCTTGGCGGCTATCTGCTCGTCCATGAAACCGGCGCGCTCGCCCAGATCGTCACCCTCGTCGTCCTCGGCCTCGGCATCGGTGCGTCCATGACCGCCGCCTCCAGCGCCATCATGTTCAACGCCCCGCCGGAACGGGCCGGCATGGCAGCATCGATCGAGGAGGTCTCGTTCGAGCTTGGCGGCGCGATCGGCATTGCCGTGCTCGGCACCATCATGTCGGTCGTCTACACCGCCTTCCTCGTCCTGCCGGAGGGGGCTGCAATCCCGCCGATGGCGCGCGACAGCCTCGATGAAGCCCTGCTCCTCGCCGAGAAGCTGCCGGCGGAAGTGGCGAGCGAACTGGTGAGCCGTGCCCGCCTCGCCTTCGAAGGAGCGTTTACCGCGGTCGTGATGGTGGCAACAGCAATGCTGTTCGTGACCGGGGCGGCCATTTGGTGGCTGACGGCTGGGCGCGTCAGCGCCCCTCAGGGATCCCGCCAGGCGGGCCACCACTAACAGCAAGCTTCGAGCCGCCGGATGGAAACGACTGTCCGGCGGTCAGCGCAATCCCGCTTCGCATTTCGCGATCGCCTCGACCATCGCCTGGAAGCGAACATGGTGGCGCACCGCGTCGAGGTCGGAATCCTGCTTGAACCAGAGCAACTGGTAGCAGGAGCTCTGCGGCAGCAAGGTTTCGAGAAGATCGAGGGCCGCGTCGATATCGCCAAGGATGCAAAAGACGCAGGCCGTGTTGTAGCGGGCGACCACGTCATCGGGATCGATTGCCAGCGCCCGCGCTGCCCATTCGCGCGCACGGTCGGCCTCGCCCATATGGGCAAGCGCCAGCGCGCCGCGGTGGGCCGGGCCCGAGTTTTCCGGGTTGAGCTCCAGCGCCCGCTCTGCCCGGGCGATGCCGATGCGCGCCCACTGCTTGCGTTCAGTATCCCGGCCGAGCGTGCGATAGGCGCTCATCAGGTGGATCGGTGACAGGTAGTCGTCCGGCCGGATATCGGCGGCACGCTTGAAGAACTGAATCGCCATTTCGAACGCGCCCTGCATGAACAGGAAGCGGCCATAATGGAAATTCGCCTCGTAGAGCCCGGCATCCAGCGCAAGCGCCTGCTCGAAGGCAGCAACGGCTTCGTCGCATTGGCCGTCCTGATGCAGCACGAGACCGCGAGACGCATGGGCCTCCGCGAGGTCTGGGTCGAGCGCCAGCGCCTTGTCGGTCATGGACAGGATGCCTTGCAGCGGAAATTCATCCTCGTGCCAATCGCGAAGCGCCGACTCGCAGTCGGCAATGCCGGCATAAGCGCGGGCAAAATCCGGATCGAGCTCCACCGCCTTCATGAACATGCGCCGCGCGAGCAGGAGATAGGAGCGCGTCCAGGCGTGGGAAAACTGCCGGCCACGCAGATAGTAGGTATAGGCCTCGACGCTTGTCGTCGGGTCGCTTTCGATCGCCCGCCTCTCCGCCGGCAGCAGCTTGATCTTCAACTGGTCGACGATCGCATGGGTGATTTCGTCCTGGATCGCGAAGATATCAGTCAGGTCCCGGTCGTAGCGGTCGGCCCAGAGATGCGTGCCGGTCAGCGCATCGATCAACTGGCCGGTGATGCGCACCCGCGCGCCCGCCTTGCGCACGCTGCCCTCGAGGATGTAGCGGACGCCCAATTCCTGGGCCACCTGCTTCACCTTCACCGACCGCCCCTTGTAGGTGAACACGGTGTTGCGGGCGACGACGTGCAGCTTCGAGATCTTCGAGAGGTCGGTGATGATGTCTTCGGTGATGCCGTCGGAGAAGTATTCCTGCTCCGGATCGTGGCTCATATTGGTGAAGGGAAGCACGCCGACCGAGAGCCCGTAGCCATCGTCGAGCACCACCGGGCACGATCCGTTCGGTGCCGACGCGACCTTCGTCGGGGCGCCGAGCGCCACCGAATAGACGTGAACGCCGGCGGCGATGTTCTTCAGCGTGTGTTCGCCCTTGTCGACGAAGCCGACATCCAGGCGCGACCCGACATGATCGCGCACGGAAGCCGAGACGGCGATGCCCGACGGCTCTGCGAGGCCTTCGAGACGCGCCGCGACATTGACGCCGTCCCCGAAGATGTCGCCATCCTCGACGATGATGTCGCCGAGGTGCACGCCGATCCTGAGCTCGATGCGCTTCAGCGGCGACACGCTTTCGTTGCGCAGCAGCATGCCGCGCTGGATATCGACGGCGCAGGCGACCGCGTGCACGACGCTTGCGAACTCGACCAGGATGCCGTCGCCGGTGAGCTTGACGATGCGTCCCTTGTGACGGGTGATCTTCGGATCGACGAGTTCGCTCTTGTGCCGTTTCATGGCGGCCAGCGTGCCGGTTTCGTCAGCGCCGATCAGGCGACTGTACCCCACGACATCGGCAGCGAGAATGGCAGCAAGCCGGCGTTCCAAGAAACCCTCGAAGTCATCTCCCGAATGAGGTTCGCACTTTAGCGCTTTCTTTCCCATCTGTCCTGCGCCCTTTTCTGGTTGAAACGACAGGTTTCGCAACCAAGGTAGCGGCGAGCCGGAGGCGATGGAGTTCCAAAGGTAACGGGGAGTTGCGGCGGGGCGGCCGGGTCAGGGACGGATCAACACCGTCACCATCATCATCACGATGGCGAAGACCGCGATCTTCCAGAAATCGCGACGGCGGCGCAGCCCCGGAATGCCGATCGGCCAGAGGAGCTGAATGGCCATGATCAGAAGCAGAAAAAGGGCGATCGCCTTCTGCATGTTGCCCTCGTCTACCGGGAGGCCGCCTCGACCGGTGAAGCGTTCGCAACACCGGCACTCTTCGTCGCACGCAGCACCGCCTCCCCCGAGGACTAGCGATACGTTGCGCTTGGCAAAAAGGGCTAGTGTTTCCGCGGGCGATTTGCAATGACCGGCCGCCGCATGTTGCGTCATTCGTCTCCCATCGAAGGACAAAACCTGCGGCACTGCCAGACGCTGCAATCAGAAACCGGCTGGCAATTCACCAGGCACCGCCCTAACTTGCTGACGGCAGAACGAATTTCGGATGAATGATGAGAAAGAACCTGCTCCCGGTCGCCGCCCTCCTGCTCGGCACGCTGTTTCTCTTTCTGGGCAATGGTCTGCAGGGGCTTCTTCTTCCCGTGCGCGGCACCGCTGAAGGTTATCCCACCACCATCCTCGGGCTGATCGGCACATCCTGGGCTGCTGGCTTCGTTCTCGGCTGCTTCTTTGCGCCCACGGTCGTCAAGCGCATCGGCCACGTGCGCGCCTTCAGCGTCTTTGCCTCGCTCATCGCCATCGTCGCGCTACTGACCGGCATCCTGATCGATCCGACCTGGTGGCTGATCCTCAGGGCGCTGACAGGCTTCTCCACCGCCGGCACCTCGATGATCATCGAAAGCTGGCTGAACGAGCGCGCCACCAACGAGAGCCGCGGCGTCATCTTCTCGCTCTATATTGCCATCACGCTCTTCGGCGTCGTCGGCGGCCAGATGATGATCCCCTTCGGCGATACCTCCACCACCATCTTATTCATGATCTGCGGCATCCTCTACTGCGTCGCCATGCTGCCGACGCTTCTGTCCAAGGCTGCCTCGCCGCAACCGCTGAAGAAGGTGAGCCTCGACCTGCGCGGCCTTTACCGCAACTCGCCGGTTTCCTTCCTCGGCATCCTGCTCGTCGGTATTGCCAACGGCGCGTTCGGCACGCTCGGCGCCGTCTTTGGCCGCCAGGCGGGCCTTTCCGACAGCACCGTCGCCGCCATGATGAGCGTGGCGATCTTTGCCGGCGCCGTCATGCAGTTGCCGGCCGGGCGGCTATCCGACCGCATCGACCGGCGCTACGTCCTGGCAGCGCTTGCCGGGGTCGGCGCTCTCGCAGGCTTGCTGATCTTCCTGGTCGAGCCGACCCAGGTCTGGATCGTGCTGACGCTGATTGCGATCTACGGTGCGGCGGCCAACGCGCTCTATCCGATCGCCGTGTCGCACGCCAACGACTTCGCGACGGCCGAGGACTTCGTCAAGGTCTCCGGCGGCCTGCTGCTGCTCTACGGAATCGGCACCATCATCGGCCCGACGATCGGCGGCCCGGTCATGACGGCGGCGGGCCCCTACGGCCTGTTCATGATCACCGCCTGCGCCCATATCCTGATCACCGCCTACGCCATCATCCGCAGCCGGATGCGCGCACCGGTCCCGGTCTCCGACCGCGACGCCTTCTCGCCGGTCAACGCCGGCACGCCGACGACGCCGGAAAGCCTGCAGCTTTCGCCGCGCGCGGCGCCGTTTGACGAGACACGCAACGAGCCAGACAAAGGTCCGGAATGGGAGGATCAGTCCGATGAGCCTGTTTGACGATGATCGGCCGCAAAAGAAGGTGGCCCATGAAATTGGCAGCGATCTCGCGCTGCTGTCGGTTGACGAGTTGACGCAACGCATCACCCTTCTGACCGAGGAGATTGCACGGCTGGAGGCGGAGCGGACACGCAAGTCCGCCAGCCGCTCGGCCGCCGAGAACCTGTTTCGCTGATCCGGCGGCGTAAGGTCGCACCGCAGCAAAACGAAGCGCGTTTAACGCGGCATTAAGCATTATCTGCGATTGTCAGGGCATCCGGAGCTTTCCGGTTTCAGACAATTTCACCGACTGGCGAATGGGTCTGATTTTTCTCCCTGTTTTACCTTGAGAGCCGCTTTCCGCGGCTCTTTTTTTGTTTTGGCATAGGTTTATCCAAAGAACTGTGGAGATTAACCCTTTCTTAAGAATGCCCTTGCGCGAAATGCGCTATCGGATCATTCTTCAAGCATAGAGACGGGCAAGGATTTATTTCCCATAACCGTCCACTACCTGACTGTCGTGATGCGTTTGAACCAGGGAAAACAGGTCATGTCCGAGAGAGGATTGAATACGGTCAGTTTCGCAGGACACGCGGCGTCCTCGGCACAATTCAAGACCCTCTATTCGGAAGGCATGGGACTGGTCGAGGAAACGGCCACCTATCTCGACGGACCGGGCCGCGCCGCTTCCAAGGTCCTGCCGCGCATGGCATCGGTTCTCTATGCAGCCGAATCCATGCGGCTCACCACCCGCCTGATGCAGATGGCTTCCTGGCTGCTCCTGCAGCGCGCCGTCAACAACGGCGAGATGAGCCGCGATCAGGTGATGTCGGAAAAGAGCAAGGTTCGCCTCGACAGCTTCAACGTCGACAAGGCGGCTCCCGGCTGGGCCGAACTGCCGGAATCCTTCCGCGACCTGATCGAGCGCTCGCTGCGCCTGCAGAACCGCGTCGCCCTGCTCGACCGCGAGATCTATCGCCCTAACGAAGCGGCCGCGATCGTCCCGGACAACCAGAACGGCGTCAAGGCGCAGATCAAGCTGCTGCAGACGGCCTTCGGAACCAACTGACGCCGCGCAGAAAATAGACCTGAGAAATCAAACCCGCCGCAACAGCATTTGCCGGCGGGTTTTTCGTTGCGACCGGCAGCACATGGCGGCACTGGCGCGCCTTGGCCTCGACTGCGAAAACTCCTGGAGAAACCTCACCGAGGGCGCCTATCCGATCGACGCCACACAAGGGCATCTCGATCTCCTGACGGAAGAGGCGTTGCTGCTTGCGAAAAGCGCCGGCTGGTCGGGTCAGGAACCGCGACATAACGCCGTCATCCTGCTCCTTGCCTGGAACAGCGACGGAGCGCCAGTGGCCACAGCGCGTCCATGGCACGGCGCCATGTCACCGCCTCGCCCGGCCTACCCCCAGAACCAAGACAGAAAAAGCCCGGGCCAAATGACCCGGGCTTTTTGAATCTGCCGAAGAGGCGCTCGATTAGAGGCCGAGGCCTTCGAAGCGCTTCTTGAACTTGGAGACGCGGCCGCCGCGGTCCATGAGCTGCTGGTTGCCGCCGGTCCAGGCCGGGTGCGACTTGGGGTCGATTTCCAGGTTCATGGTGGCGCCTTCAGAACCCCAGGTCGAGCGGGTTTCGTATTCGGTGCCGTCGGTCATGACTACCTTGATGACGTGGTAATCGGGATGGATGTCTGCCTTCATAACGATCTTCCTAGAGTTCCAGGGTCCAATTGTCGCAAGGCATTGCGACTTCGAGACCGAACACGTAAATGAAGCCGCGCACCGGCTGAACGGCCACGGCTTCCCAATTCGATGCCGTGCCTATACATCAAGGTCTGCGCGATAACAAGTGCCGCACGGAAGACTCATGGGCAATCCCTTCCTCCGTGTCTGGCGAAAGGGGTCAAGTGTCGTCAAGAGAAAACCAGGCGCCTGCGCGCAAGTCCATCCGCCCGCTCGCCACGCTCCTCCCCTATCTCGCCCGCTACCGACATCTGGTCGTCGGCGCCGGCATTTCGCTGATCCTCGCTGCCGTGACCACGCTGGCGCTGCCGCTCGCTGTTAGGCGGATGGTCGACAACGGTTTCTCCAGTCCCGACAGCGGCTTCATCAACACCTACTTCTCGATGCTGATGATGCTCGCCATCGTGCTGGCGCTGGCGAGTGCGGCGCGCTACTACTTCGTCATCACGCTCGGCGAGCGCATCGTTGCCGACTTGAGGCGCAATGTCTTCGATCGCGTCACCCGCCTTTCCGCCTCCTTCTTCGACGTCAACCAGTCCGGCGAGATCGTCTCGCGACTGACCGCCGACACCACCCAGGTGAAGTCTGCTGTCGGAGCCACCGCGTCGGTCGCGTTGCGCAACCTGATCCTGTGTCTCGGGGCCATCGGCATGATGGTCTATACCAGCCCCAAGCTGTCGAGCCTGGTGCTGATCGCGATCCCGATCATCGTCTTCCCGCTCGTCGGCTTCGGCCGTTCCGTCCGCCGCCGCTCGCGCCAGGCGCAGGACACGCTCGCTGCCGCCTCGGCCTATGCCGGCGAGGCGATTGCCGCATCGCGCACAGTCCAGGCCTTCAATGGCGAAGGGCTTGCCAACAGCCACTTCGGAGCCGCCGTCGAGGATGCCTATGGCGCGGCGCGCGCCGCGATCAAGGCGCGCTCGGTGCTGACCGCTTTCGCCATCACCATGGTGTTCGGCAGCGTCGTCGCCGTGCTCTGGTTTGGCGCGCACGACGTACTGTCAGGTAATCTCTCCGCCGGCACGCTCAGCCAGTTCCTGCTCTATTCGGTCTTTGCCGCGGGCAGCCTCGGTTCGCTCTCGGAAGTCTGGGGCGAACTCTCGCAGGCAGCGGGTGCTGCCGAGCGGCTGAACGAGCTTCTGACCGAAATTCCCGAGATCCAGGCTCCGGAAAATCCCGTCGCCATGCCGGTCCCGGCGACCGGCGCCATCGCCTTCGACGACGTTCATTTCGCCTACCCGTCGCGACCCGACTACAAGAGCCTCAACGGCCTCAGCTTCAACATCGCGCCCGGCGAGACTGTTGCGATCGTCGGACCGTCCGGCGCCGGCAAGAGCACTGTGTTCTCCATGCTGCTTCGCTTCTACGACCCTGCCAAGGGCGCAGTGCGCGTTGATGGCGTCGACATTCGCACCGTCGATCCGAAGGATCTGCGCGACCGCATTGCGATCGTGCCGCAGGATGTGACGATGTTCGCCTCGTCCGTGCATGACAACATCGCCTTCGGCATGCCGAATGCCAGCCGCGAGGCGGTGCGTGCCGCCGCCGTCGCCGCGCAGGCGGACGAGTTCATCAACAGGCTCGACAAGGGTTACGACACCTATGTCGGCGAACGTGGCGTTACACTTTCCGGCGGCCAGCGCCAGCGCATCGCCATCGCCCGCGCCATCCTCAAGAACGCGCCGGTGCTGCTTCTCGACGAAGCAACCTCGGCCCTCGACGCCGAGAGCGAGACGCTGGTTCAAAAGGCGCTCGACGGCCTGCTGCACGAGCGTTCGACCATCATCATCGCCCATCGGCTGGCGACCGTGCTGAAGGCCGATCGTATCCTGGTGCTGGATCATGGCCGTATTGTCGAGGAAGGAACCCACGCCTCCCTCATCCGCCAGGGCGGGCTTTACGCCAAGCTTGCGCGGCTGCAGTTCAACCATGGCGCAGAGGCCCTGTTCGTCAACGTGCAGAGCTAAACGCACCGCACGGCGCGAAAAGCGTCCTCCGATTTGCCGTAAAGCGGTTGCCGACGGGAGGCCGAGCCCTATTGTTAGGGGGCCGGCCGAGGAGGCCGGCATCGCTTTCTGCTGAATTGATCGGGAGGACTACCGCATGGCATTTTCGCACCTGACCCGGCGTGCCGCTCTGGCGCTGGGCCTGATGGCGCTGACGGCGCTGCCCCTTGGCTCGACGGCACTGGCCCAGGACTTCCCCGACCGGCCGATAACGCTCGTCGTTCCCTTTGCCGCCGGCGGTTCCACCGACGTGGTTGCCCGCATCGTCGCGCAGAAAATGTCGGAGGACCTCGGCCAACAGGTGATCGTCCAGAACGTTGCCGGCGCCGGTGGCAATCTCGGCGCAGACAATGTCGCCCGCGCCGATCCGGACGGCTATACGATCCTGATGGGCACGGTCGCCACCCACGCGCTCAATCCGCTGATCCTGAAGACCAAGCCCTACGACCCCGAAAAGGATTTCGCGCCGATCTCCCTGCTCGTCGTCGTGCCCAACGTGCTCGTCGTCAATCCGGAACTCCCGGCCAAGGACGTTGCGGAACTGCTGGCACTCCTGAAGGCCAAGCCCGACGAGTACAGCTATGCGTCTTCCGGCAACGGCACGCCGCTGCACCTCTCCGGCGAACTCTTCAAGAAGATGGCCGGCGTCAGCATGCAGCACATCCCCTACAAGGGCGCAGGCCCGGCGCTGAACGATGTCATCGGCAACCAGGTGCCGATCATGTTCGACAACCTCCCCTCCTCCTCCAGCCACATCAAGGCGGGAACGCTGAGGGCGCTTGCGGTGACCACGGCGGAACGGGCACCGTCCTTCCCGGATGTGCCGACAGTCGCCGAGGCCGGCATTCCGGGCTACGAGACCTACACCTGGAACGCGCTCTTCGCCCCGGCCAACACGCCTCAGCCGGTCGTCGCCCGCCTCAACGAGGCGGCCAACAAGGCGCTGAAGGATCCCGCTGTCGTCGAGCGCATGAAGGAATTCAGCGCCACGATTGTCGGCTCGACGCCGGAAGAGCTGGAAGCCCATGTGAAAGCCGAATTGGCGAAGTGGACGCCGGTCGTTCGTGACGCCAATGTGCAGATGGATTGACGATCAGAACGAGCGGGGCCCCTCATCCGACTGCCGCCACCTTCTCCCCGCAGGCGGGGAGAAGGGACTTGTGGCGCGGTCCGTGCGTATGCGCCAGCACATACGATGTTACTCGGTTGCCTGAACCTCGATGTACCGCGCCGCCTCGGCGGCGATTACACGTGAGGGTATCGTTGCACAATCGACCGTCACCTCCCCGCTTGACGAGAAGAGGGCTAGGATGAGGGGCAAATACGCGGCAAGGAGCCATCACACCCCGGCAGCACCCCGCCCCGCGGCCCGGCCGGAAAAGATGCAGCCGCCGAGGAACGTGCCTTCGAGTGCGTTGTAGCCATGCATGCCGCCCCCGCCGAAGCCGGCGACTTCGCCGGCAGCGTAGAGACCGGGCACCGGCTCGCCCGATTGCTCCAACACCTGGCCTGACAGGTTGGTTTGAAGCCCGCCCAGCGTCTTGCGCGTCAGGATATGCAGCCGAACGGCAATCAGTGGGCCGGCCTTGGGATCGAGCAGCCGATGCGGTTTGGCCGTGCGCAGCAGCCGGTCGCCGCGATAGGCGCGCGCACCGCGGATCGCGGTCACCTGCGCGTCCTTGGAGAATGCGTTGGTAATTTCCCGGTCGCGCGCCACGATCTGCTGCCGCAAGTGCTCCAGCGACAGCCGGTTCTCACCGGTCAGCGCATTCATCGCCGGCACCAGGTCTTCGAGACGGTCGCGCACGATGAAATCCTCGCCCTTGTCCATGAACGCCTGGACCGGCCCCGGCGGGTTCTTGCCGAGCCGCTTTAACAGAAGGGCGATGCTCTTGCCGGTGAGATCGGGATTCTGCTCCGAACCGGAAAGCGCGAACTCCTTTTTGATGATCGCCCGCGTCAGCACGAACCAGCTGTAATCATGACCGCTGTCGCGGATCGCCTTCAACGTGCCGAGCGTATCGAAGCCGGGCATGGCCGGCGCCGGAAAACGGTTGCCGTCGGCGTCGCACCAGAAGGACGAAGGGCCCGGAAGGATGCGGATGCCATGGTCCGGCCAGATCGGATCGAAGTTCTTCAACCCCTCCGTATAGTGCCACATGCGATCCGCATTGATGACCGCGCCGCGCGCCTGGCTGGCGATCTCCAGCATGCGCCCGTCGACATGGTGGGGCACGCCCGCAACCATCGTCGCCGGCGGCTGGCCGAGCCGCTTGCGCGGCCAGTTGCGGCGCACCAGATCATGGTTTCCGCCGATACCGCCTGACGTGACGACGATCGCGCCCGCCGAAATCTCGAAATCGCCGACGATGTCGCGGGAGCTGCGCTCACCGCGCCCGACCGGATCGTCCTTGAGCAGCGCACCGCGCGCACCCGTCACGCGGCCGTCGGTGGTCACAAGTTCATCCACCCGATGGCGGAAGCGGAAGCGCACGAGACCACGACTTTCCGCCTCGCGCGTCAACCGGATGAACGGTTCGAGCACCGCCGGGCCGGTACCCCACGTGACGTGAAAGCGCGGCACCGAATTGCCGTGCCCGTGGGCGAGCCCACCGCCGCGCTCCGCCCAGCCGACCACGGGAAACCAGCGCATGCCGAGCGAGTGCAGCCAGGAGCGCTTCTCGCCCGCGGCAAAGTCGAGATAGGCTTCGGCCCAGAGCCGTGGCCAGTGATCCTCCGGACGGTCGAACTGCGAGGAGCCCACCCAGTCCTGCCCGGCAAGCTCGCGGGTGTCGCGGATGCCCATGCGGCGCTGTTCGGGGCTGTCGACAAAGAACAGGCCGCCAAGCGACCAGAAGGCCTGTCCGCCAAGATTCTGTTCCCCTTCCTGGTCGAGCACGATGACCCTGCGGCCGAGTGCCGCCGCCTCCGCTGCGGCGACAAGGCCGGCAAGCCCCGCGCCGATAACCAAAACGTCGCAATCCATGAAATGCTCTCCCCCTCGCATCCCATCCGGCCCCCCACGCTCTGACACGCAAAGGCCGCCGCAGCCATCTGAATGGCTGCAGAATTGTTACGCGTACGTCAAGGTCAATTCAAGCGCCAGGCTGCGTCGCCCGACGACGGGATACGCGGAGAGCGAAGTCTATTTCTCGGTCAGCTTGAGCTCGATGCGGCGGTTCTGCGCCCGCGCCTCAGGGGTTTCACCCGGTGCAATCGGCTGGTACTCGCCAAAGCCCGCGGCCACTAGCCGATCTGCTGGCACGCCCTTCGAGATCAGGAACTTGACCACGGAGGTCGCACGCGCCGACGAAAGCTCCCAGTTGTCGGCGAAGCGCCCGGCGCCTGAAAGCTGCACATTGTCCGTGTGGCCGTCGACGCGCAGCACCCAGTTGATTTCGGCGGGGATTTCCTTGGCGAGGTCGAGCAGCGCGGTGGCGAGCTTGGCCATTTCCGCCTGCCCTTCCGGATTGAGGTCGTTGCCACCAGAGGGAAACAGCACCTCCGACTGGAAGACGAAGCGGTCGCCGACGATGCGGATGTTTTCACGGTCGGAAAGAATTTCCCGGAGGCGTCCGAAGAAGTCCGAGCGGTAGCGGTTGAGTTCCTGCACCCGCTGGGCAAGCGCCACGTTCAGCCGGCGTCCGAGATCGGCGATCTTGGTCTGCGACTGCTGGTCCTTGGCTTCCGACGCCTGAAGCGCGACTTCGATGGCGGCGATCTGGCTGCGGAGCGCGGCGATCTGCTGGTTCAGCAGCTCGATCTGGCTCATGGCCCGGGCGCTGACTTCACGCTCGGTCTCAAGCTCAGAGCCGAGACGGCCGATCTTCTGGTTGGCGGCGTCCGTGCTCCCGGCGCCCTGGTCGAGCAGGGCCTGCAGCCGTGAGCGTTCGCCTTCGGACGTGGCGAGCGACGCCTGCAGATTGGCAAGCGAATCCTCGAGATCCTGCTTGCCGCTCTTTTCGAGCGCCAGAAGCTGGGTGAGTTCGTTGATCTGGCTGTTCAGCCGCGTCAGCACCTCGTCCTTGCCGCTGATTTCGCGACTGAGCAGAAACTGTGCAAGGACGAAGACGGTCAGCAGGAACATGATCGACAGCAGCAGCGTCGACAGTGCGTCGACGAAGCCCGGCCAATAGTCGATCGTGCGCTGAGAGCGGCCTTTTCGGGCAAGCGCCATGGATTACTCTCCTCCGGCCTCTTCCACGCGCGCCTTGGCCGACACGGCCGGCTTGTCATGCGCAGGCGACCGGTCGGAGATGCCGACCCGCGATGCCAGCTTGTCGAGCGTCTTGCGCATCGCCTTGGCTTCGTCCTGCTGAGCCTCGATCCAATCCCGCAGCATCTGCTGTTCGCCGCGCATGTTCTTGACCAGCCCTTGAATGCCTTCGGCGAGGCTTGCCATGGCCGCGGTCGTGCGCTGGTTCGCGCCGCCCTCATGGTTGAGGCGGACGAGCTGGTCGGTGAGCCTCTTCAGCTCCTCGACCGGCGCGCCGGCGGGCAGATCGAGCGCCGGCGAAAGTTCCGAGCCGACGTCCGTCACGGAGGAGAGCCAGTTTTCAAGCTCGGTGTAGAAGCGGTTCTGCGCGCGCCCGGCCTGCAGATCGAGAAAGCCGAGGATCAGCGAACCGGAAAGGCCGAAAAGCGACGTCGAAAACGCCGTGCCCATGCCGGTGAGCGGTGCCGACAGGCCATTCTTCAGCGCCGAGAGGATATCTTCCGTCGTTCCCGATCCGGCATCCAGAGACTGGATGACCGTGTTGATCGAGCCGATCGTTCCAAGAAGGCCCCAGAAGGTGCCGAGCAGGCCGAGAAACACCAGAAGCCCGGTCAGGTAACGCGAAATGTCACGCGATTCGTCGAGGCGGGTGGCGATGGAATCGAGGATCGACCGCAGCGCCGTGGTCGAGATCGCCGTCTGGCGACCGCCGATCAGCGCCCGCATCGGCGCAAGCAGCACCGGATCGCGCCCGACCTTGTCGGCGCTGCCGGCGGCACGAAACGAGTTGAACCAGCGCACCTCGGGGCGCAAGCCCAGCACGTGGTTGAAGACGAGCAGGATGCCGATCAGAAGGACACCGAGGATCAGGCCGTTGAGGCCCGGATTGGCGAGAAAGGCGTTTTGGGCCTGACGGAAGAGGATTGCACCCACGAAGCCGACGATGATCAGAAAGACCACCATCGTCCAGAAATAGTGCATGGGGCTCGAGAGCTTGTGCGGGTTGTAGCCGTCTTCCATACCTTCCCGACCGTTCCACCCGGACAGATGCAGTTTCGTCATGGGTATGAGTATCTCCCGCTTCACTTGACGGAACGGCGCCGCGCCGGCCCGGAGCCTATCGCATAATTCCTGAAACCGAAATCGATTCAAGGGCCAATTTGTGTATGCAGCCGGGATCACGCCACGGCCTGCAGGTCGCCAGTTAGGCACAGGCCTGTGGCGGTGTCGTGTTGCACCGCCCAGCTTCGTGCCAAAAACAAAGCCTCCGATGCGGGGTGCGCATCGGAGGCTTCGGAACGAACGGGATTGCGACTTACTTCGTCGGCACCGGGCGGTGAACGACTTCCGTCAGCGCCTTGACGATGTATTCGTTGCCGCAGATGACCGAACCGTCATCGACCGGGCGGGCGCCGCCGTTGATATCGTGCGTCCAACCACCGGCTTCGCGAATGAGAAGCACACCGGCGGCAATATCCCAAGCGGCAAGGTCGCGCTCCCAGTAGCCGTCGAAACGGCCGGCAGCGACATAGGCAAGATCGAGCGCAGCCGAGCCCATGCGGCGGATACCTGCAACTTCGCCCATCACATGGCGCAGTTCGATCAGGTACTTGCCGTGGTTGCCGCGGCCAAGATGCGGCGTGCCGGTGGCGATGACGGCATCGGAAAGATGCTTGCGTGCAGCGACGCGCAAACGACGGTCGTTGAGGAAGGCGCCACCGCCGCGCTCGGCCGTGTAGAGTTCATCGGTTGCCGGGTTGAAGACGACAGCGCCGACGATCTCGCCCTGGCGCTCCAGTGCGATCGAAACTGCGAAATGCGGAATGCCGTGCAGGAAGTTGGTGGTGCCGTCGAGCGGATCGACGATCCAGCGGTGCGCACCGTCGGTGCCGATGATCTCTTCGCCTTCCTCGCCGAGGAAGCCATAGGTCGGGCGAGCCTTCAGGAGTTCTTCGCGAATGAGCTTTTCGGCCTTACGATCGGCCTGCGAAACATAGTCGCCCGGTCCCTTGAGCGAGACCTGCAGGTTCTGGACTTCGCCGAAATCGCGGGACAACGACTTGCCCGCCTTGAAGGCGGCCTGAACCATGACATTGAGAAGTGCTGAACGGGCCATCTGGCGATCCCTTGAAAAACGAAGGCCGATCGAACGCGTTCGATCGGACGTTGAACCTGCTTGACGAAACATAGGCGCATTGCCGGCCCCAAGGGCAAGCTGCAAACCGTGTTCCGTCGTCAAAAAACCGAGTGAAGTCTCACTCCGCTCGCGCATTGCTGCCACTGTCATGGCGCCACGAGCAAAACCGCGGCCTCAGAACCACAAAAGCCCCGCGAGTTCAAGCGAAATAGCATTTTTGCCGGCCGGCGGCGACGGGATTCCGCCTCGCTCAGCTCCGGCGATACCTGTTGGCCGCACTCAGCGCCTGCTTCTGCTGCTCTTCATTGAGACCGAGGTAGAAGTCCTCGAGCGCATCGTCCTTGAGACCGGCACGGCGTGACAGCACATACCATTTCGCCGCCTCGACCGGGTTGGGCCTCGTGCCGATGGCATTGACATAGAGATGCGAGAGACGGTTCTGCGCCACCACGTTGCCGCCCTCGGCCGCCCGGCGCATCCAGCCGAAGCCGTCCTCCAGGTTCCGATCACCGGCAATGCCTTCGATCATCCAGATCGCGATGTCCAACTGGGCGGTATCGAAGCCCGCCCGCGCCGCACGGATCAGCCATTCGCGGGCACGCGCCCGCTTGCTTTCCTCGATGCCGTCGACATTGACCAGGATCTGCGACAACGCATATTGCGCGTCGGCAATGCCCTGTTCGGCCGACTTCTCGTAATAGGGCATCGCCAGCTTCAATCCCTTCGGTCCGGGATTGTCGGCAACGAGCGTCTGGCCGTAATTGAACTGTGCCGAGCCATTGCCGAGATCGGCCGCCTTCTTCATCAGCTCTTCGGACTTTTTCCGGTCACGCTTGGCGTAGCGCCCCTCCATCAGGATCAGGGCATATTTGAACATCGCCGCCGGGTCGCCTTTTTCCGCCGCCTGGCCATACCAGAAGGCAGCCTGCTGCGGGTTGCGCACGACGCCAAGCCCCTGCTGCAAGATTTCGGCAATCAGCGTCTGTGCCGCAGGATCGCCGAGCTGCGCCCGTGGCAGCGCCAGATCCATCGCGGTCAGGTAATAGCCGCGCTGAAACGCGCCGTAGGCGTCGTCGACCTTGCCGGCGAAGGGTTTTTCGGCCGGCAGCGCCGGCAATTCGGCGCCCATGCGATCAAAGACACCCACGCCTCCAGATGGCGCCGTGCCGTCCGCCGGCTTCTTGTCCGAAGCCGCGTTCGACTTGTCGCCAGTCTCGGCTCCTTCGGGCATCGCAGCGCCGTTGAAGGGCGTGATGCGGCCACGCTTTTCGACGCCGGCATCGTCGCTTGCGGACGGCTTCTCCTGCGCATGCGCCGGCAGCGCCAGGGCAACGGCCAGGGCGACAAGGGAAAGACCTCGACTCAATCTGGAAGACGGACGGTTCAACATCGAAACGTCTTAATCTTCAAACCGTGGCGCTTTTTCGTCAAGCAACGCGTTGACCGCGGCAACGACGGAGGGCGCCTGTCCTGGCTCACCGAAGACGGCCAGACGAAGCGCCACGAACTCGGCACCGGTCTCCGCCACTGCAAGCGCCGATTGCGGATCGGTGCCGCCCATGACGATGCACGGGATCTCGATCATCGACGCCCACCATTCGGCAAGCGCGAGGTTCTTCGAATGCGCCTCCGGCTTGATGTCGCCGTCGGTCCTGCCGAAGAACACGTAGTCCGGGCGCACTTCGCCGATCTCCAGCGCATGGTGGCGGTCGGCCGCGTTGCCGCCGCCGACGATCAGCTTCGGCGTGTGCTTCTCGACCGCCTCACCGAGCACTTCGGCATTGCCGGAAACATGCAGGCCATCCGCCTTGGCGCGGCCGGCAACGCGCGAGTCGCCCGCGATCAGCGCTGCGGCGCCCGCCTCCTGGATGACCGGCACCAGGCGCTCGGCATGCTTCTGGAACTCGCTATCGTCGAGCCCGTATTGCGGCACGATCACCGAGGCGACGTCGCCACCCTTGAGCGCGTCGGCGAGCACCTTGGCACGTTCCGCCGCATCGGGCATGTCGGGCGCGATCAGCACCAGGCGGCAGCGTTCTGTTGTCATGCTCAGATATCCATTTCCGGCTGTGCCGCGTAAGCCGCGAAACCAGCGCTCGATTTCATTTCCGAAAACCGATAGACGGAGACTGCAAAAGGATCAACAGCCACCCATGCTTCCGGATCTCGACTTCTACCTTATCGCCATCCCGGCCGTTCTGCTTGTCGGCCTCAGCAAGGGCGGCATGGGGGAAGCACTTTCGCTCATGGGTGTACCGATCTTGTCGATGGCGGTGTCGCCCGTCCAGGCCGCCGCCCTTCTCCTGCCGATCCTGATCGCGATGGATCTTGTATCGCTCTGGATGTGGCGCAAGCATGGCGACCGCAAGACCCTTTTCATGCTTTTGCCCGGCGCCATTGCCGGCATCGTCATCGGCTGGGCAACCTCCGCCTATGTCTCGCGTGACCTGCTCCGCCTGATCATCGGCCTGATCACCGTGCTCTTCGTGCTTCGCTACGTCTACAACATCTGGCGCATGCGCCTCGGCATCACCATCGCGCCGAAGACGCAGCGGGCCGGGCCGGCGGCGCTTTGGGGCTCGTTCGCCGGCTATGGCAGCTTCGTTGCGCATGCCGGCGGCCCGCCCTTCCAGATCTACGCGCTGCCACTGCAGCTCGACCCGCGCGAATATACCGGCACGATCGTGCGCTTCTTCGCGATCCTGAACGCGGTGAAGCTCATTCCCTATTTCGCACTCGGGCAACTCGACCTCAGCAACCTGAAAATCTCGGCGACGCTCTTTCCGCTCGCGATCGTCGCGACCGTGTGCGGCGCCTTTATCGTTCGCCGCATGAAGCCGCAGATCTTCTACCCCTTCATGTATAGCATGGCCTTCATCGCGGGCTCGAAGCTGCTCTGGGACGGTATCGTCGGCCTCGCTGCGGGCGGCTGAGCCGCCACCCAAGTATTACGGAAATATTGCAAAGCAAAATTAGCGTTTCGCACCGCACAAAATTCTTGCTGCCTTGCAAAAATTCGCCTAACGTCCGCCCATGACGATCGCGGACCCTTTCGATGCCATTGCGGACCCGAACCGGCGCTACCTGCTGGAGGAATTGCGGCGCGCGCCGAAAACCGTGAACGAGCTGGCCGAAGGCTTGCCGATCAGCCGTCCGGCCGTATCGCAGCACCTGAAAGCCTTGCTGGACTGCAATTTGGTCTCGGTCTCGGCGAGCGGCACGCGGCGGATCTATGCGATCAACCGGCCGGGGTTTGACCGCCTCAACCTCTGGCTCGACCAGTTCTGGTCTTGAGCTTGGAAGCGACGACCCGGAAAACAAGAGGACCGGGCGTCAAGCCCGGCCCGAAATTCCATATATTCCACTGTGGGGGATTGGTTCTAAACCTTGTTGCGCCTACTCAGAGGGGAGATGGCGCTTCCCGATGGTTCTGGGAAATACCGTTGATAATCAGTGAGTCGAGGAGCGAAGCCTTTCGATTTCGTCCTTGATGCGCAGCTTCCTTCGCTTGATATCGGTAATCAGTTCGTCTTCCACGGACGGCTGATTCATCGCTACGTGGAGCTCCTGCTCCAGGGCGCCATGTTTTTTCTCAAGCGTTGCAAGATGAGCCTCAACAGTCATTTGGCAGTCCCTTCCTTTTGCTTGCATCCGGCACGCAAATGCCGGATGTTTCATGGTTGTAACCTTACTACTGTGCCATGCCATTTTTCATTTGTCGAAGGCGAAATGATGACGAGGGATAACTTCCCGTTACCGCCCAAGATGTGATAGAGCGGCGCATGAAATTCCGGTTCGAGGAGGACTTCGCAACCGGGCTGATGGGGATCGCTTTGCATGCCGGACCAGGACCAGGCCGAACTCAGACTGACCGCCGCGCGGCTGAGGCAGGAACATGAAGACTATGATGCTGCCATCAACGCCATGATCGAGACCGGCTGCGACGCGCTCAGAGTGCAGCGCATGAAGAAGAAGAAGCTGGCGATCAAGGACAAGATCAGCAAGATCGAAGACCAGATCATTCCCGATATCATCGCCTGAACGCGGAACAGGACAGACGTGATCGACACCACGACCCCACCCGTCGCCATCATCATGGGAAGCCAGTCGGACTGGGAGACGATGAAGAACGCCGCCGATACGCTCGACGCGCTCGACATTCCCTATGAGGCACGCATCGTTTCGGCCCATCGCACGCCCGATCGGCTGGTCAGCTTCGCCAAGGGCGCCCGCGACGAGGGCTTCAAGGTCATCATCGCCGGTGCCGGAGGTGCTGCGCACCTGCCCGGCATGTGTGCCTCGATGACGCCGCTGCCGGTCTTCGGCGTCCCCGTGCAGTCGAAGGCACTGTCCGGCCAGGACAGCCTGCTGTCGATCGTCCAGATGCCGGCCGGCATCCCGGTCGGAACGCTGGCGATCGGCCGTGCCGGTGCCGTCAACGCAGCCCTCCTTGCCGCAGCCGTCCTTGCGCTTGGCGACGAGGACCTCGCCGACCGGCTCGACGACTGGCGCGAACAGCAGACCATTGCCGTTGCCGAGTATCCGGTGGACGAGGCATGACCACCATCGGCATTATCGGCGGCGGCCAGCTCGGCCGCATGCTGGCGATGGCAGCCGCCCGACTGAACTTCCGCACGGTCATCCTCGAGCCGCAGGTCGACTGTCCGGCTGCCCAGGTCGCAAACGACCAGATCGTCGCTGCCTATGACGACGAAGCCGCGCTCGGAAAGCTTGCTGAAGTCAGCGACATCATAACCTATGAATTCGAGAACGTTCCGGTCGCGGCTGCCGAGCGACTGGCGGCAAAACGCCCCGTCTTCCCGCCACCGAAAGCGCTGGAAGTCGCGCAGGACCGCCTCACCGAGAAGCGCTTCATCAACGGCTGCGGCATTGCCACGGCGCGCTTCCATGCCGTCGACAGCCAGGCCGACCTTGAAGCGGCCCTTGCGGATTTCGGCGGGACCGGCGTGCTGAAAACCCGTCGCCTCGGCTATGACGGCAAGGGACAGCGCGTCTTCCGCTCGACGGCAGACAGCCCAGCGGGCGCTTTCGCAGCACTCGGCGGCGTACCGCTGATCCTCGAAAGCTTCGTGCCCTTCGAGCGCGAAATCTCGATCATCGCCGCCCGCGCGCCCGATGGCGCCGTTGCCTGTTTCGATCCGGCGGAAAACGTGCATCGCAACGGCATCCTCCATACCTCGACGGTCCCGGCAGAGATCGGTGCTGCGGCCGGCGAAGCGGCACGGGTTGCCGCCAAGGCGATCCTCGATGCGCTCGGCTATGTCGGCGTCATCGGCGTCGAGTTCTTCGTGCTCGCCGACGGCAGCCTGATCGTCAACGAGATGGCGCCCCGCGTGCACAATTCCGGCCACTGGACGGAAGCTGCCTGCGTCGTCTCGCAGTTCGAGCAGCATATCCGTGCCGTCGCCGGACTGCCGCTCGGCAATCCGCGTCGCCATTCGGACTGCGTCATGCAGAACCTGATCGGCGACGACCTCGACACGGTCCCCGGATGGCTTGCCGAGGATGACGTGCTGGTGCACCTCTACGGCAAGACCGAGGCCCGCGCCGGCCGCAAAATGGGCCACGTCACGCGGCTCGTCCGCGGCTGAGGACCATAGAAATGCGGGGCAAGACACCAAAATGGGGCGTCTTGTGGTTGACACACCAGGGGTGACACGGTATTTGCCATCCCACCTTAAAGGAGCGCGCTCACGGGCGCGCTTTTGATTGTTAGAGATACCGGGCGAATTTTCATTCCCCGAAACCTGCGGATCAGGAAAATGAAGATCAAGAATTCGCTCAAGTCGCTCAAGACCCGCCACCGCGAAAACCGTCTGGTTCGTCGCAAGGGCCGCATCTACATCATCAACAAGTCCAACCCGCGCTTCAAGGCTCGTCAGGGCTGAGACCCGACAGGGGACTTGGGGACAGCGCTCAAGCGATGTCCCAGAATTGATTTTGAAGTTATTCCGTGGCGAGCTAACATGCTCGCCATGCGAGTTTTTATACCCTTGATTCTGGCGTGTTCCGCCCTGCTCGCCACCTCCACGGGAGCTGGCAATGTTTCCTTCGCGGCGGAAGCCTCGACCCAACCGGAAGCAACCAGCCTCACCACCCCGAAGCAGCGCCTCGACACCCTGTTCGCCGACCTGAAAAAGGAACGCGACCCCGACAAGGCACGCGAGCTCTCCAACCAGATCCGCATCGAGTGGCAGGATTCCGGCAGCGCCACCGTCAACCTGCTGATGCAATGGGCCGACAAGGCGATCACCGACAACAAGCAGCCGGCCGCTCTCGATATCCTCGACCAGGTTATCGCCCTTGCACCCAATTATGTCGAAGGCTGGAACCGCCGCGCGACACTGCATTACGCGATGGGCAACTACCGGAAATCCATGTCGGACATCAATCGCGTGCTGTCGATCGAGCCCCGCCACTTTGGCGCGCTTGCCGGCATGGCGGCGATCCTCGGCGCCTCCGGCAAGGATGAGCTTGCCATGCGTGCCTGGGAACAGTTCCTGGACATTTATCCCGCCGATCGCAAGGCGCAGGAACAACTGGGCGAACTTGCCGAAAAACTCGCCGGCAGCAAGACCTGACAACGCGTGTTCCAGTCGATTGCCAAGCCCGCCACCGCCCATCCTCTCCGACAGGACATCGCTTCTGAAGATCGCGACAGCCGCGCGCCATTTCATCGAACCGATCTGGATCGAATGGCATCGTCACGCCGGCGCGGACCGCCCCACGATCGCCTCGCAAGGCACCTGCGGCCGCACGAGCCTGTTCCTGCAGCGCGTCTTGAGCACCCAAGGCTTCAGCGCCGACTGGGTCTGCGGAACGCCGCGCAGCGGGCCGTTGGAGCCTGAAATCGGACCGTTCGGCTTCAACTGCGGGAAGAGCTGGCAAAGCCATGCCTGGGTCGAATGCGGCGATTTCATCGTCGACATCACAGCCGATCAATTCGGCGCGCCTCCGGTCCTCGTTGTCGATCGCACGGACAACCGCTACAACAAAGGCAACCGGGATGGGGCGCTGCCAGAGTTCGTGCTGGCCCGCCGGCGCGCCGTGGACGACATCTGGCCGCAATGGCAAAGGATAAGTGCCGGTGGCCCCAAGGGTTCGCTTACGCCTTGAAAGCCGGGCGCCGGAAGACAAATAGAGACTATGTTCCCAGTTGCGCTCCTGTCCCTTGCACTGATACTCGCCGGCGTCGCCTACAGCCTCTGGCACGCGCGTAGCTTCGCCCGGCGCTTTCCCAATGTCGGCGAACTGATCGACATCGGCGGCTACCGCATGAACAGCGTACACCTGCCCGCCGGCGGACAAGCCGACCTCTTGCCCGTCGTCTTCATCCATGGCGCCAGCGGCAACCTGCTCGACCAGCTGCATGCCTTCGCACCGGCCCTTGACGGCCGCGCCGAGATGCTGTTCGTCGATCGCCCGGGCCACGGCTACTCGGAGCGCGGCGGGCCGGAAAACGACTTGCCGGACGGTCAGGCGGATGCGACCGCAAAGCTGATGGACAAGCGCGGCATTCGTCGCGCCGTGATCGTCGGCCACTCCTTCGGCGGCGCGATTGCAGCGAGCTTCGCCCTTAACCACCCGGACAAGACCGCCGGCCTCGTCCTGCTGGCGCCGGCGACCCATCCCTGGCCCGGCGGCATCGACTGGTATTACCGCCTGACGGCCCTGCCCTTCGTCGGCTGGCTCTTCGCCCACACGCTGGTGACGCCGCTCGGGCAGCGGCGCATCGAGGGCGGCACACACTCGATCTTTTCGCCCAATCCACGGCCGGCCGACTACATCGACAAGACTGGCCCGCATCTCGTGCTGCGTCCCTCGACCTTCCTCAGCAATGCCCGCGACATCGCCAACCTGCACGCCTATCTGACCGCGACCGCGCCGCGCTACCGGGAGATCGCCGCACCGACGGTGATCATCACCGGCGACAGCGATGGCATCGTGCTGGCCGATATCCACTCACGCGGGCTGGCGCGCGATATCCCCGGCGCCGAGTTGCTCTGGATCGGCAATCTCGGCCATAAGCCCGACTATGTGGTCACCGATGTCATCGTCGCCGCGGTGGAGAAGCTGGCCGGCAAGCCCGGGGATCTGGATGCGGCAGTAAAGCGCGCCGAAGAAAGGCTTGCCGCCGCCAAGACACCCTGATCGTGCCAGGCCATCCGTTGGGCCGCACCTCATCTGGCAGCCTTTCTCGGCGCGCCCGTTATCCCGCTAGCTGCCATCATCAACAAAACACGAAACCCCAGGAGCGGATCAGCGCTCCTGGGGTTTCGTTGCAGTCCGAGAAAGAGAGCGGGCGTCAGACGCCGCTCATGCCGTCCGAGCCGATATAGGCGATACGCAGCATGTTGGTCGCGCCCGGGGTACCGAGCGGCACGCCGGCCGAAATGATGATGCGTTCGCCCGGCTTGCCGAAGCCTTCCGAGGCAACGATGCGGCATGCGCGGTTGACCATGTCGTCGAGGTCTGTCGCATCCTCGGTGACCACGCAATGCAGGCCCCAGACGACCGAGAGGCGGCGCGCCGTCTGCACGATCGGCGACAGCGCGATGATCGGCACCTGCGGCCGCTCGCGGGCGGCGCGCAGACCCGTCGTACCCGACGAGGTGTAGCAGACGATGGCAGAGAGCCGCAGCGTCTCGGCGATCTGGTGGGCCGCAAGCGAAATCGCGTCGGCACCGGTGGCTTCCGGCGGCGTGCGCTGCGCGTAGATGATGCTGGAATAATGCGGGTCGCGCTCGACGTTGCTGGCGATCGACGCCATGGTCGAAACGGCTTCCACCGGATATTCGCCCGAGGCCGATTCTGCCGAAAGCATGACGGCGTCCGCACCTTCGAAGACGGCCGTCGCGACGTCGGAGACTTCGGCACGCGTCGGGACCGGAGCCGAAATCATCGATTCCAGCATCTGCGTGGCGACCACTACCGGCTTGCCGGCGCGGCGACATGCGCGCGTCAGCTGCTTCTGCAGGCCCGGCACCGATTCCAGCGGCATCTCGACGCCGAGGTCACCGCGGGCAACCATCAGTGCGTCGGAGAGCTCGATGATCTCGTCGATGCGGTCGAGCGCCTGCGGCTTTTCGATCTTCGACATCAGGCCGACGCGGCCGCGGGCGATCTTGCGAACCTCTGCCAGGTCTTCCGGACGCTGCACGAAGGAGAGCGCCACCCAGTCGAATTCGCCGGTCGCCAGAACGGCGTCGAGGTCGGCACGATCCTTGTCGGTCAGTACGCCGACGGCAAGCAGCGTATCGGGCAGGCTGACGCCCTTGCGGTCGGAGATCTTCGTGCCGGCGACGACCGTCGTGACGATGCTCTTGCCATCGGTCTTTTCAGCCTTCAGGTGCAGCTTGCCGTCGTCGATCAGCAGCCGATGGCCGGGCTTGACCGCTTCGAGGATCTCCGGATGGGGCAGATAGACGCGGGTGTTGTCGCCAGGCTCGTCCTTGTTGTCGAGCGTGAAGGTCTGGCCGACCTTCAGGTCCACCTTGCCTTCCGCGAACTTGCCGACGCGCAGCTTCGGTCCCTGCAGGTCGCCGAGGATGCCGATCGGCCGGCCACAGCGCGCCTCGACTGCGCGGATGCGCTGCACCAGCGTGCGCATCACGTCGTGGCTCGCATGGCTCATGTTGATGCGGAACAGATCGGCCCCGGCCTCGTGCAGCTTCTGGATCATCTGCTCGTCCGAAGACGCCGGTCCGAGCGTTGCGAGGATTTTGACTTTTCTGTTCCGCTTCATCAATTCTGGCTTTCCTGCGTGCCGGACGGATCCGAAAGCTGAACCATCCAGCTTCCCTGCCGTCCCGTGTCGTACTCTTTGAATCCCATGCGCTGGAAGCCGCGGGCGAAGCAGTCCTGCACGCCCGTGATTTTGAATTCGTTCTCGGCAACGCACATGTTGACGTCACCGGTCCAGCGGCCGCCACGGGCCGCATCTTCCGCGTAAAGATAATAATATCGTGACTGTAGCTCGCCCTCGATCAGGGTCGCGCAGGTGTTGGCAGGCACCTGCCACCAGCCTTCCGTCATCCAGCCGTCCTTGGCTCGGTAGCCGATGGCTACGCCGACCAGTGTCTGGGTGCCGTTGCACACGCGGAAGTCGGCGCGTGCGTCGCTGGCGAAAAGAAATGAGCTTGATGTTGCCAGGAGAAACAGGAGGATGCCTCCCAGTGTCGTCAGCCCCGGCTTCGCTTTGGAAAAAGGATATCTGGACACGGTTTCCGATGGAACTCCGTTTTGATTTGCGTGGCACTTTCTTGCGACGGGCAGCCCCGAAAGTCAACGTAACTCTAATCGATTACAATCGGTAAATTGCTTTCGGATTTCGATAAACAGTTGCGTTTTTCTTGCGATTGACGCCCTCGCGTGCGATCAGCGAGACGGGGCGCTGAAACGGACTGGAACGGCATGCAACACTATTCTCCCTATGAGATTATCGAAGCCAAGCCCACAACCGGGCTCGTGCTCCTTGCCGATCACGCGATGAACCGGCTACCTGCCGAGTATGGCAGTCTCGGCCTTCCCGCCGCGGCCTTCGAGCGGCACATCGCCTATGATATCGGTGTCGAAGCGCTCGTGCGGCGCCTGTCTGCGATGCTCGATGCGCCGGCCGTTCTCGGCTGCTTCTCGCGCTTGCTGATCGATCCCAATCGCGGCGAGGACGACCCGACGCTGATCATGCGGATTTCCGACGGAGCGATCATTCCGGGAAACCATCCCATCACCGAGAAGGAGTGGGAGAACCGGCTGAACCGGTTCCATCGTCCCTATCACCGCGCCGTCTCCGAGACCATCGGCCGAAGCGCCGAGGCGCATGGCGCAGCACCGCTGGTCATCTCCATCCATTCCTACACGCCGGCCTGGAAGGGCGTCGCCCGTCCCTGGCACGCCGCCGTCCTCTGGGACAGCGACGGCCGCGCCGTTCGGCCACTGATCGACAGGCTCGAGGCACCGGGCGATATCGTCGTCGGCAACAATGAACCCTATGACGGCGCGTTGCGCGGCGATACCATGTTCCGGCACTGCATGGTGCCGGGCATTGCGCATGCCCTGATCGAGGTGCGGCAGGATCTGATCGCCGACTCTGAAGGCGTTGCCGCCTGGGCCGAGCGGCTGGCGCCGATCCTGGCAAGCCTCAACGCCATGCCCGAACTGCATCGGTACGAGCGGCACATCTCGCGCACCGGCGCCTATGATGAAGAGGACGAGCGACCATGACCGAACTGACCCCGGAGCAACAGATCGCCTTCGAGGCCGCCGCCTTTCGCCGGCTGGTCAACCATCTGCGCGAGCACAGCGATGTCCAGAACATCGACCTGATGAACCTCGCCGGCTTCTGCCGCAACTGCCTGTCCAACTGGTATCGCGAAGCCGCCGAACAGGCTGGCGTTCCGCTTGCCAAGGAGGAATCGCGCGAGATCATCTACGGCATGCCCTACGAGGAATGGCGCGAGCGCAACCAGAGGGAAGCATCCGCAGAACAAAAGGCGGCGTTCGAGTTCAACCGGCCCAAAGCTGAGTGAGGAAAGGCGTATGCGGGTTTCCGCGGCATTCCGCTCTAACTCGTAAGCCGCTTCAAAATGATGGCTGGATCGAGCCGACGCAAACCGTCGTGATCAAAGGAATAGGGCCGTTTCGCCCGCCTCTGCCACGGAAATGACCGCGTTGTTGCGCAATCACCCTTGACCTTGGCGGCCGTTCGCGGCACGTCACGGCACCCAAGAAATTCCATTCCCCCTATCAAGGAGAAGACCATGTCGGATGCTCACGGCGTCGCACGCGATCAGCTTCGTGCTTTCATCGAACGGATCGAACGCCTGGAAGAAGAAAAGAAGACCATCGCCGACGACATCAAGGACGTCTATGGCGAAGCCAAGTCCACAGGTTTCGACGCCAAGATCCTGCGCAAGGTCATTTCGATCCGCAAGCAGGACCACGACGAGCGCATGGAACAGGAAGCGATCCTCGACACCTACCTCCAGGCGCTCGGCATGGTGCCGGCAGCCGACGAGGAATAAGCAAGCCTTTTGAAGGCCGCCGACAGGCGGCCTTCGCCTTCCGCGCGTGAACCCGGCAGCAGAGGCTCTCAATGCAGCCGGGAGCCGACATAAGGCGAAGGCAGAATACAGACACGAAAAAGCCCGCCAGATCGGCGGGCTTTTTCGTGTCTAGGGTTTGGTGGAAGCTCAGTTGGTGCTGAACTTCTTCACTTCCATGAAGTTGACGGCATTGCCGCTGAACCGGGCCGTGTCGACGTTTGGTCCAGCGCTGCTGGAGAAGCCGGCGGCATAGACCGTCGTCGGAGCAGTACGCAGAGACTTGCTGACGAAGCGCGGCGCCTTCACCGGCTTGGACAGCGTTGCGACGCGGCCGGTCGAAAGCGCCCATTCGGAAATAATCTTCTGGGTCAGCTTCGGCTCGGCGCGCACCGACGAGCGGGTCGCGGCATCGGCGTCGTTCTTCTTCGGTCGGCCGCCCTTGGCCGGAGCTTCCGCCTGCGTGTCGAAGGCGCTGTCGAAGATCGCGGCGCGCGCATTCGTACCCGACTGCGGCGCATAGGCTGCCATCTCGATCGGCTGCGGCTGGGCAACCGGCTGACGTTCAGCTGGCGTCGGCTGGGCAAGCGCGACACGGGTCTTGGCTTCGGCCGCCACGTCGCGCGGCGGTTCGGCGGATGCCACGACCGGGCGCTCCGCGAAGGAGGGGATCACGACCTGTGCATCGGCAACGGCGGCAAGCGCCGCGTCACCCGCGGGCCGCACGGCCGGAACCGGCACGAAACCGAGCGCCTGCATGTCCGGTTCGGCATCGGCGGATGCGACGAGCGTGTTCATGTCGCGGCGGTCAAGCATTTGCGGTACAGGAACCTTCATCGAGCCGAGGTCGGCAAACTCGCTCGGCATTTCCGAGGTTGGCGGCAGGGCGGCAGCAAGGGCTTCCTGCGCGGGGCTCTTCTCCGGCGCCACCAGGGCTACGGCTACGCCACCATCGGCAGGCGCTTGCTTGAAGGCAGGCCGCACCGCCGGGACCGGCGCATTGATGTTCTGTTCGGCAGCAACCGTCGGCTCGGCGGCGACAGAACCGGCGACGCCGGGCAGCGCTTCCTGAGCGGCGGGCGCGGCAGCCGTCTGCACCTTGGCAGCAGGAGCTGCGCCACCTTCATCGTCGGCACCGGGGCCGGCTGCGATTGCCGAGGGTTCTTCATCCTCGTCACCGCCGCCGCCAAAGAGCATGGCGAACAGGTTGCCGCGGCGCTTGCCGCTCGCCGTATCGCCCGGGCCCGTATCGCCGCCACCGGCGACCTGGATCGCCGACGCGCCGACGCGACGCTTGTAGTCGGCAACCGCCTGGTCATAACCCGGAAGCGGCTTGCCGTCGGACGGCAGATGCATGGTCTTGCCGTCGGGGAAGAGGCGCGCCAATTCGGCACGGCTCATGCGCGGCCAGGCGCGAACGCCACCGACATCCATATGGACGAAAGGCGAGCCGGAAGTCGGGTAGTAACCGACGCCGCCCACCTGGAATTTCACGCCGATTTCACGCAGCGTCTTCAGCTTCACATCAGGCAGATAGAAGTCCATCGCCTTGCCGAGCATGTGCTGGCTCTTCTTGGCGACGCCCTTCGAACGCGAACGCAGCATGCCGTTGGTCGCCGGCGAACGATAGGCCGAAACGACGTGGATGTAATCGCGCGATCCGCTCTTCTGATAGACTTCCCAGACGAGATCGAGCAGGCGCGGGTCCATCTTCGTCGGCTCGTTGCGACGCCAGTCGCGCAGGAAACGGTTGATTTCCTGCAGACCCTTGGCGTCGTAGCGGCCATTGCGCTTGAAGGTGATCTGCGCCTTTTCCTGAGTATGAATGAAATAGAGCTTCAGTGTCCGGGTCTGGCCTGCGGCCTCCACGGGAGGAGCAAAACCAGGCGTAACGAGGGCAGCCGCAAGAGCAACGGATGTCAGAACCTGCGGCACCCGGCGGGTGACCGCCGCGCAGACTCTCGCTAAGGAGCCGAGCGGCTTCTTAAAACCGAACAAATTTGGCATTCAATCCCCGTCCGACGGACAACCGTGCTTCGCTGTCTCAGATGACTGTCAAATAAGGTGACAGCATGGCAAATTTGCCACAGTCGTCACCGCCCCTTATAATATAGTGAATACTTCACTAACAAGGTCTAAACGGCGGTGACTGAATAGCACGGCTAATGAATCGTGAATGCGTCGATTTTATGCCGCCTCTCTCAAAGGGTTATCGGGATCGATGCCATAATCCTTCAGCTTGCGGTAGAGGGTAGACCGGCCGATACCGAGCTTTCGGGCCACCTGGCTCATCTGGCCGCGGTAGAATTTCAGCGCAAAACGAATCAATTCCTCCTCGACTTCGGCAAGCTTGCGCACGTCTCCGCCCTCGTCGACGCTGGCGATCGCATTCTCCATGCGCGGGTCGCTGGAGGCTTCCGCCTCCATGGACTTCGCCGCACTCGCGAAGTCGGGATAGACGCTTGATGCCGTCTCGCCGCCAGCCGGCGCCCGCTCCGGTCCGCCCTCGCCCCAGGAGAAGCCCGAACGATCGGAAACCACGTAGCCGGGTATCTGAGTGGCGATCTGCGGGAAATCCTTCACCGTCAGTTCGTTGCCCTCGGCCAGCACGACGGCGCGGAAGATCGCGTTCTCGAGCTGGCGAATGTTGCCCGGCCAATCATAGGCGGTCAGAAGCGCGAGCGCACCGCTCGATACCGTCAGCGGCTGGTTCAGCCGCTGCTCGGCGGCGAAGCGCTCGACGAAGGAGCGCACCAGCACCGGGATATCTTCCTTGCGTCGGCGAAGCGCCGGAATGGTGATCGGGAAAACATTGAGGCGGTAGTAGAGATCCTCGCGGAACCGCCCTTCGCGCACTTCGTTGATCAGGTCCTTGTTGGTGGCCGAGATCAGCCGCACGTTCACCTTCTGCGGATGGCGCGCGCCGATCGTCTCGACCTCACCCTGCTGAACCGCGCGCAGCAGCTTCACCTGAACCTCGAGCGGCAAGTCGCCAATCTCGTCGAGGAACAGCGTTCCTCCGTCCGCATCGACGAACTTGCCGGTGTGCTTTTCGGTCGCGCCGGTAAAGGCACCCTTTTCGTGACCGAAGAGAATGCTCTCGACCAGATTGTGCGGGATGGCGCCACAGTTAACGGTGATGAAGGGCTTGCCGACCCTGTCGCTTGCCGACTGGATGGCGCGCGCCACCATTTCCTTGCCGACGCCAGATTCGCCCTCGAGCACGATCGGGATGTTGGACTGCGCGGCGCGGCGCGCAAGGTCGATCACCCGGATCATCGCGGGGCTTGCCGAGACGATATCGTCGAAGCCGACGGCGCCACCGCGCGGACGGCGCGAGGTTTTGACCTTGCCGTCACGGCTTGCCATTTTCAGCGCATTGCTGATGGCCACGGACAGCCGTTCCGGAGAGACCGGCTTGACCAGGAAGTCGAAGGCGCCGGCCTGCATCGCGTGCACCACGGTCTCGATGCCGCCCTGTCCGGTCTGGACGATGACCGGCGTGTCGACGCCGCGCTCGGCCAGCGCTTCGAGGAAGCCGTGGCCGTTCATTTCCGGCATCAGGAGATCGAGAAGGATGACATTGATCATGCCGCCCTTGCGCTCCAGCAGTTCCAGACCGCTGCGGCCGTTATCGGCGAGATGCGCCACATGACCGAGACGCTCGATCATGTTCGTCAGCAACCGGCGCTGCACCGGATCGTCATCAATGACCAGAATGTGTGATGTCACGGAAGCCTCCTGCTCTGGACACGCGGTACTCTTTGGCCAACCTCATGTGCCAAATCACGTCAGGCATCTGTGCCATAAAGGGCTGAACATCATGTTTTGAGAAATGCTTGCATTTTATCCATTGCCGGCGATAGCAATGGGGGCCATATCGCTGCCTCTTCCTGTCACGAACGAGAGAAATCCGACGATGACCTTCCGCCCCTTCGCCCCCGAGCAATTTGTTGTCCGCGCCGCCGCCGGCCAGACCCATGGCGCCGCTGCCGACCTCGGTGACCTGCCCTCCTGGCGGCTGGAGGATCTTTATGCCTCCGCTTCCTCGGATGCGTTTCGCAACGATATGAAGAAGGCCGATGCCGACGCGATCGCCTTCGAGACCAAGTGGAAGGGCAAGCTGGCCGAAGCGGCGACGCAGAGCGGCGAAGCCGGCATCGGCGCTGCCGTGCGGGAATTCGAAGCGCTCGAAGACATCATGGGCCGCATCGCGTCGTTTGCCGGCCTCACCTATTTTTCGGACACGTCCAAGCCGGAGAATGGCAAGCTTTACGGCGATGTGCAGTCGAAGCTCACCGACATGTCGGCGCATCTCCTGTTCTTCTCCCTGGAGCTGAACCGCATCGACGACGCGATCCTCGACAAGGCACTCGAAACAGACGCGCTCGCCGCCCATTACAAGCCCTGGCTGACCGACCTGCGCATGGACAAGCCCTATCAGCTCGACGACAAGCTGGAGCAGCTTTTCCTGGAAAAATCGATGACCGGTGCCGCCCCCTTCAACCGGCTGTTCGACGAGACTATGGCAAGCCTCACCTTCACTGTCGACGGTGAAGCGCTGCCGCTCGAGGTCACCCTGAACCTGCTGCAGGACCCGTCGAGCGACGTTCGCAAGAAGGCGGCGATGGCGCTGGCGGAAACCTTCAAGGCCAATATCCGCACCTTCACGCTGATCACCAACACGCTCGCCAAGGACAAGGAAATCTCCGACCGCTGGCGCGGCTTCAAGGATATTGCCGACAGCCGGCATCTGGCCAACCGCGTCGAGCGCGAGGTCGTCGATGCACTCGCCGAAGCGGTCAAGTCCGCCTATCCGCGCCTGTCGCACCGCTACTATTCGCTGAAGGCAAAGTGGCTCGGCATGGAGCAGATGGATTTCTGGGACCGCAACGCGCCGCTGCCGGAAACGCCGAACGCGCTGATCTCCTGGGACGAGGCCAAGGACACGGTGCTCTCCGCCTATAATGCCTTCGCGCCGGAAATGGCTGATATCGCCCGCCGTTTCTTCGACGAGCGCTGGATCGACGCGCCGGTGCGGCCCGGCAAGGCGCCGGGCGCCTTCGCCCACCCGACGGTGCCGTCGGCTCACCCCTATGTGCTCGTCAACTACATGGGCAAGCCGCGCGACGTGATGACGCTCGCCCACGAGCTCGGCCACGGCGTGCACCAGGTGCTTGCCGGCGGACAGGGCGCGTTGATGGCCTCGACGCCGCTGACGCTCGCCGAAACCGCGTCTGTCTTCGGCGAGATGCTGACCTTCCGCGCACTGCTCGACCAGACGAAGGACAAGCGCGAGCGCAAGGCCATGCTCTCCCAGAAGGTCGAGGACATGATCAACACGGTCGTGCGCCAGATCGCCTTCTACGAGTTCGAGCGCAAGGTGCACACCGCGCGGAAGGAAGGCGAGCTGACGGCCGACGATATCGGTAAGCTGTGGCTGTCGGTGCAGAACGAGAGCCTTGGCCCGGCCATCCGGATTTCCGAAGGCTACGAGACCTACTGGGCCTATATCCCGCACTTCATCCATTCGCCCTTCTACGTCTATGCCTATGCCTTCGGCGACTGCCTGGTGAACTCGCTTTACGCGGTCTACCAGAACGCCGAACAGGGCTTCCAGGACAAGTACTTCGAGCTTCTGAAGGCCGGCGGCACCAAGCACCATTCCGAACTGCTCGCCCCCTTCGGCCTCGATGCCACCGATCCGTCGTTCTGGGCACAGGGACTGTCGATGATCGAAGGGCTCATCGACGAACTCGAAGCGCTTGATAAGGCCTGATCCGGACAAGGGTCCGGATCGCTGCGCGATCGACAAGACGACTTTATGAACGACACTGCACCCTATGTGCTGTTCCGGGACGACAGCGAAAGCCGCACCACGGTTTTCGCAGCGCCTTCGCGCGTCATAACGGCCCGCACGAAGGCCGAATTTGTCCGCGGCCTTGCCGAGCTTGAACGCGCGCACAAATCAGGCAAATGGATTGCCGGCTTCATGTCCTATGAGGCCGGCCATCTCTTCGAGGAGAAGCTCGAAGGCTTTGCCGAGGAAAATCGCAAGACGCCGCTGATGTCATTCGGCATCTTCGATGCGCCGAGCGAGGATCATCCCCTCGCCGAGCCGCAGCGGCGAACCGAGAACGAACCCTTCTTGAGCGAACCGCGCGCCGGCTGGGATTTCGATACCTACCGCGAACGTTTCGACCGCCTGCACCTGCATTTGCGAAAGGGCGATTGTTACCAGGCAAACCTGACGATGCCGATCCGCGCCCGCTGGTCCGGCGACCCGCGCGCAGCCTTCTGGTCGCTGATCGACCGGCAGCCGGTCAAGTACGGCGCGCTCGTCGCGCTCGACGGGCCAGTGCTCCTGTCGCGCTCGCCGGAGCTTTTCTTCCGTGTCGATGCGGACGGCTGGATCGAGACCCACCCGATGAAGGGCACGGCCAAGCGCGGCGCGTCGGCCGCGGAAGACGCCGAGATCATCGCCGCCATGCGCACCGACGAAAAGACCCAGGCCGAAAACCGGATGATCGTCGATCTCCTGCGCAATGACATCTCGCGCATCACCGAGGTCGGCACGCTTGATGTCCCCAAGCTCTTCGACATCGAGACCTACCCGACCGTGCACCAGATGGTGAGCCACGTCCGAGCAAAGCTCCTGCCCGAGATCAGCCTCAAGGATATTTTCACGGCGCTCTTCCCCTGCGGCTCGATCACCGGGGCGCCGAAGATGCGCGCCATGGAAATCCTGCACGACCTGGAAGACGGTCCCCGCGACGCCTATTGCGGCGCCATCGGTTTCATCGCCCCGAACGGCGTGATGCGGTTCAGCGTCGCGATCCGGACGATATCGCTCTTCGAAAATGGCGATGCCGTCTTTAATGTCGGCGGCGGCATCGTCTTCGACAGCACCGCCCAGTCCGAATACGAAGAGTGCCTCCTGAAGGCCCGCTTTGCCGTTGGCGACGACAGGATCGCGCTCGGCGAAGGCGATGTCGCGCCCGCCGATGACGCGGTCGTCCGATGACGGATTTCTCGTTGATCGAAACCCTGCGCTACGAGCCCGAAGCCGGTTTCATCCGCCTGCGTCTGCACCTCGCCCGGCTGGTCCGATCCGCCCGCCGTCTCGGCATTTCGGGCGCCGATGGCGCGCAGGCCGCGCTGCTTGCAGCGGTCAAGGCCGGAGATGGCGGCGCCGCGCTTCGCGTTCGCCTCGAGCTCTTCCCGGACGGCCATATCGAGGTGAAGACCGCCCCCTTCGCGCCGCTCCCCCAAGATACGGTCTGGCGGGTACGGGTTGCCAGCACCCGGCTCAAGTCGGGCGATCCGCTGCTGCGCTACAAGACCAGTCGCCGCGCCGCCTATGAGGCAGCCCGCGGCGAGTTCGGCCCGAGCGAGGCCGACGAAGTTCTGCTTCTGAACGAGAAGGATGAGGTCTGCGAAGGCACGATCACCTCCGTCTTCCTCGACGACGGCAGCGGCATCCTCAAGACGCCGCCGATCGCCTGCGGCCTGCTTGCCGGCGTGCTGCGTACCGAGCTCATCTGCCAGCGCCGCGCGCGAGTTGCGCGACTTTCGCTTAACGACCTCGCCCGCGGCGACCTTTATCTCGGCAACTCGCTACGGGGCCTGATCCGGGTGAACCTCCTGGTCTGAGCCGGGAAGCGTGTGGCGCCTGACCTGGTCCCGTCCATCGCGCTTGGCGAGATAGAGCGCCTGATCGGCGCGTGCATAGAGGTCGCTGACCGTGTCCCCGTCGCGATACTCCGCAACCCCGACCGAACAGGTGTAGAAGAACTCCGGGATGTTCTCGAGCGGGCGGGAATTGCGCACCCGTTCGAGCAGACGATCGAGAATGCGGTGGCCCTCGCTGATGGTGGTATCAGGCAGGATGAGCATGAATTCCTCGCCGCCAATCCGGCCGAAGCAGTCCGAACGGCGCACGAACTCCTGCATCTGGCGCGCAAAGTCGAGTAAAACCTCGTCGCCGCGCTGGTGCCCGTGGCGGTCATTGATCGCCTTGAAGTAATCGATATCGATGATCGCGACACAGCCCCACATATGCGGGTTCTCGGCGCAGTTGGCGATGAACTCGGTGAGACGCCCCATCGTGTAGCGGCGGTTGGGCACGCTCGTCAGCTCGTCGACCTGGGCGGCCCGAAGCGCAAAGTCGCGGTCCTGGCGCAGTTCCCGTTCTTCGGCATGGATCGTCGTGACGTCGACGGCGATGCACAGCATGCAGCCATCCGCATCCACCGTCTCCGTCATCCACAGCCAGCGACCGTCGTGCAGGTCTGTTTCCATGGCGCGGAACGGCACCTTGCCGCGCCGGTGCAATGTCGAGGCGATCCAGGCATCGATATCTTCCGACTTCAGGATGGTGCCCTGTCCGGCGGCATGGTTCCGACGCATGATCTCTTCCCAGGTCGGGCTCTCGTCCGGACCGACATGGTAGGCCGCGCGAAACGCCGGATTGGCGAAGCGCAGTCGATCGTGCTGATCATAAAGTGCGATCAGCACGGGTGTTTTACTCTGTAGGGCCGCAAGAGCCTTGAGATGACTACCGGTCACGGTCTGTCACGCCTCCGGGAACTAATCAATTATGGCGCGAAGCGGATGCTTCTACCGTAGCTATAGCACGAACCGCTTGTGACAAGCGTTTCACCGTGCGAAACGATAGGGAATATGGTTAAATCGCAACCTCGACCGGTCGCTCCGCATGAAGCATACGCCTTACGACGGTTCTTCAAAACCCTTCACCATCGGCCTTGCCCAGCTCGACCCCGATCGCTGGATTGAGCCGGACGACCAGCTGCAGCACTATCTCTCCGAAAAGAAGCTGCTGCTTGCGCAAGCGCGCGGTACCGTGTTTGCCGCAGCCGACGGTACGCAGGACGCCCAGCGCGAACTGCTGGGCATTCTGGTCGACTACCTGCCGGCCGCCTACCCAGAGATCTACCGCCGCGACGGCGACAGCATGATCGTCGGCGGCGAGCCCGTGCCACTCGACGGCGATGATCCACTGGCCGTTTCGGGATCGCTTGTCCAGGACGATCTCGCCATCATGCAAAAGACCGGAGACGGCTGGCGTCTGAACGCTGCCTATGTCGCCTTTCCCTCGTCCTGGTCGCTCGCCGAAAAATACGGCCGCACCATGAACGAGATCCATGGCCCCGTCCCGGGTTTCGAGCATGGCACCCGCAATGCCGAACTGATTGCCCGCATGTTCGACAACCTGCCGCCGGGTCGCTTCGTCGAGCGCTTCAACTGGGCGGTCAATGTCGACGGCGCGCTGCACCTGCCGAAATCGAAATCCGAAGGCATCGCCGCCGGTGCGATCGAGATGACCGAGGAGCGGACCTTCATCCGCATCGAACGGCAGACGCTGCGCAAGCTGCCTGAGACCGGTGCGCTCGTCTTCACTATCCGCATCTATTCGGACCCGCTGACGATGCTGCGCAAGCGGCCGGATGCCGCAGCCCTGGCCGCGTCCTTCGTCGAGCAGCTGCGCGCCCTGACCTTGCCGCAGGCCGCCTACAAGGGGCTTGTCAGCAAGCGGGACGGGCTGATTGAAGCACTTCTCACGATCGCCGGTTAAGCACAGACGCAAATAGCGGTTGACCCGCCGGCTCTTTATTGTGACAGCAATCTATGCTCTACAGCGCCGCGTGCCCCACGGGCATCGCGGCCGTCGGCACATTCATACGAGCCAGAACAGCGGCCACAGCCGCTTCCTCATGCTTAGTCACCCACCGCCACAGGGAAAGTTTTCTCAGGAGTAAGACAAAAATGGCAGATACCACCTATCCGGTTTATGGCGAGATCACCGGTCCGATCGTGATGATCGGTTTCGGTTCGATCGGTCGCGGCACCTTGCCGCTGATCGAGCGCCACTTCAAATACGACAAGAACCGGTTGATCGTGGTCGAGCCCCGTGAGGATGCTGCCGACAACGAGATCTTCGAACGCCATGGCGTTCGTCACGTTCGCGCGCATGTGACCAAGGACAACTACAAGGAACTGCTGAAGCCGCTTCTGACCGAAGGCGAAGGCCAGGGCTTCTGCGTCAACCTGTCGGTCGACACCGGCTCGCTCGACCTGATGAAGATGTGCCGCAAGCTCGACGTGCTCTACGTCGACACGGTCGTCGAGCCGTGGCTCGGCTTCTACTTCGACGCCGAAATGGACAATTCCGAGCGCACCAACTATGCGCTGCGCGAAACCGTGCGCAAGGAAAAGGAAAAGAACCCGGGCGGCACAACCGCGGTTTCCACCTGCGGCGCCAACCCCGGCATGGTCTCCTGGTTCGTCAAGCAGGGCCTCCTCAACCTCGCCAACGACCTTGGCGTGAAGTTCGAAGAGCCGCATCAGGACGACCGCGAAGGCTGGGCCAAGCTGATGAAGAAGGTCGGCGTCAAGGGCGTGCACATCGCCGAGCGCGACACCCAGCGCACCAAGAACCCGAAGCCGTTCAACACCTTCTGGAACACCTGGTCGGTCGAAGGCTTCATCTCGGAAGGCCTGCAGCCGGCCGAACTCGGCTGGGGCACACATGAAAACTGGATGCCGAAGAACGCCAAGAAGCACAAGAAGGGTTGCAAGGCAGCGATCTATCTGGAGCAGCCGGGCGCCAACACCCGCGTGCGCAGCTGGTGCCCGACCCCCGGCCCGCAGTATGGCTACCTCGTGACCCACAACGAGGCGATCTCGATCGCCGACTTCTTCACGGTTCGCGATAAGGAAGGCGAAGTCACCTATCGCCCGACCTGCCACTACGCCTACCATCCGGCCAACGACGCCGTTCTGTCGCTGCACGAAATGTTCGGCAACGGCGGCAACGCCCAGCCGGTGCACCACGTCCTTGACGAAAAGGAACTGGTCGACGGCGTCGACGAACTCGGCGTGCTGCTCTACGGCCACGACAAGAACGCCTACTGGTTCGGCTCGCGCCTGTCGCTCGAAGAAACCCGCCGCATCGCGCCTTACCAGAACGCGACCGGTCTGCAGGTCACTTCGGCCGTTCTCGCCGGCATGGTCTGGGCTCTCGAGAACCCGAAGGCCGGCATCGTCGAAGCCGACGAGATGGACTACAAGCGTTGCCTCGAAGTCCAACTGCCCTACCTCGGCCCGGTCGAAGGTCACTACACCGACTGGACCCCGCTCGACGGTCGCCCGGGCCTGTTCCCGGAAGACATCGACACCAAGGATCCGTGGCAGTTCAAGAACATCCTCGTTCGCTAAGCTGCTGAGACGTAAGCGCATCCGGCCCGGGACACGAACGTGCCCCGGGCCTTTTCATCTCTGGCGGAAAAGCCCGAGGCCGCGGCCTGCCGCTCTTGCTTTCAACTCATGATCGCGGCATGGTCTGCCGGAATGAAACAATCCGCTCGACCCAAACGCGGGGGAAATCGCCTATGAAGCCATTCGCCGTTCTGACCCTAATCGCAACCGCGGCCGCGCTTGCCTCCTGCCAGTCGTCGCCACGGATCATCGATGAGGGTGGGCAGCCGGCACGCCAGGCTGCGGGCGTCGAGGGCTCCTGGGTAGACCCGAACGGTATCGTCTCGACATTTGCCGGCGGTACCTTCTCCACGCGCACGACCGACACCAACCAGTTGCTCGCCTCGGGCAACTACGTCAAGACGAGCCCGACGCTTGTCGAGATCAATATGACCTCGCTGGTGCGCAACACCCAGTCGAAGGTCGCTTGCGCTCTGGTCACGCAGAACCAGCTCAACTGCACCACCGACGCCGGGGCACAGTTCTCGCTCGCGCGTCGCGGCTAAAACAGAAAACACGAAATTGCAAAAGCCTCCGTCCGGAGGCTTTTTTCGTTTGCGGGCCACGACTTAACCTTAACGGTAAACCCGACAACCAGGGCATGGTTTTAACGCTTGAAGTCGCCTTCAAGTGATGAAAACATCCGGCCCGGCAAAGCCACCCCGACCGTGGGGACCGGATCCGTTTCGGCGGACCGGATGCGGTCGGGCGACAACCGGCAAAACAGGAGAACATCATGATCAGACACGTGCGGACCGGCCTGATGACCGCGTCCATTCTTGCCCTCTCCTCGGGCGCAGCCTTCGCCGATTATGAATTGAACATCCTGCATATCAACGACCTCCATTCCCGCATCGAATCGATCAACAAGTTCGATTCCACCTGCTCGGCGGAAGAGGAGGGCAAGAACGAGTGCTTCGGCGGCGTCGCGCGCCTCAAGGCCTTGATCGACCAGAAGCGCCAGGACCTCTCGGGCAAGAACGTGCTGCTGCTCAACGCCGGCGACAACTTCCAGGGTTCGCTGTTCTTCACCACCTACAAGGGCCTCGCGGAAGCCGAATTCCTCAACCTGATGAAGTTCGACGCGATGACCGTCGGCAACCATGAGTTCGACGAGAGCGAGGACGGCCTTGCCGGCTTCCTCGACAAGATCGCCTTCCCGGTCGTCACCGCCAACGTGCTGCCGAGCCAGAAGTCGAAGATCGGCGACCGCATCAAGCCGTCGATCGTGCTCGATGTCGGTGGCCAGAAGGTCGGCATCGTCGGCGCGGTTGCCAACGACACGCCTGAACTCTCTTCCCCCGGCCCGGACATCCTGATCGGCGACGACGTCGCCACCACCACGGCAGCCGTCGAGGAACTGAAGAAGCAGGGCGTCGACAAGATCATAGCGCTCACCCATGTCGGCTATCCGCGCGACCTCGCGGCCATCGCCAAGATCCCGGATGTCGACGTCGTCGTCGGCGGCCACTCGCACAGCCTGCTCTCCAACACCGATGCAAAAGCCGAGGGTCCTTACCCGACGATGGTCGACAACCCAGGCGGCTACAAGGTTCCGGTCGTCCAGGCCGGCTCCTACACCAAATATCTCGGCGATCTCGTCGTTACCTTCGACGACAAGGGCGTGGTCAAGGCCGCCAAGGGCGACCCGATCCTGGTCGACAGCTCGGTCAAGCCGGATGAGGCGGTGCTTGCCCGCGTCGCCGAACTCGGCAAGCCGATCGAAGAGCTGCGCTCGAAGATCATCGCCAAGACCGAGGCGCCGATCGACGGCTCGCGCGAGAATTGCCGCACCAAAGAGTGCGAAATGGGCAGCCTGCTCACCGACGCCATGCTCGACCGCGTCAAGGGCCAGGGTGTGACCATCGCCATCACCAACGGCGGCGGTCTGCGCGCCTCCATCGATGCCGGCGACGTTTCGATGGGCGAAGCCATTACGGTCCTGCCGTTCCAGAACACGGTTGCGACCTTCCAGATGAAGGGCGACGGCATTCGTGAAGCCCTGGAAAACGGTCTCAGCAAGCTTGAGGAAGGCGGCGGCCGTTTCCCGCAGGTGGCCGGCATGAAGTTCTCCTTCGACAAGTCGAAGCCGGTCGGCAGCCGCGTCGTCTCGGTCGAGGTGAAGGAAGGCGAGGCCTACGTCCCGCTCGATCCGGCCAAGACCTATTCGCTCGTCACCAACAACTACATGCGCAATGGCGGCGACGGCTACGACGTCTTCAAGGAGAAGGGTGAAAACGCCTACGACTACGGTCCGGGCCTCGAAACCGTGCTTGCCGACTACCTTGCCGCCCACCAGCCGTTCAAGCCCTATACCGACGGCCGCATCACCGAGGTCGCTTCGGCGGCCGGTGCGGCAACGGCCGAGCCGGCGGCGGACGCAAAGCCTGCTGCCGACGCCACGGCAGCCCAGCCGGCGGCAACGGCCAGCGGCACGGCGGCAGCGAGCGGCCCGCAGAAGCACGTGATCACCAAGGGCGACACGCTCTGGGATCTCGCCAAGGCCTTCTACGGCGAAGGCGCGCTCTGGAAGAAGATCTCCGACGCCAACGGCAAGCCGGCGCCGCGCCACCTGCATGTCGGCAAGGAACTGGAGATTCCGGCAAAGTAAGACAATTTGCCTCTACTTTCAGAGCCGGCGCGGCTTCCCCGCGCCGGCTTTTCTTTTTAGAAGGACTGGAAACCGAAGGAACGAAAGCGGCGTCCCGATACGGGGACCCGACGAGGATGAAGATGACCGATCAGCTTGCCGTGACCACCCCTGCCAGCCACCCGTCCGTCAAATCCGGAAAGGTCGGTATCCTGCTGGTCAATCTCGGCACGCCTGATGGCACCGACTACACCTCGATGCGCCGCTACCTGAAGGAGTTTCTGACCGACCGCCGGGTGATCGAGTGGTCGCGACTGTTCTGGTACCCGATCCTGTTCGGCATCGTGCTCAACACCCGCCCCGGCAAGGTCGGCAAGGCCTATGAGACGATCTGGAACAAGGACTTGAACGAAAGCTACCTCCGGACCTACACCCGCAACCAGTCCGAACTGATGGCGAAGTCCTTCGCCGACCAGCCTAACGTCATCGTCGACTGGGGCATGCGCTACGGCCAGCCGTCGATCGCCTCGCGCATGGACGCACTGCAGAAGGCCGGCTGCGAACGCATTCTCGTCTTCCCGCTCTATCCGCAATATGCCGCCGCCACCACCGCCACCGTTAATGACAAGGCCTTCGAGGCGCTTCTGAAGATGCGCTGGCAGCCGGCACTGCGCACCGTTCCGCCCTACCACGACGATCCCGTCTACATCGACGCTCTGGCAACCTCGATCGAGCGTCACCTGGCGACGCTCGACTGGGTGCCGGAGGTGGTTCTGACCTCCTTCCACGGCATTCCGAAGAGCTATTTCGACAAGGGCGATCCCTACTACTGCCAGTGCCAGAAGACCGCGCGGCTTTTGCGCGAAAAGCTCGGCTGGTCGAAGGAGAAGCTGCAGGTCACCTTCCAGTCGCGCTTCGGGCCTGAGGAATGGCTGCAGCCCTATACCGACAAGACGGTCGAAAAACTTGCGCAGGACGGTGTCAAGCGCATTGCCGTCCTCAACCCGGGCTTCGTCTCCGACTGTCTGGAAACGTTGGAAGAGATCGCCGAGCAGGCGGCCGAAAGCTTCCATCACAATGGCGGCGAGAAGTTCACCCACATCCCCTGTCTGAACGACAGCGCCGAAGGCATGGCCGTGCTCGAACACGTCGTGCGCCGGGAGCTTGCCGGCTGGCTTTAAGCGTCCCATCACCCCACTTGAACGGCGCGCTGGCCGCCAGCTCAGGATGAAGGAGCCGCGCTCTTCCCCACCGGCGAGTGCGGCAATCTAACATTTTGAATTTACGCGCAATCCGCGGAAAACCGATTCCGAAGGGAAACGGAATACGCTAGACTGCAGCCACAGGTCGAGATTGCAATTTAAGGGGGTAAGTCTTGGGCGGAATGGATATCGTCGTCATTGGCTTCGTGGTGCTCATCATCCTGGTCCTCTTCATGGGGATCAAGACGGTGCCGCAGGGCTACCGCTATACGATCGAGCGCTTCGGTCGCTACACCAAAACGCTGGAGCCGGGCCTCAATCTGATCGTGCCGTTCATCGACCGCATCGGCGCCAAGATGAACGTGATGGAACAGGTGCTCGACGTTCCGACCCAGGAAGTCATCACCAAGGACAATGCCAGCGTTTCGGCCGATGCCGTCGCCTTCTATCAGATCCTGAATGCGGCGCAGGCCGCCTACCAGGTCGCGCATCTGGAAAACGCCATCCTCAACCTGACGATGACCAACATCCGCTCGGTCATGGGTTCGATGGACCTCGACGAACTGCTCTCCAACCGTGATACGATCAACGACAGGCTGCTGCACGTCGTCGACGAAGCTGCCAGCCCCTGGGGCATCAAGATCACCCGCATCGAGATCAAGGATATCGCCCCGCCGAAGGATCTCGTCGATGCCATGGCGCGCCAGATGAAGGCCGAGCGCGAGAAACGCGCGCAGGTGCTCGAAGCCGAAGGCGCCAGAAACGCCCAGATCCTGCGCGCCGAAGGCGCCAAGCAGTCGGCGATCCTGCAGGCCGAGGGCCAGCGCGAAGCGGCGTTTCGTGACGCCGAAGCGCGCGAGCGCCTGGCCGAGGCAGAGGCGAAGGCAACCAAGATGGTCTCCGAGGCCATTGCGGCCGGCGACGTGCAGGCGATCAACTACTTCGTTGCCCAGAAGTACACCGAAGCACTCGCCTCGATCGGCACCGCCAACAACCAGAAGATCGTGTTGATGCCGATGGAAGCTTCCGCGCTGATCGGTTCGCTCGGTGGCATCGGCGCCATCGCCAAGGAAGTCTTTGGCGACAGCCAGACGGCGCCAGCGACCCGCCCGCGCCAGTCGACGCCGCGCACCACACCAGCTTTCCCGACCGATCCCGCGCAAGGGAAGTAGACGATGATCGAACGCGCCATTCAAGAACTCGGGCCCTGGAGCTGGTGGGTTCTGGGCTTCGTGCTTCTCGCCGCCGAGCTCGTCGCCCCCGGCGTGTTCCTGATCTGGATCGGTGTCGCCGCCTTGGCAGTCGGCATCCTCTCCCTCATGCTTTGGGAGGTCGGCTTCTGGACGTGGCAGGTCCAGCTCGTGCTGTTCGCGCTGCTCTCGGTGGCGGCCGTTCTCCTTGGCCGCCGCTTCGTTCTCTCCACATCCGAGACCACCGACGAGCCGCTTTTGAACCAGCGCGCCGAAAGCCTCGTCGGTCGCACCGCGGTCCTGGAAAAACCGATCGCCGAAGGCCGAGGGCGCATCCGGCTCGACGACACGTTCTGGGTCGTTGAGGGACCGGACCTGCCGGCCGGTACAAGGGTGCGCGTCGTTTCCACCCACGGCCGCAACCTGACCGTCGAAAGCGTAACCGCAAGCGGCTGATGCCACGACGTTTTTTCCGTTTGGAAACGATTGATTAACCACGTCGCTTTACGGTTGCGAAAGGATTGCAATCAGGCTCGTGGACAAACGGCATATGGTGCCAGGCTCATCTCGCTCGATCAAAGGAGGCGCGCGGCGTTCGACGTCGCTGGCGTTGCTGCTGGCCGGCACGGCGATGCTTGCCCCCGCATCCTTGAACGCCCAGACCGCCACGACCGCTCCCGCCACCGCTCCGACGACGACCACCTATGGCGCGGGCACAGCGCCTTCAGCCGTTCCGGCCGCGACGCCCGCAATCACCGATCCGCAGACCACCGGCGCCGTCAGCGCTGACGACCTGACCCCGGCCTCTAACGAGGATTACCTTCGCCTGAACCAGCGCGAGCCAACGATCGACGGTCTGCGGTTGCGGACCGATAACCCCGAATACGATCGCGCCCCGGGCATCCGAATCGGCACCTTCACGCTGCGCCCCAGCGTCAGCGAGACCATCAACCACGAATGGCGCAAGGACGGCGACACCAAGACCAGCCGCGGCTATCTCGAAACCGGAATCCGCGGCACCTTGACCTCGGACTGGTCGCGGCATCAGCTGACCGTCACCGGCGAAGGCGTGTTGCAGAACAACATCTCCGGCGAGGGCGAGGAAGAGCCCCGCGCCAATGTCGATGCGGAACTGCGGCTCGATCTCTGGGACGAAACGATCGCCCGTCTGCGCGCCGGCTACAGTTTCGAGCGCGAGGACGCCGACGACCCGAACGCGATCTCCAACGCCAAAAACCAGTCCGCGGTCAACACCTACCGCCTCGGCGCGGCCGTTGAGCGTGATTTCGGTCTGATCCGCGGCTCGGTCGGCATCGATTTCGACCGGCGCACCTATGGTGATGTCGAACTCGAAAACGGCACGAACCTTTCGGTCAAGTATCGAAACCGCAACACCGGTGTGCTCACGGCCCGCGTCGGCTACGAACTGTCGCCGGCATTGATCCCGTTCCTCGAAGCCTCCGTCGGCAAGTCGCTCTACGATCTGCGCGAAGATCCGCTCGGCTTCGAACGCTCCTATCAGACCTATGCCGCACGCGGCGGTATCGAGCTCGACCTCGGCGAGAAGCTCTATGGCGAGCTCGGCCTCGGCTACGAAACCTACAATTTCGAGGATGACCGGCTTGGCGAACTCCGCGGCCTGTCGGTCGATGGCCGCCTCAACTGGTCGCCGCAACGCGGCACCGACGTGCTCTTCGCCGTGTCGACCGACCTCAACCCGTCGACGACGCCCGGCGACGCTGGTTCGATCGATTACAACCTCACCAACATCATCACCCACCAGATGCGCTCGGATCTGGTCGCGCGGCTGACGAACAGCCTGACGCTGCGCAACTACCCCTCGAACGCCCGCTCGTCGGACGAGACCACCTGGCGCACCGGCGCCGGCCTCACCTACGACATCAACCGCTACCTGGCGCTGACGGGCGACGTCAGCTACGAGCGCACCACCCGCGATCAGGGCGACACCACCGACATCACCCGCGTCGGCGTCGGGTTGACGCTGCGCCGCTGAGGCAATCCCATCATCCAGATTAAAAAAGGCCGCGCCCGATGGACGCGGCCTTTCTTGCCTTCGAGAAGAGAAGGCCGATTACTTCAGGCTGCCGAGCAGGCTCTTCAGCGGGCCTTCGACGGTCGGACGGATATCGCCACGCTCGAGCGCGAAGGCGACGTTGGCCAGAATGAAGCCGTCCTTGGCGCCACAGTCATAGGTATCGCCACGGAAGTGGTAAGCGGCGAACTGCTGGTTGTCGGAAAGCTTGAGCATGCCGTCGGTCAGCTGGATCTCGTTGCCGGCGCCGCGCTCCTGCTTTTCGAGAATCGGGAAGATCTCCGGCTGCAGGATGTAGCGGCCGTTGATGAAGAAGTTGGAGGGGGCAGTGCCCGGTGCTGGCTTCTCGACCATCTTGGTGATCTTGAAACCTTCGCCGACCTTGTCGCCGACGCCGACGATGCCGTATTTGTGCGCCTGGTCCGGCGCGCATTCCTCAACCGCGATGACGTTGCCGCCGCTCTGCTCATAGAGCTCCACCATGCCCTTCAGGCAGCCCTTCTCACCCTTCATGATCATGTCGGGCAGGAGCAGCGCGAAGGGCTCGTTGCCGACGAGTTCACGGGCGCACCAGACCGCGTGGCCAAGGCCGAGCGGCGCCTGCTGGCGGGTGAAGCTGGTGGTGCCGGCCTTCGGCAGGATGCCGTCGAGCAGCGCGATCTCGGCCTTCTTGTTGCGCTCGCGCAGCGTCTGGTCGAGCTCGACCTGAATGTCGAAATAGTCCTCGATGACAGCCTTGCTGCGGCCGGTCACGAAGATCAGATGCTCGATACCGGCTTCCAGCGCTTCGTCGACCACATATTGAATGACCGGCTTGTCCACCACCGTCAGCATTTCCTTCGGCACGGCCTTGGTCGCCGGCAGGAAACGGGTGCCCAGTCCTGCGACCGGGAACACGGCTTTGCGGACTTTACGCTTGTCGGTCATCGATACCTCCTTGAAAGGATTTCACTCATAACTCTTGCCGAATGGTCCTGGACGTCAATCCGTCCCTAACCATACAGCGCTCCGTAATGGAGCCGCAATCTCTATGCCGTCAGCTGAACACAGCATGAACCGACGAAACAAATGCATATGCGAACTCCACGACCAAGGCTTGACATTTTCTGTGGCCGAAGACGCCACCACATTTTCATGGTAAAGGGTTTGTTGACCACGTTTCTGTAGATTCGTTGCAATCCGGCAATGCAACAAGCGCGGCCGGATCCGAAACAGGAGCCGCCGACGACTGCCCCCACCGTCCAGGCTGGCCCCAGACTGCCACCTTGCGGAGTGATTCGGGCCATGACGGCCGAAGCTCCGCAGAGAAACGGAACCGACAGCTGATGATCAGAAACCGCAGGACGTTTTTCCGTCATATCGCAGCCGCCCTCGTCCTATCCGCCGCCACGCTCGGCACCTCCCCCGCGCGCGCCGATACCGGGTTCCAGAACTGGATCAACGAGTTTTACGCGACCGCCGCCCAGGCCGGCATCACCAAGGCAACCTATCGCCAGGCCTTTGCCGGCGTGAAGTCGCCCGACCAGACGGTGATCGACAAGGCCAACTACCAGCCGGAGTTCAAGCACAAGATCTGGGAATATATCGATTCCCGCGTGAACCCCTACACCAAGCGCGTCGGCCAGGAGATGGCGACCAAGCACGCCCGCACGCTGAACGCGCTGGAGAAACACTTCGGCGTCGACAAGACCATCCTGCTGGCCATCTGGTCGATGGAGTCCAACTACGGCGCCGTGCTGGAGAAGGATGACCGCCTGCACTACGTCCCGCGCGCGCTCGCAACCCTTGCCTACGCGGATCCGAAGCGGTCGAACTATGCCAAGAAGCAGCTAATCGCCGCGCTGAAAATCCTGCAGAAGGGCGATATCACCCCACGTGAGCTGACGGGCTCCTGGGCGGGCGCCATGGGCCACACCCAGTTCATCCCCACGAGCTACCTGCTCTATGCGGTCGACGCAGACGGAAACGGTCACCGCGACATCTGGAACTCGGTGCCAGACGCGCTGGCGACCGCCGCCAACCTTCTGAAGAAAAATGGCTGGCAGCCGGGCGAGACCTGGGGCTACGAAGTCGCCCCGCCGGCCAACGCCGCGAAGTATTCGGGCCAGACGAAGACGCTCAAGGAATGGGCGTCGCTCGGTTTTGCCCGGCCGAACGGCAAGGGCTTCCGCAACGGCAGCACGCGCGCCGAGCTCAAGCTGCCGAGCGGTGGCAACGGCCCCGGCTTCCTGATGACCAAGAACTTCTTCGTCATCAAGCGCTACAACGCGTCGGACAGCTACGCGCTCGGCGTCGGCCTGCTCGCAGACCAGATCGCCGGCTACCAGGGCATGCAGCAGCGCTGGCCGCGTCCGGACGGTTCGCTTGACATCAGCGAGAAGTTCGAGCTGCAGAACCGGCTGAAGGAGCTTGGCTACTACAGTGGCGAAGTCGACGGCAACTTCGGCTCCGGCTCCAAGGCCGCGATCCAGGCATTCCAGTCGAAGAACGGACTGGCGCCGGATGGTGAGCCGACGCAGATGCTGCTGCGGGCGCTCCGCAACTAGCAGGTTCGAAACGGTTTCACGATCTGAGTATCCGTGAGATACAATAGGGCAAGCGCGCTGCACCCCCGTGCGGCGCGCTGAAACTTTGGTGCGGCAAGGCCGCCCGAATACGCGATGAACGGGGCAGAAAGCAGATGATCAGCAGGCGCCGCAGGCACGATAGCCGTACGCCGTTCGGGATTGCGACGATCTGCATTGCCGTTGTGGCGATGCTCACCGTCAGCCTTTTTGCGAGCTTTGCCGAGGCGCAGGAGCGCGTTCAACGCCGCACCTTGTTTCAGATGCTCTTCGGCGGCTTGACCCGCGAACGGCCGACCTACCAGGATCGCGACTATTATCCCGAACAGCCGCGCCCGAAGCGCCAGCGCCAGCCGCAACAGCGGCAGAAGGGCCAGGGGCAGCAGAAGCAGAAGCCAAAGGTTGCCGACACCCCTGCCCCGGCGCCGATAGTGGTGGAGAAGGCGCCGGATGCCAAGAAGGTGCTCGTCGTCGGCGACTTCATGGCCGGAAGCCTTGGCGACGGCCTGAAGACGGCCTTCGAGATGACGCCCGGCATCACCATCGAGACGCGGGCGAACGGTTCGTCCGGTCTCGTGCGCGAAGACTATTTCAATTGGCCGGGCACGCTGCCGGGCTATGTCGGCGACGTGAAGCCGTCGGTCATCATCATCAGCCTCGGCGCCAACGATCGCCAGCAGATGCAGATCGGCAGCACCAAGGAGAAGTTCCGCTCCGACCTTTGGACGGAAGAATATCGCAAGCGTGTCAACGCGCTGGCAGCCCTTGCGCGCAAGGAAAAGCTGCCGGTTCTCTGGGTCGGCATGCCGCCGTTCCAGTCGGCCGCGATGACCGCCGACATGGTCACCTTCAACGGCATCTATCGCGAGGAGATCGAGAAGGTCGGCGGACAGTTCGTCGACATCTGGGACGGCTTCGTCGATGAGGGCGGCAAGTTCGTTCTGACCGGCTCCGATATCAACGGCCAGCAGGTGCGCCTGCGCGGCGCCGACGGCGTCAACCTCACCAAGGCCGGCAAGCGCAAGCTTGCCTTCTACGTCGAGAAGGACATCCGTCGGCTGCTCGGCGATGCCGCCGCCACCGACAAGAACGTGCCGGGCGCCGACGAGCTCAAGGACCTGGTGGTGACCGCACCGCTCGGCAACGAGGATATCGTCAAGACCCAGCCGATCGGGCTGACCGATCCGGCGCTGGATGGCGCCGCGTCCCTGCTCGGCAGCGCCGCACCGGACAAGGGCAACGGCAAGAGCCCACGCGACCTGCTGGTTGGCAAGGGTGACGTCGCCGCCGCTCCGGCCGGCCGCGTCGATGACTTCCGCCTCTCGAAGCCAAACACGGTCATCAGCAACCCGGTGATCCGCAACTAGGCCGACGATCCCCATTCAGCCTTCTGGCACACCATGAAAAAAGCCCCGCATCGCTGCGGGGCTTTTTTCATGCTTGGGAGTAATGCCTTAGCGCGGCAGCGTGGTCGAACCCATCAGCGCCTCGTCGATCGCACGCGCCGCCTGGCGGCCTTCGCGGATCGCCCAGACGACGAGCGACTGGCCGCGGCGCACGTCGCCGGCCGTCCAGAGCTTGTCGACCGAGGTCTTGTAGTCGCGCTCGTTGGCGACGACGTTGGTCGAGCCGCGGCGGTCGGTGTTGAGCGTCAGCTTGTCGCCGAGGTCCTTGATCACGCTGTTGGTGAAGGGACCACTGAAACCGATGGCGATGAAGGCAAGATCCGCCTTGATGATGAACTCCGTGCCGGCGACCGGCTTGCGGCGATCATCCACCTGGCAGCACTTCACGCCGGTCAGGTTGCCGTCCTCGTCGCCGATGAACTCAAGGGTCGCCACCTGGAACTCGCGGATGGCGCCTTCGGCCTGGCTCGAAGAGGTGCGCATCTTCGTCGCCCAAAACGGCCAGACGGCAAGCTTGTCTTCCTTTTCCGGCGGCTGCGGACGGATGTCGAGCTGGGTCACCTTGACGGCGCCCTGGCGGAAAGCGGTGCCGACACAGTCGGACGCGGTATCACCACCGCCGACGACGACGATATGCTTGCCGCCGGCAAGGATCGGCTGCGACGGCCAGCCGACGCTGTCGATGTTCTCGCGGCCGACGCGGCGGTTCTGCTGGACGAGATAGGGCATCGCGTCATGCACGCCGGCGAACTGGACGCCGGGGATTCCCGCGTCGCGCGGGGTCTCGGAGCCGCCGCAGTAGAGCACGGCGTCATGCTCGTCGAGCAGGCGCTGCATCGGAACGTCGACGCCGACATTGATGCCGCAGTGGAAAGTGACGCCTTCGCCGCGCATCTGGTCGACGCGGCGATCGATGAAGTTCTTCTCCATCTTGAAGTCCGGGATGCCGTAGCGCAGCAGGCCGCCGGGCTTGGTTTCGCGCTCGTAGACGTGCACCTCGTGGCCGGCGCGGGCAAGCTGCTGGGCCGCGGCCATACCGGCAGGTCCCGAGCCGATGATCGCGACCTTCTTGCCGGTCTTGGTGACGGCCGGCTGCGGCACGATATAGCCCATTTCATAGGCCTTGTCGGCGATCGCCTGTTCGACGGTCTTGATCGCGACCGGGGTGTCTTCGAGGTTCAACGTGCAGGCTTCCTCGCACGGCGCCGGGCAGACGCGGCCGGTGAATTCCGGGAAGTTGTTGGTCGAATGCAGGTTGCGGATCGCCTCGTCCCAGTTGCCGTTGTAGACGAGATCGTTCCAGTCCGGGATCTGGTTGTGCACCGGGCAGCCGGTCGGGCCGTGGCAATAGGGGATGCCACAGTCCATGCAGCGAGCAGCCTGCTTCTGCACTTCCGGTTCTGACATCGGAATGGTGAATTCGCGAAAATGGCGGATGCGGTCGGACGCCGGCTGGTACTTTGCCACTTGCCGGTCGATCTCGAGAAATCCAGTTACCTTACCCATCGTTTCATCCTGAAAGCTGTGCGTCTGAACAGGCGCTTTTTGCGAGCGCGCGTGAGGGGCCCCCGAACCGATCTGTGATGAACCGGGAGCCTTGGTCACCGGGGCCTCCTATTCGGCCGCCTCTGCCATTTTCATGCGTTCCATATCCTCGAGCGCACGGCGGTACTCGACCGGCATGACCTTGCGGAACTTCGGCCGATAATCCGTCCAGTGATCGAGGATCTCCTTCGCCCGGGGCGAACCCGTGTGGTGAAGGTGGTTGGAGATGAGCTGATAAAGCCGCTCCTCGTCGTGGCGCGTCATGTCGCCCGACACGTCGACCATGCCCTTGTGCATGATGTCGCCGCCGTGGTGGTGCAGCTTCTCCAGCATGTCGTCCTCTTCCGGAACCGGTTGCAGCTCGACCATCGCCATGTTGCAGCGACGGGCGAAATCGCCTTCCTCGTCGAGCACATAGGCGACACCGCCCGACATGCCGGCCGCAAAGTTGCGCCCCGTTCCGCCGAGCACGACGACGACGCCGCCGGTCATGTATTCGCAGCCGTGGTCACCCACGCCCTCGACGACCGCGACCGCGCCGGAGTTGCGCACGGCGAAACGTTCGCCGGCAACGCCGTTGAAGTAGCACTCGCCCGAGATCGCGCCGTAAAGCACGGTGTTGCCGACGATGATCGATTCTTGCGGAACGATCGTCGCATTTTCCGGCGGCCGGACAATGATGCGACCGCCCGAAAGACCCTTGCCGACATAGTCGTTACCGTCACCCACGAGATCGAAGGTGATGCCGCGTGCGAGGAACGCGCCGAAGGACTGGCCAGCCGTGCCCTTGAGGGTCACGTGGATGGTGTCGTCCTTCAGGCCCTTGTGGCCCCAGCGCTTGGCAAGAGCACCGGCAAGCATCGCGCCGGCCGAACGGTCGACGTTCTTGATCTCGGCTTCGATCTTGACCGGAGCCTTGGTTTCGAGCGCGACCGCCGCTTCCTTGATCAGCTTGCGATCGAGAACATCGTCGATCGGGTGCTGCTGGCGCGTGGTCCAGTAGGTCTCTTCCTTCTTGGCTTCCACCTTGTGGAAGATCTTCGAGAAGTCGAGGCCGTTGGCCTTCCAGTGCGCAAGCGCACTGTCCTTTTCGAGCAGTTCCGAAGCGCCGACGATGTCGTTGAGCTTCCTGACGCCGAGCGACGCCAGGATCTCGCGCACTTCTTCGGCCACGAAGAAGAAGTAGTTGATGACGTGCTCGGCCGTGCCCTTGAAGCGCTTGCGCAGCACCGGATCCTGGGTCGCAACGCCGACGGGACAGGTGTTGAGGTGGCACTTGCGCATCATGATGCAGCCGGCGGCGATCAGCGGTGCGGTGGCGAAGCCGAATTCGTCGGCACCGAGCAGCGCGCCGATGATGACGTCGCGACCGGTCTTCAGACCACCATCGACCTGAAGGGCGACGCGCGAACGCAGGCCGTTCAGCACCAGCGTCTGCTGGGTCTCGGCCAGACCGATTTCCCAAGGGCTGCCGGCGTGCTTCAGCGAGGTGAGTGGCGAAGCGCCGGTACCGCCGTCGAAGCCGGCGACAGTGATATGGTCGGCACGCGCCTTGGCAACGCCGGCGGCAACCGTGCCGACGCCAACTTCCGAGACGAGTTTGACCGAAACGTCGGCTTCCGGATTGACGTTCTTCAGATCGTAGATCAGCTGCGCCAAGTCTTCGATCGAGTAGATGTCATGGTGCGGCGGCGGCGAAATCAGGCCGACGCCCGGGGTCGAATGCCTGGTCTTGGCAACCGTTGCATCGACCTTGTGGCCGGGCAGCTGCCCGCCTTCGCCGGGCTTGGCCCCTTGCGCCACCTTGATCTGCAGCATGTCGGCATTGACCAGGTACTCGGTGGTCACGCCGAAGCGGCCGGACGCGATCTGCTTGATCGCCGAACGTTCCGGGTTCATCGAACCATCGGGCAGCGGCAGGTAGCGATCGCTTTCCTCGCCCCCTTCGCCGGTGTTCGACTTACCGCCGATCCGGTTCATGGCAATCGCCAGCGTCGTATGCGCCTCGCGGCTGATCGAGCCGAAGGACATGGCCCCGGTCGAGAAGCGCTTGACGATATCGACGGCCGGTTCGACCTCGTCGACCGAGATCGGCTTGCGGCCAAGGGCGTCGGCGCTCTTGATCGTGAACAGGCCACGGATGGTGTTCATGCGCAGCGCCGAGTTGTTCACCATCTCAGCGAACTCGCGGTAGCGGTCCTCTGCGTTGCCACGAACTGCGTGCTGCAGCGAGGCGATTGCGTCCGGCGTCCAGGCATGGCTTTCGCCGCGCATGCGGAAGGCATATTCGCCACCGATATCGAGCGAGTTGGCGAGAACCGGGTCGGCGCCGAAGGCCGCCTTGTGGCGGGCGACGGTTTCGGCGGCGATCTCTTCGAGGCCGATGCCTTCGATCGTCGTCGCCGTGCCGAAGAAGAACTGGTCGACAAGCTTCGACGACAGGCCGACGGCGTCGAAGATCTGCGCGCCACAATAGGACTGGTAGGTCGAGATGCCCATCTTGGACATGACCTTGAGGATGCCCTTACCGACGGCCTTGATGTAGCGGTAGACCACTTCGCTGCCGTCGACTTCCTTGGGGAACTCGCCACGCTTGTGCATGTCGGTGAGCGTATCGAAGGCGAGATAGGGGTTGATCGCCTCGGCGCCGTAGCCGGCGAGCAGGCAGAACTGATGCACTTCGCGCGGTTCGCCGGATTCAAGCACGATGCCGACCGACGTGCGCAGACCCTTGCGGATCAGGTGGTGGTGCACGGCGGCGGTCGCGAGCAGCGCCGGGATCGCCACGCGGTCCGGACCAACCTGACGGTCGGAGAGCACGATGATGTTGTAGCCACCCTTTACCGCCGCTTCGGCACGCTCGCAGAGCCGATCGAGCATTTCGGGCATGCCTTCGGCGCCGCGCGAAATGTCATAGGTAAAGTCGAGCGTCTTGGTGTCGAAACGATCCTCGGTGTGACCGATCGAGCGGATCTTTTCGAGATCGCCGTTGGTCAGGATCGGCTGGCGCACCTCGAGCCGCTTGGCATGCGCCATGCCCTCGTGGTCGAGGATGTTCGGACGCGGACCGATGAAGGAGACGAGGCTCATCACCAGCTCTTCGCGGATCGGGTCGATCGGCGGGTTGGTGACTTGCGCAAAGTTCTGCTTGAAATAGGTGTAAAGCAGCTTGCGCTTGTCCGACATCGCCGAGATCGGCGTGTCGGTGCCCATCGAGCCGATCGCTTCCTGGCCGGTCGTCGCCATCGGCGACATCAGGATCTTGGTGTCTTCGAGCGTGTAGCCAAAGGCCTGCTGACGATCGATCAGGGAAACGTCGCGACGGAGCGCACGCGGCTCCACCGGCTTCAACTCTTCAAGGATGAGCTGCGTGTCTTCGAGCCACTTGCTGTAGGGGTGCTTTTGCGCGAGCGAGGACTTCACCTCCTCGTCGGAGATGATGCGGCCTTGTTCCATATCGATCAGGAGCATCTTGCCCGGCTGCAGGCGCCACTTCTTGACGATCTTGTCTTCGTCGACCGGCAGCACGCCGGCTTCCGACGCGAGAATGACGCGATCGTCCGAGGTGACGATGTAGCGGGCCGGACGCAAACCGTTGCGGTCGAGCGTCGCGCCGACCTGGCGACCGTCGGTAAAGGCGACAGCTGCCGGACCGTCCCACGGCTCCATCAGCGCTGCGTGGTATTCGTAGAACGCCTTTCGCTCAGGCGACATCAACTGGTTGCCGGCCCACGCCTCGGGGATCAGCATCATGACGGCGTGCGACAGCGAATAGCCGCCCTGCACCAGGAACTCGAGTGCGTTGTCGAAGCAGGCGGTGTCCGACTGGCCTTCGTAGGAGATCGGCCAGAGCTTGGAGATGTCGTCGCCGAAGAGCGGCGAGGAAACCGACGCCTGGCGCGCCGCCATCCAGTTGACGTTGCCGCGCAGCGTGTTGATTTCGCCGTTATGGGCGACCATGCGGTAGGGATGGGCGAGCTTCCACGACGGAAACGTGTTGGTCGAGAAGCGCTGGTGAACGAGCGCCACCGCACTTTCGAAGCGCGGGTCGGACAGATCCTTGTAATAGGCGCCGACCTGGTAAGCGAGGAACATGCCCTTGTAGACGATCGTCGAGGACGACAGCGACACGGGGTAGAAGTTGCTCTCCTCGCCCTTGTATTCGTCATAGATACGGTTGGAGATCACCTTGCGCAGCGTGAAGAGACGGCGCTCGAACTCCGGGTTCGTGGCGGCGTCACGGCCGGCACCGATGAAGATCTGGACATGGCGCGGCTCGGTCGCGGCGATTTCCGGCGCCTTCGACAGCGACGCGTTGTCGACGGGCACGTCGCGGTAGCCGATGAGCACCTGGCCCTCTTCGGTGACGACGTCCTTGATCACCTGCTTGAAGTGTTCGACGAGCGCATCGTCCTGCGGCATGAAGATGTGGCCGACGGCATATTCGCCCGCCTTCGGCAGGGTGATGCCCTGCTTGGCCATCTCCTCCCGGAAGAAACGGTCGGGAATCTGCACGAGGATGCCCGCGCCATCTCCCATCAGCGGGTCGGCGCCGACGGCACCACGGTGCGTCAGGTTTTCGAGCATGAAGAGACCATCGCGCACGATCTGGTGCGACTTCTGACCCTTCATATGGGCGACGAAGCCGACACCGCAGGCGTCATGTTCGTTGCGCGGATCGTAGAGCCCCTGTTTTCGCGGCAGGCCAGTCGGGAATGCGGGCGTTTTTTCAGCCGTCGCAACGCTGTGTGCGAGGTTGAGCCCAGATTGCTGTGATGGCGAATGATCCGTCATCGTTTTCCCTCCTGTTGAACCCGGCACCGCCGGGCATGGCACCGCCCGCGCATGACTCTTCGTTGCGTGCAAAGACACGCCGAAAAGCCGGGGCACTCATCGTCTCATGATCCTGATCAGGTCGCAAATAAGCACGGCATCATCAGGCACTGATGTCTGCGACCATCCTGACGGCAGGCGATAACAACCGGATGAAATCCGGCCAATCCTCCCGCTTCGCACGCCGGATGCCACTTTTTTAGGCACTCACGGCGATTGTTCCGGTCCCTAGACCGAAATAGGACAGCAAACCTGTCCTATTTCATGTGCTCTATGCCAGAAACCACCCCCCTCTGCAAGAGGCATATCAGCAAATAATGGAGAAGATTTTGCCGAACATTGCCGGAAATTTCCGGCTTTTATAATTTAATTACGACATATCGTCGTTTTCTTCATTTTGGTTTCAAACTGGTCTCCTGTTGGCCTTTCGCCCGCTGACCGTGATTGATCCGGCTATAAACTCGGCTAAGGTCGGAAAAAGCCGTCGAATTGACGGTGAAACAGGGTGAGAAGTGATGATTTTTTCGTCTGATAACTGGGCTGGCGCCCATCCCGCGATTGCCGAAAGCCTGATGGCCCATGCCGGCGGCTACGCGTCGGCCTATGGCACCAGCGAGCTTGACCGGAAGGTGGAAAAGAAGTTCGCGGACATCTTCGAAAGGGACGTCGCCGTCTTCTTCGTCGGCACCGGAACAGCCGCCAATTCGCTGGCACTGGCAACAGCCAACCGCGCCGGCGGCGTCGCCTTCTGCCATCGCGAGGCCCATGTCATCGCCGACGAATGCGGCGCGCCCGAATTCTTTTCGCATGGCGCCCGACTGAAACCCGTCGACGGACCGCGGGGCAAGATGGAGGCCTCCCGCCTTGAAGCCGAGATCCGGCGCTTCCCGCTCGATAACGTCCATGGCGGCCAGCCCAGTGCGGTATCGCTGACGCAGGCGACGGAAAGCGGCACGGTCTATTCGCTCGCCGAAATCGAAGCGATCGCGGCCGTCGCCAAGGGACACAAGCTGCCGCTGCACATGGATGGTGCGCGCTTCGCCAACGCGCTGGTCAGCCTCGACGTAACGCCCGCCGAAATGACCTGGAAGCGCGGCGTCGACCTCGTCTCCTTCGGCGGCACCAAGAACGGCTGCTGGTGCGCCGAGGCGCTGGTGCTGTTCGACCTCTCCAAGGCCCACGAGATGCACTTCCTGCGCAAGCGCTCCGCCCAGCTTTTCTCCAAGTCGCGTTTCGTCTCGGCGCAGTTCGACGCCTATTTCGCCGGCGATCTCTGGCTGAACCTCGCCCGTCACGCCAACGCCATGGCCACACGCCTGGCCGAGGGCATTGCCGCCGCAAAGACGAGCCGGCTTGCCTGGCAGGCCGATGCCAACGAGGTCTTCGCCATCATCAGCAAGGATGTGGCGACGAAGCTCAGGCAGGATGGCGCCGTCTTCTACGACTGGCCAGTGCCGCACGACCTCGAGGGCAAGCTTGCTGAGAACGAGGGCCTCTATCGCCTCGTCACCAGCTTTGCGACCAAGGCCGAGGACGTCGACCGCTTCGTCGCCGGCTGCTGAGCGGTATCGGTATCAGCCCTGCCTTCAAGACTGCCCTTGCAGGGTCCTCAGATTGGCGAGGATTTCGACCGAGAGCGCCGCACTCAGCTTTCGGTCGACGCCCTTGCTCGGCACCAGCACGAATTCCACGTCTTCGAGCGGCGGCAGGAGCCCGGCCGGGATTTCCTTCAGCCCCGAGGGCACCATGCTGCGCGGCTGCACGAGCACGCCCATGCCGGCACGGGCCGCCGCCGTCAGGCCGCTGAGGCTGCCACAGGTGCATACGATCCGCCACGGCAGGCGGTGGCGGTCGAGCACTTCGAGCGCGACGCTGCGGGTGATGCTCGGCGGCGGAAAGGCGATCAGCGGCAGCACCTTGTCGCGCTTGATCCTCTCGGGATCGCGCGCCAGCCAAACCAGCGGTTCGCGATAGACGAGCTCGCCTCTGAGGTCGCCGAGCCTGCGCTTGGCAAGCACCAGATCGATCTCGCCATTGTCCTGCATCTGGTAGAGCACGCCGCTCAAGGCCACCGTGAGTTCCAGATCGACCGACGGATGGGCGCGGACGAAGTCTTCCAGCACCGCCGGCAGCCGGCTCATGACGAAGTCCTCGGAGACCCCGAGGCGGAGACGACCGCGCAAACTGCTTTCGGCAAACAGCGCCCGGACCTCGCCGTCGATCGCCAGCATCGAGCGCGCGTGGGCAAGCAGCGCCTGCCCGTCTGCCGTCAGCGAAACGCGGTGCGTATCGCGGTCGACGAGCGTGCGTCCGAGCGAGGCTTCGAGCCGCTGGATATGCTGGCTGACCGTCGATTGCCCGAGCGATAGTTTTTCCGCTGCAAGCGTGAAGCTGCCCATCTGTTCGAGGGCGACGAAACTGCGCAACTGCACGAGATCCAACATAGCTCATCTCATTTCGTGATAACTGTTATTCCTTGCATCCTGCTTCACAATGAGCGATCCCCGCAAGACGTTCGATAACGAGCAAGTGAGCTGATATGCGCCGCTACCTTCCCGATACCTTCACGATCCTGCTTCTGGCGACGGTGCTGCTTGCATCCGTCCTGCCGATCCATGGCGAGGCAACCGAATGGTTCGGATTGGCGACGAAGGTGGCTGTCGGAATGGTCTTCTTCCTGCACGGGGCGCGCCTGTCGCGCGACGTGGTGATCGCCGGCATCCTGCATTGGCGCCTGCACCTGACCATCCTTGCCTCGACCTTCGTGCTCTTCCCGCTCATCGGCCTTGCGGTCGGCTTCGTGCCGGATTCGATCCTGCCGCAATCGCTCTATACCGGCATCCTCTTCCTCTGCGTGCTGCCCTCGACGGTGCAGTCGTCGATCGCATTCACCTCCATGGCCGGTGGCAATGTGCCGGCCGCGATCTGCTCCGCGTCGGCCTCCAACATTTTCGGCATGTTCCTGACGCCGCTGCTCGTCGGGTTGCTGTTTTCCGCCGGCGGCCATGGCACCGTCACGCTCGATGCGGTCAAGCAGATCCTGCTGCAGTTGCTTGCCCCCTTCGTCGTCGGCCAGATGCTGCAGCCCGTGATCGGCAACTGGATCCGCGCCCGCAAGGGACTGTTGGCGCCGGTCGATCGCGGCTCGATCCTGATGGTCGTCTACCTCGCCTTCAGCCAGGCGGTCACCTCCGGCCTGTGGCAGACGTTTTCTCTGACCGATCTCGGCGTGCTCGTCGTCATCGAAATCGTCATGCTGGCACTCGTGCTTGCTGTCACCATGTACGGCAGCCGCCTGCTCGGTTTCGACAAGGCCGACGAGATCGCCATCACCTTCTGCGGCTCGAAGAAGAGCCTTGCGAGCGGCGTCCCGATGGCAAGCGCCATCTTCGCCGGCCAGAACATCGGCGCGATCGTGCTGCCCGTCATGCTGTTCCACCAGATCCAGCTGATGGCCTGCGCGGTGATTGCCCAGCGTTATGCAGCAAGGAAAGCGGCGGCTTCCGCCATGCCGGTACCGGCCCAGCCCTGATTGATCCGGCAACAAAAAACGGCGCCCGTAGAGGACGCCGTTCTTTGTGGGAGGTCTGTTTCATGCCCTGTTCGGGCGTGATGTTCAGAGGGTCTGAGCCTCGATCTGCTTCGGCTGCGATGCGACCGACGCGATCTCGATCCGGCGGGGCTTGGCGGCTTCCGGGATCTCGCGGGTAAGATCGATGTGCAGCAAGCCATTCTTCAGCGAAGCGGACTTGATCTCCACGTGATCGGCGAGCTGGAAGCGGCGCTCGAAGGCGCGCTTGGCAATGCCGCGATGGAGAAACTGGCTTTCTTCGCCCTTGTCCTCGGCCTTTTCGCCCTTGACCGTCAGCGTGTGTTCACGCGCCTCGATCGAAAGCTCGCTCTCGTCGAAACCGGCAACGGCCATGGTAATGCGGTAGGCGTTTTCGCCGGTGCGCTCGATGTTGTAGGGCGGATAGGTCTGGGCTTCACCCGGCTGGCCGAGGCTGTCGAGCATGGTGAACAGGCGGTCGAATCCGACGGTGGAGCGGTAAAGGGGAGAGAAATCGAAGTGACGCATGGTGTCCTCCTTGGAGCAACTTTTTGCGATGTCTGGTCGGCCACCCCATTCTGGCAGTGGCAGGACCGGTGAACGGACCCGTCTTCGGCGCCCGTGACCCTGATTTGGGGAGGCGATTTGACGACTTCAAGACGCCCCCGCCGACGATTTTTCCGTGAACCCGACATGAACGCCGGCTTCGGCTTCCGTTCAGCCCGACGGGACTAAAACAAAATCCTGGGCCGCAACGCCCAGGCTGAAGCGACATGTCCCTTCCCCTTCAGCGGCCGGAAACGGTGATCGTCCGGATTTCACCCACCGTTTCCGGCTTTTTTCTTTGACGGCGAAGACCCTGCCGCCTATCCCTTGATGCTACCGATCAACACGCTTTCACCTCCGGCCACGACCCCATGACCTCGATCCTCCACGCGACACCGGACAATCCGATCCCGGACAATCATGTCGCTGGCTTTTTCGATGGCATCGGCGGCCGCAAGATCCGCTATGCGATCTTCAAGACGAAGCAGCCGGTGGCGCGCGGCACGGTCGTTCTGCTGCAGGGCCGCAACGAATCGATCGAGAAGTACTTCGAGACGATTGCCGATCTGACTGCGGCCGGCCTCTGGGTCGCCACCTTCGACTGGCGCGGCCAGGCCGGCTCCGAGCGGCTGCTGGCGCACCCCGGACGCGGTTATGTCGACCACTTTTCCGACTATGAGCGCGACCTCAGCACCTTCCTCGAACAGATCGTGCTGCCCGATACCCGCCTGCCCTTCTCGATCGTCGCCCATTCCATGGGCGCTCTCGTTGCCCTCTCCCTCGCCCCGATGCTGGCAAGCCGCATCGATCGGCTTGTAGTGCTCGCACCCTTCGTCGGCCTTGGCGGCCAGGCGCTCGGCGAAAAGAGCATCGCGACGGTTGCGACCTTCATGCGGCTGGTCGGCCTCGGCGCCCTGCCGGCACACCCCGACAAGGGCAACCGCCCCTTCGAAAACAACGTGCTGACGGCCGATCGCCGCCGCTACGCCCGCAACATCACGCTAACCGATGCGCATCCGGAACTTAGGCTCGGGCCCCCGACGGCGCGCTGGCTGAGCGAGGCTTTCCACGCCATGCGCCGGGTCATCCGCCGCGAGCATCTGACCCGCATCACCCTGCCGACGATCATCCTGGCACCGACGGCCGATCGGCTGGTACCCCATATCGCCGTCGAATGGCTGGCGCGCAATTTCCGCGCCGCCCAGATGATCCCGATCGACGGCGCCCGACACGAGCTGCTGCACGAGGCGGACCGCTACCGCGCCCAGGCGATGGCAGCGATCCTCGCCTTCGTCATCCCCGAAGAAGGCGACGCGCGCGAAACCAGCGCCGCCTGAAGCAAGCGATCGCTCGCGACAGCGCCGCACGTCCTATCAGACGCGCAAAGGTCACTGTAACACGTTGATTTTACGGATATCTGCACCTGCCGCGCGAGGCGCAGGGCGGATCAGCCCTTCAGGATTTCCAGCGCCTGCGCGTGCAGTTCGGCATTGCCGGCAGCAATAACTTCGCCGCCCATTTCCGCCGGACCGCCCTGCCAGTTGGTGACGATGCCGCCGGCCTGCTCGATCAGAGGGATGAGCCCGCCGACATCATAGGGCTTCAGCCCGCATTCGATTACCAGATCGACATGGCCGGCGGCCAGAAGCGCGAATGCGTAGCAATCGCAGCCGTAGCGGAACAGCCGCACCTTGCTTTGCACCGTCTCATAGCGGGTCTTGAGATCGCCGGAATAGAGATGCGGCGAGGTGGTGAAAAGCACCGCGTCGTCAAGCGATCTGCAGGCGCGCGTCGAAAGCACCTGCTCGCCACCCGGCCCGCGGTAGACCGATTTCGTGCCGTCGGCGAAATAGCGCTCGCCGGTGAAAGGCTGGTCCATCAGGCCCATGACCGCCTCGCCATTGCGATAGAGGCCGACCAGCGTGCCCCAGACCGGCAAGCCGGAAATGAAGGCGCGCGTGCCGTCGATCGGGTCGATGACCCAGACATACTCGCGGTCGAGGCCGATATTGCCGTGCTCTTCGCCAAGAATGCCATGGTCCGGGAAATGCGCCTCGATCAGCGCGCGGATCGCCGCTTCCGCCGATTGGTCCGCTTCCGTTACCGGATCGAAGCCGCTCTCCAGCTTGTTGACCACGCTGGTCCCGATCCGAAAGCGCGGCAGGGTTTCCGCCTTGGCGGCATCTGCAAGACGATCGAAGAAGGCGCGGTCAGGCAACATGGCGATCTCTCAGGAAAACATGGAGGAAGGTACGTCCTGCATAGACGAAATTTGTCGAAAGGCAAACGACCGAGCACGCCCACCTGCGGGCGTCGTCGGCGTCAGGGCCGAAGCATTTCGCACTGCACCACGACCGCTTCGCACTTCAAACGCGACTTTGGAGAATTCAATCGGTTGATTCGCCATTTCCGGCTGAAAAACTTTTGACGCGACGCAAAAGTTTTCACCGGCAAACTTGACATTTGTGCAGTGCAATATTATGGTTTTCCTACAGTCACCTGTGACTGTAAATACCCTCCTTGGGTGTTTCCTCCCTAGACTTGACCGCGCCGTTGGCGCGGTTTTTTTTGAACCTCCCCGACAGCAAAATACCAAGCGTCGCCAGTACCTTGCTGGACGCCATCCCGCTTTGCCGGTTCTTCCTGATTTTTGGGAAAGGCTACTCGGCCGCCAGCGGCAGGTAAGCGCCGTAGTCCTCGACGTGGCGGGCAAGCGAGCCGATGAAGGTCGTGAGATCGGCAACCAGCGCACCGAAGCCAGGTTTGCGCACCAGCGTCGCCTCGTCGACATAGAGCGCCCGGTTGATCTCGATCTGCAGCGCATGCAGCCCGCGCGTCGGCCGGCCGTAGTGCTCGGTGATGAAGCCGCCGGCATAGGGCTTGTTGCGCACGACGCTGTAGCCGAGCTGCTGCAGCAGATCGACCGCAGCGCGCGAAAGCTCACCGGCAGCACTGGTACCGTAACGATCGCCGATGATGAAGTCGGGCCGCTGGGCGCTGCCCGGCAAATGCACGTTGCCCGGCATCGAATGGCAGTCGATCAGCACCGAGAGGCCGAACTGCACGTGTGTGCGCGCGATCAGCTTGCGCAAGGTGGCGTGATAGGGCTTGTAGATCGTCTCGATCCGCGTCAGCGCGTCCTCGACCGGGAACCGTCCACGATAGATTTCCATGTTCTCGGCCACCAGCCGCGGGATCGTTCCGAGCCCGCCTGCGACGCGCATCGAGCTGATGTTGGCATGCGGCGGTAGCGGCCCGTCGAACATGCGCGGATCGAGTTCGTATGGCTCGCGGTTGACGTCGAGGAAGGCGCGCGGGAAATGCGCAAGCAGCATCGGCGCGCCGAGGAACGTCGCGTTCTGGAACAGCTCATCGACATAGTGGTCTTCCGACCGGCGAATCGAAAGCGCGTCGAGCCTGGACTGGTCGAGAAAACTCTGGGGATAGGAGCGGCCGCTGTGCGGCGAATTGAACACAAAGGGAATGCGCTGGATTGGAGGTTCAAGGACCTCGAACAGTTCCCTCTCCGCAATTTCCCCCATCTGAACCCTTTTTTACCATATGCGGTACTTGCAATTGTCATCATGTTGCCAGTTGGCCCGCTCTGTGTCCATAGTGGCCAATCACAGCATCCCGGGGAATTGACGTCCCGCGTTCACGAGATATTTACCGCGTTGCGGTTTGGATAAAACGCCGCAATCTACGCGCAATGAACTGAATAAAGAGAAGCACGGCCCAATTCATGACTGCGAAAATCCTTCTTGCCGAAGACGACAACGACATGCGCCGGTTCCTGGTGAAGGCGCTGGAAAAGGCCGGCTACAAGGTCATGTCCTATGACAACGGCGCCAGCGCTTACGACCGGCTTCGCGAAGAACCGTTCTCGCTCCTTTTGACCGACATCGTCATGCCTGAGATGGACGGCATCGAACTGGCGCGGCGCGCGACGGAACTCGACCCGGACCTCAAGGTCATGTTCATCACCGGCTTTGCCGCCGTTGCGCTCAACCCCGACAGCAAGGCGCCGAAGGATGCCAAGGTGCTGTCCAAGCCCTTCCACCTGCGTGACCTCGTCGACGAGGTCAACAAGATGCTGGCTGCTGCCTGATCAAGGCAGTTTTCCACAGGCGCGACGTCCCGCGACTGTAAAGAATGCGACTTAGAACCGACCGCCGCGATCCACAGGGATCTCCGGCGGTCTTTTCGTTTCAATACCTTAGCAGAAACCCAGCAAATCCGGCGTCTTGCCGGTGTCTCATCGACGCCGCCCCCATGGGGAAAATCACCGCCTCTAAATTTCTGTCAAAAAACCTTCGAAAACCCTATTGACGCGACAACGGCTTTTGTGGTCTATGCGCCACATCGGATGGGCGTGTAGCTCAGCGGGAGAGCACTACGTTGACATCGTAGGGGTCACAAGTTCGATCCTTGTCACGCCCACCATTCGAATTCAAAGGCCTTTCGAGAAATTGAAAGGCCTTTTTCGTTTCCCTCGATTTCTTCCTGGCAGCAACAGACGAACGGCCCGCTCGCCGCGGCCTTGATCAAAACGCTGTGCGCCAAGTTGCCCACAGCCAACGCTCAGACTTTGGTCCGACGGGGGCCGGCAAAGGTCCGGGGCGCATTGTCGAATCGGCTTCGCGGTGGCTTGATGCCGATGCGCCCGGAAGCACAGCCCGCCTCCTGGGCGCAACCGGTCCCAGAGCGATGCCCCGTAGCCCCAATACGCCGCTCTGGGACCCCGTCTCCTCCTCATCCTGTCGCCATCGGCCTGCTATCGCGGCCACCGCCTGCGGGGACGCGCCGGGTTGGTCTTCCGTCACGAAAATTTGTGGTTTGCGTCATGGAACGCACGCCTTCCCGCCCTAATTTACGTCTGCAATCTCAACGCCTTGCCACGCGCCAGGCGCAAAGCAAGGGAACCCACCAAAACCGACGACGGGCAGTATGCCTCGCCTCACCACGAGCGGGTGTGATGCCGAACCGAGCACCTCTCCATTCGAGCGAAAGGAACTGATCATGCCGGCAGTCAAGAACATCGTGCTTGTGCACGGCGCCTGGGGCGATGCCTCCCATTGGCGCCATGTCATTCCGCCGCTCCACGCCAAGGGCTACAGAATTGCCGCGGTTCAGAACCCGCTGACCTCGCTTGCCGACGACGTCGAGCGCACCCGCAAGCTGGCCGAATCGCTCGAGGGCCCGACCCTGCTCGTCGGCCACTCCTATGGTGGTGCTGTTATCAGCGGCGCCGGTCATGCGGCCAACGTCGTCGGGCTCGTCTATGTCGCGGCCTTCGCGCCGGATGAAGGCGACAGCCTCGGCAGCATCTTTGCAAGGCGCGAGCCGCCATCCGGCGCCGCCAGCATCCGTCCCGACAAGGACGGCTTCCTCTGGCTGGCGCAGGATACGTTCCGTGAGAGTTTCGGCCAGGACCTGAGCGAGACCGAAGCATTGGTCATGGCGGTCGCACAGAAACCGATCGCCGGGCGTTGCTTCGAGGACAGGGCCGGGGCTCCCGCCTGGAAGACGAAGCCCAGTTGGTACCAGGTCTCGCGCCACGACCACATGATCCCGCCGGAAACCGAACAATGGATGGCCGAGCGCATCAAGGCGAAGAAGATCATCACGCTCGATGCCAGCCACGCCTCCCTTGCCTCGCACGCCAAGGAGATCGTGGCGCTGATCGACGAGGCGATCGCTTCGCTCGGCTGAGCGTCCGCCAGCGCAGCACCCCGACAAGAGAAAACCCCGCCAGCGCCGAGCTGGTGGGGTTTCTTCCTTACGCCTGCATCAGGATGCGGCGTCAGGCATAGGCGCCGCGCCGGCGCTGTCGCATGGCCCTCGGCCGGCGCGAAAACGTATCAAGATCGATGGCCGCCCCTTCCGGCGCGCGACACACCTCCTCCGGATGCCGGTCGCTCGCTTCGACGGCGAAATGGATTGCGGCGCTCTCATTGGTAAAGAGGCCGCCGACGAGACCCTTGCGGTCGGATACGACCCACCAGCCGTGCCGGTCGCGGCCGACGACGAAACGCGCGCGCGCCAGGAAACCACGACGGATCTGCTGCATACTGCCCATGATCGAACAATCCTTGTTGACGAAAGCGAAGCCTTAGCCGGCAATCCACGGAAGTGCGGCCTGGATGCCGTAGGCAAGGCCGAGGACGACGGCGAGCCTGATGCCGATGCCGAGAAAGGCATCGCGAACGGCGCTGTCCCTGGGCGGAATGCGCTCGGCGCGCTCGCTGCTTTCGATGCGCCGGCGCTCAGCGGCGCGCGCGGCAAGATGGGGGAAACGGGACATGGTCTTTCCTTTCGGGTGAGATGGATGCGGACGGCGGGAACCGCCGCGGCAATCGGGCACGACAGATCCGTGCGATGACGAACCGTCAGCCAGCAAGCGCGATGCGCACCCCGCGGCCGATCTGAGTGGAGGCTGGAAGCTCGGTCAGCGGTTCGAGCGCCGCGCGGATCTCGGCCGCCGTCTCCGGCGCCACCTGCGTCAGCGGCAGACGCACCTCCGGGCTGAGCGCCCGCACCAGGTGCAACGCGTATTTCACCGGCCCCGGATTGGTCTCGCGCTCGAGCGCCGTGAGCAGCGGGCGGAGCCGCTCATGAAGGGCGAGCGCCGCTGCGACATTTCCGGTCGTGACAGCCTGGTGCATGGCGACCACCAGCCGCGGCACGACATTGGACGCCACCGAGATGGTGCCGTGACCGCCGCAGAGATTGAACGGCAGCGCCGTCTGGTCGTGACCCGAGAGCTGCATGAGCCTGGCCTTGAGGGCTGGCGACGAAGACAGGAAGCGACCGACGTCGCCGGTGGCGTCCTTGATGCCGACGACATTTTGAAGCTCCGCCAGCCGCTCGATCGTCCGCGCGGCGAGATCGACCCCAGTGCGCGAGGGCACATTGTAGATGATGACGGGAAGATCCACCGCCCGGGCGACCGCCTCGAAGTGGCGATAAAGCCCCTCCTGCGACGGCTTGCTGTAATAGGGCGCAACGACGAGCGCCGCGTCGGCGCCGAGCGTTCTGGCTTCCGCCGTCAGTTCGATCGTCGTCGCAGTACTGTTGGTGCCGGTTCCGGCGATAACCGGGATCTTGCGTTCCGCCACCTCGACGCAGCGTTCGATCACCATGGCCCGTTCCGCCCGCGACAGCGTCGGCGCCTCGCCGGTGGTGCCGCAGGCGACGACGCCGGAAATGCCGTGTCGGATCTGCCATTCCACGAGCGACATCAGGCCGACGACATCAACCTTGCCGTCCCGGAACGGCGTGACGAGCGCCGTGATCGCGCCTTCGAGGCGCAGCGAATGCATGTTCATGGAAATATCCTTCAGGTGGGAAGTTGGCCACGGCCGGCAGCAGCCGCAAGCTGATGGCCGCGGCAGGAGCGCAGGAAGGCGCCAAGGATCGCCGCGGCAAGGTCGGCATGCCGTGCCTTGAAGGTGATGCGGCCGGCTCCGGTTGGTTGATAGCGCAGCGCGCAGGTCCACAGCCCGAACTCGTGACTGAGCGTTCGAAGGCACAGTTTCGCTTCGGTCGCCGACGTCAGGTGAATGACGGCATCGACCAGCGCATCGGCGGCCATCAGTTCACGGAACCGACGCGACGGCCATTCTCCAGCCGTCAGGTCCGGCAGGTCCGCGATCACCCGCACCGCCTCCCAGACATGGTGCTCGCGCAGGCGGCGAACGCCGGTGAGCCGCAGCATGAGCGCATCGAGCGCCTCCGGAGCCCTTTCGCCACCGGTGAGCTCAGGGCCCGCATCGACCTCGCGTAGAGCCCCGGGCAAATGACGGTTGATGTTGAAATCCTGGAGAGACATGGCACGCATCCCTATTCGATGCGACAAGGCTAGACCCGTCAGGCGTCCAGTTTCGATTGCGACTTCAGGCGCTCGACATAAGATTTCCGTAAAGCGCTTCGGCGGGTGTTGTCCAAGGCGCCGGCCGCGGTCTAGATTTGATTTCCGAAGCGGCGAAAGCCTGGCGCGACAGCGCGCGCAGCGTCGAAATAATCTGACGCAAAAGATGACGCGCGCGCAATTTTGCGCTAGGTAGCCCCTTCGGTGGCGATCAGGGATCGCCATTCCCGAGCAATACCCCTTGTCCGTGAAGGAACATGCCATGCCTGCCTATCGCTCACGTACCACCACCCACGGCCGCAACATGGCCGGTGCCCGCGGCCTCTGGCGCGCGACGGGCATGAAGGACAGCGATTTTGGCAAGCCGATTATTGCGGTGGTGAACTCGTTCACCCAGTTCGTGCCCGGCCACGTGCACCTTAAGGATCTTGGCCAGCTCGTCGCCCGCGAGATCGAGGCTGCTGGCGGCGTCGCCAAGGAATTCAATACCATCGCCGTCGACGACGGCATCGCCATGGGTCACGACGGCATGCTCTATTCGTTGCCGTCGCGCGAAATCATCGCCGATAGCGTCGAGTACATGGTCAACGCCCACTGCGCCGACGCCATGGTATGCATCTCCAACTGCGACAAGATCACGCCCGGCATGCTGATGGCGGCGCTGCGTCTCAACATCCCCGCCGTCTTCGTTTCCGGCGGCCCGATGGAGGCCGGCAAGGTCGTGCTGCACGGCAAGACGCATGCACTCGACCTGGTCGACGCCATGGTCGCCGCAGCCGACGACAACGTCTCGGACGAGGACGTCAAGGTCATCGAACGCTCGGCCTGCCCGACCTGCGGCTCTTGCTCCGGCATGTTCACCGCCAACTCGATGAACTGTCTGACCGAAGCGCTCGGCCTGTCGCTGCCCGGCAACGGCTCGACGCTCGCCACCCACGCCGACCGCAAGCGCCTCTTCGTCGAGGCCGGCCACCTGGTCGTCGATCTCGCCCGCCGCTATTACGAGCAGGAAGACGAGAACGTGCTGCCGCGCAAGGTCGCCTCGAAGAAGGCGTTTGAAAACGCCATGGCGCTCGATATCGCCATGGGCGGCTCGACCAACACCGTGCTGCACATTCTCGCCGCGGCCCACGAGGGCGAGGTCGATTTCACCATGGCGGACATCGACCGCCTGTCGCGCAAGGTTCCCTGCCTGTCGAAAGTCGCTCCGGCGAAAAGCGACGTGCACATGGAAGACGTGCACCGTGCCGGCGGCATCATGTCGATCCTCGGCGAACTCGAGAAGGGCGGCCTCATCAACCGCGATTGCCCGACGGTCCACAGCGCCACGCTCGGCGACGCCATCGACCGCTGGGACATCACCCGCACGACCAGCGAAACCGTTCGCAACTTCTTCCGCGCGGCACCGGGCGGCATCCCGACCCAGGTGGCCTTCAGCCAGGAAGCGCGCTGGGACGAGCTCGACACCGACCGCGAAAAGGGCGTCATCCGCTCGGTCGAACATCCCTTCTCCAAGGATGGCGGCCTCGCCGTCTTGAAGGGCAACATCGCGATCGACGGCTGCATCGTGAAGACCGCGGGCGTCGACGAGAGCATCCTGAAGTTCTCCGGCCCGGCCCGCGTCTTCGAAAGCCAGGATGCGTCGGTCAAGGCGATCCTCGGCAACGAGATCAAGGCTGGCGACGTCGTCGTCATCCGCTATGAAGGCCCCAAGGGCGGCCCGGGCATGCAGGAAATGCTCTATCCGACGAGCTACCTGAAATCGAAGGGCCTCGGCAAAGCCTGCGCGCTGATCACCGACGGCCGCTTCTCCGGCGGCACTTCGGGCCTGTCGATCGGCCACGTTTCGCCGGAAGCGGCCAATGGCGGCACAATCGGCCTGGTGCGCGAAGGCGACATGATCGACATCGACATCCCGAACCGCACGATCAGCCTGCGCGTCGACGAGGCGGAACTTAGCCGTCGCCGCACTGAGCAGGACGCCCAGGGCTGGAAGCCGACCGAACAGCGCAAGCGCAAGGTGACGACGGCGCTCAAGGCCTATGCCGCCTTTGCCACCTCCGCCGACCGCGGTGCTGTGCGCGACCTCGGCGAACACTGACCAGCTACGTTCGGGCAGGGCCCGAGCGGCGCAAGAAACAGCGAAGGGCTCCCGCGCGTCGGGGGCCCTTTTCTTTGATCTCATCCTAGGGATCCGCCCGGCTTTGCCGGACAGGAAGCATCTGCTATTTTAGTTTACCCTAAAATCAAACAGGTGGGTCATGGCGGACGAGTCTGGATTGCTCGGCACCTGGAAGATGCTTTCCTGGACGCGCGAGGTCGTCGCCACTGGCGAGGTCACCGATGCCATGGGCCCTGATCCTATCGGCTATCTCTCGTACTTTCCCGATGGCCGGATGACCGCCGTTGTGGTGAAACGCGATCGACCGCAGCTCAAAGGACTCGTGCCGTCTCACGACGAAAAGGCGGCACTGTTTGATTCCATGCTCGCCTATTCCGGCTCCTATTCGCTCAAGGACGGCCGGATCATCCATCATGTCGAGGCAAGCTGGAACCCGGCCTGGGGCGTCTCCGACCTGATCCGCCCCTTTGTCCTGCAAGGGGATAAGCTGGTGATCTACGGCGCGCCGGGCGTGGACCCGGCAACCGGCGAGGAGGTCATCTACCACCTCGAATTTCGCAAGATGTAACCAGCTTAGCTGTGGGCTCTAGAGGTGACGGGTCTCGGCTGGCGCGTGGAACCAGTTGTTGTTGCGCCCGTCCATGTACTGCACCGGTGCTTCGGCCAGCACCGCCGGATCGAGGTCGTCGAGGCAGGCGAGGTTGACGGAGTAATAGGCGCCGCCAATCTCCTCGATATAGCCGTGGCCGAAGGCGGCAACGCCGCAGGTCCTGCAGAAGCGGTGATGCACGCTGTCGCTGCCGAACTGGTAGTCGGCGATATTGGCTTCGTCGCACTGCAGCCGGAAGGCGTCGGGCTTCACGACCGCCCCCCAGTAGCGCCGCTTCCAGCAAATCGAACAGTTGCATTTGCCGGTGCCGGCATCGAGGTCGATGTCGGCCTCATAGCGGATGTTTCCGCAATGGCAGCTTCCATTATAGGTCAGTTTCATACCCGTCGCTCCTGCGTGGCGGGCCAGGCAGGCCCCCTATTGCCGCCCACCCGGCAGGCGATATGCTGCCAGGTGAAACTCATGCAGTCCATATGCCATATTGACAACATATTGTCAAATAGGAGCGAGATCTCGCACGCGTCAGAGATGACGGAATTCGGCAGGCGTTTCATCCCAGCGGTCGTTCCGGCCATCCAGATATTGCACCGACACCTTAGCCAGGACCGTCGGATCGACATCGTCCAGCGTTGCGACATTGATGCTGCAATAGGCGCCGCCGAGTTCCTCGACATAACCATGGCTATAGGAGGCGATGCCGCAGGCAGGGCAGAAGCGGTGGTTGCCAACCTTGGCGCCAAACTGATAGAGCCCAACCTGATCTTCCGGTGACAGGAGGCGAAAATCCTCCGGCTGGACCTGTGCACCCCAGTAGCGGGCCTTGCCACAGAACGAGCAATTGCATCGCGTCGTCCCCGCATCGAGATCGAAAGTCGCTTCGTATCTGACCTTGCCGCAATGGCAACCGCCGCTGTAAGTCCTTCTCGCCATGCTCTCATCTCCCTTGCTAAATTGACTTGCTGAAACGACCGAATCATGACAACATGATGTCATACAAACATTCACACGACGGTGGTGCTGTCAACATGAAAGATCCCGATCGGACACCCGTCGGAGACGCCTTTGCGGAGTTCGCCATATCGGTACTGCGGCTAGCGGGCCCGCTGACGCAGGCCGGCGACGCACTCGCCAAACCTTCCGGACAGACGAGCGCCCGCTGGCAGGTGCTGGCCGCGGCAAACCATGCGCCGATGTCAGTTGCCGATGCGGCACGCGCGCTCGGCCTTGCGCGCCAGGGGGTGCAGCGCATCGCCGATCTCTTGGAGGCCGAAGGGCTGATCGCCTACAGGGACAACCCGACCCACCAGAGGGCAAAGCTCATGGTTCTGACTGCGGCGGGAGAAACGGCACTGCACGACATCAAGGAGCGGCAGGCGGCCTGGGCGGACGGCCTGGGCGGCGCACTCGGCGAACGACGGCTGCGGCAGGCCTCTGCCTTGATCGCCGAGGTGATCGAGGTGCTCAAGGAGCGCCCCGCGCCAGAGCCGTCCGAGGACTGACCGGCCGCCCGTCAAGCCAGCCTTAAGAGATCGGCACGCAGGCGGTCCGAACCGCCGTCATCGAGCACCGGATCGAGCGCCTCATGCAGGTTCCGCCAGATCGGCACGGCGCGCGCCAGCAGCGCCTGCCCTTCGGTCGTCAGCCGCAATCGCCGCGACCGCCGGTCGTCGGCATCCGGGAAGCTTTCGACCAGGCCGCGCCGTTCCAGCGGCTTCAACGCCGCGGTCAAGGTCGTCCGGTCCATGGCGAGAAGCGACGCCACCGAGCCCATATTGGGCGGCGCCGGGCGGTTGAGCGACATCAGGAGAGAGAACTGTCCGTTGGTGATATCGAGCGGGCGCAGCGCCTCGTCGAACCGGCGGGCAATGGCGCGCGCGGCGCGTTGCACATGCAGGCAGAGGCAGGTGTCCTTCACATGCAGGGTAGTGTCGAACGAAACAAGCGGCATTTTTGACATGCCCGATTAATGTTGATATCAACGTAAATAGTCAAGTGCAACGTTGGAAAACGTTGGAAGGAGGAACGGGCATGAGACAGGATCACGCAGTGGTATCGCCTGGAGAGTGGCTGAAAGCGCGCAAAGATCTGCTTGCGCTGGAAAAGGAACACACCCACGCACGCGACAAGGTCAATGCCGCTCGGCTGGCCTTGCCCTGGGTGAAGATGGAAAAGACCTACGTCTTCGATACGCCGGCGGGCCGCAAATCCCTGTCCGAGCTTTTCGACGGCCGCAGCCAGCTCATGGTCTACCATTTCATGTTCGGCCCCACCTGGGAGGCCGGTTGCCCCGGCTGCTCCTTCCTGGTCGATCATTTCGCCGGCATGCTGCCGCACCTCAACCATCACGACGTGACGCTGGTCGCCGCATCGAACGCGCCGCTCGCAAAGATCGAAACCTACAAGAAACGCATGGAGTGGGATTTCCCCTGGGTCTCGGCGGAAGGCAACGGCTTCAACCATGACTTCCACGTGGCCTTTTCGCCAGACGAGCTCGCAAGCGGCAAGGTCGGGTACAACTTCACCGACATAGAAAGCGCCAATGCGCATGAGGAACTGCCCGGTCTCAGCGCCTTCCAGAAGGGCGAGGACGGCACGATCTACCACACCTATTCGTCCTATGCTCGCGGGCTCGAGGAACTCGTGGGCACACTGATGCTGCTCGACCGCACACCCAAGGGGCGCAACGAGGACGGGACCATGAGCTTCGTTCGCCGCCACGACGAATATGATCGGGAGCCCGGACGCAAGGCGGGCTGAATTCCGCATCCCGGCGGACGGAACTTTTCGCCCGCAAAATCGTTTTGAGAACGCTCGCGTGCCGGGCCGAACGTCTGCGCCCGGTCAAGAAGGAAATCCCGTGAGAGCAGAACCGGAAGAAGCGCACCGCTGGCTCGAGCAATTGCTGGGCGACTGGCACGTTCGCACGGCCGGCTCCGATGGCAAGCCCGATGGCAGCGGGCCCTGGACCGAGCATGTCCGGTCACTCGAAGGCCTCTGGATCGTCTGCGAGGGTCAGGGAACGATGCCGGGCGGCAGCTTCGGCCAGACGCTGATGACGCTCGGCTTCAATCCGCAGACGAAACGTTACGTCGGCACCTGGGTCGGTTCGATGATGACCCACATATGGATCTATGACGGAGAACTGGACGCGGACGGCACGTCCCTCTCCCTCTACTGCGAAGGGCCAGATTTCGAAAAACCCGGCAGGACCATGCGCTACCGCGACGTCATCACGCTTGCCGGGCCATCCCGTCGGCTGCTGACGGCGCAGGCGCAAACAGCGGACGGAAACTGGAAAGACTTGATGACGGCGGAATACCTACGTCGGGATTGAAAGCCGCGCTGACGACGGCCTTGGCTGTTCGGCCATGCATCATGTCAGGCTGACCCGACGACAGTTCATTCGAACAGGCAAACAAGTGGCGCCAGATACGCCGCGCCAGAGCAAAACCGGAGGAAGGCAATGGCAGATCACGGCAAATTCGTTTGGTACGAACTGATGACCACCGACATGGCGGCCGCCGAGACGTTCTACAAGGACGTGGTCGGCTGGGCCGCCAGCGATGCCGGCATGGCCGGTATCAGCTACACGCTGTTCAACGTCGGCGAGATTCCGGTGGCGGGATTGATGACCATGCCGGAAGGCGCGCTCGAAATGAACGTGCCGCCCGCCTGGCTCGGCTATGTCGGCGTCGACGATGTCGATGTGAGCGCCGCCAGCATCGCCGCCAAGGGCGGCAAGGTGCACCGGGCGCCGGACGATATCCCGGGTATAGGGCGCTTCGCCGTCGTCACCGATCCGCACGGCGCGGTCTTCTCGATCTTCAAGGGTACGGGCGATCCGCCGCCGGTCACCGACCCGATGGCCCCCGGACTGATCGGCTGGCACGAGCTTGCCTCGGGCGACCTCGACACCGCCTTTCCCTTCTATTCCGAACTCTTCGGCTGGACGAAGGACCAGGGCATGGACATGGGCGAAATGGGCATCTACCAGATCTTCGCCCATGGCGGCGCCCCGATCGGCGGGATGATGACCAAGCCGAAGGAAGTGCCCGCGCCTTACTGGCTCTACTACATCAACGTACCGGCCATCGATGCCGCCATCGAACGCATCAAGGCTGGCGGCGGCAAGATCGTGCTGGAGCCGATGGAGGTCCCCGGAGGCGCCTGGATCGTTCAGGCGCTCGACCCGCAGGGCGCCCTCTTCGCACTGGTCGGGCCGAAGCGCTGAGACGACTGCATGTCTCCTTAAATCGTCCTCGACGTAAGGGAACAGACTTGCAGAAAATCAAAGTGTTACAGCGACCTTAGCCCGTCTGATAAGACGCGCGACGCTTTAGGCCGCAGCACAGATCACGTTGCCGTGAAGAGTTGCTGAAGTAAAATGACGACCAACCAAGTCCAGGCCCGCTTTCGGCAAGAAGGCGGGCCGGATTTATTGCGATCATGGACCGGAAAGCGAATACGGGGGCCGCAAAGCTGGGGTCTGCCGTGCGCCGGGCGCATCCCTCGGTTGCGGATTAGCCCCTAGTATTTCAGGGTATTTCAAGCTTATTTAACATCTTATACGATAGCAGGGGCGGCAAGCACACTGATTTCGGATGGGTTTCTTGTCGGGTGGCAAGAATTTGTCGCGATTGTCGAGCAGACGGGCGGCGACATGAGTGGAGCAACTTCGCGCATATGAGCAATAAGGGCAGCACCTATGCGTCCCCTCAGATGGGCGTGGGGGAAGCGCGTACGGCCAGGGCCCTGCGACGCAAGCTCCAATGGCTGGTGGCGATCGTCGTTGCCTGCACGGGCATTCTTGCGACCGAAATCATCGCCGCATCCTATAGCGACTTTGTCGTCGCGCGCCGCAACCTGACGGAAGTCATGGCCTTTTGCCGCGTCCTCGACGCCGCAAACTACCTCTCGGCCGAACGTGGCCCGTCCAACGGTGTGCTCGGCCTTGGCGTAGCGCCCGGCTCGACTGTCCAGGCGCGGCTGGCGGAGTTTCGTGCCCGCAGCGACGCGGCATTGGCTCAGATCACCGCCGACATCGACAATGCCAGCCGCTCCGAACCGGCCGGCGCGCTTTCGCCCATCCTAGTCGAGGTCCATCGTCGGCTGATGCTTGCGCGTGCGGAAGTCGATCGCATTGCGGCCCTTCCGCCGGAACGGCGGAACCTTGCCGAAATCGAAGCGACGATCGAGGCCATGTTCGGCGTGATCGATGCGCTTCGCCCCGCGATCGACTGGAACATTCAGCGCCTGACCAACACCGACCCGAACCTTGCGGGCATTGCCCTTGCAGCCCAGATGCTCGCCAATCTGCGCGAGGACGGCGGTCGCCTCGGCTCGCACGTCATGGCGCCCGTTGCCGTCGGCAAGCCGCTCGCGATCAAGAATCTGGCCGACAGCGAGCGCACGCGCGGCAGGCTGCAGGAGGTCTGGGCGATCGTCGGCAAGCCGGGCGCGCTTCCAGGCCTGGATCCGTCGAAGATCGGCGATCTCGCCAAGATCGACCGCGAGTTCTTTGCCGAAGGTTTTGCGATCATCGACAACATCGTCGCCGTCGGTAAACGCTCGGGCGACTACCCGATGACCGCCGAACAGCTCACCGACCTTTTCGTCCCGAAGATGAAACCGCTCGAAGATCTGCGTCGCGCCTTCATGGATTCGACCGTCGAGCGCCTGTCCGCCAACAAGACCCGCGCGTCGATCAAGCTCGCCGTGGCGAGCCTTGCGACCTTCTCGCTCTTCCTGATGTTGCTGATCTTGATGCGGCGCGCCCGATCGCTGGTGTTCGAACCGCTGCTTCTTGCGCGCCACAGCATCATCGAGCTTGCCAATGATCGCCCGATCGCGCGCCTTCAGGGCAAGGGCGGAGAAGGCGAAATGGGGCGCCTGTTCGATGCGATCGACATCCTGCGCCAGCGCCTCGACGAGCGCACGCTGCTGATGCAGCATCTCGAACGCCAGGCGGAAACCGACGAACTGACCGGCCTGCTCAACCGCCGCGCGCTGGAGCTGATCGGCGGCGCGGAAGACACGGACGGCAAGGATCAGGACGCCTGTCTGATCCTGATGGACATCGACCATTTCAAGCAGATCAACGATACCCACGGCCATCTGATCGGCGACATCGTGCTTCAGGAAACCGCCCGCATCATCCGCAATTCCGTGCGCAATTCCGATCTCGTCGCCCGCTTCGGCGGTGAGGAGTTTGCCGTGATCACGCCCGGCGACAGCATCGAGTCCGCCCTTGCCCTTGCCGAAAGGATCAGGGTCAACCTCGCGCACGAACCGATCGTCCTTGCCGACGGACGGAAGCTGAACGTCACCGCCAGCTTCGGCGTGGCCGAAGGCCGCAGCGCGAACGGTGGCTGGAAGCACCTGATCGAACTTGCCGATAACGAGCTCTATCGCGCCAAGTCCGAGGGCCGCAATCGCGTCTGCGGCCAGCCGGCCGAAGCGACGCACCAGCCGTTCAAGGCGATGAAATCCGCGCGCGCTTAGCCAGGAAATCAAGTACCACCCGCACGCGCGCCGGCAGGGCTCCACCCTGCCCGTGGAACACCGCATGGAATGCCTCGATGTCGCCCGGGTTCAAGTGCTCGGCGACCGCCGTCAGCCGACCGCAACGGATATCCTCCTTGACCGTAAACGTGGGCAGTCGCGCCAGCCCGACACCGGCGAGCGTAAGCTGGCGCAAACCCTCGCCGTCGCTCACGCGGACCTGCTCCGTCGGCGCCAGCGTGAAAGGCTCCCCGTTCGACAGGAGCGGCCAGCCATCGATCGAACGCGCATAGCTATGGCTCAGCCTGTTCATCGCTTCGAGGTCGCCGACACTCTCGGGCATGCCGAACCGTTGAAGATAGGACGGCGCGCCCACGATCGTCATCGACGTGCTGCCGAGCTTGCGGGCGATCAGGCTCGAAGACTTCAGAGGACCGGCGCGCACGGCGATGTCGGCCCGCTCCGCCATCAGATCGACCACGGCGTCGGTCTGCAGGATATCGAGCGAGACCGACGGAAAGGCCGAGAGAAACTCCGGCAGCACCGGCATCAGCACATGCACCGCATAGGAAGCGCTGACGTTTAGCCGCACGCGGCCCTCGGGCGTTTCGCCTGAACCCGCCTCGCGCTCCGCCTCGTCGATATCGGCAAGGATGCGCACCGCCCGCTCATAGAAGGCACAGCCTTCCGCCGTCAGCTGCAGCCGCCGCGTCGAGCGGTTGATGAGCCGGACGCCGAGCCTTTCCTCCAGCCTCTGCACGAGCTTGCTGACGGCCGAGGGTGTCATGCAGCAGACCTTTGCCGCGGCCGAGAAGCCGCCGAGCTCCACCGCCTTGGCGAAAACCGCCATCTCCCCCGAACGGTTGATAGACAAGCGCGACATGTGACTTCAACTCACAAATGATGTTCTTTCATCCGGTCTACATCGCAAATGGCCGCGATACCACCTTCTCCTGGTGGGCGAGCGGACTTCCGCTCTCGCAAAGACAAAACCAACGAGGAGTTTGACGACATGGAATACAGACGGCTTGGATCATCGGGACTGAAAGTGCCTGCCTTGAGCTTCGGCGCCGGCACCTTCGGCGGCAAGGGGCCGCTCTTCAGCGCCTGGGGCAACAGCGACGCCGCGGAAGCCCGGCGGCTGATCGACATCTCGCTCGAAGCCGGCGTCAATCTCTTCGATACCGCAGACGTTTACTCCGACGGTGCGTCCGAGAGCGTGCTCGGCGCGGCCATCAAGGGCCGGCGTGATGCCGTGCTTCTCTCCACCAAGATGGCATTGCCGATGGGCGACGGACCGAACGACGCCGGCACGTCGCGCACGCGTCTCGTCAAGGGCGTCGACGATGCCTTGAAGCGGCTCGGCACCGACTACATCGACCTTTTGCAACTGCACGCCTTCGACGCGGGAACGCCGGTCGAGGAGGTGCTTTCGACACTCGACAGTCTGGTTGCCGCCGGCAAGCTGCGCTACGTCGGTGCCTCGAACTTTGCCGGCTGGCAATTGATGAAATCGCTGGCTGTCTCGGAGAAGCACGGCCTCGTGCGCCACGTCGCCCACCAGGTCTACTATTCGCTGGTTGGACGCGACTACGAATGGGAACTGATGCCGCTTGGCGCCGACCAAGGCGTCGGCGCTCTGGTCTGGAGCCCGCTCGGCTGGGGGCGTCTCACCGGCAAGATCCGCCGCGGCAAGCCGTGGCCCGAAGGCAGCCGCCTGCACGACACTGCGGCCTTCGGCCCACCGGTCGATGATGAGAAGCTCTACGATGTCGTCGACGTGCTCGACCAGCTCGCGGAGGAAACCGGCAAGACGATCCCGCAGATCGCCATCAACTGGCTGCTGCAGCGCCCGACGGTCTCGAGCGTCATCATCGGCGCCCGCAACGAGGAGCAGCTTCGCCAGAACCTCGGCGCCGTCGGCTGGTCGTTGTCAGCGGACCAGATCGCCCGACTCGACGCGGCGAGCCGAACGACGCCGGCCTACCCCTACTTCCCCTACTACCGCCAGGAGGGTTTTGCCCGCATCAATCCGCCGATCGTCTGACCGAGGATGGCCAATGTTTCGCACGCCCGTCCGGGCGTGCGAAGGCGTTGCGCCGCCCTGATTTTCTGCGGGCGCTTTCGCGCTTGCATTCTCGATTTGCATTGCACAAACTTCGTGGCGATGGGGGGCGTCAGACCCGCCACGAAGGGGATCAAATCCGGCATGTCGATCAAGGCCAGTATCTATCACCTGACCCACTATATCTATGACCGTCCCGTAAGCCTCTCGCCGCAGATCATCCGGCTGAAGCCCGCTGCCCATTCCAAGACCAAGGTCATCAGCCACTCGCTGAAGGTTTCGCCCGGCAACCATTTCGTCAACCTGCAGCAGGACCCCTACGGCAACTACCTCGCCCGTTTCGTCTTTCCCGATCCGGTGAGCGAGCTGAAAATCGAAGTCGATCTCGTCGCCGACATGACCGTCTACAACCCCTTTGACTTTTTCGTCGAGGAAGAGGCCGAGCATTGGCCCTTCCCCTACCCCGAGGATCTCAGCGACGATCTCCGGATCTATATGACGCCGGAGCCGCTCGGCCCGGCGCTCTCCGCCTTCATGGCAACGGTCGACCGTTCCCGCCAGCGCACCATCGACATGGTCGTCGGGCTCAACGCACGCCTGCAGAAGGAAATCGGCTATGTGATCCGCATGGAGCCGGGCGTGCAGGACCCGGAGCAGACGCTGACATCGGCAAGAGGATCCTGCCGCGATTCCAGCTGGCTGCTCGTACAGATCCTGCGCAATCTCGGCTTCGCCGCCCGCTTCGTCTCCGGCTATCTCATTCAGCTGACGCCGGATCTGAAAGCCCTCGACGGCCCCTCCGGCACCGACCACGACTTCACCGACCTGCATGCCTGGGCCGAAGTCTACCTGCCCGGCGCCGGCTGGGTCGGGCTCGACCCGACCTCGGGCCTGCTGACCGGCGAGAGCCACATTCCGCTTGCCGCAACGCCCCATTACCGCAACGCCGCGCCGATCTCCGGAGAATTTTTCGGCGATCCCGAGACCCGCACCGACTTCGCTTTCGACATGAAGGTGAGGCGCGTCGCCGAGCACCCGCGCATCACCAAACCCTTCTCCGACGAAAGCTGGGATGCGCTGAATGCACTCGGCGGGAAGGTTGACCGGGAGCTTGAGGAAAACGACATCCGCCTGACGATGGGCGGCGAGCCCACCTTCGTTTCGATCGACGACTTCGAGTCCGAGGAATGGAACACGGAGGCCGTCGGACCAACCAAGCGCGAGAAGGCCGACACACTGATCCGCCGGCTGCGCGAACGCTTCGCCCCCGGTGGCTTCCTGCATTATGGCCAGGGCAAATGGTATCCGGGCGAAACCCTGCCGCGCTGGACCTTCTCCCTCTACTGGCGCAAGGACGGCGTGCCGATCTGGCGCCGGCCGGACCTGATCGCCGAGGAGACCGGCCGCCACGACGTGACGGTAGCGGATGCCGAACGCCTGCTGCATCTGGTCGCAGGCGAATTGAGCGTGCCGACCGAAATGGTCGTGCCGGCCTTCGAAGACCCGGCCGACTGGCTGCTGAAGGAGGCAAACCTCCCCGACAACGTCGATCCTGCCAACTCCAAGCTGAAGGATCCCGAGGAGCGCAGCCGCATGGCCCGCGTGTTCGAGCGCGGCCTGACGGCGCCGACCGGCTATGTTCTGCCGGTGCAAGCCTGGAACACGCGCGCCACCGGCGTGAAGTGGATGAGCGAGAAATGGCAGACGCGCCGTGGCCGCATCTTCCTCGTTCCCGGCGACAGCGCCGTCGGCTATCGCCTTCCGCTCGGCGCCCTACCCTATGTCGCGCCCTCCGCTTACCCCTATATCCATCCGGTCGATCCGACGGTCCCGCGCGACGATTTGCCGGACTTCAGCGAAAGCAGCGCCCGCACGCAGCATGCACGCTTCCAGGCCTCGGAAGTTCCGGAAACACCGCTCCCGGCGCCGCGCGACGAGATCGCCGGACTGGTGCGCACCGCCATCAGCGTCGAGCCGCGCGACGGCCGGCTCTGCGTCTTCATGCCGCCGACGACAAGCGTCGAGGAGTATCTCGATCTGATCGCGTCTGCGGAGCGCGCTGCCGCTGCGATCGGCCTGCCCGTGCACATCGAAGGCTATGCACCGCCGCAGGACGAGCGCATCAACGTCATCCGCGTTGCGCCGGACCCGGGCGTCATCGAGGTCAACATTCATCCGGCCGCCCATTGGCAGGACTGCGTCGATATCACCACGGCGATCTACGAGGAGGCGCGCCAGAGCCGGCTCGGTGCCGACAAGTTCATGATCGACGGCCGTCACACCGGCACCGGCGGCGGCAATCACGTGGTCGTCGGCGGCGCCAATCCGAATGACAGCCCGTTCCTGCGCCGCCCGGATCTGCTAAAAAGCATGGTGCTGCACTGGCAGCGGCATCCCTCGCTCTCCTACCTGTTCTCCGGCCTCTTCATCGGCCCGACCTCGCAGGCGCCGCGTATCGACGAAGCCCGGCACGACCAGCTCTATGAACTCGAAATCGCCCTGGCGCAGGTGCCGATGCCGGGCTCTGCAACGCCGCCGCCCCTGCCCTGGCTCGTCGACCGGCTGTTCCGCAACCTGCTCGTCGATGTCACCGGCAACACCCATCGGGCGGAGATCTGCATCGACAAGCTGTTTTCGCCTGACGGGCCCACCGGCCGTCTCGGCCTCGTCGAGTTCCGCGGTTTCGAGATGCCGCCGAACGCCCGCATGTCGCTTGCCCAGCAATTGCTGGTGCGCGCCCTCATCGCCCGTTTCTGGAAGCACCCGGTCGACGGTCGCTTCGTGCGCTGGGGCACCGCGCTGCACGATCGTTTCATGCTGCCGCATCACGTCTGGCAGGACTTTCTCGACGTGCTCGCCGATCTCCGGGCGCATGGCTTCGATCTGAAGCCGGAATGGTTCGAGGCTCAGCTCGAGTTCCGCTTCCCCTTCTGCGGCGAGGTCGAATACGAGGGGGCAAAGCTCGAAATCCGTCAGGCGCTCGAACCCTGGCACGTGATGGGCGAACAGGGCGCGATCGGCGGCACCGTGCGCTATGTCGACAGCTCGATCGAACGGCTGCAGGTCAAGCTCGATACCGCCAATCCCGAGCGATATACGGTCGCCTGCAACGGTCGGCCCTTGCCGCTCACACGCACTGGTTCGAATGGCACGGCGGTGGCCGGCGTCCGCTACAAGGCGTGGCAGCCGGCCTCAGGGCTACACCCGGTGCTACCGGTCAACACTCCCCTTACATTCGATATCTATGATACATGGTCGAATCGGGCGATCGGCGGTTGCATCTACCATGTCGCCCACCCGGGTGGGCGCCACTACGACACGTTTCCGGTCAACGGCAACGAGGCGGAGGCGCGACGCCTGGCGCGGTTCGAGCCTTGGGGCCATACGCCGGGAGGCTATCCGCTGCGCCCCGAAAGCCCGTCGACGGAATTCCCGATGACGCTTGATCTCAGGCGTCCACCAGGAGCGTAAATGCCGAAGAAGCAGACAGCGGCCGCAAACCATCCGGGCACCGACGACGATCCGGTCTTCGGCTACCGTGCCCTACCGGGCATTGCCGACGAAATGCTCGACCAGGACGGCAATGTCCGCCCGGTCTGGCAGCGGCTGCTCGCGACGCTTGGGCGGCTCGACGAGACCGAACTTGCCAACCGCTTCGCGCGCGCCGACCGCTATCTGCGCGACGCCGGCGTGTTCTATCGCGTCTATGGCGCCAAGGAGAGTTCCGAGCGAAGCTGGCCGCTGTCGCACATTCCGGTTCTGATCGACGAAAAGGAATGGGCGCACGTCTCGCAAGGCCTCGTGCAGCGCGCCGAACTTCTGGAAAAGGTGGTCGCCGACATCTATGGCGAGAACCGGCTGGTGCGCGAAGGGCTGCTGCCGCCGGCGCTGGTCGCCTCCAATCCGGAGTTCCTGCGCCCTCTCGTCGGCGTGAAACCGGCCGACGGCCACTTCCTGCATTTCGTCTCCTTCGAGATCGGCCGTGGACCCGACGGTAACTGGTGGGTCCTGTCCGATCGCACCGAGGCACCTTCGGGCGCCGGCTTCGCCCTGGAGAACCGGGTCGCGACCACGCGTGCCTTCTCCAATCTTTATGCCGAAAGCCACGTCCACCGGCTGGCCGGCTTCTTTGGCGAGTTCCGCGACACGCTGCAGAGCCGCCGGCTGCACCCGGACGACCGCATCGCCGTTCTTTCGCCGGGGATCGCCAACGAGACCTATTTCGAACATGCCTATATCGCCCGCTATCTGGGCTTCATGCTGCTCGAAGGCGAGGATCTGACCGTGATCGGCGGCCGGGTGATGGTGCGCACCGTCGCCGGCCTCAAGCCCATCGGCGTGCTCTGGCGTCGTCTCGACGCGGCCTTTGCCGATCCGCTCGAGCTCAATCAGTCCTCGCATATCGGCACACCGGGCATTGTCGAGGCGCTCAGAGCCGGCTCGGTCTCAATCGTGAACGCGCTCGGCACCGGCATCGTCGAAACCCGCGCCTTCCTCGCCTTCATGCCGGCGATCTGCCGCCATCTGCTGGGCGAGGAACAGAAGCTGCCCTCGATCGCCACCTGGTGGTGCGGCCAGGGCGCCGAACGCGAACAGGTCGCCGCCAACCTCGACCGCATGGTCATCGGCCCCGCCTACCAGACCCGCCCTTTCTTCGACGACAATGGCCAGTCGGTACTCGGCCGTACGCTTGATGAGAAGGCTCGAGCCTCGATCGCAGATTGGCTTAGCGCCGAGGGCGGCAAGCTCGTGGGCCAGGAGGTGGTCACGCTTTCGACCACGCCGGCCTGGGTGCGTGGCCGACTGACCCCGCGGCCGATGAGCCTGCGGGTGTTTGCGGCACGCACCCGCGACGGCTGGCAGATCATGCCAGGGGGCTTTGCCCGCATCGGCTCCGGCGACGATGTCGCCGCGATCGCGATGCAGGCGGGCGGCACCGCCGCCGATGTCTGGATCGTCAGCGACCGACCGGTCGAGCGCACGACGCTGCTTCCGGCCGAGGAAAGTTTCACCCGCAACATGCCGGGAAGCCTGCCGAGCCGGGCGGCCGACAATCTCTTCTGGCTCGGCCGCTATATCGAGCGTGCGGAAGGGGCGCTTCGCATCCTGCGCGCCTGGCATGGCCGCTTCGCCGAAACCGCCGATCCGGACCTGCCGCTCCTTAAGGATGTCGGCGACTATCTCGCAGCCCTCGACATCGATGCGCGCCAGCCTGTGCCCGACAGCCTGCTCGCCAATATCGCAAGCGCCCTCTTCAGCGCCGGCAACATCCGCGACCGGTTCTCGCCGGACGGCTGGCTGGCACTGAACGACCTGTCGCAGACGGCGCGCAAGTTCCACGCGACGGTGCAGGCCGGCGACGACGCGACCCGCGCAATCACCGTGCTCCTGCGCAAGCTCGCCGGCTTTGCCGGTCTCGTGCATGAAAACATGTACCGCTTCACCGGCTGGCGCTTTCTTTCGATCGGCCGCTATATCGAGCGCGGCCTGCACATGACCCGGCTGCTCGGCCACATGTCGGGGCCGGATGCGCCCGATGGCGCCTATGACATGCTGCTCGAAATCGGCGATAGCGTCATGACCCATCGCCGGCGCTACAATGTCAGCACCGCCGCCTTGACCGTCACCGACCTCCTGGCGCTCGATCCGCTCAATCCGCGCTCGGTGCTTTACCAGTTGAATGAGATCAAGACCGAGGTCGAGCTCTTGCCGAACGCCTTCGTCAACGGCCAGATGTCCCCCTTCTACCGCGAGGCGATGCGGCTGCATTCGGGCCTGGCGGTGATGACACCGGAAGCCATGAACCTCGGCGTCTACAATCGGTTGGAGCGGGATCTCGAAAGCCTGTCCGATCTGCTCGCGCGCACCTATCTCGGCTAGCCATGCTTTACGACATCAGCCTGAAGATCATCTATGACTACGAAGTGCCGGTGTCCGGCGGCCGCCACCTCGTGCGCGTGCTGCCGGCGACGCTGCCCGGTCGCCAACGTCTCGTCGTCGGCTCGCTCAGCTGCCATCCCATGCCGGCCGAACGTACCGAGAGCATCGACTTCTTCGCCAACCCGTTTACGTCGATTCTCTTTCGCAACTCGCATGCAGACCTGACGATCCGCATGCAGGCGCGCGTGCAGGTGGAAGCACAGGCCCTGACCGCGGACTTCTCCCCTGACCTCACCGGCCTGCCGGCCGAGCTTGCGGCCTGCTGGTCCGTCGATGCCGACGCGCCGCATCACTTCGCCGGCCCGAGCCCACTCTTGCCCGAGGTCGCCGACATTGCCGCCTACGCGCGTGACACCATTACCGACACGATGACCGTGCGCCAGATCGCCGTTGCACTGTGTGACCGCATCCATCGCGACTTCGCCTATGACGGCGAGGCGACAACCGTGAACACGACGCCGGCAGAAGCGTTCAAGCTCAAGCGCGGCGTCTGCCAGGATTTCGCCCATGTCATGATCGTGGCGCTCAGAAGCCTCGGCATCCCTGCCGGCTATGTTAGCGGTTTCCTAAGGACGATCCCTCCGCCCGGCAAGGAGCGCCTGGAGGGGGCCGATGCCATGCACGCTTGGGTGCGCGTCTGGTGCGGCACAACCGGTGGGTGGCTCGAACTCGATCCGACCAACAATATTCCGGCTGGAACCGACCATATCGTCGTCGGCCATGGCCGCGACTACGGCGATGTCGCGCCCGTCATCGGGGTCCTGAAAAGCTACGGCAGCCAAACGACGAAACAGGCGGTCGACGTCATTCCGGTACCGTGACCCGATTTGGCACAGGCCGATTCCCGCTTCGGAACAGACAGGGTGCCGCAGAACCCCTTACAACAACCGGTTTTCCGGCAATCCATTAAAATTGCAAGGATTGCCGGAACGATATCGTAAGCCATCGCCGCTATTGATGCCCCCAAGCTTGCAACGTGTTCCTTTGGGGTGTGCAAAGATGGGAAGACGATACACGGTAGGCCGGTCCTTCGCAGCCATGCTCAAGGACCGGGGTGGCAATTTTGGCATCATGGCAGCACTCGCGGCGCCATTGGTGTTGGCAGCCGGCGGCGTCGCCGTCGATCTGGCCACCATGATCACGACGAAAAACCAGATGCAGGATGCAGCCGACGCGGCAGCACTTGCGGCTGCGTCCGCACTGGTTGCAAACAAGGATACGCTGGCGACCGAGAAGGCCAAGGAAATCGCCTTGAACTTCCTGAAGGCGCAGTCGGGCGCAAGCTCGACCGATCTGCCCGGTGGAGCCGGCGGCAGCGACCCGGGCACCAGCAGCGCTTCCGCGGGCGGCGTGACCGACCCGACGGAGACCCAGGTTCAGCCGACGGTCGACATCGTCATGACGACTGTCGGCAAGAGCGACAAGGCCTTCAAGGTCACGATCGTCAACAAGCAGACAATTCAGCTCAACCCCATGACGCGGTTGCTCGGACAGAAGTCCGTCAATCTGGAAACGGTAGCCGTTGCCGAGAGCGCGACGGAAACCAAGAACGCCATGTCGATGTATCTCGTGCTCGACCACTCGGGCTCGATGGCCTTCGTGACGAATGTGAAGGACGAGAAGCGCACCAAGTGCAAGAACTGGACGGCGGAGAACTGGGGCAAGAGCATCTCTGAGACCAGCCCTTGCATGATCGACAAGATCACGACCTTGAAATCCGCGGTTGAGACGCTGCTGAAGCCACTCACCGAGATGGACCCCGACAACAAGTATGTCCGTGTCGGCGCTGTTTCCTATAGCAGCTCCATCTTCCCGGAAGAGAAACTGGCCTGGGGCACGACGAAGGCCAGTACCTACGTCAAGAACCTGGAGGCGAACGGCGGCACGGATTCGAGCGGCGCCTTCGCCAAGGCCGTCACGGATCTGAAGCTCAAGGGCGAAAACGACGCGCACACGGCATCCAACGGCCTGACGCCGAAAAAGTACATAGTCTTCATGACCGATGGGGCGAACACACATTTCGAAGGAAAGGCGTTGACCATCCCGGCGGCGCCAAAGCCGGAACCGGAACTCGACAAATACAAAGCCCAGGATTCCAAATCCGACACGGCAACGCTCAAGGCGTGCCAGGATGCCAAGGACGCCGGCATTCGCGTCTTCACCATCGCCTTCATGGCGCCGATCCAGGGAAAATCGGTGCTCAGCCGATGCGCCAGCAGCACAGCCGACTACAAGTCGCCGGAAGATGCCGCAGCTCTGGTCAAGGTTTTCGGTGAAATCGGCGCCACCACCTCGGGCAAGATGGCACGCCTGACAAGGTAAGACAGACCACATCGCTGACGATGCCGCCCGGCCCCGCTGGGCGGCATTTTGCGTTTCGGCGGGATACGTTCTCCACCGTCTGAGACAAGTCTAATCCATTTAAAAACATCTGTTGCAAGCGCTTCGGATCGATGCATAAATTGGCTTTATCCCCGGTCGGGTCCGGCCTGCGATCTCCCAACGCAAAAGGGTAAAGACAGTTTCATGATGAACAGGCTCTCCACCAACGACGTGCCGCAGCCCGCCCCAAGGTCGTCTGAACCTAGCCAGCTCGCCGTCGAAATCCTCGAACGTCTGAAGTACCGCATCGGCAAGGACCCGAAGGTCGCCAAGCCCCATGACTGGCTGACGGCGGCGATCCTGGTTGCGCGTGACCGCATCACCGACAAGTGGATGGACTCCACCCGCAAGACCTACGCAACCGGCGCCAAGCGCGTTTATTATCTCTCGCTCGAATTCCTCATCGGCCGGCTGATGCGCGATGCGATGACCAATATCGGCCTGATGGACGAGATGCGCGACGCACTCGCCTCCCTCGGCGTCGATATCGATGTCGTCGCCCAGCTCGAGCCGGATGCGGCCCTCGGCAATGGCGGTCTCGGACGGCTGGCTGCCTGTTTCATGGAATCGATGGCGACCGTCGACGTACCCGCCTATGGCTACGGCATCCGCTACATGCATGGCCTCTTCCGCCAGCAGATGGCCGATGGCTGGCAGGTGGAACTACCCGAAACCTGGCTTGCCCACGGCAACCCCTGGGAATTCGAACGCCGCGAAAGCTCCTACGAAATCGGCTTCGGCGGCGTGGTCGAAACCGCCAATGTCGACGAGGAAATCCAGCGTTTCGTGTGGAAACCGGCCGAGCGCGTCATCGCCACCGCCTTCGACACGCCCGCCGTCGGCTGGCGGGCAAAACGCGTCAACACGCTGCGCTTGTGGACCGCGCAGCCGATTGACCCGATCCTGCTGGCCGCCTTCAACGCCGGCGACCACATCGGCGCCCTTCGCGAAAGCAACAAGGCGGAAAGCCTGACGCGTGTTCTCTATCCGGCCGACGCGACGCCAGCGGGCCAGGAGCTGCGCCTACGCCAGGAATACTTCTTCTCCTCGGCCTCGCTGCAGGACATCCTGCGCCGTCACCTGCAGCAATACCCGGATTTCAACTCGCTGCCGGACGCCGTCGCCATCCAGCTCAATGACACCCATCCAGCCATTTCCATTGCCGAACTGGTGCGGCTCTTGACCGACCTGCACGGCCTCGATTTCGAGCAGGCCTGGGACATCACCCGCCGCACGATCTCCTACACCAACCACACGCTTCTGCCCGAAGCGCTCGAAAGCTGGCCGGTACCGCTGATCGAGCGCCTGCTGCCGCGCCACATGCAGATCGTCTATGCGATCAACGCCAAGATCCTGATCGAGGCCCGCCGCCAGAAGGGCGCCACGGACGACGAAATCCGCAACATCTCGCTGATCGACGAAAGCGGCGAACGACGCGTGCGCATGGGCAATCTCGCCTTTGTCGGCTCGCACTCGATCAACGGCGTTTCGGCACTGCACACCGAGCTGATGAAGGAAACGGTGTTTGCCGACCTGCACAAGCTCTACCCGGACCGCATCAACAACAAGACCAACGGCATTACGCCGCGCCGCTGGCTGATGCAGTGCAATCCCGGTCTCTTCGGACTGATCCGCGACGCGATCGGCGACGAGTTCATGGACAATACCGAGGCGCTGCAGGCGCTCGACGTCTTCGCCGACAAGGCGGACTTCCAGGAACATTTCGCCGCGGTCAAACGCGCCAACAAGGTGCGCCTCGCGCAGCTCGTGCAGAGCCGCCTCGGCATCCGGCTCGATCCGTCGGCGATGTTCGACATCCAGATCAAGCGCATCCACGAGTACAAGCGCCAGCTCCTCAACATCATCGAGGCCGTGGCGCTCTACGACCAGATCCGCTCCCATCCGGAGCTCGACTGGGTGCCGCGCGTCAAGCTCTTTGCCGGCAAGGCGGCGCCGAGCTATCACAATGCCAAGCTGATCATCAAACTGGCCAACGACGTCGCCCGTGTCGTCAACAACGATCCGGCGGTGCGCGGCCTCCTGAAGATCGTCTTCGTGCCGAACTACAACGTCTCGCTCGCCGAGATCATGGTTCCGGCTGCCGACCTTTCCGAGCAGATCTCGACGGCCGGCATGGAAGCATCGGGCACCGGCAACATGAAGTTCGCGCTGAACGGCGCCTTGACGATCGGTACGCTCGACGGCGCCAATGTCGAGATGCGCGACTGGATCGGCGAGGAAAACATCAAGATCTTCGGCATGACCGCCGAAGAGGTGACCAGGGCACGAGCCGAAGGTCACAATCCGCGCGCCATCATCGAAGGCTCGCGCGAGCTGTCGCAGGCGCTGCAGGCGATTGCGTCCGGCGTGTTCTCGCCCGATGACCGCAATCGCTTCGCAAGCCTCGTCGAAGGGCTCTACAATCACGACTGGTTCATGGTCGCTGCCGATTTTGAAGCCTACGCCAAGGCGCAGCGCGAGCTCGACCAGCTCTGGACGACGCCGTCCGACTGGCACGCGCAGGCAATCCGCAACACCGCACGGATGGGCTGGTTCTCGTCCGATCGCACCATCCGGCAATATGCCGGGGAAATCTGGAGAGCTGGATGACGCCCTCGGCCGGCAAGGACCCGGAACCCGCAGCTTCAGGTCTGCTGTCAGCCCCGGATATCGCGGCCATCCTCAAGGGCACGCATGACGACCCCTTTGCGGTTCTTGGCGTGCACCCCGTCGGCAAGACCGTCCTTGCCCGCTGCTTCGTCCCCGATGCCGAGACGGTGACGGTCGAAACGCTCTCGGGCAAGGACCTGGGGGCGATCGAACGGCGCGACGATGCCGGCTTCTTCGAAGGCCCGGTGGCGCTGAAGAAGCCACAGCCCGTCCGCTACCGCGCCCGCAATCAGGGCGGCGAATGGGTGGTCGTCGATCCCTACAGCTTCGGTCCGGTTCTCGGACCGATGGACGATTATTACATTCGCGAAGGCTCGCATCTCAGGCTCTTCGACAAGATGGGGGCGCACCCGATCGAGCATGACGGTGCCAGCGGCTACCATTTCGCCGTCTGGGCACCGAATGCGAAGCGTGTTTCGGTCGTCGGCCAGTTCAACGACTGGGACGGCCGTCGCCACGTCATGCGGCTGCGCACCGACACCGGCATCTGGGAAATCTTCATTCCCGGCGTCGATGCGGGCCTTGTCTACAAGTACGAGATCCTCGACCGCAACGGCACGCGTCTGCCGCTCAAGGCCGATCCCTTTGCCCGGCGCTCCGAACTACGCCCGAACACGGCCTCGATGACCACGCCGGAAATCGCGCAGACCTGGGACGACGAGGCACACCGCAAGCATTGGGCCTCGGCCGACGCAAGACGGCAACCGATCTCGATCTACGAAGTGCACGCCGGTTCCTGGCAGCGCCGCGACAATGGCGAGATGCTCTCCTGGGACGAGCTTGCCGACCGGCTGATCCCCTACTGCGTCGACATGGGCTTTACTCATATCGAGTTTCTGCCGATCTCGGAGTTTCCTTTCGACCCCTCCTGGGGCTACCAGACAACCGGTCTTTATGCGCCGACCGCCCGTTTCGGCGAGCCCGAAGGTTTTGCCCGCTTCGTCAACGGCTGCCACAAGGTCGGCATCGGCGTCATCCTCGACTGGGTGCCGGCACATTTTCCGACCGACGAGCACGGCCTGCGCTGGTTCGACGGCACCGCACTCTACGAACACGAGGATCCGCGCCAAGGCTTCCACCCCGACTGGAACACGGCGATCTACAATTTCGGCCGCCAGGAAGTGCTGTCGTTCCTCGTCAACAATGCGCTCTACTGGGCGGAAAAATTCCATGTCGACGGCCTGCGCGTCGATGCGGTCGCCTCGATGCTCTACCTCGACTACTCGCGCAAGCACGGCGAGTGGGTGCCGAACGAATATGGCGGCAACGAGAACCTCGAGGCCGTCCGTTTCCTGCAGACGCTGAACACGGAAATATACGGCTCTCACAAGGGTATCCTGACGATTGCCGAGGAATCGACCTCCTGGCCGAAGGTCTCCCATCCGGTCCATGCGGGGGGTCTCGGGTTCGGCTTTAAGTGGAACATGGGCTTCATGCACGACACGCTGCAATATCTGTCGCGCGAGCCGGTGCACCGCAAGTTCCACCACAACGACCTGACATTCGGCCTGCTTTATGCCTTCAACGAGAACTTCGTGCTGCCGCTGTCCCATGACGAGGTCGTGCACGGCAAGGGCTCGCTGATCGCCAAGATGGCCGGCGACGACTGGCAGAAGTTCGCCAATCTCCGGGCCTACTATGCCTTCATGTGGGGCTATCCCGGCAAGAAGCTCTTGTTCATGGGTCAGGAGTTCGCGCAATGGCGCGAATGGTCCGAGGATCGAGCGCTCGACTGGAACCTGCTCGAATACCATCTGCACGAGGGCATGCGACGGCTGGTGCGTGACTTGAACGGCACCTACCGCGCCAAGCCGGCGCTGCATGCGCGCGATTGCGAAGGCGAAGGTTTCGAATGGCTGCTGGCCGACGACCGCGACAACTCGGTCTTTGCCTGGCTGCGCAAGGCGCCCGGCGAAAAACTGGTCGCCGTCATCACCAATTTCACCCCCGTCTACCGGGAAAGCTACGCCATCCCGCTGCCGGTCAAGGGTCGCTGGAAGGAGATCCTCAACAGCGACGCGGAAATCTATGGAGGAAGCGGCAAGGGCAATGGCGGCGCGGTTTTTGCCGAGAAGAACAGCACGGGAGCGATCATGGCCAACATCACCCTGCCGCCGCTCGCGACACTGATTCTGGAACAGGAGTAATTTATCCGACCCGCCAGCCGAAGGCGGCGGAAGACTGCAAATATCGAGGGCCGCAAGGCGTCGCAGAAGGCCGCCGTGACGACCCCTTAAGGTCAATGAATGGGGAGGACAAATGGTGGAAAAGCGTACGCAACCTCTGGCACGTGATGCCATGGCCTATGTTCTCGCCGGCGGTCGCGGCAGTCGCCTGAAGGAACTGACCGACCGACGGGCGAAGCCGGCGGTCTATTTCGGCGGCAAGGCCCGTATCATCGACTTCGCGCTGTCGAACGCGCTCAACTCCGGTATCCGCCGCATCGGCGTCGCCACCCAGTACAAGGCGCATTCGCTGATCCGCCACCTGCAGCGTGGCTGGAACTTCTTCCGCCCGGAGCGAAACGAAAGCTTCGATATTCTCCCGGCCAGCCAGCGCGTTTCCGAAACGCAATGGTACGAAGGCACGGCCGACGCCGTTTACCAGAACATCGACATCATCGAGGACCATGGCGTCGAATACATGGTGATCCTTGCTGGCGACCATATTTACAAGATGGACTACGAATTGATGCTGCAGCAGCACGTCGATTCCGGCGCCGACGTCACCATCGGCTGCCTCGAGGTGCCGCGCATGGAAGCAACCGGCTTCGGCGTGATGCATGTCGACGAAAAGGACCGCATCATCGCCTTCGTCGAGAAGCCGGCCGATCCGCCGGGCATTCCCGGCAATCCGGAGATGGCGCTTGCCTCCATGGGCATCTATGTCTTCCACACAAAGTTCCTGATGGATCTTCTGCGCCGCGACGCCGCCGATCCGAAATCGAGCCGCGACTTCGGCAAGGACATCATCCCCTACATCGTCGATAACGGCAAAGCCGTCGCCCACCGTTTCGCAGAGTCCTGCGTGCGGTCGGACTTCGAGCGCGAGGCCTACTGGCGCGACGTCGGCACGATCGATGCCTATTGGCAGGCCAATATCGACCTGACCCACGTGACGCCGGAGCTCGACATCTACGACAGCACCTGGCCGATCTGGACCTTTGCCGAGATCAAGCCGCCGGCGAAATTCGTGCATGACGATGAAAACCGCCGCGGCTCGGCAACCTCGTCGCTGATCTCCGGCGACTGCATTATCTCAGGCGCCGCGCTCAACCGCAGCCTGTTGTTCACAGGTGTCCGCGTAAATTCATATTCCCGTCTGGAGAATGCCGTAGTTCTTCCCGATGTGAAGATCGGTCGCCACGCGACGCTGCGCAACGTGGTCATCGACAGCCGTGTCGTGATCCCCGAGGGCCTCGTCGTCGGTGACGATCCGGTGCTCGATGCCAAGCGTTTCCGGCGTTCGGAAAACGGCGTCTGCCTGATCACGCAAACGATGATCGACAAACTGGGAATGTAGGCACTTCATGAACGTCCTGTCCGTTGCGTCCGAAGTCTATCCGCTGATCAAGACCGGGGGGCTCGCCGATGTCGTCGGCGCGCTTCCGGCAGCGCTTTTGCCGCACGGCGTCAAGACCCGCACGCTGGTGCCCGGCTATCCGGCCGTGCTGCAGAAGCTGAAGAAGAAAAAGAAGGTCGGCAGTTTCGAAAACCTGTTCGGCAATCCGGCGACAGTTCTCGCCGCCGAAATCGACGGGCTCGATCTGCTGGTCCTCGACCAGCCTGAACTCTACGCCCGAGACGGCGGCCCCTATGTCGATGCCACCGGCCGCGACTACGTCGACAATTTCCGCCGCTTTGCCGCACTCTCGCTTGCGGCGGCAGAAATTGCCGGCGGCGATGTCGTCTCGGGCTGGAAACCCGATATCGTTCACGCCCATGACTGGCAGACCGCGCTGACGCCGGTCTACATGCATTTCGGCCCGGCGGCCGCAACGCCGACGGTGATGACGATCCACAACATCGCCTTCCAGGGCCAGTTCGGCGCCTTAGTCTTCCCCGAGCTTGCCCTTCCCGCCGAAGCCTTCTCGATGCAGTTCGTCGAATATTACGGCGACGTCGGCTTCCTGAAGGGCGGCCTGCAGACCGCCGACGCCATTACCACCGTCAGCCCCTCCTATGCGCAGGAAATCCTGACGCCCGAATTCGGCATGGGCCTCGAAGGCCTGTTGAAGAGCCGCGTCGCCGACCTCTCTGGCATCGTCAACGGCATCGACGCCGACATCTGGGATCCGCAGACCGACCCGCACATCGCCCAGCATTTCAGCGCAACGAGCCTGAAGCAGCGCGCGGCCAACCGGCGTGCGCTCGAGGAACGCTTCGGCCTTGAAAAAGGCAACGGCCCGATCTTCTGCGTTGTCAGCCGGCTCACCTGGCAGAAGGGCATGGATCTGGTCGCCGAGATCGCCGACGAGCTCGTCGCCATGGGCGGCAAGCTCGTGGTGCTCGGCTCCGGCGACGCGGCGCTCGAAGGCGCGCTGCTCGCCGCTGCCTCCCGCCATCGCGGCCATATCGGCATGGTCACCGGCTACAACGAGCCGCTGTCGCATCTGATGCAGGCGGGCTCCGACGCCATCCTCATTCCGTCGCGCTTCGAGCCCTGCGGGCTTACCCAGCTCTATGGCCTGCGCTACGGCTGCGTGCCGGTCGTCGCCCGCACCGGCGGCCTTGCCGATACCATCATCGACGCCAACGAGGCCGGGCTTGCGGCCAAGGTCGCGACCGGCTTCCAGTTCACGCCTGTCAATGCCGATGGGTTGCGGCTTGCGATCCGGCGGGTGCTGCGTGCATACAGCGAGCCCAAAGTCTGGTCGAAAATTCAGACCCAGGGCATGAAATCGGACGTTTCCTGGGCCACAAGTGCCGAGCGTTACGTCTCTCTTTATTCCGGACTTCTCGGGAAAGGTTAAGTCAGCATGATAAGAACGGTTACCACAACCCCCTACGGCGACCAGAAGCCTGGCACGTCAGGGCTGCGCAAGAAGGTCCCGGTCTTCCAGCAGAAGAACTATGCCGAGAACTTCATCCAGTCGATCTTCGATTCGCTCGAAGGCTTTCAGGGCGAAACGCTTGTCATCGGCGGCGACGGTCGCTTCTACAACCGCGAAGTCATCCAGATCGCCATCAAGATGGCGGCGGCCAACGGCTTCGGCCGCGTGCTCGTCGGCCGCGGCGGCATCCTGTCGACGCCGGCTGCCTCCAACGTCATCCGCAAGTACAAAGCCTTTGGCGGCATCGTGTTGTCGGCCAGCCACAATCCTGGCGGCCCGACCGAAGACTTCGGCATCAAGTACAACATCGGCAATGGCGGCCCGGCACCGGAGAAGATCACTGACGCGATCTTCGCGCGCAGCAAGGTGATCGACAGCTACAAGATCTCCGATGTCGCCGACATCAACCTTGATGCCGAAGGCACGCAGGACATCGACGGCATGACGATCACCGTCATCGATCCCGTCGCCGATTATGCCGAGTTGATGGAAAGCCTGTTCGACTTCGGCGCGATCCGCAAAATGATTGAAGGCGGCTTCCGCGTCGTCTTCGATGCGATGAGCGCCGTTACCGGTCCCTATGCCAAGGAGATCATCGAAAAGCGACTCGGCGCGCCTAAGGGCTCGGTGATGAACTTCATCCCGCTGCCCGATTTCGGCGGCCACCACCCGGACCCGAACCTGGTTCATGCCCGCGCGCTCTATGAGACGATGATGGCGCCCGACGCACCGGATTTCGGCGCCGCTTCCGACGGCGACGGCGACCGCAACCTCGTCATCGGCCGCGGCATCTTCATCACACCGTCCGACAGTCTAGCCATGCTCGCCGCCAACGCGCATCTGGCACCCGGCTATGCCAAGGGTCTTGCCGGCATCGCCCGTTCGATGCCGACCAGTGGTGCTGCCGACCGTGTCGCCGAAAAGCTCGGCATCGGCATCTACGAGACGCCGACCGGCTGGAAGTTCTTCGGCAACCTGCTCGACGAGGGCATGGCGACGATCTGCGGCGAGGAAAGTGCGGGCACCGGCTCCAACCACGTGCGCGAGAAGGACGGGCTCTGGGCAGTCCTGCTCTGGCTCAACATTCTGGCGGTGCGCAAGGAAAGCGCGCTCGACATCGTCAAGAACCATTGGGCGACCTACGGCCGCAACTACTATTCGCGCCACGACTACGAAGAGGTCGATTCTGATGCGGCCAATGGCCTGATCGCCAACCTGCGCGACCAGCTTGCCACGCTGCCCGGCAAGTCCTTCGGCGCGCTCAAGGTCGCGACCGCGGACGACTTCGCCTACAACGATCCGGTCGACCATTCCGTCAGCAAGAACCAGGGCATCCGCATCCTGTTCGAAGGCGGCTCCCGCGTCGTCTTCCGCCTGTCGGGCACCGGCACATCGGGAGCAACGTTGCGCGTCTATATCGAGCGCTTCGAGCCGGACGCCTCGCGTCACGATATCGAGACGCAGACGGCGCTCGCCGATCTCATCGCCGTTGCCGAAGAGATCGCCAGCATCAAGACCCGCACCGGCCGCACCGAGCCGAGCGTCATTACCTGAGATACCGCACTATCGGGGCCGCTTGATGCGGCCCTTTTTCGTTTGCCGCTTACCCCCCTCTGCCCTGCCGGGCATCTCCCCCACAAGGGGGAGATCGATCTGCGGCACGGCCTTGCCCTAAGATGGCGTTGACGTCGCAGGGATCCCCTCGCCCGTAAACCAACGCATCGGTTTATCGGTGGAATGGGAGGATGCCACAAGTCAACCTCCCCCTTGTGGGGCAGATGCCCGGCCGGGCAGAGGGGGGTGGGTCACACACACACACCGACGACACCACGAAGAGGGCCGCCTTCATGCCGACCAAAGGAAACCCACCCCTCGGTGCCATCATCACCTCCGAAGGCACCGTGTTTTCGGTCTGGTCGCACAATGCCGCCCGTATCGATCTCTGCCTTTTCGACAAATCAGGCGCCAAACAGCTGCGCCAGCTGCCGATGACGCGGAACGGCGACATTCACAGCTTGAAGGTTGCCGACGCGCCGAAAGGAACGCGCTACGGCTTCCGGGCCGATGGCGTCTATTCGCCCGATCACGGTCTCTGGTTCGATCCGTCCAAGCTTCTCGTCGATCCCTATGCCATCGAACTCGACCGTCCGTTTGGCCATGATCCGCGCCTGACGATCTTTGGCGAAGACACCGCCGACCTCGTACCGAAAGCGATCGTCACCGAGGTGAAGGCTGCCAAGGTGAAGGCGCCGCTCTTTCGCGCCGGCGGCCTTGTCTACGAAATCGCCGTCAAGCCTTTCACCATCCTTCATCCCGACGTGCCCGAAGCCAAGCGCGGCACGGTGGCCGCCCTCGCCGAGCCCGCCATCATCGAACATCTGAAGCGCCTCGGCGTCTCGGCCATCGAGCTGATGCCGATCGTCGCCTGGATCGACGAACGCCATCTGCCACCGCTCGGTCTGAAGAACGGCTGGGGTTACAATCCGATCGCCCCTATGGCACTCGATCCGCGCCTGGTGCCGGGCGGCATCAAGGAGCTGCGAAAGACCGTCGAGGCGCTGCGCAAGGCCGGCATCGGCGTCATCCTCGATCTCGTTTTCAACCACTCCGGTGAAAGCGATCGCTTCGGCACAACGCTGTCGATGCGCGGCCTCGACAACCTGACTTATTATCGTCACGCCACCGACCGCCCGGGCGAGCTGATCAACGATACCGGCTGCGGCAACACGATCGCCTGCGACAATCCGGTGGTCGAGGCACTGATCCTCGACAGCCTGCGCCACTTCGTCAGCGCTGCCGGCGTCGACGGCTTCCGCTTCGATCTCGCCTCGATCCTCGGCCGCGACATGGGCGGCTTCCACCGCGATGCCCCACTCTTTCAGGCGATTGCGGCCGATCCGCTGCTTGCCGACCGGGTGCTGATCGCCGAGCCCTGGGATATCGGTCCCGGTGGCTACCAGCTCGGCAATTTCCCCGCGCCCTTCCTCGAGTGGAACGACCGCGCCCGCGACGACCTCCGCATCTACTGGCGCGGCGACCGCCATTCGATTGGCGCGCTGGCGACAGCGCTTGCCGGCTCCTCAGGCAGTTTCGCCCGCTGGGGTGAGAGCGGCACGCGCACGGTCAACTTCATCGCCGCCCATGACGGCTTCACGCTGGCCGATCTCGTCTCCTATGCCGGCAAGCACAACGAGGCGAACGGCGAGGAAAATCGCGACGGCCACAACGAGAACCATTCCTGGAACAATGGCGCCGAAGGGCCGACGGCGGATCCGGAAATCAAGGCGGCTCGCCGCCATGACGTGATGGCGCTCATCGGCACGCTCTTTGCCACCCGCGGCACGATCATGCTGACCGCCGGCGACGAAGCCGGGCGCAGCCAGCGGGGCAACAACAACGCCTACTGCCAGGACAACGCCATCACCTGGCTCGACTGGACGGCGATGGACGACGAGATCGTCGCCCATACTGAGGCCCTGTCAGCCATGCGCTCCCGCTTCGGCGTTTTCGACGAGACCACGTTCCTGACAGGAAACGGCGACGTCGAGTGGTGCCGTCTCGACGGTCACCCGATGACCGTGACCGACTGGGAGCATCCGGCAACGGACAATCTGACAATGGTGCTGACCACCCCCGACCGCACCCAGAAGCGGGCAACGCGGCTTGCCGTCGTCATCAATCGCAGCCATGCGCCGCATCCCCTCCGCCTGCCCGACAGCGTCAATGGAAAATGGCAGGATGCGCTCGCAGCGTCATCCCCCGCCGATCACGTGGCGCCGCGCTCCGTTGCCTTCTTCGTCGAGGTTTTCTAAAGCTTTTCCACCACTTGCAGGTTGCAACGGGCGAGCCTATAGATCGCTTGGGGGGCTTGTTTCGAGGCGTTTACATGCTGCACGACATTTCACTTTCTGAGATCAAGGTGCTGGTCGGCAAGGAGGTCGGCGTTTCCGACTGGATCACGGTCACGCAGGAAACAATCGACAAATTCGCCGAGGCAACCAGCGACTATCAGTATATTCACGTCGACCCGGTGCGGGCCGCTGCCGAAACGCCCTTCGGCGGCACGATCGCGCATGGCTTCCTGTCGCTCTCGTTGCTCTCCGCGATGAACTACAATTGCCTGCCGAAAATCCGCGAACAGACCATGGGCATCAATTACGGCTTCGAGAAAGTGCGCTTCATCGCGCCGGTGAAGAGCGGCGCCAAGGTGCGCGGCCACTTCACCATGGCCGATGCCCGCTTCCGCGGCGCCAGCATGCTGATGATCACCTACGACGTCAGCGTCGAGATCGAAGGCGAGCGCAAGCCGGCGCTGACGGCAACCTGGCAGACGATCATCCAGTTCGATCCCAAGGATCGCCCCGCCGATGCCTGAGGCGGTTTGAGCAGGCAGATCCCATGACAGTAGCAGTCATCGTCGAGCCGGCCGACGGGCGTTTCGTCAGCGACTTTGCCGGCTGCGACTTTTCCTTCGAGGTTACGTCCGAGGCACGGCCGCCCTTCATCGGCCCCGATCTCGGCGACGTCGCTCTGGTCGAGAGCTACATCAAGACCTATGGATCCGACCCGGACGAGCTTGTGGAGACCGCGGCTGGGCCGGATGCCGCCCTCTTCACAGCGCGTCTCGACGGCCGGCTCGCCGGTTACATTGCACTCTCGAAGGCGTGGAACGGCTATGCCGAGGTGGACGATATCGCCGTCGACAAGGACGCGCGCCGCGCCGGCGTCGCGCGAGCTCTCATGGACAGGGCAGTGTCCTGGGCGCGGGAACGGGGCCTGCCGGGGATCAGGCTTGAGACCCAATCGAACAATGTCGCCGCCTGCCGCTTTTACGAGCGCTACGGCTTCGAGCTCGCCGGCCACGACCGACACCTCTATTCGGCATTGACGCCGGGAACGCACGAGATTGCGCTCTTCTGGTACTTGCGCTTCGCGTAAAAAAGCAAGGCGGCTGTCGTGGTCGCAAGATCAGTAAATGGAGAAGTCATTGCGCCAGCGTATCATCGTCTGCCCGCTCATTCAGAACAGGGGCGCCTACTTGCTCTGCAAGATGCCGCCCGATCGCGGCGTGTTTCCCGGGCAATGGGCGCTTTCGGGTGGCGGCCTCGAGCCGGGCGAACGTCTCGATGAGGGCTTGCGCCGTGAAATCCGGGAAGAGCTCGGAGACCGTCTGGAGATCGGAACGATCAAGCCCTGGACCTTCCGGGACGACATCCGGACAAAGTCCTATGCCGACGGCTCAACCGAGCAGCTTCATATGATCTATCTGATCTTTGACTGTGAGGCCGAAAATCGCGAGGTCAGCCTCAACGACGAGTTCGTCGAACATGCCTGGGTCGAACCCGAGCACCTTCAGGATTACGACCTGAACGACGCGACGAAGCGCACGCTCCTCGAAAAAGGCATCTTGCTCGCTCGGCAATGAGAGCGAGCTGTTTCAAACAGTCTTCGAATGCCGGGAGGTGCTTGCTCGCACCTCCCGGCTTTTTCATTTAGTGGCCGGCGTCAGCAGCGCCCTCGGAAAGCAGTCCGAAGACGAAGGGCGAGAACGACCGCCAGCACTCGACCCGGAACTGATCCTCAGCTGTGCGGAAGAGGATGATCTCCGCCTTGCCGAGGATCGTGCGCGAGCAGCCACCTACCGGGAAGATCGCCAGCGACAGATCCTGCGGGCAGCCGCTGTTGATAGCCACGTCGGCGCCCGGACCGCTGACAATGACGGCGACGTTGCGATGCGAAATGTCGACCGCCGAATGCAGCGTGCCGCTTGAGGCCGCTGCCGCCATCAGGTCGGCTTGGCTCTCATCGATGACCAGCCACTCGTCCGGGCCGATCCACAGCGCATGGCGCGGGCCGGAAGAAGCCGAGGTCTTCGGCCGGGTCGGCAGCGTCACGCCAAGTGCGGCCGAAAGGGCCGGCAGTGCGTCGGCGCCGGCGCGCAGCGAAATGCGCGTTGCTGCCGGCGCAGGCGTCAGGATCGCCTCGGCCGAGCCCCCGCGCGCGGTGAGTGCCGCCTTGCGGCTTGCAGTAACCTGGTCAGCCATGGAGGCGGCCCCCTTCCTTGTCAAAGAACACCATGTCGCTCACTTCGACGGCAATGGTGCGATCGGTCATCGGCACGTAGAGCGTCTGGCCGAGGCGCTCGCGGCCACCGGCCACCATGGCCAGCGCAATCGAGCGACCGCAGTTTGCCGACCAGTAGGACGACGTCACGTGACCGAGCATGGTCATCGGCTTCGGCTGGTTCGGGTCGGCGACGATCTGCGCGCCTTCCTCCAGCACCACCTTCGGATCCTTGGTGAGAAGACCGACAAGCTGCTTGCGGCCATCCTTGACGAGATCCGGGCGTTTCAGGCCGCGGATACCGACGAAGTCGGGCTTCTTCTTCGAGACGGCCCAGGAAAGACCGGCATCGTCCGGCGTCAGGGTCCCGTCGGTGTCCTGGCCGACGATGATATAGCCCTTCTCGGCGCGCAGCACGTGCATGGTTTCCGTGCCATAGGCGCAGGCGCCCATCGGCTCGGCCCGTGCCCAGATCGCTTCCCATACCGCCTGGCCATAGTCTGCCGGCACGTTGACTTCGAAGCCCAGCTCGCCGGTGAACGACATGCGGAAGAGCCGTGTCGGCACGCCGCAGATCCTGCCCTCGGCGACGCTCATGTGCGGGAAGGCCTCGTTGGAGAGGTCGATGCCCTCGACGAGCGGCGCGATGATCTCGCGCGCCTTCGGTCCTTGCACGGCGATGACGGCCCACTGTTCCGTCGTCGAGGTCAGCCACACCTTCAGGTGCGGGAACTCGGTCTGCAGATAATCTTCCATGTGGTTCATGACGCGCGGCGCACCGCCGGTCGTCGTCGTCACGTGGAAGCGATCCTCCGCCAGGCGACCGACCACGCCGTCGTCATAGACGAAGCCGTCGTCGCGCAGCATGATGCCGTAGCGGCAGCGGCCGGGCTTCAGGTTGTCCCAGGCGTTGGTGTACATGAGATTGAGGAACTGCGCCGCATCCGGGCCAACAACCTCGATCTTGCCGAGCGTCGAGGCGTCGAAGACACCAGCCACGTCGCGCACCGTCTTGCACTCGCGCGCGACCGCCTCATGCATGTCTTCGCCGGAGCGCGGGTAGAACCAGGCACGCTTCCAGTTGCCGACATCCTCGAACTCGGCGCCATGCGCCTCCTCCCAGGCATGGATCGGCGTCTTGCGCGCGGGGTCGAACAGGGCACCACGCGAGTGGTTGACGATCGCTCCGAAGGTCACCGGCGTGTAGGGCTGGCGGAAGGTCGTCAGACCCACCTGCGGAATGTCCTTGCCAAGCGCTTCGGCGGCGATCGCCAGACCATGCATGTTGGAAAGCTTGCCCTGGTCGGACGCCATGCCGTTGGTGGTGAAGCGCTTGATGTGCTCGATCGAGTGCATGCCTTCGCGCACCGCCAGACGAATGTCCTTGGCGCAGACGTCGTGCTGGAAGTCGATGAAGGCCTTGACCGTGGTGTCCGGCCCGGCGCCTTCTGCAGCGCCGATCATGCCGCCGGTCCAGCCGTAGCGGTTTTCGCCCGAAAGCGTCACCTGCGCACCGCCCTCTGTACCGGCCGCACGCGCGGTCAGTTCGCCGGCCGCAAGCGCCTCGTCGATGGTTGCCTGCAGGTCGTCGGTGCCGTTGCAGGCGCCGATCGACAGGCAATCCTGCAGGTACGTGCCTGGCAGGAAGCGCTGCGTCGCCGCATCGAACTTCACCTTGCCGCGCGACTGCGAGAACAGGTGCACCGACGGTGTCCAGCCGGCCGAGACCAAAAGCGCGTCGACGGCGAACTTGCGGGCCGAGCCGCCGCCATTGCGGGCGACACTGATCGAGTTGACGCGGAGCTTGCCACCGGCCTTGATCACCGAATGCCCGGTCAGCACCTCGATGCCGAGCTTGCGCGCTTCCGCCAGCACCGCCTCGCCCGGATTTTCGCGGCAGTCGACGATAACAGGAACCGAAACACCGGCCCGCTTCAGGTCGAAGGCCGCCTCATAGGCCGAGTCATGCGCCGTGTAGACGCCAACCTTGGAGCCGACTGCGACGCCGAAGTGATTGAGATAGGTGCGGCCGGCCGAAGCGAGCATGATGCCCGGGCGGTCGTTGTTGGCGAACACCATGTGCCGCTCGATCTGGCCGTTGGCGAGGATCACCTTCTTGGCGCGCACCTGCCAAAGTCGCTCGCGCGGCAGCGACTTGTCGAGGGCCGCCAGATGATCGGTCACGCGCTCGACGAGGCCGACGAAATTGTGGTTGTAGTAGCCGAAGCCGGTGGTGCGGGTGAGCACCGTGACGTTGTCCATGGAGGCAAGCGTCTTGGCGGCCTCCTGCGCCCAGTCCCAGCCATCCTTGCCGTCGATGGTCGTGCCGCTCTCGTAGCGAAGCGCACCACCGACTTCCGGCTGCTCGTCGCAGATGATCACCTTGGCGCCGGCCTTGGCAGCGGCAAGTGCTGCGGATAGACCGGCAACACCCGCACCGATGACAAGCACATCGCAATGCGCGTAGCGGCTGGCATAGTGATCCGGATCGGCTTCCGTCGGCGTAACGCCGAGGCCGGCAGCACGGCGGATGAAGGGTTCGTAGATCGCGTGCCAGGCGGCCTTCGGCCACATGAAGGTCTTGTAGTAGAAGCCGGCGGCGAAGAACGGTGACATCAGGTCATTGAGACCGCCGATGTCGAAGGCGAGCGACGGCCAGCGGTTCTGCGATTCCACCTTCATGCCGTCGAAGACTTCCTGCACCGTGGCGCGCACGTTCGGCTGGCGCCGGGCGGCATCCCGCGAGACGTCAAGCAGCGCGTTCGGCTCCTCGGCACCGGCCGAAAGAATGCCGCGCGGACGGTGGTACTTGAACGAGCGGCCGACGAGATGGATGCCGTTGGCAAGCAGCGCCGAAGCGACCGTGTCGCCTTCGAGCGCCGTCAGCGTGCGGCCGTCGAAGGTGAAGCGCGCGGTGCGGGCGGGGGTCAGGCGGCCGACGCCTGGAATGCGATTGGCGCCCATCATTTCGCGGCTCCCTTATCCTGGCCGTTCTTGTCCTGCTCGCTTTGAAGAATGGTGGCGATGTCAGGTTTCGGTTCGCCAGCCTTGTAGGTGGTGTAGAAACGGTCGCTGACCGTGTCGCGGGCGGCGTTGAAGAATCGGCCGCAGCCATGGATGTGGCGCCAGCGTTCGAAGATCAGACCCTTGGGGTTCTGACGCAGGAAGAAATATTCCTCGAACTGTTCGTCGGTGATGTCGGCGATGTTTTCCGGGCGGGCGATATGGGCGTCGCCGGCACCGCGGAACTCGAGCTCGGAACGCTCTTCCTCGCAATAGGGGCAGTAGATCAGAAGCATCTCGAAATCCTCAGTGCGCAACGGCGGCGGCAGCCGCTTCGTCGATGAGCCGGCCGGTGCGGAAGCGCTCCAGCGTCAGCCCTGCGGCGAGACGATGCGGCTCGCCCTTGGCGATCAGATGGGCGAAGAGATGGGCCGAGCCCGGCGTCGCCTTGAAGCCGCCCGTACCCCAGCCGGCGTTCAGGTAGAGGCCCGGAACCGGCGTGACGCCCTGGATCGGCGAGCGGTCCTGGGTGACGTCGACGATGCCGCCCCACTGCCGCATCATCTTGACACGGCGGAACATCGGGAAGAGCTCGCAGATGGCGTCCAGCGTGTGCGTGATGATCTGCAGGCCGCCGGTCTGCGAATAGGAATTGTACTGGTCGGTGCCGGCGCCGATGACGAACTCGCCCTTGTCGGACTGCGAGATATAGGCATGCACCGAGTTCGACATGACGACGCAGGGGAAGATCGGCTTCAGCGGTTCGGAGACCAGCGCCTGCAGCGGCTGGCTCTGCAGCGGCACGCGCACATCGGCCATCTGCATTAGCACCGAGGTGTGGCCGGCGGCGGAAATGCCGACCTTCTTGGCGCCGATATAGCCGCGATTGGTGTCGACCCCGACGACCCGGCCGGTCTCGTCGCGGCGGATGCCGGTCACTTCGCAGTTCTGGATGATGTGCACGCCGCGGTCGGAGGCCGCACGCGCATAGCCCCAGGCAACCGCATCGTGGCGGGCCGTGCCGCCACGGCGCTGCAGGGCCGCCCCGTTGATCGGGTAGCGCGCAGTCTTGGCGATATCGAGCGGCGGGCAATAGGCCTTGGCCTGCTCCGGCGTCAGCCACTCGTTGTCGATGCCGTAGAGACGGTTGGCATTGATGTGGCGCTTGAACGACTGCTGGTCATGGATGTTGTGCGACAGCATCATCACGCCGCGGGGCGAATACATGACGTTGTAGTTCAGATCCTGCGAGAGGTTTTCCCAGAGCTTCAGCGAATGCTCGTAGATGTCCATGCTCTCTTCATAGAGATAGTTGGACCGGATGATCGTCGTGTTGCGGCCGGTATTGCCGCCGCCGATCCATCCCTTTTCGAGCACCGCGACATTTGAGATGCCGTGCTCCTTGGCAAGGTAATAGGCTGCTCCCAAGCCATGGCCGCCGCCGCCGATGATGATGGCGTCATACTCCTTGCGTGGCTCCGGCGATGCCCAGTGCGGGCCCCATCCCTTGTGGCCGCGCAGCGCCTCGCGCGCCACGGCGAAAACTGAATATTTGCGCATCGGCCCGTTACTCCCGGTGATCATTCTCGTTGGAGTTAGAAATCGCAAATCCGAGACCTGCGCAACGTTTCTTTTGCGACGCATTTGCGTGGACTTGCGCGCAGTTGCGACATGACTATGGATCGGTTAAGCGGCGCGGGATAAGTCGCGCGACACTCGTATCTCAGGTTTTTTTCAGCGCCGCCTCATGTCGTCGCTGGACTTTCGCCTGATGATCTGGTATCCGCTCATCTAATCGTAAAGCTTCCAGCTTAGCGAATGTCACTCTTTTGCCTCCGCACCTGACGGAGCAGCAAACAACACGAACCAAGGAACGGGATTCACGTGCAGGTACTAGTCCGCGATAACAATGTCGATCAGGCGCTCCGCGCTCTCAAGAAGAAGATGCAGCGCGAAGGCATTTTCCGCGAAATGAAGATGCGTGACTACTACGAGAAGCCGTCCCAGAAGCGCGCTCGCGAAAAGGCTGAAGCCGTTCGCCGCGTCCGCAAGCTGGCACGCAAGCGTGCACAGCGCGAAGGCCTCCTGGCTCGCTGATTTGTCGTTTTTTCGACGCTATTCGATGTAAGTCGTGGCGGGGGCGAAATATCGCCACCGCCTTTTTTTGGTATGGACATCTTTTCCGCCGACAGGCTAGCGTGCTCGACGCTGCCACCGACGGACGACCGACCGGAGTGTTTGGACCGGTGGTCTGCCAAGGCCGACTTTGGCCCGGCTTGAGGAGCCCGCGGGGAGTTCAGCGGCTCCAGAAACGGAAAGCCGATGGCTTTCGAGACCTTGTCGATTTGAGGGATCAACCTTTGACACTTGCTGCCATGACTGCGGACGTCTCCGGTTTTAATGTCCATGAGGCGTCTCGCCGCCACCAGCGCAAGCCGAGGCTTGCCGCCATGCTGCTTCTCGGCTCGGCCCTCCTCATCGCCGGCTGCACGACCGACGGTCCGGACTCCGTCACCAACAAGGTCGAGCGCGAACAGGGCTCGCAGGAAAACATCGCCTCGCTTTCGAGCGTCATCGCCTCCAACCCGAGCGATCCGGAAGGCTACAATGTCCGCGGCTCGGCTTACGGCCGCGCCGGCGAATACCGCCGCGCGATTGCCGATTTCGACCAGGCGATCAAGCTGAACCCGCGCTTCTACCAGGCCTATGCCAACCGGGCGCTCGTTCATCGCAACATGGGCAATACCCAGGCAGCGCTTGCCGACTACAACACGGCCCTGCAGCTCAACGCCAACTACGACGTCGCTTATATCGGCCGCGGCAATCTCTATCGCCAGGCCGGCCAGCTCGATTCCGCCTTCAACGATTTCAACAAGGCCATCCAGCTCGATACCACCGATCCGCGCGCCTATCACAATCGCGGCCTGATCTACCAGGCACGCAACCAGCACGGCCAGGCGATCGAAGACTTCTCGACCGCGATCTCGCTGTCGCCGAGCTCGCCGGAACCCTATAACGGCCGCGGCATCTCCTATGTCGCGCAAGGCGACGACGACAACGCCTTCTCCGACTTTAACACCGCGATCAACCTGAACGGCAAGGTCGCCGAATCCTGGGCCAACCAGGCGCTGATCTACGAGCGCAAGGGCGACAAGGCCAAAGCGTCGAAATCCTATTCGCACGCGCTGCAGCTCGACCCGAAATACGAGCCGGCCCGCGCAGGCCTTGCCCGCGTCAAGGCATCCTGAGCCAACCCGATCACGCATTTCGAAACGCCCGCGACCGCATCGCGGGCGTTTTCGTTTGCAGGCATTGCCCCCTGCACAGCGGAACCTTCCTGCCCGCCATCCGTTTGCTTGAAGCATCAAGAACGGAGACTAGCCATGATCAAACGAACCCTCGTCACTGCGCTGGCGCTCGCCGCGCTTGCCACGGGCCCGGCCGCCGCGCAAAACTATGTCGCCCTTGGCCGCCTCGTTTGTGGTTCGGAAGGCGGCACTGGCATGATCCTGACCTCAACCAAGAACCTGATGTGCACCTTCACGCCCACCAATGGCGCACCGAAGGCCGTCTATGCCGGCACGATCCGCAAGATCGGCATCGACATCGGCAAGACGGGAAAGAGCACGATGATCTGGGACGTGCTTGCCAAGACAGGCACACCGATCAGCGAATTCGCGCTTGCCGGTGAGTATTACGGCGTCGGCGCCGATGCGAGTCTCGCCGTCGGCGGTGGCGCCAAGGTGATCGGCGGCGGCACCAACAAGGCGTTTATGCTACAGCCGGTCAATGTCCAGGTGCAGGAAGGCCTGAACCTCGCCGTCGGCATTGACGAGCTGACACTGGCACCGGCTGGCTAAGTCGACCTGGACTAAAGCTCGACACATCGCCGCATACGGCGCGCGCATGTCCTTCAACGCAAAACGCCCGCCGAAAGGCGGGCGTTTCTTTATCGGTCGATGCGAGCAGCCCTCAGGCGTGCAGCGCCTTGACGATGTCTTCCGTCACCTTCTTGGCGTCGCCGAGCAGCATCATCGTGCCGTCCTTGTAGAACAGCGTGTTGTCGATGCCGGCATAGCCGGAGCCGAGCGAACGCTTGACGAACAGGCAGGTCTTGGCCTTGTCGACGTCGAGGATCGGCATGCCGTAGATCGGCGAGGACTTGTCGTCGCGCGCCGCCGGGTTGGTGACGTCGTTGGCGCCGATGACATAGGCGACATCGGCCTGCGCGAACTCGGAATTGATATCCTCGAGCTCGAACACTTCGTCATAGGGAACGTTTGCTTCAGCCAGCAGAACGTTCATATGGCCGGGCATGCGGCCCGCGACCGGATGGATCGCATATTTGACCTCGACGCCGGCCGCCTTCAGCTGATCGGCCATTTCGCGCAGCGCATGCTGTGCCTGGGCGACCGCCATGCCGTAGCCGGGCACGATGATCACCTTGGAGGCGTTCGCCATCAGGAAGGCCGCGTCATCGGCCGAGCCCTGCTTGACCGTGCGCTGGACACCGTCCTCGCCTGCGGCCGCTGCTGTCTCACCGCCGAAGCCGCCGAGGATGACCGAGATGAACGAGCGGTTCATGCCCTTGCACATGATGTAGGAGAGGATCGCACCGGACGAACCGACGAGCGCCCCGGTAATGATCAGCGCCAGGTTACCGAGCGTGAAACCGATACCGGCCGCGGCCCAGCCCGAATAGGAGTTGAGCATCGAGACCACCACCGGCATGTCGGCGCCGCCGATCGGAATGATGATCAGCACGCCGAGCGCCAGCGACAGTACGACGATCAGCCAGAACACCGTCGTGCTCTGGGTCAGGACCAGCATGATCACCAGCACGACGAGCGCGGCGGCCAGGCCGGCATTGATCGCATGGCGACCCGAAAGCATGATCGGTTTGCCGGACATGCGACCGTCGAGCTTTAGGAAGGCGATGACCGAGCCGGTAAAGGTGATCGCGCCGATGGCGACGCCGAGCGACATTTCGACCAGCGCCTGCGCGTGGATGTCACCGATCGTACCGATGCCGAAGCTTTCCGGCGCATACATGGCGGCAGCCGCCACCATGACGGCGGCAAGACCGACCAGCGAGTGGAAGGCGGCGACCAGCTGCGGCATCGACGTCATGGCAATGCGACGGGCGATCACGGCACCGACGCCGCCGCCGATGGCAAGGCCAAGCACGATCAGCATCAGGCCACCGAAGCTCGGCTTGGCAAGCAGCAGCGTCGTGACGATGGCAATGCCCATGCCGACCATGCCGTAGGTATTGCCCTTGCGGCTGGTGGTCGGATGCGAGAGGCCGCGCAGCGCCATGATGAACAGGACGCCCGAGACGAGGTAGAGGAAGGCTGCGAAGTTGGCGTTCATCAGGCCGGCCTCACTTGTCTTTTTTCTTGTACATGGCGAGCATGCGCTGGGTGACGAGGAAGCCGCCGAAGATGTTGACGGAGGCGAGCACCAGCGCGATGAAGCCGAAGCCGGTCGCAAGGCCCGAGGCGGAAATGCCGACCGCCAGCAGGGCGCCGACGACGATGACCGAGGAGATCGCGTTGGTGACCGCCATCAGCGGCGTGTGCAGCGCCGGCGTCACCGACCAGACGACGTAGTAGCCGACGAAGATCGCCAGCACGAAGATCGCCAGGCGAAAGACGAAGGGGTCGATCGCACCGCCGGTGGCGCCATGGGCGACGGCACCGGCCGCATCCGGCACGTATTCGGCCGCGGTGCGGACCGCTTCTACCGCCCGGTCGAGATCGGCGAGCGCCTTGTCGAGAAGTTCATTCGCCATCACTTGTCCCCCTTGCTGGCGCCGAAGTTCGGATGCACGACCTGACCGCCATGGGTGAGCGCCGTCGCCTTGACGAGCTCGTCTTCCATGTTGAGCGCGAGCGCCTTGGTCTCCTTGGAGACCATCGTCTCCAGGAAGGTGACGAGGTTCTTGGCATAAAGCCCGGAGGCGGAAGCGGCGATGCGGCCCGGCACATTGAGATGGCCGATAACCTTGACGCCTTCGACCTCGGCGACCTTGCCGGCCTCTGCCCCCTCGACGTTGCCGCCGCGCTCGACCGCAAGGTCGACCGCGATCGAACCGGGCTTCATGCTCTTCAGCATCTCGCGGGTAACGAGCCGCGGCGCCGGGCGGCCGGGGATAAGCGCCGTGGTAATAACGATGTCCTGCTTGGCGATATGCTCGGCGACAAGTGCTGCCTGCTTGGCCTGATAGTCCTTGGACATTTCCTTGGCGTAGCCGCCGGCGGTCTCAGCCGCCTTGAACTCGTCGTCCTCGACGGCGATGAACTTGGCCCCGAGCGAGGCGACCTGCTCCTTGGCGGCGGGACGCACGTCGGTTGCCGAGACCACGGCCCCGAGACGGCGGGCCGTCGCGATCGCCTGCAGACCGGCAACGCCGGCGCCCATGACGAAGACCTTGGCGGCAGGAACCGTGCCGGCCGCCGTCATCATCATCGGCAGCGCCCGGTCATATTCGTAGGCCGCGTCGATGACCGCCTGATAGCCGGCGAGGTTGGCCTGGCTGGACAGCACGTCCATCGACTGCGCGCGCGTGATGCGCGGCATCAGCTCCATCGCAAAAGCGGTCAATCCGGCATTCGCCATCTCGGCGATCGCCGCCTCGTTGCCGTAGGGATCCATGATGGCGATGACGATGGCGCCGGACCTGTAGCCGGCAATCTCGACACTCGTCGGCCGACGGACCTTGAGCACGACATCCGCCGCCCTGGCGTCTGCCGTCGTGCCGATCCGGGCGCCGGACTTTTCGAACTCGGCATCCGGAATGCGCGACAGAAACCCGGCGCCCGCCTCGACGACGACGTCGAAGCCGAGACCTTTCAGTTTCTTCACAGTATCCGGTGATGCGGCAACGCGACCCTCGTTCGGATCCGTTTCCTTGGCGACGAAGACGATCTCGCTCACAAGTCCCCCCTCCTGGCCGCAATCGAGCCAGGGCCGGAATGCGGGCATTCTCTCCGACTGCAAAGCGGGTGGCCTACCGGGCCGACACGCCCTCATGTGCGCGGCACACCTGTGCCCGGCGCAATCGTCTGGAGCAAGCCATCGCCTGGATGCGGGACCTTTGGCGATCCACCGGCATCGAGCCGCAACCGGGCTCTGCGGGCCTGCTGTCCACTCCTCCCTCACTCGGGTGAGGATTATCCGCCCCTGCCCTCCGACGGGCATCCGGGCCTCAAGCCATATGCGTCGGCACCTCCAGCCGGCGACATGCAACTTCTTCCGGGCAAACGCCCGGTCGCCGAGGAAGCACGGTCTGCGCTCCCTCAACGGTCGGTTTGGTCGCGCCGATTAGCGAAGGAAGAAGAAACCGGCGACGTTGATCAGAATGAAAAGCACGATCGAGGAGATCAGGCCCATCGTCGTGAAGAAGCCGGCAGCCATCGCGATCAGCAGGGCGACGCAGAAAAGCGTGCCGTACTTCGAGGCACTCAGGAACATGAGGTAGGTCTTCTCGTGTTCCGGATAGTCCATCGGAGCGCCCACATCGACCGGTCCAGAATGATGCTCAGCCATCGTTCAAAATTCTCCCTGAATGCCGCGGCGCCACCTTGGGGTCATCGCCGCCCTATCGAAGCACGGTCTCGCGAAAAGCCGCGAAACCCTTATAGCTGCCCTTACACAATGCGCACGGCTGGCGCAACGAAAACCCGTTCTTTAGCCATACCTGATGGGGCGAAATGTCACGCCACACAGCAAGGTGCGGCGCGCCTCGACGCGCCCCGAATTCGCATTCGCAATCGAGGCCGCTTACCGGAAGACGGACGTCCGGTAGGAGCGGCCGTAGCCGGTCTGCGCCATGCGCGCGGTCGGCAGGATCGTCAGCGGCGCAAACGGCACCTCGCTGCGGTCGGCAAACATCATGCGGCGTTCGAACGGTTCGGAATCGAAGACCGGGTAGCGGTCGAGGATCGACGGCCGCTGCCCCCGCACCTGTGCCACCAGAAGCGCGCCGTCGGCATTGTAGACACCGAGGTTCTCGCGCTTGGCGACAACCGTCTCCGACGCAAAGATGCGTTTGTAGAAAGCCGCGTGTCGCGGACGGCAGGCCGTCAGGCAGCGGTCGGCAGCGAAATACTCGCACGCCATCGCGACCGGTCGCAGCGTCAGATAGGGAAGCGCCCGCATCTCGTCGCCGATCACGTCAGGATCGACCGCCAACCGGCCGGGATCGACCAGCACCATGCCGGCGTCGAGGAACGCGTCGATCTCGGGAGCGAAGATCATGCCCGACGTGCTGGCGCGATGATCCGACGTCACATGATGAACGCGCACGGTGCTGACAAGCACTTCGTCGAGATAGAGACCGAAGACATAGGCGTGACTGTCGAAATCGAGATCGTCGATCAGCGTCGAGCCGGTCAACTCCATCAGATTGACGGACTTGTAGGACTTGTAGCGCAGCCGCGCGATGTCCTCCATGTCCTCGCCGGTTTCGACCCGCCGGTATTCGACGCGATCGAGCAATTGCATCAGTTTTTCAGAAAAGCGCCCAGGCTCAGCCTGGTGAACCTTCTCACCCATACTCAACACCTCATGGTTAACAAATCGTTAACCTATTGACGGGTGATGAGGCGGCAACCGCAAATCGAAACAGTTCACCGTTAACTTTTCGTTAACCATAAAAATTCGTGAACTTATTTGCTCGATTTGAAATCAAGCGCACCAAAGCGGGATCAATTTGGCGCACCTAATCAATGACTTGCTACCGGAAAACCAGCAGCAAAACAGGACAGTTTTAAGAAGATTTCAGGGGTTAGGCGATGCGCTTGCTGGTGGTTTTTGTGCCTCGTTTTGGCACACCATTCTTGCAAAGCGTAGCAATGGCCGAAGCCGGCATGGGCGCGGCAAAGACGAAGCCCTGTATCAGATCGGCACAATTGTGCTCGTTGATAAGTTGTAGCTGGTCCGCCGTCTCGACACCTTCGACGACGATGCGCAGGCCGAGCGCGCGGGCAAGGTTGGCGGTCCCGCGCAGAAGCTTGAAGCGCCGAGAATCCTCGCGGATGTTGCGCACGAAGGAACGGTCGATCTTGATGATGTCGACCGGCAGGGCATCGAGATAGCTGAGGCTCGAGTAGCCGGTGCCGAAATCGTCGATGGCGATGGTGATGCCCAGTCCGCGCAGTTCGCGCAGGATCGCCTGCACCTTCAGCGGCTCGTCCATCAGGCAGCTTTCCGTCACTTCCAGATGCAGCCGCGCGGCATCGAGACCGGTTCCGCGAAGTGCGTCCGTGACCATGACCACGATTTCGCTGCTGCGAAGGTCGAGCACCGACAGGTTGACCGACACCGATACGTCGCCCGGCCAGTTCATGCAGTCCCGGCACGCCTGATCGAGAACAAAGCGGGTGATTTCCGTGACCAGCCCGAGCTCTTCGGCAAGCTGGATGAATACGTTCGGCGGCACCGGCCCGCGTTCCGGATGGGTCCACCGCGCCAACGCCTCGCAGCACTCCACGCGCCCGCCGTTCGGGGCGAACATCGGCTGGTAGGAGAGCGTCAGGCAGCGGGCGTTGATCGCCTCGCGCAGGTCCGCCTTCAGCTTCTGGCGATCGACGTAGCGCGCATCCATCTCGGCCTCGAAGGCCGTGCAGCCGCCGCGGTTGCGCAGCTTTGTTTCCGAAAGCGCAAGATCCGCCTTGATCTGCAAGTCCTCGAGCTTGAGGTCGAGGCTCGAAGCGATGACGATGCCAGCGCTCATCGTCATGCTGAAGGTGAAGCCGCCGGCTTCGTAAGTGTCGCGCAGATCGGCATGAAGTCCGCGCATCCGCTCTTCGAGTGCAATAGCGTCACTGCCATCGGGAATGAACACGACGAACTCGTCGCCCATCAGCCGCGCGACGATCGCATCGTCACCGGCAAGCACCCTTAGCCGGCCGGCAATCGCATGAAGCAGTCTGTCGCCGACGATATGGCCGCGCATGTCATTGACGTGCTTGAATTCCGTTACGTCGAGAACCATCAACCCGACCAACCGTTCGGCCGTGTCGTCCGCGCTCACCGTCGCCTGCACCAGCTCCCCGAAATAGTCGCGGCTCGGCAGCTGCGTCAGCTTGTCGAACCGCACCATATGCAGGATCTGCTTTTCCGCCTGGACGCGCGCGGTCACGTCTTCAAAAATCAGCACCGTGTCGCCGTTATCGCGGCGGCTCGCCGAAAATTCCAGATGCAGCTCTTCGCTGACGGGGATCAGCACCTGCGGCCGCTTGCCCTTGAGCAGAAGGTCGAGCTGGCGCGAAATGGCCTTGGTCTTGTCCGGATCGAGCCGCATGCGCCGGGCGCCGCGCCGGATCACATCATCGAGCAGCCAGCCCTTGAGTTCGGTGCGGTCGCCGAGGGCCAGCAGTTCGCAGGCCCGCTCGTTGGCGACGACCACCCGGCCATCGGCATCAAGCATGAACAGCCCATGCGTCATGTTGTTGAGCGCCGTGTCGAACTGGCCGGCGATCGTGGCGATCTCGCGCGCTGCCATCACGTTTTCATAGAGGAAGGCGCGCACATTGTTGGCCATCATCCAGGTGGACAGGATGAAGGGCAGGATCAGCACGGCAAGCGCCAGCATGAACACGTCCTGCAGCGTGATCAGGCCGATGACGATCGGCAGGCAGGCCGAGGAAGACAAGAGGAGCACGGCCCGCTCGGAGCCGTAATTGCGACCGACGAGCGAAATCATCGACGCAAGCGTCACCGAAATGGTGGCGAGCTCGGAAAAGGAGTCCTGGCTGATGGCGATGGCGTAGCCACAGGCAATACCGCAGGTGAGCGTGACGCTGACGCCGCCGACGATGTAGCGGTTCTCCCACTTGCGGACCATCGCCCGATCAGCATTGGAGAAATCCTGCCGGTCGAACCGCGCCATGTCGAGATTGCGCAGCGCCCAGAGGACGAAGATCACACCGGAGCAGGCGAGATAGAGCGGATCACTGGTTTTCAGATAGACGAGCAGGAACGTCACGACATGCGACAGCATGCCGATCACCAGCGTTTTGCGATGTTCGTAGAGCGAGCTCACGGATGACAGATACACGTCAGTCGGAAGAGCGCTCTGTCCAAGTCGCATCATGAACCAAGCTCCGGTTTACCGGATTGTTAGGGGTGATCACTTAACGAAAGATTTCGTCTAACGCCCCGAAAAATGTACCGAATCCCAGCAAAACCACGGGTCTTCGCCGGCATCGCCCAAGAGTTCAACTCAGTAGTGCGAACCGCACGGGACAATACTCGGTTTCTACAACCAAACATAGGCATTCACACAATGAAACGGCTTGATCGCAACTTCGACAATTCTGCGACGCCCGTAGATGATCCCAAACTTGCGCCTGTGATGGTTACTCGTTCTTGAAGAAATACCTGCGATTTCCTGCCGTTTCGGATCGCTCCTCCTGTCTCGCTGCCCGGGATCGGCGCGACGATCGCGCTCACCACCTTCTCAGTTGACTTTCATCTGCAACTGAAGGCAAGGCTTTTCTCAAGCATCCAACGGAGCCTGATGATGTCGAAACCTGTCGTTGCCATCCCGTGCGATTTCCGCGAATTCGACGGCAATGTCTGGCATGTCGTTGCCCATCAATATGTCCGCGCCGCCGTCGAAGGCGCCGGCGTCATGCCCTTCCTCATCCCGGCACTCGAGACCGGCAACGACATCGACGAGATCCTCGACCGGGTCGACGGCGTGCTGGCAAGTGGCGCCCGCTCGAACGTCCATCCCTCGCTCTATGGAGCCGAGGCCAAGGAGAGCGACGGCCCCTTCGATCCCGGCCGCGACGCGACCAGCCTGCCGCTCATCACCCGCGCGCTGGAGCGCGGCGTGCCGCTTCTCGCCATCTGTCGCGGCATTCAGGAACTCAACGTCGCGCTCGGCGGCACGCTCGCATCCGAAATTCAGGACCTGCCGGGCATCTGGGATCACCGCAAGCCCGACGTGAAGGAACTCGACGTCGCCTACGGCATCCGCCAGGACGTGATCGTCAAGGAAGGAAGCTGCCTCGCGCCGGTGCTCGGCGCCGGCCGCATCCGCGTCAACTCGCTCCATCGCCAGGCGATCGGCGCTGCCGCGCCCCGTCTTGCGGTCGAAGCGGTTGCCGACGACGGCACGATCGAGGCCGTCTCGGTGATCGGCTCCAAGGCCTTTGCCGTCGGCGTGCAATGGCATCCGGAATATTGGGTGCGCACGGACACGCCGTCCGCGAGCCTGTTCAAGGCGTTCGGCGATGCGGTCAGAACCTACGCCGCCGCTCGTCTGGCCGCCTGAGCTATCTGTTTGACCTTGCGCCTGGCGCGTCGACGTCGGGCCTTAGTCCGCGCGTCGCGTGAACGGTGTTTCCGGCACGGGCGTCAGCGCTTTGCCGGTCGAGAACCACGCCACGACGTTGTCGGCGACGAGGTCGGCCATGGCGTTGCGCGTCACCACCGAGGCAGAGGCCACGTGCGGCAGGAGCGAAACATTCGGCAGCGCCACAAGCGCCTCCGGCACCTGCGGCTCGTTCTCGAAGACATCGAGACCGGCACCGGCGATCACGCCCGCCTGAAGCGCCGCGATCAAGGCCTGTTCGTCGACCGTCGAGCCGCGTCCGACATTGATCAGCACCCCATTGCCGCCAAGCGCGGCAAGCACCTCGGCATTGACCGTCCGCCGCGTCGCCTCGGTGCCGGGTACGATGACAACAAGCGTATCGACCGCAGCTGCGAGCCCCGTCAGCGTCGAATGGTAGGCATAGACAAGGCCTTCGCGCGGGCTGCGCGTATGATAGGCGATCGATACGCCGAAGGCTTCGAGCCGCTTGGCAATCGCAAGACCGATGCGCCCGAGACCGTAAAGACCGACGCTTCGACCCCGCAGCGACAGCGGCGATAGCGGGAAGGCGCCCTCGCGGCTCCAGCGACCTTGGCGCAGCCATTGCTCCGCCTGCGGCAATTGACGGAGCGTGTTGAGCAGCAGCCCGACCGCGGTATCGGCCACTTCTTCCGTCAGGACGTCGGGCGTGTTGCTGACGGCAATTCCCTTGGCCGCGGCATGCCCGACCTCCACCCCGTCGTAGCCGACGCCGAAATTGGCGATGATCTCAAGCTGCGGCAGGGCGTCCATCAGTGCAGCCGGCACGCGCCCGGAAACGGCGATCGCCTTGACGTCCTGCATCTGCGGCGTCACCAGCGTCGCATCGGCACCTTCGATCCGCACCACTTCGAACCGTTCCGCCAGACGATCGATCACCCGCGGATTGATTTTTCCGGGCACGAGAACGCGAATGCAGGCAGACATGGCAATTTTCCTTGCGGGTGATGGACCTCAGGCGATGACCCGCAAGGGGCCGGTCGACTGCCGGATGCGCATCTCCGGCTTGATCAGGTGAATTCCATCCGGCTCATGGCTGCCGGAGAGCTTGTCGAGTAGTGCGCGGGCAGCACTGCGGCCGACATCGGCCTGCCCATTCCAGACGGTGGTGAGCGCCGGCGTCGCGATCGACGCCTCTTCCAGGTCGTCGTAGCCGGTCACGGAGATGTCGACGCCTGGCACGAGACCGGCGCGCGCGATGCCGTTCATCATGCCGATCGCCACGAGGTCGTTCCAACAGACGACCGCGGTCGGCTTCTGCGGCAGCGAAAGCAGGTGCACTGCGGCCTCGAAGCCGCCCTGCTTCGTGCGGGGCCCGGGAATGCGCAGTTCCGGATCGACCTCGATGTTGGCCTTGCGCAGCGCGTTGACGTAGCCCTGGTAGCGGTCGCGTCCGGTGGAGGTCTCGTCCGTGCCGCCGACCATGGCGATGCAGCGGTGGCCAAGGCCGATCAGGTGGTTGGCGGCAAGCGAGATGCCGTAGGCGTCGTCGCCGCGGAAGATCGGCACGTCCACGCCCTCGATCGAGCGGGCGATCAGGATCGCCGGCATGCCGTTGTCCTCGGCGAGCTGGATGTCCTCCAGCGGCGTGCCGATCGCCGGCGACATGATGACGCCGTCACCGCCGAGCTGCAGCAGCGTCTCGATAAAATCGCGCTGCTTGTCGACGGAATCGTAGTGATTGGAAAGAATGAAGGTCTGCTTGTCGCGGTCGAGTTCGGCCTCGATCGCCTTCAGGATTTCCCCGTAGAACGGGTTCATGATGTCGTGCACGACGACGCCGATGATGCCCGATCGTGATGTCCTGAGACTGGCGGCGCGGCGGTTGTAGATATAGCCGAGCGCGCGCGCCTGTTCCTTGATCTTGTCGCGGGTGACGGTCGCCACCAGCGGGCTGTCACGCAGGGCCAGGGATACCGTCGCCGTCGAAAGACCGAGTGTTTCCGCGATCGTCGAAAGCTTGACCTTTTGCGCCACGATGCCCCCTGTAAGCCTGTTTCGCCCCATCCGCACGAACCCCAGCCAGGAGCGGTGCGTCAAGCCGTTCGACATCCTTCGCGCGCCTTTGAGACGGCACGCGTGCCATAAATTTAAATCCCTATTTAAACTGTTTAAATCGCCGCGGCAATATGCGGCAAATCAGGTTCAATCGGCCGCGCGCGCAGCCTGGAGATTGCTGTCAACGGCGCGCAGCAGCTTCATCAGCGTGCGAACCTGCTTGTCGGTCAGACCACGGGTCGCGAGCTTTTCAGAATGCTGACCGGCCTCGGCGATCGTCTGCAGCCGGTTGCGGCCGGGCTCAGTGAGATAGACCTTGGTGAGCCGTGCATCATCGTCGTCCGGACGCCGCTCGAGAAAGCCCTGCGCTTCCATGCGGCCGATGGTGCGGGTCATGGTCGGCGCCTTGACGCCGAGCTTGACCGCGAGCCCGCCGGCCGTCAGACCGTCGGTCTCGGCCAGCGCCAGCATGACGCCATCCTGTCCGGCATAGAGGCCGCTTTCGAGCAGATTGCGGGAGAGCACGGTGCGCATCGACCGCGCAGCCTGGACAAGGACGGCGGCAAGATCGTGAGGCTCGATCAGGAGCTCGTCCTTCTTCTTGCCGTTCTTGCCCTTCTTTTCGGCCTTGTTCTTCTTGCCCATTGGACCTCCTGCCGAATCCCGTCTCGAACACTTATAACAATACAGCTTGCGATTACGAACTGTATGACTCAAATAACAATTTTACGACAATTGACGTGGAGGATCGAAGAGAAATGTCGATGCCCGAGCCGCGATGGCAGGACAATCCGGCCGACCTTCCGCCTGACGCCCGCCGCGACTGGATCGCGGTGCTGCCGCTCGGCGCGCATGAGCAGCACGGACCTCACCTGCCCTTCGAAACCGACACGCTGATTGCTGAAGGCATCGTCTCGCGCACCATCGCCGCGCTTCCCGCCGATCTGCCTGTAACCTTCCTGCCGGTCGAGCCGGTCGGCTACTCGATCGAGCACATGGATGTCGCCGGCAGCCGCACGCTTGGCTACAGCGAGGCGGTCGAGCGCTGGCTCGGCATCGCCGGGGATCTCCATGGCCTTGGTATTCGCAAGCTCGTGATGCTGAACGCCCACGGCGGCAATTCGCCGTTGATGACGATCGTCGCGACCGAAGCGCGCGTGCGCTTGAACATGCTGGCGGTCGCGACCAGCTGGACCCGCTTCGGCCAGCCGGACGGCTGGATCGCGCCAGAAGACAAGGCCTTCGACATTCACGGCGGCGATATCGAGACTTCGGTGATGCTGGCGCTGCATCCCGACAAGGTGGACACGACAAAAGCGTCCGATTTCCCCTCGCGTCAGCGCGACTTTGCCGGTCGCTTCAAGCATCTGCGTGCCTACGGCCCGCATGCCTTCGGCTGGAAGATGCGCGACCTCAACGCCGATGGCGTTGCCGGCAACGCGTCAGCCGCAACGGCTGCGCGCGGCGAGGCGCTGCTTGCCTATGCCGTCAAAGGCCTTGTCGAACTGCTCGAAGACGTCAGGGATTTCGACCCGTCTGAACTCGCCTGACGCGTGAACCGACGCCCGGCAAACACTTTCTTTGCGGTTTTGCGCTATCAAGGACGTCCGTTGGAAGAGCAGAGAACCCATGGCGAAGATCATAGCGCTCGGCGCCTATTTTTATCAGGCCGTCATCGCCTTCGGCCTGCTGATCATCGTCGCCCATTGGCTGGCGCCTGCGGACTACGCCAGCTATTCGTTGTTCATCTCGATCTGCCAATTCGCAGCGATCGCCGCTTTCGAATGGGTGCGCTTCGCCTGCACCCGCTTCTATCCGGGGCCGGACGCTGACAGCGAGGCGGCTGAGCGGCGCACGATCCTCGTTGAAGCGACGGTCTGCGCAGCACTCTGCCTGGCCGCAGCCTCGATAGCCGTGTTCTTCGGCGTGCCGGCGGTCGTCGCCCTTGTCGGCGGTCTGGTGTCGATCGCGCAAGGGGGCAGCGACCTGCATCTGACGATGCTGCGGTTTCGTCAGGACTTTCGCGCCTTTTCCGTGTTGCAGGGATCACGCGCCACAATTCTGGCAGTCGGCACGCTCGCCGGGGCATTGGCCTCGCCCACCTTCCTCTCAACGGTCACGGGGCTTCTGGCCGGCTACGCTGCCTACGGCCTGCTCGCCTCGGTTCTTTCCCGCAGCCCGGCAGCGCGACCGACCGTTGCACTGGAGACTGCGCGCTTCCGCAAGCACCTCGTCTATGGCAGCGTTTCGGCCGGCGCTGCAACGGCCGCCATGTTCGCGCCGCTCGCCCTCAAGACGCTGCTGACGTCCGTTCTCGGAGCGACGGGTGCCGCCGGCGCGCTGTTGGCGCTCGACCTTTTGCAGCGGCCCTTCGTGCTCATCGTTTCGGCGCTTCAGGCGATCCAGTACCCCGAAATCGTCGCCGCCCACGACCGGACCGACAACCGCGCGGACCTCGCCCGGACGCTCGGGCAATACTATGCCCTGCTTGCCAGCTTCGCGCTGATGATGGCGGCCGGCATCTTTGCAGTGCTCCTGCCGGTCACGTGGGTCGTCATCAGCCCGGACCTGCAGCAGGGGTTCCTCGCCACGGCGCCCGCGATCATCCTCATTTCGCTTGCCCGCACGCTGACGCAGATCATGTTGCCGACGCCGCTGCACCTGAAGCAGCGTCTTGCGCTGATCCTTCTGCTCGCCGTCATCGACTGCCTGCTGCTGAACCTCGGGGCGCTCGCGGCACTGGTTGTCGCAGGCCCGAGCGATACGGCGCTTGCGACCGGTGGTGCGATCGGCGCGGTCCTTGCGACCGCCTTCGGTCTGCGCCTGATGGCGGTGCTTCCCTTCGACCTCCCCTGGTCGCCGGTGCTTCTTGCCGCCGCAGGGCTCGCCACGGCTGGTTTCGCCTTCGCGCTCGCCGGCGAAACCAGCTATCTCGCGATCGGCGCCGGCATCCTCGGGGGCGGCGTCCTGTGCCTGCTCGCACTCAACCAATTGCGGCTGATGATGCGGGCTCCGGCCCCATAGGGCTGGAAACAATTGCGCTAAGAAAAACTGCACGAATTTCCGGTTAGATCGCCGCCGAAACGTTCGGAGAGTCCGCCATGAACATCGTCGTCGGCATAGCGACCGCAGGCCGCCGCGAAGTCCTTTCGGAGACCCTGCTGCATCTGACGCGGCAGACCCGCTTGCCGGACTCCATCCTGGTCTGCCCGAGCGCGCCCGAGGACATCGACGAAAACCGCCTCAGTGCCCTCGCAGTCGACGTCCGCGTCGTTAAGGGCAGCAAAGGCTCGAGCGCGCAGCGCAATGCGATCCTCGACCACGCGACGACCGCCGACCTAATCGTCTTCTTCGACGACGACTTCCTGCCACACCACGACTTTCTCGCAGAGTCCGAGCGATTGTTTGCGCGCGAGGCGGATATCGTCGTTGCAACCGGCCTGGTTCTGGCAGACGGCATTCACGGACCCGGCATTTCGGTGGCCGATGCGAAGGCGATCCTCGATGGCGACGCCGGTCCCGCGCCCGAGGATCAAATCACACCCGCCTTCAATGCCTACGGCTGCAACATGGCCTTCCGTGTTGCGGCGATCGCCGTCGAGCACACCCGCTTCGACGAGCGCCTGCCGCTCTACGGCTGGCAGGAGGACGTCGATTTCTGCCGGCGACTTGCGTCACGCGGGCGCATCGTCAAGTCGCCGAGATTGCGCGGCGTCCATCTCGGCAACAAGCGCGGCCGCACCTCGGGTTTGCGTTTCGGCTACTCGCAGGTCGCCAATCCGCTCTATCTGCGCAACAAGGGCACGGTCGGCCTCAAATGGGCGCTGCGTCTGATGGGGGGCAACGTCGCTGCCAACATCCTCGGCAGCGTCAGGTCGCAAGGCCTCGTCGACCGCCGCGGTCGGCTGAAGGGCAACGTCATCGCCGTCTTGGATATGCTGCGCGGACGGTTGGACCCGATGCGCGTGCTCGACCTCTAACGCCCTCCGCAGCCATCAAGCCCGGCTGGCAGCCAGCATGTTGAGCAGCACCACCGCGCTTCCATCCCAGGAAAAGCGCTTGGCATTGTCGTAACCGGCATGCGTCAACTCACGACGCAAAGTCGCGTCGGCCGAAATCATCCGCATTGCCTCGACCAGCGTTTCCGCCTTCAACGGATCGAAATAGCGAACCGCGTCGCCGCAGGCCTCGCGCACCGGCGGGATGTCGGCGGCCAGCACCGGGCAGCCTTGCGTCATCGCCTCCAGCGGCGGGATGCCGAAACCTTCGTAGAGGCTCGGAAAGACGAAGGCGACGGCGTGGCGCTGCAGCCCGGCGATCTCCGCGTCGGTCAGGCGCCCCGGAAAGATCAGGTTGCCCTTCGACGTCGGCGCGATATCGCGAAAAACCGACGGATCGGTGCCGCCCACCACGACCAGCTTGTGGTCACCGGCACCCAAGGCCTCGAAGGCGCGCACGGCAAACTCGACATTCTTGTTGGGTTTCAGCGTGCCGACCAGAAGGAAGAAGGGCGTATCGGTCAGCCCGAGCCGCGCGATGACACCGTCGTCCGGCTGAAGGCCGGCGAAGTGATCGGTCGCATTGTAGATCACATCGATACCGGCCGAAGGCACGCGGAAGACGTCGGCTAGTTCCTTGCGCGAGAAGTTCGAGACCGTGCCGATCTTGGCCCTCCGCGTGAGAAGATAGCCGAGCGTTCCGTGGAACAGCCGGTATCCGCGCCCGAACGAGGCGGGATGGCGAAAGAGCGTGACATCGTGGATCACTACCGCCTGGTCGCCATGCAGCACCGGACCGCTGCCGCCGAAGCCGATGAGCGTGTCGCGGCGTGACCGCCAGAAGAGTGGCCCCTGCTCCCATAGATGGCCCGGGCCGGAGCCGAAGCGCTCCACCGAAATCGCCTTGAGGCCGAGATCGTCGACAGCCTTGCCGGGAGCAAGGAGCCGCCAGCGCACGCCCTTCAGCGCATGCGGCACCGCACCCGAAGCGATGCGCTGATCGAGCGCCCGGGTCATCTCGCGGGCGAAGCGCTGCACGCCCGTAAGCGGCTGGGTCAGGAACCGGCCGTTGATGGAAATCGTCTTCACGTGCGCACCCCTTCGATGTGCCCCGCACTCTCGCCGATCTTGATGAAAGGAGGGTTATCGGGATCGCAGCGATCAACGCCGCCCGACCGGCAAAATCGCCTGCGCCATTTGCGCATCGCCGCCGCATCTCCTATATGAGACGCGACTAGGATGCCTGCTCCCGCATCCGGAAATCCCAGAGGTTCCCATGACCGAAACATCCCCGCAGAAGCCGATCCCCGTCACCGTGCTCACCGGCTATCTCGGCGCCGGCAAGACGACGCTTTTGAACCGCATCCTCAGCGAGAACCATGGCCGCAAATACGCGGTCATCGTCAACGAGTTCGGCGAGATCGGCATCGACAACGACCTGATCGTGGAATCCGACGAGGAAATCTACGAGATGAACAACGGCTGCGTCTGCTGCACCGTGCGCGGCGACCTGATCCGCGTGGTGGAAGGCCTGATGCGCCGCCCCGGCCGCTTCGATGCGATCATCGTCGAGACCACGGGCCTTGCCGACCCGGTCCCGGTCGCCCAGACCTTCTTCATGGACGACGACGTGCGCGCCAAGACCGAGCTTGACGCCGTCGTCGCGCTGGTCGACGCCAAGCACCTGCCGCTCCGGCTGAAGGACAGCCGCGAGGCCGAAGACCAGATCGCCTTCGCCGATGTCGTGCTGCTCAACAAGACCGACCTCGTCACGCCCGAGGAACTGGAGCGCATCGAGGCGACCGTGCGCGTCATCAATCCGTCGGCCCGCATCTATCGCACCCAGCGCTCCGAGATCGATCTCGCCAAGGTCCTCGACCAGGGCGCCTTCAATCTCGAAAAGGCGCTGGAAAACGATCCGCACTTCCTCGACCAGGACGATCACGAACACGATCACACCTGCGGTCCGGATTGCGGCCACGATCATCACCATCACCACCATGATCATGATCACGACCACCATCATCATGATCATGACCACGATCACGACCATCATCACCACCACGATGCCCCCTCGCCGATCCACGACGTGACGGTGCAGTCGATCTCGCTGCGCGGCGGCGAGATGAACCCGGATCGCTTCTTCCCCTGGATCCAGAAGATCACCCAGACGGACGGCCCGAACATCCTGCGCCTGAAGGGCATCATCGCCTTTGCTGGCGACGCCGAGCGTTACGTCGTTCAGGGCGTGCACATGATCATCGAGGGCGATCACCAGCGTGCGTGGAAGGAAGGCGAAAAGCGCGAAAGCCGCCTCGTCTTCATCGGCCGTGACCTCGACCGCGAAAAGCTCGAGCGCACCTTCAAGGCCTGCGAGGCGCAGCCGAACTGATGCCGACTGTCGCTCCCCTCGATCTCGAAGGTCACGTCGTCGGCGTGTCCTTTCTCAAAGGCGTCCCCTTCTTCGCCGAAGCCACCGGCGCCATCCACCGCCTCGACCTCGGCCACAAGACGACGGAGGTCCACGAAGGCCTGCTATCGCTCGTGGTCGACGAAGCCAACGATACGCTGCTGACCGGCGGCGAAGATGGCAAGGTCATGCGCACGGCCGCCGACGGTACCACGGCGCTGGTCGCCGAAGCGCCGCGCAAGTGGATCGCCCAGGTTGCCGCCGGCCCGCAAGGTGCCGTTGGCTATGCCTATGGCAAGACCACGCACGTGAAGCTTGCCGACGGCACGACGAAGGAATTCGCCGAGCAACGCACCGTCGAAGGCCTCGCCTTCGCGCCGAAAGGCCTTCGCGTCGCCGCAGCGCGCTACAACGGCGTGTCGTTGCATTGGGTCGGCACATCGGGCCAGCCGATCGACCTCGAATGGAAGGGCGCCCACACCGGCGTCACCTTCTCGCCCGACGGCCGCTTCCTCGTCACCACGATGCAGGAAAACGCGCTGCACGGCTGGAAGCTCGACGCCAAGCCCGGCGCCGAAGCGCGCCACATGCGCATGACCGGCTATCCGGCCAAGGTGAAGTCCTTTTCCTGGTCGGCCAAGGGCAAGTGGCTCGCATCCTCGGGCGCGCCGGCTGCCATCGTATGGCCCTTCCAGGGCAAGGACGGCCCGATGGGCAAGGCGCCGCTCGAACTCGGCACCCGCGCCGACATCATGGTGACCTCCGTCTGCTGCCATCCGGCCGAAGATATCGTCGCCATCGGCTATCAGGACGGCATGATCCTCGGCGCACGCTTTGCCGACAGCAAGGAAGTGCTGCTGCGCCGTCCCGGCAAGGGCGCAATCACCGCCATGGCGTGGAACAAGGATGGCCGGCAGCTGGCCTTCGGCTCGGCCGAGGGCGACTGCGGCGTCGTCGATATCGCGGGATAAACGGTGGCGCATGACCGCATTGATTGAGACGCTACGGTACGAAGGCTCGCTTGCGGCACCGCTCGCTGATGGCGCGGTCTGGAGCCTGATCCGGGCGGAAGCGCGCGCGCTTGCCGCACGTGAACCGGTCATGGCGCCCACCCTGATGCCGATCATCGATGCCGGATCGGATGCCGAATTGCTGGCCGGCGTGCTCGCAGCCGGCTTGGCCGTCGCGCGCGTCGACGAACGCTCGCTTGCGCAGCTGCTCACCGACGTCTTCAAGGCAAACCCTCAGATCCTGCTGGCGACCGAAGCCGATCTTCAGGCGGTGAAAGAGCGTGACCCGGCCTGCCCGGGCCTCAAGCATGTGCTGGTGAACCTCAAGGGCTTTCAGGCACTGCAGACCTACCGCGCTGCTCACCAGCTCTGGGTCGATGGCCGACGTGAAGTCGCGAGCTGGCTTTCGAACCTCGCCTCGCTCGTCTTCGGACCTGACATTCATCCGGCCGCCTGCATCGGCAAGGCTGTCATGCTCGACCATGGCTCCGGCATCGTCATCGGAGAAACCTCGGTCATCGAAGATCAGGTCTCGATCCTCCAGAACGTCACGCTCGGCGGTACCGGCAAGGAGACCGGAGACCGCCACCCGAAGATCGGCCGCGGCGTGATGCTCGGCGCCGGCGCCAAGATCCTCGGCAATATCGAGGTCGGCGCCTATAGCAAGGTCGCCGCCGGCAGTGTCGTCCTCAAGACCGTTCCGCCGCGCACCACCGTCGCGGGCGTGCCGGCAACCGTCGTGCGCATCCATCGCGTCGATGAAATTCCGGCAGCGGAGATGGACCAGACGATCGTCTGATCCCATCCTGTTGCCTGTCAGATCTTCACCAGCGCCGCGGTGGCATACATGAATGCCGCACCGGCTGCGAGGCCGGCCAAAACCGGCGGCGTCAGGAACACGTCGCTCCGGCGCTCGCTCTGGCGCATCAGATAGGCGCCCACTTCGACGATCACCTGCAGGATCGCGCCCGCCCCGATCGCCAGCGCCAAGGCGGACCATTGCGCCGAGGCGGCAAGGCTCCCGAGCCACATGCCGATGACGGCCGGGCTGCCCGCCAGCAGCGTCAAACTGACGAAGACCGAGAACGGCGGCCTCTTCTTCAGGATCGGCGCGGCGATGCCAATGCCTTCTGTGACATTGTGGAGCGCAAAGCCGAGCACGAGGAAGGTGCCGAGCCCGGCCGAGCCGGCCGCAAAGGCGGCCCCGATCGCCAGCCCCTCGCCAAGATTGTGCAGGCCGATGCCGAGCGCGATGTAGGTGGAGAGCGCCAGCCCGGTCGGCGCACCACTTCGCCGGCCGATTGCCATCAGCAGAAGGAAGCTGCTTAAAGCCGCCAGCACCACCATGACTGGCCCCTGGAAGATCGCCGCGGCTTCGCCGGCAAGCTCGAGCGCCTCGCCACTCGCATCGACCAGCAGGAAGCCGAGCAGGCCGATCGTCAGCGACAGCAGAAAGGCCATGCCCTCGCGCCCAACACCACGCAGCACCGGATAGAACATCAGCCCGACGGCCACGGGCACGATGCCGACGATGATGCCGACCAGGGCTTGCAGCCGCAATTGGCCCGTCGTCGCCTGGGGCGTCGGCACGGCAACCGCAATGTCATGCGCAAAGGTGGCGCCGGTGTTGGTCACCACCTTCACTGCATGCGCCTCACCGAGCATCCAGGGAAATGGCAGTTTCAGCCATGCGGCCCCACCGCGTGCGATCGGCCCCGGCGGGTCCTGGGCGAATTGCCAATAGGCGTCGTCCACCTGGACCTGCGCCACCGTCATCGGTTCCGATCCGCCGGCGCGAACAAGCAGACTGAGACCACTATCGTCGAGAACGGTTCTTTCGAAGGTGAGGTTTTCGACCGGCGGCGCACCGTTGCGAAAGCCCGACAACGGATCGGTTGATACGAGCCAGGCAACGGAGATGCCAAAGACGATAAGAGGCAACGCCAGCCACACCAGGTTGGTCTTTGCCGCGCGAATGGCAGCTCTTGGCATCTCGTTCATGCGAGCGCCTCCACCACGTCGAACATGCCGACCCAACCGAGCTCAGTGAACTCGGTCTGGTGCGGGTGGAACATGTAGAGGCCGGGTTCGTGCTCAGCGAAGGTGAATTCGAGGATGCCGCGCTGCGCCTGGCACTGGGTAATGAGATCGACGGTTTTCAAGGTCGGCGTCAACGTCGTGCCCTGGTCGTAATAGTCGAAGAAATTGGCGTGCAGGTGGAAGGAGTTGATCGGGTCGAACTCGATGACGTTGATGAGATAGATGCGCACCGGCTTGCCCTTCACGATCCGGATCGGCCGTTTCATGAAGGCGTGCGCGACGGTGTTGACCGCATAGAATTCATTCTCGGCATCGAAGTTGGTGTCGAAGGCGTTCATCACCATCACCAGTTCCTGCCAGCCGGCGTTCTCTGGTGTGCCGAGCAGCCGGGAGCGGGCGACCTCCACATGCTCCGGCCGGCGCTCCGGGTCGGGATCGATCACGAAGGCGCCGTACATGCCCTTGTGGATGTGCCGGCGCAACGGCATCGCATGGCAGTGGTAGAGATGGCAGCCGAAGGGCTTGGCATCGAACTCATAGATAAATTCGTCACCCGGATCGACCATGCCGGCCCCAGGAACGCCGTCCATGCGCGCCGCGTGAATACCGTGGAAATGGATCGAGTGCGGATGCGAAGCATAGTTGCGAAAGACGATCCGCAGCCGCTCGCCTTCTTTGGCCCGCAGCGCCGGCCCCGGCACGCGGCCGTTATAGGTCCAGGCGGGAAATTTGATGCCGGGTGCGATTTCGATCTCGCGGTCCTCCGCCGTCATCTCGAAGGTGCGCAGCGTCCGTCCGTCCGGCAGCGTCGAAACCGTACCCGTGTCCCAATCTGTGAGCATCTCCGTCGGGTCGAAGCCGTTGACGGCGCTATCGACCTCGCCGACCGTCATCATCGCGCCATGCCCCATGGCGGGCATCGGCTCCTGTCCCGCCGCTCCCGATGGCGCGGCATGACCGACATGGCTCGCCTGTTGTTGACCCAAGGCGGCGCTGGTGCAGATCGCCGTTCCGCCCGCTGCCGCCAGCCCGCCCATCAGCAGACTGCGCCTTCGCAGCAGGTCCGGTCTTGTCGGCTTGTCCATATTCGCCCCTCTCCCTCATTGGGTAACACGCACCGCACCGCGCCTGACTGGGGCCAGCAACGATCCACCTGCTTCTGCAAATCATTTGCAACAACATCAATAGTGCAAATGCATCCCATTCGCAACTGACTTGGGAAGCGTGATGTCCGAAGGGGCCGGCAGGACCGCGCGCTCAGCACGGCGCGCCCGTCATCATCCCGGAAACCAAAACGTCCCCGGAAGGCGCCGGCCTCGGGGACGTTGGGTTGAACTTCGGCGCCGGACCGGAAACGAACATGTCCGCAGGGCCTCGGCAGGCGGTGCTCGCGCCTCACCATTCAAGTTCGAGTTGCGGGATCCCGTTGGAGGTTTTTTCGATCGTGCGGCCGCTCTCGTCCACCGTCGCGGTAACCCGCTGGCGCAAGGCCGAGAAGCTCTCGAAGGTGACGACGTCGACCGGCTGGTCGAATTTCATCGTCAGACGATAGCGTCCCGGCTGCGCCGCGATCGCCTGGACGCCCAGGATCTCGCCTTCGAAGGCCTGGCCGAGATAGCGCCCCTTCACGCGGGACCCGAGCATCCAGGGATTGAAGGGCGGCCGGTTGCCGGCGGCGGCATGCAGCGTGTTCCAGTCGCGATAGCCGTACTGGGCGGCGATCAGTTCGAGCGAGCGGGAATGGCCGATGGTTTCGCCTTCGGATGCGAGGCGGATGCGCAGACGCTTGGCCTGGTCTTTCAGGGCGTCGAGCGAGGGAAGCGGGATTGATCCGCGCGTCATGAGAAGGTCTCCTGCAGCGGCATGCATTCCTTGAAGATGGGAGCCCGCATTGCCACCGGTTCGCATGCCGTTTCGGCTGACCGTGTCTCAAAAGAAGGACTTCACCAAAGCATGACGCTCGCGGACGGCAGGGACCTTCACCCTGCCGCTTCCATAGGGGATGCCGCCTCGACTGTCAAACCAGGCCCGGAAATGCGGCTGCGACCCCGCGAAAGACGATTGCGCACGCGCAAAAGCTGTGGGACGACTGAAGGAGACGACGAGGGAGGAACTCATGACCGAAATGACGATACTCGCATTCGCGCTGGTTGCCTTCATCGGCATCGCGACACCGGGCCCGACGGTCCTCCTCGCACTCACCAACGGATCGCGCTACGGGGTGCGGCGCGCAATCGCCGGCATGGTCGGCGCCGTCCTCTCCGATTTCGTGCTGATCGGCGCGGTCGCGCTTGGCCTCGGCGCGCTGCTGGCGGCCTCCGAATTCTGGTTTACCGTCGTCAAATGGCTGGGCGCGGGCTATCTGGCCTTTCTCGGCATCATGCTGCTGCGGTCGAAAGGGACGATCCAGGTGGCAAACGAAGCCGGCGGCGCGGCTCCCGTTTCCTCTGCCGCGATTTTCCTCAAAAGCTTCCTGGTCGCTGTCACCAATCCCAAGGGTTATCTGTTCTTCACCGCCTTCTTGCCGCAGTTCATCGATCCGGCGGCACCACAGGCGTCGCAATACGCCATGCTTGCGCTCGTCTTCGCAGCCGTCGATTTCACCGTGATGTTCGGCTATGCGCTGCTCGGCGCGAAGGCTGCAGCTTTCCTCAAGCGTTCCGGCGCCGTCTGGCTCGACCGCCTCTGCGGCGGCGCCTTGCTGGCGCTCGCCGGCTCGCTCGCCCTCTATCGCCGCGCCACCGCCTGAAATGCTGTTTCGCCAAAACGTGCTCGCTGGCATCGCCAGCCGCGACGTGACCTTGGCCTTCCGGCGTTGGACCAAGCCGACGGTCAAGGCCGGCGGTAGTTTGCGCACCTCAGTCGGTGTTCTCGCCATCGATGCCGTCGACGAGATCGACGAAGGCGCGATTACCGACAGCGATGCCCGCAAAGCTGGCTTTGTCGATCTCGGCGCTCTCTTGAAGGAGCTGGCCGCTCGCCCGGAAGGGCGCTGCTATCGCATCGCCTTCCACCGTGCCGGCGACGATCCACGCATCGCCCTGCGGGAAGCGGCTGACCTCGACGGTGAAGGACGGGCAGAAATCGACCGCAAGCTCGCGCGCTTCGACGACAGCGCCGGCATGGGCTGGACGCGTCCGGTACTGCAGCTGATCGCCGTCCGTGACGGGACGACCGCGGCGGAGCTGAGCGCCGCCATCGGCATGGAGAAACTGAAGCTCAAGGCGCGCATCCGCAAATTGAAGGAGCTCGGCCTCACCGAAAGCCTCGATGTCGGCTATCGCCTGTCCGGCCGCGGGCGCGCCTATCTCGACGGCGAATAGCCCGCGTGAAAAAGCGGGCGGTGACGCGGACACGATCGGTCATTCCTTCCAATCCCGATCGCCGCTGTTGCGTGCCTAAAGCAGGTGTGAGACGACTTGCCACCGAAACGGACCACCCCCATCAGGCAAGGCGAGGAGACAGGCATGATCGGCTACACCATGGTCGGAACGGCGGACCTGAGGCGCGCAGAGCGCTTCTACGATCCGGTGATGGCGCTGATCGGCCAGGAGCGCTGCTACTGCGACGAGCAGGTTTCCTCCTGGGGTCGAAAGGATGATGACAAGGCGCCGCGTTTCTTTGCCTGCCACCCCTTCGACGGGAAAGCCGCCTCGATCGGCAACGGTGCGATGACCGCCTTCCTGGTGGAAAGCGCGGAGGTCATCGACCGGCTGTTCGAGACCGCCATGGCGCGCGGCGGCAGCGAAGAGGGAAAACCAGGCTTCCGTCCGCAATATGGCGATGGCTTCTACGCTGCCTATGTGCGTGATCCCGACGGCAACAAGCTGGCCTTCGTCTGCTACGACGCCCGCGAGGTCGAGAGCTCGTCCTGACCCGCCTTAACGGCGCGTCGACCAGCCGAACCAGATCGCCACGGCCGCAAGCATCAGCGCGAGCACACGCCGCACCAACCGTTCGCGTGCCGGCGAGTTGAGGACCGGTTCCAACGCCCCGGCCAGAAGCACGATCGCGGCATGAACCGCGGTCGCGACCCCCACATAGAGCGCGGCAAGCGTCAGGTTCTGGGGCAAGAGCGGGCGTGTATCGTCGACGAAGGTCGGAAGCACGGTGACGAAGAACAGCGCCGCCTTCGGATTGAGCAGATTTGTGATCAGGCCGCGCCGGAAATAGAAGGATGCGGGCTTGCCGCTCGGCCCCGCCTCCTCACCGTCACCGTTCCAGGCCTCGAAGGCGAGATAGAGCAGGAAGCCGACGCCTGCCCAGCGAAGCGCCCCATAGAGCATGTCCGACTGGCCGACGAACTCGGCGACCCCGAAGGATGCGGCAAGGCCGACGATGGCCAGGCCGAGCGCCACGCCGGCGACGGTCGCCATGCCGGGCCTGCGCCCCTCCGAGGCCGCGACCATGGCGAGGTAGGCCATGTTCGGTCCCGGCGTCAGTTCGATGATGAAGGATGTCAGTAGAAAGGGCAGCAGGGTCGCTGCCCCGAAAATGAACGGATCCATGCGCGAGACTTCCATCCGCCTGCAACGAGGCCTTGCCGCAAGGACAGGTCAGCGGTGCCGCATTGTCAAGGAAGATCACGAACCCATCAGCAGGGAGCGCCCGGCATGTCATGCGTCTGCCCCCTCGCCGATCACATCGGACCAGCGAGGGAGCAGCGAAAAATCCGCCACCGCAGGGTTGGCGGCGGAAAGAGATCTCAGGCGGCGCGGCGAACCGGCGGCATGGCGAGCTTGCGGCCGCTGGCGACGATCAGGCCGGCGGTGCCCTCGAGCCAGTTGTCCCGAAGCTCGAGCGCCAGGAACCGGTCGCGTTCGAACGGCCCTGGCATCACCAGATGCTGGGTGCGGCTGGCAAAGAAGCCGAAGCGCTCGTAATAGGCAGCATCACCGACGAGCAGGATCGCGCCATGGCCGCGGTTCTTGGCCTCTTCGATCGCGGCCCGCATCAGCATGCCGCCGATGCCCTTGCCCTCATGGGCGGGGTCGACTGCGAGCGGACCGAGCAGCAGCGCCGGCACGGCATGGCCCTCACGGCTGACGCCGGCCTCGACGTTCCAGAGCCGGACCGTGCCGATCACGTGACCATCGACATCGCGGGCGACGAAGGCAAGGCCTTCGGCTGGCAGCCGGCCGCTGCGCAGCTTCTCCGACGACTTGCGGCGGCGCTCCGGCCCCATGGCACGGTCGAGCAGGTTCTCGCGCGCGACGACGTCGCCCGGATTCTCCGCATCGATTACAAATGTAGTGGGCGCGAAAAACGCGCGCAGGGCGTCAACAACAGCGGCCATCGGGGCCTCCCGTCATCAAAACCGCTTCAGGCGGACCGAACGAAAATTGTGAAGTGGCGCTCCCGCCCGAGGACGGGAGCAGGCCGGATCAGATCACATAGGCCTTCAGCGGCTCGAAGCCGTTGAAGGCGACGGCCGAGTAGGTCGTCGTATAGGCGCCGGTACCTTCGATCAGAACCTCGTCGCCGATCGAAAGGGTGATCGGCAGCGGATACATGTTCTTCTCATAGAGCACGTCGGCCGAATCGCAGGTCGGGCCGGCGAGCACGCAAGGCTCCATTTCGTCGCCATCGCGCGCCGTACGGATCGGGTAGCGGATCGCTTCGTCCATGGTTTCGGCGAGTCCGCCGAACTTGCCGATGTCGAGGAACACCCAGCGATGGGCGTCGTTGTCCGACTTCTTCGAGACGAGAACGACTTCCGCCTTGATCACGCCGGCGTTGCCGACCATGCCGCGACCGGGCTCGATGATCGTTTCCGGGATGTGGTTGCCGAAGTGCTTCTTCAGCGCGCCGAAGATCGCCTGGCCGTAGGCTTCCGCCGTCGGCACGTCCTTCAGGTACTTCGTCGGGAAGCCACCGCCCATATTGACCATCTTGAGCTCGATGCCCTGCTTGGCCAGTTGCACGAAGACGCGCTTGGCATCGGCAAGGGCCTGATCCCAGGCATCCAGCTTCGTCATCTGCGAACCGACATGGAACGAGACGCCGTAGGAAACGAGGCCATGCTGGTGGGCGTAGACGAGCACGTCGACGGCCATCTGCGGGACGCAGCCGAACTTGCGCGACAGCGGCCATTCGGCGCCTTCACCATCAGTCAGGACGCGGCAGAACACGCGGGCGCCGGGGGCTGCGCGGGCAACCTTCTCCACTTCTTCGTGGCTGTCGACCGCGAACAGGTTGACCCCAAGCGCGTGGGCGCGGGCAATGTCGCGCTCCTTCTTGATGGTGTTGCCATAGGAGACGCGGCTCGCGGTCGCACCGGCGTCGAGCGCCATTTCGATTTCGGCGACGGACGCGCAATCGAAGGAGGAGCCCATACCGGCGAGCAGGCGCAGGATTTCCGGCGCCGGGTTTGCCTTGACCGCATAATAGATCGAGCTGTCCGGCATTGCATGGCGGAAAGCCTTGAAATTGTTGCGCACGACGTCGAGGTCGACAACAAGGCACGGGCCTTCCGGTCGTCGGGTGTTGATGAAGTCGATGATGCGAGCCGTGGTCATGGCCATATTCCCCTGATCCAAGATGCCCCGCTTTCGCGGAGGACAAAGGGCATACGCGCACATGCTCTGGAACCAGCCGGTGGAGACCCCGGAACCATGCATGCGCTCGATGCGCGAACGGTGAATCAAAGCCCGCCTAGGCTTCAATTCGGCTTTGTCTGCCATGGATTGGAGGGAATAACCCAACCGCACTTCCGGCAATGAAGGTGTGCCTCTTCAGTAACCCCGGCTGTTGGAAAGCCGGCAGACACCAGAAAGGCCCGCACCGTCGTTGCTTCAAGATGTCCTCGCATTTCCCGGTTGGCCGGAATAGCGACTGGAGGGGTTAGTTCCAGGTACCTTACCGATACCCTCACCTAATCGAGGGTCGGCGGACACCCACAGGCACGTGCGACTTTGGGCAAGGGCGTAGGTAAGAAAAAAGCCCGTCGTAATCAAGAGTTTTTTCACAACCGCGGTTGAATTTTTTTCCAGCCGGGCAAAACTGTCGATGTTCACAAATTTTGAACGCTTGGCGCCAGATCGTCCACAACGCTAAAGCATTGAAAGAAGACTGTTATTTATAAGAACAGGCACTGAAGGCAGAACCCGGCGCAATGACGCAAGCGACGGACAATCTGCCGTCTGCATTATCGACGCGGAAAGAGGCCTTCGCCGGCGAATCGGCGAAGCACGATTGAGAGCACGAAAGAAAGATCGTCATGGACACACTCACCCGCATCCGCGCCTTTATCGATGTCGTGGACGCCGAGGGGTTCTCGGCCGCCGCAAGGCGTGTCGGCAAGTCGAAGGCGCTGCTTTCGAAATATGTGCGCGAGCTCGAGGATGAACTCGGTGCGCTGCTCCTCAACCGCACGACACGGCAGTTCTCGCTGACCGAGGCTGGCCACACCTACTATCGCACCGCGTCGGAAATCCTGAAGGAGATCGACAATCTCGCCGATCTCGTGCGCGCCAACAACTCCGACCTGAAGGGACGGCTGCGCATCACCGCGCCGCGCACCTTCGTCGATGCCGACATCGGCCAGTCGCTGGTCGATTTCGGCAAGCAGCATCCCGAACTCTCGCTCGAAATTATCTCCGACGACCGTTTCGTCGATCTGGTCGAGGAAGGCTTCGACGTCGCCATCCGCATCACCCGGCTCGAAGATTCGACGCTGATCGCCCGCAAGCTCGACGATTTCCAGGTGCTGATCTGCGCTGCCCCGGAATTCCTGGAAAAATCTGGCCCCATCGCTCACCCGACGGACCTTTCCAAGCTGCCCTGCATTCTCGATACCAATGGCCGCTCCTATTCCAACTGGCGCTTCGTCGAGCCCGATGGTTCGGCCTTCACCGTGCCCGTCAGCGGCCCGATCGAGGTCAACAGCCCGCTTGCAGCCCTCAGAGCCACCGTCTCCGGCCTCGGCGTATCGATCATCCCGGACTTCATCGCCCGCCCGAAAATCGCTACCGGCGAACTCGTGACGCTGTTCGACGATTTCCTCCCCCGCGACCGCGGCATCTATGCGATCTATCCGCATCGCCGCTACCTCCCGGCCAAGGTCAGAACCCTCGTCGACTTCCTGCACGCCTGGTTTCGCAAGCCACGGTGATCGGGCGCCGGCACCTCAAAGTCCCAATTCCGTCCCATTTCCGGTACATTCCCGGAAACGAATCGCGGAGCGATCGCTCCAGCCGAAAGGATTGCCGCCACATGAGAACCAAACGCCTCGTCATGGCCGGCCTTGCCACCCTGGCTGCCCCGTCGCTGGCCTTTGCCCACCCGCACATCTTTGCGGAAGCGCGCCTCGAGGTCGTCTCCGACGACAAGGACGAGATCAGCGAACTCAGGAACGTCTGGCGCTTCGACGAACTGTTCTCCTCCAGCGTGGTGCTCGATTTCGACAAGAACTCGAACGCGACGCTCGATCCGGATGAATTGGCCGAAGTCGGGCAGACGGTGATGGAGTCCCTGTCCGAGTACAATTATTACACGACGATCCTCGACAACGGCAAAACCATCAAGGTCAACAAGCCGGATCACATCACCGTCGACTACAAGGACGGGCAATTGCTGATGATGTTCGCGGTCAAGCCGGCCGAGCCGATGCCGCTCAAGGGCAAGCTCTCCTTCGGCGTCTACGATCCAACGATGTATACGGCCATGGACTTCGCCACCGACGATGACCTGACCGTCGTCGGCGACAAGATCAATGCCTGTGAGCACAAGGTCGTCCGCCCTGATCCCGACGAAGTTCTCGCCGAGAACAAGGACACCTTGACCGACGCCTTCTGGAGCGACCCGACGGGCACCGACATGTCGAAGCTGTTTGCAACCAGGATCGAGATCACATGCTGAACACCCGCGGGATCGCACGTCTGGTCACGGCCGCGCTCGTCGTCACGGCGCTTTCTGCAACAATCGCCGCGGCGCAGTCGCCCCTCGGCATCGGCACGGCCGAGCCCGCGTTCAAGACGACCGGTTTTCTCGGCGGCTTCTTCGCCTGGATCAACATGGAGCAGCAGGGCTTCTACCGGCTGATGACCAATGCGCTGAAGGGGATGCGTGAGAACCCCTGGCAGCTCTGGTCGCTGGTCGGCCTGTCCTTCACCTATGGCGTGTTGCATGCCGCCGGCCCCGGTCACGGCAAGGCGGTGATCTCGTCCTACATGATCGCCAACGAGACGGAACTGAAGCGCGGCGTGCTGCTCTCCTTCCTGTCCTCGCTGCTGCAGGGCGTGGTCGCGATCCTCCTGATCGGCGCCGTTTACCTCATCCTGCGCGGTACCTCGATCAGCATGACCAGCGCCACGCGCTGGCTGGAGATCGCAAGTTACGCGCTGATCGCCGCCTTCGGCGGCTGGCTTCTCCTGCGCAAGCTACGGTCGATGCTGCGTCCGGTTGCCTTGGCTTCCGTTGCCGGCGGCGGGCACGTCCAGCTCGCGGACGATCACCATCATGATCATCACGATCATCATCATAGCCACCATCATGATCACCACGGGCACAGCCATGGCCCGGGCGAGGTCTGCTCGAGCTGTGGCCATGCGCATGCGCCCGACCCGTCGATGCTGAAAGGGGATCGTTTTGCGCTCCGCGAAGCTTGGTCGGCAGTCATCGCCGTCGGCCTGCGCCCGTGCTCCGGCGCACTCATCGTGCTGTCCTTCGCACTCCTGAACGGGCTTTACCTCGGCGGCGTGCTTTCGGTCTTCGCCATGTCGATCGGTACGGCGATCACCGTCTCAATCCTTGCGACCATGGCCGTCACCGCAAAGGGCGTTGCGCTGCGCTATGCGGCAAACGGCGCGGCGGCTGCCCGGATCTCGAACGGCATCGAGATCGCCGGCGCTGCCCTGGTTCTGTTGCTGGGATTGGCGCTGCTCGGCGCGGCTTTGCAGAGCTGACGCACGCGGCCTGATCGGGCCGTCAGAGCCCGCGCTTGCGCTGGTAGCGGGCTCGCAGCCAGAAGAGCAGGAAGAAGCCGAGCACGAAGATCACGCCGAAGGCGGCAGCAAGCCAGGGCGAGATATCGCCGAGCTTGAGCATGATCGACGGCAGAACGAAGAAGCCGAGACCGGCGACGACGAGAATGATCGCAGCGGCGATCGCCGGTGACTTTTCCTTGTTCTGCATGACTTCCCTGTTGTTGTCTGCTGCGGCTTAAGCAGCCTGCGCCTATTTCGACGCCTGCCGCTCCAGATCCGAACGTATATCTTCAAGCCGCCGCTTCTGGCGACCGTCTTCATCGAAATTATCAGCTGCAAGCCAGGTTTCGAATGCGGCATTGAGCAGCGGCCATTCGCTGTCGATCATCGAAAACCAGGCCGTATCACGGTTGCCGCCCTTGGATATCATGTGCTGGCGGAAGATGCCCTCGAAGGTAAAACCGAGCCGGGCGGCGGTCTTGCGGCTCGCCATGTTCTCGCTATGGCATTTCCACTCGTAGCGGCGATAGCCGAGATCCTCGAAGGCGTGCTTCGCCATCAGGTAATGCACTTCGGTCGAGAGCGGCGAGCGGGCCATGGCGGCGCCGTGTGCCACGGAGCCGACTTCGACGACGCCGTTGGCGGGATCGGCACGCATGTAATTGGCCATGCCGACGACAATGCCGGTCGCCTTGTCGCGGAAGACCTCTGTAACCCAGCCGGATTTCTCCTGCGCCGCCGTCAGCCAGGCATCGAAAGCGTCGATATCCCTAAAATCCGGCTGCGTGAAGTATTTGAGCAGCGGGTTGATCGCCATACCGCCGAGGCCGTCCCAGAGGTCCTGCAGATGCCGGTCGCGCTCATAGGCCTCGAGCTTGACGAAACGCCCTTCGAGCGCGACGCCCTTCGGCGCCGGGCACCCTTTCCAGTTCTTCAGATCCTGCATCGGCCGCTCCTCCTTCATCCCTGCCCTTCGGCATAGGCCAGAGTGGCGGCCGACACAAATTCAAACTGGTGATGAACCCTGTTCGAACCGGTGATGAAACCATGCCCCCCGAACGGTATCCTACGCGGTGGCCGGCACCTTGGCGGCCGAGACCGTCGCCTCGATGTGATCGACCAGCGCGTCGGGAAGTCCGAGGCGTCCGGCGAGCAGGTCGAGATAGCCGCGCTCCGCACGGGTTTCCGGCTCGATCGTCAGGCGCGACGCGGTGTAGATCTCCACGCGCTCCTCTTCGGTCTTTGCCGCGCCGACGATCGCGTCGATATCGACCGGGTTGGCAAGCTCGCCTTCGAGGAAGGCCGCGGCATCGGCCGAAAGGCCCGAGACCGACAGCTTGTCCATGATGTGCTGGCGCTCGGCCTCGTCGATATGGCCGTCGGCACGCGAAGCGGCGATCATTGCGCGCACGAGGGTCAGCGCAAAATCATGGCTGACGGCTTCGGGAGCAGAGGCGAAGCCGGAATCGGCCGGCGGCGGCAGAAGTTCCGGCTCGCCCTTGGCAACCGTTGCACCGCCCGGCGTATTGCCGGCCTGATAATTCTTGTAGGCTTGGTAGCCGAGACCGGCGATCGCCGCGAGACCGCCAAGCACGGCGGCGTTGCCGGCCAGCTGGCGACCCGACTTGGTGCCGAGCAGAACAGCGGCAATGGCGCCGCTCGCCAGTGGATTGTCCTTGGCAAGCTGCGTCGCCTGGGTCGCGCGATCGCGCACCGTGCCGCCGGCACCGGGCACCTGCGATCCCAGAAACTGATCCAGCAATTTCTTCGCGTCGAACATCGGGTTTCGCTCCTTGTCGGTTCCGGGCGGTTGAAGGCGAGCTCAAGGGTGCGCCGCCCGCGCGCCCGTCGCTGAATGGATTGAGACATAGGAACGTTGCAGGGAAAATACAAATTCGCGCCAGAGGCGAGCGACGCCGTACAGCCAAAGAAAAAGGCCGGGCTCTCCACCCGGCCTTTCAAAAAACGGAAGGCGTTGCTTGCCGCTCAGCCCTTGAGCACGAAGGCTTCTGCCGCAAGCTTGGTGATGCCGGCCCAGTCGCCCTTGGCAACCAGTTCCTTCGGCGCAACCCAGGAGCCGCCGACACAAACGACGTTGGGCAGCGTCAGATAGTCGCGCGCATTGGCAAGGGAAATGCCGCCCGTCGGGCAGAAGAGCGTGCCGGCAAGCGGCGAGGACAGCGACTTGAGGTAGGCGGCGCCGCCGGCCTGCTCGGCCGGGAAGAACTTCATGACGTCGTAGCCTTCTTCACGCAGACCCATGACTTCGCTCGCCGTCGCCGCACCTGGCAGCAGCGGCACCTCGTGGTCGTTGGCCACATCGATCAGTTCCTGCGTCGTGCCGGGGCTGACGATGAACTTCGAGCCGGCTTCGACCGCGGCTTCGAACTGGGCGGCGTTGAGGATCGTACCGGCGCCAGCAACAGCGCCTTCGACTTCGTTGGCAACGGCGCGGATCGCTTCGAGTGCGGCCGGCGTGCGCAACGTGATCTCGATCGCCTTCAACCCGCCGGCAACGAGCGCGCGCGCCAGGGGAACGGCGGTCGCCACGTCGTCGATCACCAGCACCGGAACAACCGGCGCCAGTTTGAGGGTTGAAAGAAGCCTGTCGGATTTCGCGCTCATGCCGATCGTCCTTTTTAAAACGATTGAATATGCCCTCCGCATACTCCCCCTGCCACCGGTTGTCGAGACCCAAGGCGGCGGGAGCGCGGCTTTCGCATGTAAGGCAACGGTAATATGCAACTTGCGACAAAGAGATGACTTGAGCCTTTGCGTGAAAGCGATAGGTTGAAGGCCGCGGGCCCTCGAAATGGCGGATTTTCCATGGCGAAGGAAATAGAGCGCAAGTTTCTCGTCGCTTCCGATGGGTGGCGAGAGCGTGCGGACAAGGGCATTGACCTCAGGCAGGCCTATGTCGTGACCATGGACGACCGCTCGCTGCGCGTGCGCATCCACGGCGACAAATGGGCGCGGCTGACCATCAAGATCGGCAAGTCGGCACTGGTCAGAAACGAATACGAGTACGACCTGCCGATGGACGATGCCCGCGAGATGCTGACCCAGGCGGTCGGGATCGTCATCGAGAAGAGGCGCTACCGGGTGCCGCACAAGGGGTTCACCTGGGAAGTCGACGTCTATGGAGGCGCGCTCAAAGGCCTCGTCGTTGCGGAAGTCGAGATGAAGCGCGAGACCGACATGCCGGCGCTGCCCGATTGGGTCGGGCAGGAAATCACGGGCGATCGCCGCTACTCCAACCAGTCCCTCGCCACGGAAGGACTGACGGAACCGCAACCATGACTTACGCCTTCGAACCTGGACGGCCTTTTTCCGAAGACTTCCGCACGATCGCCGCCGAACAGCTCACACAGGCGGTGATGAAGCTCGAGGATCGGCCTGACGGGGTGCACGAGGCGATCCACGACGCCCGCAAGAACTTCAAGCGCCTGCGCTCGCTGTACCGTCTCGTCGCAGCGGACGTGCCGCTTTTTCAGAAGCACGAAAATGCGCGCATCCGCGACATGGCCCGCAACCTCTCAACCGTTCGGGACGCGGCCGCACTGGTCGAGAACGCCCATTACCTCAAGGCAGCCGCTTGCAACGAGGAGGAAGAACGGGCGCTCGCCCATGTCTGCGAGCGGCTGACGACACGCCGGGACCGCATCACGGCAAGCGCGACCGATATCGAGGACCGCGTGGCAGCCACCATCGTGCGCTGCGAGCAGGCACTGCAGGCCCTCAGCCAAGTGACATTCGACGATCGACGCCGCAAGACCGCAGACCGGCTGACGAAGGGATGGCGGCGCACTCTGAGGCGGGCCAAGCGCGCCCGGCAGGCATGCAGCGAGACTTCGGAAGCCCCGGCGTTCCACGAGCTGCGAAAGCGGGCGCAGGACTACCGCATGCATCTCGGCCTGATGCACGCGGTCTGGCCTTCCGCCCTGCAGGCCAAGCGCGCCGAGGCTAAAGCGCTGGTCGACACGCTCGGGCACCTCAACGATCTCGCGGTCATGACCCAGTTGATCAACGAGGATCCGGGGCTTGCCGGTAACAGTCAGGATCAGGCCCACCTCATCGCGGCCGTCATCGACCGACAGGGAAGCTTGCGCAAGCACGCTCTTGATCTCGCCGCCGAGGTCTTCCAGGAGGAACCGGACGACGAAAGCCGAACGATCCGGTTGCTCTGGCTCGACGCCGCGCGCTGATGTTTCGGCGAAATTTCGGCGGGCGGACCGACTGTCCGCGCCGCGACAGAGTGCCCCTGGGCCCCGCCGCGATTGCGCTTGCGGCGCGAAAGCTGTATTTGCACGGGCCATGACCGACATTTTCACGATCCCGCGCCCTGAGCCCCATGGTGAGACGCATGGCCAGTTTCTGGTGGCCGCGCTCTATCATTTCGCACGCTTCCCGCGTTTCGCCGATTTTCGCGAACCGCTGCAGGCCGTCTGCGACGAAAACGGCGTCAAGGGAACGCTGCTTCTGGCGCATGAAGGCATCAACGGCACGATCGCCGGCACGGATGCCGGCATCGCCGCGGTGCTCTCGTTCCTGCGCGCGCAGCCCGAATTCGGCGCACTGGAGCACAAGGAAAGCCGTGCATCGTCCATGCCGTTCCTGCGCATGAAGGTGCGGTTGAAGAAGGAAATCGTCACCATGGGCGTCGAGGATATCGACCCCAACAAGATCGTCGGCACCTATGTCGATCCGAAGGATTGGAATGCACTGATCTCCGATCCCGAGACGATCGTCATCGATACGCGCAACGACTACGAAACCGCAATCGGCATCTTCAAGGGCGCGGTCGATCCGAACACCAAAACTTTCCGCGAATTTCCCGATTGGGTGCGCAACAACACCGGCCTGCACAACAAGCCGAAGATCGCCATGTACTGCACCGGCGGCATCCGTTGCGAGAAGGCGACCGCCTTCATGAAAGAGCAGGGCTTTGATGAGGTGTACCACCTCAAGGGCGGCATCCTGAAATATCTCGAGGAAGTGCCCCAGGAAGAAAGCCTCTGGGAAGGCGCCTGCTTCGTCTTCGACGATCGCGTCTCCGTCACCCATGGCCTCGAGGAAGGCGAGCACACGCTCTGCCACGCCTGCCGCCAGCCGCTGACCAAGGCGGACTTGGCTTCACCGCACCACGAGGACGGCGTCTCCTGCATCCATTGCCACGAGGTCCGCACCGACGAGGACCGCGAACGCTACCGCCAGCGCCAGCGGCAGATCGAACTTGCCAAGAAGCGCGGCGAGCGCCACCTCGGTAGCTGACATACGCTTGGGCATCCGCCCGTCGCTCGTGCGAGCGGGAAGCACCCCTCATCCGCCTGCCGGCACCTTCTCCCCGCAGCGGGGCGAAGGGACTTGTGGCACCGCCCCAGCCGACATCGCTAACTCCAGCTTGCGGCTGCGACTTGCACGCAGTTCCCCGGGTACCGAGAGCTGCGTTCCGCGGCGCCCCAGCGTGGCACGTCCCCTCGCCCCGCTTGCGGGGAGAGGGTTGGGGTGAGCGGCGGTTTCACTCGCGAACGCAGTCAGCCCGGCAACGCCTCGCATTCCTCAAGTGCCAATGCACTGCGGTCCCATTCATGGCGGCTGCGGGTGAAAATGGCGTTTGTCGGTCGAAATACCGACGGGTCGTCGAGCGTGCCGGCATAGATCGACACACGCGGATCGTCCGGCGGGCCGGAGCCATAAACCTGGCTGCCGCAGGTTTCGCAAAAATAGCGGATCGAAGGATTGCCGTTTTCAGCGCGCGTCTCGTAACCGCGGCCGGTTCCCGACATCGTCACATCGGCCCGCTCGAAGATCATGTAACAGCAATGACCGGTGCCTGTCGTGCGCTGGCAATCGCGGCAATGGCAGAAACCGGAAAAAAGCGGCTCACGGTTCAGCTCATACCGGATTGCACCGCAGAGACATCCGCCTTTCAAGACGCTCATGGTTCGTCCTCCTCGAAGTGCCAGGAGGATAGCCAAGCAAGCCATGCGGTCGAAGAAAAACCGCGCGCCGCAAGTTGCAGCGCGCGGTCCATGTTTCTCTTTACCAGAGACGCTTACCAGCTCGGGATCAGCGCGCCTTTGAAGGTGTCGTTGATGAAGGCCTTCACCTTTTCGTCGTGGTAGGATTCGACCAGGGTCTTCACCCACGGAGCATCCTTGTCGGCCTTGCGCACGGCAATCACGTTGGCGTAGGGCGACTTCTCGCCTTCGATCGCGATCGCGTCCTTTTTCGGGTGCAGGCCGGCTTCCATCGCGTAGTTGGTGTTGATGACGGCGGCATCGACGTCCTGCAGCGAGCGCGGCAACTGGGCAGCGTCAAGCTCGGCAAACGTGATGTTCTTCGGGTTCTCGGTGATGTCGGCCGGCGTGACCTTGAGGCCCACTTCTTCCTTGACCTTGATCAGGCCCTTCGACGCCAGAACCAGCAGCGCGCGGCCGCCATTGGTCGGGTCGTTCGGGATGGCGATCGTGGCGCCGTCCTTGAGCTCGTCGAGGCTCTTCACCTTCTGCGAATAGACGCCCATCGGGGTGGTGATGGTGGTGCCGACGCTGACGATGTCGAAACCACGATCGGCGATCTGGTTGTCGAGATAGGGCTGGTGTTGGAACGAGTTGGCGTTGAGGTCGCCGTCAGCCAGAGCCTGGTTCGGGACGACATAGTCGGAGAATTCGAGGATCTCGATATCGAGGCCCTTGGGAGCTGCGATTTCCTTCACCTTCTCCATGATCTGGGCGTGTTCGCCCGGCGTGACGCCGACCTTGATGGTTTCGGCGAGTGCCGTGCCGGCGGAAAGAGCGGCAATCGCTGCCGCGATGATAAGCTTCTTCATGGTCGTCTCCTTGTTCACGTTCAGTCTTGGGAGGAAATCAGGTCTTGCGGTTTTTCTTGTCGAAACGCCGCGCCAGCCCGTCGCCGGCGCTCTGGACGAGCTGCACCAGCACGATCAGCACGATGACGACGACGAGCATCACGTCGGGCATGAAGCGCTGGTAGCCGTAGCGGATGCCAAGGTCGCCGAGCCCGCCGCCGCCGACGGCACCGACCATCGCCGAATAGCCGATGAGGCTGACGGCGGTCATGGTGAGCGCCAGGGTCAGCGCGGGCCGCGCTTCGGCGAGCAGCACCTTGAAGACGATCTGCATCGGGGTCGCGCCCATGGCGCGCGCCGCCTCGATCAGCCCCTTGTCGATTTCGCGGATCGCCGCTTCCACCAGCCGTGCGACAAAGGGAATGGTGGCAATCGTCAAGGGCACAATCGCAGCCTTCGTACCGATGGAGGTGCCGGTGAGCAGTCGGGTAAACGGAATGATGGCGACGACGAGGATGATGAACGGCGTCGAGCGCGTGGCGTTCACGATCAGCCCGATGAAGCGGTTGAGCGTCGGCGCCGGGAAGAGTTCACCCTTGCCGCTGGTGGCGAGGAAGATGCCGATTGGCCCGCCGATCAGCGAGCCGATCAGGCCGGCGATGGCGACCATATAGATCGTGTCGACGGTGGCCCCGCCGATGCGCAGGAGAATATCAGGCGACATAACCGAGCACCTCCGTGACCAGACCGTTTTCGACAAAGAAGCGTTCGGCGCGGCCGGACGTCTCGGCATCCGCGCCATAGGCGACGACCAGCGAGCCATAGGGCGCGCCGCCGATCTCGTCGATCGTGCCGGCGATGATGTTGACCTCGGCGCCGACAGACTTGATCAGCTGCGAGATCAGCGGCTTCTCGGCCGCAGCCCCGAAGAAGGTGAGCCGCACGACGGCGCGATCGCCGGCCGCGGGTGCAGACTTCAGGGCGCGGGCGACCGCGTCTGGAAGCTTCGACCCCGGCAGCCCCGAGAGCAGCGCCCGCGTCGTCTCGTGCTTCGGATGGGTGAAGACGTCGAAGGTGTGGCCACGCTCGACGATGCGGCCATGATCGATGACGGCGACGTCTGAGGTCACCGCCTTCACCACTTCCATCTCGTGGGTGATGAGCAGCACCGTCAGGCCGAGATCGGCATTGATGCGCTTCAAAAGCTCCAGGATCGACTGGGTCGTTTCCGGATCGAGCGCCGAGGTCGCCTCGTCGGAGAGAAGGAGCTTCGGCTCGGTCGCAAGCGCGCGGGCGATGCCGATGCGCTGCTTCTGGCCGCCCGAAAGTTCGGCCGGATAGCGCCCGTGCTTGTCGGCGAGACCGACGAGATCGAGCAGCGGTCGAACGCGCTGTTCGATCGCGCGCTTGTCCATGCCGGATATTTCGAGCGGCAGCGCGACGTTTCCGAACACAGTGCGCGAGGACAGCAGGTTGAAGTGCTGGAAGATCATGCCGACGGAGCGGCGAAGGCTGCGCAGCGCCGCCTCGTCGAGCCCGCCGACATCGACGCCGTCAACCAGCACCTTGCCGCCCGTCGGCTTTTCGAGCCCGTTGACCAGTCGGATCAGCGTCGACTTGCCAGCGCCGGAGCGGCCGATGATGCCGGTGATCGAACCACGGTCGACGGTCAGCGAGACCTTGTCGAGCGCAGTGAAGGCGCCGCTGGTGCCGGACGCGGGGAAATGCTTGGAAACGCCGTCGAAGACGACGGCCGCGTCAGCCGATGGCGCGGCGTTTTGGGCGGAAACGCTCATCGTTCGGAATTCCCCGAATGAGGCGCAGTCGGAATGTGCGGGTACATAAGTGCTCTCGGATGTTCAAAACTCATGATCCCGGGCCTGGCCGGGATGGAACGCGCGTCTGGTCAGGCCGACATTCGACAACGCATTCGGAACAGGGAGCACTTCTCTAACATCAAGCAACCAGTCAGTTCAACTTTGCTGCCGCATGGCCCGCATGCGACATAATCTACGGCTCTTATGGAGAATTGCCATGCCCTTTCACAGGCATGATTTTTCCGAATTTGCCAAGCAACGGCAAAACCATGCTCTTTTGCTTCGCAACGCGCCGTCATCCCGCAAATCGCCATCTTGGAAATCCTTGTTCGGGCGGACTGTGTCCGACCGCATTTCATGCTAACGGGCAGGAACAGGAATATGAGGTGAGAAATGCGCATCGTCTTGACCGGAAGTTCCGGCCGCATCGGCAGAGCGATCTACAACGCGCTCGCCGCCGCCGACCATGACGTCATCGGCATCGATCGCGCGCCCTTCGGCACGACGGCCATCGTCGGCGATCTCGTCGATGGCGAACTGCTGGAGCGCGCGATGGAAGGGGCGGACGCCGTCATCCATACGGCGGCCCTGCACGCGCCACATGTAGACGCCGTCGCCGACCAGGAGTTCGAGCGCGTCAATGTGATGGGCACCCATCTGGTGATTGCCGCAGCCCAGGCCGCCGGCGTCGGCCGCATCGTCTTTACCAGCACGACGGCACTTTATGGTCATGCGGTCACGGAAGGCGGCTGCGCCTGGATCACCGAGGAGACGCCGCCGAAGCCGCACACCATCTACCACCACACCAAGCTTGCGGCCGAAGCTCTGCTCGAAAACGCGGCGGATCGTGCTTTGCATGTGCGGGTGCTGCGCATGTCGCGCTGTTTCCCGGAGGTCGCCGATCGTATCGCAAGCTACCGCCTGCACCGCGGCATCGATGCGCGCGACGTGGCTGCCGCGCATGTGGCAGCACTCGACAATGGCGGCCCGGCTTTTCAGCGCTACATCATCTCGGGCGAAACGCCGTTCCTTCCAACGGATTGCCGCCGGCTGGCGGAGGATGCCGCAGGGCTCCTGCGTGAGCGTGCGCCAAAACTGTCGCAGGCCTTTGCCGATCGCGACTGGCCGCTGCCCGCGACCATCGACCGGGTGTATGACCCGAGTGCTGCGATCGAAAAGCTCGACTGGAAGCCGCGCTACGGTTTCAAGGAAGTGCTGGCCCAGCTCGACCGGCAGAGCCTGGAAGTCCTGCCGGTCCGGCGGTGAATTGACCGAGCCGCACGGAAGCGTTGCGGGCGGGTGAGCCCGCCCGCTTGAGCGTCAGATGTGGTTGCCCTTCGGGAACTGTTCGGCCAGAGCCTGGTACCACTCACCGCTCTTCTTGATGGTGCGGACCTGGGTGTCGTAGTCGACATGGACGATGCCGAAACGCATCTTGTAACCTTCGGCCCATTCGAAATTGTCCATCAGGCTCCAGGCGAAATAGCCGCGCATCGGATAACCCTCGGCGATTAGATCCGCCGTCACCGACAAGTGGTCGGCGATATAGTCGAGCCGCGGCTGGTCGTCGACAATGCCGTTCTCGACACCCATGTTGTAGCAGGCGCCGTTCTCGGTGATGTAGCAGTCGGGCAGCTGGTAGGTCGCGTTCAGCGTCTTGACCAGGCTGCCGAGCGCCGGAGCGTAAACCTCCCAACCGATATCCGTCTTTGTCTGGCTCACCGGCTTGGCATTGATGGTTGCCGGATATTCTGCGCCCTTGGCCGGATCGGCACTGACCCGCATCGGCGTGTAGTAGTTGAGCCCCCACCAGTCGAGCGGCCGGGAGATCGTCTCCATGTCGCCGTCTTCGATCGCGGGCATGCGATGGCCGAGCGCACTCATGAAGCTTTCGGGGTACTCCCCCTTGAAGATCGGGCCGAAGAAGACGCCATTGTGGAAGTCGAAGGCGCGATCGGCGGCTTTCCTGTCGGCCGCGCTGTCGCTGCCCGGGTAGACCGAATGCGCATTGATGACGATGCCCGTAGGCAAGTTCGGCCGCTCGGAGCGGATGGCGTCGACGCCGAGCCCGTGCGCCAGATTGGTAAAGTGCAGCGCATGCAGGGCTGCGTCCATGTTGCGCTCGCCCGGCGCATGGATGCCATAGAGGTGGCTAAGCCACACCGAGCACCAGGGCTCGTTGAAGGTCGCGACCGCGTCGAGCCGGTCGCCGAGGCGGGCGATCACGGTCTTGGCGTAGCGCTGGAAGGCATAGGCCGTCGTGCGGGCCGTCCAGCCGCCATCGCCCATCAGCGCCAGCGGCAGGTCCCAATGGTAAAGCGTGGCGAAGGCCTTGATGTTACGCGCCTTCAGGCCGTCGACGAGGCGGTCGTAGAAATCGAGACCTTTTTCGTTGATCGGGCCGGTGCCTTCAGGAATGATCCGCGGCCAGGCAACGGAAAACCGATAGGCATCGACGCCGAGGCTTTTGATCAGGTCCAGATCCTCGTCGAGCCTATTGTAGTGATCGCAGGCGACATCGCCGTTGTGACGCCCGAAGACACGGCCCGGCATGTTCGAAAAGGCATCCCAGATCGACGGCTTGCGCCCGTCAGCTTTGGTCGCGCCTTCGATCTGGAAGGAGGCGGTCGCCACCCCGAATACGAAATCGCCCGGGAAGCGCTCTGCCAGGATCTTGGGATCGGTCATCTCTTTGTCTCGTCTCGTTCCGGCCCCGCTGCCAGCGGGACCTTGGTTTTCGGTTTGTAGCGGGCCGACCTAAATCCATGCCGGCAAATGTCAACTCGCGAAAAAGGGCGGGAAAGCCCCGCCCTTCCGCCGGTATTGGCCTGCGGCTATACCTTTACCCACGCCCCATTTCGTTTGGATGACTGTACGCAGGCGTCGACGAAGACCATGCCCTTCATGCCATCGTCGATGGTCGGGTAAGTGACGGCCGGATCGATCTTCTCGCCCTTGCGCTTGGCAAAGATGGCGCGCGCCGCCTCCGCGTAGATGTTGGCGAAGCCTTCCAGGTAACCTTCCGGATGGCCCGACGGAATACGGCTGACGCGGTTTGCGGCCGCACCCGCCCCGGCGCCGGCGCGAGTGAGCAGGCGCTTCGGCTCACCGAACGGCGTGTACCAGAGATAGTTCGGGTCCTTCTGCGTCCATTCAAGCCCGCCCTTGGTGCCGTAGACGCGCACCATCAGGCCGTTCTCGTGGCCGGGCGCCACCTGGCTGCACCAGAGCAGCCCCTTGGCGCGCTCGCCGTCCTTCGCCTTGAAGCGCATCATCACATGGGCATTGTCGTCGAGCTGGCGGCCGCCAACGAAGCTGTCGAGATCGGCAGCGAGTTCTTCGAGTTCGAGGCCGGAGACGAAGGCGCCGAGATTATAGGCGTGCGTGCCGATATCACCCGTCGAGCCGCCGGCACCCGAGCGCGCCGGATCGGTGCGCCAGGCCGCCTGCTTCTGGCCCGACTGCTCGATGTTTTCGGTGAGCCAGTCCTGCGGGTACTCCATCTGCACCAGCCGCACCGCACCGATCTCGCCATTGGCGACCATCTCGCGCGCCTGCCGTACCATCGGATAGCCGGTGTAATTGTGCGTCAGCACGAACAGCGCATCGCTCTCGTCCGCCGCTTTCTTCAGCTTCTTCGCGTCGCCAAGCGTCGAAGTCAGCGGCTTGTCGCAGATCACGTGGATGCCGCGCTTCAGGAATTCCTTGGCCGCAGCGTAGTGCACATGGTTTGGCGTGACGATCGCCACCGCCTCGATGCCATCCTTCAGCTTCGCCTCGCGGATCGCCATCTGCTTGAAGTCGGAATAGACCCGCGACGGATCGAGCCCGAGCTCTCGGCCTGAGCTTTCCGCCTTTTCCGGCGTCGACGACAGCGCGCCGGCCACCAGCTCATAGTGATCGTCGAGACGGGCTGCGATGCGATGCACCGCGCCGATGAATGCGCCGGAGCCGCCGCCCACCATGCCGAGCCGGATGCGACGCTCGCGCTTCTCGCTCGTTCCTTCGATTGCCATGATCTTCTCCCCTGTTCGTTCCGTGTTGTTTGCTCGTTTCCTGGCGCAACGGATGCCCCTCATCCGCCCGCCGGCGCCTTCTCCCCGCACGCGGGGAGAAGGGCTCATGCCGCACCCGCTTGCGAAACCGCAGCAACAGCAGCCACGATAGCCCGTGGTCAGCGGCAATCCACGTCCCCTCTCCCCGCCTGCGGGAAGAGGGCTAATCCTCGGGTTAACCCGAGGAGAGCGGGCAGTCGCACCCTCAGGTCCTACCTGCCTCAGATACCGAGCATGCGCCGGTTGGCCGCCTCGTCCGTGCCAGCCCCGGCAAAGTCGTCGAACGCCTTCTCGGTCACGCGGATGATGTGATGCTTGACGAAATCGGCACCCTCGCGTGCCCCATCCTCCGGATGTTTCAGCGCGCATTCCCACTCGACCACCGCCCAGCCGGCGAAATCGTTGGCGGCCATCTTCGAGAACACCGCACCGAAATCCACCTGGCCGTCGCCGGGCGAGCGGAAGCGGCCGGCGCGGTTGACCCAACCCTGGTAGCCGCCGTAGACGCCCTGGCGCCCGGTCGGGTTGAACTCCGCGTCCTTGACGTGGAACATGCGGATGCGGTCCTTGTAGATGTCGATATTGTCGAGATAGTCGAGGCACTGCAGCACGTAGTGCGAAGGGTCGTAGAGCATGCAGGCGCGGGCATGGTTGCCGGTGCGCTCCAGGAACATCTCGTAGGTGATGCCGTCGTGCAGATCCTCGCCCGGATGGATCTCGTAGCAGACGTCGACGCCACAATCCTCGGCATGGTCGAGGATCGGCTTCCAGCGCTTCGCCAGTTCATCGAAGGCGGTCTCGACGAGACCGGCCGGCCGCTGCGGCCAGGGATAGACGAAAGGCCAGGCGAGCGCGCCGGAGAAGCTTGCCATGGCGTTGAGGCCGAGGTTCTTCGAGGCCGTCAGCGCCAGCTTCACCTGTTCCACCGCCCAGGCCTGGCGTGCTTTGGGATTGCCGCGCACCTCGGGTGCTGCAAACCCCTCGAAGGCTTCATCATAGGCCGGATGCACGGCGACGAGCTGACCCTGCAGATGGGTCGAAAGCTCGGTTACCTCGACGCCATTGTCGCGCGCCGTGCCGGCGAACTCGTCGCAATAGGCTTTCGAGGTCGCCGCCTTTTTCAGATCGATCAGCCGCGCGTCCCAGCTCGGCACCTGCACGCCCTTGTAGCCGCAATCGGCCGCCCATTTGGTGATCGCATCCCAGGAATTGAACGGCGCGGCATCGCCGGCGAATTGCGCAAGAAAGAGCCCTGGCCCCTTGATGGTCTTCATGCTGATTTTCCTCCCGATGGAACGGCCGAAATTGGTGTTGGCCTTGTCCTGACAGCCGGCATGAAAGGCGATTGCACGCCTTTGTTTTCTCCCAGAACTGCCGGATCTGAAACGTTGCAGGCGCCGAAGCTAGCAGATTTTCAGCGAGGGGCAACAGCGCACGACCGGATTCCGAAAAGTTTTGTAATCGATTTCATTGCACACGGCATTAGACCAGCCACGGCACGCCCTCGCTGCAGAAATCCGCGACATCAACGATCGCCTCCCGTGCGCGTCGACGAAGAGAAAGGGCGCTTTCGAGGCGCCCTTTCGATATCCATCTCCGCTCAGACGTAGCGGTTGACGACGTTTTCGAGCAGCTCCTGCTTGCCGGACTTCGGCTGCGGGTTGAGGTCCGACTTCAGCACCCAGGCCTCGATCTCTTCCAGCGCGAAGCCGCCGTCGAGCATCTTCTTGGCTTCCGGCACCTGCCAGCCGGCATAGCGGCCTTCGAGCGGTGCGGAGAGCGCCTTGTCCTCGATCATTTTTGCCGCTGCCTTCAGGCCACGCGCGCAACAATCCATGCCGCCGATATGGCCGATCAGCAGGTCCTCCGGATCGATCGACTGGCGACGCAGCTTGGCGTCGAAGTTCGTGCCGCCGGTCGCAAAGCCGCCACCTGAAAGAACCTGGTAATAGGCGAGCGCCATTTCCGGCACGTTGTTCGGGAACTGGTCGGTATCCCAGCCGGACTGGTAGTCGTTGCGGTTCATGTCGATCGAGCCGAAGATGCCGAGCGCGTTGGCAAGCGCCAGCTCGTGCTCGAAGGAGTGGCCGGCGAGGATCGCATGGCCCTGCTCGATATTGACCTTCACCTCGTTTTCCAGGCCGTAGTTCTTCAGGAAGCCGTAGACCGTCGCGACGTCGTAGTCGTACTGGTGCTTGGTCGGTTCCTGTGGCTTCGGCTCGATCAGGATCGCGCCCTTGAAGCCGATCTTGTGCTTGTATTCGACGACGAGGTTGACGAAACGGCCGAGCTGGTCGAGCTCGCGCTTCATGTCGGTGTTGAGCAGCGTCTCGTAGCCTTCACGACCGCCCCAGAGCACGTAGTTCTGGCCACCGAGGCGCTTGGTGGCGTCAAGGCAGGTTTTCACCGTCGCGGCTGCGAACGCGAAGACATCCGGATCCGGATTGGTCGCCGCACCCGACATGTAGCGCCGGTTGGAGAAGAGGTTCGCCGTGCCCCAGAGCAGGTTGACGCCGGTCTCGGCCTGCTTCTTTTCGAAGTAGTCGACAATCTCGTTGAGGTTCTTCGTGTTCTCGACGAAGCTTTTGCCTTCCGGGCGCACGTCGGCATCGTGGAAGCAATAGAACGGGACGCCGAGCAGGTCGAAGAATTCGAAGGCGACGTCGGCCTTCAGCTTGGCCGCAGCCATGTCATCCTTGAACCAGGGACGTTCGAAGGTCTGTCCGCCGAAGGGGTCGCCGCCCGGCCAGACGAAGGTGTGCCAGTAGGCAACCGCGAAGCGCAGGTGATCTTCCATGCGCTTGCCGAGCACGACCTCGTCCTTGTTGTAATGGCGGAAGGCGAGCGGGTTGGCGCTATCCGGTCCTTCATATTTTATCTTGGCGATATCGCCGAAAAAGCCAGTGCTCACGGGTCTTGCTCCTCTTTCAAGAGTGGTGTCGGCCGGCGTCGCGCATGCGATAGGCGCGGCCATTACGTGGAAGGTAATTGGTTTCATTCCCTCGTCCGGCGATACCGGAAGCATCGAAACGCCAAACGAAAGGAACACTTCGATGCACGACTTCAACGCCATCGCCAGAGCCTACATCGCCGCCTGGAACACGACCGACGCCGCAAGCCGCGCCGGCCAGATCGAGAAGGCCTTCACCGCCGACGTCGCCTATCGCGACCCGATCATGCAGGGCGACGGCCATGCCGGCGTGGATGCGCTCATTGCCGGCGTGCACGGACAGTTTCCCGGCTTCCGCTTCACGCTGAAGGGTGCCGCCGACGGTTACGCCGACACGATCCGCTTTTCCTGGGCACTCGGTCCGGACGGCGTTCCCTCTGTCATCGAAGGCACCGATGTCTGCCAGATCGAAGATGGTCGCCTGAAGACGGTCACCGGTTTCCTCGACAAGGTTCCGGCCCGCTGAGCACGCGGCGGCGGATCGAGACAGGGGGCGCCGTATCACGACACGGCGCCCTTGATCGCCGGATAGAGCCGACGGTAGCGCTGGTAGCTCGCCTCATAGGCCGAAACCAGCGACGCCTCCGGCGCAATGTTCTCGGCCGTCTGTGGGGCGTAGCAGCTGACAACGGGATCGGCACCGGTCGCGGCGATGAGGCCGAGGCGGGCCGCCCCGAAGGCAGCGCCGAAATCGCCGTCGGCGGGCAGGTCGACCGGCAGGTTGAGCGCCGTGGCGATCGATTTGAGCCAGTAGCGCGAGCGCGAACCACCACCGATCGCCGTCACCCGAGAAAGCGTCGTGCCGGCGGCGCGCAAGGCTTCCAGGCTGTCGCGAATGGCGAAGGACACGCCCTCCATCACCGCCTGGGTCAGCACCACCCGGCCGCTCGCATGGCCAAGCCCGACAAAGGCGCCACGGATCGCCGCGTCATTGTGCGGCGTGCGCTCGCCCGACAGATAGGGAAGGAACGTGACGCCCGAAGGCGCCTTCAGATGATCGCCGAGTTCGGCGCTCAGGTCGGCAGCACTGCGGCCGGCGATGCCGGAGTACCAGTTCAACGCATCGGTCGCAGACAGGATCACGCCCATCTGGTGCCAGGTATTCGGCAGCGCGTGGCAGAAGGCATGCACGGCGCTTTCCGGGTTGGGTAAGTAGCTTGCATTCGCCGCGAAGAGAACACCCGAGGTACCGAGCGAGACGAAGGCATTGCCCTCGCCGACCGTGCCCATGCCACAGGCAGAAGCCGCATTGTCGCCTGCACCGCCGGCAACCACGACGTCACCGGAAATGCCCCAGCGCGCGGCCAGTTCCGAACGCAGCTTCCCGGCCGCATCGGTTCCCTCGACCAGGCTCGGCATCTGCTTTTCGTCCATGTCGGTGGCGGCAAGCAGGCTTTCCGACCACTGCCGCTTGCCGGTATCGAGCCAGGCAGTGCCGGCGCTGTCGGACATTTCCGACATGTGCTCGCCGGTCAGCCACAGGCGCAGATAATCCTTCGGCAGCAGCACCCAGCGCACCTTGGCGAAGATGTCGGGCTCGTTGGCCCGCACCCAGGCAAGCTTCGGTGCGGTGAAGCCGGGGAAGACGATGTTGCCGGTGATGGCGCGGAACTGCGGGTCCGCATCGAGCGCTGCCGCCTCTCGGAAGCTGCGGGTGTCGTTCCAGAGGATGCAGGGCCGAAGCACCCGGTCGTCGGCATCAAGCAGCGTCGCACCGTGCATCTGGCCGGAAAGGCCGATACCGCGCACCGCCGAAAGCTCCGCCGGGTGTGCCGCCTTCAGCCCGGCAATTGCCTCTTCGGTGGCGCGCACCCAATCGGCCGGGTCCTGTTCCGACCAGCCGGGATGCGGCCGCGAGACGTCGAGCGCGCCGGAGGCGGAACCGACGATGCGCTGGCCGCCATCGATCAACATTGCCTTGACGCCCGAAGTCCCGAGATCCAGTCCGAGATACATGCTTGCCTCCATTGAGCAATCCTTCGAAAGAACTGCGTAAATTCAAAGCGCTACGCCGGATCGACCGGCAGGTTGTCCTTCAGGAAAATTTCGATGCGGATGCGCTCCTGCGCCCCGATCACCGAAAGGCCGTCGGCGCGGGCCTTCAGCACCCGGATGGCGCTGCGCACCTCATGGCCGCCGTCCTGATTGAGGAGAGCGTCGAGCGTGCCGGAAAGAAGTGCCGCGCGGCTGTGCGGCGTCAGTTCATGGGCGATGGCGCAGACAGCCTTTTCGCGACCTGCCTTTTCCAGTGCCGCGATCAGGCCGCGATTGCCGGCGCCGAGACTGTAGATGCCGGCAAGCTCCGGTTGATCGGCGAGAAGGTTGGAGACGAGGCGATCGACCTCGGCCGGATCGTCATGGCCTTCGACGACGGGCAGCAGCCGGCGGCCAGGCGCACTTTCTGCCATGGCCGCGCCAAAACCTTCGAGACGGTCGCGATGGTCGCGCACCAGCATCGAGCCGGCTACGATCGCCACCGGGCCGTTTCGGCCACCGAGGAAACGCCCCATCAGGGTGCCGGCGGTCCGGCCGGCGGCAACGTTGTCGACACCGGCGAAATGATCGCGCGACGACCCCGGCAGGTCGGAAACCAACGTCACGACGGCGACGCCGTCTTCACGCAGCGCATCTACCGCACTGACGACCTCGGGCGCATCGATCGCAACGACCGCGACGCCGGCCGGGTCAAGCGCCCGCGCTTTATGAAGCGCTGCAGCTAACGCTTCCGGGTCGAAGGCCGGCACGGACAAGACCGTGATCGCCGTGCGCTCGACTGCCGAGCGCGCCTTCGCCGCCTCCACCTCGGCCGCAAGACCGCGCATGAAGGTGTTGTCGCCCTCCGGCAGGATGAAGACCAGCGGGTAGATCCGGCTCTTGGCGAGGTTGGCGGCGGCGACGTCGCGCACATAGCCGAGCGCTTCGATGGCGCGCTCGACCTTGTCGCGGGTGACACCACGCACGCCCGGCCGGTTGTTCAGAACCCGGTCGACGGTCGCGAGGCTGACCCCGGCTCTAGCAGCGATATCGTGAACTGTCGGGCGCATGTTTTCCTCCGGGTTCTGCCTTTAGAGGAATTTCTGATGTACGTAAATCAAAAATCCGCAAGACGTGGAAAACGGAGCGCCGCGCGGCTGTCCGGAGACAGGGGATTAGACACCTTAAATATTTGATTCAGATAGAGTTTTCGACCTAGGAAAGGCGCTTGCTGAAGGTATCGGTAAAGACAACCTCGCCATGGCTCTGTCCAGCCTCCGCCAGCGCCACGTCCATGAAGCCATCGGTAACGCGCACGACGCCAAAGCCGCCCATGTAAGCGGCCTTCGGCTTGATGAGATCGAGCCCGCCCTGGCGGTAGATCATTGCGGTTTCGTGCTGATGCCCGTGGAACAGGCCTATGACGTTGCTGCCTTTGACGGTGTCGAGCAGCGCCTGGCGCTGAGGGATGCTCCACCAATGCGGAGCGCCGTCGCCTTCGTCGTCGAAAGTCCTGGCCTTCGCATCCCAGACCTCCGTCGAAAAGGCGTCCCAGCCATAGTGCTGGAAGAGGATCACCGGCCGGCCGTCGGCGGCATAGGACGCCAGATCCTGTTTCAGCCAGGGCAGCGCATTGACCGCACCCTTGGTCTCGTCGCCGCCGAAGCGCTGCAACTGCACCAGATGCAGCCCGCCCCAGTCCCAGGAGTAGCAATCCGACAGCGGATCGTAGTTGGTGACCGGCACCGGAGGCTTGTAGAACACCGACTGGCGGTGGTTGAGCTCGACATAGTCGCGCAGTTCGCGGCGATACCAGTCGACATGCGGCGGGGGCCCATCCTGGTCGAGGTCGTGGTTGCCGAGGCCGACATAGACGGGCATGTGGACGTGGTCGGGTCCCGCCCCTTCCTGGTAGCGACTTGAGAATTGCTGCAACTGCCGCCCCTCGCGCGGCTGGCGCACCTGGCCGCCGCCGTCATCGGTGAGATCGCCGCCGAGCACCAGGCCGAGCGGCTTGCCGATCTCTCGCCCGGCGCTTGCAAGCCCGCTCGGCTTGCCGGCAACCGTCTCCGGCCAGCGCATGGCGTGCACGGCATTCAGCGCCGCGACGTGGCGCAGCAGATTTGCGTCCGTCTTGCCTTCGGCCGCGCAGTTGGGAGCAAGCCCTTCGATTGAAACGAGGCAGGCATGGATATCGTTGGAAAACAGGAATGTCGCGTCGATGGCCGGGACTGCGGCGCGGCTTCGGGAGGCAGCAAGCGCTGCCCCGAGACCGGCAAGGCCCGCAACGAATGATCGCCTGGATATGCCGTCAGAACCCGATCGCCGCATGCCGCTCCCCCTCTCACACTTGGGACAGAAGTGTGCCGCAAGGCGCGGCTCGCGTAAATCGAGAGTCGCGTCCTGCTTAAGAGGGGGAGCTAGTGACCGCCGCCGCTAGGGCCGACGCCCTCGGGCTTCTTGATCATCATGACGCCAAGGATCAGCGACAGGAACAGCACCGTCAGCAGCATGAAAATGTCGCCGAAGGACAGGATGATCGCCTGCTTCTGCGCCATGCCCGCAAGCTGCTTGATCGCGATCGTCGTGCCGTCGAGACCATGGGCGTTGAAGTTGGCGGCCATGTTGTTGAAGCGTTCCATGGCTTCGGGGTTACCCCACTGGATATGCTCGGCAAGGCGGGCATAGTGGAAGTCCTGGCGCTGGGTCAGGATCGTGTTGATAACCGCAAGCCCCACCGCGCCGCCGAGGTTACGGGTCAGGTTGAACAGGCCCGAGGCGCCGCGCATGCGCGCCGGCGGCATGGTGCCGAGCGCGATGTTGTTGATCGGCACCATGCACAGCATCAGCCCGACGCCGCGCAGGATCTGCGGGATGAACAGCTCGTAGAAGTCCCAGTCGGCCGTCAGGTGCCCCATGATCCAGGTGCCGCTGGCAAAGCTGGTGAAGCCGATCGTCATCAGCACGCGCGGATCGAGCTTGCCCGAGAGAATACCCGCGACCGGCGCCGTGAAGAACATGGCAAGGCCCGAGACGAACATGGTCTCGCCGATCATCAGCGAATCGTAGCCGCGGATACGGCCGAGATAGAGCGGATAGAGATAGGTGAGACCATAAAGGCCGATGCCCATGACGAAGGAGAACATCGAGCCGAAGGCGAAGTTTCGGTTGGCAAAGGCCCTGAGGTCGACGACCGGGAACTCCACCTTGAAGGCGCGGTAGAAGAACACGATGGCGGCAATCGCCGAAGCGACGGCACCGATGACAATGTGCTCGTCGTTGAACCAGTCGTTGGTGTTACCCTCTTCCAGCACGTATTCGAGCGCGCCGAGGAAGATCGCCATCGAGGCGAGACCCCACCAGTCGAACTTCTTGAACAGGCCAAGCTCCGGCTTGTCGAAGTCGATGAAGGTCCAGGTGAGCGTCGCAACGATGATGCCGGGAATGACGTTGACGAGGAACAGCCAGTGCCAGGAGAAGGCGTGGCTGAGATAGCCGCCGACCGTCGGACCGATGGTCGGGGCAAGCGTGGCGATCAGGCCGATGATCGGCGAGACGATGTTGCGCTTCGACGGCGGGAAGATGGTGAAGGCGGCCGCAAAGACCGACGGGATCATGCCGCCGCCGATGAAGCCCTGGATCGCGCGATAGACGATCATCTGGTCGATGTTCGTCGCGGTCGCCGCAAGCGCGCTTGCCGCGGTGAAGCCCGCCGCCGAAACCGAGAACAGCACACGCGTCGAGACGATGCGCGCCAGCGTGCCCGAGAGCGGGATCATGATGACTTCGGCAATGAGATAGGAGGTCTGCACCCAGCCGATCTCGTCGGAACCGGCCGAAAGGCCGGCCTGGATTTCGGCAAGCGAGGCCGAGACGATCTGGATGTCGAGGATGGCCATGAACATGCCGACGACCATGGCGAAGAAGGCGATCAGCCTCTTCGGGTCCATATGTTCCTCGACCTTCGGTGCGGCGGCCGCCACCGAGCCTGCTGTTGCCGTTGCGGCCATCTCAGCCACTCCTTGCATGGGCGCGCTTGGGCGCCAGCGTTCTGGACATGCGCGTTTCGCCGCGCCGGCGTTCCGGACTTCACCGCGCTCCGTAGCGCCGGGGTCTCGACAAAAGGCGCGCCCAAGGGCGCGCCGGCATTTCGTCCGCTTACTTGGTCGCGGCAACCTTGGTCTGATCCGGCGCTGTGCGCGTGTCGACGTCGACGACAACGCTCAAGCCCGCGCGCAGGTGACCTTCAGCCAGCACGTCGGCCGGCAGGGTGATGCGCACCGGCACGCGCTGGATCACCTTGGTGAAGTTGCCGGTGGCGTTTTCCGCCGGCAGCAGCGAGAAGACCGAACCGGAGGCCGGCGAGATCGAGGCGACCGTGCCTTCGATCGCATGATCCTCATAGGCGTCGACATGCACCTTCACCTTGGAGCCCGGCACCAGATGGGCGATCTGGGTCTCCTTAAAGTTGGCGTCGATATAGAGCTGGTCGACCGGAACCAGGGCGGCAAGCCGCTGGCCGGCCGACACGAGGTCGCCGACCTGCACCGCGACGTTGCCGACGATGCCGTCATAGGGCGCCTTCAGCACGGTGAAGCCGAGGTCGCGGTTGGCCTTGTCGCGCGCAAGCTCCAGCGAACGGATCTCGCTTTCGGCTTCCGTGCGCTGCGCTTCGAGAACGGTGATGCTGGCGTTGGCAGCGGCGATGTTGGCGTCTGCCCCGGCAAGATTTGCCCGTGCCTGGTCGAGCGCCACATCGGCGTTATCGAGCGAAGCGACGGTGCCAACGGCCTTGGACTGGAGGTCGCTCGCGCGCTTCTGCGCGAGCTCGGCGCCGCGCACCGTCGCTTCGAGAGCCTTCTTCTGCGCTTCGGTCTGGGCAAGGCTCGCCTTGGCGCCGGCGATCTGCGCATCGAAGCGGCTGAGCGCAAGCTTCTGGGTGGCAATCTTCGCCTCGGCCTGCTCGGCGGCGATGCGGTAGTCGCCGTCATCGAGCGTGACCAGCGGGTCGCCGGCCTTCACCTTCTGGTTGGCGACGGCGTCGACCTTGGCGACATAACCGGAAACCTTCGGCGAAATCGTCGCGATGTCGCCTTCGATATAGGCGTCATCGGTCGAGATCATGAAGCGGCCATTGGTCCACCAGTCGTAGCCATACCAGGCACCAGCAGCCAGAAGCGCCAGGCCGAGTACGGGAAGGATGGGCTTGCGCGCCTTCTTCTGCGGCGCGGCGGCTTCCTTTGCCGGAGCCGGCGCGACCGCCTGCTCCGCAGCGGGCGCCTTCGCCTCAAGCGCGGTTTCCTGCTGCACTTCGAAAGTCTCGTCGACGGGACGGACGCGGGCAGCGCTGGACGTGTTGGATGCGGACATTGGGCACCGGCCTGGTTAAGGATTGCTGAACGAACTGAACCGTTCGGTTCGATTGGAACTTGACATAGGCCCTTTCTGGTCGCATATCAAGAGGAAATCGAACCGCGTGGTTCGATGACTTAAATTTAATATGAGCAGGGCGGAAACAAGCGACCATCATGAGCGAGGCAAAGAACGGAACCCAGGACGTCATGCAGCCGGCAGCCGGCATGGATGAGGATCTCTGTTCGGGTGGCGGCCGTCACGCCGCCGGCGAGGATCCAGCCAAGCGTGAACAGATCCTCGAAGGCGCGCGACGCGCGTTCCTGAGCCAGGGTTTCGATGCCGCCAGCATGAACGACATCACGCGCGAGGCGGGCGTCTCCAAGGGCACGCTCTACGTCTATTTCGAGAACAAGGAAGACTTGTTCAAGGCACTGATCATAAAGGGCAAGACCCGGGTGGTCCAGACCGCCAAGCACGCGCTCAACGATCACGACGACGTCGAAGAATCACTCTACGATTTCGGCGTGACGCTGACGACGAGCATGACGGCGGAAGAGACGATCCGCTCCATGCGCATGGTGATCGGGGTGATCGACCGCATGCCGCATCTGGCCGAGCGCTTCTTCAGCGAAGCACCGGAGAACGGCTACACTGTGCTCAAGGCCTATCTCGACCGCCAGGTCCCGACCGGCGTGCTCGACATCGACAACACAGAAATGGCCGCCCGCCAGTTTATCGAGATGGCCCAAGCCGGCCTCTTCAAGCACCGGCTTTTCGGCGGCATGTGTTCGGCACCGCCGAAAGAACAGATCGAGGCGACGGTGACCGCCGCCGTCCGCGTCTTCATGTCCGCCTACGGTCCGAAGAAGAAGAAATAGGCGGACTGACGCCGAACCTCCTTCAGCCCTCCTGCGTTTCAATCGAGCAATTTCGATCAAGCGCGCCTTCAGCCGAGCCCCTATCAAAAGGGCGTTGCCAGGGGAGTGAAGATGAGTGCCATCGGACGGGCGGTCTGGTTCATCGAGAGCCATTTCGCAAAAGAGATATCGCTGGATGAAATCGCCGGGGCCGCGGGCCTTTCGCGCTTCCATCTTTCGCGCGTTTTCGGGCTGGTCACCGGCCGCTCGATCACCGCTTATATCCGCGGACGGCGTCTCAGCGATGCCGCCAGCGCGCTTGCCGATGGCTCCATCAGCATCCTCTCGGTGGCACTCGATGCGGGCTACAGCTCGCACGAGGCTTTCACCCGTGCCTTTCGCGACCAGTTCGGCGTGACACCCGAAACGGTTCGCAAGCAAAGGCACATTCGAAACATCGAGCTGATGGAGCCTTTAAGAATGGACGATACCCGCCTTCTCAAGATCGACCCGCCCCGCTTCGAAGACAGCCCGCCATTGCTTCTGGCGGGCCTTTCGGAAACCTACACCTACGGCCGCACCGAAGGCATCCCGTCGCTCTGGCAACGGTTCAATCGCCATTTCGGCGCGATACCCGGACAGAGAGGCGACATCGCCTACGGTGTGTGCACCGACAGCAACGGCGAGGCTGGCACCTTCCGCTACATGGCGGCGGCCGAAATCAGCGACGCCGACGACCTGGCGGAAGGCTTTTCGACGCTACGGCTGCCGAAGCAGCGCTACGCCGTCTTTCTGCATCGCGGGCACATCTCCGCGATCGCCAAAACCGCCGACTACGTCTTCGGCACATGGCTGCCCGAATCCGGACTGCAGCATGGAGAAACGCCCGACCTCATCGAACGCTATGATGCGCGCTTTGACCCGCATTCGGGCATGGGCGTGGTCGAAATGTGGATTCCTGTCAAATCGTAAACGGTAAAGCGCCGCTGCAATCGGGCAGCGGCGCTTGTCTCTTCCGCAATGTTTCTTAAATACTTTCGGCGATTCTTGCGCGTCGACGCGCCATCCCCCACAGCGCCGCGCGTCCATCGGACGCGCGGCGCTGTGGAACTTTTGAAGTGCTGAAAGAGAAAGATCGCCGATGCAGGATATCCTGTTGCTTGCTCAAGACCCCGCCGCCTGGGTCGCCCTCGTCACCCTGGTCGTCATGGAGGTGGTTCTCGGCATCGACAACCTGATCTTCATCTCGATCCTCACCAACAAGCTGCCTGTCGAGCATCGCGAAAAGGCCCGGCGCATCGGTATCGCCCTTGCCCTCGTCATGCGCCTTGCGCTGCTCGGCACGGTTGCCTGGATCGTCAAGCTGACGACGCCGGTGTTCGAGGCCTTCGGCCACGGCTTCTCCTGGAAGGACATGATCCTGATCGCCGGCGGCCTGTTCCTTGTCTGGAAGGCGACCAAGGAAATCCACCACAATGTCGATCCGGCCGATCACGGCGAGGACTTTATCGCCTCCTCGGCGATCAACAGCTTCGGCGCCGCGATCGCCCAGATCCTTTTGCTCGACCTCGTCTTCTCCGTCGACAGCATCATCACCGCCGTCGGCATGACACCGCACCTGCCGATCATGGTCATCGCCGTCATCGCCGCCGTCACGGTCATGCTCGTTGCCGCCAACCCGCTCGCCAACTTCATCGAGAAGAACCCGACGATCGTCATGCTGGCGCTCGCCTTCCTGCTGATGATCGGCACGACACTGATCGCCGAAGGCATGGGCCTGCATGTGCCGAAGGGTTACATCTACGCCGCCATGGCCTTCTCGGCGCTCGTCGAAATCCTCAACATGGTCGCGCGCAATGCGCGCCTGAGGAAGGCCGGAAAGCTCGACTGACGCGCCGGGCCGAAAACAATCCCGTCATGAGAAAGGCCCGCATCCAAGATGCGGGCCTTCTGCTTGCGGGAGTTCTGGAAGACGCGGAGCCCGGCTGACCGGCCGTCAACCGCGAGCCATCAGCGGCAAGACAAACGGGGTCGTTTCCTCTTTCCGCCAAGCTTGCCGGGGCCAGTCCCCACGCCTTCTGGTTGGACAACGCATCTCCTCAGGAAACGTTCCGATCCGGTTTCAGCCGCTCAAACATCCGGGCGATGGCCGACCTCGACCAGAATGTTGCCGGGTATCACTACGTAGAAAACATAGGCGCCGTGCCGATCGGCAGGCGGGATCACCTGGGCGCCGGATCCAAGCACCCGCTGATAGGCATCGTCGACGTCGGCCCGCACCGGCAGCAAAAAGCCTATGTGGTAGGTCTGGGTCCCGAGGCTGACCTGGTCGCCGCCGCCGAGCGCAGTGATCGGCGGGCTGACGACGAGCACCAGGCCGGAACCGTCCGTCAGGCGGAAAAAGGCATCGTTGCCGCGCTTTTCGACCAGCGTCAGGCCGAAATGATCGATGAGGAAGGACGCCGTTTCGGCAACGACAGGGCTATAGAGGTCGATATGGTTCAGTCGCATGTTTACAGTCTCCGTGTTCGAGAAACGCGGCGGACTGCGTCGATTGCATACACCCCGCCGCGGACCGATGCGATTGCATCGGAACCACGTCGCGGGTTCGAACGAGACGTTCGAGCAGAGCTTCGTTTAGAAAACCGAAGGGACCGGGCTTACCATATCCGGTCCTGCCTTTTTCGACGTCCCCTGCTTAGCGCAGAACGGCCAAGGACGGAAGACGGGGCGGCGATCAGTTCTTGCCGGCACCGGGGTCGATATGCTGGAGTTCCTGCAGATAGGCGTCGAGACGGTCGAACTTCAGCTCCCAGAAGCGACGATAGCCGTCGAGCCAGCTGTTGACGTCCTTCAGCGGAGCGGCTTCGAGCTTGCATGGTCGCCACTGCGCTTCGCGGCCACGGCTGATCAGCCCGGCGCGCTCGAGAACCTTGAGATGCTTGGAGACTGCCGGCAGGCTCATTTCGAAGGGCTCCGCCAGCTCGCCGACCGAGGCCTCTCCAAGTGCGAGGCGGGCGAGAATGGCCCTTCGCGTTGGATCGGCCAGGGCTGAGAGCGTCGTCGACAAGCGATCTTCCGGCATTTTCTAAAAAACCTTTCAGTTAAATAACCTTTTGGTTCATTAACGCCCGCTGGCGGCAGTGTCAACAAAAACCGGCGTGATCGGGTTTCCGTTGACATGATCGGCGTTCTATGGTCTCACGCGAGCCTATTGGAATAGCCTGCCGATACCGTTGTTGCGGCACCCTTGCGGGCCTTTCCTTCCCATAAAATGCGCGCCCCCGGCGGCCGGTTTCTTCTCCGGCAAGGGGCGAAAAGCACGTCAGACGGGCAAAGACCATGGCAAATTCAGCAGTCCGGGTACGCATCGCACCCTCCCCCACCGGCGAGCCGCATGTCGGCACCGCCTACATCGCTCTGTTCAACTACCTCTTCGCAAAGAAGCACGGTGGCGAGTTCATCCTGCGCATCGAAGACACCGATGCCACCCGCTCGACGCCCGAGTTCGAACAGAAGGTGCTGGACGCGCTGAAATGGTGCGGGCTCGAATGGTCGGAAGGTCCTGATGTCGGTGGTCCCTATGGTCCCTACCGCCAGAGCGACCGCAAGGACATGTACCGCCCCTACGTCGAGAAGATCGTCGAGAATGGTCACGGCTTCCGCTGCTTCTGCACGCCCGAGCGGCTCGAGCAGATGCGCGAGAGCCAGCGCGCCGCCGGCAAGCCGTCGAAGTATGACGGCCTGTGTCTCCACCTGTCCGCCGAAGAAGTGACCTCGCGCGTTGCCGCCGGCGAGCCGCATGTCGTGCGCATGAAGATCCCGACCGAGGGCTCGTGCAAGTTTACCGACGGCGTCTATGGCGACGTGGAAATTCCGTGGGATGCCGTCGACATGCAGGTCCTCTTGAAGGCCGACGGCATGCCGACCTACCACATGGCCAACGTCGTCGACGACCACCTGATGAAGATCACCCACGTCGCCCGCGGCGAGGAGTGGCTGGCCTCCGTGCCGAAGCACATCCTGATCTACCGCTATCTCGGCCTCGAGCCGCCGGTCTTCATGCACCTGTCGCTGATGCGCAATGCCGACAAGTCGAAGCTGTCGAAGCGCAAGAACCCGACGTCGATCTCGTACTACACGGCGCTTGGCTATCTGCCGGAAGCGCTGATGAACTTCCTCGGCCTGTTCTTCATCCAGATCGCCGAAGGCGAGGAGTTGCTGACGATCGAGGAACTGGCTGCAAAGTTCGACTCGGAGAACCTCTCCAAGGCCGGCGCGATCTTCGACATCCAGAAGCTCGACTGGCTGAACGCCCGCTGGATCCGCGAGAAGCTTTCGGAAGAAGAATTCGCCGCCCGCGTCCTTGCCTGGGCCATGGAAAACGACCGCCTGAAACAGGGCCTGAAGCTCAGCCAGTCGCGCATTTCGAAGCTCGGCGAACTGCCTGATCTCGCAAGCTTCCTCTTGAAGTCCGACCTCGGCCTCAAGCCCGAAGCCTTCGCCGGCGTCAAGTCGACGCCCGAAGAACTGCTCGAGATCCTCAACACCGTTCAGCCGGACCTTGAAAAGATCCTCGAATGGAACAAGGAATCGATCGAAGCCGAACTGCGCGCGGTCGCCGAGCGCATGGGCAAGAAGCTGAAGGTGATCCTGGCGCCGCTCTTCGTGTCTGTGTCCGGCTCGCAGCGCTCGCTGCCGCTGTTCGACAGCATGGAAATCCTCGGCCGCGCCGTGGTCCGCCAGCGCCTCAAGGTCGCGTCCCAGGTGGTCGCCTCCATGGCCGGTAGCGGAAAGTAAGGAGAGCACGATGAACGACAAGACCGAGACCACTGGCCTCTCCTCCGACGCCACGGAAGTGCGCGCACAGAAGCTGAAGCTTTTGCGCGAGCAGATCGGCGACGTCTATCCGGCGCATTTCCACCGGACGATGAGCAATGCCGAGCTGACCGCAAAGTACGAGAGCCTGGAGCCGGACACCGAGACCCAGGATGTCGTGACCGTTGCCGGCCGCGTCTATTCCTCGCGCAACTCCGGCATGTTCATGGACATCCATGACGCCTCCGGCAAGATCCAGATCTTCAGCCACAAGGACACCACGCCGGAAGACGCCCGCGCGCTGCTGCCGATGATCGACATCGGCGATATCATCGGCGTGACCGGCGTCGTTCGCCGCACCAAGCGTGGTGAGCTGACGATCAACGCCCAGGCAATCACCATGCTGACGAAGTCGCTGCTGCCGATGCCCGAAAAGTGGCACGGCCTCTCCGACATCGAGATCCGCTACCGCAAGCGCCACCTCGACATCATGACCAACGAGGAATCGAAGCTGCGCTTCCAGCAGCGCAGCAAGATCGTCTCGGGCATCCGCCGCTTCATGGAAAACGACGGCTTCATGGAAGTCGAAACGCCGATGCTGCACTCGGTCTACGGCGGCGCCACCGCCGAGCCGTTCAAGACGCATCACAACACGCTGAAGCTCGACATGTTCCTGCGCATCGCGCCGGAACTGTACTTGAAGCGCACGCTGGTTTCGGGCCTCACCGACAAGGTCTTCGAGATCAACCGCAACTTCCGTAACGAAGGCGTCTCCACCCGGCACAATCCGGAATTCACCATGATGGAGTGCTACTGGGCCTATGCCGACTACGAGGACATCATGGACCTCGTCGAGCGGCTGTTCGGTGAGCTTGCCATGGCGATCCACGGCTCGACCGAGTTTGCCTATGGCGACAAGGAAATCTCCTTCAAGGGTCCGTTCCGCCGCGTGCCGATGCCCGACGCTGTCAAGGAAGCGACCGGCATCGACTTCCTGGCGATGAAGACCGACGAAGAAGCCCGCGCTGCCGCCAAGGCTGCCGGCTTCGAGGTCGAGAAGGACTGGACCTGGGGCGAGTGCCTCGCCTTCATCTTCGAAGAGAGGGTCGAAGGCACGCTGATCCAGCCGGCCCACGTCACGCATTTCCCGAAGGACATCTCGCCCTTTGCCAAGGAAGTGCCGGGCGAACCGCGCCTCGTCGAGCGTTTCGAGACCTATTGCAACGCCTGGGAACTGGGCAACGCCTTCTCCGAACTCAACGATCCGGAAGAGCAGCGCGCCCGGATGGTCGAGCAGCTGGAACAGGCGCACGCCCGCGGCGAAAAGGCCAAGCAGCTCGACGACGAGTTCCTTGACGCGATCGACCAGGGCATGCCGCCGGCCGGTGGCCTCGGCATCGGCGTCGACCGCCTGATCATGCTGCTCACCAACGCACCGTCGATCCGCGACGTCATCCTCTTCCCGGCCCGCCGGCAGAAGGCTGACTGATCAAGGTCGCAAAACCCACGAACACGAAGGCCCGCCGCTCACGCGCCGGGCCTTTTTTCAATTCTCAGAAAGAACGGATTACCGAACGTAACCCGGGCCTAGTGGCCCGCAGGCGCCTCGGCGGTCTCGGCCGGCTTGGCCTCCTGCTCACCGGCGCCGCCCTCGGCGCTCACGCCATCGGCCGGTGCGGCCGACGGGTCGATGCATGGCGAATGGTCGTCCATGGCCGCCATCATCGCGCGGATGTCGTCCATCGAAAGGTCGACGGTCTTGCCATGGAAGACGCCGACAGAATTTGCCGTGCCGTCATTGTAGAACGCCCGAAACGTCTCGCTCATGCCCGGAACGCTCCGCGGACCGGGGGCGAAGAGCACCTCCGCACCGATCGCCGCACCGCGCACGTCAGCCCGGTTTTCGGGACCTGCGGAATCGAGCACGACGACCTGATAGAGATCTGCCCGCTCGGCCTTCGCCAGGGCGCCCACGACGCGCAACGCCGTGCGCATGCGCGCCTGGCCGTCGGCGCGGTCGGTCTTGACGTGCATGCGGATCCAGCGCTGGCCGTTGTGGCCGAGCTTCAACGTGCGAATGGTCGTACACTCGAGGCCCGAAACCTTCGGCTTGGAAAGTTCCGCCATGAGCGCATCGCGGCTGACATAGACGGCAGCACCGCCCGAAGCGGCGGAAACACCGAAAGCCGCCGTGAGAATGACGAGCAGTCTCTTTGATGGCCTGATCTTGCCGAGGATAGCCTTCACGAGCGTGGACTCCGCCATCATATCCAGAAATTGCAGAAAGCCCGGAACGGGCAGCACAACATTAGGCGCGCGACCTTTCGGAAAGTTTAAATTGCGGTAGCGATCTGCCGGCAACCCGCAAGACACCGGCGGGTGGCAGATCAACAGACAGGAGGCCGGTGATTGTGCGCCGGCCTCCTGCCTGAAGCATGCACGCCGATCAGTCGACGGCGATATCGATCCGGTCGCGGCACTCGCGATAAGGCGAAAGATGCACCTTGCCCGAGGCATCGATCCACCGGCGGTTTTCGACGCAATTGGCGCCCGACTTCGTCAGGATGACCTTGGGGCGCCGCCGGTTGTAGCTGTCGTTGGCATGGGTGAAGGAACCGATGCCGGCATACCAGTCGCTGCTGTTGGAAGAACCGTGTCCGCCACCACCGCCACCGCGGCCCTTGCCACCGGCACTTTGGGCAAAGGAGGGAGCGGCAAACGACGTTGCCGCGGTGACGACGATCATGGAAACAAGGACCAGCCGATGCATGACATTACCTCCCGATTGACTGGATGAGCCGTTCCCATCCACACGCAAAGCTTGCCATGCTCGCCCGGTTGGTCATGTTCCCATGGAAACCATGGCCAGAGGCACGGCCGCTCCTCGCGTCAACCCGGATGGCGATTGACATTCGCGGCCATCTTGCCTCCATTGCGAGCCGTCAAACACAAGAACAAGAAAAGAAGAACGAGAATGCATAAAGTCATCTTTGATACGGATCCGGGCATCGACGATGCAATGGCGCTGCTTTTCCTGCACCGTCACCCGGCCATCGACCTGATCGGCATCACCACCGTATTCGGCAACGCCTCGGTCGAAACCACTACCCGCAACGCGCTGTTCCTGAAGCAGCGTTGGGGCATCGGTGCGCCCGTCGCCAAGGGTCTCGACAAGACTTTCAATCCCGACCGCCCGCATGTCGGCTGGCCGACCTTCATCCACGGTGACGATGGCCTCGGCAACATCGACGTGCCCGAGACGGTCGACCTGCCGGTCGATCCGCGCCCGGCGCACCGCTTCATCATCGACACCGTTCGCGCCCATCCCGGCGAAGTGACGCTGATCGCCGTTGGCCGCATGACCAACCTGGCGCTGGCGCTGCGCGAGGATCCCGATTTCGCAGCGCTCGTGCGCGAAGTCGTCATCATGGGTGGCGCCTTCGACGTCAACGGCAACATCACGCCGGCTGCCGAGGCCAACATCCACGGCGACCCGGAAGCCGCCGACGTCGTCATGACGGCCCCCTGGCCGGTCACCGTCGTTGGCCTCGACGTCACCACCCAGACCGTGATGACCAAGGCGATGATCGCCGATATCGCCGAACGCGGCGGCGACGCCGGCAAGCTGCTTGCCGATATCTCAAAATTCTACGTCACCTTCTACGAGCAGCACGTGCCCGACGGCATGGTCGTGCATGACAGCTGCGCCTGCGCCTATGTCGTGGCGCCCGACCTCTTCACCGTCAGGAGCGGATCGATCCGTGTCGTCTGCGGCGGCATTGCCGACGGCCAGACGATCCAGAGCCCCGACAACCGTTTGTTCCCGCCAAGCCCCTGGGACGATCTTCCGAGCCAGAAGGCCTGCATCGACATCGATGCCGCCCGCACGCTGAAGCTCATTATCGACACGCTGGTTCTGCCCGGCTGAACCTGATCGAGGCGCAGCAAATGTTGCGCCTTGAAAAACTTGAACAAGACGGCTGGCGAATGCGCATTCGCCGGCTATCTTTCAGTCCATGAAACCGGACGCCCTGCTCTACCCCGCCCCCAAAGGCCTCTATTGCCCGATCGGTGACTTCTACATCGACCCGGTTCAACCGGTCGAAAGGGCGCTGATCACACACGGCCATTCCGACCATGCCCGCGCGGGGCACGGCCACGTGCTCGCCACCCGCGAGACCCTCGACATCATGCGCATCCGCTACGGCGACGACTTCTGCGGCACGAGCCAGGCGATCAGCCTCGGTGAACCCCTTGTCGTCAATGGCGTCGACGTGGGCTTCCATCCGGCCGGTCATGTACTCGGCTCGGCGCAGATCTCCGTTCGTGCAAACGGCGTGCGCATCGTCGCGTCTGGCGACTACAAGCGACGACGGGATCCGACCTGCGCCGGCTTCGAGCCGGTCGCCTGCGATGTCTTCATCACCGAAGCGACCTTCGGCCTGCCGGTCTTCCACCACCCGGACGATCGCGCGGAAACCCGCAAATTGCTGACGTCGCTCGCCCAGTTTCCCGAGCGCACGCACGTGGTCGGTGCCTATGCGCTCGGCAAGGCGCAGCGGGTGATCGCACTCCTGCGCGAAGAGGGGTATCACCAGCCGATCTTCATCCATGGCGCCCTGCAACGGCTGTGCGACTACTATCAGAGCCAGGGCATCGACCTCGGCGACCTGCGCCCGGCAACGCTTGCCGCCGACGAAAAGCAGGATTTCAGGGGCACGATCGTGATCGGCCCGCCCGCCGCCTTCGCCGATCGCTGGTCGCGGCGCTTCTCCGACCCGATTGCCAGTTTCGCTTCCGGCTGGATGTTGATCCGGCAACGAGCGAAACAGCGGGGCGTCGAGCTGCCATTGATCATCTCCGACCATTGTGACTGGGCCGAACTGACGGCAACGATCACCGAGATCGCGCCGGCCGAGGTCTGGGTCACGCACGGACGCGAGGAAGCGCTGGTGCGCTGGTGCGAGCTCAAGGGCATCGCCGCCCGCCCGCTTCACCTCGTCGGCTACGACGACGAGGGAGAGTGACGAGATGCGCGCCTTCGCCGAACTGCTCGACCGCCTCGTCCTCAGCCCGCAGCGCAATGCCAAGATCCGCCTGCTTGTCGATTACTTCCGGACCGCGCCGGATCCGGATCGCGGCTATGCGCTCGCGGCGATCGCCGGCACGCTGTCGCTCAACACCGTCAAGCCGGCGATGATCCGCGACCTCTTGCTCGAACGCATGGACGCGGTGCTTTTCCAGTATTCCTACGACTATGTCGGTGACCTCGCCGAAACGGTGTCGCTCGTCTGGGAGCCGCCTACCGGCACCGTAGAGGCGGACATTCCGCTTGGCGAGGCCATCGAGCGTCTGCAAAGGACCGGACGGGCCGATGTGCGCGGCGTCGTTCGCGACATGCTCGACCGATTGGATACGTCGGCGCGCTTCGCCTTCCTCAAACTTGTGACGGGCGGCCTTCGCATCGGGGTATCGGCGAAGCTCGCCAAGCAGGCGCTCGCCGACATGGGCGGCAAGGACGTCGCCGAGATCGAGACCCTCTGGCACGGCCTGTCGCCGCCCTATCTGCCGCTCTTCCGCTGGCTTTCGGGCGAGGCGGAAAAGCCCGAGCTTTCGACGCCGGCCGTCTTTCATTCGGTCATGCTCGCCAATCCTGTCGGCGACGGCGATCTCGACGGGCTCGACCCCAAGGACTTCGCTGCCGAATGGAAGTGGGACGGGATCCGCGTGCAGCTTGCCAATATCGGCGGCGTGCGCCGGCTCTATTCCCGCAGTGGCGACGAGATTTCCGGCGCCTTTCCCGACGTCCTGGAGGCCGCCGACTTCACCGGGGTGATCGATGGCGAACTGCTCGTCGGCGGCACCGCGCGCACCAACCGCGCAACCCGAACTTTCGCCGACCTGCAGCAACGGCTGAACCGCAAGACGGTCAGCCCTAAGCTCATCGAGACCTATCCGGCCTTCGTCCGCGCCTATGACATTCTCTTCTCAGGCGAAGAGGACGTTCGCCCACTGGGTTTCGTCGAACGACGCGCGCGGCTCGCCGACCTCGTCGAGCGCGCCTCGCCGCAGCATTTCGACCTGTCGCCGCTGGTGCCCTTCGCGTCCTGGCAAGAACTCGACAGCCTGCGCGCCGACCCGCCCGATCCGGTGATCGAGGGCATCATGCTGAAACGGCTGGATTCGCCCTATACGCCGGGCCGCGCCAAAGGCCCGTGGTTCAAGTGGAAGCGCGCGCCCTTCAACATCGACGCGGTGCTGATGTATGCCCAGCGCGGCCACGGCAAGCGCTCGAGCTACTACTCCGATTACACCTTCGGCGTCTGGACCGACATCGACGGAAAGGAAACGCTGGTACCGGTCGGCAAGGCCTATTTCGGCTTCACCGACGCCGAACTGGAAATTCTCGACCGTTTCGTCCGGGACAATACGACCGAGCGCTTCGGGCCGGTGCGCGCCGTCAGGGCCGAGCCCGAGTTCGGTTTCGTTGTCGAGGTCGCCTTCGAGGGTATCAACCGCTCGAGCCGCCACAAGTCGGGCGTCGCCATGCGCTTCCCGCGCATCGCGCGCCTGAGACAGGACAAGCTGCCGCGTGACGCCGACCGGCTGGAGACGCTGCAGGCGATGATCGAGGCGCGGGAGAATACCTAGCTTCGCGGAACATCCGGCGCTGCCTCGCGTTGGCCAGGGCAACCAACCGAAAGGCGATGTGCCATGCCAGCCCAGTCGAAAGCCCAACAGCGTGCAGCCGGCGCTGCCCTTGCCGCCAAGCGCGGCGACGTCAAGAAATCCAGCCTCAAGGGCGCCTCGCGCGAAATGGAAAAATCCATGAGCGAAGGTGAACTCGAAGACCTTGCAGAAACCAAGCACAAGAAGCTGCCCGAGCACAAAGGTGACTGAGACGCGAAGGAATAAAAGCGGAACCTAAAACAAGGTTTATTAAGACCCTTTTGGGATTATCCGGCTCAAGACATAGCCATTCGCGTGCCGCCGGGGTGTTTCGTGCCTGCCAGACATGCTTTCAACCTCGGGATGAAGAGGCTCGCCAGGGTTTTGACGCCGAGCTATCTTCCGGCGATCATTGCCGCCTTCGTGGTTCTGGTCGCTGGCATCCTTGCGGACAACCAGAACCAGGTGGTCGACGAGGCGCGCCAGCGCGCGCGCGTCGCCGAGGAACTCAATCCCATCCGCTCCAAGCTCGAGGCCAACGTCAACGGCAACATCCAGCTCGTGCGCGGGCTGATCGGCACGCTGGTCACCGAGCCGGCAATGGATCAGCAGCGCTTCGCCGCGCTGTCGCGCAGCGTCTTCACCGAGCGCTCGCAATTGCGCAGCATCGCGGCTGCGCCCAATCTGATCGTCTCGCTCGTCTACCCGCTCGAACAAAATCGCCGCGCACTCGGCCTCGACTACCGCCGGAACGAAGCGCAGCGCGCCGCCGTCATGCGCGTAAAGGACACCGGCCAAATGGTGCTTGCCGGGCCTGTCGATCTCGTCCAGGGCGGCAAAGGGCTGATCGGCCGCTTCCCCGTATCGATCGACGCCGGCGGCGGCAGCAACCGCTTCTGGGGCATCGTCTCGGCCATCATCGACGTGGACCGGCTCTATCGCGACAGCGGCCTTTCTTCCGATGAACTCGGCATAGACGTCGCCATTGCCGGTCAGGACGGCACAGGCGCGCAAGGTCCGGTCTTTTACGGCGACGCCAATATTTTCCGTGGCTCGCCGGTCGAAATGACCGTGCTCCTACCCGGCGGTTCCTGGCATATCGCAGCCGTTCCGAAGGGCGGTTGGCCGACGACGGCGGGCAACGCCTGGCTCATCCGCGGCCTCATCGTCATCGGCGGACTGATGATCATCCTGCCGATGGTGTTGACCGGGCGCCTCTTGAGCGAGCGGCAAGGCAACATTCGTGCGCTCAGATACAGCAAGGCGCAGCTCCAGGAACTGTCCCATCGGCTGAAGATCGCGCTCGACTCCTCCCAGATCGGCATCTGGGAACTCGACATCGCCAGCAAGAAGCTGCTCTGGGACGAGCGGACCAAGGAACTCTATGGGCAAAAGACGTCGTTGCGTCAGGCCTATGACGACTGGAAGGACGCGCTGCACCCGGACGACCTCGACCGCGCCGAGCGGGAATTTGCCGAGGCGCTGGAATCCGGGCTCGCCTACAATTCCGACTTCCGCGTTCGCCTGCCCGACGGCAGCACGCGCCACATCCGGGCCAACGGCTCCTTCTATATCGGCGCCGACGGGCACAGGAAGATCGTCGGGGTCAACTGGGACGTGACCGCCGACTTCGAAACCCGCGAAACGCTTTTCGAAGCCAAGCGCACGGCCGAGGCGCACAGCGTCGAACTCGAAGCGGCGCGCCATCGCATGGAGTTCAACGCGCTGCACGATCCGCTGACCGGCCTGCCAAACCGGCGTTTCCTCGACCAGGTCCTGGCCGATCGCGACCGGCATTTCGCGCGGGAGGCGAAACTCAGCATCTTCCACATGGACCTCGACCGCTTCAAGCAGATCAACGATACGCTCGGCCACGCGGCGGGTGACGAGATCCTGCGGCATGCCGCCGAGCTTCTGCGCGGCAATGCCGACGAAAAGGACTTCGTCGCCCGCATCGGCGGCGACGAATTCGTGCTCGTCCGCCAGGATGGAGGCATCGAGCCGGATGCCCGGCTGGCGTCACGCATCATCGAGGCGATGAGCGTGCCCGTCCGCTACAAGGACCAGGAGTGCCGCATCGGCGTCAGCATCGGCATCGCCGCCCAAAGCCAGACGAGCGAAGAGCTGTCGCACGTGCTCGTCAACGCCGACATCGCGCTCTATGAAGCCAAGCGCCGCGGCCGCAACCGCCACGAGATCTTTACCGGCGAACTGAAGACGGCCGTCTTCAAGACCAAGCAGACGGCCGACGAGATCCTGCGCGGGCTCGAACACAACGAATTCATCGCGTATTTCCAGCCGCAGTTCTGCCCGCGCTCGCTCGACATCATCGGTGTCGAGGCGCTGGCGCGCTGGGACCATCCGACCAAGGGCCTGCTCGGCCCACACACGTTCCTGAAGACGGCCGAAGACATCAATGTTGTGGCCGCGATCGACCAGGCGATCCTGGAGCAGGCGCTGTTCCAGATCTATCGCTGGGAAGCAAGCGGCATTCGTATCCCCAAAGTCTCTGTCAATCTCTCCTATGCCCGGCTTCACGACGAAAATCTGATCGAGCGCCTGGAACAGTTGCAGATCCCGGCCGGCCGCCTGTCGTTTGAACTGTTGGAATCGATCTCCTTCGACGAAAGCGACATGACGGTCCTGTCGAACATCCGCCGGATCAAGGAACTCGGCATCGCCATCGAGATCGACGATTTCGGCACCGGCTATGCATCCATCGTCAGCCTGCTGAAGCTGACGCCGCGGCGCTTGAAGATCGACCGCCAGCTCGTCCTGCCGATCCTCAAATCCCCAGCCGAAAAGCGTCTGGTCGAGTCCATCATCGACATCGGCACGTCGCTCGGCATCGAAGTGATCGCCGAAGGCGTCGAGACCCTCGAACACGCGGCCATCCTGAAGGAACTCGGCTGCCATGGGCTGCAAGGTTATGCTTTCGCGCGGCCCATGAGCGCCAACGACCTTGCGACCTTCGCCTTCGAGCGTCGGTGGCTGGCAGCCTGAGAGGCTTCGGCCACAGCTAAAAAGCGCAGGTGCGTGCATTTTTCGCAGGCTTGAGGCTTGGCAGCCCTGCCGCGAATCGCCATAAAAACAATTGCCTGCCTCCACATTCTTGGGAATGGCGGCATCACCTGCGGCAGTCGCTGATGCGACCGCCCTTTCGGGCCTCTAGAGTGTCCCGCTTCAAGTGGAACCACTGAAAGCGGAAAAGATGCTCTAGAATCAAAATCCTGGTGCGTCCCTTGTGCATTCTTTTGGAAAGCACGGCGCTCGGGTGCCCGCTCTCCATGAACCCGAACGAAGGGAACGGTACGATCGAATACGCGGGAAAATTGCTTTCTGTCTTCATTCTCGCCCCATTTGTGGGAAGCCTCCTTGCAATCTTCTTTCCGCCCGATCAGCGCGGTGCGACAGCCTGGTTTGCAGGAGCGATCGCGCTCCTTTGTTTCCTCGTCGCCGCCGGCCTCTATCCCTTCGTCACCTCGGGCGGCGTCCTGCGCTATGACATCGCCTGGCTGCCGGAACTCGGCCTCAACTTCACGCTCCGGATGGACGGCTTCGCCTGGCTCTTCACGGTTCTGGTAACCGCGATCGGCGTGCTCGTGGTGCTTTACGCCCGCTACTATATGGCCGCGGAAGACCCGGTGCCGCGCTTCCTGTCGCTTTTCCTCGCCTTCATGGGCTCGATGCTCGGCGTCGTGCTTTCAGGCAATCTCATCCTGCTCGCCGTTTTCTGGGAACTGACGAGCATCGTCTCCTTCCTTTTGATCGGCTACTGGCACCACAATGCCCACGCCCGTGACGGCGCCCGCATGGCGCTGACCGTAACCGGCACAGGCGGCCTCTGCATGCTCGTCGGCCTTCTGCTGATGGGTCGCATCGTCGGCAGCTACGATCTCGACGTGGTGCTCGCCTCCGGCGACCTCATCCGCAACTCGCCGCTCTACATGCCGGTACTGATTCTGGTGCTGCTCGGGGCGCTGACGAAGAGCGCGCAGTTCCCGTTCCATTTCTGGCTGCCGCACGCGATGTCGGCGCCGACGCCGGTTTCGGCCTATCTGCATTCGGCAACCATGGTGAAGGCAGGCGTCTTCCTCTTGGCGCGCCTCTGGCCGGTCATGGCCGGCACCGAGGCCTGGTTCTGGATCGTTGGCCTTGCCGGTCTTTCGACGCTGCTGCTCGGCGCCTATTTCGCCATCTTCCAGCAGGACCTCAAGGGCCTGCTCGCCTATTCCACTATCAGCCATCTCGGCCTGATCACCGTGCTCCTGAGCCTCGGCAGCCCGCTGGCCGCGGTCGCCGCGGTCTTCCACATCGTCAACCACGCGACCTTCAAGGCGTCGCTGTTCATGGCGGCCGGCATCATCGACCACGAGACCGGAACGCGCGACATGCGCAAGCTCGGAGGGCTGATCAGGTACATGCCTGGAACGGCGGTACTCGCCATGGTCGCGAGCGCGGCCATGGCTGGCGTACCACTCTTGAACGGCTTCATCTCGAAGGAAATGTTCTTCGCCGAAGCGATCGAAACGCACCAGGCCAACATTCTCGATACGATGACGCCCTATGTCGCGACGCTCGCCGGCATGTTTGCCGTTACCTATTCGCTGCGCTTCATCCACAGCGTCTTCTTCGGCAAGACGCCGGAGGACCTGCCCAAGGTGCCGCACGAGCCGCCGCGCTGGATGCGTGTGCCGATCGAGTTCCTGGTGCTCGCCTGCCTCGTCGTCGGCATCATTCCGGCGATCACCATCGGCCCGTTCCTGCACACGGCTGTCGTCTCCATTCTCGGCGCCAACACGCCCTATTACAGCCTTTCCGTCTGGCACGGCTGGAACCTGCCGCTGATCATGAGCTTCGTCGCTCTTGCCGGCGGCATCGGTCTCTACTTCCTGATGCGCAACTACCTCGCCACCAGCGTCGAGGGGCCACCGATCTTCCGCCTGCTGCACGGCCAGCGCATCTTCGAGCGCGTGCTGGTAACGCTCTCCTGGAAATGGGCGCGTTCGCTGGAGCAGCGCCTCGGCACGCGGCGGCTGCAGCCGCAGATGCGCTTCCTCGTCTTCATCGCGATCGCCGCCGGCGCGCTGCCGCTGCTTCTCAATCATTTCGAGCTGCCGCCGCTTCTCGTGCGCAGCATCGATCCGGCCTTTGCCCTCCTCTGGGCGGTCGGCATCGCCTGTGCCATCGGTGCTGCGATCCTGGCGAAGTTCCACCGGCTGGCGGCACTCGTGCTGCTCGGCGGCGCCGGGCTCACCACCTGCCTCACCTTCGTCTGGCTTTCGGCGCCGGATCTGGCGGTTACACAGCTCCTCGTCGAGATCGTCACGACGGTGCTGATCCTGCTCGGCCTGCGATGGCTGCCGAAGCGCATCGAGGACACCGAGGAAACCGAGCTCTTGTCGCTGAAGGTCCGCTTCCGGCGCCTGCGTGACTTCCTGCTGGCGGTCGTCGCCGGCGGCGGCGTGGCGCTGATCGCCTATACGATCATGACCCGGCCCATGCCTGACACGATCGCGAGCTACTTCCTCGAGCGCGCCTACAAGGAGGGCGGCGGCACCAATGTCGTCAACGTCATCCTCGTCGACTTCCGCGGCTTCGACACGCTCGGCGAGATCGCGGTGCTGGCGATCGTCGCGCTTACCGTCTTCGCCCTGCTGCTGCGCTTCCGCCCGCAGGCCGACAGCCTGGAGGCTCCGGAACAGCAGCGCGTCCAGAACGCCTTCGACGACGATCACCCGGATCGCAACAAGGGTGACAGCGTGGCTGAATACCTGTTCGTGCCATCGGTGATCATGCGTTGGATGTTCCCGGTCATCGGCATGCTCGCAGCCTACCTCTTCCTGCGCGGCCATGACCTGCCGGGCGGAGGCTTTGCTGCCGGCATCGCCATGTCGATCGGCTTCATCCTGCAATACATGTCCGGCGGAACCCGCTGGGTCGAGGAGCGCCTGCGCATCCATCCGCTGCGCTGGATGAGCATCGGGCTTCTGGTGGCCGCTGCGACCGGCATCGGCTCCTGGTTCTTCGGCTATCCGTTCCTGACATCGCATTCGCAATACGTGACGCTGCCGATCATCGGCAAGTTTCCTCTGGCGAGCGCCCTGTTCTTCGATCTCGGCGTCTTCTCGCTGGTGCTCGGCGCAACCGTGCTGATCCTCATCGCGCTCGCCCACCAGTCGATCCGCGCGCCGCGAGCCCATGCACGCGCCATGCGAAAGGAGGCACGCTGATGGAGATCATTCTCTCTGCCGCAATCGGCGTGCTTACGGCATCCGGCGTCTACCTGCTTTTGCGCCCGCGCACCTACCAGGTGATCATCGGCCTCTCGCTGCTCTCCTATGCGGTCAATCTCTTCATCTTCGGCATGGGGCGCCTTCGCGTGAACGCGCCGCCGGTGCTGGAGCCAGGTGGTGTCGGCGATCTCAGCCGCTTCACCGATCCGGTGCCGCAGGCCCTGGTGCTGACAGCGATCGTCATCGGCTTTGCCATGACCGCGCTCTTCCTCGTCGTGCTGCTCGCCTCGCGCGGCTTCACCGGCACCGACCACGTCGACGGCAGGGAGCAGCGCCATGACTAACTGGATGCACCACCTGCTGATCCTGCCGATCCTGCTGCCGCTGATGGTCGGCGCCGCGATGATCCCGATCGACGAGCGCAACCGCTCGCTCAAGGGTGTGCTGAGCTTCGTCTCGACGCTCGCGCTCTTCATCCTCTCGATCGTGCTGATGCGGATCGCCTCGATGGATGGGGCGCCCGCAGGCAACGGCGTCTATCAGCTCGGCAACTGGCCCGCCCCTTTCGGCATCGTGCTGGTGCTCGACCGCCTTTCGGCACTGATGCTGTGCCTGACGAGCGGACTGGCGCTTGCCGCCCAGGCCTATTCGATCGCGCGCTGGCACACCGCGGGCCATCATTTCCATTCGCTGTTCCAGCTCTTGATCGCCGGCCTCAACGGCTCGTTCCTGACCGGTGACCTTTTCAACCTCTTCGTCTTCTTCGAGATCATGCTGGCGGCGTCCTACGGGCTGCTGCTGCACGGCTCCGGGCCGCTGCGCGTCAAGGCCGGTCTGCACTATGTCGCGATCAACCTCGCCGCCTCCTCGCTCTTCCTGATCGGCGTCAGCCTGATCTATGGCGCGACTGGCACGCTCAACATGGCCGATCTCTCCATGAAGCTGGCGACGCTCTCGCCGGAGGATCGCCAGATGGTCGAGGTCGGTGCCGGCGTGCTCGGCGTGGCCTTCCTGGTGAAGGCCGGCATGTGGCCCTTGAGCTTCTGGCTGCCGACGGCCTATGCAGCCGCGACGCCGCCGGTCGCCGCCGTCTTTGCGATCCTCACCAAGGTCGGCATCTATGTCATCCTCAGGCTGTCGCTGCTGGTCTTCGGCGCGAGTGCCGGCGCGTCTGCCGGTTTCGGCCAGCCGATCCTGCTTGCCGGCGGCCTGCTGACGATCGCCTTCGGCGCCATCGGCGTGCTCGCATCGCAGGCCATGGGCCGCCTCGCCGCCTATTCGGTGCTGGTCTCCTCCGGCACCCTGCTCGCCGCCATCGGCCTCGGCCACCCAAGCATGATCGCCGGTGCGCTCTTTTACCTCGTCAGCTCGACACTGACGATCGCCGCCTTCTTCCTGCTGATCGAACTGGTCGAGCGCGGACGTGACGCCGGCGCCGACGTTCTTGCGGTGACGATGGAAGCCTACGGCGACGCCGACGAGGACGAGGAGGAAGAAGAAGTCGGCTCGGCGATCCCCGGCACGATGGCGATCCTCGGCCTGTGCTTCTGCCTTTGCGCCCTCTTGCTGGCCGGCCTGCCACCGCTCTCCGGCTTCGTCGCCAAGTTCGCGATCCTCGGCGGTCTCTTCGGCCTGTCGGGAGCGGAAGCCGCCCCGGCGGTCTCCGCCGCCGACTGGACCTATGTCACGCTGCTGATCGTTTCCGGTCTCGCCGCGATGATCGCAATGAACCGCGTCGGCATCCGCACCTTCTGGGCGTCGATCGAAAACACCGTGCCGCGCGTCGTAGTCATCGAGATCACCCCCGTCGTCGTGTTGCTCGCTGCCTGCATCTTCTTAAGCGTGCAGGCCGGGCCGGCGATGCGCTACATGCAGGCAACAGCGGATTCGCTGTTCGATCCTGCGGGTTATACGGAACGGGTGCTCTCAGCGCCGCGGGCGGGAGGGCAATAGGCGATGCGCACCTGGCTCCCCTATCCCCTGCTCTCCGTCGGGCTGCTCATCATCTGGCTCCTGCTCAATCAGTCGGTTGCGCCCGGCACCTTCCTGATGGGGACGGTACTGGCAACCGGTCTTGGCTGGGTGACGCTGAAGCTTGGCCTCGTGCGCTCGCACCCGCGCCGGGTTCTGTTGATCGTGCGCTTCGGCTTTGCCGTCGCCGTCGACGTGATCCGCTCGAACATCGCCGTCATCGCCGTCATCCTGCGTGGCCAGCGCCGACCGCCGAACTCGGGCTTCCTGACCATCGATCTCGATCTGGAAGACGAAAACGCCCTGGCGCTGCTTGCCTGTGTCATGACAGCGACGCCGGGAACGGCCTGGCTCGAATACGATCGCGGCCGCAAGTCCCTGCTCTTCCACGTGCTCGACATGGAGAACGAGGACATCTGGCTCGATACGGTCAAGCGCTATGAGACCGCCCTGAAGGAGATATTCGGATGATGGAACTTTCAATCATCTGGTCGATCCTGATTGCCCAGATCATGCTCGGCCTGGCGATGGCTTTTGCCTTCTATCGCATGGTGAGGGGGCCGCGCGCCCAGGACCGCATCCTCGGCCTCGACACGCTCTATATCAACGCCATGCTGATGCTCTTGACCTTCGGCATCCGCACGGCCAACTCGCTCTATTTCGAGTCCGCCTTGATCGTGGCTTTGATCGGCTTCGTCTCGTCGATCGCCTTCGGCAAGTTCCTGATGCGCGGGGAGATCATCGAATGAGCCACCTCACCGACCTTCCCGTCTGGGCAGCCGTTCTCGTCTGCGGGCTCACCGTCCTCGGCGCCGCAGTGGCGCTGATCGGCTCCGTCGGCTTGCTCCGGTTCACCAGCTTCTACGAGCGCCTGCACGCACCGACGCTGGCGACCAGCGGCGGCGTACTGATGATCTGCACCGCCTCTATCATCTGCTTTGCCGTGCTGCAGAGCCGCTGGGTATTCCACGAAATCCTGATCATCGTCTTCGTCGTCGCCACCACGCCGGTGACGCTGATGCTGCTTGGACAGGCAGCGCTCTACCGCGACCGCGTCGAGGAAAAGCGCGGCGTCCCGCTCAAGCAGCGGCCGCCGCGCGAAGAACCGGCAGAATAGGTTTCAAAACCCTCTCAGCGGGAAACCTAGGCCGACCCCCGAGGGAGTGCGGCCTATTCGCCGCGCCCTCTGAAGCGCCGCTGATAGGCGGGATCGTAGAGCGAGCTTTCACGGAAATCAGAGGCTTCGAGCCCCGGACCGACGAAGATCAGCGCCGTGCGCTCGATCGGCTCTTCCGCCACCTTGGCGGCGATGTCACCGAGCGTGCCGCGCACCACGCGTTCGTCCGGCCAGGAGGCCTTGACGACGATGGCGACCGGGCAGTCGGCACCGTAGACCGGCGTCAGTTCCTCGACCACCTGCTGAAGCGCATGGATCGCAAGGTGGATTGCCAGCGTCGATCCAGTAGCGCCGAAAGCGGAAAGCGTTTCTGAGTTCGGCATCGGCGAGGCGCGGCCCGAAACGCGGGTCAGCACCAGGCTCTGGGCCACGGCCGGAATGGTCAGTTCGCGACCGAGCGCTGAAGCCGCCGCCGCAAAGGAAGGAACGCCCGGCGTCATCGTATAGGCAATGCCATGCTTCTCGAGCCGGCGGATCTGTTCGGCCACAGCACTCCAGACCGAGAGGTCGCCCGAATGAAGCCGCGCCACGTCGAGCCCTTCGGCTTCGGCCTTCACATACTCCGCCTCGATCTCGTCGAGCGACATCGGCGCCGTATCGACAATGCGGGCGCCCGGCGGGCAATATTGCAGCAGCTCCAGCGAGACGATCGAGCCGGCGTAAAGGCAGACCGGGCAGCGCCCGATCAGGTCGCGACCACGCACCGTGATCAGGTCTGCGGCTCCCGGGCCGGCGCCGATGAAATGTACCGTCATAGGTTACTCTTTCTTTTTCTTGCGCAGTTCCGGACGCAAAACCGCGTCACACTTTCGCTGGAACTGCTTTAGCCCTTCGTCCACGACCATTGGGTGACCGGCATGGCCGGCTTCCAGCCGGTCATGCCACCGATGGGTCCTGCACGCGCGATATCGATGCGGATCAGCGAACCGCCGAGCCGCGCGTGATGATCGAGCAGCACCGCTTCCATGTCCGTCGTCACCGCGTTGGCAACCAGCCGTCCGCCTAACTTGAGCGCCTCGATCGCTGCTTCCATGACGCCGTCTTCGCTGCCGCCGCCGCCGATGAAGATCGCGTCCGGTTGTGGCAGGCCGGCAAGCGCCGCCGGCGCCTCGCCTTCGACAACCGTCAGCCCGGGCACGCCGAACATCGTCGCGTTGCGGCCGATGCGCGCTGCCCGCTCCGGCTCCACCTCAATGGTGATCGCCTGCATGGTCGGATCGGCGAGCATCCATTCGATGCCGATCGAGCCAGAGCCGCCGCCGATGTCCCATAGCAGTTCGCCCTTGCGCGGTGCGAGTGCCGACAGCGTCAGCGCCCGGACCTCGCGCTTGGTGATCTGCCCGTCATGTTCGAACAGCGCATCGTCGCGGCCGGCGGCAAGCGGCAGGATGCGCGCGCCCTCGTCGGCCGCCACCTCAATGGCGCAGACGTTCAAAGGATGCACGAGGCCGAGCATGAAGCGCGCGGCGATCTGCGTCGTCACCCGTTCGCCGGCGCCGCCCAGCGCTTCGAGCACGGTCAGTCGCGACTGACCGAAGCCGCTTGAAACCAGAAGCTCGGCAAGGTCTCGCGGACCCGCGCCGTCCGACGTGAGCGTAAGCACACGCGCCCCCGGATGCAAATGCGGTCGCACCAGATCCAGCGGCCGCCCATGTACGGAGACGAGCGTCGCATCCTGCAGCGCCCAGCCGAGGCGCGAGGCGGCAAGACTGATCGACGACGGCGCCGGAAGCGTGCGTATTTCGGCCGAGGCGATGCGGCGCGCCAGCGTCACGCCGACGCCGAAGAAGAATGGGTCGCCCGAGGCAAGCACCACCACCGGGCTGCCGCGACGCGCGACGATCTCGACGACCGAGCGTTCGAGGGGGCTTAGCCAATTGTGCGCTTCGCCGGTGATGAGGGAGGCGGCGAGCTCCAGATGACGATGGCCGCCGTAGACGACCGGCGCTTCGGCGATCAGCCGCTTGGCCTCGTCGCCGAGACCCGCTACACCATCCTCACCGATACCGATGACGGTCAGCCAGGGGGAGACGATGGCGGGTTCGCTGTTCGACACGTCAGCCATGGAAAAACCTCGTATTCTGATTCTGGGTGGCACCACCGAGGCACGCGAACTCGCGCGCCGCTTGGCCGAAGATGTCCGCTACGACACCGCCATCTCGCTGGCCGGCCGCACCGCGGACCCGCGGCCGCAGCCGGTCAAGACGCGCATCGGCGGCTTTGGCGGCGCCGATGGGCTGGCGCATTTCCTGCATGACGAAAACATCGCGCTGCTGGTCGATGCGACGCACCCCTTTGCCGCACGCATTTCGCACAACGCCGCGGACGCAGCGCAAAGAACCGGCGTTGCGCTTATCGCCCTCCGCCGACCGGAATGGGTGCTCCTGCCTGGCGACCGCTGGACTGCTGTCGATAGCGTTGTCGAGGCCGTCAGCGCGCTCGGTGATCGGCGACGCCGCGTCTTCCTGGCGATAGGTCGACAGGAAGCTTTCCACTTCGAGGTCGCGCCGCAGCACAGCTACGTCATCCGCAGCGTCGATCCGGTGACGCCGCCGCTTAATCTGCCCGACCAGGAGGCGATCCTGGCGACCGGTCCCTTTGCGGAAGCCGATGAAGCCGCGTTGCTCAGGAGCCGGCAGATCGATGTGATCGTCGCCAAGAACAGCGGCGGCAGCGCCACCTACGGCAAGATTGCCGCAGCGCGCCGGCTCGGCATCGAGGTGATCATGGTCGAGCGGCGCAAGCCCGCGGACGTGCCGACGGTCGGCAGTTGCGACGAGGCACTCAACCGCATCGCTCACTGGCTCGCCCCTGCATAGAAGCGCGGCGTGTAGACGAGATCGGGTTGGCCGTCGCGCTCGACGATGCGCGTCTCCGGCGAGCCGATGATGACGCAGGTCGCCATGTCGGCGCGGTTGGCATCGGCCTCGCCGAGCGGCATCACCGCGATCCGTTCGTCCGGCCGCCCGGCCGCACGGCCGAAGATGACCGGAACCGTTGCCGGCAGAACGCTGCGCAGAAGCTCGAAGGCCTCACCGAGCTGCCAGGGCCGCGCCTTGCTGATCGGATTGTAGAGCGCAATGACGAAGCCCGCTTCCGCCGCCAGCCTGAGGCGCCGGGTGATGACTTCCCAGGGCTTCAGATTGTCGGAAAGCGAGATCGCACAGAAATCATGACCGAGCGGCGCGCCGATGCGGGCGGCAACGGCGAGCATCGCGGTCACGCCGGGCGTGATCACCAGTTCAACCGACTTCCATTCCGCCGGTCCCTTGTCGATCGCCTCGCAGACGGCGGCCGCCATGGCAAAGACACCGGGATCGCCACCGGAGACCATGCAGACCTTCACGCCTGCCGCAGCCCGCGTCAGCGCGACCTGTGCCCGATCGAGCTCCTCGCGGTTGTCCGAGGCGACACGGATCTGATCCGGTCTGAGGTTCAGCCGGTCGAGATAGGGAAAGTAGCCGTAAAACTCCTGAGCGGCCGCAACGGCTTCCGCCGTTTCCGGCGTCATCTGCTTGGCGCTGCCCGGTCCGGTACCGACGACATAGAGCGTACCGGTCATGGTCGGTCCTTCCAGCCGGGAACGAGCACCAGCGAGAAATAGGGCGCCTCGTCGTCGGCCTTTTCCGCAAGAGCCGTCATCGCCGCGTTCTTCATCGTGCCGCGTTCGACATAGACGGCCTGGTCGAGACGGCCGGAGGCAGCGAGCGCCCGACGGATCTTCGGCAAATTGCGCCCGACCTTCATGATCACGGCGGCTTGGGTATCCGCAAGCCTGCGGCCGAGCTCGGCCTCGGCCATGGTGCCCGGAAGCACCGAGAGCACGTCGTCGCCCTGCACCAGCGGCAGGCCGGCAAGCGACCAACAGCCGGACATGGCGGTAATGCCGGGGATCACCTCGACCGGGAAACGATTGGCGAGCCGCACATGCAGATGCATGTAGGAACCATAGAACAGCGGGTCGCCTTCACTGAGCACGGCGACCGTGCGCCCGGCGGCAAGATGCGCCGCTACCGCTTCGGCCGACGCATTGTAGAAGTCGGTGATCTGGGTCTTGTAGGCGCCATCGTCCTTGTCGATTTCGGTCGTCACCGGATAGTATAGCGGCAGCTCGACAAGATCGGGCTTCAGCAGACCCTCGACCACCGCGCGGCCGTTACCGCTTCGCCCGGCCTTGGCGAAATAGGCAAGCACATCGGCTTGCCCGAGCGCCTTCACCGCCTTGACCGTCAAAAGTTCCGGATCACCGGGGCCGGTCCCAACACCGATCAGGCGCCCCACGCCGACGCCGCTCACAGGCCCGGCCTCGCGAGCGAGTTGAGCGCTGCCGCCGTCATGGCGCTGCCGCCGAGCCGGCCGCGCACGATGGCGAAGGGAACGCCATAGGAATTCTCGGCCAACGCATCCTTCGATTCCGCCGCGCCGACGAAACCGACGGGCATGCCGAGGATTGCCGCCGGCTTCGGCGCGCCGTCGCGCAGCATTTCCAAGAGGAAGAACAGCGCCGTCGGTGCGTTGCCGATCGCGACCACCGAACCGGCCAGCCGCTCGCTCCAGAGCTTTAGGGCTGCGGCGGAGCGGGTGTTGCCGATCTCGGCCGCAAGGCCGGGCGTGCGAGGATCGCGCAGCGTGCAGATCACCTCGTTGCCGGCCGGCAGACGGGCGCGGGTGACACCGTGCGCAACCATCTCGGCATCGCAGAGGATCGGCGCACCGGCTTTCAGCGCCGCACGGGCCGAGCTTACGAAATCGGGAGAAAACACGAACTGCCTGGTCGCCTCGACGGAACCGCAGGCGTGCACCATGCGCACCGCCAGATCCGCTTCCTCTTCGGAGAAGCGCGACAGATCGGCCTCGGCGCGGATGATGGCGAAGGAACGCTCGTAGATGGCGTTGCCATCGCGAATGTAATCATACTCAGGCATGTCTATCCCTGTTCGAACGCTGCCGAGACGCGCGCAGCTCCGAGCCGTGTAAGACAGGACTGCGCCGATTCGCCAGCGTCTTTGTTTTGCCGCACCAGCCGGCCGAGCCGGGCAAGGGCGGATCCCATTCCATTCTCATCGGTGTAGGCGCTTGGCAAGCCATTGGCAGCCCCATTTACGACAAGCCCGTATCCTGATGGCGCACCGACAAGCGTCAGTTCGGACGGCTTCGGCCGGGCGCAGCCCTTGGCGCAGCCGGAGAGATGCACGGTGAGCGACCCGTCCAGCAATTCCGGCGCCGTCTCGACGAGGCGCTCGGCCATGCCATTGGTTTCCATCCACGCCGAGGCGCAACCCTTGCTGCCGGCGCAGGTGGCGATCGCGTTGCGCGGATCCTGCTCGGCAATGCGAAAACCGTGTGACGCTGCCAGGCTCTGCGCCACAGCCGCGGTCTCGGGGCAAAGGCCGAGGACGAAGAAGGCGTGCCCGGGCGCAAGCCGGATCGCATTGGCGCCAAGCGCCTGGACCTGATGCAGGTAGGATGCCAGCGCGGCGGCCTCCACCTGAGCAAAGGCCAGACCGAGGCCGAGAACGGTGTCGGCGTTACCCAGCGCATGAATGCCGGGTATTGCGGCCGAACGCGGAGCGGCCGGGCGTTCGGACGATGTCTCACAGCGACAGAGCGCGCGGATTTCCGACGGGTCCAGATCGCGCCCGCGCACCGTCGTGCCTAGGCTCGCCAGTTTCTCGAGAATGGTGATCAGGGCCGGCACGACCGCGTTGCCGGCCAACGTCCCGACGATCGATGCCTTCGTTGCCGTGCCGCCAAGCGACAGCACCCAGGCGACCCCCGCGACAGTCGAAACCGCCTGAAGGCGAATGTCGGCGACGACAGCGCCGAGACCAAACCGGCCACCGCTATCGATGACGACGGATAATTTGGGTGCAAGCTTCAACGGCACCTGGCGCGCACCCAACGCTTCACGAAGCTCGGTGGCAATCGGCCGCGGATCGGCGATCTCGTCCGGGTCGATGCCGGCGAGAGGCGGCACCTCTATCGCGAGCCCCTTGGCAATGGCGATCTCCGCATCGCCGATCGCCTGCGCCAGCATCGGCACCGAAGCTGCACTCAGGCCGCGAAGCTGCAGGTTTCCGCGCGCGGTAATCTCGATGATGCCATTGCCGAAGCGCTCGGCAGCCGTGGCAAGGGCAATGACCTTCGGCAGCGTCAGACTGTCATCCGTTGGCCTCACCCTGACGAGCAGGCCGTCGCCGGTCTGCATCGGCTCTGCCAAGGACGGGCAGGCGCCGCGGCGCATCGAAGCGACGGTGCCGGTTTCTCCGGTCAATGGAAGGGCGCAGCTGGTCATCAAATCCGTCATCACTTGAGGCTCTCCTCCCTGAAGAAGCCTCTTAAGACGCTATAACACAGCCGCAAACCTTGAGTGAGATCAAACACGACGCAGATCGGCCCTCCCCGTCACTCGTCGAAGTCGGCGCCCTTGCGCAGGAGATAGATGTCCATGATCCATCCCATCTTCGCGCGCGCCGCCGCCCGCGTTTCAAGGATCCGGTCCTTCACCTCAGCCACGCGGCCGGAAATGACGATCTCATCCGGCGTGCCGAGATAGGCGCCCCAATAGATCTCCGCCTCCGGGTCCTCGACCCGCTGAAACGCCTGTTCGCCATCGAGCATGACGACCGAGGTCTGGCTCTTCTCGGGAAAGCTTTCGTGCAGCCGACGCCCCGTGGTGATCTCCACCGGCTTGCCGACGAGGTTCAGCGGAATGCGGTGGCTGGCGCAAAGCGCCTGCAGACTGGTGATCCCGGGAATGACGTCGTAGGCGAAGGCGACCTCACCGCGTGCCCTGACCCGCTCGACGATGCGAATGGTGCTGTCATAGAGCATCGGGTCGCCCCAGACGAGAAACGCGCCAGTTCCCTCTTCGCCCAACTCCTTCGACAGAAGCGCTTCGTAAATCCCAGCGATCTGGGCGTGCCAGTCATCGACGCTGCCGTCATAGCTGACGCCTTCGGTGCGCCGCACGGGCACCGCGAACTCGACGGTGCGACTGTCCTTGCGCGTGACGTAGCGGGCGCAGATGTCGCGGCGCACTTCGGCAAGCTCGGTCTTCTTCGCTCCCTTGGTCGGGATAAAGAGCACGTCGGCGCGGTTCAGCGCGTTGATCGCCTGCACGGTCATGTGTTCGGGATTGCCCGAACCGATGCCGATGATCAGAATTTTGCGCATGCCCGCCTCCGCCATTTCGTTCGGGCGTCTTAGGCGGATCGCCGCCGCCAAGGCAAGGCCTCGGGGCGACGACAAAGCCGTCATTCGCGCCAAGCCTTCAGTTGATGTCCGCAGCCGGATTTTCCGGCAACCGCCAGTCGATCGGATCGAAGCCTTTGCCTTCAAGGAAGGCATTGGCCTGGGAAAAATGCCGGCAGCCGAGAAAGCCGGAATGGGCTGAGAGCGGCGACGGATGTGGTGCCCTCAGGACAAGATGGCGCGAGCGGTCGACGAAGGCCGCCTTCTTCTGCGCATAGGAGCCCCAAAGCATGAAGACGACGGGATGCTCGGCCTCGTTGACCGCACGGATGATCGCATCCGTGAACTTTTCCCAACCGTGACCCTGGTGTGACGCAGCGTTCCCGCGCTCTACCGTCAGCACGCTGTTCAAAAGCAGCACGCCCTGCCTTGCCCAGCTTTCGAGAAAACCGTGACGCGCCGGCGGAATACCGAGATCGGTATTCAGTTCCTTGTAGATGTTGACCAGCGACGGCGGCGTCCGGACACCGGGGCGAACGCTGAAGCAGAGCCCATGCGCCTGGCCGTCACCGTGATAGGGATCTTGGCCGAGAATGACCACGCGCACCTTGTCGAGCGGCGTCAGGTCGAGCGCGCGAAAATACTCCGGCCCGCGAGGGAAAATCTGCCGGCCCTCGTTCTTCTGGGCCACGAGGAACTGCTTGAGGTCAGCCATGTAGGCGCTGGCGAATTCCGGTGCCAACGCTTCCTTCCAGCTTTCTTCAAGCTTCACTGCCGTTTCCATTGCACGTCCGCTCCATGTCAGGGGATCGAGGCCGCAATTTAGGCCGCCCGGACATCATCGCAAGCCCAATCGCGCCCGCCGCGGGAATGCTGCACCGGTTTTGCCGGGCGGCCACAACCACACGGGTATTACGCTAGCCCTTTTGAGGAGCATTGTATTTCAACAGATACAACGGTAATCAGGAGGCGATATCGTTGTATCCTAAGAGATATCACGCATCGTTGGAGGGAAATCGATGATCAAGAGAAGAGACTGGCTGAAGGGACTGGTGCTGGCGCTCGGCCTCGCCTGGGCCGGCGCAAGTGTTCTGCCGGCGTCCGCACAGGCGGAAGAAAAGGTGACGGTCTTTGCGGCTGCGAGCCTGAAGAACGCGCTCGATGCGATCAATGCCGAGTGGCAGAAGGAAAGTGGCAAGGAAACGACCGTTTCCTACGCGGCCAGCTCGGCACTGGCCAAGCAGGTGGAACAGGGCGCGCCCGCCGACGTCTTCATCTCTGCCGACCTCGCCTGGATGGACTACCTCGCCGAAAAGAAGCTGATCAAGGACGACACCCGCGCAAACCTGCTCGGCAACCGCATCGTGCTCGTCTCCGGCAAGCAGGACGCTGCCCCGGTCGAAATCAAGCAGGGCTTCGATCTCGCTGGCATTCTCGGTGACGGTCGCCTTGCCATGGGTGCCGTCGATTCCGTTCCGGCCGGCAAGTACGGCAAGGCTGCGCTCGAAAAGCTCGACGCCTGGAAGGCCGTGGAGGCCAAGGTCGCCGGCGCTGAAAGCGTGCGTGCCGCCCTCCTGCTCGTTTCGCGCGGCGAAGCGCCGTACGGCATCGTCTACCAGACCGATGCCGCGGCAGACCCGGGCGTCAAGGTCGTCGGCACCTTCCCGGAAGACAGCCATCCGCCGATCATCTACCCGATCGCGATCACGGCCGAGAGCAAGAGCCCTGATGCGGCCGCCTACATCGACTTCGTCAAGTCGGCAAAGGCTGCCGAACTCTTTGAAAAGCAGGGCTTCACAGTCCTGAAGTAGCCGGCTGAAATAGGCGCTAGTGCCGTCTGTCCAGAGGCAGGCGAAGCATCTAACGTCATGTTCGCGACGCCCGCGCCCAAACGCGGGCGACGCGAACATTTGTCAGAGGCATAGGGGGCAGACAGCCGCGTCCCACAAGCCTCGTATTGGGGAGCGATATCCATTGGACTGGCTTGCAGTGAGCGATGCGGAATGGACGGCGATCCTGTTGAGCCTGCGTATCGCAACCGTCGCAATGATCTGCAGCCTGCCCTTCGCACTCGTCGTCGCCATGCTGCTTGCCCGCGGGCGCTTCTGGGGCAAGACACTGCTGAACGGCCTCGTTCATCTGCCGCTGATCCTGCCGCCTGTCGTCACCGGCTTCCTGCTGCTCCTGCTTTTCGGCCGCCGCGGCCCGCTCGGCGCCTTCTTCGCCGATTATTTTGGCCTCGTCTTTTCCTTCCGCTGGACCGGCGCTGCCCTTGCCTGCGCCGTCATGGCCTTCCCGTTGATGGTGCGCAGCATCCGCCTGTCGATCGAGGCGGTTGACCGCAAGCTCGAGGACGCGGCGACCACGCTCGGCGCGAGCCCCCTCTGGGTCTTTGCCACCGTCACGCTGCCGCTGATCATTCCCGGCATCATCGCCGGCATGATCATCGCCTTTGCCAAGGCGATGGGCGAGTTCGGCGCCACGATCACCTTCGTCTCCAACATTCCCGGCGAAACGCAGACGCTTTCGGCCGCCATCTACACCTTCACCCAGGTGCCGGGCGGCGACGCCGGCGCCATGCGGCTGACAATCATTTCCGTCATCATTTCCATGGCCGCGCTCATCTTCTCCGAACTGCTGGCGACCTTCGCCGCACGCCGGGTGGCCGCCCAATGAGCCTCATCGTTGAAGCCCGCCACCAGCTCGGCAATTTCTCGCTCGACGCCGCCTTTAGTTCCGATGGCGGCGTGACGGCGCTGTTCGGCCGCTCCGGCTCAGGCAAGACCTCGCTCATCAACATCATCGCCGGGCTTCTGAAGCCCGAAAGCGGCCGTGTCCTGCTCGATGGCGACGTCATCGCCGACAGCGAGAACAGGATCTTCACGCCGGTGCACCGCCGGCGCTTCGGCTATGTCTTCCAGGAGGCGCGGCTGTTTCCGCATTTGAGTGTACGCCGCAACCTCGCCTATGGCCGCTGGTTCGCCGGCAAGAGCGGCACCGGCAATGAGTTTACCCGCATCGTCGACCTGCTCGGCATCGGCCATCTGCTCGAACGCAACCCTTCGGCCCTTTCCGGCGGCGAAAAGCAGCGCGTCGCCATCGGCCGCGCCTTGCTCGCGGCACCGCGCCTGCTTTTGATGGATGAGCCGCTGGCCGCGCTCGACGAGGCGCGCAAGGCCGAAATCCTGCCCTATCTCGAACGGCTGCGCGACGATGCGCGCATCCCGATCGTCTATGTCAGCCATTCCGTCAGCGAAGTCGCCCGGTTGGCCCGGCGCGTGGTCGTGCTCGAAAGCGGTCGGGTCACCGCATCGGGCGCGGCCGCCGAGGTGTTGAGCGCGCCCGCCGCAACGCTTGCCACCGGCAGGCGCGAGGCCGGTGTCCTGCTGGAGGGCGAAGTCGAGGGAACCGATCCGGTGCACGAACTGACGACCGTCCGGGTCGGGCGGGAACGGCTGCGCATCGCTGGTGTCAGCGCGACGGCCGGCGTCAGGCTTCGCCTGCACATCGCCGCCCGCGACGTCATGCTGGCGACCTCAAGGCCAGTGGAAATCAGTGCGCTCAACGTACTCGAAGGGCGCATTCTGACGCTGACATCGGAGGAGGATGGCAGCGTCGATGTCCGGGTGACCTGCGGCGAGGCGACGATTGCCGCCCGCATTACCCGCTTTTCCCGCGACGCGCTGCAGCTTGTTCCCGGCAGAACCATCTATGCCGTCATCAAGTCGGTCGCGATCGATCACTAAAGCCTGTCGCATGAAAACGCATTCACGCGCCAGGCTTTAAGCTCTTGTTTTTATGCATGTCGTTGCCGCAATACCGCTGCACGCTTTTGCGCGACATGCATTAGGCCTTTTGGGAAACAGCCTCGGCCGTATCGGACGCTCGTGTATCGCTGCTCCGAACGGATTCGAGCCAGGCCAGATCCTCGCCGATCGCAAGGCGCGCCTTCTCCTCCATCTCGCGGTAGCGCCGGATAAGCTCTTCGCCGAACGGCGTCACCAGGGCTCCGCCACCCTGCTTGCCGCCGCGCTGCGATTCTACCGAAGGCTCGCTGAACATCCGGTTCAGGGCATCGACCAGCAGCCAGGCGCGGCGGTACGACATGTCCATCGCCCGGCCGGCGGCGGAGATGGAGCCGGTCTCGCGGATCAGTTCGAGCAAGAGGATCTTGCCGCGGCCGAGCCGGTCGGCGGGCGGAAAATCGATGCGCAGGACGGGGCGAAGATCGGGGCGGCTCTCACTCATGCGCGCGAGCATAGAAGCACGCGCAAAATTCCGAAAGACCGTCTCGCGGCGAACCGGACGGGTTGGCGATAAAAGATTGCCAGCAACCGAGCGCCGGCCGACGACGGCCAGATTGCAGGTCTTGATCTCGCGGCGGCGGCATGCACCGATGGCCGCGACACCTCCTGCCCGAAAGTGCCCTCCCCATGCCCGGTCCCACGCTCGATCCGATCGCCACAGACACCACCCTGCCCGCCAGGGCCGACGTCGTCATCGTCGGCGGCGGCATCATCGGCGTCAGCACCGCCCTCTTCCTTGCCGAACGCGGTATCGACGTCGTGCTCTGCGAGAAGGGCACGCCCGGCGCCGAGCAATCGAGCCGCAACTGGGGCTGGGTTCGGGTGATGGGCCGTGACGAGCGCGAAATCCCGCTGGCGATCGAGGCGCTGAAGATCTGGGACACGCTCGACGCGCGCATCAGTGGCGAGACCGGCTTTCGCCGCAGCGGCATTCTCTATGTCTCCGAGAATGAGCGCGACATCGCCAATCGCGACGCATGGCTCGCCATGGCCCGACCCTACGGCGTCGACAGCGTGCAACTCAGCTCCGACACGACAGAGGCGATGATGCCGGGCGCCGCCATCCGCTACCAAGGCGGGCTCTTCACGCCGAGCGACGGCCGGGCAGAACCGCAGAAGGCGGTGCCCGCGATTGTCGCCGGTGCACGCCGCGCCGGTGCCCGTATCCTGACGGGCTGCGCCGTGCGCGGGGTCGAAAAGGCAGCGGGCCGGATCTCCGCCGTCGTCACCGAGAGAGGCCGCATCGAGACGTCGACCGTCATCGTCGCCGGCGGCGCCTGGTCCAGGCTCTTTCTCAAAAGCCTCGGCATCCGGCTGCCGCAGCTAAAGGTGCGGAATACGGTGTTGAGAACCGGGCCGGTCTCCGGCGGTCCGGAAGGGGCCGGCGCAACCGCGACCTATGCCTATCGCAAGCGCCTCGATGGCGGTTACACGATTGCCGACGGTGCCGCCAACCTGCACGCGGTCGTGCCCGACAGCTTCGCATTCTTCCGGGATTTCCAGCCGGCGCGAAAGGCGGAGGGCGATGCCGTGCAGGTGGGCATCAACGCCCAGAGCTGGAACGAATTGTTCGAGATCGGCACCGTCCCGCTCGACCGGCCCGGCGCCTTCGAGCGCCACCGCGTGCTCGATCCCAATCCGGATTCGCGGCGCGCCCTCCGGGCCCTCGACGCCGCCGGCAGGGCCTTGCCATTCCTGCGCAAAACCAAGGTGCAACAGATATGGGGAGGACTGATCGATGTGATGCCCGATGCCGTCCCCGTCATCTCACCCGCCGAAACCGTTCCGGGCCTCATTGTCGCGACGGGTTTTTCCGGCCACGGTTTTGGCATCGGGCCTGGCGCCGGACACCTCGTCGCCGACCTCGTAACCGGCGAGAAACCGATCGTCGATCCGACGCCATTCCGGCTCTCGCGCTTCCTCGATGGAACGCCGATCACCATCGCCCCGCCGGTCTGAGCGCTACCGCCGACGGATCGCCGCGAAAGAAAATTACCGGCAACGACCGGCAAGAAGGTGAACGACACAACGCGTGGGCGCACTCCCGGCAGGATTCTATCTTTCTTCGCCTGCCCCTGCCCCGCAACACGGAAAGACCTTCATAAGCCCCGGAACTCGTGGCAGTCTGTGAGCATTCCCGTCGGGAGAGCGGGGGCTTTTAGGAGGAGTCTGTGCAGACCTTGGGCGGAGGAGCCTTGCCGGTCACATTGCACGTCCTCGTACACCTCAGGCCCATCGTTATCCCGTCCCAGAGCATTTCCAGCGAGGGTGCTAGCGCCTTTGCGTCCGGAAATGCGTGAGAACAGAAATGAAGAGCGGTTCGACTGGAACCGATCTTGATTTGGTGCACTGCGCACTCCGGAGGAGGCCGGAAACCGCATGAGCGATCTCGATCGACTTAGCCTGCATGTCCCCGAACCCGCCGTTCGGCCCGGCGGCCAGCCGGATTTCTCCAACGTCAAGATCCCGAAGGCCGGCTCCGTGCCGCGCCCGGAGGTGGACGTCGCGCCGGAAGAGATGCGCGACCTCGCCTATTCGATCATCCGCGTCTTGAACCGCGACGGCGAAGCGGTTGGTCCCTGGGCCGGGCTGCTTTCGGATGACGAGTTGCTCTCCGGCCTCAGGCACATGATGCTGCTGCGCGCCTTCGATGCGCGCATGGTCATGGCGCAGCGCCAGGGCAAGACCTCCTTCTACATGCAGCATCTGGGCGAAGAGGCCGTCAGTTGCGCCTTCCGCAAGGCGTTGGTGAAGGGCGACATGAACTTCCCGACCTATCGACAGGCCGGTCTTCTGATCGCCGACGGCTATCCCATGGTCGAGATGATGAACCAGATCTTCTCGAACGAGAGCGACCCTCTGCGCGGCCGGCAGCTGCCGATCATGTATTCCTCCAAGGAGCATGGCTTCTTCACCATCTCCGGCAACCTCGCCACCCAATATGTACAGGCGGTCGGCTGGGCGATGGCGTCGGCCATCAAGCGCGACACCAAGATCGCAGCCGCCTGGATCGGCGACGGCTCGACGGCGGAATCGGACTTCCACTCGGCGCTCGTCTTTGCCTCCACCTACAAGGCACCGGTTATCCTCAACATCGTCAACAATCAGTGGGCGATCTCGACCTTCCAGGGCATTGCCCGTGGCGGCTCCGGCACCTTTGCCGCCCGCGGCCTCGGCTTCGGCATTCCGGCCCTGCGCGTCGACGGCAACGACTATCTCGCCGTCTACGCCGTCGCCAAATGGGCGGCCGAGCGTGCAAGGCGCAATCTCGGCCCGACCCTGATCGAATACGTCACCTACCGCGTCGGCGCCCATTCGACCTCCGACGATCCGAGCGCCTATCGCCCGAAGACGGAATCCGAGGCCTGGCCGCTCGGCGACCCGGTCCTGAGATTGAAGAAGCACCTCATCCTTCGCGGCGCCTGGTCGGAAGAGCGTCATGCGCAGGCGGAAGCCGAGATCACCGACGAAGTGATCCAGGCCCAGAAACAGGCCGAGGGCCACGGCACGCTGCATGCCGGCGGCAAGCCGTCGGTGCGCGATATCTTCGAGGGCGTCTATGCCGAGATGCCGCCGCACATTCGCCGCCAGCGGCAGAAGGCAGGATACTGATATGGCCAGAATGACAATGATCGAAGCCGTGCGCAGCGCCATGGATGTCTCCATGGAGCGCGACGACAATGTCGTCGTCTTCGGCGAGGACGTCGGCTATTTCGGTGGCGTCTTCCGTTGCACGCAAGGCCTCCAGGCGAAATACGGCAAGACCCGCTGTTTCGACGCGCCGATCAGCGAAAGCGGCATCGTCGGCACGGCGATCGGCATGGCCGCCTACGGGCTGAAGCCCTGCGTCGAGATCCAGTTCGCCGACTATATGTATCCGGCCTACGACCAGATCACCCAGGAAGCGGCCCGTATTCGTTACCGCTCCAACGGTGATTTCACCTGCCCGATCGTCCTGCGCATGCCGACCGGCGGCGGCATCTTCGGTGGCCAGACGCATAGTCAGAGCCCCGAAGCGCTTTTCACCCATGTCTGCGGCCTGAAAGTCGTCGTGCCCTCCAATCCCTACGACGCCAAGGGCCTGCTGATCGCCTCGATCGAGGATCCGGATCCGGTGATGTTCCTGGAACCGAAGCGGCTCTACAACGGCCCCTTCGACGGCCATCATGACCGGCCAGTCATTCCCTGGTCGAAACACGATCTCGGCGAGGTGCCGGAAGGCCACTACACCGTTCCGATCGGCAAGGCGGAAGTCCGCCGAGAGGGCTCCGCCGTCACCGTCGTCGCCTATGGCACCATGGTGCACGTGGCGCTCGCGGCTGCCGAGGAAACCGGCATCGACGCCGAGGTGATCGACCTGCGCAGTCTGCTGCCGCTCGACCTCGATACGATCGTCAAGTCGGTGGAAAAGACCGGGCGCTGCGTCGTCGTGCACGAAGCGACGCTGACGTCGGGCTTCGGCGGCGAAGTGGCCGCCCTCGTGCAGGAGCACTGCTTCTACCATCTCGAAGCGCCCGTCGTGCGCGTCGCCGGCTGGGACACGCCCTACCCGCACGCGCAGGAATGGGACTATTTCCCCGGCCCCGCGCGCGTCGGACGCGCGCTCGTCGAAGTGATGGAGGCCTGACATGGGCGAATTCGTAATCAAGATGCCCGATGTCGGCGAAGGCGTGGCCGAGGCTGAACTCGTCGAATGGCATGTGAAGCCCGGTGACCCCGTGCGCGAGGACATGGTGCTCGCCGCCGTGATGACCGACAAGGCGACCGTCGAAATCCCCTCGCCCGTCACCGGCACCGTGCTCTGGCTCGGCGCCGAGGTAGGCGACACCGTTGCGGTGAAGGCGCCGCTCGTGCGCATCGAAATATCAGGCGAAGGCGAAACGGCTGCTCCCGTGGAAGAGAAGCCTGTCGCGAAGGTGGAAGAAAAACCCGCAGTGAAGACTGAGGCGCCCGCGCCGGTCTCCAAGCCGGCCCAGCCCGCCAAGGTCGAGGTCAAGGCGCCGACCACGAACGGTGTCCACGCCAACGGCGCACATGCCGCTGGCGAACGATTGGAGAAGGCCCTTGCCTCGCCGGCGGTGCGCCTGCGCGCCAAGGAAAGCGGCGTCGATCTGCGCCAGGTGACCGGCACCGGTCCGGCTGGCCGCATCACCCATGATGACCTCGACCAGTTCATCGCCCGCGGCGCCCAGCCGGCGCTTGCGCCGGCCGGCCTGCAGCGCAAGACCGCCGTCGACGAGATCAAGGTAACCGGCCTTCGCCGTCGCATCGCCGAGAAGATGTCGCTTTCGACCTCGCGCATTCCCCACATCACCTATGTGGAAGAGGTCGACATGACGGCGCTCGAGGACCTGCGGACGACGATGAACCGCGACCGCAAACCCGACCAGCCGAAGCTGACCATCCTGCCCTATCTGATGCGCGCGCTCGTGCGCACCATTGCCGATCAACCCGCCGTCAATGCCACTTTCGACGACGGCGCCGGCATCATCAGCCGCCATCACGGCGTGCATATCGGCATCGCGACGCAGACCCCGGCCGGCCTCACCGTTCCGGTCGTGCGCCATGCCGAAGCCCGCGGCATCTGGGATTGTGCCAACGAGCTCAATCGCCTGGCGGACGCTGCCCGCACCGGCACGGCCACCCGCGACGAGCTCACCGGATCGACCATCACCATCTCTTCGCTCGGCGCGCTCGGCGGCATCGTCTCCACGCCGGTCATCAACCATCCGGAAGTCGCGATCATCGGCGTCAACAAGCTCGCCGTCCGCCCGGTCTGGGATGGCACGCAGTTCGTGCCGCGCAAGATCATGAACCTGTCCTCGAGCTTCGATCACCGCGTCATCGACGGCTGGGATGCGGCCGTCTTCGTGCAGCGGCTGAAGACCCTGCTCGAAACGCCGGCGCTTATTTTCGTGGAGGCCTGAGGCGATCATGAAGGAAATTTCCTGCAAGCTGCTCGTCATCGGCGCCGGCCCCGGCGGCTACATCTGCGCAATCCGCGCCGGCCAGCTCGGCATCGACACGGTCATCGTCGAAAAGGCGAAAGCCGGCGGCACCTGCCTCAATGTCGGCTGTATTCCCTCCAAGGCCCTCATCCACGCGGCGGAAGAGTTTCATAAGCTGCGCTCGGCCGCTTCCGGCCGCAGCCCGCTCGGTCTGTCGCTCGCCAACCCGACAATCGACCTTGCCCGCACCATCGCCTGGAAAGACGGCATCGTCGGACGGCTGAACGGCGGCGTCATCGGCCTTCTGAAGAAGGCGGGTGTCAAGGCGGTGATCGGCACCGCCCGTTTCGTCGACGGCAAGACCGTCGATGTCGAGACCGAGATCGGACTGCAGCGCATCCGCGCCGAGACGATCGTCATTGCCACCGGCTCGGCGCCGGTCGAGCTGCCCGACCTGCCTTTCGGCGGGTCGATCATTTCCTCGACCGAGGCCCTGTCGCTGAAAAGCGTGCCGAAGAGCATCGCCGTCATCGGCGGCGGTTACATCGGTCTCGAACTTGGCACCGCTTTCGCCAAGCTCGGCAGCCACGTGACCGTACTCGAAGCGCAGCCGCGCATTCTGCCGCTCTATGACGCCGATCTGACGAAACCGATCGCCAAGCGTCTCGGCGAACTCGGCATCGAGGTCTTCACCCAGACGGTCGCCAAGAGCTACTCCGCCGAAACCGGCAGCCTGCAAGCCGAACACAACGGTCGCGCAATCGATGTCGCCGCCGAAAAGGTGCTGGTCACCGTCGGCCGCAAACCCGTGACCGAGGGCGTCGGCCTTGAGGAAATCGACCTCGACCGCACTGGCCGCTTCATCCGCATCGACGACCAGTGCCGGACGTCCATGCGCGGCATCTATGCGATCGGCGACGTCACCGGCGAGCCGATGCTGGCGCACCGCGCCATGGCGCAGGGGGAAATGGTGGCGGAGATCGTCGCCGGTCACAAGCGCAGCTGGGACAAGCGCTGCATCCCGGCCGTCTGCTTCACCGATCCGGAGATCGTCACCGCAGGGCTGTCGCCCGACGAGGCGCGTGCGAGCGGCATCGAGATCAAGATCGGCCAGTTCCCCTTCCAGGCGAATGGCCGCGCCATGACGACGCTTGCCGAAGACGGTTTCGTTCGCATCGTCGCTCGCGCCGACAACCACCTGGTGCTCGGCATCCAGGCCGTCGGCCACGGCGTCTCGGAACTCTCGGCAAGCTTCAGCCTGGCGATCGAAATGGGCGCGCGCCTCGAAGACATCGCCGGCACGATCCATGCGCATCCGACGCAATCGGAAGCTTTCCAGGAGTCCGCGTTGAAGGCGCTCGGGCACGCGCTGCATATCTGACGTCGAGGGGCGGTTGGGGCAAAAGTGCCCCTCATCCGGCCTGCCGGCCACCTTCTCCCCGCCACGCGGGGAGAAGGACACACGCGGGGCACGCACTCGCGCCAACCATTGCCTTTTGCCGTATGGGAGAAAGACATGAGCAGAACTGACCCGATCGTCATCGTTTCGGCGGCCCGCACACCAATGGGCGCCTTTCAGGGCAGCCTCAAGGATTTGACCGCGCCGGAAATCGGCGCCATAGCGCTCAAAGCCGCACTCGATCGTGCCGGCCTTGATGCTGTCGACGAGGTGTTGATGGGCAATGTGCTGCCGGCCGGCATTGGCCAGAACCCGGCGCGCCAGGCAGCCCTTGGCGCCGGCCTCGGCAAGGAAACGCCGTCGACGACCATCTCCAAGGTCTGCGGCTCCGGCATGAAGGCGTTGATGCTTGGCCACGATGCTCTGCTGTCCGGTAGCGCGTCGGTGCTTGCGGTCGGCGGCATGGAGTCGATGACCAACGCGCCCTATCTGCTGCCGAAAGCGCGCGGCGGCTTCCGCCTGGGTCATGGCGAAGTCAAGGACCACATGTTCCTCGACGGCCTCGAAGACGCCTATTCCGGCCGGCTGATGGGCACCTATGCCGAGGACACGGCCGAGCACTATCAGTTCTCGCGCGCCGATCAGGACGGCTTTGCGCTGCGATCTCTGGAGCGCGCAACCCGCGCAGCTGAGGATGGTTCCTTTGCCGAGGAAGTCGTGTCAGTCGCTGGCGCCGGCAAGCGCCAGACCGCCAATCTCGACCGCGACGAACAGCCGACCAAATCGGATCCGTCAAAGATCCCGAAGCTGAAACCCGCCTTCCGCGACGGCGGCAGCGTGACGGCCGCCAATTCGTCGTCGATATCAGACGGGGCAGCGGCGCTGATCCTGATGCGCGCCAGCGAAGCGGAAAAGCGGGGGCTGACCCCGCTTGCTATCGTCGCGGGCCATGCGGGCCACGCCCAGGAGCCGGCCTGGTTCACGACCGCCCCGATTGGCGCAATCGACAAGCTGCTGGCAAAGCTCGCCTGGGAGAAGGGCAGCGTCGGCCTCTACGAAATCAACGAGGCCTTCGCCGTGGTGGCGATGGCGGCGATCCGCGACCTCGGCCTGTCGGACGAGATCGTCAACATCAACGGCGGCGCCTGCGCACTCGGCCATCCGATCGGCGCATCCGGCGCCCGCATCATCGTGACATTGCTTCACGCCATGCGCGCCAACGGCGTCAAGCGCGGCATCGCCTCGCTCTGCATCGGCGGCGGCGAGGCGACGGCGGTCGGGCTAGAGCTGTTGCAATAGCGTAGCGCGTTCCGGTCGCCTCGCGCTCCAACCTACGAGAAACGCCGCCGGTCGAACCGGCGGCGTTTCTCGTTTTCAGCATGCGATTTGCCTGACGCCTCACCCCATACGCTCGGAAGCATAGGAGCCCGGGCTCGGCGGGAAGACGACGACACGGTTGCCGTTGATGAAGCAACGGTTGTGGATATGAGCGTGCACGGCGCGCGCCAGCACCTGGCTTTCCACGTCACGGCCGATCGAGACATAGTCTTCGGCACTCTGGGCATGAGTGATACGGGCGATGTCCTGCTCGATGATCGGACCTTCGTCGAGGTCGGCGGTGACGTAATGCGCCGTCGCGCCGATCAGCTTCACGCCGCGCTCATAGGCCTGCTTGTAGGGGTTGGCGCCCTTGAACGACGGCAGGAAGGAGTGATGGATGTTGATGATGCGGCCCGACATCTTCTTGCAGAGCGCGTCGGACAGGACCTGCATGTAGCGGGCAAGCACGATCAGTTCGGCGCCGGTCTGGTCGACCAGTTCCAGCAGCTGGGCTTCCGCCTTCGGCTTGTTCTCCTTCGTCACCTTGATGCAGTGGAACGGGATATCGTGGTTGACCACCACCTTCTGGTAGTCGAAGTGGTTGGAGACGACACCGACGATGTCGATCGGCAGTGCGCCGATCTTCCAGCGATAGAGCAGGTCGTTGAGGCAATGGCCGAAACGCGACACCATGAGCAGCACCTTCATGCGCTCCTCGCTGTCGCGGATCTCGGCGTTCATGTCGAAGCGCTTCACCACCGCTTCGAAACCTGCCTTCAACTCGTCGAGTTTTGCGCCTTCCTGGCTGATAAAGCTGAGACGCATGAAGAACAGGCCGGTTTCGAGGTCGTCGAACTGCGAACTGTCGGAGATATAACAGCCCTTTTCGGCGAGATAGCCGGTGATCGCGGCGACGATGCCACGGGTGGTCTTGCAGCTGACGTTCAGCACATAGCTTTTCATCGGTATGTCTCTCGCTCCAGAGGTTTTTCCGGCCCCCCTTATAGGCCAGTCATACAAAAACTAGCGCGGCCTTTTCGCCGCCGTCGATCCATTCGCGACATTCGCTTGACGGAACCGGCCAGAGAAGGCGGCCCGCAGGATGCGGGCGCGCCCGAAGGTGCTAGGAGAAGGGATCAAGCGAGAAGCCGCGTGGCCCCTCAGCGCGGCGTGCGGTCCGGGTGCGCGCGGGCGAAAGCCTCGATCTCCGCGCAGTTCTGGTCGATCGCGACCAGCCGCGGACAGGCCGAAAGATCGACGTCCCATCGGCGGGCATTGTAGACCTGCGGCACAAGGCAGAAATCCGCCATGGTCGGCATGTCGCCATGGCAGAAGCGCCCGGTCGCGGAATGGTCGAGCAACCGTTCGAAGGCGGCAAGCCCCTCGCCGATGAATTTGCGCATCCAGTTGCGCCGCGCCGCCTCGCTGTCCTCGGCATTGGCCATGACGTGGGACACGACGCTGAGATTGCAGACGGGGTGGATGTCCATGGCGATCGCATAGGACAGGCTGCGCACCCGCTGACGACCGATGGCGTCATCCGGCAGGAAGCCGGAGGTTGCCCGGGTCTCGGCGAGGTACTCGATGATGGCGAGCGATTGCGTGAAGCGCTCGCCATCGATCTCAAGGACAGGCACGAGCCCTTGCGGGTTGCGGACCAGATGGTCCGGCGCCTTGTGTGCCTTGGCAAGCAGGTCGACCGGCACAGAACGATAGCGTTCACCGAGGCTGTTGAGCGCGATGCGCACCCGATAGCTCGCCGACGAACGCCAGTAGTCGTAAAGGACGGTCTCGCTCATGCCTTGCCCGTTCGTGTCAGTCAGCCGTTTCCGACTGTGTTGTAAGCTTCGACGGTCTGTTCGATAGCTCCGAAGATGGAATGACCGGTTTTGTCCTTCATCTCGATGCGCACGACGTCGCCGACCCTCAGGAACTGGGTTTTCGGCGCACCGCCGGCGATCGTCTCGATCATCCGGAGTTCAGCGATGCAGGAATAGCCGGCACCGCCTTCCGCAACAGGCTTGCCCGGTCCGCCGTCGAGCTTGTTGGAAACGGTGCCCGAACCGATGATCGTGCCGGCGGAAAGCGGCCGGGTCTTGGCCGCATGCGCGACCAGCTGCGCAAAATCGAAGGTCATGTCGATGCCGGCATTGGCGCGGCCGAAGGGTTTGCCGTTGAGGTCGACTTGGAGCGGCAGGTGCAGCTTGCCGCCGTCCCAGGCGTCGCCCAGTTCATCCGGCGAAACGGCAACCGGCGAAAAGGCCGACGACGGCTTTGACTGGAAGAAACCAAAACCCTTGGCAAGCTCGGCCGGGATCAACCCGCGCAGCGACACGTCGTTGACGAGCATGACGAGCTGGATCGCCGCCCGTGCCTCGTCGATGGTCGCACCCATCGGCACGTCGTCGACGATGACGGCGACCTCGCCCTCCATGTCGACGCCAAAGGTCTCGTCGGCAAGCGGGATCGGATCGCGCGGCGCGATGAAGCTGTCGGAGCCGCCCTGGTACATCAAGGGATCGGTCCAGAAGCTTGAAGGCATCTCGGCATTGCGGGCCTTGCGCACCAGCTCGACGTGATTGACGTAGGCCGAGCCGTCGGCCCATTGGTAAGCGCGCGGCAACGGCGACAGCGCATCATGTTCATGGAAGCGGATCGTCGGCTGCGAACCGGTCTCGATCCCTTCGGCGACGCGCGCAAGCCGAGGGCCCGCATGCGCCCAGTCGTCGAGCGCTGCCTGCAGCGTGCGGGCGATGTGCCCGACCTCCGAGCAGCGGGTAAGATCGCGGGAGACGACCACGAGCTTTCCGTCGCGCGTACTGTCCTTGAGTGTCGCCAGTTTCATGCAGTCCTCCCTCTCAAACTTCTCATTGTTCCAGACCGAAGACCGCTTCGCGGCCGTCGCGGAATTTCTTTACGCGGACGAATCGTCCGCAATCTTCACAACAAGGCCGTCGGTGGCGATCGTCAAGGCGCCCGCCCAGTTTTTGCGAGCCGCCGCAATCCAGTGGGCCTCAGATATCTCGGGGTCGTCGGCGGGGATGAGGTGATGCAGCACCAGCCGTCCGACGCCGGCGGCCGCCGCGATCGCCGCCGCCTGTTCGGCGAAACTGTGGCTCGCCAGCAGATGCTCCTTCAGCCGCGCGCCATTGCCGGTGCGCGCCACCAGCCGGTCGACGCCTTCGGCGAGCATCGCCTCATGCACGAGGATGTCAGCTCCTTTGGCGAAATCAGCAAGCAGCGGGAAATAGGCTGTATCGGACGAGAACACGACCGAGCCTTCCGCATCGTCGAACCGAAGCGCAAAGCAATCGGTCACCGGCGGATGGTCGACGCGCAGCGCCGAGAGCGTCAGGCCGTTCTCGGAGAAGATCTCGCCTTCCGAAAACTCGATGACCTCGACCAGCATCCGCAGGTCGGGCCGGCCCTCATCGACGATACGAATCTCGATATCGAAGGCCATCGATTGCAGGAAGCCCTGCCAATAGGCGCGAGTGCCTGTGGGCCCGTAGACGCCTACCGGCTGCGACAACCCCGCGGTCCAGGCCGTGTGAATGAGCGGCCCGAGTTCCAGCACATGATCCGAATGCAGATGGGTAATGACGATCAGGTCCAGCGTCTTCAGCGCCACACCGGCATCGGTCAGTCCGCGCGTGACGCCAAGGCCGCAATCGACGACAACCGTCCGGCCGCCGATTTGAAGCAGAGACGACGTCGGCCACGGGCCGCCCGGCCGGATCGCCGGACCGCCCTTGCTGCCGAGCAAAACCAGGCGTGAACTCAAGACCAATCGCCTTCCGGCGTCCCGTTGAACCGCTTCTTGAGATCCGTCCAGCAGTCGATGTAGTTGTCCTGCAACGTCTCCAGTTCGGCGGCGTAGCGGGTCAGTTGCTGCGGGAAGCGGGTCTCGAACATGAAGGCCATCGTATGGTCGAGCTTCACCGGTTTCAACTCGCTATTCGTCGCTTTGTCGTAGCCCGACGCATCGGGCCCATGCGCCAGCATCATGTTGTGCAGGCTCATGCCGCCAGGCACGAAGCCCTCTTCCTTTGCGTCGTAGCGACCGTAGATCAGCCCCATGAATTCGCTCATGATGTTGCGGTGGTACCAGGGCGGACGGAAAGTGTGTTCAGCCACCAACCAGCGCGGCGGGAAGATAACGAAATCGATATTCGCCGTGCCCTCTTCGCCCGAGGGCGCCGTCAGCACCGTGAAGATCGACGGATCCGGATGGTCAAAGAGGATCGCGCCGACGGGCGAATAGGTCTTGAGGTCGTATTTGTAGGGCGCGTAGTTGCCATGCCAGGCGATGACGTCGAGCGGCGAATGGCCGATCTCGGTTACGTGGAAACCGCCGCACCACTTCACATGCACGCGGCAGGGCGTCTCCTTCTCCTCGAAGGCGGCGACCGGCGTCTTGAAATCGCGCGGATTAGCCAGGCAGTTTGCGCCGATCGGACCGCGATCCGGCAGCGTGAACTTGGCGCCGTAGTTTTCGCAGACATAGCCGCGCCAAACCTTCTCGTCGCCAAGTCGCGTCACCTTGAACATGGTGCCGCGTGGCACGATGCAGATCTCGGAGGGTTCGACGTCCATCTTGCCGAGCTCGGTGAACACCTGGATCGCGCCCATTTCCGGAACGATCAGCAGCTCGCCGTCGGCATTGAAGAAATAGTCGTCCACCATGTCGGCGTTGAAGGCATAGGCATGCGCTGCCATGCCCGAATGCGTCGGCGCATCGCCCGCCGTCGTAATCGTGCGGATGCCCTGCAGGAAGTTCAGCTTTTCCGTCGGCTCCGGCAGTGGATTCCAGCGCAACTGGCCAAGCGCCAAAGAATGCTCGGCGACATGCGGCGCCGTCTTCCAGTGCGGATAGTCGATTTTGTTGAAACGTCCGGTGTGGCGAACGCTCGGGCGGATGCGATAAAGCCAGGACCGCTCGTTGGTGCCGCGCGGCGCGGTAAAGGGGGAGCCCGAAAGCTGCTCGGCATAGAGGCCATAGGCACATTTCTGCGGGCTGTTCTGCCCTTGCGGCAGGGCGCCCGGCAGGCTCTCAGTCTCGAAATCATTGCCGAAGCCGGGCATGTAGCCAAGCGCTTCGTTGGCCTTAGCCAGTGTCCCGGCCTGTTTTCCTGCCTTGTCCAGCATCGTCGATCCTCCTCCTCATGGCACCCTGCTTCGGCTTCGCGAACCGACCTGTTCACAGGTCCGGCGCAATTCCAAATACCGCGGCGACGGCCTTTTCCCAGGGTGGACGCAGGCGTCGCCTTCGGCATATTAGTTGCAATCGTAACTATCGATTTTGTAACTATCAAGGATGCCCGATGGCCGCCGATGGCTTCGAACTCAATGCCTTCCTGCCCTATCGGCTGAACCGCGCCGCGGAATTCGTCGCGCTGCGCTTTGCCGCCCAGTACAAGGCGCGCTACCAGCTCACGCGCCCGGAATGGCGCACTCTGGCCGCCCTCGGCAGCACAAGCCGCCCGATGACGGCCACCGAAGTCGGCGCGCACTCGGCCATGCACAAGACCAAGGTCAGCCGCGCCGTCGCCTTGCTCGAAAAACGCCGCTGGCTGACGCGGCGCGAAGACGAAAACGACCGCCGCATCGAACATCTGGAACTGACGAAGACCGGCATCCGGGCCTATGGCGAATTGACGGAGCTTGCCGTCCGCTATCAGGCGGAACTCGACACGCTGATCGGGCCGGCCGGGATACAGGCGCTCGCCGTCGGGCTGGAAGCAGTGGAACGCGCTATCGGCAGGTTCGACCCTCCGCCCTCTGCCTGAGGCTTCAGCCCTTCATCCGCTCGGGGATCGGCACGCCCTCGAAGCTCTTCAAGGTTTCAAGCACGATCGACGTCTTCACATGCTGCACGCTGTCGTGCGGCAGAAGCACGTCGTTGACGAAGCGCGACAGCCCCGCAAGATCTGGCGTCACCACCCGCATGTGGTAGTCCATCTCGCCGGTGAGCGCATAGGCCTCCAGCACCTCCGGCAGGCCGGAAATGAGCTTGCCGAAGCGCTTGGCATTGTCGCGATTGTGGGTAGCGAGCGTGACCGAGATCACCACCATCAGATCGAGGCCGAGCTTCTGCCGGTCGATCTGTGCCTGGTAGCCGGTGATGTAGCCTTCCGCTTCAAGCCGGGTGCGCCGGCGCGAACATTGCGACGGCGAAAGCGCGATGCGTTCCGACAGTTCGTTGTTGGTCAGATGCCCGTCACGCTGCAATTCGCTGAGGATCTTGAGATCGAACCCGTCAAGCTGCTCCATTCGTGCATCCTAATACGCAATTTTGCATGTTTCGTGCGCCATTCTGTCTAAACCGCGCAAGAATACAAGCATCATGCATGGGAATTGCGTCATACTCCAGCAAAGTTTGGAAGAATAAGAGGAGACTTCCGATGGGCCCCTTCCCGCATGACGCCCCGCCGGCAACGATTACCGCTGACAATCCCGCCGGCACCGACGGCTTCGAGTTCGTCGAATTCGCCCATCCGGAACCGGAAAAGCTGGCCGAGCTCTTTACTCGCATGGGCTACAGCCCGGTCGCCAAACACAGAAGCAAGAACATCACCGTCTGGCGCCAGGGCGACATCAATTACATCCTGAACGCCGAGCGTGGCTCGCACGCCATGCGCTTCGTCGACGAACACGGCCCCTGCGCCCCGTCGATGGCCTGGCGCGTCGTCGATGCCAAGCACGCCTTCGAGCATGCAGTCTCGAAGGGCGCCATCCCTTACGAAGGCAAGGACAAGTGTCTCGATGTCCCGGCGATCGTCGGCATCGGCGGTTCGCTGCTCTATTTCGTCGAGACTTACGGTGCCAAGGGCTCGGCCTACGAGGCCGAATTCGAGTGGACCGGGGAGCGCAATCCGAAGCCCGAGGGCGTCGGCTTCTATTATCTCGACCACCTGACCCACAACGTCTATCGCGGCAATATGGACAAGTGGTGGGCCTTCTACCGCGAACTGTTCAACTTCACGCAGATCCACTTCTTCGACATCGACGGCCGCATCACCGGCCTCGTCAGTCGCGCGATCACCTCGCCCTGCGGCAAGATCCGTATCCCCTTGAACGAGTCCAAGGACGATACGAGCCAGATCGAGGAATATCTGCGCAAGTACAAGGGCGAAGGCATCCAGCACATCGCCGTCGGCACCGAAGGCATCTACGATGCCACCGACAAGCTGTCGGACAATGGCCTGAAGTTCATGCCGGGCCCGCCGGAGACCTACTACGACATGTCTCACGACCGTGTGCACGGCCATGATGAGCCGATCGAGCGGATGAAGAAGCACGGCATCCTCATCGACGGCGAAGGTGTCGTGAACGGTGGCATGACAAAGATCCTCTTGCAGATCTTCTCGAAAACCGTAATCGGCCCGATCTTCTTCGAATTCATCCAGCGCAAGGGCGACGAGGGTTTCGGCGAGGGCAACTTCCGCGCTCTGTTCGAGTCGATCGAAGCCGACCAGATCCGTCGCGGCGAACTGGGTCCGCAGGCGGCCGAGTAAGTCAGGTCCGGCATCGGCCGGACGGCACCGCCCAATCAAATCAGCCTCTCGCCTCAAGCGAGGGGCTTTTTACTTTGGAGACCTGAGGCGCCTGCGAGCCAGCCGCGCCCAGTGTACACCCCAACGTGCCCCAAGAGGGGCACGCATCGGCGAGAGCCTCAGTTCGTGGCGTCGTTGACCACCCGCCAGTTTGGCCGACCAAGGTCGTGCGGCCAATCGATGACGTCGCGGTCGTTGAAGTAGACGACCTCGGCGAGATTGGGGAACTGCGAATCCGCTTGCGTCGCGGCGTTCATCCAGGGCTGCATATAGGCCTGGCTGCCTTCCCATCCGAGCTCGGCCACCCAGATCGGCTTGTTGTATTTGGCGACCAGGTCGTAGCCGGGTTTCAGTGCCTCGGTGAAGGTCTTCGGCGCGCCGTATTCGATCTTGTCAAACGGTTCGAGCCCGAAGACCGAGAGGCCGACGAGATCGACGTAGTCATCGCCCGGATAGTAATCGACCAGGTTCGGCAGCCCCTTGGGCGACCACATGATCTGCGCTTTTGGCGCTTTCGCCCGCACGATGTCCATCGCGTGCCGGTAGGCCTTGATCCAGTCCTGGGGCTCCCAGCCGGCCCAGGAGAAACGCCCGGACGTATCTTCCATTTCCTGGCCCCAGCGCACGATGACTGGGCTCTTCAGCCCGGCAATCGTGTTGGCGATTGCTTCCATGTTGGCGTCATACTCACCTCTGAGCATGCGGTCGCGAAGCTGCGTCGGCGTCAGTTTCCAGTCCAGCGACCAGGACCAGGGCTCGATGGTGATCAGCAGGTTGCGATTGCGCTGGAGCGCGTACTCGTCGGCGACCTGCAAGGAAGCGAGGTCCACGTCTTCCCAAGGCAGGAACAGGGCCTCGGTCGAGACATCGCTCTGGGCGCCGAAATCGCCATGCGGATCATAGGCACCGAACTTTGTTCCGCCCGGGTGAATGACCGGACGTTTATCGCTCATCGTCTGTTCTGCACTGGTCGCAGGATTGGCTTTCTCCTGCGCCAACGCGGATACCAAGCTTGCACTGAGATCCAGCTGGAGAGCCAGAGCCGTGCATAGCGCGAATGCCAATTTGCGTTTCATTTCATCCTCCTGCAGCAGAACGTCTATTTCTTGGCCAGGAACTGTTCCTTCAGCCGGAGTGCCTTGGCCGTGATGTTGTCGTGGGCAACAAAACGTTTGTACTCGTCACCGGCGCGGGGCTTGGCATGGCTGAAGACGTACCACTTCCCGTTGGGCACCTTGCGTTGATAGACCGTGTCGCCGATCCGGGCGTGACCGAAGCAGCTCCGGGCATTGCCGGCATTGGCCGAGGTCGTCCAGGTGGCCTGCATGCACATCATGCCGAGGTCGCTGACGTACCAGTTGCCTTCGGCAAAGGAACGATCGCCCTTGCCCTTGTCGACGAACGCCACGAGCTTGCGCCCGTGGGCTTCGAACCGGGCACCGCCTGTCGACCACTCCCAGGTCTTGTTGCGGTAGAGCGAGTAGACCTCATAGGCGCTGAGCGGCTTTGGCTTGACTTCCATCTTCGCCTTGACCGGCTCGGCGCCGAAATAGACCGCGGCCGCTGCCAAAGGCACCAGCAGCGGGAGAGCTATGACTTTCAACGACCCTTTCATTGCATTTCTCCTCGCATTGGAGACCACACACACTCGACTGCTTGCCGTCGTCATGACGGCACATGAAACCGACCGACCTTCCTGGTCGTTATCGTTTCCCTGTTACTTTGTTGGCTGATATTCGATGCACTGATTTCGCCGCGCGCCTGCCCGTCGGATGGCTGTGAAAACCCTCTCCATTTCAGGCGGAAGCGAACGGTTTTGAGATTGGTGCCGCTGCCGGCACCGGCGACCGTGTATCTCGTTTCGGTGAAGCTCACGAACTGCAGGCCGTGCGACAGCGCCTGGGTTGCCTCGGCCCCATGGCGCACGGCCGATTGAGCCGAGAGCACCGAGACCAGCACCAGGCACCCGGCCGTCGCCGCCGTCATCGTCGACCGCGGGATCAGGGCCAACCGGTTTTCGCGTGCGTGGCAAATGAGGATCACCGCCACCAACCCCGCATAGATGAGCGCGTTGATGCCGGCGAAGACATAAAACCCGCGCGCCGTGCCGGCATCGGAGATACCCCTGGCGACCAGAGCCGATGCCAAGGCGAGCACCAGATAGGGCATCAGCACCCGCAGCGGCAAAGGCGCGGCGGCACCGCCACCCTTCGGCGTGATGCGGAAGTCGACGAAGGAGCCCGTCAGATGATCGCGCACCGCCGCAAGGCAACCGAGCAGCGACCAGGGCCAGCGTGCAAACAGGAACAGCGTGCCTTCCCAGCTCAGGACGCGTGCGTCATAGGGCCGGAACGTGCCCGTCGAGCGCCAGAAATAGGCAAGCGCGATCAGCACCAACGAGAGCGGCGCGAAATGCAGCAGAAATTCCGGATAGGTGACGGCGACGAAGGTCCGACCGGAGACGAGCGCCACGATCGGCATCAGGAACATCAGCGCCATGAACGACGAAAACAGCGGATACCAGAGCTGCGAGAACAGGAACTGGAACTTCAGCCGCGGCGACAGCTTCGGCACGTAGACCGGCGAGTATTTCAACAGGATCGTGACGAGGCTTCGCGACCATTGGAACTCCTGAACCACGAGATCGGCGAAATTGGCCGGTCCGTCGCCATGGGCGATCGCGTTCAGCGCATGCACGCCGCGCCAGCCATGGGCATTCATGATCAGCGTTGTCGAATGGTCTTCGGCAAGTTCGGGCCCAAGCCCACCGATCTGCTTCAGGGCCTTGGTCCGAACGGCATAGTGCGAACCGATGCACAGCGGCGCCCAGCCGTTGTTGTAGCCGGCCTGCAGCGAGCCGTGCATGCTGGCCTCCGCGTGGAGCCTCCCGCGCGCTGCCCAGCTGGTGGCGGCGTTGGCATCGCAGATGCTCGGCGCCGAGACATAACCGACCGACGGGTCGTTGAACGGGCGCAGCACCTCGACGAGATAGGTGGTTTCCGGCACATGATCGGCATCGAACTGGGCGACGAAATCGTAGCGCTCGTAGCCATAGTGATCGTAGAAATAGGCGAGGTTTCCCTCCTTGCACCGGGTCCGGCGCGGCCAGGAAGAGCGATGGTAGTCTGCGACGCCCTTTCGCGTGGAGATCATCACCCCGCGCGCCGCGCACCAGGCAATCGTGTCCGGTGACGGATCTTCGTCTGCGAGCCACACGTCGAATTCGCAGCCGGTCTGGTCGAGCATGGCGAGCAGCGTCTTGCGCACCACCGAAAAGGGTTCCGAAGGCGCCTTGGTCACCACCATCGCGACCCGCCCCTGCGGCACCCGGACGGCGCTTGCCGCCATAACCTTCGCGCCGGAAAAGATCACGATGAAATAGACCGGCAGCAGCGTGATCCATCCGACGACCACCGTGATCAGCACATAGGACGGCCAGTCGACGACGTGGGCGGGATCAAGCCACCACTGCCAGAAATACAGGAGGGCGCCAAACCATGCGGCAATGCCGAGGACATGGAGCAGTCGCAGCCGGCCCGAAAACAGGGCGGCGGGCGCCGAAGCGGCCTTCCGGCTCTGCCCGAAGGCGATCGTCTCATCCGGTTTCGCGGTTTCCAGCGACCAGTTCATGAGCGCACCTCCAGGCCGAAGCTCGGCGCGGCCGTCGCGATGATCGTGTCGATGTCCGAAAGCTGCGGACGGAAACCCAGCCTCTGGCGCGCCCAGTTCGTGTCGGCATAGAGAACCGGCGGGTCGCCGGGCCGGCGCGGCAGCATCTGCACCGGGACCGGCCGACCGGTGACCCGGTCGATGGCCGACAGCACCTGCCGGACCGACGTCCCATGGCCAGAACCGAGATTGGCGTGCAACACCTCGCCGCCGTCGCGCAGATAGTTCACCGCCGCCACATGCGCGTCGGCAAGATCGGTCACGTGGATGTAGTCGCGGATGCAGGTGCCATCCGGTGTCGCATAGTCGTCGCCGAAGACATCGAGCCTGTCGATCCGCCCGGCCGCCGCCATCAGCGCACGGGGAATGAGATGCGTTTCCGGATCGTGTTTTTCGGTCAGCTGCCCTTCCGGATCGGCGCCGGCCGCATTGAAGTAGCGCAGCGCCACCGAGCGGATGCCGTAGGCACGGGCATAGTCGCCAAGCATCAGTTCGATCATCAGCTTGGTGCGGCCATAGGGATTGATCGGCAGCTGAACCATGTCCTCGGTAATCGGCAGCTGCGGCGGGATGCCGTAGGTGGCGCACGAGCTGGAAAAGACGATGCGTCCAAGTCCGGTCGCCCGGCAGGCTTCCAGAAGCGCGATGCTGCCGGCAACATTGTTGGTGTAGTATTTTCCCGGATCCTCGACCGATTCCCCGACATAGGCGGATGCGGCAAAGTGGATGAGGCATTCGGGCGAATGGGTCCGGATTGCCGCCGCCAACCGTTCCTTGTCCTCGATCGCCCCCTCCACGAGGGGGCCCCATTTCACGTTGGATCGATGCCCCGTCGAGAGATTGTCGTAGACGACGGGAACGATGCCCTGCTCAGCCAGACGCTTGCAGGTGTGGCTGCCTATGAAGCCGGCTCCGCCGGTGACCAGTGCGACGCGAGACATGTCATACCGCCTCTCCGGCCACTGCGCGACCGGCCGCACTGAGGCGCTCGTCGAAATGGGCGATCGTGCGCTCAAGGCCTTCGCGCAGCATCACCTTCGGCTCCCATGCGAGTTCACCACGCGCCTGGGTGATATCGGGTCGCCGCTGGCGAGGATCGTCGGTGGCCGCCGCCAGATGCACGATGCGCGAACGCGAGCCCGTCATCGAAAGCACCATTCGCGCGAGCTCGAGAACCGTGAACTCTCCGGGATTGCCGAGATTGATCGGACCGGTGCACGGGTCGGCCGAGACCGAAAGACGGAGGAAACCGTCGATCAGGTCGTCGACATAGCAGAAGGACCGGGTCTGGTGCCCGTCACCATAGATCGTCAGGTCCTTGCCCTGCAGGGCTTGGACGACGAAGTTCGATATCACCCGCCCGTCGTCGGGCCGCATGCGCGGACCGTAGGTGTTGAAGATACGCGCGACCTTGATCTTCACGCCGTAGGTCCGGTGGTAGTCGAAGAACAGCGTCTCGGCCGACCGTTTGCCTTCGTCATAGCAGGCTCGCGGCCCGATCGTGTTGACGTTGCCGAAATAGGTTTCCCGCTGCGGACTGGTCAGCGGATCGCCATAGACTTCCGAAGTCGAGGACTGGATGACGGTGGCGCCAGTGGCCTTGGCGTTTTCGAGCGCATGCAGCGCGCCGAGAACGTTCGTCATCAATGTCCCGACCGGGTCCGCCTGATAGTCCGGTGGTGACGCGGGGGAGGCAAAGTTGAAGATGACATCGGCATCGATCAGGTAGGGCTTTCGAACGTCGTGATCGATGATGTGGAGATGGGGGTCCTGCGCCAGATGAGAGAGATTTTCGCGCCGGCCGGTCGAAAAGTTGTCAAGACAGATGACCGTATGACCCAGGGAAATAAGTCTTTCGCAAATATGAGATCCGAGAAAACCACTTCCACCCGTTACTAGTATTCTCTTCGGTATTCCTGCGATCTTCTTAAGAAACTCCCGCTGTCCAACCACGGACAGCGGTCCCGTGACGACCTTTCGCATGCGCACCTCCAATTATTAAACTCACCATTTTCGTTGGTGATTTGGAGACGGGATGCGAGCGCAATAGATAATAAAAATATTCTCTTTATTACAACGACACGCACAACCCGACAAAAAATAAACTATTCAATTTCAATCAATATTTTTTAGATTCTCAATTTCAATATTAGCTAATTATCAAATACGAACCGTCCAGTCAATATGTATGGAATTTATTTCCAGTAAATAATCCAAAATTACAACAAATTACTATTGACATAATCATATGTGATTACATTTCAGCCAATCCAGGCCAAAAGTAACGAAATATTTACCAGTATATTCTAGGGTAAATTTCGGTGTGATCTTTCGAGCTTTCACGCACCTGTCGAGGAGACATGCCACAGCGGGACCGCCCGGCCAATCGCCGGGGCAGGCTCAAAGTAGCATTTGATTTCGGGAATCAGCCCCAGGAGAACGCACCTGGGGCCGAATAGAACTTGGCACGCCTTCGACGACGGCCAAGCCCTCAAGCAGATAAATGTCTGCCTTACGTCGCGCCTAGTTCTTCCAACGCGACAGGAGGACGTCGCCGTTGCGCTCCGTCGCCGCATCGTTGGTGAAGTATCGAGACGCCGCTTCCGTACGGTTGCGAACGTTCATCTTCTTATAGATGTTGCGGACGTGAACCTTGACGGTATTTTCCGACAGCCCGAGCCGGTCCGCGATGATCTTGTTCTGCGTGCCCTTGCAGATCAGATCGAGGATCTGGACCTCGCGTGTCGTCAGGCCATCGGGGCCAGCATCGCGCTTGCGCCGTCCTGTTCCCGAAACGGTCGTCTGGCCCGGGGCCTCCCCGCGCCGGCCATAAAGGCTGTTCGCCGCGAAAGGCTCGGGAGAAAGCCGCCGCAGCAGAGCCGCCGGGAAATGTTCGCCGCCCTTCATCAGTAAGTCGATGGCCGCAAGGCAGACATCCAGATTGAGGTTCAACGGCAGGACGCCATGGATGAGGCGCTCTTCGACGAAGCCGGCAATCGACGGATCGAGTTCCTCGGCATTCTCCACCACCAGGCCAATCGATGCCCGCGGGTGGAACTCGTGAATGGTCCGCAAGATAGCCGGAAAGGACTTGGGAGGCATCCGGTACAGCATGATCAGCGTGACATCGACGAGACTACCGTCAAGCAGATTGTCGGGATCGGAGAAGCTGACGATATCGTGCCCTTGAAACCTGGACCCGACGGCCTGCATCAGGCATTCGGCGAACAGGTCGATCTTGGCGAGCATTACGATTTTTTTCTTTTGTGACAAAGCCTTGTTGTTATCTTCAAAATCACCCACGTTGGAGCTTCCAGGATACATTACGCCCTCCTAGGATTTTTCCATTTATTTTTATGGGTGCCCCGGTCTGGCCGTGGGCACGCCCCACTTTCAAAAAATTTATTCGGAACCACTTATGCGTCACGATTATTCCTGCGCGATAAAATTCGCGATAGCTAATGTAACGTAAAGATCTCCGCAACGAAACAGCCCAAAAGGATTAGAGAAGCGCCGGAAGGGCACTTAAATCGTTATAAATCGAACCATCTTTGGGTTATATTGCTAACGTTCTGTTTACCAAGACGCGGAACGCTCTCAAAAACAAGCCTCTAGGATACCCCCAGCAGAGCGAGCGTCCTATGCATTTCTGCCAAGACGGACCCGACGGCGCGCGATAAATGGATTAGTTAAGCGGCCTCGTGCAGCCGCGCTTAACCCCCCTCTTCCGCTCCGATATACGCAGGAATACTTAGTTGGTACTAGGAGGCCCGTCCGCTGCTGTCGACGATAGCCCGAAGCCAAGCGCAAAGCGTGGAAAGCGCGGAGGCACCGGTCGGCAGATGCCCCTGAAAAAGCAGGGGATTTCCTCGCTGCGCCAATGGCTTGCGGTCGATGGCTAGGCGAGAAAGTGTCAGTAATTACAAACCACTAACTAGAATTGGTATCTTCCGCGCCACGCGATTTGGTGTCAAATTAAGCGTTCGTTCCGGAAGATCAAAAGGGACCGGCTGAGCGCCACCAAGCGCTTCCAGCCGTGAGAAGCCTCGACCTCCGGAGAGTAGCGTCAGCGTTCCACCGAGTAAGCGTAAAGCAAGTCAACATACAAACCGGACCTAAATCCGGGCATAAATTATATAAAAAAGTAAAAACTAAAATAAATTTAGCAAAAAAGCGAAAATCTCTAAATCAAGATATTATCGTTCTTCCAAACGGAGCCAACACCGGAAAAATACCGTAAGAGTTAAGGGTATTTGGTGTTGGCCTCCCCTTTTTCCGAAATCCGCTCCAGCAACGAAAACCGCGCCCGGCGACGTCAGGCAACGCCGAAAGAGGCAGCCATGACCAGCGCGCCTGGAAAGCGGCGCGCTGCCTGTCACCCAATGATGCAATCGGGCACCACGCGGCGACACCGCAAGGCGGCTCGCCGCTGCGATCACTTCTTGCTCAGCGCCTGCGCCAGCTGATCGACAATGTCCTGTTGCGACTTCAGGCCCGATGCCGTGAGGTAAAGCTTGGCGGAGTCGAGATAAACGACGTGTCCGTCCTTCCAGGCCTTGGTCTGCCGCACGAGTTCGTTGTCGAGCAGGGCGGCCGCCGGCTGTGCCTGCTGGCCGATGGCTGCATCGCGATCGACGACGAAGATCCAGTCGGGGTTGGTTTCGAGAATGTACTCGTAGGAAACCGCCTGGCCGTGGGTCGCGACCTGCAGCTCGGGATCGGCCGGCTTGATCCCGAAGACGTCATGCAACGCGCCGAAGCGCGATCCCTTGCCATAGGCGCTGATCTTTCCGCCGGTCGTCAGCAGGATGAGACCCGTTCCACGTTCCGCAGCAAGGCCACGCAGCGCCTCGATCGAGGAATCGAGCTTGGCGATGCTTGCCTTGATCTCGGCTTCTTTGCCGAAAATCTCGCCGAGGATCTCTGCATTCTTCTTGACGCTGCCGATCAGATCCTTGTCGTCCGAGGTCAGGTCGATCGTCGGTGCCAGTTTGGCGACTTCAGCATATTTCGCCTGCGACCGCCCGCCGACGATGACGAGGTTGGGCTCCGCCGCATTGATCGCCTCGAAGTCGGGTTCAAACAGCGTGCCGATCTTCGCATAGGTGTCGGCCTTGTACTTTTCGAGCGACGGCGGGACGGCCGATCCGGGGACGCCGGCGACGGGGACGCCGAGCATATCCAGCGTTTCCAACATACCGAAATCATAGACCAGCACGGTCTTCGGGTTTTTCTCCACCTCGGTGACGCCGCTGCTGTGTTCGATCTTCAGGGTTTCGGCCGTCGCCACCGATGCGCCGCCAACCGTCATCATGGCCGCGACGAGCAGTCCGCGCAAACCATTAGAGAAGGGAGATATATTCATGACTATTTACCTCATGTTTTCTCCTCCTCCCTAGCGCGATTTTGCCAGGAGGGCAATGCGCGCATTCCGCGTCATTCCCGCCTCACAAAACTTGACGAAGCCGATCATATATATGACTAAGGCGAGCCTTCGATCGAGCACCTCCTCACGGCCGCAAGCCTCAGGGGTTCGTTGCGGCGGTCGATGGAAAAATGCAGCCACGGATACGAGAGCGGTGATCAGAACGAAAAGCAGCTGGAGCGTGACGCAACCATGAGGCCGGTCCTGTTCGCTATCCCGGTCGTCCTGTTGCTTGCCGCCGTCAGCGTCTTTACCGGTGTCGGCAGTCTTGCGGCCAGCGACGACGGCCGCGGCTGGCTTCTGGTCGTCGAAAGCCGCCTGCCACGCACACTGGCGCTGATGCTCGCAGGCGCCGGCCTCGCAGTGTCCGGCACGATCATGCAGATGCTGGCGCGCAACCGCTTCGTCGAGCCGTCGACCGCCGGCACCGCCGAATCCGCCGCCCTCGGAATGCTTCTGGCCATGCTGATCGCGCCGGGCCTGCCGGTGGCAGGCAAGATGGCCTTCGCCACCCTGACCGCGCTTGCCGGAACCGCCCTGTTCCTGCAGATCCTGCGCCGCGTTCCGCTGCGCTCGGCGCTGATGGTGCCGCTGATCGGCCTCATGCTCGGCGGCGTGGTCAACGCCGTTACCACCTTCATCGCCTATCGCTACGACCTGATGCAGTCGATGGGCGCCTGGATGTCCGGCGATTTCTCGGTCGTCCTTCGCGGACGCTACGAGCTGCTGTGGATCGGTTTCGCGCTGACGCTGGTCGCCTACGCGACCGCCGCGCGCTTCACCGTCATTGGCATGGGCGAGGCGATCGCCCGCAATGTCGGGCTCGACTACGACAAGGTGGTCACCCTCGGACTTGCCATCGTCTCCATGGTCACGGCGACGGTGGTTGCGACCGTCGGTATGATCCCGTTCCTCGGCCTCGTCGTTCCCAATATCGTCAGCCTGACCCTTGGCGACAATCTCAGGCGCACATTGCCGGTGGTCGCCATCTCCGGCGCTGGGCTTGTTCTCGCCTGCGACATCGTCGGGCGAATGGTGATTGCGCCCTACGAGGTGCCGGTGGGCACGGTCATGGGCGTGATCGGCAGCCTCGTCTTCCTTTATCTCCTGCTTTCGAGGCGGTCCCATGCAGGCTGATGCCAAGCGGATCTCTCCGTCGACCGTCCTTCTTGCGTCCGCTGCGCTGGCGCTGCTGTCGATGATCGCCTTCATGACCATCGGCGCGAAGGGAAGCTGGAGCTTCATCCTCTCTTTCCGCGGCACAAAGCTTCTCGGCATGGTGCTGGTCGCCTACGCGATCGCCGTCTCGACGGTGCTGTTCCAGACAATTTCCGGTAACCGCGTTCTGACGCCGTCGATCATCGGTTTCGACGCCATGTACACGCTGCTGCAGACGGTCATGGTGTTCTTCCTCGGCGCCGCCGGCGCGGCAAGCATGAACCCGCAGATGCAGTTCACGCTCGAAACGACCGTGATGGTCGGCCTGTCGCTGCTCCTGTTCCGCGCCCTCTTTTCCGGCGGCAGCCGTAGCCTGCATCTCCTGATGCTGGTCGGCGTCATTCTCGGGGGCCTGTTCCGCAGCCTCTCCTCGTTCCTGCAGCGCATTCTCGACCCCAACGACTTCATCGTCCTGCAGGACAGGTTGTTTGCGAGCTTCAACAGTATCGATGCCAACCTGCTCGGTATTGCCGCCGCAGCCACCCTCGCCGTGACCTTCGTCCTGTGGCGGTTGTCGCCCACCTTCGACGTGCTCTCGCTCGGGCGCGAGGCGGCGATCGGGCTTGGCGTCGACCATCAGCGCGTGGTGACGCTTCTCCTGGTGCTGATCGCCGTGCTGGTCTCGGTCTCCACCGCGCTCGTCGGGCCGGTCACCTTCTTCGGTCTGCTCGTTGCAAGTCTCGCCTGGCAGCTGTCACCCACCGCCAGCCACCGCTTCGTCCTGCCGGTCGCAGTCTTTATCGCGGTCGCGACGCTCGTCGGCGGCCAGGTCATCCTCGAGCGGCTGTTTTCCTTCAACACGGCGCTCAGCATCGTCATCGAATTCTTCGGTGGCCTAGTCTTCATCTTCCTGCTCGTCCGAGGCTCCGCGCGATGATCGAGATCCAAGAGGTAACGAAATCCTATGGCGGCACCGCGGTCGTCGACCGGGTGTCGCTGACGCTACCCGCAGGCGGCCTGACTTCGATCATCGGCCCAAATGGCGCCGGCAAGTCGACGCTTTTGTCGATCGTCAGCCGGCTGATGCCGATGGATACGGGCAAGGTGCTGGTCGACGGCCTCGACGTCAGCCGCGCCGCCGGCGACGTGCTTGCCCGGCGGCTGTCGATCATGCGCCAGGACAACCACATCAGCGCGCGCCTGAGCGTGCGCGACCTCGTCGCCTTCGGCCGCTATCCCTATTCCAAGGGACGGGTGACCGCGGCCGATGCGGAGCATATCGACCGATCGATCGCCTATCTCGGGCTCGAACCCTACCAGAACCGCTTTCTCGACGAACTCTCCGGCGGCCAGCGCCAGCGCGCCTTCATCGCCATGGTGCTGTGCCAGGACACCGACTACATGCTGTTCGACGAGCCGCTCAACAATCTCGACATCAAGCATGCGGTCGAGACGATGAAGCTCCTGCGCCGGCTGGCCGACGATTTCGCCAAGACGGTGGTCGTCGTGCTGCACGACATCAACTTCGCCTCCGCCTATTCCGACCGCATCGTCGCCATGCAGGGCGGCCGCCTCGCCTTCGAGGGACCGCCGCAAGACATGATCGTGCCGTCGCGGTTGCAGGCGATCTTCGATGTCGACTGCCGCGTCCATGCCGTCGGCGACACGCGCCTCGTCAACTATTTCGACTAGAACGCAGACATACGCCTTGGCCCGAATGCGCGAAGCGCGCTGCACGGACACCCATGCAGCGCGCTTCGACAATGATCATGCCGGGAACAGGGCGGACGCTATCCGGCCGCGCCGGGTGCGCCCTCCTTGCCGATCCGGGCCGCATCCGCCGCGTGGTCCTCGTCCGTCACGGAGGAGAAGCGCTTCAGCCAGCGGCCCATCTTCGTGTTGATGTCGTCCATCACGGTGAACATCACCGGCACGAAGACAAGGCTCAGCATCGTCGAGGTGATCAGGCCGCCGATCACCGCAACCGCCATCGGCGCGCGGAAGGCGGCACCGGCGCCGACGCCGATGACTGCCGGGACCATGCCCGCCACCATGGCGATCGTCGTCATGATGATCGGCCGCGCGCGGGTGACGCCCGCCGTCAGCAGCGCCGTGCGCCGGTCGGCACCGTCGTTGCGGCACTCGATCGCATAGTCGACCAGCAGGATCGAGTTCTTGCAGACGATCCCCATCAGCATCAGGATCCCGATCATCGACGAAAGGTCGAGTGCCGCACCGAACAGGATCAAAGCCAGCGCCGCGCCGCCGATCGACAACGGCAGGGCAACGAGGATGGTCACCGGCTGCAGGAAATCCTTGAACAGCAGGATCAGAACCGCCACGACCATCAGGATGCCGGCAAGCAGCGCCAGGGCGAAGTTGCGGAACATCTCCGACATGTATTCCGCGTCGCCATAGTTGGCCTGCGTCACGCCCGCGGGCAGTTCCTTCATGGCCGGCAATGCCGAAATCGCCTCGAAGGCCGTGCCGAGTGTCATGCCGTTGAGGTTTGCCTCGACGGCGATCAGACGCTTGCGATCGAGACGCTCGACGCTGCTTTCCTCGGCACCGAAGGAGACGTTGGCGACGGACGTCAACGGCACCAGGGCACCCGCATTCGTGCCCACCCGCAGATTGCGCAAGGTGTCGAAATCGCCGCGGGCCGACCGGTCGAGCATCACCCGGATCGGCACCTGGCGGTTACCGAGGTTGAACCGCGCGGAGTTGCTCTCGCTGTCGCCCATCGTCGCGATACGGGCGACGGTGCCGATCGAGGTCACCGACACGCCGAGCCTTGCCGCCTCGTCGAAGCGCGGCTTGACCAGAAGCTCGGGCGAAAGCAGCGGCTCGGTCGACCGAACGCTGATCAGCCCGGGGAGTGCACGCATCTCGTTTTCCAGACGCCGCACCGAAGCCATCAACGTTTCCGGGTCATCGCCCGTCAGGTAGATGGAGAGGTCCTTCGCGCCTTCGGTCGAGGAGAAGGTTGCCTGGATGTCGGGGGTCTCCGCCAGCAGGGGCCGCAACGACAGTTCGAAGGACTTGCGGTCGAGTTCACGCTCCTTGCGCGGCTTGAGCTTGATGCGCAGCGATACCTCGTTGAGACTGTCGGTCGTCGCCAGAACGTTCTCGACTTCCTTGCGTTCCTTGAGCTTGGCCACCAGATCGTCGGAAATGCGCGCGGTTTCCTGGAGCCTCGTGCCGGGCGGCAGCGTGATCTTGAGCTGCGAGACGTTGCTGTCGCTCGTCGGCATGAAACCCGTCGGCAGCATGCTCAAAAGCGCGATCGAGCCGACGAAGATCAGCGCGACCATCGAAAGCGCGGTCTTGCGGTGATCGAGGGTCCAGCCGAGCATGCTGCGATAGGCATCGCTGATGCGCGACGGCTTGACGGCATGGCCGTGACCAGGTTTCGGCCGCAACAGATAGGCCGCCATCAGCGGCGTCAGCAGGCGTGCCACCAGCAACGAGAACAGAACGGCGATCGCGACGGTCAGGCCGAACTGCTTGAAATATTGCCCGACCGCACCACCGATGAAGCTCACCGGCGCAAAGACGGCGACGATCGTCAGCGTCGTTGCGACGATCGCAAGGCCGATCGCATCGGCCGCATCGATAGCCGCGATGAACGGCCGCTTGCCCATGTCGACATGCCGCTCGATATTCTCGATTTCGACGATCGCATCGTCGACGAGAATGCCGATGACCAGCGTCAGGGCCAGAAGGCTGATGCCGTTGAGCGTGAAGCCGAGCAGGTCCATCACCGCGAAGGTCGGCAGGATGGAAAGCGGCATGGCAAGCGCCGAGATCAGCGTCGCCCGCCAGTTTCGCAGGAAGGCGAAGACGACGACGATGGTCAAAAGTGCGCCTTCGATCAAAGCCGTGACGGCCGCATCGTAGCTCTCCTGCGTATACTCGACGAGAGAGATCAGCTCGGTCATCTCGACGCCGGGGGTGCGCGCCTGGATTTCCTTCAGCCGCTCGATGACGCGCTCGGCAACGACCGTGTCGCTCGCTCCCTTGCTGCGCGAAACCGAGAAGCTCACGATCGGTTCGCCATCGAAATGGGCAAAGCTGCGCGGCTCGGACGAAGTGTCCTCGATCGTCGCGATGTCGGAGAGCTGCAGCCAGCGGCCGCCTGCAAGCGGGATCGAAAGCTGCCGGAGCTCGTCCACCGAGCCGGCACTGCCGACGGTGCGGATCGACTGCTCGCGCCCGCCGATTTCGCCGCGACCGCTCGGGATGTTGATGTTGATTTCCCTGAGCGCCGTGTTCACCTGGTCGGCCGTTACGCCAAGCGCCAGCAGCCGTTCGGGATCGAGCGAAACGCGCACTTCGCGGCTGACTCCGCCGAGGCGTTGCACCTTCTGCACGCCGGGCAGTGTCAGCAGTTCGCTGGTGATCGTGTCATCGACGAACCAGGACAGCTCCACTTCCGACATGTGGGGCGCCCGCACGGCGTAGTAGACGATGGCGCTACCGTCGACGTCGAGGCGCGAGACGATCGGCTCCTGAATGGATTGCGGCAGGTCGGCGCGGATCTGCGCCACGGCCTCGCGCACGTCGTTTGCCGCCCGGTCCGGATCCGTGCCGATCTTGAATTCGACCGTGGTCGTGGAGACGCCGTCGGTAATGGTCGAGCGGATGTGACTGACCCCGACAAGGCCGGAGGCGACCCCTTCGACGCGGCGCGTCACCTGCGTTTCCATTTCGCCCGGCTGTGCGCTCGGTTGCGTGATCGTCACCGTCACGATCGGGAAGGATACGCTCGGATTGGCGTTGACCGGCAGCCTCAGAAACGAGGCGATCCCCATCAGCGTCAGCACGACGAAGAGAACGATCGTCGGAACCGGCTTGCGGATCGCCCAGGCGGAAATGTTGCTCGTCATTGCTGGTCGCCCGTCTGCGTCGGCTGGACGTCTTTCGTTGCGACCGCTTCGCCTTCGCGCAGCGACGCCCCGGATTTAAGGACGACCCGTTCGCCGGTCGAAAGGCCCGAGGTAATCTCCACCTTGCCGCCCTGGCGCATGCCCGGCTTGACCGACTTGCGCACGACCTGGCCCCCATCGACGACGAAGACCGAGACGGCGCCATCCGGCGCACCGAAAAGCAGGGCGGAATCGTCGACCATGATCGCCTTGCGTTCGCCCACCACGATCTCCGCCCGGCCGAACGTTCCCGCGAAAGGCGGGCGCTCGGTGGACAGCGTGACTTGCGCGGTGCCGAGGCGGGTCTCGCGGTCGATCTTCGGGTTGATTACCCGCACATGCCCCTGGAGCCAGTCGGCTCGGCCCGAAAGCTTGACCTTCACGGTCTGGCCGACCGCGAGCAACGGCAGTTCGGTTTCCGGCACCTCGGCCGCAAACTCGATTTCGCCACCGCGAATGAGCTTGAGCAGCGGGTCTGAGCCCGCAAGCGCACCGGCGCGCGCCAGCCGTTCCGAAACGATCCCGTCGGCAGGTGCCACGATCACGGCACGATCGAGCCTACGGCGCGCCTCGGCCTCAAGCGCTTCCGCCTGGTCGTAATCGGCCCGCGCGACCTCGACAGCCTGTTCGGCAAGGGCGAGCGCGGAGACGCGTTCCTCGAGAATGGTCGCGGCCTGAAGGTGGCTCAACTGGCGGGCGCGCGCGAGTTTTCGCTGTTCCTGCGTGACCGTCTCTTCCTCCCGCGCCATCGCTGCACTGGCGCGCGCGACGCGGCCCTTGGCCTCGCGCAGCAGGTTCTCCAGCATGTCGGTTTCCAGCCGGGCGAGCACCTGCCCCGCGGCTACCCGATCGCCGATCTCGACCTCGACACTGGCGATACGCTGGTCAGTCAAGGTTGTGCCGACGGCAATCTCCTCGCGGGCAACGAAGATGCCGGCAAAGGAGCGTGTCCATTGCTGTGGGCGGCTGTCGGCAACGAGCGTCGTTACCGTGCGGGTGGCAGACGGGGCGGGAACGGAGGCGGCGGCCTCCCCCGAGGCGCGCGCCGGACCAGCAGCCGCAGCAATCACAAGCAACGCTGCGAGAGCGACGTTCAACTCAACTGTACGTCTCATTTCATTGGCTTTCCATTGGCGGGGCCGGCGGCGTGATGCGCCTGCGATACCGGATCCCGGGTCGGGCAAAGGGCGTCGATAATTTATTAGATCATTCAATCTAACAATAGAATTCATCAAACGCGACAATTGTAAGGCAGATCACACACGAGCATTGCGGGAAGATGGCGGAGATCGTGCAAACGGCCGGCGGCCTTGACACCGATCGTCTGTCCACCGAAATCAGAGTGATTGATCTAATAATTGAACGGCATGCAAGGAGAACCGGCGATGCGCAAGATCGACCCCGAAAAACATGCGGCCAGGCGTCGGCTGATTCTCGATGCGGCAATCGCCTGCTTTTCGCGCAAGGGTTTTCACGGCACGTCGACGGCCGAGATCTGCGCCGAGGCAGGCATGAGCCCGGGAAATCTTTTCCATTATTTTCCGACCAAGCACACCATCATCGCGGCGATCGTGGAAGAGGAACGTCAAGAAACGGCGGAGATTTTCCGAAAGCTGGGCGAAGAGGAGGATCTGTTCGCCGCCTTGCTGGGCTTTATGGATAGCGTTCTCGAACTCGCGGGCGATCCTGCCTATTCGAGCCTCGCGCTCGAAATCGCCGCCGAAGCGATGCGTGACGAGCGCATCGGGACGCTCGCGGCGACGAACGACGCGGAACTCCAGTCGGCGCTCGTGGCACTCCTGCGCAACGCCGCCAGCCGAAACCAGATCGACAGGACCCTCGACGCGCAAGGTGCTGCCCGCTGGATCGCCGCGATCATCGACGGCATCTTCAGCAGGGTCGCGGTCGATCCCGGCTTCAAGCCGAAGGAGGAAGGCGTGCTGCTACACCGCCTGTTGAGCCGCTTTCTGCGCACGCAAGACTGAGCGTGAGAAATACGAAACCGCAGCGGCCCTTCGGCACCCTGCGGTCTCCGGTTGCCGGCCCGCCTCGGCTTGAAGCCGAGGCAGTTCGTCGAAGCAATCTCAGGAATGCTTCTGGATGACGCCGTAGACGATGTTGCGGTTGGCACCGAAGAAGACGCGCGCGTCGATCGCAGACTTCCCGGCACTCTTGTGGATGATGTTCCACATGTCCACTTCGGAACGCAGCAGCAAGGCCCAGTTCATGAAGGTCTCCATGTAACCGTCGACACCGATGTCCTGGGCGAAGTTGGCAAAAAGGAAGACGCCGTTCGGCTTCAGCATCTGCAGGCAGCGATGCGTCAGCTTGATGGCCACCTTGTCGGCGAGATAGTCGTAGAGACCAGCCGCATAGATGAAGTCGAACGTGCCGAGCTTCTGGTCGCGGCCGAGCAGGCTGCGAACGGAACCGTCGACCGCTTCGATCGCCGTGCCGGAGAAATCGCGGCTGATCGATCCGACACTGAGAGGATCCTGATCGAGCGCCACCCAACGCTTGATGCGGCGTTCCTCGAGCGCTTTGGAGCGGTTGGCTTCCCGCAGATGACCCGCGGCAATCGTCAGGATCTCCGCCTCGGAACCCCGGCTCGCCGCGATCTCGTCGACGTGGCGCGTGAGGATATCGCGGCGCTCGCGCACCGCCACCGAGGACGAAGCGTCCTTCGTGTAGTCGTAAAGGGCGCGCCCGACCGGGGACGCCTGCTCGATTTCGCCGGCAACGCTCGCATGGCCGTAGATGAAGTCGAGCAACTGCGCGTCACCCGAATATCCCCTGGGCTTGTCGAACGACCACCGGGTGAACGGATCCTGCAGGAAGTACTCCGAAACCGGGTGATCCTGGGCAATCGGGATTAGCTCCTGCCACACGCTCGGGTGGTATTTGGCACGGGTCTGGTGGAGGGAGGCCGCGAGCCGGTCGATAATTTTCGACGCATCTGTTCCTTGAATGAATTGTTCCTGAGCGACCCTGAGAATCAATGCGAGCTCGGCCTTGGCGGTCGAGAGCTGTTCGTCATGTCGTTCGCCGCGGGGCGAAACGAACTCATCAGCCATTGCCTTGGGAGTAATGAGGCTCTGACCGTCGAAAACAGTCTGAAATTGGCGCACGCGAGACCATCCGTTAAAGCTTTGTTAACAATAGTCGCGAAGATGCGCGCATTACGGCTCGGAATGCAAGTTTTTGTATATAATAAGGTAAATACTCGGAGCTCACCCCTTTGGGTGATACCGATTCGCAGATGCCCTGACCCATTAATTTAACAAAACTTAATGGACACCTCCTATCATGCCTCGCAGCGTTTCCCGCCCTTGTTGCAGATGGGCCGCGGCGAACACGCAAGGAGTGTCCGAAACAACGTCCATTGATGGAAAAGCGACGACAGATTTCCGTTGACCGTGACGCAGCGCGATGGATCAGTGCATGAAGCACACGTTGGCCGACGTAGTTGACATCGACCTACACAAGCAGCCGCACAGGCCGCACCTGGCTGAGCTTCAGACCCTCTATCGCATGGAGGGCGAGGCTGGCCGGCGCGCCTCGACCCGGCAGGGGCTGTGGGTTGCCGTCGTCGTCTACCTGCTCTTCTTCATCCCGGACATCCTGCTCGTCCCCGACGTCGCCTTCTACACGATCGTCTCGCGCCTCTTTGTCGGCATCGGCTCGCTTCTGACCTTCGAGATCCTGTTTCGGCTGAAGGCCCAGACCAAATGGCTCGACGGCACCTGCGCCGCAGCCCTCGTCTTCGGCTACATAGGCTGGCTTGTTCCGGCGATGATGACGGCCGATACGAGCAGCATGTCCTACTACATGATCTTCGGCGCCATCTTCATGATGGGCGCCAATCTCTTCTTCAGCTTACGGTTCCGCCTCTCGGTGGTCGCCTCCAGCATCGTGCTGGTGACGTTTTTCATCGCGCTGTCGTTCTTCTCCGAACACGATCCGGCCTACCTGATCGCCTTCGGAACGTTCTACGTCTCCTGCTTCGTCTTCACCTCCTATGTGAACTGGAAGCTCAACCGCGAGCGCTACAAGGTTTTCCTCAACGCCTTCGAGGCGAAGATCCAGCAGAACGAAGCTTCCGAGCGGGGAATGGCGCTTCTGCGGCTGTCCAACACCGATCCGCTGACCGGTCTCGACAACCGCCGCGCCATCGATCAGCAGCTGCGCGACTACTGGAACGATTGGCAGAAGCTCGGCAAGAACTTCACCGCCATGCTGATCGATGTCGATTTCTTCAAGAAATACAACGACTGCTACGGCCACCAGGAGGGCGACCGCTGCCTCATTCTCGTGGCCAATGCGCTCGGCGAAGCGATCAGGAACTATCACGGCTCGATCGGCCGCTACGGCGGCGAGGAGTTCATCGTCCTTGCTCGCCTGGATACGCGCGAGCAGGCGGCCGAGCTTGCGGAGGTCATCTGCCGCACGGTTGAAAGCATGGGGCTGATCCACGAGCAGCGACGCGACGGCGTGTCCATCGTCACCGTCAGCGTCGGCGCCGCCTTCACCCGCAATCACACCGGCGCCAAGCTCGAGAAAATCATCCACGAGGCCGACCGCGCGCTTTACGCCGCCAAGGCGAGCGGGCGAAACTGCTCGAAGCTGTTCGATCCGAACGATCCGCAGAGCAGCGACGAGAGCGAGAACATCGCAGCCCTCCTGAAGATCGCCGTCGACCAGAACCTGGTATCCCTCGTCTACCAGCCGATCACGAGCGTGACGACCGGCGAGGTCGATGCCGTCGAGGCGCTGATGCGCCTGACGATGCTGGATGGCACCTCGGTTCCGCCAAGCCTGTTCATTCCGGTCGCCGAGCGGACCGGCGCCATTCTCGATCTCGGCCGCTGGGCGATAAAGACCGTGTGCCGCGAACTGCTTGTCGACAATCACGTTCCCTTGGTCAGCGTCAATGTCTCGCCGATCCAGCTGAAGACGCCGGGCTTTGCGACCTCGGTCGCGGCGATCCTGGGAGAAACCGGGGTTGCCGGAAGCCGGCTCGCCTTCGAGATCACCGAAGGGCTGGAGATGGAGATGCACTCGGGCATCCTGCGCTGCATCAGCGACCTGGAGACCCTTGGCATCCGCATCTGGCTGGACGATTTTGGAACCGGCTTCGCCGGCCTCTCCTGGCTGCGCCTGATCGATTTCGACACGGTGAAGATCGACCGGTCGTTCCTGCACGATTGCGCCACGCCGAAGGGCCGCGCGATGCTGCAGGACATCATCGGGCTCGTGCGCAACCGCGGCCACAAGATCCTGATCGAGGGCGTGGAGACCGACGAGCAACTGGCCCTGATGCGGCGCTTTCGGATCGATCACGTCCAGGGTTTCCACGTCGGACGCCCGGCGCCAGCGGACATGTTCCGCACGCCCACCGACAAGCCACGCCTCCCGCTTCGAAACGGCGTCCGTAACTAGAAGCCTTGTCGACTTCATTTGCCACGATTTGCGGTCGACAGAAGGCAAACCGGTATCGGCGAACGGGAATGCCGCTGCCGCTTCCCGTTCGGCGCTGATCAATGACATCGGCGAGCGAAACGCCCGGCCGCGCCCCGCGTCCTCGGCATCGTCAGCGCCCGCCGGCGCAACCTCGGCAGGGAACGTGAGGCCCGACGCGAATAAATGTTGCGCTCCGACCGAACCGGTGCGTAGGATACGGGAGACTACACTGCCGCCGGATACAATCTCACATTGTGCCCATGGAGGCGCGTGATGGCCATCGGGGACCAGCAGGACGTCGGCGTCGAACCGACCATATCTCCGCCCAGCAGCGTGGAGGTTCTGGCACAGCTTGAGCGCATTCGCCTGAGCGCCGAATTCGATGCTCCAGACCGCGACCGTAAATTCCTGGCCTATGTCATCGAGGAAACACTGGCCGGGCGCGGCGACCGCATCAAGGCCTATTCCATTGCCACCGAGGTTTTCGGCCGGGATTCCTCCTTCGACCCGCAAACGGATCCCGCCGTTCGGATCGAGGCGGGCCGCATTCGTCGGGCACTCGAACGCTATTACCTCGTCGCCGGACGCAGCGACCCGATCGTGATCCGGATGCCGAAGGGCGCCTATGTGCCGACCTTCGAAAGACGAGCCGAAAAGCAGCCAGCAGCCGTTAGAGAAAGCGGAATGCCACCGTCCGAAGCCGCGCCGGTCGGCTGGCGTCATCGCCGCCGCATCCTGCTTGGCGCTGCGGCGCTTGTCTGTGGCCTCGCCGGTCTGTCGGCCGGCTTGCTGCTTCTTTCCGGTGACAACAGTACGGCGGCCAGTCGGCCAAATATTCCGAAGGTGATCGTCACGCCTTTCGAGGACATCTCGGGGACGCGGCAATCGGCGATGATGGCGCAGGGGCTGACGGACGAAGTCGTAAGCAACCTCGCCAAATTCAAGGAGATCGTACCGGTCATGGTCAGCGATCCATTACGGACATCGGCCGATCAAACCTATGCGCTTGAAGGACGGGTAAGGCTCGAGGCAGAGCGGCTGCGGCTGGTCGTGAGGCTCATCCAGCGATCCGACGGGGCGGTCGTCTGGGCGAACACCTACGACGAACGACTGCAGTCCGGCGACGTCATCGATCAGCAGGCAAGGACGGCGGCCGCGGTCTCGAGCGCGGTGGCAGAGCCCTATGGCGCCATCTTCCAGGCAAGCGCAGCCGAACTCAGGCGTTCGGTTCCCGAGGGCTGGCAGGCCTATGCCTGCTCCCTCACCTACTACGACCATCGCGGCGACATCGATCCGCAATCCCGTCGCTCCGCCGAGGAGTGCCTGCAGCGCGCGACCCGGCAATTCCCGACCTACACCACCGCCTGGGCGCTTCTGTCGATGAGCTATATAGATGCGCTGAGCAATGGCCTCGATCCCTCGGCCTCAGCAGGGCTGCTGGAACAGGCTGGCGAAGCGGCGGCGCACGCCGTCGATCTTGCCCCCTTCGACGTTCGCGCCCTCGAAGCACAGATGCTCGTCCTCTTCGCTCGCGGCGAAGTCGATGCTGCCCTCGCCGTCGGCGCCCGCGCGCTTGCCATCAATCCCAACGACACCGAACTTGCCGGCGCATACGGCCTCCGGCTCGCGCAGTCGGGCCAATGGGATGCGGGCTGCAAGCTCCTGTCGGACGCCACCGAACGCAACCTCGGCCAGACTGGCGTTTTCGAAAGGGGGTTGGCAAGCTGCGCCTATTTCGCCGGCGACTATGTCGCCGCCGAACGGTGGGCGCGCCTCGCCAATCCGGGCGCCAACCCGGCCGACCGGGTCCTGCTGCTTGCGATTCTCGGAAAGCTCGGCAAGACGGACCAGGCGCGTGAGGAGCGAAAGTGGTTCGAGACCAACGCGCCGGCATTCCTCGGTGACCTCGGACAAGCGATTGCCCTTCAGTTTCACCGTCCCGAGGATCAGCACCGACTGTTCGACGGCCTGCGCGCCGCCGGCGTTGCTGTGCCCGAAGCGGAGTATCAGCAGGCAGGTACCACCAGCGCGATACGCTGATCAGATATTGCCGGGTTCAAGCTCGCCGTCACCGACGGCGGGTGCAGCCGCCTTCTCTGGCGCCGCATCAGAGCGCGCCCAGACCATCAGCAGATCATGCGCGACACTCAGCACGATCGGCCCGAGAAAAAGACCGATCAGGCCATAGGACAGCGTGCCGCCAAGCACCCCGAGCAGGATCACCAGCGTCGGCGTCGACAGCCCGCGTGCCACCAGGATCGGCTTCATCACATTGTCGATGACGAACAGCGGGATCAACAGAATCGTCAGCAACAGCGCCGGACCGAAATCCATGGTGAACCAGGCCCAGATCATGACGGGCAGCAATACCAGCGCGGGGCCGATCTGGATGATGCAGAGGATCAGCACGACGAAGGCAATCGCGCCAGGCGCCGGAACATCGAACAGGCTGAGCACCAGTCCGCACAGAAATGCCTGTAGCAGCGCCACGCCGATGACGCCGCGCGCCACGTTGCGGATCGTCGCCGTCGCCAGTTTGAGGAAACCGATGCCCCGCTGGCCGCCGATCCTGCCGGCAAAGCGCTGTGCCATTTCCGCCAGCCGCTCCGCCGAACCGAAGAGAAAACCTGCGATCAACACCGAGACCACGAAACTTAGGACCTCGGCGCCGACGCTCGCGACCTTGCCGAGAACCTTGGTGCCGGCTTGCATCAGCGCCGGTTCGATCTTGCTCAGCAGTGCTTCGATATTGCCCGACGCCATGCTCCAGACCGCATGTATGCGCTCGCCGACGACAGGCCACGTGCGGATATATTCCGGCGGGACCGGTACGCTCAGCGAACCGTCGGCAAGCCTGGCAAGCAGCGCCTGCAACCCTTCGGCAAAGCTGACCGCGATCGCAGTCAGTGGGGCGACGATGACGGCGAGGCATATCAGCGTGATCAGGAATGAGGCAAGGCGCCGCGAGCCGAGCAGGCGTCCCAGCCGGGCATAGGCTGGAAAGAGCGCCACCGCGAGGATTGCCGCCCATATCAGAATGATCGCGAAGGGTGCGATCAGCGTCAGAGACCAGTAGGCCAGAAGCCCGACGATGCCGATCCGGGCGATATCCGTGATCTTCGCCTCGATGGAAGGCGACCCGTTCGTTCCGTTGCGGACCACATTCGATCGGGAAGGATCCTCGTCCATGCTAGCCCCTTCCCCCTGACGCGAAACAGCCGACACCCGCAGCTCTATGCTCGCCGGCACCTTGCAAGCTCTACCGTCACGTGGATGGCACGCCCACGGCAACCGTGGGGCAGTAACATACAGTAGAATACGCCTGCCGGGCTTCCCGATCCGCCGGCCTCCTCTAGAGATTCCATTGACTGATGACGGCTGTGGTCAGAGACTGCTGCGCGATCAGCTTGAAATTGCAGAACAAGAAGCGTCGACAGGGGGCTGTCCCGCGCGCCAGTCCAAGCGCCCGTGCCATTGCCCAATACACGAGGGAGGCTGGATAGATGATCAAAAAGACGATCATCGCGCTCGGCAGCGCAATCGCGGTTTTGATAACAACACCCGTCACGGCGGTTCTTGCACAGCAGACGGCAGCCGCACCGGCTGCTCAGGAACAACAGACAGCACCCGAGCCGCTCAGCGACGATGAGCTCGAGGTGCTGGTGGCGCGCATCGCGCTTTACCCGGACGAGTTGGTGGCGCTCATTTCCGCCGCCGCACTCTATCCTTTGCAGATCGTCGAGGCAGAACGGTTTCTTGAGGCTCGCGAGAAGAAACCCGACATGAAGCCGAAAGACGACTGGGACGGCAGCATCATATCGCTGCTGAACTACCCCCAGATCGTCAAGATGATGAGCGAGGATCTCGAGTGGACGCAGTCTTTCGGCGATGCGATCGCCAATCAGCAGAAAGACGTGCTGATGGCCATCCAGCAACTGCGTGACGAGGCGGTCGCCAAGAACATCATCAAGACCGACGACAAGGTAAAGGTGGTCCAGGAAGGCGACAACGTCGTCATCCAGGCGGCCAATCCGGAAACCATCTATGTGCCGCAGTATCCGCCGGAGATGCTCTACGAGCCGAACTATGCACCGGCGCCGATCGGCTACTATGACGAGCCCTATCCCGCCTACTGGTATCCGGGTGCGGCCTTCTTCGCCGGTGCGGTCACGGGTGCGGCCTTCGCCGCGATCGTCGACTGGGACGATTGGGGTGTCTGGGGTGGCCGCTGGAACGGCGGCGACATGGACATCGACTGCAACAACTGCTTCAACAACATCAACGGCAAGGTGAAGTGGAACGACGTCGACTGGAAGAATGTCGATCGCAGCAAGATCAACTTCAATCGTGACCAGCTTCAGCATTTCGACCGAAACAGCATCAAGAACAACATCAAGGCGAACGGCAACAACAACCTGCGCAACCGCGCCGCCGAGATCAATCGCGACCGGCCGAACGCACGGCCCGGCGGAGGTGGCGGCGGCCAGATCAGGGATGTGCGCAAGAGCACGCTCGACGGGCTGAAAGCGCAGCAGAGACCGGCAGCTCGGCCCGGCGGCGGCGGTGGCGGTCAGGCGATCGCCAAGGCCCGCGCTGGGGACGGAAAGCCGAGCATCAATCGCCCGGGCAACAAGCCGTCACAGGTCAACCGCAGCGGTGGCAAGAAGAAGATGGCGGCAAAGGCGCAGAACCGGCCGAAGAAGCCATCGGGCCTTGGCAATGTCAATTCCGGACGGCGTGAGGTCGCTTCGTCACGCCGCGGCGGGCAAAGCCTTGGCGGTGGTCATCGCGGCGGTGGGCGGCCACAGATGAGCCGTGGTGGCGGCCGGCCGCCGATGCACCGTGGCGGTGGCGGACGCGGCGGCGGCGGCCGCAGACGTTGATCGGATCACAGGAGAACGACCATGACAAAGCTCTTCAATTCCCTTCTCCTGGGATCAGCGATGGCGCTGGTTCTGGTAGCGACGCCGATCGGCTCCGCCTATTCGCAGGACAAACCGCCTGCCGATCAAGCTGCCGGCGATCAGCCTGCGGGAGACCAACCGTCGGCCGATCAGCCGCCGGCGGACCAGATGGTGGGTGGGCTGGATGCCTATGCCGCCGCAGAAGACCCGCCGGTCTTCGACGATCCGGACAAAGCCATCGGCGAATTCAAGGCCAGGCTGGCCGCGGATGATTTCGACGGCCTCGCAAAACTTTTGGGGCTGAATGCGGAGAAGCTGAAAGACAGCGAAGGGGTGAAGGATACGTTCGCTCTTATCCGCGAAGGGGCAGCCCGCAATGTCGTCGTTCGCGATCTGGAGGGCCGCAAGATCCTTCAGATCGGCGACCGGCTCTGGCCCTTGCCCTTCCCGCTCACCAAGGGCGATGACGGCAAATGGGCCTTCGATACCTATGTCGGACTCGAAGAGATCGTCAATCGTCGCGTCGGCGAGAACGAGTTGCAGGCGATCGACACGGTCGAAGCCTATGTCGATGCCCAGAAGGAATACGCCTCTGAGGATCGCGACTCCGACGGCGTGCTCGAATATGCCCAGAAGCTGATCAGCACGCCCGGCCAGACCGACGGTCTCTATTGGCCGGCCGACCAGGGGGATGGCGAAAGCCCCGTCGGAGACTCGATCAGCGAAGCGGCCCTGGAAAAGGCAAAAGCTGGCGAAGGATACTTCGGCTACCGCTTCCGCATCCTGACCTCGCAGGGCGACAACATTGCCGGCGGTCGCTACGACTATGTGATCAACGGCAACATGATCGGCGGCTTTGCGCTGATCGCCTGGCCGGTCACCTATGCGGAGACGGGCGTGAAGACCTTCGTCGTCAACCAGCAGGGCATCGTCTACGAGCGCGACCTCGGGCCGAGCACGGAAGCAATCGTACCCTTCATCGACCGCTTCGATCCGGACGACAAGTGGTCCGTCGTCGACGATTGACGGGGATTGCTACCATCGGCATGAACGATAACGCCGCCCGGTCGGGCGGCGTCAGACAATAACCTCGCCGGCCCGTCCGCCAGCCTCTTCCTTTGCCTCAAACAAGTATCAAGGGCATATCGAGCGAGGCTCGGAATTTGCGCGGCTCGATCGGGCCTGCTGTCAGCGAAGCTCCCTCCGGGAAATGGGTCCTGACGCGGTGGGCCACATTGGCAAGGCCGATGCCGAGCCCGTGCGTCATCCCCGCCGCAGTCGCTGCGGCAACATCGTTTTCGACGATCAGATTGAGCCTGTCCCCGCGCCTTGCCGCGCGGATCAGGATTTCGACTGTGCTGCTGGAACGACCGACGCCGTGTTTGACCGCGTTCTCGACCAAAGGCTGCAGGATGAGACTTGGAACTTTCGCATCCTCGAGTTCGCCGGGAATGTCGATCCGAACGCTCATCCGGTCCGAAAACCGCTCCTTTTCGATCTCGAGATATTCCTTCTGCAGCGCCATCTCGTCGGCAAGCCTGAGCTCACGCATGGGGTCGAGCTGCAGCGTCGAGCGCAGGAAGCCCGAAAGCGACATGATCATCCGTTCAGCCCGCTCGGAGGCCCCCTCCTCGACAAGCCCGGTGATGGAATTAAGCGTGTTGAAAAGGAAATGCGGGTTGATCTGGTACTGCAGGGCGCGCATTTGCGCCGCGAGCGCCTCTTCGCGTGAGGCGATCAGCTTCAGGTCGCGGTCGCGCACGTCCATGTGATTGAGCAACGCGACGAAGAGAAATGACCAGCCGAAGAAGATCGACATGCGATAGCAGACCGCATAGGCGTAATCCATGATGTTGAACGGCACGACCACGGGCAACATGATCAGGCTGTAGAGATAGGCGTCCAGCAGCGACATGCCGAGCGAGCTGACCAGCGACAACAACAGACATGCCGCGATTTGTCGGCCATAGCTCTGCCGCCGCATCCGGCTGAGAAGCTGCGCCAGGAGGATGGCGACGAGGACAAAGACCGCTTCGAGCGCCAGCTTGCCGAGAAGGGGTTTCAGCGGATTGTCCCCGATCGTGAGCCAGATGGGACTGCTGATCAGGAATTCGGCCGCCGCGTAGATCAGTGCCAGCCGCAGGGTGACGACGCGAAACCGGTTGCCGTCCAGGAAACTGTCGGTGGGAATGGTGATGTGCTTCATCAAATTCTGTCGCGCTGAATTCGGGTTCAAGCCCCAGGCGCCAGCATGACGAGGGGCGGCTATTTGAAAAAGCAAATAAAGAAATTTAGCAACTAAAAGGATCACTCGGTTCCGTCTTTCCGCGCGAAGATTGCGGCGGAAGTCGAGGAGATGGCTCGATCCCGTGGAAAGGCCACGTGGACCGACGACGGCAGGCGTCGGGCGAGAGTGCGTTGAGGGACGGGCTTGACCACGAAACAGGCGTGGCTGCGATCATGGAGATTGTGATGGCATGTCGCGGGTGTCGCTTATCGTTACGGGCGCTGGGCCGATAGCGTCATGGTCCAGCGCTCTCTGGGTACGGGCTCGACGACGCCGCCACCGCCGCCGCCCCTTTCCACCCGATGAGGGTCGCCCCTGTGCGCGCCGTTTAAACGTCAAAAAGCCCGCTGGATTTCTCCATGCGGGCTTTTTTTGATTTGGTTGCGGGGGCAGGATTTGAACCTGCGGCCTTCAGGTTATGAGCCTGACGAGCTACCGGGCTGCTCCACCCCGCGCC
>NZ_JACVBE010000059.1:0-883 GCF_014852185.1 Ensifer sp. ENS07 | reverse complement strand
CCGGGGATACCTATCGATCGATCGAGGACGTTCAGGGCTCACTTTACAATGACAAGCTGACAGCAAACGGTAACTATAACGAAGTTTTCGGCTACGATGGTGACGACCTAATCGAAGGCGGAGCTGGTGGCGATTATCTGGACGGTGGCGCTGGTGCCGATTCCCTCAGCTACCGTGGGTCTGATGCCGGCGTTCAGATCAACTTGGCCACTGGTTCTGCTTCTGGTGGCGATGCACAGGGGGATCAGTTCACGCTTTTCGAGAATGTTTGGGGCAGTGATTTTGCCGATACGCTCACGGGCGACGCTGGAATCAACTTCCTTCGTGGTTTTCTCGGCAACGACCGGTCTTATGGTGGTAATGGCAACGATCGCCTTTTCAGCCATGAAGGGAACGATGTCCTCTATGGCGAGGTCGGCAACGACATCATGAGAGGCGGTACAGGAAACGACGTTCTGATCGGTGGCGCTGGTGCGGATGATCTCTACGGTGAGGCAGGCTCCGACCGGTTCGACTTCAACCTAACGACAGAAAGCACAGTCTCCTCGACGGGTCGAGACACCATTTTTGCCTTCCGCCATGCCGAAGGGGACAAGATCGACCTGTCGACCATAGACGCCAATACCGCCGCCGCAGGCAATCAGGCTTTTATCTTTACCGGTACCGCGGCTTTCTCAGGCATCAATGGTGAACTGCGCTACACAAAAACAGCGAGTGACACCTATGTCTATGCCGACGTGAACGGAGACAAGACCGCTGACATGGCAATCCACCTCGACCTTGCGGTCAACCTCCAGGCAAGCGATTTCATCGTTTAAAGCTGGCACTCGTTCTAACGAAAGCCCCGCTTCGGCGGGGTTTTCGTCGCGAACACACTTCCCGG
>NZ_JACVBE010000058.1:0-926 GCF_014852185.1 Ensifer sp. ENS07 | reverse complement strand
CAGGAGGAAGCCATGTCTACTGATAATGCCATGAAGATTAGCGCCGATCACCTGCGGCGCGATGCGTTTCTCTACGTCCGCCAGTCCTCCCTTCGTCAGGTGTTTGAGAACACCGAGAGCACGAAGCGGCAATATGCACTGCGGGACCGCGCGGTGGCGCTGGGTTGGCCGATTGAGCGTGTCCACGTCATCGACAACGACCTCGGCCTTTCCGGTGCACAGTCGCAGGACCGCGACGGATTTCAGCGCTTGGTGAGCGAGGTCGCGATGGGGCACGCAGGGATCGTGCTGGGGCTGGAAGTGTCTCGCCTGGCTCGCAACAATGCGGACTGGCATCGCCTTCTGGAACTGGCCGCCATGTCGCGCACGCTCATCATGGACGAAGATGGCGTTTACGACGCGGCGTCGTTCAACGATCGTATGCTGCTCGGCCTGAAGGGCACGATGAGCGAGGCCGAACTGCACATCCTGAAGTCTCGACTGCAAGGCGGCATTCTCAACAAGGCGCGTCGTGGCGAGCTCGAGTTGCCGTTGCCGATCGGACTGGTCTACACGCCTGATATGCGCGTGGTGCTCGATCCGGATCGCCAGATCCAGGACACGGTGCGCATGCTGTTTGATACCTTCCGGGAGGTGGGCACAGCCTGTGCGGTCGTGCGCCGCCTGCGCAGCGAGAAGATCCTGTTTCCCCGGCGTGTCCGTCGCGGCATCGGCAAGGGCGACGTGCTGTGGAGCGCGATCGACCATTCTCGCGTGATCCAGATTTTGCACAATCCACGATACGCTGGTGCTTTCGCATGGACGCACCCGCACGGTCTATAATGCCAAGCTTAAGTCCGTACAGCAGAAGATGCCGAGGTCCGACTGGCAGGTGCTCATCCCTCAGGCCCATGAAGGCTACATCTCGTGGGACGAGTTCGAGCGCA
>NZ_JACVBE010000057.1:0-972 GCF_014852185.1 Ensifer sp. ENS07 | reverse complement strand
ATGTCATTGATCGTCCAAGCAATAGGTAAGGCTCGATGTTACATGGGTTTCTGCGGTATTTGAGATATAATTTGATTGACGTGTGAGCAAAGTGCGGCATAATTTGCATTACACAGGGAGGCTCCCATGACTAAAGAAAGCAAGCCCGATCGCCTGCGCCAGATGGGCGCTCTGAACCCCAAGCCCGAGGGCGTCCGCGCCCCCTGGTTCCGGGAAGCAGGTTTCTTTGATCCACTCGATCTCGTGCAAGTGAAGTATGAGATGCTTCGGCACGCCCGCGAAGACGGCACCAACAAAGCGGATGCGGCCGCGCTTTTCGGGCTGTCTCGGCAGACCTACTATCAAGCGGAGGCCGCGTTCGAGCGCGATGGCATGTCCGGCCTCTTGCCGCGCACCCGCGGGCCGAAGTCAGCCCACAAGCTTACTGGCGAGGTGATGCGTCTCGTCGAGGAGCATCTCGATGTGAACGGCCAACTGCAGGCCCGTTCTCTGGCGGACCTAGTGCATGCGAGACTGGGCATCAGCGTCCATCCTCGCAGCATCGAACGCGCGGTGGCGCGTAAAAAAAAACGATGAAGAGCCGACGCACGCAATCGCCATGTCGGAGAACGGCAAGGATGTTTACGAAGCGCTCCGCGCCGATGTTATTTGCGGTACGGCTTGCGCGAGGCGCATGGGCGCCATCGTCTTCCACGGACTGTGGCGCGGCCTGGCAGTACTGATCGCACCACATCAATCCGCGATAGCGCGACAGCAGTCGACGCCTCGGCTCAAGACAACTTCACTGGTCGCGCACGATCGCCAGCTCGTGCACATGCTCGCCAATATGGTGCTGGCAGCAGAGACAGGAGGAAGCCATGTCTACTGATAATGCCATGAAGATTAGCGCCGATCACCTGCGGCGCGATGCGTTTCTCTACGTCCGCCAGTCCTCCCTTCGTCAGGTGTTTGAGAACACCGAGAGCACGAAGC
>NZ_JACVBE010000056.1:0-1003 GCF_014852185.1 Ensifer sp. ENS07 | reverse complement strand
GGCCGCTGCGGCCCAGAAGAGAGGAGAAAAAGCCAATCCCTTGACCAAACCCTGATCAGAAAACCATACTCAGAGGTGGCTCACTTCTCGGTGGAAAAACCGGCTCAGTTCCGCGCGGAAACCAACATCCAGGCATCCAGACGTGCCAGCGTTACGGCTTCGTCGCGCCCCACATGGCGGTAGCGAAGACGGGCAGCGTGCCACCTTTGGCGCGCACCGCATCACTGATATGGTTTCCCCGATACGCACTATCATCCTCACTGGCCGCGGCGATAATCGTTGCATCAACCAGCGTGCCGGTCTTGACGTGGATCGTCTGCGCCTTGAGGAGGTCGATTATCTGCTTGAACAGGACCTATCGAGTCCCTGTGCGAGAAGGGTCTTGCGGAAACGAACAAAGGCGGTGGCTCCGGCGTCGGTTCCGAGACCGAAAAGCCACAGTAGCGTCGAAAGGAGGCGCGGTCGTCTAGTGCTTCGGCGAGCTTGACGTCGGACAGGTCGTGCCAGATCGACAGCAGCATTGCCCTGAACAACGACAACGGCGCAAGGCAGGTTCTCCCTTGGCAACACAGGAAACCACCCCGAGGGCGCCATCGATCGGTGCCCAGCCGATCAGTTTGACAAGCGCATCCAGGGAGGACGGTTTACCGCGGTCGACGACAAGGCCGAACTTCTCCTGATCTATGGGCCGACGTCCCATTCCAATCCCTCAATCCATTGTTGAGATTGATACAAACACAGTCGTTCACTTCGGTACAGTCGCCCGCGCACAGGTCTCTAAGGCACACAAGCCATGCGCCCTGCGGTTTGAGCAGTTCCTCGGCCCGTTCGCATTTATGAAAGCCGACATTGTCGAAAATGACGACATCGCCCGGTGCCAGGTTTCCTGCGGATTGCGCCAATCGATCCCGGACAACAAATAGGACAATTGCGCCGGTGAGATTGCTACCGCCCCGCCCTCCATGTTCGGCCAGATAAACCGGCCCTTCTCCAGCCGCCGGGT
>NZ_JACVBE010000055.1:0-1019 GCF_014852185.1 Ensifer sp. ENS07 | reverse complement strand
ACGAGCATAACTTTCTTCAAGGTAAAAGCCTCACCGCGCCAGTTACGATGCCCGAGTGCGTTGAGACGACTGGCAATCTGCTGGTCGTTGTCGGTCTCCAGCAGTTCGTTGATCAGTGCCACAACCGCTTCCGGGGTCTTGCGGATCACGGCCATGGGCCGGGGACGAGCTACTGCCAGGCTTTGCGTGCGACCTCCGCGCCAGCGTATGTGCATGTTGATCTTCTCGTCGACCAGCAGTGTCACGTCTTCGATGAGGAGACCAAGCATGCGTTTACGCTCGACCGGGCTCGTGCGCTCGTTGTTCCAGATGCGCGGAAAATCTGCGGCCAGCGCTCGGATCCGTTCCTGCATAGCGCCGTCCAGCAATGACTGGTCTGTCTCGTTCTGACGCTCATGTTCGCGCTGAAGCGTATCGAGGTCGCGAAGCTTGCCATTCCAGTCCGCTTCGAGTGCGTCGGCAACCAAGCGGTTGTCGGGATCGACCTTCAGATAGCGTCGGCGTGCGAGTTCAGCCTCATACCGGGCGCGCTGTAACTGCTTGTCGCGCAGCGAGGCGGCTTGTTCGACACGTTGCGAGATCTCCTCCTGCACCGCAAGTGCGACCTCTATCGCCGTGGGTGCCATTGCTTCGAGCAGCAACGCGCTGATCGCTTCATCGATCGCTGGTCCTCTTGCCCATTGGCAAGCCTTGCCCGCGTGGCGCACGACGGCCTCGTTGCAGATGTAATAGGGACGAAGCTTGCCCTCGAACTGTTCATAATGGACCCGCATGCGGGCGCCGCAACGACCGCACAAAACTCTTCCTTGCAATAAGCCGTTGCCCTGGCGAGGCATACGACCCCGCAGGCCCGGAGAAAAACCGACTGCATTTTGTTCGAGACTTGTTTGATTGCGCTCGAACTCGTCCCACGAGATGTAGCCTTCATGGGCCTGAGGGATGAGCACCTGCCAGTCGGACCTCGGCATCTTCTGCTGTACGGACTTAAGCTTGGCATTATAGACCGTGCGGGTGCGTCC
>NZ_JACVBE010000054.1:0-1077 GCF_014852185.1 Ensifer sp. ENS07 | reverse complement strand
TGGCGTCGATCCGTTCGACTGGCTCTCGCAGACCTTGACCCGCATCGCTCAAGGCTGGCCCGCATCCGAAATCGAAGCCCTCATGCCCTGGAACTTCAGGTCAGACGCCGTCAGCTAAGCGCTTACGTTGCAGTTCCTTGACCTGGTTCTGAAGGGCTCGATATTCGGATGCCGGAACGACGTCTTCCTGCGATGCGGTTGCGGTGAACGCTCCCTGCGCTGCAAGCTTGCGCCAATTGAACAACTGGTTCGGCTGGATGCCGTGACGCCGCGCGACGATGCTGACCGTCGCATCCCCTTCATACGTCTCCTGAACGATGGCGAGCTTCTCGGCCGTCGACCAGCGACGGCGGCGCTCAGGGCCGGACAGCACTTCTATCTTCGGGTTGTGACTACTCATAATGGGGACATTACTCCTCATACTTAACAAGTGGGAGATCATGTCCGGGGATCTATGGGGCCATTACATGAACAATGCGATCCGGATGTGGTCGAACGCGTCATGTCAGACGAGATGAAACGCGGCCTATAATCTCGGCCTCTCAACCAAGCGAAAATGCCTTCGCCGGACGCTCACGATCAAACAACCTTGGCTTGACCACGAAACGAGCTCAGGTCAAAAAAACACACGACCCACAGGCACGCCAACTGTCCGGCTTCAAGTCGGAATCGCGTCCGGCATGCGATTGGAATACCTGTCCGGCTTCAGATTGGAATAGCCGTCCGGCATCATCGGAATACGCACTTCACCCGCGCAAACGCGCATAACTGACCACCGAACTCCAGCCGCAAGCGGATGAGTGTCTGGGGTCACAGCATGAGAAAAAGCGCTATTGCCGTTCCGTCAACGCCGAAAGCAGTGGGCTGTTCGTCGCGCTCACATTTGAAGTCGCGGTGCGACCGCCAGTTGTCGAGTTGTTGCGCATGAAGAGCCGGCGGGTTTCGGCCGGTATAGCGCGGCGATCAGGATGAGACGGCGGCGACAATCTGGATGAGACTCTTATGTCGCGGTCGGGATGAAAGTATCATGCTGATTGTCGCTGGCAAGAGTCTCGTCGTGTTCTGATTGCCGCTCCG
>NZ_JACVBE010000053.1:0-1090 GCF_014852185.1 Ensifer sp. ENS07 | reverse complement strand
AGGGGAACCTGCGGCTGGATCACCTCCTTTCTAAGGAAGCTGTGGAATTGGAAGACGGCATCTTCGGATGCATGACCTTTCCCGTGCTTTTTAGAACATAGATGGCACCAGTCAGGTGACCATCGAAACGCAATACGCCACGGAAATACCTTTGGTATTCGGTTGGTATGGCGAGTGCCGCCGTCCACGTTTCTCTTTCTCACAAGGATATGAACCACGCCCGTTTGCCGCTTGCGTCAAGCGAATGTCGGTTGCGTGCTTTACCCAAGATGGGCCCGTAGCTCAGGTGGTTAGAGCGCACGCCTGATAAGCGTGAGGTCGGCAGTTCGAGTCTGCCCGGGCCCACCATTTTGGTTTAGACCGATTGGTCTGGACTTGGATGGATTGCTTGGAGCAGATGATCGGAACGGTTGGGGCTGTAGCTCAGCTGGGAGAGCACCTGCTTTGCAAGCAGGGGGTCAGCGGTTCGATCCCGCTCAGCTCCACCAATTCGATTGGTGTTGAACTGACGGAAGATATCCTTGGAGAAAATAAGTTTGCATCGGCTTTAGGGCCTGATGCCTGTTCTGATTACATTGTGAAGAGAAGATATGTCTGGAAGCTTCCAGGTGTTTTGAATGATCTACGATCATTCGGGACGTCCGAGCCCAGATCCGATGAACCCATGGATGGTCTAGCCGACCGGATGTGGTGGAGGGTCTGGAGGTAGGAAGGAAGCCTTGTCCTTGAGGCATGATCATTGTTTGGGTGCTCACTTGTGAGTGCCCTTCTGGTGTTCATGCTGGATTGGTGTTGCCTGACCGCGCATCACCGGACAGATCTCGAGAAGCTGGTCTTAAGACAGGCTGCAAGTGAACCGCTCGGCGTGGTTCCAATAAAGCAGGCCTGTCGAACACGTCGATGGCATCTGATTGGCTCGGTTGTAAAAGGTAACCGAGTTGCCGCTTCCCTTCGGGAAGGCGGCTAAGGATGAGCATTGGCAATGAGAACGATCAAGTGTCAAAAGGGCATTTGGTGGATGCCTTGGCATGCACAGGCGATGAAGGACGTGATACGCTGCGATAAGCCGTGGGGAGCTGCGAATAAGCTT
>NZ_JACVBE010000052.1:0-1141 GCF_014852185.1 Ensifer sp. ENS07 | reverse complement strand
TCGGCCGGTCGGCCACACCCAGTGCTTTGGCGGCAGCCGCGGTGTCCTGCGTTCGCCCGACGATCGTCAGGATATCGCCGCGGTGGACTTGCGTGTTCGGAAGGATCGGAATTTCCGTCGCCGTAGCGCCACGGGCGATCCGGCGCAGGAACACGCCACGGGACGTTGGCCATTGTGCCAGTTCCGCCAGCGTCTTGCCGTTCGCCTCCTTGGTCGTGACAAGAACATCGACCCCTTCGACGGGCACGGCCAGCAACTCGCGGTCGTCGACTTCCTCTGCCGCTTGCCCGATCACGCTTACCAGCACTTCGCGCCGCCCGGCCACGGCAACGACGTCGCCTGCCTGGATCACCGTGTCTGCCGTAGCATCCTCGATCTTTCCCCCGCGACGAATACGTTCAATGAAAATCCGCTGCTCAGGGATCATCGATTCGGCTTCACGTGCCGTCTTGCCGACGACCGGCCCGCCCTCGCGGACGCGATAGGCGCGCAACTCGTAGTGGTGCCAAGCGGTTCCAGCGCCCCCCGCTTCCTTCTTGCCACCCTGCTCGGCCTCGTAGCGTTTGCATTCCGCCTCCAAGTCGATACCCATGAGCGCAGGACCGATCAACGCCAGCACGATGGCCGATCCGATCGTTCCGAAAATATAGGTGACGGCATAGGCGACCGGCATGGCGTCCAGAAGACGTTTGGTTTCTTCCGGCGCCAAACCAAGGCGATTGATGGCATCCGTTCCCAATCCCATCGACGCCGAGATGGTCTGCGAGCCTGCATATAGCCCCAGCGCGGAACCCACATCATAACCGGCTATCTTGGCAGCGATATATGGCGCTCCCAGGCAAAAGACACACACAACCGCCGCGAACAACGCTTGCGGGAGGCCATCCTTCGCGATGCCCCGAACGAATTGCGGCCCGACGCCGTAGCCGATCGCAAACAGGAACATCAGAAAGAACGTGGCCTTGAGCGGCGGCGAAATGGTGATCCCGAGTTGACCGATGATGACGGCAGCGATCAGCGTCGCAGTCACCGCACCGAGGCCAAGGCCTTTGTAGGTGAATGAACCGAAGTAGTATCCCAGCGCCAATGAGAGAAAGATTGCAATTTCAGGATATGTGCGAAGCGTGCTTACGAACCAGTC
>NZ_JACVBE010000050.1:0-1368 GCF_014852185.1 Ensifer sp. ENS07 | reverse complement strand
GACGCCTAAAAATTGCGCCGCGGCGGGAGTGTAACTCCGGTCGGGCTACGCCCTCCCTTCGTCACACCCCCGCCGCCGAGTCTCATCCTGATTGACGCTGAATCTCACCTTGATTGCCGCCGCGCAGTCGAGGCGCTAACACTCTGTTAACCACAGAAATTGAGGAAGAACCTGTTTAAGGGTTCATCCTCAATTTCTGTGATTCAGCGGCAGCATTCTCGCCCTCATCAGTTCGGGGCCGGCGCGACCGTACATTGCTCGCTTCAGCATCTTGAGGCGGTTGATCTGCCCTTCGGCCTGACCGTTGCTCCACGGGAGTTCGATTGCATTTTTGACGGCATCAATATCCCGGCGCAAAACGCTGGCGAAACGCATGATTGCCGTGAGCTCGGTGTCGATGGCATCGTCGATCCATTCATCCAGTGCGTCCGGGCTCCTGCTGCGCAAGATGCCGTTGAAGCGCATGGCCAAGCGACGCATTATGGCGAACACTCGAGAGCCCTGCTTCAATGCATTGACCTTTCTGGCCTGACGATCTGTCAGCAGGCCGCGCGGTTTTATGCACAAAGCTGCGGCCACCACAGACGAGATCATATGGCCGGTGTCAGGATCTCGGACGGGTTCTGAAACATCCGTCTCCGGAGGCGGCTCGTCGGGTTGAATGTTCTCGATCTCACGCCACACCTTCAGCAAGCGCTCCAAATTGGAGCGGCTGCCCGTGTAACCGCGGTTCTTGATATCGTAAAACAGATGGCGCCCAACCCGGTTTCCATTTTTCCAGCATTCAGCCAGGAAAGCTTCAAAATACAGTGGCGATGTCGGATTCAATGCTGCCCGGTTTCTGTCTCGAGGTGCATTGGAAATAAGCCAATTCGCGATGCTGCGGCGCTCGTATCCGGTCCGCCTTGCAATCTCGCTGTAGGTGAGGCCCTGCTGCCGCAAAGCTTGAAGCGTGTCGAATATTTCCTGACGAGATTGCCTGTGCGCCAAGCGGGCACGGCGCTGTTGTGACCTGGCGCTGGCGATAGCATCTTCGGAGAGAATGGGTCTAACATGGGCGTGACCATAAACGCTCATCTGTTCCTTGATTGCCTCTCTGAGATTTTGAACCAGATGAAAACGGTCAGCCACCTGGCGGGCCTGCGGGGCGCCCTCTCGGGCCGCCTGAGCATACAAACCGCAGCGATCTCGGCTCACGACCTCGATCGTCGGACGCTCTTGCAACCAAGATTTTGCGCTCTCGACGCTGCGGTCCTCTAAGATATCGACGACCGAATGACGCTCAAGATCGACCATGATCGTCCCGTACCGCGAGGAATGCCGCCAGCTCCAATCATCAATGCCCACAACCCGAATAGTGTCTTTTTG
>NZ_JACVBE010000004.1:0-494201 GCF_014852185.1 Ensifer sp. ENS07 | reverse complement strand
TGTTGAGATCTCCAAAACCCCAACAGGATAAGCCGAAAGGCCGGAAGCGTGGCTGTCCCTCAATCATCATCGCCATCTCAGTGATCCGTTCTCTCAGCGGACGCGGTCTCTTTCATGCCACCTCCTTGGGCTTAACGGGTTGATGGGGGTCAGGCGCTGGCGGACGATTTGCGCTCGTTGATCGCCAGAAAGGCTTCGGTTCGCGCCCATACGCTGCCGTCATCCTTCGCGTTGAGGTCATCCAGGATGCTGGCGATGGTCACGCGCCTGAGTTCGGTGCGGTAGGCCTGCTCGGCTCTCAGCATCGCAACATTGATGGTGCAGGGCGCGGTCGGCTTGCAGGCATAGGGATTGGGACCGCGCAGCCGGATCTCGTTGCACCGGAACGCCGGCTCCGGGCCTTCGACCGCAAGCACGATATCGAGCAAGGTAATCTTCTCCGGCGTCTTCGCGAGCCGGTAACCGCCCTTAGGACCCGGAACTGCCTCCAGCAGTCCGGCACCGGACATCGCCTGCAGGTGCTTCAAGAGATAGCTCGTAGAGACGCCATGGAACTCGGCAAGAGCGGCCGCCGACAGGGTGCTGCCGGGCTGAAGACAGCTCAGCATCGTCACGCTGTGAATGGCCTGCTCGACCCCGTCACCGAGTTTCATGGGCGGCTCCTTAATCGTGGATAATTTTTATCTATGATTAGACCGCGAGTCAATGCCTGTGATTGCACCCATCGGACAGGCTTCTCTTTTGGCGGATTTGATCTACCTTTGTTCTCCGTGAACAGGATCGATTCCAGAGAGCCGCAGGGCGATGCCCTGACCCTGCCCGCTCCCTTTCTGCGCTGGTTCGGCGAGAAGGGCTGGCGGCCGCGTGCGCACCAGCTGGAGCTGCTCGCCCGCGCCGAGGCCGGGGAAAGCACGCTGCTGATCGCGCCGACCGGCGCTGGCAAGACGCTCGCCGGCTTCCTGCCTTCGCTGGTCGATCTCACCCGGCGCGGCAAGATCCCGCCGGGCGCAGCCTTCGTCGGCATCCACACGCTCTACATCTCGCCTCTGAAGGCGCTCGCCGTCGATATCGAGCGCAACCTGATGAAACCGGTCGGCGAAATGGGACTGCCTGTGCGCGTCGAAAACCGTACGGGCGATACGCCGACCGCCAAGCGTCAGCGACAAAAACTCAATCCGCCCGACATTCTGCTGACGACGCCGGAGCAACTCGCGCTGCTGCTCGCCAACGGCGAGGCGCAACGCTTCTTCAAGGACCTGCGCTACGTCGTCTTTGACGAGCTGCATTCGCTCGTCACCTCCAAACGCGGCCATCTTCTCTCCCTCGGTCTGGCGCGGCTGCGCCGGCTGGCGCCCGGCCTGCAGACGATCGGCCTTTCGGCAACGGTCGCTGACCCGATGGATCTGCAGCGTTGGCTGGCGCCGCAAGAGCCGGACGCGCACAACCATGCCGGTCTCGTCCAGGTCCAGGGCGGGGCCAAGCCGCAGATCTCCATTCTGAAGACCGAGGAGCATGTGCCTTGGGCCGGGCACTCGGCACGCTACGCCATCGCCGATGTCTACGAAGCGATCAAGGAGCACGGCACCACCCTGCTCTTCGTCAACACCCGCAGCCAGGCGGAGCTGCTCTTCCAGGAGCTCTGGACGATCAACGACGACAACCTGCCGATCGCGCTGCATCACGGTTCGCTCGACGTCGCCCAGCGCCGCAAAGTCGAGGCGGCGATGGCCGAGAACCGCCTTCGGGCGGTCGTTGCGACCTCGACGCTCGACCTCGGCATCGACTGGGGCGATATCGATCTCGTCGTGCATGTGGGCGCACCGAAGGGCGCGAGTCGCCTTGCCCAGCGCATCGGCCGCGCCAACCACCGCATGGACGAACCGTCGAAGGCGATCCTGGTGCCGGCCAACCGCTTCGAGGTGATGGAATGCCAGGCCGCACTCGACGCCAACTATATCGGCGCGCAGGACACGCCACCCGTCGGCAAAGGCGCTCTCGACGTGCTCGCCCAGCACGTGCTCGGCATGGCTTGCGCCGCGCCTTTCGATCCCCTCGCATTGTTCGATGAAATCACCACCGCCTCGCCTTATGCGACGCTCGCCTGGGAGACCTTCGAGCGCGTCATCGATTTCGTTGCGACCGGCGGCTATGCGCTGAAGACCTACGAGCGCTATGCCCGCATCCGCAAGACCAAGGACGGGCTCTATCGCGTCTCCAATCCGCTGGTGGCGCAACAGTACCGGCTGAACGTCGGCACCATCGTCGAATCGCCGATGCTCAACGTGCGTTTGGTCAAGCGCAACGCGCGCGGCTCGCTTGGCCGCGGCGGCATGCCGCTCGGCAAGGTCGAAGAGTATTTTCTCGAAATGCTCTCGCAGGGCGACACCTTCATGTTCTCCGGCAAGGTGCTGCGTTTCGAGGGCATCCGCGAAAACGAGTGCCTGGTCAGCCAGGCCTTTACCTTCGATCCCAAGGTGCCGAGCTATGCTGGCGGCAAGTTTCCGCTGTCGACCTATCTCGCCGAGCAGGTCCGCAGGATGCTTGCCGATCCAGCGCGCCGGGCAGCGCTGCCGGAACAGGTGCGCGACTGGCTGTCCTTGCAGAAGGACGTCTCGATGCTGCCGCGCGAGGACGAGCTTCTGATCGAGACCTTTCCGCGCGGCAGCCGCCATTACATGGTCATCTATGCCTTCGAAGGGCGGTTGGCGCACCAGACGCTCGGCATGCTGCTTACCCGCCGGCTCGATCGCGCCGGGCTGAAACCGCTCGGTTTCGTCGCCACCGATTACTCGCTGGCGGTCTGGGCGCTCGACGACCTCGGGGCCACCTTCGAGCTCAGGCGCGGCGCGCTTGCCGATCTCTTCGACGAGGACATGCTCGGCGACGACCTCGAAGCCTGGCTCAACGAATCCTTCCTGCTCAAACGGACCTTCCGCAACTGCGCCGTCATCGCCGGCCTCATCGACCAGCGCCATCCCGGCAAGGAAAAGACCGGCCGGCAGGTGACGGTCTCGGCAGACCTCATTTACGACGTATTGCACGCGCACGAGCCGGATCACCTGCTGCTCGAAGCGACCCGCAACGATGCGGCGACGGGGCTTTTGGACATCGCCCGCCTCGGGGATATGCTGAAGCGAATCAAGGGCCACATCACGCATCGACGGCTCGACCGGATCTCGCCGCTGGCGGTGCCCGTCATGTTGGAGATCGGCAAGGAAATGGTCCAGGGCGAAGCGCAGGACTTCCTGCTGTCGGAAGCCGCCGACGACCTGATCCACGAGGCGATGGGCGGTCTGGATGTGGATTGATAGGAAAATGGTTTCGAGAATGAGCAGTCTGTCGATGTCGGCGGGTTACCCCCCTCTGGCCTGCCGGCCAGAGGGGGGTATTATCCTCGCAACACAATGTGCGAGACCGTGACCATGCATCGCCTCGCCCACGCCCTCTCGGCCCAGACGACTGCCCCCCTCCTCCATGCCCAGACAATCGTCAACGGCGTCATCGCGATCTGCGATCCGCTCGGTAGCCTCTACCTGCCGGAGACGGGCACGCTGGTCGTCTCCGACCTGCATCTGGAGAAAGGCTCCGCCTTTGCCCGCCGCGGCATGCTTTTGCCGCCTTACGATACGCTGGCGACGCTGCGCGTGCTTGAAGCGGCGATCGCGCGGCACGACCCGAAGTTCGTCATCAGCCTCGGCGACAACTTCCATGACCGCGTCGGTTCGGCGGCAATGCCCGATGATTTCCGGCACATGATTGCCGCCATGGCGCATGGGCGCGAATGGGTCTGGATCAACGGCAACCACGACCCGGACGGTGCTTTCGGCCTGCCGGGCGCCTCGATGGACGAACTCGGCCATGCGGGCCTGACCTTCCGGCACGAGCCGAAGCGCGGCGATGCCGTCGGCGAGATCGCCGGGCACCTGCATCCGGCTGCAACGGTGGTAAGACGGGAAAGAGCGGTGCGCCGCGCTTGCTTTGCGACCGATGGCACGCGCATGCTGATGCCGGCTTTCGGGGTCACCACTGGCGGGCTCGATCTCAGGCACCGGGCGATGACCGGCCTCTTCGACCGCAGCAAGCTTGTCGCCCATATGCTCGGGCGCGACCGGATCTATTCGGTTCGCTTTGCCAATCTCATCGCCTGAAGAGGGCGGGGAAAACGGCGCGGCTCTCCCGCGCCGGGGATCCGCCGGTAATCAGAAGGCGTTGAAGGTCAGCGTCGTCAGCGAGCGCGAGATGCCCGGCACCGTGGCAATGTTGTCGTTGATGAACTTGCCGATGTCCTGGCCTTCTTCGATATAGACCTTGATGATCAGGTCGTAATCGCCGCTCGTCGAATACATCTCCGAAACGATCTCCTTGCGGTAGATCTCGTCGGCAACCTCGTAGGTCTTGCCGGGAGCGCACTGCAACTGGACAAAAATCGGTTTCATCGAGCTTCCTCTGTTTTTTATTTGCCATGGCATGCGCTGATGAAACGCATTCGGCATGCCTTTCCATAGCGCTCCGGCGCGCAAAAGGAAACGTCGGCGAAGATCGCCCGTCACTATTCCTTGCGGAAGATCACGCTGGCGCCCCAGCCGGTGATGACGGCGAGCAGCACGGCCATGAGGCCATAGAGCAGCGGCTGCTGGTGTGCCGCCTGGGTGATGAACTGTTCCAGGCCGGTCTTGACGACACGCAGCGGCAGCGCCTTGGCGGCGACGAAGACGCCGTCACGGAAGAGATAGGCGCGAACCACATGCACGCCGTTCGGCACGTTGGCCGGCAAGCGCACCGAGGCCTTGAAGAGGCTGGAGCTGATGAACTGCACGCCGCCGGGATCGCGCTCGTAGACGCCGCTGGTCTCGCGGATGCGGCGGAAGGCGTTGCGGAATTCGCCGAGATTGCTGCCGTCACCCACGAAGCCGAGCGGCACCAGCCGCATGTGGTCGACGCCGATGCCCATGTTGCCCATCTCGCCGGGCGGCGCGATCGTCTCGATATCGCGCGTCGACGACAGCGAATAGGATTCAGGCACCAGCTCGAAGGTCATGGAGCTGGTGTTCACCCAGATGCCGAAGACGCGCTCCTTCTTACGCACCGTCGCGTTGTCCTTGGGCCCTTCGAGGCTGACGACGATGTTGTAGCGCCCCTGGGCCAGCAGGCCCTGATCGAAGCCGTCGACGGCGCCGAAGATCGTCAGGTCGGCGCCGCGGAAATCGGAAGTGATGGCGATCTCGTCGGTGGAGATGCCGATCTCCAGCTTCTCGGTGAAGTCGGCATTCTCGTCCTGGATGGCTGCCTGCGCCGGGGCGGCGAAAGCCAGAACAAGGAGAGCGAGAGCTGTGCGGGCGAGGCGGATCATCAGAAACCGAACCCCGCGGATACGACCGAATAGACGTCCTTCGGCGGAATGATGAGCTCGATTGCCAGACGGATGCCGACGGCAAGAACAAGCAAGGCCAGCAATGCGCGCAGCTGTTCGCCGCGCAGCTTCTGGCCGACGCGTACGCCGTATTGGGCACCGATGACACCGGCGATCATCAGTACGAAGGCGAGCACGATATCGACGGTGTAGTTGGTCGAAGCCTGGACGATGACCGTGTAGGCCGAAACGAAGATGATCTGGAACAGCGACGTGCCGACGACGACGTTGGTCGGGATGCGCAGGAGATAGATCATCGCCGGCACCATGATGAAGCCGCCGCCGACACCCATGACCGAGGTCAGGATGCCGATGCAGAAGCCGAGGGCGACAACCGGGATGACGCTCAGGTAGATCTTCGATTTCTTGAAGCGCATCTTCAAGGGCAGGCCATGCACCCAGTTGTGCTGGCCAGGGCGACGCAAGGTCGTCTGCTGGTTCTTGGCCGCCTTGCGCATGGCGACGACGCTCTCCCAAAGCATCAGGCCGCCAACGGTGCCGAGCAGCACGACGTAAAGCAGCGAGATCACCAGGTCGAGCTGGCCGAGGCGACGCAGCAGCGAGAACAGCCAGACGCCGACGGTCGCGCCGGCAAGACCACCGCATAAGAGCACCGTGCCGAGCTTGATGTCGATCGTGCCACGCCGGAAATGCGTGATCGCCCCCGAAATCGACGAGGCCACCACCTGGTTGGCACCGGTCGCTACCGCTACGACGGGAGGAATATTGTAGAAGATCAGGAGCGGGGTGATCAGGAACCCGCCACCGACGCCGAACATGCCGGACAGAAAGCCGACTGCGGCGCCCATACCGAGAATGATGAGTATGTTCACCGACAACTCTGCGATGGGCAGATAAATCGACACGCCGGGACCTCGATATGCCAACGGCCCGCGATGCGGGCGAACCAGTCAGTGTGGCAATCAAATCACCACGATTGAGGGAATATTCGAAGGGCCGGCACCTCTCCCGAGGGCGAGGCGGCCTCCGTCATGCACTCCTGCAGCGTTGCGCTTCCGCCAGGACGTGCCAAGGCCACGAATCGGACCTTGATTGCTGCATCGGTTCTTCCTTAGCCCGATTCCGATTAAGGAATTATGCAGCAGCCCGAGATTTCAACCTTTTCAGCCACATGGCGGATGGCTGCGCCACCCGCAACCCGTGTCGCCCGGCTCTGCGGCTTTATTACGGCGCAAGGCCCAAGGGTCAGGAATTGCGCTTCAGCAATTCCTTGACCAGCTGCTCGGTGATTTCGCCCGTCGGCTCCTGGCCGACCGACTTCTGGAAGGCCTTGATGGCGGCGACGGTCTTCTTGCCCATCTGGCCATCCGGCTTGCCAGCGTCAAAGCCGTTGTTGTTGAGGATCGCCTGGATGTTGCGGACCGCCTTGCTCATGTCGACGCTGGCGGTCTTGTTGGCCGGGCCAACCCAGGCATCCGGAACGTCGACGCTGTTTGCCTTGGCGTCGACCGGCTCAGCCTTCCAGGCTTCCGCCTTGGCCTTGGCGCTTTCGAGCTGCTCCGGCTTCATCGCCTTGGCAACTTCGTCGCGCTTGGCGCCGGCATCGAGATCGCCTTCGCGGGCAGCCGCCGAGAACCACTTGTAGGATTCCGTCAGGTCCTGCGGCACGCCGTTGCCACGGGCGTAGAGAACCGCAAGGTTGAACTGGCTGTCGCGGATGCCGAGCTCGGCCGCCTTCGCAAACCACTTCGTTGCCTCGTTGAAGTCAGGCGCGCCATCGCGGCCGCTTGCCAGCATCACCGCGAGGTTGTGCATGGCGCTGGCGTTGCCCTGGCCAGCGGAAGCGATATAGAGCGCCTTCGCCTTCGCCGCGTCGCGCGTCACGCCGGTGCCCTTCTCGTAGAGGGTCGCGAGGCGGTACTGTGCCGGCACGACACCGGCATCGGCGGCGCGCTGATACCATTTGGCGGCTTCAGCCATGTTTTCCTGAACACCACGGCCCTCGGTGAAGCGCACGGCGATTTCGTAGAAGGCGAGCGGGTCGCCGCCCTTGGCCGCGGTCACCAGCGCGACCGGACCGAAACCTTCCGGCAACACGACGTCGGTGGGCACAGCGGCAGCAGCTGTCGTCGCCGGGGTCATCGCGGCGCCATCGGCCGGCGCGCTGGCGAGCGAAGCGTTCGCCACCGGCGACGCTGCGGCCGGAGCCGGCTGGAACTCGGTGACCGGCGTCGGCGTCTCGGCGACGGGCGCAAGCATCGGCGCCTTGTCTTCGGGCGTTGCAAAGGTGGTCGTCGGCACGGTCGTTGCCGTCACCGCGATCGAGGCCTCGGGAAGCTTCACGGGCGTTTCGACGGAATCGAGCGGTGTCGCAACGGCCGTCTCAGACTCGGTAACCGGTGCTTCCTGCGCCGCGACGGTCGTGCCCTGCACCAGATGGTCGTCGGCGGCCTTGAACTCGGCTGCCTGCGGAGTGACCGTCTGCTCGATGACCGCGACCGGTTCGACCGGCATCTCGTCCTTGTTCAGCATCGAGCTGACCAGCGGGTAAGACATGATCGCCAAAAGGACGGCGCCGACGGCCATGAGGATCGGCCGGCGATGGCGGGCGAAGGCGCCGCCGATGCCGGACGTCGCGGCCTTTTCGCCGGTCTTGTTGAGGGTGTCGGTCTCTTCGACGGCAAGCTGGGCGGCGCGGCGGGCGGCGGCGATGAAGTCCGATTTGTCGCCATCGGCCGGTTGGATGCCTGCTTTGTTCATCTGCCCGGCGCGCACGCGTTCCAGGATCTTCTTCACGTCGGGAACGCCGGAGCCCGGCTCGAGCAGCTGGTTCGCTTCTTCCGGCGCGAGCATTTCGGAGGGATCGATCGACGGGGTCGGCTCTACGAGCTTGCGTGCCTGTTCCGGCGCCGGTTCCGAGCGCTTGCCGGAAAAGCGCCGGGTGAGGCCGGCGAGCAGGCCGGTGCGGGCGGCGGCAGCCGGCTCGCGCTCTTCTTCGAGCTCGACGGTCGAAATCTGCGCATCGTCGGCAAGGGCTGTTGCCGGTTCGGCGGGTTGAACCGCGACGGCCTGGTCCTCTGCCTGGAGGGCACGGACATTGCGCTGCAGGTCGTCGTAGCGATCATCAAGATCGCCGCCACCGAAGGGGTCGTGGAACTCCGGCTGTGCGGCGCGCGGCATCTGAGCCGCTTCGCGCACCACCGCCATGGCAGGCTGCGCCGCCATTGCCGGCTCGCGGTTTTCGATGCGCTCCAGCTTGTCGGCAATGTGGACGAGCGTTTCGTGCAGCGCCTCGAAGGTGCGCGCAGTCCGCTCTTCGCTGGAGCGGCTCAAGTCCTCAAGCGTCCTCAAGTCTTCGGCGAGTGCCGAGATCGCTGCCAGATCGCCACCGGCGGAGGCCTGCGAAGGACCGTTCTTGGAATAGGCTTCCATCACAGCTTCGGCGGCCTGGCGCGCGGCTTCCACGATGTACTCGTCGCTGGTCGAGAAATAGTCCTCGAGCGCGGTCATGCGGCTTTCGTAGTCGACGGGCATGGCGCTTTGGGCGACGTCCGCCCGCGGCTGGCTGACCAGCGTCGACAGGTTGGCAATCTGGGCTTCAAGATTCTGAAGTGCTGCGCGGTCGTCGAACGGCGCGGCGTAGGTCTCTTCCAGACGCTGCGCGATACCGACCAGGCGATCTTCCAGCCGGTCGAAGCGCGGATCGGACGCGGGCTGGGCGCCATGGGTGTCAAGCTCGTCAATCCGGCGGGCGAGATAGTCCAGCCGCTCGGCGAGCGCATCGTTGACGCTGCCCTGGTCGAGAGCTTCGATCTTGCGGGAAATGTCCGACAGGTAATCGTTGAGGTCTGACTGCGCGGTCCTGCTGCTGCGCTCCATCATCAGCGACAGCTGGTCCAGCCGCTCTTCCAAGCGGGCAGCCGCCTTTTCACCGGCGAGATCCTCGACCCGGACGGTCAAGGCTTCGAGGCGCGCACCGAGCCCGCCGTCGTTCGGGCGCGACAGGCTGTCGATCTGGCGGGAGAGATCGCCAAGCCGGCTTTCCAGGCGATTGACAAAGCCGGAATCCAGCCCGGACGTCGTGCGAGTGTTGGCCGCGATGGCGCGGCTGATTTCGTCGAGACGGCTGTCGAGATCGGCAAACTGCGAGACGAGGCGGCGATCGTCCGGCTGGATCTGGCGACCGAGCATTTCGATCGCCTGGGCGACGGCGATCAGCTTGTCTTCCAGCGCGTCGACGGCGGAGCTTCCCTGGAGCGAGCCGATCTGCGACTTGATTTCGTCCAGGCGATAGGCGAGCGCGACCAGTTCGTCGTCGCGGTTCTGATCAAAGGCGATCAACCGGTCTTCGACACCGCTCCAGCGGTTTTCCATCCGGCGCATGCTGTCTTCGCGCGCGAGACCGTCGATCATCGCGCGCAGGTCGTCAAAATCGCCGCGCAGCGCATCGGCCTGGGCGGGCGATGCCTGGCGGCCGAGATGCTGGATGCTTTCGGCAAGGCGCTGCATGTCGCCGCGCACGTCTTCGGCAAAGCTGTGATCCTGCGCCTGCGCCTTGATGCCGCGAATTTCGGTGCGCAGCGAATTCATCTCGCGCGTCAGGCCGTCAGTGATGTCGCGCTTCAGGTCCTGGCGCAAACCGACAAGCGCTTCGGCGATATCGTTGACCGCGGAGGCGGGCCGCGGAGGTTGGTTGTGAAGCGGTTGCTGGCGCGGCTCTTCGACGTAACGATCGGAGATCGGGCGCTCGGAAACAGGTCGTTCGGGGGCATAACGTTCCGGCTCGCGCTGCGGCATCCGGTCGCGAAGCGTCGGGCGCTCGCGCGAGGTGCTGAGGCTGCGCTGGCGCTGCATGATTTCGGCGACGGCATCGCGGGGCGAGGCCGTTTCCCGCACGGGTTCGCGGGCGGGCTGGCGCTCGGGCGGCCTTGGCGCCGGGTCGCGGGCCGTGCCGCTCATCAGGCCTTCGATCCGCGCCTCCAGTCCTTCGATGGTGCGGTTCAAGGCGTCGAGCGACGGCCGCTCGCTATAGGACTGGCTGCCTGCGCGCTGAGGATTTGATCGCAATCCGCTCATGTTGTTCTTCGCCCCTGTCGTCGGCCATCTCGAAAGTCGTCACGGAAGAAAACTGCTTTCTTCACCCCTGTGGCGCTTCCGACGCGGGCAAAACTACAACGATGCGACGCCAGGACAGGTTGCAGCTTTGACCATCTCAACACGCACCTTTCACGAAACGTGGTAAACAAGCGGTTAACCTGCGGATGATTTTTTAACGATTTGGCAGGATCGTGCGAAGTTGAGGCGCCGCGGTGCCGCCGACCTCCCCCACACACCACCAAACTGCACGACACGCAATTTTTGACGTTTACGCAAACGTCAAAATTTTGTAGCATCCGGCCAACGATGCGAGACCGCCCTGGAGCATCCCGCTGTCCCGTGGAAGCACGGGAGGGAGACGATGCCCTGGAATCAATGAGGATGGCGGCGCATCCGGCATCCTGCAACCGGGCGTCGACGACGAGAGACGGCAGCCCGAAGCACCAAAGGCGAGGAAAGAATGCCCATCTACAAGGCTCCGGTCGACGATACCCTCTTCATCCTGAACGACGTGCTCGGCATCGAGCGCTACAACAACCTGCCCGGATTTGCCGATGCGACGCCCGACATGATCGAAGCGATCGTCGGCGAAGCTGCCAAGCTTGCCGAAGAAGCCCTGTTTCCGGTCAACCTTTCCGGCGACCAGGAAGGCTGCAAGCGTCGCGACGACGGTTCGGTCAGCGTGCCGAAGGGCTTCAAGGAAGCCTTCGACCTCTACCGCGAAGGCGGCTGGCTTGGCCTTGCCGTGCCCGAAGAATTCGGTGGCCAGGGCCTGCCCTATACGCTGCACACCGCCGTCGGCGAATACATGTCGTCGGCCAACATGGCACTGACCATGTATCCGGGCCTCACCCAGGGCGCGATCGCCGCGATCCTCGTGCATGGCACGGACGAGCAGAGGCAGGCCTACCTGCCGAAGATGGTTGCCGGCACCTGGACCGGAACGATGAATCTCACCGAGCCGCATTGCGGGACGGACCTCGGCCTCCTGCGCACGAAGGCAGTGCCCACCGGCAACGGCGCCTACAAGATCTCCGGCCAGAAGATCTTCATCTCTGCCGGCGAACACGACATGTCGGACAACATCATCCATCTGGTGCTCGCCCGCATTGAGGGCGCGCCCGAGGGTGTGAAGGGCATTTCACTGTTCATCGTACCGAAGTTCAAGCTTGATGCCGCCGGCGAGCCGGGCGAACGCAACGGTGTTTCTTGCGGCGCGATCGAACACAAGATGGGCATCCACGGCAACTCGACCTGCGTCATGAACTATGACGAGGCCGAGGGCTATCTCATCGGCACGGAGAACAAGGGCCTCAACGCCATGTTCGTGATGATGAACGAGGCGCGCCTCGGCGTCGGCCTGCAGGGTCTCTCGATTGCTGAAATCGCCTACCAGAATGCCGCCAACTATGCGCGCGACCGCATCCAGGGCCGTTCGCTCTCCGGCCCGAAGGCGCCGGACAAGAAGGCCGACCCGATCATCGTGCATCCGGACGTGCGCCGCACCCTGATGACGATCAAGGCCTTCAACGAAGCCGGCCGCGCCTTCACGCTCTGGACCGCGCTCAAGTCCGACATCGCCCACCGCTCCGACAATGATGCCGACCGCCAGACGGCCGACGACCTCCTCGGCCTGATGACGCCGATCCTGAAGGGCGTACTTACCGACAAGGGCTTCGACCATGCCGTCATGGCGCAGCAGATGTTCGGCGGTCATGGCTACATCGAAGAACACGGCATGAGCCAGTATGTCCGCGATGCCCGCATAGCGATGATCTATGAAGGCGCAAACGGCATCCAGGCGCTCGACCTCGTCGGCCGCAAGCTAGGCCTCAACGGCGGCCGCGCCGTCATGGCGCTGTTCAAGGAGATCGGCGATTTCTGCGAGGAAAACCGCAGCAACGAAAAGCTCGCCGCCTATACCAAGGCGCTGAAGAAGGGCCTCAACGACCTGCAGGCGGCCACCATGTGGTTCATGCAGAACGCGATGGCCAAGCCCGACAATGCCGGCGCCGGCTCGACCGACTACATGCACCTCTTCGGTCTCGTCGTCCTTGGTTACATGTGGGCGAAGATCGCCAAGACCGCCGAGGAAAAGCTTGCCTCTGGCGAAACGGCGCGCGCAGACTATCTGAAGAACAAGCTGATCACCGCGACCTTCTTCATGGAAAGGATCCTGCCGGAAACGGCCCTGCGCAAGGCCCGCATCGAAACCGGCGCCGACACGCTAATGGCGCTTGATGCGGCCGCTTTCTAATCCCGCCGCGGGTTCGATCTAAAATGTTTTGACGGGCAGCACCTGACGGTGCTGCCGAAAGGGAGATGAGACATGACGAAAGTCTTCGTTTACGACCACGTGCGCACACCGCGCGGCCGTGGCAAGAAGGACGGATCGCTGCACGAAGTGCCGTCCGTTCGCCTGGCAGCCAAGATGCTGGAAGCGGTGCGTGACCGCAACGACCTCGACACCTCGACCGTGGACGACATCATCATGGGTTGCGTCGATCCTGTGATGGACGCAGGCGCGGTGATCCCGAAGGCTGCCGCCTTCGAAGCCGGTTATTCGACCCGTGCGCCTGGCATGCAGATTTCACGCTTCTGCGCCTCCGGCCTCGACGCCGTCAACTTTGGCGCAGCCAAGATCGCCCAAGGCGCCGACGACATCGTGATTGCCGGCGGCGTTGAATCGATGTCGCGCGTCGGCCTCGGCATGTCGGGCGGCGCCTGGTTCATGGACCCCTCGGTCAACTTGCCGGCCTTCTTCATGCCGCAGGGCGTTTCGGCCGACCTGATCGCCACCAAGTACGGTTTTAGCCGCGACGACGTCGACGCCTATGCGGTCGAAAGCCAGAAGCGTGCGGCGCACGCCTGGGAACAGGGCTACTTCAAGAAGTCCGTCGTGCCCTTCAAGGACCAGAACGGCCTGACCATCCTCGACCGCGACGAGCACATGCGTCCGGGCACCGACATGCAGGCGCTCGCTTCGCTCAACCCGTCCTTCCAGATGCCGGGCGAAATGGGCGGCTTCGAAGCCGTCGGCATCCAGGCGCATCCTGAAATTGAGAAGATCAACTACGTGCACCACGCCGGCAACTCCTCGGGCATCGTCGATGGCGCTGCTGCCGTGTTGCTCGGCTCCAAGGCCGGCGGCGAAAGCATGGGCCTGAAGCCCCGCGCCCGCATCCGCGCCTTCGCCAACATCGGCTCCGACCCGGCACTGATGCTGACCGGCCCGGTCGACGTCACCGAGAAGCTTCTGAAGCGCGCCGACATGAAGCTGTCGGACATCGACCTCTTCGAGCTCAACGAAGCCTTCGCGGCCGTCGTGCTGCGCTACATGCAGGCCTTCGACATCCCGCACGACAAGATCAACGTCAACGGCGGCGCGATCGCCATGGGCCATCCGCTCGGCGCAACCGGCGCGATGATCCTCGGCACCGTGCTCGACGAACTGGAGCGCCGCGATCTCAACACCGCGCTCGTCACGCTCTGCATCGGCGCCGGCATGGGCACGGCCACGATCATCGAAAGGGTCTGACGATGGACGTGATGCGCCGCACCCTTCTCGGAGTGATGGGCCTGGGGCTGCTTGCAGCCGCGGGCTGCGTCTCCGACGAGGAGGAAGGCGGCGACAGCTTCACGCTCACCGGTGCGATCTCCAATGTCGCGAGCGGCCCGGTTCCGGCCGGCACCGTCACGATCCGGCTCGAAGAGCAGGGCGTGATGGACGTCGCCGCCAAGCTGATCGCCGAGACTTCGGTCGTCAGCGACGGCAAGGCCACCCGCGTGCCCTTCGTGCTGCAGGTGCCGAAGCCCGAACTCGACAAGGCTGTCGACGCGGGCTTCACCATCCGCGTCGAGCGCGACGGCCGGCTGATCGCCACCAACACCAGCAAGCAACGTTACAGCGGCGGATCGAACGTCTCGCTGCAGATCGAACCCATTCTCTACTGAGGGGGAGAACCATGACGAAGTATACCAATTTCAAGATCGAGACCGACGCTGACGGCATCGCGCTCGTCACCTGGGACATGCCTGAGAAGTCGATGAACGTCTTCACTCAGGAGGTGATGGAAGAGCTCAACGCCATCGTCGACCAGACCACGGCCGACGCAGCGGTCAAGGGCGTCGTCTTTACGTCCGGCAAGTCGAGCTTCTCCGGCGGCGCCGACCTTTCGATGATCAAGTCGATGTTCACCTTCCAGCAGGAAGAAAAGAAGAAGGATCCGGATAACGCCGCCCAGAAGCTCTTCGACCTCGTTGGCCGCATGACCGGGCTCTTCCGCAAGCTCGAAACCTCGGGCAAGCCATGGGTATCGGCGATCAACGGCACCTGCATGGGCGGCGCCTTCGAGCTTTCGCTCGCCTGCCACGGCCGTGTCGCGTCGAATTCCAAGTCGGTCAAGATCGCGCTGCCGGAAGTCAAGGTCGGCATTTTCCCGGGCGCCGGCGGCACCCAGCGCGTGCCGCGCCTGACCAATGCGCAGGACGCGCTGCAGATGATGACGACAGGCTCGTCGCTGACGGCAGCCCGCGCCAAGGCGCTTGGCCTGGTGCATGAAGTCGTCGATGCCGACAAGCTGGTCGACGCGGCCAAGGCGATGATCAAGAACGGCCTGAAGCCGGTCCAGCCGTGGGACGAAAAGGGCTACAAGGTTCCGGGCGGCGGCATCTGGACGCCGGCTTCGGCCCAGCTCTGGCCGGCCGCTTCCGGCATCCTGCGCCGCGAGACCTACGGCAACTATCCGGGCGCCGTCGCGATCCTGAAGTGCGTCTATGAAGGCCTGCAGGTACCGTTCGACACGGCGCTCAAGATCGAGCAGCGCTACTTCACCGAGATCCTTCAGACGACCGAAGCCTTCTCGATGATCCGCTCGCTGTTCGTCTCGATGCAGGAACTCGGCAAGGGCGCCCGTCGTCCGGCCGGCGTGCCGAAGTCCGAATTCAAGCATGTCGGCGTCGTCGGCGCCGGCTTCATGGGCGCCTCGATCGCCTATGTGACGGCTGCTGCCGGCATTGCGGTGACGCTGATCGACCGCGACATGGAAGCGGCCGAAAAGGGCAAGGCGCATTCGGAAGGCCTGGTCAAGGATTCGATCGGCAAGGGCCGCCTGACCAAGGAAGAGGGCGAGGCGCTGCTTGCCCGTATCACCCCTTCGGCCGACTACAATGACCTGAAGACCGCCGGCCTCGTCGTCGAAGCGGTGTTCGAGGATCGCCAGGTCAAGAAGGACGTGATCGAGAAGGTGGAAGCGGTGATTGCCGAAGACGCGATCTTTGCCTCCAACACCTCGACGCTGCCGATCACCGGTCTTGCCAAGAACTCCAAGCGCCCGGGCCAGTTCATCGGCGTCCACTTCTTCTCACCAGTCGAGAAGATGATGCTGACGGAAGTGATCCTCGGTAAGGAGAGCGGCGACAGGGCGCTCGCCGTGGCACTCGACTATGTCGCGGCGATCAAGAAGACGCCGATCGTCGTCAACGACACCCGCGGCTTCTACGTCAACCGTTGCGTCTTCCGCTACATCCACGAAGCCTATGACATGCTGATCGAAGGCGTGCCGCCGGCGATGATCGAAAATGCCGCCAAGATGGCCGGCATGCCGGTCGGCCCGCTGTCGCTCAACGACGAAGTGGCGATCGACCTCAGCCAGAAGATCCTCAAGGCCACCGTCGCCGACCTCGGCGAAAAGGCTGTCGATCCCAAGCACCTGGCGCTGATCAACAAGATGGTCGACGATCTCGACCGTCGCGGTCGCAAGAACGGCAAGGGCTTCTACGAGTATCCGGCCAAGCCCGCCAAGAAGTATCTGTGGCCGGAGCTGAAAACCCTCTATCCGCAGAAGAACGCAGACAAGATCGATGTCGAGGTGCTGAAGCAGCGGCTTCTCGCGACGATCGCGCTCGAAGCGGCCCGCACCATGGAAGAAGGCATCGTCACCGATCCGCGCGAAGCAGACGTCGGCTCGATCCTCGGTTTCGGCTTTGCTCCCTACACCGGCGGCACGCTCTCCTACATCGACGGCATGGGCGTGAAGGCCTTCGTCGAGATGTGCGAGACGCTCGCCAAGGATTATGGCAACCACTTCAAGCCGACGGCACTCCTCAAGGAAATGGCCGAACGCGGCGAGACCTTCTACGGCCGCTTCGACCCCTACGGCGAGAAGAAGCAGGCGGCGTAAGGTTCGCTCAATAGCATTGGAAGCAGGCCCCCTCGAGGGCCTGTTTTCGTTTGAGCACGGCCTGCTCGAGGCCCTTGCCGGCTTAGCGCCCACCCGGCCGCCATCACTCTGTTACGGTTGTGGTGCTAGGCCTGCGCGGATTGAACCACACTCCATGACGAAGCCATGACCAAAGCCGCCCTCCGCCCCGCCGTCCCCGGCGACGAACCCTATCTGCACTGGCTGGAAGAAGCCTGCATGCGCAACTATGCGATCGCGCTTTGGGGCAGCTGGCGGCCTCGGCTGGCGGATGCACTCATCCTCGGCGAGCATCGCATCATCGCCGTGGGGCACGAGGATGTCGGCTGCGTATCTGTCACGCGGCGCGAGGACCATTTCTGGGTGAACAAGCTTTACGTCGCGCCCGGTCACCAGAAGTGCGGCTACGGTGCGATCGCGCTTCGCCAAGTGCTCGGTGAAGCAAGGGCGATCGGCCTGCCCGTGCAGCTCAGCGTGCTGACGACCAATCCGGCGGTGGCGTTCTACCGCCGCGAAGGTCTTGTGATCTATGAAGAAACCGCCGAGCGGCGCTTCATGACGTCTGACGCGCGTTAAGCTTATCAGCATCTTCTGATTGACGCTCTTCGCGCGCAGGCGCATCCTCCGCGAGGTCAGAGGGGGACACGCCATGAGCGAGCCTGATCTCTATCTTCTTGGGCGCGCCGGGCCCGAAGAAGAACGCCTGAAACGACAGATTGCCAATCTCGCCCCTGATTCCGACCAGCAGCTCGAACGGGTCGGAATCCGGCCGGGCGAACGCGTCGTCGATCTTGGCTGCGGCCCCGGTGGGGTTCTGCACCTACTTGGCAAACGCGTCGGGCCAAACGGATCGGTGCTCGGCATCGAACGCGATCCGAATTTTGTCGAACTCGCCCGCCGTTTCGTTGCCGGCCATGCGCTCCCCCAGGTGGATGTGCGCGAGGGCGATGCCTATGCGACAGGCCTGCCGCGCCGTTCCTTCGACGGCGCTCATATGCGGCTGGTGCTCGTCAACGTGCCGCGGCCAGAGCTGATCGTGCTCGAAATGGTGTCATTGGTACGGCCGGGTGGCTGGATCGCGAGCTTCGAGGCCGATTTCCTCGGACATATCTGCGATCCGCCGCTTGCCGCCTGGGACCGGCTGCTTGCCGCCTATGTCGCCTATTCCGCCGCCAGAGGCATCGACCTCAATATCGGTCGCCGGCTGCATCGTCTGTTCCGGAACGCCGGTATCGAGGCGATATCCGTCGACGCGGTCGAGCATGTCTATCCGCCGGGTCACGACCGCCGGCCGATCCTTCGGGATTTCATCGACAATGTCCGCGGCGGGCTTGTCGCCGAAGGCTTCATCGGCCAGGCCGAGCTCGATGCCGATCTGAAAGCACTCGACCAGCATCTTGCCGACCCAAACGTGCTCGTGACCTCACACATGTTCTTCCGGCTGACCGGCCGTGTTCCCGAGGCGCTCGTCATCCAAGCATGACGACGATTTCCGTCCGTCCCGTATCTCTAAGCGGCGGCACCGGCGCGCCGATGCGCCAGTCGTTCGCCGACGATGATCAGCAGGCCAGCCGCAAAGATCAGCCCGGCGCCGGCAAAGACGTTGGTGGCCGGAACGTCGCCCCAGATCAGGAAGCCGAGCCCGAAGGCCCAGACGAGCGAGGTATATTCGAACGGCGCGATCACCGAGATCGGTGCCCGGCGCATGCCCTCGAACAGCGCGTACTGGGCGATGCCGGCGATGACGCCGGTTCCGGCCATCAGCGCGACGTCGAAGAGCGCCGGCGGTGTCCAGAAAAAGCCGACGGCAAGCCCGGTCATGGCGATGAAAAAGACGTTGGAGATCGTCATCTGCACCAGGGTCGTTTCCTGAAGTGCCGTCTTGCGCAGCATCACCGTGCCGATCGCCCAGAAGACGGCGGCGATAAGCGCCAGGAACACCGGCAGCGACAGTTTCATGCCGGTGCCGAGCGGATCGCAGGCGATGAGCACGCCGACGAAACCGATGAACACGGCGAACCAGCGGATCGGCGGAACGTCCTCCTTCAGGATCGGTACAGCAAGCAGCGTCACGATGATCGGCGCGGCGTAGTAAAGGGTGGTCATCTCCGCCAGGCCGAGGTCGCGCGCCGCGTTGAAATAGGAAAGCCACGCAGCGAGCAGCAAAAGATTGCGCACGAAGAGCGGTTTGATCACCGGCGACGAGATGGCGCTGCGCACCAGCTTGCCGCGACCGATCACAAGGCAGAGCAGGAGAATGGTGATGCTGCGGGTAAACAGGATCTGCCAGACCGAGTAGCCGACGACCAGCCATTTGACCGACGCATCCTGCAGCGAAAACAGGAAATAGGAAAACGTCGTCATGACGATGCCTGACAGGACGGTCTTGTTCATGGGAGCCTCGATCACGCCGGCGGGAGGAGAAGCGGCGGAGCCCGTCTGATAGCGCGGCCGCGACGGGCGCGGAAGGGGCATGTCGGGGCGGCGCTGTGGCGATTTCTTGGGGTGGCTTGCACCACGGATCGGACAGCAAGCTTGATGGAGATCAAGAACCGGCGCTTGCGCCGCTGCTAGAAGGCAGCGATAACGACCATGAAACTCGGGTCCCAACGACATGCAGCCGCTCGCCTTTGCCCTTGCCGCCCTCGTCCTGCTCGCGACGCCCGGTCCGACGAATACGCTGCTTTGGCTCTCCGGCGCATCGGCCGGGCTTCGCCGGTCGCTGCCGCTTTTGACCGGCGAGCTCGGCGGCTATCTCGCGGTGATCATTCCCGCCGTCGCGTTGCTCGCACCGTTCCTTGCCGCCCATCCGAACCTCGGCCTGGCGCTGAGGCTCATTGCCGCCTGCTGGGTTCTCTACCTCGCCTATGCGCTCTGGACGACCGATGCCGAGCGCAGCGAAGGTGTCGTCATCTCCATCCGACAAGTCTTCCTCACGACGCTGCTCAATCCGAAAGCCCTGATCGTCGCCCTGGTGCTGTTGCCGCAGACAGGACTGGCAGCCGTCTGGCCCTGGATCGCCGGCTTCTCCCTGCTGGTCATCGCCGCCGGGTCGACCTGGATCGGGGCCGGCGCCCTGCTGGTGCAGATGTCCAAGGGTCTTTCGGCTTCGCACCTGCCGCGCCGGATCGCCGCCGTCTGCCTCACGCTCTTCTCCGTCGGCATCGCCGGCAGCGCGATCGCCGCCATGCACTAGCAAAAATCCCGGAGGACCAGCACGTGTCCTCCGGGAATCGATCGCTATGCGCGGCCAAACGTTGTGCCTCAGGCAGCAACCGCCTCGCCGAGTTCCTTGGCCAACGCCCCCATCAACTCTTCCCAGCCTCCGCGGCGGTACTCGAGCTTGTCGAGCCCGTCGAGGAAGGCCACCTGTTCGGTAAAGACGAGGCGCGTTCCGGTGCCCGCAGGCTGGATATCGACCGTGGCGACGGAGGCAGAAATCCGCCTGTCGTTCTGCGTCATCGTATAGGCAAAGATGATCCGGCGGTTCTCGACGATATCGAGATAGACGGTATCGTCGTAATAGGTCGTCCCGTCGTCCACGCTGAAGCGACCGCTTTCGCGGCCGCCGACGCGGAAGTCGTGGGTGATCTGCGCCCCGGCTTCGACGTTGACGAACCAGCGCTCCTTTGCGGCTGGCTCCGAGAACGCCCTGAACACCTCAACCGGTGTCGCCTTGAAGTTGCGTTCAATGGTGAAGCTCGAATGTTCCACGGATCTGTCGATCATGTCCTGCCTCCTCTGGGTTGGAAATTGATGGCTTATACACAACTGGTTTCGATTATGAACTGCTATAATTTTGAAATCAGTTGAACGTTAGCGTCAGTGATGCGATAATGCAAGCGGTTTTAAAGAGGTGCCAATGAAGGACGACATGCGCTCGGGTTGCCCGATCAATCTTTCGCTCGAAGTGTTCGGCGACAAATGGAGCCTGCTGATCATTCGCGACATGATCTTCGGCGGCAAACGGCACTTCCGGGAGCTGCTGCGATCGCAGGAGGGTATCTCATCGAATATCCTTGCGGATCGGCTGAAGATGCTGGTCGAACAGGGAATGCTGACGAAGCGCGACGACCCCACGCACAAGCAGAAGGCGATCTACAGCCTGACGGAAATGACGATTGCACTCGTGCCGATCATGGCCCAGCTCGGTGCCTGGGGACGGCGCTACCGGCCGGTCAGCGAAGAGCTCAGCATTCGCGCCGAACTCATGGAGAACGGCGGCCCTGCGCTCTGGGATCGCTTCATGGACGAGCTGCGGCACGACCATCTGGGGATGCCGCTCGATGGCCCGCCGCGGGTGCGCGCCACGCTCCAGGCCGCCTATGAAGAGGTGGTCGCCAGGAAGGCGCAGGAAAAGGCGACGGCCTGACGCTCGCCCGGCGGCCGGTTCAGAGCCCGATCGCCGAGAGCATGACGAAGGTGGCAAACAGCACGAAATGCGTCATGCCCTCGATGGCGTTGGTCTGGCCGTCATTGAGGTTGATCGCGGCAACGATCAGCGTGATCGTCACCATCACCGTCTGCACCGGCGACATCGCCATCAGGAACGGCTGGCCGGTATAGAGCGCGATCGCCTCCATCACCGGCACCGTCAGGATGACGGTCGAAAGCGAAGCGCCGAGCGCGATATTGACGACCGCCTGCATGCGATTTGCGAGAGCGGCGCGCATGGCGGTCATGATCTCCGGAGAGGCGGAAATCGCCGCGACGACGATGGCCGTGACAGCCGGCGGTGCACCGCTCCCTTTCAAGCCCGATGTCAGCAGCGACGACATCACTTCCGCCAGCACACCGATCAGCACGATGCCGAGGATCAGGATCACGATCGACGGCAACACCGGCTGGTCGGGGCCGCCCTCTCTCGCGCTCCCCTCGCCCTTCGCCTTCGGATAGCTGTAGCTGAAGAAGTAGCTGTGCACGCCCACCTGCATGCGCAGGAACAGGGCGTAGAGCGTGATCATCGCGCCGATGGTGAAGGCCGAGTAGAGATGCCATTTCGCCGCCGGCACGAATTCCGGCACGATCATAGAAATCCCCATCGCCGTCAGGATCATCACGCTGTAGGTGCGGGCGGAATCGTCATTATAGGGCTGTTCGCCGTGCTTCAGACCTCCGAGAAGGGCTGCGAGGCCCAGGATGCCGTTGATGTCGAGCATGACGGCCGCATAGATCGTGTCGCGCACCAGCGTCGGCGAGGTCTCGCTGGTCATCATGATCGCCAGAACGACGACTTCGACGAGCACCGCCGAGAGCGTGAGGATCATCGTGCCATAGGGATCGCCGACCTTGGATGCCAGAACCTCGGCGTGATGCGACACCCGCAGCGATGCAAGCACGATCGCAACCACCAGACCGGCGGCACCGAGAAGCGTTGCGAGGCGCCCCATCTCAAGCAGGCGATCTTCGAGCGCAAGCCCGGCGACCGCGGCAAGCATGGCGACGATCAGCAGGCGTTCCGCTTTCATGCGCATCAACAAAACGCCCTCCACCGAAAGCCTGTCCTGCCCATCACCGGAACTATAGGGGCCGCGTCCCGCAAATCAAATGACGGAAAGAGGACTATTTTCCTCCCGATTCTTTACCGCCCTGCAGCGTTTCGGTAGTGTGGCCGGGAACCAAAGCAGCAAGTGGCCGCCTGCCCGGCCTGGATCTCTCGTCATGTTGTCTCACGGCACGATCTGGCACGCTATCGACACCCTGGCCGAGCGCCACCAGCTCTCGCCGTCCGGCCTCGCGCGCCGTGCCGGCCTCGACCCGACCTCCTTCAACAAATCCAAACGTCGCTCCGCCGACGGGCGCGAGCGCTGGCCCTCGACAGAATCGATCGCCAAGGTGCTGGGGGCGACGGGCGCCACCATGGACCAGTTCACCAGCCTACTGCAGCCGGAGGGGGTCCCAGCGCCTTCCGAGCCGGTGGCCGCTGCCACGATCCCGCTGATCGGCTTTGCCCAGGCGGGTGCCGGCGGCTACTTCGACGATGGCGGCTTTCCCGCCGGTCAGGGCTGGGACGTCATCGACTTTCCGACGGATGCGGAAAAGCGCAGCGGCACCTATGCGCTCGGGGTCCAGGGAGACAGCATGCTGCCGCTCTACCGCGACGGCGACATCCTGATCGTCGACCCCGGCGCGCCGATCCGGCGTGGCGATCGGGTTGTGGTGAAGACGCAGGAGGGCGAGGTCATGGCAAAGGTGCTCACGCGCCAGACGCCGCGTGTGATCGAACTTCTATCGCTCAATCCCGAGCATCCGAACCGGAGCTTCGAGACCAGCCAGATCGAATGGATCGCCCGAATTATCTGGGCCAGCCAATAGGACGTCCTTCCTGATGCGGCAGCATTTCTACACCCTTGCCGGCGGCATCGCCGCAATCGCCCTTTTCACCGGCATCCTCTATGCGGGCGCTGTTGCCATCCGCGACCGTGAGACCGCCGCCACACCGGAACTCGTTCTCGAAACGCCCGACATGACAGATTTCGAGGCGACGCCGGATCAGGCCGACGACGAGGTCCCGCTCGATCCCGGCGGCGCGGCGACGACCAGCGAACAATCGCCCACGACGGAAAATGCGGCACGCGCCATCGAGCCACAGCAGTTCGGCCTGCCCGATACGGTCACCAGTGCGCCGCTCGAACGGGTGGAACCGCGTGCGCCGTTGTCGGAACCGAAGAAGGAAGCGAAGGCCGCCGGGCCGACCGTACTCTATCGCCCGGTCGCGGTCGCCGCCGGTGTGATCCAGTTCGACAAGCTGACGCTGCAGATCGACGGCATCGAGCCGGAACAAGCGGAGCGGACCTGCGAAAGCGCCGGCAAGAGCTGGCCCTGCGGCATCGTCGCGCGAACCGCCTTCAGAAACTTCCTGCGCGCACGTGCGGTCAGCTGCGATCTGCCCGAAGGAGATTCCGGCCCTTCGGCCACCGCCTCCTGCACGCTTGGCGGACAGGATCTTGCCACCTGGCTCGTCGACAATGGCTGGGCAACGCCGGTTCCCGGCTCGACCCTCGAAAAACGCGCCGACGCAGCACGCCAGGCGAAGCTCGGTTTTTACGGTGACGATCCGCGCGACCTCAGCCACACGCCGATGACATTCGACGATCCGACCCTCGGCATCGGAGTGGACGCTTCGCAGCCGGACTTGTAAATAGCCGCGACAATTCCCAGCTCTCGACCGTCTGCCGAAAGCGGCAGACGGCTCAACTCTTTGAAACGACGCAATTCCGGATCAGGAACCGTGCCATCCCTGGAATCGCTCTACCGCCGGAAAGCCCATGCAACCAAGCCTCAGCCACCACGAAGCTCTCATCTATGTCATGGTGATGATGTCGGCGGTCGACCGCGAGATGAGCGACGACGAGTTTGCCCGCATCGGCCGGCTGGTTCAATTCCTGCCCGTGTTCGACGGCTTCGACGAGGACAGCCTCGTCCATATCGGCCATGAATGCTCGGCGCAGCTGGCGGCGCCCGAGGGGCTCGACATCATGCTCGAGATCGTGCGCGAAGCGCTGCCGGAGAAGTTCCACGAGACGGCCTATGCGCTCGCCGTCGAGATCGCGGCCGCCGACCAGCGCATCCGCAACGAAGAAATCCGCCTGCTGCAGTTGCTGCGCGACCGGCTTGGCCTCGACAAGCTGACCTGCGCCGCTATCGAGCGCGGCGCGCTCGCCCGCTTCCGCCGATAGGCCGGCCGGTGATCACGCCGAAAAGTTCTGGCGCCTAATAGATTCCGTTCGGGAAGTAGCGCAGGTAGATTTCCTCCAAGCGGCCGCTGCGCGACAGCGCCAGCAGCGCGTGATCGATCGCCTGGGTCAGGGCAGGCTCGGACTTGCGGTTCATGATCGTCAGGCCTTCACCGAGGAAGCGCTGCGAGAAGTAGGCGCCATCGACAAGCGTGCAGCAGCCGCCAGCAGCGCTACCCGAGATCCAGAAGGACAGCTGCATGCCGTCGGAAAACACCGCCGGCACATCGCCCTTCTGCAGAGCCGTCAGCATGGCCTCGCGGTCGGGATAGACCTTGGCCTCGATCTTTGGGAAAAACGCCTTGAACATCGCCTCATGCGTGGTTCCGGCGACGACACCGACCGGCTTCCCCTTGAGATCGCTCGGTGCCGAGACTGCGCCGGCCGCCTTGGTATTGACGGCGAAGCGCGCTGGAAGCCGCATGAAGGCGCGGGAAAAGCCAAAGCGTTGGCGCAGTTCCGGACCGACGGCGATACCGGCGGCCACCGCCTCGCCCTGCCCCTCTTCCAGTGCCGGCAGCAGCTCCGCATAGGTCACGGCCTGGATCTGGCATTTGGCCTCGATGTCGAGCTCGCGGCAGATCTCGCGCACGAGATCGACATGAAATCCCGAAAGCTTGCCGGACTGGTCGATGAAGTTGAACGGCGGAAAGTCCACCGTCGTCAGGAAACGCAGGCGCGCCAGGCCCGTGAGGTCGGGCTTGGCGATGCGTTCGCGCGCGTCGAACAGCAGCGGCAGATCCTTAGCCTCGGCCGCAAGCGGCGTCGCGATCAAGGATACGCAAAGGGCGAAAAAGGAAAGAACTTTCATGGGCAGCGGCCGGCACGTCTCATGTGGCAGGGGCGGCCCTTGGAACCGCGGTGATTCATCGAGCGGTAAAGTAACCGGCCGCAGCGCAGCTGACCATAGGCCGCCACGAGAACGCGGTTACACAAGGAACGGGACGAGAAAGAATGGAGCGGGTGATCGGGATCGAACCGACGACATCCAGCTTGGGAAGCTGGCGTTCTACCGCTGAACTACACCCGCGGCGCCTGCGAAACTTCCCGAACCGGGGCGATCTGTCAAGCACCCTTGCGCGGGATCGCGTAAGGGGCGCTGCAAAATCCCCTACTCGGCGCGGAAATGCTTCGAGAGCTTCAGGCCCTGCGCCTGGTAGTTGGAGCCGACGCCGAGGCCATAGAGACCATCCGGCCGTTCCAGCATGTGTTCGTAGATCAGGCGGCCGACGATCTGGCCGTGTTCGAGGATGAACGGCACCTCGTGGCTGCGCACTTCCAGCACGGCACGGCTGCCCGTGCCGCCGGCCGAGGCATGGCCGAAGCCCGGATCGAAGAAGCCGGCATAATGCACGCGAAACTCGCCGACCAGCGGATCGAACGGCGTCATCTCGGCCGCATAAAGCGGCGGAACATGCACCGCCTCGCGCGAGACGAGAATGTAGAACTCATCCGGATCGAGGATCAGTTCGTCGCGGCCGCGGCTGTAGAGTGGCTCCCAGAAATCGAAGATCGCGTGCTGCGCTTTCTTGTCGACGTCGATGACGGCGGTGTGATGCTTGCCGCGATAGCCGATCAGGCCTTCGGGCCCGGTGCCCTTCAGATCGATCGACAGCGCGATGCCGCCGCCGCTGACGTTCGGCTTGTCGCTCGCCACCAGCACGTCGCTCTCGTGCAGCGCCTGCAGTTCCTGCTCCGACAGAATAGACTGGCCCATGCGGAAGCGGATCTGCGACAGGCGCGAGCCTCGGCGCACGACGATCGGGAAGGTGCGCGGGCTGATTTCGAGATAGAGCGGACCGCTGTAGCCGGCCGGGATCTTGTCGAATTCCTGGGCGCGATCGGTGATGACGCGGGTGAAGATGTCGAGGCGACCGGTCGAGCTTTTCGGGTTGGCCGAGGCCGACATGCCCTCAGGCAGTTCCAGGCTTTCCATCAGCGGCACGATGTAGACGCAGCCCGTTTCCAGCACCGCGCCATCGGTCAGATCGACGACGTGCAGCTTCAGCCGGTCGAGCTTGTCGGCAACGAGGTGAGACGGGCCTGGCATGAAGCTTGCGCGGACGCGGAAAGCCTTCGAGCCTAGGCGCAGGTCGAGGCTTGCCGGCTGGATCTGATCGACATCCAGCGGCTTCTCGCTTTTGAGGCGTCCCGATTCTAACAGCGCGGCGATCGCGCGATCGGCCAAAATCCCAGTGTCGCGGCCCATTGCAGTCCTCTTTTCAGTTGCGAGACAAAACCAAACTCCGGGAATTGACGCAAGCGTACCCTGGCAGTATTGAAGCTTTATCCCGTGGTGATTTGGCCGGTCGGCTTGCAGCCACGTTAAACAAGTAGCTAAAAAGGCCGGGTGTCAAACCGGCCCTTCACGCGGCCGGTTTTTTTGTTTTTGAAAGTGACCGTCACATGAGCAAAAACTGGCGCCCCGCAACGCAACTGGTCCATGGCGGGACCACCCGTTCCCAGCACGGAGAGACCTCCGAGGCGATCTTCCTTACCCAGGGCTTTGTCTACGAGACGTCGGAAGCTGCGGAAGCTCGTTTCAAGGGCGAGACCGAAGGCTTCATCTACGCCCGCTACGGTAGCCCGACCAACGACATGTTTGAAAAGCGCATGTGCATGCTGGAAGGCGCCGAGGATGCGCGCGCCACGGCATCGGGCATGGCTGCCGTCACCGCCGCAATTCTCTGCCAGCTGAAGGCCGGCGACCACATCGTCGCCGCCCGCGCCCTCTTCGGCTCCTGCCGCTGGGTGGTCGAGACGCTGGCGCCGAAATACGGCATCGAGTGCACGCTGGTCGACGGACGCGACCTCGCCAACTGGGAAAAGGCGATCCAGAAGAACACCAAGGTCTTCTTCCTCGAAAGCCCGACCAACCCGACGCTCGAAGTCATCGACATTGCCGGCGTTGCCAAGCTCGCCAACCAGATCGGCGCCAAGGTCGTCGTCGACAACGTCTTTGCGACGCCGCTCTTCCAGAAGCCGCTGGAACTCGGCGCCCATATCGTCGTCTATTCCGCCACCAAGCATATCGACGGTCAGGGCCGTTGCCTCGGCGGTGTCGTGCTTTCCGACAAGGAATGGATCAACGAGCACCTGCACGACTACTTCCGCCACACCGGCCCGGCGATGTCGCCGTTCAACGCCTGGACGCTGCTGAAGGGCATCGAGACGCTGCCGCTACGCGTGCGTCAGCAGACGGAAACGGCCCGCCGCGTGGCCGACTTCCTGGCAGAACAGCCGCAGGTCGCCAAGGTCATCTATCCTGGCCGCAAGGATCATCCGCAGGCCGACATCATCGCCAAGCAGATGACCGGCGGATCGACGCTCGTCGCCTTCGAACTGAAGGGCGGCAAGGATGCAGCCTTCGCGCTGCAGAATGCGCTGGAGATCGTGCGCATCTCCAACAACCTCGGCGACAGCAAGAGCCTGATCACCCATCCGGGAACGACCACGCACAAGAACCTGACCGACGAGGCCCGCGAAGAGCTCGGCATTTCCGCTGGAACCGTGCGCTTCTCGGCCGGCATCGAGGACAGCGACGATGTGGTGGAAGATTTCGCCCGCGCGCTGAAGGCCGTGAAGTCCTGATTTTACGAAGACACGGCCGCCGTGATCAACGGCGGCCGACGCCGCTTGCCGGCCATCACGAGATGGTTTCCGGCGGCGCGGCGCCAAGGTGCCAGGCACGTTTCACCCGCTCGATCGCGTCAGCACGGCCATCCGTCCCATCATGGGATCGCACAATCTTGCCGTTATTCTTGACGAAACCATCTTGCTGTAGAATACCCTGAAAGACCTGAAGCAAGGTGATGCCCATGTATCGCGCTTTGACCCGCGACATAGAAGTTACGGTGGAGCCGTACTATCTCGAAGAGCAGTCGGATCCCGATGACGGCCGCTATGTCTGGGGCTATCGCATCGTCATCTCAAACCACTCGGACGCGTCCGTGCGGTTGATGACGCGCTACTGGCACATTACCGATGAGAACGGGCAAGTCGACGAGGTCAGCGGTCCGGGCGTCATCGGCGAGCAGCCGCTGCTCAATCCCGGCGATACCTATGAGTATTCGTCCGGATGCCCTCTGGATACGCCCTCAGGCGTCATGTTCGGCCACTACAGCATGGAATCGGAAGGCGGAGAGACCTTCAACGTTGCCATCCCCGCCTTCTCGCTCGATTCACCCGGGCTCGTGCGCACCCTGAACTGAAGCGCGTCCTTCGGACTAGCGTCGCTCTAAATCGCGGCCAGTCGGCCGGAAGCGCCCGCTACTGCGGGCGCACCTCGCTTGCTTCGAAGCGATAGGTCGTCGAGCAGAACTCGCAGGTCACCTTGACTTCGCCATCGTCGATGGTGCTTTCGAGGTCGTCCGTGCTCAGGTTGGACAACACCGACTGAAGCTTCTCGCGCGAGCAGCTGCAGCGGTCGTAGACCGCCTGCGGTTCGTAGACGCGGACGCCGCGCTCGTGGAACAGGCGATAGAGCAGCCGCTCGGTTCCGACCATCGGATCGGTCAACTCGTCCATGTCGATCGTTTCGACCATCACCTTGGCTTCGGCCCAGAGATCGTCGTCACCGAACGCGCTTTCACCATCATCACCATCACCGCCGGAAAGGTCGGGCTGGCGCATGCGTTCCGGCGCTTCCGGCAGGAACTGGGCGACCATGCCGCCGGCGCGCCAGCGATGGCGCGGCTTGCCGTTTTCGTCGCGATCGAGAAGCTCGGCCACGCCAAGGCGCACCTTGGTCGGGATCTGCTCCGACTGTCGGAAATAGACGCCGGCGATTTCTTCCAGCGTCGCTCCGTCGAGCGCAACGATCCCCTGGTAACGCTGGGTATGGGCGCCCTGGTCGATGGTGAAGGCGAGCACGCCCTTTCCGAGCAGCTCGTGCGAAAGGGTCCGGCCGTCCTTTTCGGCAGCGGCAAGCGCTTCCTGATCGTAGCGGGCATAGGCGCGCACGCGATCCGGCGTCGAGAAATCAGCGACCACCAGATCGACAGGGCCATCGCCCTGAGTCTGGACGATCAGCTTGCCTTCAAACTTCAGCGAGGTCCCGAGCAACACGGTGAGTACAACGGTTTCAGCAACCAGACGCGCGACCGGAAGCGGATAGTTGTGGCGCTCGAGGATTGCGTCCAGCATGGGGCCGAGCTGCACGGCGCGGCCGCGCACGTCGAGGCCTTCCACCTGGAAAGGCACGACGTGATCGTCACCGGCAAAGTCGAACTCACCAAGCCCTGGCGTCATGTCAGTCATGTCTTGCTCCTTGCCTTCAGCCACCAAGCTGCACCAGAGATATTGCTATCCCCGCGCAACGTGCTCGCTGTCTCAGTTGATCCCGCGATAAACGGATTGTCCACCAGGTATGTGCCGCCGCCATAGCAACGCACCACCTCGACGGTTGCGCGCTCACTACTTTCAGGAGCGCCCGTATGCCGCCTAAATCGTGTCGCACGTGGACAATGTCAAGTGCGGTGAACACGCCCCTATATGGCGCACGCTCGGCGGAGCGCACTGAAGCCTCTTCGCCGTCGCGCGCGACCGGGCAGCCGGCTCAGACGAGCCCCATGCACCAGGCAATGACCGACTTCTGTGCGTGCAGCCGGTTTTCCGCCTCGTCGAAGACCACCGACTGCGGGCCGTCGATGACCTCGTCGGTGACCTCTTCGCCGCGGTGCGCCGGCAGGCAGTGCATGAACAGCGCATCGGAGGCCGCACGCTTCATCAGCGCTTCATTGACCTGGTAGGGCTGGAAGACGTTGTGCCCGCGGGCGCGATGTTCCTGGTTCATCGAGATCCAGGTGTCGGTCACGACGCAATTGGCGTCGGCGACGGCCTGTTCGGCGTCATGACACAAAAGGACCTCGCCGCCATTGTTGCGCGCCCAGTTCAGGAACTTGTCCTGCGGCTCGGAACCGAGCGGCACGGCCATGTTCATGCGGTATCCGAAGCGGGCAGAACCTTCGATCAGCGAATGCAGCACGTTATTGCCGTCGCCGGTCCAGGCAATCGTCTTGCCCTTTACCGGACCGCGATGCTCCTCGAAGGTCAGGATATCGGCCATGATCTGGCAGGGGTGCGTATCGTCGGTCAGGCCGTTGATGACCGGGACCGTCGCATGCTCGGCCAGTTCCAGAAGGCGGCGATGGTCGGTGGTGCGGATCATGATGGCGTCGACGTAACGCGAGAGCACCTTGGCCGTGTCGCCGATCGTCTCGGCGCGGCCGAGCTGCATTTCGGTGCCCGACAGAAACAGGGTTTCGCCGCCGAGCTGGCGCATGCCGACATCGAAGGAAACGCGGGTGCGGGTGGAGGGCTTTTCGAAGATCATCGCCAGCATCTTGCCGGCGAGCGGCTTCTCGGCAGTTCCGGCCTTGGTCGCCGCCTTTCGGACGCGCGCATCGTCGATGATCGTCCGGAGGTCGGCGGCCGTCATGGCCGAAAGATCGAGAAAATGTCTGGTGCCTGCCATCGTACTCGGTTCCTGTCTGAAAAATCGGTCCCTGGTGCGGCACGCTATCCACGTGCCCGCACGAAGGTCATTCTAACGCCTTAGTCGTCCCTGGGTCGCTACCTTCAGGCCGCGGCGTTGCCGCTTGCCTTGCGAACCGCCTCGGCGGCGCGTTCGATACGTGCGAGCCCCTCGCGCGCCTCTTCCGCCGTCACGGTCAGCGGCGGCAGCAGACGCAGCACATTTTCGCCCGCCGGCACGGCCAGGAGCTTTTCGCCGCGGATTTCCTTCAGCAGATCGGCCGAAGGGCCCTTCACCTTGATGCCCAGCATCAAACCGTCGCCGCGGATGTCCTCGATGACATCAGGGAAACGGTCCTTGAGCGACGCAAGGCCCTGGCGGAAGACCAGCGCGACATCGCGCACATGCGTCAGGAATCCGTCGGCCAGAACGACGTCGAGCACGGCGTTGCCGACGGCCATGGCCAGCGGGTTGCCGCCATATGTGGAGCCATGCGTGCCCGCCACCATACCAGATGCGGCTTCCTCAGTCGCGAGGCAGGCGCCGAACGGGAAGCCACCGCCGATACCCTTGGCGACCGCCATGATATCCGGACGGATATCCGCCCATTCATGGGCAAACAGCTTGCCGGTACGGCCGACGCCGGTCTGGACCTCGTCGAGGATCAAGAGCAGGCCGAACTCGTCGCAAAGCGCGCGCAGTTCCTGCATAAATTCCTTGGTCGCCGGACGGATGCCGCCCTCGCCCTGGATCGGCTCGATCAGGATCGCTGCGGTTTCCTCGGTGATCGCATTCTTGACCGCGGCGATGTCGCCGAACGGAACCTGGTAGAAGCCCGGCGCCTTCGGCCCGAAACCTTCGATGTATTTCTGCTGACCACCGGCGGCGATCGTCGCGATCGTGCGGCCGTGGAAGGCGCCTTCGAAGGTGATGACGTGGAACTTCTCCGGGTGGCCCTTGGAGAAGTGGTAACGCCGTGCCGTCTTGATGGCGCATTCCAGCGCTTCCGCGCCCGAATTGGTGAAGAAGACCTTGTCGGCAAAGGTCACTGCCGTCAGCCGGCGGCCGAGGCTTTCCTGGCCCGCAATTTCATAAAGGTTGGACAGGTGCCAGACCTTGTCGGCCTGCGCCTTCAGCGCCTCGACCAGGTGCGGGTGCGCGTGGCCGAGCGAGTTCACGGCAACGCCGGCACCGAAATCGAGATAACGCGTGCCGTCTTCAGCGATCAGCCAGGCGCCCTCTCCTCGCTCGAAACGCAACGGCGCGCGCATGTAGGTATCGTAAAGCGGCGTGGTTGCAGTCATGCGAGGCTCTCCTTCACTCCAGATCGACATCGATCCCGCGCCTCACGCGGGCCGATAAAAATCAAAAATGCCGCCTTTCGGCGGCGCAGGCACTATTCCCATTTCGCGCTGCAATGTCAACAAAACCAAGCCTTGCAGCGCAACATGAAGGGTCGATTCCTGGCAGCAGAAAAATCGTCCGGGAGGGCTTGCAAAAATGCAACGCTGGCCGAGCAAGTTGGGGAAAACTACGAAATCGATTCGGCCTGATTCCCGGGACTCTTGCCACAGAGTCCAGCGGTCAGTACGTTAACATTCAATTACTAGACGCATGCGGCGGACCTAGTCACCAAAAGAGTTATCGCGTTTGCAACCCCGGGGTTTAGCCGGGGTGCGGTGAGGGATTCTGCCATCCCCAACGCTGAGAACGGAGAGTGCAGAAATGAACTGGACTGACGAGCGGGTGGAGAAACTGAAGAAGCTTTGGTCCGAGGGCCTGAGCGCAAGCCAGATCGCGGCGCAGCTCGGCGGCGTCAGCCGTAACGCTGTCATCGGCAAGGTTCACCGCCTGAGCCTGCCAGGTCGCGCCAAGGCCGGCGGCAGCACCACGACAGCAGCCCGTCCGAAGCGCCCGACTTCGGCACCGCGCGCACCGAACTACGCTTCGCGCGTTTCGACCCGCCCGGTTGCACGCGCGGCCGGCGCTGTCGTTCTCAAGGAAGAAATCGAAGTCGATCTCGTTGCCGAGCAGGATTTCAGCACCCGCACCGACGTTGTCGTGCCGATGTCGCGCCGCCTCGAGCTGACCCAGCTCACCGAGCGCACCTGCAAGTGGCCGATCGGCGACCCGCTGAAGGAAGAGTTTCACTTCTGCGGCAACGATTCCCCGGAAGCCTCGCCTTACTGCACCTTCCATGCGCGGCTGGCCTACCAGCCGTCGGGGGAGCGCCGCAGGGCCCGCTGAGAAGCTGGACGGCATCAATAAAAAAGGGGCCGATCGGCCCCTTTTTTTCTTGGCGACTTTCAGACCGCTCAGCTTTCGAGCGAATAGCCGGCGCCGCGAACGGTGCGGATGACGTCGGGCATGTTCGAGAAGTTCAGAGCCTTGCGCAGACGACCGACATGCACGTCGACGGTGCGCTCGTCGACATAGATGTCATGCCCCCAGACGCCATCCAGAAGCTGCGAGCGAGAGAAGACGCGGCCCGGCGAGGACATGAGGAACTCCAGAAGACGGAACTCGGTGGGGCCGAGGCGCACTTCGCGGCTGCGGCGATGAACGCGGTGGGTCTCGCGGTCGAGTTCGATGTCGCCGCAGCGAAGCAGCGTCGACAGCACCTCGGGCTTTGCCCGGCGCAGCATCGCCTTGACGCGCGCCATCAGCTCCGGCGTCGAGAAGGGCTTGACCACGTAGTCGTCGGCACCCGTCGCCAGACCCCGGACGCGCTCGCTTTCCTCGCCGCGCGCCGTCAGCATGATGATCGGCAGACGTTCGGTCTCCGGACGCTGGCGCAGCCGACGGCAAAGTTCAATGCCGGAAACACCGGGCAGCATCCAGTCGAGGATAAGCAGGTCGGGCAGCCGCTCCTGAAGCCGGATCTCCGCCTCGTCGCCCCGCAGGATCGTATCGACGTCGAAGCCCTCGGCTTCCAGATTGTAACGCAGCAGAACGCTCAGCGCCTCTTCGTCTTCGACTACGGCGATTTTTGGCAACATCAGGTAACGTCTCCTTACCGCGGGCGGCCTTTGGGCTCATCGGCCCGGCCGGCGCTCAGACACTCTAAATCTGGAGCACATCCGCCGTTTTCAAAGGCGGGGCGAAAACCGCATGCTTCAGATACAGGAATTCGGGGCCGCGACCGAAGCCGCGACCGGATCAGATTTCAAAGGGCATGCATGCTTACGGCGCGCTTGGCGCTCAGTCGTTGACCGAGCCCAGCGTCGACGTAGTGTCATCCTTCGGACGCTCGCCTTCCGGCTGAGCACCCGTCGCCATGTAATAGATCGTCTCAGCGATATTGGTCGCGTGGTCGCCGATGCGCTCGATGTTCTTGGCGCAGAACAGAAGATGCGTGCAGGGCGTGATGTTGCGCGGATCTTCCATCATGTAGGTCAAGAGCTCGCGGAACAGCGAGGTGTAGATCGCGTCGATCTCCTCGTCACGCTCGCGGATGCTGTTGGCCTTTTCCGGCGAGCGCGAGGCGTAGACGTCGAGCACTTCCTTGAGCTGGACGAGAGCGAGCTCTGCCAGATGCTCGAGGCCACGGGCGAGCTTGCGCGGAATGCCGGAGCCGGCGACCGCGATCACGCGCTTGGCGGTGTTCTTGCCAAGGTCGCCGACGCGTTCCAGATCGGAGGCGATGCGGATCGACCCCATGATCTCACGCAGGTCGGCGGCGACCGGCTGACGCTTGGCGATCGTGACGATCGCCTTCTCACCGATCTGGCGCTCGGCGTCGTCGAGGACGGTGTCGTCCGAGATCACCTTCTGTGCGAGAGCCAGGTCGGAGTTGACCAGCGCGCGAACGGACTCGGCGACCATCTGTTCGGCGAGGCCGCCCATCTCCGAGATGCGGCGCGTCAGGTACTTCAGTTCTTCGTCATAGGCGGACATGATATGCATGGACATGATCGTCGATCCTTACGGGCGCTTTGCAGTTACTGTTGCAGCCTTATGCGGCCTCAGCCGAAGCGGCCCATGATGTAATCCTGGGTGCGCTGGTCATCCGGATTGGTGAACATCTTGTCGGTGTCGTTCTCCTCGACGAGATTGCCGAGGTGGAACATGGCGGTGCGCTGCGAAACGCGGGCGGCCTGCTGCATCGAGTGGGTCACGATGACGATCGTGAAGTTCGTGCGCAGCTCGTGGATGAGCTCTTCGACCTTGGCGGTCGCGATCGGATCGAGAGCCGAGCACGGCTCGTCCATGAGGATGACTTCCGGGCTGACGGCGACGGCACGCGCGATGCAGAGACGCTGCTGCTGACCACCGGAAAGGCCGGTGCCGGGCTCCTGCAGACGATCCTTTACCTCGTTCCACAGACCGGCCTTCTGCAGGCTGGTCTCGACCACCTCGTCAAAGTCGGCCTTGGTGCGGGCAAGTCCGTGAATCCGCGGGCCGTAGGCGACGTTGTCGTAGATCGACTTCGGGAACGGGTTCGGCTTCTGGAAGACCATGCCGACGCGGGCGCGCAGTTCGACGACGTCGATCGTCGGGTCGTAGATGTCGTCCTCGTCGAGCGTGATCTTGCCGGTGACGCGGCAGTTCTCGATCGTGTCGTTCATGCGGTTCAGCGTGCGCAGGAAGGTCGACTTGCCGCAACCCGAAGGACCGATCAGCGCCGTGACCGTGTTCTCGCGGATGTTGAGGTTGACGTCGAAAAGCGCACGCTTCTCGCCGTAATAGACCGACACATCCTTGCCGATCATCTTGTAGGGCACGGTGTTCATTTTCTGATCCAGAGCCTTCTCGACTGCTGCTTCTGACATGATGTTCATAGTAATTACCTCACTACCAGCGGCGCTCAAAGCGACGTCGCAACAGAATGGCTCCAAGGTTCATGACGACCAGGAAGATGAGAAGAATGATGATTGCGCCGGAGGTGCGCTCGACGAAGGCGCGCTCCGCCTCATTGGCCCACATGTAGATCTGCACCGGCAGTGCCGTCGACGGTTCCATCGGCGAACCGGGAAAATCGACGACGAAGGCGACCATGCCGATCAGGAGCAGCGGCGCGGTTTCACCAAGCGCGTGGGCAAGACCGATGATGGTGCCGGTCAGGATGCCCGGCATCGCCAGCGGCAGCACGTGGTGGAAGATGGTCTGCATCTTCGACGCACCGAGACCGAGGGCCGCCGAGCGGATCGACGGCGGGACCGCCTTCAACGCCGCACGGGTGGCGATGATGATCGTCGGCAGGGTCATCAACGTCAGCACGAAGCCGCCGACGACGGCTGCCGAGCGCGGCATGCCGGCGAAGTTGATGAAGACGGCGAGACCCAGGAGGCCGTAGACGATCGACGGAACGGCCGCGAGGTTGTTGATGTTGACCTCGATCAGGTCGGTCAGCCGGTTCTTCGGCGCAAACTCCTCGAGGTAGATCGAGGCGGCGACGCCGATCGGAAGCGACAGCACCAGCACGATCAGCATCATGTAGAGCGAGCCGAGGGCAGCGACGCCGACGCCTGCCGCTTCGGGACGACTGGAGGCGCCGAAGGTGAAGATGCCGGTGTTGAAGCTCTTCTTCAGGATGCCGGCGCTCGCCAGCTCGTTCATCCAGGTCACCTGCTGGTCCTTGACCTTGCGCTTGCCCTCATCGACCGAGAGATCGATCTGGCCCTTGAAGGCGGAGTCGATGTTGGCCTCGGCCAGCAGCGTGACAGGAACCGTCTTGCCGATGATCGACGGGTCGGCGGCGACCATGTCGCGCAATAGCGTGCGGGAGCTCGCGGAAACCATGTCGGTCGCCTGCTTGACCTGCGGCCGCTTGGTGGCGTCGATGCCGAGCTGCTTGACGAGCGCGTCGCGCACCAACAGCGGATAGTTGGCGGTCATCAGCACCTTGCCGTCGGTCGCGCGTTCGCCTTTGGGGTCGATGACCTTTTCGGTGAATTCGATCGGCAGCGTAATCGTCGTCTGCTGGAATGCGGTGTAGCCGTTGGAAAAGACGGTCCACAGCAGCAATGCCAGGAAGAAGAGACCGGTGCTGATCGCGGCCATGCCGTAGAAGCGGAACCGGCGTTCGGCAGCATAGCGACGCTTGATGCCGATATCGCGCTTGGCGGATGCGGGACGGGCGGAGATCCGGACGGTCGGGGAAGCGATGTCGGTCATTCGTACTGTTCCCGGTATTTGCGCACGATGTAGAGCGCGTAAATGTTGAGGCCGAGCGTGATGACGAAGAGCGTGATGCCCAGTGCAAAGGCCACCAGCGTCTGCGGCGAGGTGAACTCGAGGTCACCTGTCAGCTGGTTGACGATCTTAACGGTCACCGTCGTCATCGGCTCGAAGGGATTGATCTGCATGCGGGCCGCCACACCGGCTGCCAGCACCACGATCATGGTCTCGCCGACGGCGCGCGAGGCGGTGAGCAGCAGCGCGCCGACGATGCCCGGGAGGGCTGCCGGAAGGATGACCTTCTTGACCGTCTCCGAGCGGGTGGCGCCAAGGCCGAGCGAGCCGTCACGAAGTGCCCGCGGCACCTGGGTGATGATGTCGTCCGACAGCGACGACACGAATGGGATCAGCATGATGCCCATGACGATGCCCGCCGTCAGAACGCTCTGTGCCTGGATGAAGTTCTGGTAGTTGCCGGTCATGAGACCGTTCATCTGGGCGGAGATGTCACGCAGGAACGGGCCAACGGTCACCAGCGCAAAGAAACCGTAGACGATGGTCGGGATGCCGGCGAGCACTTCGAGCAGCGGCTTTGCGGTCGAACGCAAGCGCGGGCTTGCATATTCCGCCATGTAGATCGCCGCGAAGAGGCCGATCGGCACCGCAAACAGCATGGCGACGAAGGCGATGTAGAGCGTGCCGGCAAGAAGCGGGATGAGGCCGAACTGGCCCGAAGCGCCGCCGCTGCCGGCAGCGGCAAACCGCGGATCCCATACCGTGCCGAAGAAGAACTCGAACGGCGAGACCATGGTGAAGAAGCGTCCGGCTTCCGACAGCATCGAGGCGACGATGCCGACCGTCGTCAGGATGGCGATGGAGGACGCGACGATCAGCGAGCCGAGAATGACCCGCTCGACCTGGTTGCGGGCGCGGAAGCGGGTCGCGACGTTGCGGATGGCGTAGACGCCGCCGGCAATCGCGATCAGCAGAACGGCGACCGTCATCAGCCAGCGGTTGGTCGCGGTCATCGCGTTGAAGTGCTTGGCGACGGTGACCATGTAGGGATCGCCTTCGCCAGCAAGGGCAACGCCCTTGGACGCGAGCGTCGCGCGAAGATTGGCGGAGCCGCCCTCAAGGGCTGCGAGTTCCTCGCCGCTCAGGCGCAGAAGGCCACCGGCAACGGATTTGACCTGACCGAGCGCGAGCTGCACGGCGGCAGGGCCCTGGCTCTGGACGCTATCCGGCAAGGCCGCGCGCGTGCTTCCGTCGATATACACGGGAGCGGCGAACAGCCAGGTGCCGAGAACGAGTGCGGCCGGAAGCATCGCCCAGATGGCGACGTAGCTACCGTGATAGCCCGGCAGAGAATGAAGGTTGGAGAGCTTGCCGCCGGACTGCGCCAGCGAACGGGCGCGGCCTGCAAAATAAGCAATGAAACCAATAACAATAATGAGCAAAAGAAGGAGCGAAGTACTCATCCGCACGTCTCCCCGGCATCGCCCGTCATGGGTGCCGGCAAATCGAATGAAGGCATGCCCCGGCGCGAAGACATCGCGCCGGGGCTTGTCATTATCAGAGCATGTTGCCGGCAGAGAAAGCCTTGCGGATTTCTTCGCGCTCAGCGTCCGGAGCGGCAACGAGGCCGTATTCGGCGAGCGGGCTTTCCGGGCCGATCATCTGGTCGTCGAGGAAGAACTCAACATATTCCTTGAGGCCCGGGATAACGCCGAGATGTGCCTTCTTGACGTAGAAGTACAGCGGGCGGGAAACCGGGTACTCGCCGGAAGCGATCGTTTCGGTCGACGGTACGATGCCGTTGACGGTCGCGACCTTCAGCTTGTCGGCGTTGTTTTCGTAGAATGACAGGCCGAACACGCCGATGCCGTTCTTGTTGGCAGCGATACGGGCGAGCGTTTCGGTGTAGTCGCCGTCGATGTCGACAGCCAGGCCGTCCTTGCGGACTGCGACGCACTTGCTGTGCTGCTGCTTTTCATCGGCAACGGCAGCCTTGATCACGTCAACGGCGCCAGCGTTCTTGCAGCCTGCAGCGAGGATCTTCTCTTCGAAGACTTCGCGGGTGCCGTGCTTTTCACCCGGGATATAAGCGGCGATTTCGACGGCCGGCAGGGCGGCGTTGACTTCGGACCACTTCTTGTAGGGGTTGGCGACGATCTTGCCGTCGACGACGACTTCAGCAGCGAGCGCCTTGTAGAGGTCTTCCGGCTTCAGGGCGAGGTCGGCATTGCCGGCGTCGGTCGCAAAGACGATGCCGTCATAACCGATCTTCACTTCCTGGATTTCGGTGACGCCAGCGGCCTTGCAGGCCTCGACTTCGCTGTCCTTGATCTTGCGCGAGGAGTTGGCGATGTCGATGGTATCAGGGCCAACGCCCTTGCAGAATTCCTTCAGGCCAGCGGAGGAGCCGCCGGATTCGACCACCGGGGTCTTGAAGTCGGGGAAGGTCTCGCCGAACGTCTCGGCGACGATTTTGGCGTAGGGAAGAACGGTCGAGGAGCCAGCGACCTGAACCTGATCGCGAGCGGCGGCTGCGCCGGCAAATGCGGCCGAAGCGACCAGCGCCGCGACAGTGAGTTTAAGAGCTTTCATAAAAGTTCTCCCGGAATGGGCTTGTGTTGGTGTGCGCCAAGCGTTGCAGCGCTCTTCGCCGTCTTATCGGCTGCCCCTAACTAGCTGCCGATGGCCACACCTTTTATGTCAGTTCGACGAAACATTTATGACAGCTCATGTTATTGAAAATGCTAATGAAAAATGGGCACCCCCGGGTTTTCCCGCGCCAATATGTCAGAAGCGGACCGTAAAGGTCGTGCCTTTGCCGACCTCTGAATGGATGAGGAGCCGGGCACGATGCCGCGTGAGAATGTGCTTGGCGATGGCAAGGCCCAGGCCGGTACCCTTCTTCGAGCGGCTGGCCTCGACATTGACCCGGTAAAACCGCTCGGTGATGCGCGGCACATGCTCGGCCGGAATGCCCGGGCCATAGTCCTTCACGACGACTTCGGCCTCGCCTCCCTCGCCGCCATGCAGGATTACGTCCACCTTCTTGCCTTCCTGGCCGTACTTGCACGCATTCTCGATCAGGTTCTCGAAGACCTCGATGAGTTCGTCGCGTTCGCCGCGGACGACCACGGGCTTGTCCGGCACCACGAGCGAGACGGTGACATCCAGATCCTTCGCCAGCGGCAGCAGGCTGTCGCGGACATGCCCGAGCAGCGGCGCCAGATCGACGGGGTCATCGGGCGCGATATGCGAGCGCAACTCCAGCCGCGACAGCGACAGCAGATCGTCGACAAGCCGGCTCATGCGCGTCGCCTGCTCGTGCATGATGCCGAAGAACTTTTCCTGCGCCTTCAGATCGTTGCGCGCCGGACCCTGGAGCGTCTCGATGAAGCCGCGCAAGGATGCCAGCGGCGTGCGCAGCTCGTGGCTGGCATTGGCGACGAAGTCCGAGCGCATGCGGTCGATACGGCGCGCCTGAGAGATGTCGCGATAGGTCAGCAGGAAGATCCGCTTGACCGGCCCGTCGCCCGGAATTTCAGCCGGAGCGACCCGCACCACATAGACGGCGTCGGACGGCAACTGCTCGTTATGCTCGATCTGGTTCGCCTTGCCGGTCGCCATCGTCTCGCGGACCATGTCGAGGATGCCGGGCGAACGCACCCGAGCGGCAAGATAGGTGTTTGGCGGAATGGTCCCGAAGGCCTTCTCGGCTGCGATGTTCTGGAACACCACCGTCTCGTCGGCAGCAATCACCAGAACCGGCATGTCGAGCGCGTTCAGCGCGGGCACCAGCGGGTCGCTCGCCGGGCCGGCAGCGACCACCGCCTTGGCCGGGCTCAGAATAACCGAGGTTGGCGCGCTACGGTTGAGCAACGCGGCGACGAGAACGATCCAGAAGGGCAGGACAATCAGGAAATGAATACCCGCGACGGTCGCAAGGATCGCCAGGAGCACGGTGAGCCCCAGCAGCCAGCGCTCTGCTTTCAGCCGCGGAACCAGGTTCCGCCAGAACGCCTTCGAACCGTCCACCTCGACATCCTCATGAATCACTTTCTTTTCCTCCCGGACCAAAATGGTCGAGGAATAGCGATCCTTCATGACATGATTTTCACGACCGGCTTGAATCCGCAACGCAATTATGGCCTCCTCCAACGAAATCGGGTCGCGAGCGCCTTGTTTATCCGATGACAGGCGCAGGCCCGAAAGTTTGAAAACGCGCATGATCCTTCCGATGATCGAAGCCGGTTTTCGGGCCCGTGCGCCAAGCCGAAAGGGCGAACCGATGGCAGCGACGGATACGGCGGACAAGGCGGAGAACCGCGCGGTGGAACTCGAAATCGGCGGCAAGAGTCGCGTTTTCGACATCGACAATCCCGAGTTGCCGAAGTGGATCGACGACGCGGCATTTTCCTCCGACGACTACCCCTACAAGAAGAAGCTCGACGACGACGAATATCTGGAAACGCTGGAAAAGCTGCAGGTCGAACTGGTCAAGGTTCAGCTCTGGCAGCAGAAGACCGGCAAGCGCATGATGGCGTTGTTCGAGGGCCGGGACGCCGCCGGCAAGGGCGGTGCGATCCATGCGACTATGGACAACCTCAACCCTCGCTGGGCGCGTGTCGTCGCTCTGACCAAACCGACCGAAACCGAACGCGGGCAATGGTATTTCCAACGTTATGTCGCGACCATGCCGACGGCCGGCGAATTCGTGCTGTTCGACCGCTCCTGGTACAACCGCGCCGGCGTCGAACCGGTCATGGGCTTCTGCACACCCGAAGAGCACAAGCAGTTCCTGAAGCAGGCTCCCCGCTTCGAGAAGATGATCGTGCATGAGGGCATCCAGTTCTTCAAATTCTGGATCAACATCGGCCGCGAGATGCAGCTGAAACGCTTCCACGATCGCCGCCACGACCCACTGAAGATCTGGAAGCTGTCGCCGATGGACATCGCGGCGCTCAACAAATGGGACGATTATACCGCCAAGCGCGACGAGATGCTGAAGGAGACCCACACGGATCATGCACCCTGGACGGTGGTACGCGGCAACGACAAGCGGCGAGCCCGGCTCAACCTGATCCGCCACATCCTTTCCTCGCTCGATTACGAGGGCAAGGACAAGGGCGCGATCGGCGAGGTCGATGACAAGATCATCGGATCCGGCCCCGGTTTCCTGAAATAGACGCCGGCCCTGTCAAAACCGATGACGCCGATGGGGCCGGCAGGTTTTCCCGCCGCCCCACCCCGGAAAGCCTTGGCGACCGGTCTTATTGCCCCGGCAGGACGCGGATGGCGTAGAGGCTGAGGCTCTTGCCCTCACCGCTGATATCGCTGTTGATCACGATCTGGCCTGGCGAGCTCGGCGCCAGGCTACGGTCGAAGGTGATCTTGAACAGCATGTCGAGCCGCTCGTCATGCACGGTGAAGCGATGGCGCCCGCATTCGCCGAGCGAGGAGAAATTGCACTCGACCGCGAACTCCGTGGTCTTGCCGGGCTCGGCCTGCACGGTCAACGCCAGCGTCGACGTCTTGCCGGAGAGTTCCGCCAGGACCGAGGCCGGGATTTCGATGGTGATATCCCCTTCCGCGTCGGCGACCGCCGATGTCAGCTGCACGCGTCGCCCACCTTCATCGTCCACCGGCTCGACCTTTGCCTGCGCTCCGGGTGCGATCGCGCCGGTTTCCTTGGGCGTGAAGACCTCGACCCAATCGCCGGTAAAGCCCTGCTGCGCGCCGAGCGTCCGCAATCCCGCCGCGCCATCGAAGTCTTCCGACGCAACCGATGCCGGGGGATTGGCAACATTCGTGTCGCGCTCGGCGGCAGATTTCAGCAGGTCATTGGTCTGCACCCACCAGGCCGCGGCCCCTGCTGCGGCGGCAAGCGTGACGACGACCATGGTGAAGGACAGAAAGCGGCTGCGCTTGCGCCGGCGTTTGCGCGTATCTCCGCGGACCGTGGGCGCGATGCTCGCAGTTTCGCCAGCATCTGCCGCGCTCTCGGCGGCTGCACGCGTCGATACCACCGGACCGTCGCGATCGGCACGCAGACCACCGAGACCGCCATCGCTCGCCGCCTGGCGCGGCGCGTCGCCGGCAAAACCGGGTTCCCGACGACCGGCCGCCGGGGCCTGTGGCTGGCTCTGGGGCGGAGTCTGGGCTTGAGGTTGGGGTTGGGCCTGCGTCGGTGACCGGACTTGCGGCTCGACCCGTGGCTGTGCCGGCCCGCGCGCCCGCGCGGCATCGTCGAGGCTGACCACCGGAGGTGCCGGTTGTCGCGTCCTCAGTGCCGCTCTCTCTTCCGTTTCGATCGCATGGATGACGGCTTCGAGCCGATGGCGCTGCTGGGCGATGACGTTGCCGTCCTCGATCCCCTGTTTCTGCAACCCGGTTTCGAGCGCCTGACGGGCAGATTGATAAATGCGCGCCCGCGTTTCCGCATTGGCGCGATCGGAGCGCTCAAGGGCATTTCTGATTGCAGTCTCAAGTCCGCTCACATCAAGTCCTTCTGTGTAGGCAGGGCTTTGGACCTGCCGGCGCGCCGCGGTTGACCACCGCTCTCGATCCAACCGCAAGGGCATAAGGGTTAAATCTGGAGGCACGCCGTTGGTTTTGTTAACAATTGCGTAACCGCTGCTGCCAGAATCCGCAAGTCCGGCGACGGGCGCGACCGGCCAAGGCCGGGGAAAACGCTTTCCTTCACGGCGCCTGTGCGAAAAAAGAGGCGGCGACATCGCGGCCAAACCGCCCTTTGCAAGCGGCAAACTTGCTGCTATCTATTTTGACGTTTACGCAAACGTCAAAAATTTGGCGCGCCTTACCGAGGGATGGAGAAACCGATGCCGCTTCCGCCAATTCTTTCCGGAACGACGAGACTGCCGGTTGTCGGCGCCCCCCTGTTCATCATCTCCAACCCGAAGCTGACGATCGCGCAGTGCAAGGCTGGCGTGATCGGCGCCTTCCCGGCGCTGAACGCCCGCCCGCAATCGCAGCTCGACGAATGGCTGGCCGAGATCACCGAGACGCTTGCCGACCACGACGCCAAGAATCCCGGCCGGCGGGCCGCCCCCTTTGCCGTCAACCAGATCGTGCACAAATCCAATGCGCGGCTCGAGCAGGACCTGATGCTCTGCATCAAATACAAGGTGCCGGTCGTCATCTCCTCGCTCGGCGCCGTGCCCGAGGTTAATGCGGCCATCCATTCCTATGGCGGCATCGTGCTTCACGACGTCATCAACAACCGCCACGCCAATTCGGCGATCCGCAAGGGCGCCGACGGCCTGATCGCGGTGGCCGCCGGCGCCGGCGGCCATGCTGGCACGCTTTCCCCGTTTGCGCTTGTCCAGGAAATCCGCTCCTGGTTCGACGGGCCGCTGCTTCTCTCGGGCGCGATCGCTACCGGCGGCGCCATTCTGGCGGCCCAGGCGATGGGCGCCGACATGGCCTATATCGGCTCGCCCTTCATCGCGACGGAAGAGGCGCGCGCCAGCGACGCCTACAAGCAGATGATCGTCGACAGCAACGCCGCAGACATCGTCTACTCCAATTACTTCACCGGCATCCACGGCAACTACCTGAAGCCCTCGATCTCGGCCGCCGGCATGGACCCGGACAATCTGCCCGAAGCCGACCCGTCGAAAATGGACTTCGGCGCGGCGACCGACGGCGCCAAGGCCTGGAAGGACATCTGGGGATGCGGCCAGGGCATCGGCGCGGTCAAGGAAGTGACATCCGTCGCCCGCATGGTCGACCGGCTCGAGCGCGAATACGATGCAGCGCGCACCCGCCTCGGCCTGCACTCCGCACCCGCAGCGACAGCCAACAAGGAATTTTCAAGTTCTCGCAACTGATGGCTTGAAATCTCGGCGCTTTGCGTTTATCAGCGCCTCACATTCGTTCCGCGGGCTTCCGCGGAACTGCCTCCGGGCCGCTTTAGCTCAGTCGGTAGAGCACATCATTCGTAATGATGGGGTCACGTGTTCGAGTCACGTAAGCGGCACCATTCCTCCTTGAAAAGAAAAGCACGATCGCCAACGGCGAAAGTACCACTCTGTCGTCGGACAAACGATCGCCGAGATTGCCCTATCTCGCTCGGACTTTCCAGCCGTGCTTGGCATCAGACACGGTTCCAGGTGACTTCACGTCGGTCACCCAAATCTCCAGTCCATTGGCACCCGGTCGTTGACGCTTTTGCGGAAACCACGGCCGGTTCGGGTCGACGGCAATCAGCATGCCTTCATCATTGCCGATCGCGGCAAAGCTGGACGAGGCTGGCCCCACCGTTCCGACACCGAACGTCCAGGCCGCCTCGGCCACCATGCCCTCGACATCATCGGAGGGAACGCCGACCTCGCTCAGGCAGGACAGGTCAGCGCCGCTGAACGGTCGCTTGTCCGCGGGATGGATCAGCCTGCGGCGGCCGATCAATTCGAGCACGGCATTGTCGGGGCCGTCGAAGTAGATCGACCTTGATTGCCAATCTCCTTCAAGGGCAAAGCACGCTTCTCCACCCGGCTCCTTTTGGAGCAATGTCCGCCCCTCCAACCAAGCGACGGCCATGTCAAAACGCGCAAAGGGGATGTTGAAGGCCAGGTGCACGCCGTGCGGCGCTCCCTCAGCCGCCGGGATCAGCTGAATTTCGCTCCGCCCCACCTGGATGGAGTTCCCGGCGGTCGGCAGTTCGAGGACGTCGCGAAAGAAGGCAGCACTTTTGGCGACGTCCGATGCCGGCAGAATTAGTCTGGAGATGTGCATGAAGTCCGATCCGTCACATGGCAATTGGCTCTATCGGACAAGTTCATAAGACCTCAACTTAAGTTGAGGTCAAGACGCTTCCCGATCCTGGACCACGGACAGCCGGATTTTCTGTTTCGAACCTCACCACAACGAGCCCAAACAGACAGGCCGAGCCTGATCAGGGCACGGCCTCCCCGACGAAGCGACGCGCGTCACAGCAGCAACAGCTTCTTCAGCACCGAAAACACTTCCTTGTAAGGCAGCCTTGTCGCGCCTGCGACGGCGAAGGGAATAAGAGCGGCGGCAGCGACCGGCACGACGGCGTCGCGGCTGATGAGCATGGTCGAAAGCTTCTTGGTCGCATCGAACAGTTTGCCGGGGTCGGCCACGTCGTCGTCGGGTTCCTCGGTCGCGTCGGCTGCCACGTTGCGGCCGAGCACCTTGCGCTCTGCTGCGCGCTGGAAGCGGGTCGCCTGCACGCCGAACATCAGCAGCCCGGTTTCCTTCAGCCGTGCCAGCGGCTTGGAAAAGGCCGACAACGGATAGGCGAAGAAGGCGATCACGATCGCCAGCCACCCGCTCATGATCATGCTGAACGTCGTCATCGACAGCGTCTCCTGCAGCAGGTGCTTCATGACCGCTGCCGCGATCGCCGCGCTCATGCCGAAGACGAAGAACATGTAGGCGTTCGGATATTGCGACAGAAAGCCGAGGCCACCCTTGCCATCGGGATGGGCGGCGACGAGGCGAAGCTCCAGTTGAGCGATCTTGCGCAAAAGTCGCGCCCAGACGAGGTGCCGCCATACCCCGCGCAGGAACAGGAAGACGAAGAGCGGTAGGCTGACGCAGATCGACCACCAGCCGGCAGCGGTAATCCTGTTGCCCTCGGCCGTATGCTCGACGGCCCAGAACGAGGCGTCTGTCGTATGGAAGTTCAGGAAGGAAAGCAGCGCCGCGACCGCGGCGAGTGCCAGGCAGACGGTTTCCGCCAGCCCGGAATCGCGTTGTTTCAGCGCGTTGGAAATCGCGCGCGCGGCTGATGGCATCGAGGTCGGAGCAATGAGCGGCGCGCGCGAAAACTGTCCGAGCTTGATGCGAAGGCCCCGCTCGACCTGCTGTTCGGCCAGCACGAAAGCGGCAATCGCGACGAAGAACTTTGCCCACACGCCCGGATCGGTCAGATAGGCGCCCTGGGTATGGTCGAGCGACAGGCTGTCGGGCAGGCCAAGCAGAAAGGGAACGCCCCAGGCAAGCGCGACGAAAAGCAAAGCCCGCTTTCCTGACTGCAGCGCGTTCGCACGCAACAGCTTCAGCCTTGCCTGCAGCTCGAAGAACGGGCCGCCATGGGACGCGAGGTACTCGGCGATCTTTCCCTGCCGAGCTGCCGGCGCGGCATCCGCCGCGTCGCCGCCGGATGCCTTGGCGCCTGGGTCCGCTCCGCTCATGGCGCTCAATCCTCCACGACCTGCCAGTTGTCGTTGGGATTGAACTGCCGGATCCCTTCAGCAACGCTCTCGGTCTTGTCGCCCAGATCGGCCTGGTAGACGGTGCCGTTGCGGTTGACGACGAAGGTGTGGACGCCCGTTGCGCCATACTTCACCGGCCAAGCGACCAGAGCGAAGCCCGCAATCATGTTGCCGTTGATGATGTAGTCGAACTTGCCGCCGGCGATGTTGTCGCCCTGGCTCGTCAGCACGCGGTAGCGATAACCGAAATAGCCCTTGCCGGCCTGGGCCCTGGCAAGCACTGCGCCATCGGCGAGCGCTTCACCCGCGGGACTCTGTGGCTGGCCCTCGCCCGCGGGCCAGTAGAGCCCGTCGGTCTTGCCCTCGCTGCTGATCAGCTTCTGCGCGTATTCGAGCACGCCGTCGCCGTCATGATCTTCCTGCGCATATTCCTCCTGCGCCTCGACATAGGCGCGGACCGTCGCGATCGTGTCGAGTTCGTTGCGGCCGACCAGGCGATTGGCGATCTCCTCGAGACCGGTATAGGTGTCGAAGGCCCATTTTCCGTCGTCGCCCTTGGCAATCGGGAACGGGAAGGGCCAGAGCACTTCGCCGATCTCCAGTACCTTTCGGTTTTCGACGTCCTGTACGGCCACCTTCTTCTTTACGCCCGCCTGGATATCGGCGTAGGCGTCCATCACCCCGTCGCTGGTCTTGGCCTTGGCCGCATCCAGCCCCACCAGGTTCGCGAGCTTGTCGAAATCGCCCGAACCAACGGCGGCCTTGAACGCATCGATTGCCTGTTCCGGTGTGTCGAACGCCGGCGGATCGCTTGCGGCCGCATAGTCGGAGAGCGGCGTGTGCGCCGCGGGATCCTGCGCAGAAGCGACCGTCGCCGAGCCGCTGGCGAGCACGGCGGCTGCAAAGGAAGACAGGAGCAGATCATGTACGCGCTTGGTCATTTTCGTTCTCCTCCCTTGAGTTACCGGTGCCGTCCGCCGCCGCCGCCACCACCACGCCTGATCTCACGGTGCGGCTGGCCACCGCCGCGCTGGCCGCCACCAAGCGCCTGGCGGCCGCGGTCCGACTGCATCTTGGTCACCCGTCCGCTCTGGACCTGACCAAGGGCGGATGGTTTTCCGCCACCGCCACGATCGATCTTGCCGCCCGGCTTCGGCTTGGCGACCTGGCGATCGGCCCGGGCCGCCGGCTTGGCATTGCCGATCTTGTCGCCCTGAGGTCTCTGCTTGACCTGGTTGCCCGGTTTGCGGTCGCCAGGAGCTGCGTTGGTTCGCCCGAGATTTTCCCGCTGGCGCGCCTCGACCTTGCTCTTGCGGACATCGTCGACCGAGATCCGGCTACCGGATCTATTTGCCGCCGCGCCGATCTCGTTGGTGCGGGCCACCTTCGCCCGGTTGGCGATGTTGTTGCCTTTCGCCGACTTGAAGTCCCGCTCCATGGAGGTGCGATCGATCTTGGCGAACTGGTTCTTGTCGAAGCTGATCTTGCTGCGGTCGACATTTTTCCAGTCGACGTCGTTGAATTTCACCTTGCCGTTGATGTTGTTGAAGCAATTGTTGCAGTCGATATCGACATCGCCGCCGTTCCAGCGCCCGCCCCAGACGCCCCAGTCGTCCCAGTCGACGACCGCGGCAAAGGCAGCCCCCGTGACCACGCCGGCAAAGAAGGTCGCCGTCGGATAGTAGTAGTTCGGATAGGGCTCGGGATAATAGGCGATCGGGGCCGGCTGATAGCCCGGATCATAGAGCATCTGCGGCTCGTATTGGGGGACGTAGATTTTCTCCGGATTGGCGGCCTGGATCACGACGTTGTCGTTTTCCTGTTTCACCACCACCTTGTCGTCCGACTTGATGACGCCGTCGGCGACGGCCTTGTCGCGCAATTGCTGGATGGCGACGAGCACGTCCTTCTGCTGATAGGCGAGCGCGTCGCTGAGCGACTGGGTCCAGTCGAGGTCGTCGCTCATCATCTTTACGATCTGAGGATAGTTCAGAAGCGAGACGATGCTGCCGTCCCAGCTGTCCTTCGGCTTCATGTCCTTCTTGGTCTGCGAAACCTCGAGGAAGCGCTCGGCCTCGACGATCTGCAGCGGGTAGAGCGAGGCAGAGGTCACGAGTGCGACGAGTTCGTCGGGGTAGAGCGCAATGCGCGCGACGAGGACCTCGAGCTCATCTTCGCTGAGCGGTTGCGGCGCCTCTTCGGTCGCCGCCTGGGCGGCGGCCTGCTCCTGCGCCAGCGCAGTGCCCACCGCAAACGAACCCGTCAGCAAGGCAAGCAACGCCACCGTTGGCGCACGCAAAGAACGAGGTCGGTCGAACATGGTCTCTCCTATCCAGGCACAACGATCAACAAACGAGCCTGGGAGATCCCCCGGCTTGGACGTCACGGCGCCGGCCATACGCGGCCGGCGGGGCAATCGCGAGAATTCCCATTCGCTGTCATCGACGTCCCCTTCCGCACGCTTGCGTGGAGAACCTGGTCGCTTGTCAGAAAGCCGAATGGGACAATCAGGAAGAGCGGCATGAGCACCGGCAGCCAGCTGGCCAGCTGCCGGTGAATTTTAGACATGAGAAACAGAACGCCCGGCAATTGCAACCGGAAAATGAGGACGTGCGTGCGCGCACGCCGTCTTTGCTTGCGCGAGAGCCGGGCCGAAGCCCGTGCCCGCCAGCCGCGAACGTCCCGGATCAAGGGCGGTCGGCATCGGCTCCGAGCATCATTTCAGGCTGCCGTCGCCGCTTCGATCCGCGGTCTTGAAATCCGCCATCACCCGATCAAGAAACTCGTTCCGGCTGATCTTGCCGTCGCTGTTGGTATCCGTGGCGGCAAATTGCTGAGCGTTCAGCGCCTGCTTCGTCTCGTCGGACGTAAGATTTCCGTCCTTGTTCTTGTCGAGATTGTCGAAGGCGCTCGCCATGAAGGCCTCGTACTCGGACCGCTCGACCGCGCCGTCCTTGTTGCTGTCGAGCGCGCTCATCTGTCCCTGGTTCATCGTCGCAGCTTGCTGCGCGATCGCCGGTGTGATCTGGCCGAGCGCAAGCACGCTCATAAGAACGATTTTCTTCATTCTGCTCTGTTCCTCGATCAATAATAGCGGCATGTCAGCGCGTTGCCGGCAGCAGCGCCGAGTGTCGCTCCACCACCAACGGCCCATAGCTGACCGGTGCCTGAACCAATGGTCGAGCCGATCAGGCCGCCGACAATGGCCCCACCAACGGTTCCGGCAATGCAGCCGAATTCGTTGCCGGTCGAACCGCTCTTGGACATATAGGCCGATTGGCACCCCGATAAGGCTAGGGCGCCGGCAAGAACGATAGTTATGGTCTGCTTGCTCATCTTATCCTCCAATATGGCCGTCTGATTGCAATAGAGATCGGCGGAGGCGCCATTGAGTGGCGTCGGATGTAAATAAGCTTCCGAATATTCTCCCGGAATCGGGGGAGACTCTTCTGTTGGATCAGAAGCAGCTCGCGGATTAGACATGCAGTCTGGCAACAAGAGGGCCTTGAACTGCCGGCGAATACTACGCCCGAGAACCCCCGATGACAACGGACAGCGTGATTTTGTAGAGCGCACGGCGCCGGCGCCCCTCCCCGCCGCCCTTTCGGCCTCTGGAATCGTCTCCCGCGCGGCGACATCTCACCTTAGATTTTCTAGGGTCTCCCTCGAAATATCGTCATTTGTGCCGTCGGGCCGGGCGGTCTAGCTCTTTGCCGTCCCGTTGGGCACTTCTTGCAGGGTCTCCATGGCCTGGCGGGACATGGGCCGGCAAAGCGCCAGCTCGGACCCGACACAGCATCTCCGACCGTGGCCGGCGACCCTCCCACACCGCGCCACCGACAGCATACCTATCGAGAGAGAACACATCGAATGGATAGAATGGCGACAATTAAATTAGGTCTTTCTACTGCAATCCTTGCGACCCTGGCGTCCAGCGCCTTCGCCGAAGGCGGCGAGCGGGCGCAGATTGCCGCTGCCGTGGACAAGGCGATCCGCCCTATCATGCGCGAACACAAGGTGCCGGGCATGGCCGTCGCCGTCACCGTTGAAGGCCGGCACTACTTCCTGAACTACGGCGTCGCTTCCAAGGAAACGAACGCACCGGTTACCGAGAATACGCTGTTTGAACTGGGCTCGATCAGCAAGGCCTTCGCCGCGACACTGGCGTCCTATGCGCAGGTCACCGGCAAGCTCTCCTTCGACGATCATCCCGGCAAGTACATCCCGGCCTTTGCGGGCACGCCGATCGACAAGGCGACCCTCCTGCATCTTGCCACCTATACGGCTGGCGGGCTGCCGTTGCAGTTTCCCGATGCGGTCAAGAGCGACGCCGACATGGTCGGCTATTTCAGCACATGGAAACCGGAGGCCAAGCCCGGCAAGACGCGTCGCTATTCCAACCCGAGCATCGGCCTCTTCGGCCACACCGCGGCATTGGCGATGGGCGGCAGCTTCAGCGCGGTTCTCGAAAGCGAGATCTTTCCCAAGCTCGGCCTGAAGCACAGCTATGTCCGCGTTCCCGATAGCCAGATGGGCAGCTACGCCTGGGGCTACGGCAAGGCCGACAAGCCAATTCGCGTCACCGCCGGTACGTTCGACGCGGAGGCCTATGGCGTAAAGTCATCGGCGATAGACATGATCCGCTTCGTCGAAACCAACATCCAGCCTGAACTTCTCGACGGCGCGATCCGCAAGGCGGTCGAAGGCACCCATGTCGGATATTTCGACAGCGGCAAGATGGTGCAGGGGCTGGGCTGGGAACAATACCCCTACCCCGTTTCGCTGGAGCGGCTGCTCGACGGCAATTCGCGCGACATGGCCCTGAAAAGCAACCCGGTCAAGGCATTGGATCCCCCGAAGCGCCCCGATGGCTCGACGCTCTACAACAAGACCGGCTCCACCAACGGCTTCGGCGGCTATGTCGCCTTCGTACCGGAGAAGAAGATCGGCATCGTGCTGCTTGCCAACCGCAACTACCCGAACCCCGAGAGGATCAAGGCTGCCCACGCGATCCTGAAGTCGCTGGAAGCGGCGGCGAAGTAACGGCAGATCGCCCGCGTCAGTTTCGTGTCGCGGCAAGCCCGCGACACGGGAAACGACATCCATCAACAACTCTGCAGCGAATCTTCAATCAGCGCCTGCTTGCATATTGACGCCGAGTATTGTCATCTGCATTTCGCGAAAGCGCGATCAGATGCAGTCGAGTTCAGGCGTATGTGGGGATGCCGATGTTCGAATGGGTGGGAGTTCAGGGTTCGTTACATCGGGGAGGCGCAGGCAGGGGGCGGACAATGTTCGTGCTTGCGGCGCTGACGCTGCTTGCCGGCTGCGGCGGCCATGCCAAGGGTGTGATGGCGCCCGTCGCACTCACCACTCCGGTCCCGGGCGCATCCACCGTCGACATGCTTGTCGCAACCACGCGCGAACCCTCCGGCGATCCGGCAACGCTCTTTTCCGGCGAGCGCGACGCCAATACTTTCCTTACCGACGTCGCGGTTTCGATCCCGCCGGAAACGGCACGCAAGTCTGGCACGGTGCAATGGCCGCGCAAGCTGCCGCCGGATCCGGCCAAGGAATTCGCCGTCACGCGGGTGAACGAGCTCAAGTCGCTCGATGAAGCCAAGTCCTGGTTCCTGCAGCACGATGTCGGCGGCAATGCCTTCGTCTTCGTGCACGGCTTCAACAATCGCTACGAGGATTCGGTCTACCGGCTGGCGCAGATCGTGCATGACTCGGAGGTCCAGGCAACGCCGGTTCTCTTCACCTGGCCTTCGCGCGCCAACGTGTTCGACTACAACTACGACAAGGAAAGCACGAACTATTCGCGCACGGCGCTCGAAGACATTCTGAAAAAGCTATCCGACGCGCCGAAGGTCAAAAGCATAACCATCCTCGCCCATTCCATGGGTACCTGGCTGACGATGGAATCGCTCCGGCAGATGGGCATCCGCGACGGCAACGTGCCGTCCAAGATCGAGAACGTCATCCTCGCCTCGCCCGATATCGATCTCGATGTCTTCGCCAAGCAGTTTGTCGAGATGGGCAAGAAACGGCCGAAGTTCACCATCTTCGTTTCGCAGGACGACCGCGCCTTGGCGCTTTCGAGCTTCATCTCGGGCGACGTTTCACGCCTTGGCGCAATCGACCCGTCGGCAGAGCCTTATCGCACTCAGCTTGAAAGGGCCGGCATCACTGCCATCGATCTGACAAAGGTTAAGTCTGAGGACGGCCTGCACCACGGAAAGTTTGCGGAAAGCCCCGAGATCGTCCAGCTCATCGGCACGCGGCTCGCCACGGGGCAGACGCTCACAGATTCCGATATCTCGGTTGGAACCGGCATTGCCGCGGTCGTTGCCGGCACGGCGAGAAACGTCGGCAACGTCGCGGCCGTGACGGTCTCGGCGCCTGTGTCGATCCTCGAAAACCCGCAGCCGGCAAAGAAGAAGAAGGTGGTCGTCGGAGACACGCTGGCGACCGACATGCCGACGCCGGTGAAGATAAAGTAAGGCTTGGCGGCAGCCTGCCGTCAGCCCTCGTCACCGACGAAGCGATAGCCGACGCCCGGCTCCGTACGGATGATCTGCGGATCGGCCGGATCGCGCTCGATCTTGCCGCGCAGCTGGCCGATGAAGACGCGCAGATAATGCAGGTCTTCGCCGTGCGCGACGCCCCAGACCGAGGTAAGCAGCGTCTTGTGGGTGACGACACGGCCGGCGTGATGCGCCAGCATCACCAGGAGGTCGTATTCCTTTGGCGTCAGCCGGACGGGCTCGCCGTCCTTCGTCACCACCCGCTTGATCGTGTCGATCGAAACACCATCGGCGGAAAGCTGCGTGTGGCCACCTTCCATCTGCACCCGGTGGCGAAGGGCCGCACGGATGCGGGCCGTCAGTTCGCCGATACCGAAGGGCTTTTCGATGTAGTCGTCGGCGCCGAGATCGAGTGCTGCGATCTTTTCGCTTTCCCGGTCGCGGGCCGACAGGATGATGATCGGTACCTGCGACCAGCCGCGCAGGTTGGCGATGACCTCCTTGCCATCCATATCGGGCAGGCCGAGATCGAGGATGACGACATCCGGCGCCATCGTCGCCGCCGCCTTCAGCGCCTCGGCGCCGGTCATCGCCTCGCGAACGTCATAGCCGGCAGCACTCAGCGCGGGTTTCAGGAAACGCTGGATCTGGGGCTCGTCGTCGACGACGAGGATACGCTCCACGCTCATGCACGGTCCTTTTCGGAGATTTCAGCCTTGGCGGCGGGAAAGCGCATGGAAATGCGCGTGCCGCGGCGGCGAAGCGCCGGGCTCTCCGCCTTGATCTGCCCGCCCATCGCTTCGACGAAGCCCTTGGCGATCGACAGTCCCAGCCCCGTTCCCGGAGTGCGGCCATCCGCCTTGCCGCGGCGGAAGAATTTCTCGAAGACCTGCTCGAGGTCCCGCGGCGGAATACCCTTGCCGAGGTCGGTCACTGACAGCACGATCTCGTTGCCGTCGGTACGGGCATAGATGCTGATCGGCTCTTCGCCGCCATATTTGTTGGCATTGTCCAGCAGGTTGAAGAGCACCTGGCCGAGCAGCACGCTGTCGCCCCGCATCAGGGGCAAGTCAGGGGCGATGCTGGTTTCGATCTCGCGCTCGGGAAAATATTTGCGAGCGCGATCGACCGCCGCCCGCACCACGTCGGCGACATCGACCCAATCGCGCTTGGCATTGACGGTACCGGCCTCGATGCGCGTCATGTCGAGCAGGTTGGCGACAAAGCGCGTCAGCCGACCGCCCTCCTCCTCGATCGACTGCAACAGGTCGTCGCGGCTTTCCGGCGGCATGCGATCACCGAGCTGGCGCAAGCTGGTGACGGCGCCGGTAATGGTCGCAAGCGGGGTTCTCAGATCATGCGAAATGGATGAAAGAAGGGCAGCGCGGAAGCGCTCGCCCTCGAGCTTTGCGGCCTGGTCGAGGCTTTCGCGTGACAGGCGGGCGCGGTCGACGGCGATCGCCGTCTGGTCGAGGATCGCTGCCAGCGCCCGCTCCTCGTTGATCTCCAGTGGCTTGTCGGCCTGGACGAAGCCGCAGACGCCGACGACGCCGTGCGGGCTCGTCAGCGGCCGGAAATGGAAAGGGCTGTTCGGCAGGGTTCCCGTGCCGTTGCCGGCCGGCTCGCGTTTGTCCATCGCCCAACGCGCCGCCATGATGTCGGTGACGTCGAGCTCGGTGTCCGGCGGCCAGGCGGCTTTCAGCTGCAGGTCTCCGTCCTCAGGCAGAAGCAGCGCTGAACTGCGTTTCAGCGTCGACTGCATCTGCGTCACCGCCGCCCAGAGCACGTCGTCGGCCTTGGCGGTGCCTGATAGCTTGCGCGAAAAATCATAGAGCGCCTGAGTCGCGGCGGCGCGCTGGCGGGCGGTCTTTGCCTGCTCCCGTACCCGCGATGCCAGGCTGCCGGCAAGGGCTGCGGCAGCGAGGAAGACGACGAGCGCAAAAACCTCGTGCGGCTCGGCGATGGTGAAGGTGCCGGTCGGTTTGATGAAGAAGAAGTTATAGGCGAGCACCGAAAAAAGTGCTGCCGCGATTGCCGCGATGTGACCGGCATAGGTCGCCGAGGCCAGCACCGCGAGCAGATAAAGCAACGAGATGTTGGGCAGGACGACGAAACGGCCAAGCAGCAGGCCGACGGCGGTCGAGACGACGACCGACCCGGCGGCGATGCCGATCGCGCGCCCACTTCCCGGCGGCAGCGTCCGTTTCATCTTCGTTCGCCGTTTGACGGGCACCGTCTCGCGATCGGTCACAAGGTGAATGCCGATGCCGGACACGCGCTCGGCCAAGGCGTCGGGAAGCGACTGGCGAAACAGCCGCATCGGGAACGGCTGGCGGCGCGCGCCGATGACGATCTGCGTCGCGTGTTCCCGGCGCGCCAGCTTCAGGATTTCCTCGACGAAGTCGTTGCCGATAATACGGCGCGTCTCGGCGCCGAGACGTTCGGCAAGACGGAAGGTTTCGTCGAGCCGGCGCACGTCTTCGCCATCGCCGCTCTCGCGGTCGGCGCGCTCGATGAAGACGACGATCCAGGGGGCATTCAATCCTTCGGCGAGCCGGCTTGCCGTGCGCACGACCTTTTCGGACAACGGGTCCGAACCAATGCAGACGAGCAGCCGCTCGCCGCTTGCCCAGATGCCTTCGATGGCGTTCTGCTTGAGATAGTCGACCATCTGGTCGTCGACCCGGTCGGCTGTCCGCCTGAGCGCCAGTTCGCGCAGTGCCGTCAGGTTGCCAAGGCGGAAGAAGCGGTCGACGGCGCGCTGTGCGCTGTCGGGCAGATAAACCTTGCCCTCCTTCAGCCGCTCGATGAGCTCGGCCGGCGACAGATCCACAAGTAGTACGTCGTCAGCGCGCTTCAATACGGTATCCGGCACCCGTTCGCGCACGGGTACACCGGTGATCTGGGCGACGATATCCGAGAGGCTTTCGAGATGCTGGATGTTGAGCGCCGTCCAGACATCGATGCCGGCGGCGATCAGTTCCTCAACATCCTGATAGCGCTTGGGGTGCCGGCTTTCGGCCGGATTGCTGTGGGCCAGTTCGTCGACGACGATGATCCGGGGACGCCGCGCGAGGGCCGCATCCAGGTCGAACTCGGAAAGCATTCGGCCGCGATGGTTCACATCGCGGCGCGGCAGTATCTCCAATCCGTCAATGAGCGCAGCGGTCTCGCTGCGCCCATGCGTCTCCACCAGCCCGACGACGATATCGACACCGTCATCCTTCAGCCGGCGGGCCCGCGACAACATCGCATAGGTCTTGCCGACGCCGGGAGCGGCACCGAGGAATACGGTCAGTTTTCCCCGGCGGTCCTGCGCGGCAAGCGCCAGCAATGCGTCTGGATCCGGGCGACTTTTGGCGTCGCGTTCACTGTCGGGCATTCATGATCTCAGGCGTGATCGATTCTAATAGCTTAGAGCGGGATGCGGGCGGAATACCGCAAGCACTTTTCCGCATCCCGCTCTAGGTTCGAGGCGCATCAAGGGCCAGGTTGAGTTCTAGCACATTGACGCGCGGCTCGCCTACGACCCCGAACAGCCGATCCTCCGTCGCCTTGGCGACCAGAGCGGCGACATCCGCTTGGCTCAAGCCCCGCGCCTTGGCGACGCGGGCGACCTGGGCTTCGGCGAAGGCCGGCGTGATATGCGGGTCGAGCCCGGAACCTGACGTGGTTGCCGCATCCGCCGGAATTTCTCCCGCAAGGCCGGCAGCTTTCAGGCGCTCGACATCGGCTGCGACACGGTCCCTGAGCTTGACCGAGGTGGTACCGAGGTTGGAGCCGCTCGAAGCCCCCGCGTTATAGGCGTCCGGACCGGTCGCGGAGGGCCGCGGCCAGAAGTATTTGTCGGAAGTAAAGTTCTGGCCGATGAGGGCGGAACCGATGAGGGTACCGTCCTTCTCGATGAGGCTGCCATTTGCCTGCGCGGGCATCAGCACCTGCGACGCGCCGGTGATCGCAAAGGGATAGGCAAGGCCGGTGATCGCGGTAAGTAGCACGATCATGACGATGGCGGGGCGAAGTTGGTTCAGCATGGTTACACCAGATTGAGTGCGTTGACGGCGAGGTCGACGAGCTTGATGCCGGCAAAGGGCAGGACAATGCCGCCGAGGCCGTAGACAGCCAAGTTGCGGCGCAGAAGGGCAGCCGCACCGACCGGCCGGTACTTGACGCCCTTCAGCGCCAGCGGGATCAGCGCGACGATGATGAGCGCGTTAAAGATCACCGCCGAGAGGATCGCCGATTGCGGCGAGGCGAGGCCCATGACGTTGAGCGTGGCAAGGGCCGGATAGGTGGTGATGAACAGCGCCGGGATGATGGCGAAGTACTTGGCCACGTCGTTGGCGATCGAAAACGTCGTCAGCGACCCGCGGGTCATCAGCAGCTGCTTGCCGATCTCGACGATCTCGATGAGCTTCGTCGGACTGGAATCGAGGTCCACCATGTTGGCGGCCTCGCGGGCGGCCTGGGTCCCCGTCTGCATGGCGACGCCGACATCGGCCTGGGCGAGTGCCGGCGCGTCGTTGGTGCCGTCGCCGCACATCGCGATCAGGCGGCCGCCCTGCTGCTCCTTGCGGATATAGCCAAGCTTGTCCTCCGGGGTGGCTTCGGCAAGGAAGTCGTCGACGCCGGCTTCGGACGCGATGGCGGCCGCGGTCACCGGGTTGTCGCCGGTGACCATCACCGTGCGGATGCCCATGGCGCGAAGAGCGGCGAAGCGCTCCTTGATGCCGGGCTTCACCACATCCTTCAGATGGATGACGCCGAGCAGGCGCGGACCATCGGCAACGGCGAGCGGCGTGCCGCCGGTGCGGGCCACCTGGTCGACGGCGCGGCGAAACTCGTTCGGCACGTTCTCGTCGCGGATACCGGTGAACTTCAGGATCGAGTCGACGGCGCCCTTGCGCAGCCGGCGGCCGCCGAAGTCCACGCCCGAAAGCCTCGTTTCCGCAGCGAAGGGAATGACCGCGTCGATCCGGGTCGCGCCGGCCCGGCTTGCGCCGCCGCCGACGGCGAGCGCCAGGACCTCGCCCTTGTCGGACGCGGGCAGCGACACATCCGGCGTCTGGCGGCCAAATTCACCGGTGGCAAGCGCCGCGATCGAGCGGCCCTCAGGCGTTTCGTCGGCAAGGCTTGCAAGCAGTGCCGCATCGGCAAGCTCGGCCTCGGTGACGCCGGGCACCGGCATGAAGTCGGCCGCCATGCGGTTGCCGAAGGTGATGGTGCCTGTCTTGTCGAGCAGCAGCGTATCGACGTCGCCAGCGGCCTCGACAGCGCGGCCGGAGGTGGCGATGACATTGAAGCGCACCAGACGGTCCATGCCGGCGATGCCGATGGCTGAAAGCAGGCCACCGATCGTGGTCGGAATCAGGGTGACGAGCAGGGCTGCGAGCACGGTAACCGAGAGCACGGTACCGGAATAGCCGGCGAGCCCCCAGAGCGTGACGACGGCCACCAGGAAGATCAGCGTCAGGCCCGAAAGCAGGATCGACAGGGCGATCTCGTTCGGGGTCTTCTGGCGCTGCGCGCCCTCGATCAGCGCGATCATGCGGTCGACGAAAGTGTCGCCGGGTGCCACGCCGATGCGGATCTTGATCCAGTCGGACAGCACCTGCGTGCCGCCTGTGACGGCCGAGCGGTCGCCACCGGATTCACGGATGACGGGCGCCGATTCACCGGTGATGGCGCTCTCGTTGACAGAGGCGACACCCTCGACGACTTCGCCATCGCCGGGGATCAGTTCGCCAGCCTCGACGAGCACGAGGTCGCCGACCTTCAGCGATGTCGCCGGGATCGTCTGGGTCTCGCGGCCTTCGTCGGCAACGAGCTTGCGCGCCGTCAGTTCGGATTTGGTGCGGCGCAGGCTGTCGGCCTGGGCCTTGCCGCGGCCTTCGGCGACGGCTTCGGCAAAGGTGGCAAAAAGCACCGTGAACCACAGCCAGACGGCGATCTGGCCGGAGAACAGCGGGCTGCCTGTGCCGGTGGCGATGTCGCGCACGAAGAGACCGGTGACCACGGCTGCGACCACTTCGGTGACGAAGATCACCGGATTGCGCACGAGCTGGCGCGGGTCGAGCTTGATGAACGCCGCCTTGATCGCCGGCAGCAGGATCGCCGGGTCCAGAAGACTGGGTGCGATAGGTTTGGAAGACATGTGTCGAATTCCTTTAGAAGGTCTGACCGGCAAGCATCGAGAGATGCTCGACGATGGGACCGAGCGCGAGCGCCGGGAAGAATTGCAGCCCGCCGAGAATGAGGATGATGCCGACAAGCAGGCCGACGAAGAGCGGCGTGTCGGTCGGGAAGGTACCCTTGGACGCCGGCACACGGGTCTTCACCGCGATCGAACCGGCGATCGCCATGACCGGAACCGCATAGGCGAAGCGGCCGAGCAGCATCGCGAACCCGAGCGTCGTGTTGTACCAGGGTGTGTTGCCGGTGAGCCCGCCGAAAGCCGAGCCGTTGTTGCCGGCCGCCGACGTGAAGGCATAGAGGATTTCAGACAGGCCGTGCGGGCCCGCCGTGCCGATGCTTGCGACGGCAAAGGGCAGCATCGCGGAGACGGCGGCAAAGCCGAGGATCGTCACCGGCAGAATGAGGACGGCAAACATCGCGTATTTCATCTCGCGGGATTCGATCTTCTTGCCGAGCAGTTCCGGCGTGCGGCCGACCATCAGGCCGGCAACGAAGACGGCGAGGATCGCAAAGACCACCATGCCGTAGAGACCGGACCCGACGCCGCCCGGCAGGACTTCGCCAAGCTGCATCAGGAACATCGGCACGAGACCGCCGAGGCCCGTCAGCGAGCCGTGCATGCCGTTGACGCCGCCATCCGACAGACCGGTGGTGACAGCCGCATAGAGCGCCGTCATCGCCTGGCCGAAGCGGACTTCCTTGCCTTCCATGTTGCCCTGGGCGGCATCGAGGCCAAGGGCGGTCAGGATCGGGTTGCCGTGGGCTTCCGCCCAGTAGACGACCGCAACGCCTGAGATCAGCAGGATCGCGGTGACGGCGATGAAGGCCCAACCCTGGCGGCGGTTACCGACCATCTGGCCAAACGTGTAGACGAGCGCCGCCGAGATCGACAACATAGCGAAAATGTTGAGATAGTTGGAGAAAGCCGTCGGGTTCTCGAAGGGATGGGCGGCATTGACGTTGAAGAAGCCACCACCATTGGTGCCGAGCTGCTTGATCGCTTCCTGACTGGCGACAGGGCCGAGCGAGATCGTCTGCTTGGCGCCTTCGAGCGTGGTTGCCGACAGATCGGCGTGGAAGGTCTGCGGCAAGCCGGTCCAGACCATGGCAAGGGCCATGACGACGGCGATCGGCAGCAACACGTAAAGCGTCGAACGGGTGAGATCGACCCAGAAGTTGCCGACGGTCGAGGCGTTCGAGCGGGCGAAGGCGCGGGTGACGGCAAGCGCCATGGCGATGCCGGTCGCGGCGGAGACGAAGTTATGCACCGTCAGGCCGGCCATCTGGCTGAAATGGCTGAGCGTGGTTTCGCCACCGTAGTTCTGCCAGTTGGTGTTGGTGACGAAGCTGACCGCCGTGTTGAAGGCGAGATCGGACGGCATGCCCGAGAAGCCCTGCGGGTTCATCGGCAGGTAGGCCTGCAGCCGGAGGATCGCATAGAGCGAGACAAAGCCGGCGAGGCTGAAGGCGAGCATCGACATCGTGTAGGCGAGCCAGCCCTGTTCCTTCTTCGGATCGACACCGGCGGCAAGATAAAGGCCGCTTTCGACGGGACCGAGGACGGGTGAAAAAACGTTGCGTTCACCGGAGAAGACCCGCGCCATATAAAGCCCCAGCGGCTTGATGACGATCAGGACGGCGATGAAGAGGAGGCTGATCTGCAGCCACCCGATGATAGACATGAGATTACTCCGCTAAGGGCGGCCGGACGGCGCAAAGGCGCCCGGCTGATGCGAACGGCCAACGGGTTCGATCCCCGTCAACCGGGTCAGAACCGTTCCGGGCGAACGAGGGTGACGACGAGGTAGGCCGCAAGACCGACGGCGACGGCAAGACCGAGCAGGGCTTCGAACATGACGCCCTCCTAAAGCCGGCTCAGCGCGCGCGCATAAAGCGCGAACACGACAAAGCCGCCGATTCCGGCGGCAAGAAAAAGAACATCGGACATGCAAATTCTCCGGACTGTTGAAGTCCGGATCTTGCGCCCGCAGCGGGTCAATTATCGATTGCGATGGTCGGAAGGAGGCATAAGGAAAAGATAAAGACGCCCGCAAAGATCCGTTCGGGAGCGCGGGAGGCGACCTTCATAGGCGCGGGACCGGTCCGGTATCGGCCTATCTGCCACAAGCTGAAGAGATCCCGAGGCCGCCCACATGCGACCGCCGGTTCGGCAAAAGAGCACCTAGCCCTTGATAATCTCGTTCACGCTCGTTTCGGTGGGCGTGGTGGCTTCGCGCATCCATTCGCGCCAGATCGCAACGAGCAGCGCCATCAGCACCGGACCGACGAAGAGGCCGAGGAAACCCATGGTCTTCACGCCGCCCACGAGGCCGAAGAAGGTCGGCAGGAAGGGAAGCTTGATCGGGCCGCCGACGAGGCGCGGACGCAGCGTCTTGTCGACGATGAAAAGTTCGGTCGTGCCCCAGGTGAACAGCGCCAGGCCATGAATGGGCGAACCGCTGGCGACGAGATAGACCGAGACCAGCGTGAAGCAGAGCGGCGCGCCACCGGGGATCAGCGCCATCAGGCCGGTGATGATGCCGAGCGTGACCGGCGACGGCACGCCGGCAAGCCAATAGGCGACGCCAAGCACGATGCCTTCGCCGATGGCGATGATGCCCATGCCGGTGACCGTCGAGCTGATAGTCAGCGGCACGACGCGGGACAGCCGTTCCCAGCGCATCGGGAAGATGCGCTCGCCGAGCTTGTCGAGTTGGCCGGAGAAGGACTGCCCATCGCGATAGACGAAGAACAGCGTGATCAGCATGAACAGCAGCGTCAGGAAGGCATGGAACGTCGAGGCACCGACGACCAGAACGCCGCGGTAGATATTGCCGATGTTGGAGCCGCTGACGAGCTGGACCAGTTCGCCGAGCGCGCCCGGATGGCCGATATGCTTGACCCATTGCTCGCCAAGCCAGACACCGGCGATCGGAATGCTCGACAGCCATGCGGGCACGACGGCACCGTTGGCATTGGTCTCGACGGCCCAGACGACCCAGTCGCGCACTTCGTCGACCGCATAGACGGCGGCAATCGAGATCGGCACGACGATGAAGGAGATGACGCAGACGATCGCGATGGTGGCGGCAAGCGTCCGGTTGCCGTTCACACCGGCGAGCAGCCGGCGATAGATCGGCCAGCTGGCAAACCCGATGACGACAGCGGCCAGAACCGGAACGACGAAACCATGGAAGAAATAGACGCCGGCGAGCAGAACGAAGACCAGCATCCAGCGGGCAGCGGTCATGGGGCCGACAAGGGCATGGCGCGAAATGGCAGTGTGCCCGAGGAGCCGTGGCTCCACGGCGAAATTCTCTCGTTCGCGATTACCCAATTGCACCAATGATCCTCCGTCTTCCGACGAGCTTACAGCAAACCCGCGGCCTTGCCAGCCACTCTGACACCGCGCGCCGCCCCTTTGCCCCTGCTTTACGGTAGTTTCAGGGCCGTGGCCGACGCTAGCGGCGGGACATGACAGAAAAATTTAGGAGGGTTCAAGAGCCCCCGGCTTTCTTTCGATAAAGCCGGTCATTCCGCCGCAGGTTTTGCAGCCATACGCGCAGGCTGTGCGCGATCGACGAAGACTGAGGCGAGAAAGATACCGAAGCCGGCAACGCCGAGAACGGCACCGACGAGACCGGTGGAGGTCCAGCCATAACCCGCAGCGATCGAAACGCCGCCGAGCCAGGCGCCTAGCGCATTGGCGAGATTGAAGGCGGAGTGGCTAAGGGCAGCAGCCAGCGTCTGGGCCTCGCCGGCGACATCCATCAGCCGGGTCTGCACGCCCGGGACGACGGCAAAGCCACCGCCGATGAAGAGCACGTTGACGATGGCGATCCACGGATTGCCCATGGTGAAATAGAAAAGCACATAGGCAAAGATGTTGAAGACGATGGCGATACCGATCGCCGGCATCAGCGCCCAGTCGGCAAGCCGCGCCCCGACGATGTTGCCGAGGATCATGCCGGCACCGAAGACCGAAAGCATGATCGGCACATTACCAAGCGAAACACCTGCGACTTCGGTCAGCGCCGGTGTGATGTAGCTGAAGACGGCGAACATGCCGCCACAGCCGATGGCGCAGATGCCGAGCATCAGCCAGACCTGCAGCTTGCCGAGCGCACCCAGCTCGCGAAGCGGCGTCGCCTTCGGGTTGCCCTTGTCCCGCGGTACGTGGGCGAAGGTGAGCGCCATGGTCAGGAGGCTGATGGCGCCGACGATGGCAAACGCGGAGCGCCAGCCGAGCGCCTGGCCGAACCAGGCGACGAGCGGCGTGCCGAAGAGAGTGGCGATGGTCAGTCCCATCATCACCCGGCCGACGGCGCGGGCCCGCTGGTTCGGCGCGGCAAGGCCGGCCGCCACCAGGGCAGCCACGCCGAAATAGGCGCCATGCGGCAGCCCGGCGAAGAAGCGCGCGGCAATCAGCGTGTAGAAATCCGGAGCGACGGCGCTCGCGAAGTTGCCGACGGCAAAAACCAGCATCAGGACCAAAAGCACCCGGAAGCGCGAGAAGCGGGCGGCAAGCACCGCGATCAGCGGCGCACCGACGACGACGCCGAGCGCATAGGCGCTGATGACCGCACCAGCCTGGGGCACCGATACCGATACGTCTTCGGCGACTTGCGGCAGGAGACCCATGATCGCAAACTCGCCGGTACCGATCCCGAAGCCGCCGACGGCGAGCGCCACTTCGGCGGCAGAAACACGGGCGCGGCGCGGATCGACGGCAGAGGAGAAGGCTTCGTCACACATGGGCTCACTCATGGGCAATGGCCAGTGTCGCCGTGCCTTGCGGCCGGAGAAAAATCTGGGGGATATGTCGGCGGATGTTGGATTGGACCAACGGGGATATGCTGCAATGCAATACAGGCTTTTCCTGCGGCAGGCAAAGCTTTTGCGGTTCTCGTCATACTTTTTCGCAAGGCTCGCAGAAGCCTGTTAACCGTAAGCTCAGTTGACGTTTACGTCAAAGTTATATAATTCCGAATCTCAGCTTGAAGAGGTGTCGCAAAAGCATCATCCTCATCGGCGTGAGAGGATCGGGAGGGATTTTCTCAGGCCGCATCAGGCCAGCCTGTGGCGACCAGAGGGAGAGAGGTCATGGCGGAAGTCAGCGCACAACAGACGGGTATCAGCCCAGGCAAGATCTGGCTGAAATCCTATCCACCCGGAATAGCCGCCGAAATTGGCCCCCTGCCCTACAAGTCGATCGGCGAATTCTTCGACCACGCCGTTGCCCGCTATTCGAGCCGTCCGGCCTTCACCTGCATGGGCAAGACGCTGACCTTTGCCGACCTCAACGCCCAGTCCGCCAGGATCGGCGCCTGGCTGCAATCGATCGGCCTCGCCAAGGGCGACCGCGTCGCGGTGATGATGCCGAACATCCTCCAGAACCCCGTGATCGTCTACGGCATCCTCAGGGCCGGCTTTACCGTCGTCAACGTCAACCCGCTCTACACGCCGCGCGAACTGCAGCACCAGCTCACCGATTCCGGCGCCAAGGCGATCTTCGTTCTGGAAAACTTCGCGCACACCGTGCAGCAGGTGGTCGACAAGACCGCGGTTAAGCACGTCGTCGTCGCGACCATGGGCGACATGCTGGGCCTGAAGGGTGCGATCGTCAATCTGGTGGTCCGCCGCGTCAAGAAACTCGTTCCCGCGTGGTCGATTCCCGGCCACCTCTCGTTCAAGGACGTTCTTTCCAAGGGCGCGCGAGCCAAGCTGACGAAGCCCAACATCGCCGCGAGCGACGTCGCCTTCCTGCAATATACCGGCGGGACGACGGGCGTCTCGAAGGGCGCGACGCTGACCCATTCCAACCTCTTGTCGAACATGGCGCAGATGGAAATCTGGTTCCAGACGGCGTTCCGCTCGCGCACCCGGCCGGACAATCTCGTCTTCATGTGCGCGCTGCCGCTCTACCATATCTTCGCGCTGACCGTGAATTCGCTGATGGGCCTTGCCACCGGCGGCAACAACATCCTGATCCCCAATCCCCGCGACATCCCGGGCTTCGTCAAGGAACTCGGCAAGCACAACACCAATATCTTCCCGGGCCTCAACACGCTGTTCAACGCGCTGATGAACAATGCGGAGTTCCAGAAGCTCGATTTCTCGTCGCTGATGTTGACCTTCGGCGGCGGCATGGCGATCCAGCGCCCGGTTGCCGAACGCTGGAAGCAGATGACCGGCTGCTCGATCGCCGAAGGTTACGGCCTGTCGGAGACCTCGCCGGTGGCAACAGCCAACATCCTCGACGCGACCGAGTTCACCGGCACGATCGGCATGCCCATCCCGTCCACCGACGTCGAGATCCGCGACGACCAGGGCAATACGCTGGCGATCGGCGAAGTCGGCGAGATCTGCATCCGCGGGCCGCAGGTGATGGCCGGCTACTGGCAGCGGCCGGACGAGACCGCCAAGGCGATCTCGCCGGATGGCTTCTTCCGCTCGGGTGACATCGGCTTCATGAACGCCGACGGCCTCGTCAAGATCGTCGACCGCAAGAAGGACATGATCCTGGTCTCCGGCTTCAACGTTTTCCCGAACGAGATCGAGGAAGTGGCGATGACCCATCCGGGCATCCTCGAATGCGCGGCGATCGGCATTCCGGACGAGCATTCCGGCGAAGCGGTCAAGCTCTTCGTCGTCAAGAGGGATGCAGCACTGACGGAGGAAGAGGTCAAGCGCCACTGCGCCGCCAACCTCACCAACTACAAGCGTCCGCGTTTCGTCGAATTCCGCACCGAACTGCCGAAGACCAATGTCGGCAAGATCCTGCGCAAGGATCTGCGCGGATAAACTACTCCGAAATTCAAACGATTTAAAAAATCCTGAAAACCGCCGCCTCGGCGGTTTTCCAGTCTTGATTTGGTCCACTTAAAGCGAATAGCTACGCAGGCGATTGTCCGACACCCCTGTCCGACCAAGGAGCCCCGCGATGAAAGCGCTTGTCGACCAACTCAAAGCCACCGCCGCTCAAACCAACGCAACCGATATCCGCGCGGCCTTCGCCGCCGACGCAGAACGTTTCGCGCGTTTCAGCACCACGCTCGGCGACCTGCTGCTCGACTATTCGAAATGCGCCGTCAACGACAAGGTGCTGGACGGACTGGAGGCGGTCGCCAGGGCCGCCAAGGTCGAGGAGAAGCGGGACGCCATGTTCCGCGGCGACATCATCAACATCACCGAGGAGCGCGCCGTGCTGCACACGGCGCTGCGCAACCGCGGCAACCGCCCGATCCTCGTCGACGGCAAGGACGTGATGCCCGATGTCAACGGCGTGCTTGCCGCCATGGGCGCCTTTGCCGACGGCATCCGCTCGGGCGCGCTGAAAGGTGCGACCGGCAAGAAGATCACCGACGTCGTCAACATCGGCATCGGCGGCTCGGACCTCGGTCCTGTCATGGCGACGTTGGCGCTTGCGCCCTTCCACGACGGCCCGCGCCTGCACTTCGTTTCCAACATCGATGGCGCCCATATCGCCGATACGCTGAAGCTGATCGATCCGGAAACCTCGCTCTTCATCATCGCCTCGAAGACCTTCACCACCATCGAGACGATGACCAACGCGGCGACCGCCCGCGCCTTCATCGCCGATAAGCTCGGCGAGGCTGCCGTCGGCCATCACTTCGCAGCCGTTTCGACCGCGCTCGACAAGGTCGCCGCCTTTGGCATCGACCAGGCCCGCGTCTTCGGCTTCTGGGATTGGGTCGGCGGGCGCTACTCGATCTGGTCGGCGATCGGCCTGCCGCTGATGATCGCCGTCGGCAAGGAGAATTTCGGCCGCTTCCTCGATGGCGGCCACGCCATAGACGAACATTTCCGCACCGCACCGATCCGTCAGAACATACCGGTCCTGCTCGGCCTTCTCGGCTTCTACCATCGCAACGTGCTCGGCTACCCGTCGCGGGCGATCCTGCCCTATGACCAGCGCCTGTCGCGCTTCCCCGCCTATCTGCAGCAGCTCGATATGGAATCGAACGGCAAGGCGGTGACGCTTGAGAGCACGCCGGTCGAATACTCGACCGGCCCGGTCGTCTGGGGCGAGCCCGGCACCAACGGCCAGCACGCCTTCTACCAGCTGATCCACCAGGGCACGGACGTCATTCCCGCCGAGTTCATGATCGCCGCCAACGGCCACGAGAAGAACCTGCGTCACCAGCACGAGCTGCTGATCGCCAATTGCCTGGCCCAGTCGGAAGCGCTGATGAAGGGCCGCACGCTCGCGGAAGCCAAGGCGCAGCTGACCGCCAAGGGTATGGCCGATTCCAAGGCCGACAAGATTGCGCCGCACCGCGTCTTCACCGGCAATCGCCCGTCGCTGACGATCGTCTATGACCAGCTCGATGCCTTCGCGCTCGGCCGCCTGATCGCGCTTTACGAGCACCGCGTCTTCGTCGAGGGCGCGCTCTTCAACATCAATTCCTTCGACCAGTGGGGCGTCGAGCTCGGCAAGGAGCTGGCGACCGGCCTGCTTCCCGTCGTCGAAGGTAAGGAAAGCGCCGAAGGTCACGATTCGTCGACGGCGGGTCTGGTGGCAGCCTTGCTGAAAGCCGCCCATTAAACAAATCCGCAGGGTTCTCCCCGGAACCGCACCGCTGAAGACGATAGAGGCCTGAGGCGCTTTTCGCGCCTCGGGCCTCGTGATTTTGCACAACCCGGCAACGTCGTGGCGCCGGGTTTCAGCACCTCCATCAGATCGAGCTTCAACAGCAGCGGAAAATAGTCCGTGTCCGACCCCATCTGCATCCGGGCATTGACCATGACCTTTCGGCAACGTCCGGAGAACCGGCCGACAGGCTGCCGCGGTTAGGCTCGCCCCGTTTCGAGCGTGCGATCTTTTCCTGCAACAGCCGCAAACGCGCGGCATCCGCTTCGGCGAGAGCCAGGAGATAGAGCGTTTCTCCCGGTGGCACGCGGCTCCCGAGCGCCGCAGCCGGCACACTGCCCGCGTGGACGTTGAGCGCATAGCTCTGGCTTTCCGCAGGCGCGCTCCCCTCCTGCCAGGAAAGCTCCAGGGCCGCATCCAACATCACAATTGACGGCAATTATTTATTGTTTTACGATAAAAATACAAGTGAAACGATAAGGGACTTTGTATGACGAACTCCGCCGAGAGGCTGCGCAAGCTCAGCCGCTTCATGAAGCTCATGATCATATTGTGCGGAGCGTTGTTCTGTTCGGCGGTCGTCTACACGCATTGGCAGATCTTCTTCGACCGGCAAGGCTTCGAACAGGGCGTTCGCGACATCGTCTTCCCTCGGGTCGAGATCATCACTCTGTCCTATCGAGCCATCGGGACCGTCGCCTTTCTGACTGCGATCAACAACGCGCTCGTCATTGCCGGCCTCGCATTCGCCTGGCAGCTTTTCGACAGCTTCCAGCGCGGCGAGATCCTGTCCGGCCGCAATGGCGTGCTGTTGCGGCGGGTGGGACTGACCGCCCTTTTCGGCTCGCTGTGCATGACCGTCAGCAATGGGATCGGCATCCTCGCTGTCACCTATGACAACCCGGGCACCACGGGACATGCGGTGATGTTCGACATCAATGGCGGCACGATGATCGTGCTTCTGATGGCCGGGCTCGTCGTCGGCCTCGGCCATGTCATGGTCATCGCATCGGGGGTCGAGGCGGAGAACAGGAGCTTCGTCTAGCGCATGCCGATTGTCGTCAATCTCGATGTGATGCTGGCGAAACGCAAGGTTCGTTCACGCGATCTTGCCGAACAGGTGGGGATCACCGAGCAGAACATCTCGCTGCTGAAATCCGGAAAAGTGAAGGGCGTGCGCTTCGACACGCTGGAAAGGATCTGCGCAGCACTCGACTGCCAGCCGGGCGATATCCTGGAATACCGCCCGGACCCGGACTAACGATCAAAGACCGATTTCATGCTTCCACGGCGGGCTGGCGCCTGCGCGCGAGACCGTGACGGCCGCCGCCTTGGCGCCGAGCGCCAGCGCGTTGCGAACGGCGGTTTCAGTGAGGCCGGCGACATCGGCCTTGCTCAGGAGACCGGCGAGCTTCAGCGATGCCAGCACGCCGGCATCGAAAGTGTCGCCGGCACCGACCGTATCGACCACGGTCACGCGCTCACCGGCAACCTCGACCTTGTGGCGGGCGGTATAACCGACGGCGCCATCGGCGCCCTTGGTAATCAGCACCAGCTTCGGGCCGCGCCTCAGCCATTCGGCCGCGAGATCGTCGTGACTTCCCTCCATGCCGAACCAGGCGAGATCCTCGTCGGAGAACTTGATGATATCGGACATCGCCGCCATGCGGTTCATGCGGGCGAGATGAGCCTCTCGGTCCTTGATGAAACCGGGGCGGATATTCGGATCGAAAGAAATGACCCGCTTTTCATGCTCGCGCGTCATCAATGCTTCGTAGGTCGAGCCGCAGGGCTCGGGGATGAGGCTGATCGCGCCAAAATGCAGTGCCTCACAGAAATCGCCGAGCGTTGGCAGGTGCTCGCGGGTGATCATGCGGCCGGCAGTGTTTTCATCGAAGAAGGCGTAGCTGGCATGGCCGTTGACCAGCTTGACGAAGGCAAGCGTCGTGTGCAGCGACAGCGTCGCGCAGGGGCCGAAATCGACATTCGCTGCCTTCAGCGTGTCGCGCAGGATATCGCCGAACATGTCGTCGGAGAGACCCGTGAAAAATCCGGTCTGGATGCCGAGGCGGCCAAGGGCGATCGCCGTGTTGAAGATCGCGCCGCCGGCATAGGGCGCAAAGGCACTCTCGCCCGCGGTCGTGTCCCGCGGCAGCATGTCGATCAGCGCTTCTCCGCAGCATACGATCATCGGCTTATCCTCCTCGACAGATTTTCAATCGATTTAAAAATTATGACTGAAGACGCTACGAGGCCCCGGCAGAACCGGGGCCTCGCCAGAGATTACGCCAAGGCGCTGACGCCGCCGTTGCGGCCCGACCAGGCGAGCGGCGCGTTGAGGAAGGCCTCGACCTCACCGAGCGTCTTTTCGTCGAACAGCTTCTGCTCGCGGGCGACCGCAAGCACGTTGCGCCATGTGGCGATCCAGTGCAGGTCGACGCCCTTGCCTTTCATCTCGCCGACCGCTTCCGGGAAGATGTCGTAGTAGAAGAGCGCAATGCCGTGGTCGACGATGCCACCGGCTGCGCGGATCGCGTCGATGAACTTGAACATCGAGCCACCAGCCGTCGTCAGGTCCTCGATGACGAGAACGCGGGCGCCTTCCGGCATATGGCCTTCGATCTGGGCGTTGCGGCCGTGGCCCTTGGGCGCCTTGCGCACATAGATCATCGGCAGACCGAGACGTTCGGCAAGCATGGCGGCGAAGGGAATGCCGGCGGTTTCGCCGCCTGCAACCACGTCGAACTTCTCAAAACCGGCTTCGCGCAGGATCGACGCTGCAGCAAAATCCATCACCGCCGAACGGATGCGCGGATAGGAAATCAGCTTGCGGCAGTCGATATAGACGGGGCTCGCCATGCCGGACGACAGCTTGTAGGGCTTGTCGGCGCTGAAATGCACGGCCTTGATCTCCCAGAGCATCTTGGCGACCAGCTCGGCCATGACGGCCTTGTCGGTGAACGCGTTGGAAAACATCAAACTCTCCTTCAAAACTTCAAGCGATCAAACGACGGCCCAGTGCAGCGGGAACATCGGATCGAAGACGGTGACCGGACCGGCACCGGTCTCGATCTTCTTGGGATAAGTGACAGCCTCTGCCTGTTTCCTGAGCGTGATCGTTTCCTCGTTCACCGGCAGCCCGTACCAGGCGGGACCGTTCAGCGAGGCGAAGGTTTCGAGCTTGTCGAGCGCGCCCTCCTCCTCGAACACATGCGCCAGGCAGCTCATGGTGTTGATCGAGGTGTAGATGCCGGCGCAGCCGCAAGCGCATTCCTTCAGCGGATCGACGTGCGGTGCGGAGTCCGTGCCGAGGAAGAAGCGCTTGTCGCCGGAGACGGCAGCCGCGCGCAATGCCAGGCGGTGGTTCTCGCGCTTGGCGACCGGCAGGCAGTAATAGTGTGGCTTAATCCCACCGACGAGAAAGGCGTTGCGGTTGATGATCAGGTGATGGGTGGTGATCGAACCTGCAAGGTTCGCCTTCGACGCCTTGATGTAGTCGATGCCGTCCTTGGTAGTGACGTGCTCCATCGTCACCTTCAGTTCCGGCAGGCGCTTGCGCAAGGGATCGAGCACGGTCTCGATGAACACGGCCTCGCGGTCGAAGATGTCGACATCAGAGCTGGTGACTTCGCCATGCACGCAGAGCGGCAGGCCGATCTTTGCCATGCGCTCCAGCACCGGCATCGCCTCGTCGATGTTGCGCACGCCGCAGTGCGAGTTGGTCGTCGCACCTGCCGGGTAGAGCTTGACCGCCTTGACGAGACCGCTCTTGTGGCCGGCTTCGACGTCGTCGGGATTGGTGCCTGCGGTCAGGTAGAGCGTCATCAGCGGCTCGAACCGGTCCCCGGCCGGGATCGCCGAGACGATACGTTCGCGATAGGCGGAGGCGTCTGCGGTCGTGACGACAGGCGGCACCAGGTTGGGCATGATGATCGCGCGGGCGAAATGGCGGCTGGTATCGGCGATAACGCCCTTCAGCATGTCGCCGTCGCGCAAATGAAGGTGCCAATCATCCGGGCGGCGGATAACGAGGTCTTGCATGGTCAGCGTTCTCCTAGGTCAGAGCAGGCGCAGACGGAAAACCGCAGCCCCGGGCTCGCGCCCGATCCGCGCGCGCAGCTTTGCGAGCCGGCGGGTACGCGGGTGGCGGGCGGTTTCTCATGTGGTGGAACCGCGTCTCGATATCACCAATGCGCCCGCAAACACAATCCGCAATCCGACCATCGCTCAGAAATCCGCAAGCACCAGATCCGCCGCCCGCTGATGGTCGACCACGCGATGCGCGTTCGGGATGTCGTTACCGAGAGCCTTGCGCTTCGCCGCCTCCTCGTCATAGCCGTGATCGGACCAGCGCTGCAAAAGCCGCCGCTCCAGTTCTGCCACGCCGGGATTGATGAAGATCGAGAAATCGAAGGCGCCTTCGAGCCCGTCCCACGGCGCCTCGTCGAGCAGCAGGTAGTTGCCCTCGACCAGGATGATGCGGGTCTCGGGCGCAACGATCCTGGCAGAGGCGATCGCGATCTCGCGCGAGCGGTCGAAGACCGGAACCAGCACCTCGCCGTCATTGGCGCGCACCGCGGCGACCGTCGAAAGAAAAGCCCTGACGTCGAATGTCTCCGGCGACCCCTTCCGTGGGAGGAGACCTTTTTCCTCAAGAACGGCATTGTCCATGTGGAAGCCGTCCATCGGCAGAACCGCCGCCCTTTCGCCGCCGGCAACCAGGGTTTCGGCCAGCGCCTCGGCCAGCGTCGACTTCCCGGCACCGGGCGGCCCGGCGATGGCGACGACGAAGCGGGCGGCACCAGCCGCCCGTTTCAGGATTTCGTTTGCAATCGGCTCGACATTCATGCCGCAAGCGCCTCGCGCGGCGGCTCCTTCGCCCCGGTCATGAAGGCAACCGCATCCGACATCGTATGCTCCTTCGGATTGATGACACAGAGCCGCTTGCCGAGACGGTGAACGTGGATGCGGTCGGCCACCTCGAATACATGCGGCATGTTGTGCGAGATCAAGACGATCGGCAGGCCGCGCGAGCGCACGTCGAGGATCAGCTCCAGCACCCGCCGGCTTTCCTTGACGCCGAGTGCCGCCGTCGGCTCGTCCATGATCACCACCTTGGAGCCGAAGGCCGCGGCCCGCGCCACGGCCACGCCCTGGCGCTGGCCGCCCGAGAGCGTTTCCACCGCCTGGTTGATGTTCTGGATCGTCATCAGCCCGAGCTCGGACAGTTTCGCCCGCGCCCGCTTTTCCATTTCCGCGCGATCGAGGGTGCGGAAGAGCTTGCCCATGATGCCAGGTTTGCGGATTTCGCGGCCGAGGAACATGTTGTCGGCGATCGACAGCGCCGGCGACAGCGCCAGGTTCTGATAGACCGTTTCGATGCCGGCTGTTCGCGCTTCCATCGGCGAACGGAAGTTGATCAGTTGGCCCTCAAGCCGGATCTCGCCCTCATCCGGCGTGATGGCGCCGGAGATCGCCTTGATCATCGAGGACTTGCCGGCACCGTTGTCGCCAATCACGGCGAGGATCTCGCCGGGATAGAGATCGAAATCGGCATGATCGAGGGCGGTGACGCGACCGTAACGCTTGACCAGGCCGCGCGCGGTGAGAATGGGTTCCTGAGCCATCAGCCTGCTACCTTTCTGATCCATTGGTCGATTGCGACGGCGGTGATGATCAAGACGCCGGTGAGGAAGACTTTCCACTGCGGATCGGCGCCGAGCATGTTGAGCCCCATGGAGACGACGCCGACGATCATCGCGCCGATCAGTGTGCCGAGGATCGACCCGCGGCCGCCGAAGAGCGAGATGCCGCCGATAACAGCTGCGGTGATGGCCTGCAGATTGTAGTCGGTGACGGCTGCAGACGGCGAGATCGAGCCGTTGCGGCCGATCGAGACCCAGGCGGCAAGTGCCGCGATCAGGCCGGCAAGCGTATAGGCACTCAGAAGCACGCGGCTGGTGCGGATACCCGAGAGCTTCGCCGCCTCCGGATCGTCGCCAACGGCATAGAGGTGGCGGCCCCAGGCGGTGTGATTGAGCGCGTACCAGAGGCCGAAGACCAGCACAACCATCATCACCACGCCGAGCGTGAAGACGGCGGAGCCCACCTTGAAGCTGACGCCGAAGAGGTGGAGCATCTGGGTGACGGCCGTTACGTCGGCCTCGCGGATCGTCGCGTTGGCCGAATAGATGAAGTTCGTCGACATGATGACATACCAGGTGCCGAGCGTGACGATGAACGGCGGAAGCTTGACCCTGGAGACGAGGAAGCCGTTGAGGAAGCCGCAGGCGCCGCCGACGACGAAGCCGATGAAGATCGCGATCGGTGCCGGAAGGCCGTAGGTGACGGCGCAATTGCCCATGATCACAGCCGACAGCACCATGATGACACCGATCGAAAGATCGATGCCGGCGGTCAGGATCACCAGCGTCTGTGCGGCACCAAGAATGCCGACGATGGCGATCTGCTGAAGGATCAGGGTCAGGGTGTAGGACGAGAAGAACTTACCCCCGATGGCGATGCCGAAGATCAGGATCGCTGCAATCAGCACGATGAACGGCACGGCGGCCGGCGTCGAATGCAGGAAATGCTGGATCTTCTGGACCGCTGTCTTGTCATGCGTATCGAACGACGCGACCTGCGTCGAACTGTTGACCAGGACTTTTTCGAATTCCTGGGATGGCTGCGCGGCTGTGTTGGGCTCGCCCATGGACCTTCCTCCCGTGAACCCCACTCCCAAGGGGTTGCGATGGTGTCGTGCACAGCCCGCCCACAATGACGCGGGCAATAGCACTCTTTAAAAGCTGCGCGGTTTTCGTCGCCTTGTCAAAGACATCGGCGCTTACGCGAAGGGCGGCCGGGGCCGCCCTTCCGTTGCCTTTACATGGTGACGGTAGAAGGCGGGCAATCAGCCCCAGCACTTCTCCGTGCCGACCTTGGTATCGATCGATTCGACGCCGGCTGCCGGCTTGTCGGTGACGAGCGAGACGCCGGTATCGAAGAAGTCCTTGCCTTCCGTCGGCTTCGGCTTCTCACCGGTGTCGGCGAACTTCTTGATCGCCTCGATGCCGAGAGCCGCCATCATCAGCGGGTACTGCTGCGAGGTTGCGCCGATGACACCTTCGGCGACCGACTTGACGCCCGGGCAACCGCCGTCGACCGAAACGATCAGCACGTCCTTTTCCTTTCCGACGGCCTTCAGCGCCTGATAGGCGCCGACGGCGGCCGGCTCATTGATGGTGTGGATGACGTTGATATCCGGATCCTTCTGCAGAAGGTTCTCCATCGCCTTGCGGCCACCTTCCTCGTTGCCGTTGGTGACGTCGTGGCCGACGATGCGCGGATCGTCCTCGTCGCCGATCTTGTTCGGATCCTTCGTGTCGATGCCGAAGCCCATCATGAAGCCCTGGTCACGCAGAACGTCGACTGTCGGCTGCGACGGCGTCAGGTCGAGGAAGCCGATCTTGGCGGTCTTGGCACCATCACCCATGGTGGCGGCGGCCCATTGGCCGATCAGCTTGCCGGCGAGCAGGTTGTCGGTGGCAAAGGTCGCATCGGCGGCGGTTGCCGGATCGAGCGGCGTGTCGAGCGCGATCACGAGCAGACCGGCTTCCTGCGCCTTCTTGACCTGATCGACGATCGCCTTGGTGTCGGAGGCGGCGATCAGGATGCCTTTGGCACCGTCTGCAATGCAGGATTCGACCGCAGCCACCTGGCTGTCATGGTCGCCGTCGATCTTGCCGGCATAGGACTTCAGCGTCACGCCGAGTTCCTTGGCCTTGGCAGTCGCGCCCTCTTTCATCTTGACGAAGAAGGGATTGGTGTCGGTCTTGGTAATCAGGCAGGCGCCGACATCGGCGGCTTGCGCGGGCATGGCGAAGACAACGCCAAGCGACAGCGCGCCAAAAGCAGCGGAAAGAACAGTCTTCTTCATGAAATCCTCCCAAGGATTGAAAATCGTGCCGGCGGACCGGCCCTGGCTACACCACCGCAGCATTCTCCTCCGCTGCAACTGGCGCTTCCGAGACAAAAACAAACACTAAATTTCCGGGGTGTCAATAAATAAATCAAATTGAATTATTATTTCGATGTGGCATTGTTGGGATGACAGCGCTCCACCGGAGGATTGGCGCGCCGACCAAATTGACAGAGCCGCGACAAGTGGAAACAAGAGACCTGCGCCAAGCGGGCGGCAGAACGGGATGAGGAACTATGCAGGCGGTTTGCGCCCGCATCCCGCTCACATAATCCAATGCCAACGGGAGGAGACGGTGGCATGTCACTGACAGACGGCCCCGACCGGGGACCGACGCAACCTGAAGTCATCGATCCGAGCGGCGGCGCCAACCAGACGCGCGTGCGCGCCTATAACGAACGGCTGGTCATGTCGCTGGTCCGGCGCCACGGCGGCCTCTCCAAGGCCGACATTGCCCGGCGCTCCGGCCTGTCGGCGCAGACCGTTTCGGTGATCATGCGCGCGCTCGAAAGCGACGGCCTTCTGGTCAAAGGCGATCCCGTCAGAGGCAAGGTCGGCCAGCCCTCGACGCCGATGCGGCTCAACCCAGACGCGGTCTATTCCTTTGGCGTCAAGATCGGCCGGCGCAGCGCCGATCTGGTGCTGATGGATTTCGTCGGCAACATCCGGCTGCATCTGCACCACGTGCATGCCTACCCACTGCCCGGCGACCTCGTCGATTTCATCATTTCCGGCATGGCGAAGCTCGAACAGCAGCTTGGCCCCGACCAGCGCAAGCGCATCGCCGGCATCGGCATCGCCACCCCCTTCGAGCTCTGGAACTGGGCCGAAGAAGTGGGCGCGCCGCGCGAAGAGATGAACAGGTGGCGCGACGTCGACCTGCAGGCGGCGGTCGCTGCCCGTACCACCTATCCGGTGTTTCTGCAGAACGACGGCACCAGCGCCTGCGGTGCCGAGCTCGCCTTCGGCGTCGGCGCCAGCTATCCGGATTTCGTCTATTTCTATATCGGCTCGTTCATCGGCGGCGGTGTTGTGCTGAACTCCGCACTCTTCTCCGGGCGAACAGGAACGGCTGGCGCCGTCGGTCCGCTGCCGGTCTCGGGCAAGGACGGCAAGACCATCCAGCTGCTCAAGATCGCCTCGGTCTTCGTGCTCGAAAACCTCTTGCGCGAACGCGGCATCGATCCGCGGCCGCTCTGGTACTCGGCCGACGACTGGATCGACTTCGGCGAACCGCTCGACATCTGGATCGACGACTGCGGCGCAGCCCTCGCCCAGGCCGTCGTCTCCGCCGTTTCGATCGTCGACTTCTCGGCCGTCGTCATCGACGGCGGCTTCCCGCCCTGGGTGCGGGCGCGGTTGCTTTCCGCCACGCGCAAGGCGCTCTACGACCTCGACCTTCAGGGCGTGACTATTCCCGAACTGGTGGAAGGCATGGTCGGCAGCCATGCGCGCGCCATCGGCGGCGCGAGCCTGCCGCTCTTTTCCCGCTACCTGCTCGACACCAATGTCCTCTTCAAGGAGCTCGGCTGATGCTGAAAGGCCTAAACCCGATCCTCAGTCCCGAACTGCTCGCAACGCTGCGAGCGATGGGCCACGGCGACGAGATCGCGCTGGTGGATGGCAACTACCCCGGCCAGGAACATGCGCGCCGTCTCATCCGGCTCGACGGGCACCCGCTGATCCCCGTGCTCGACGCTATCTTGAGCGTCTTGCCGATCGACGATTTTGTGCCCGAGGCGATCTTCCGGGCCACTGTCAAACAGGACAAGGACACGCTCGACCCGGTCCACCAAGAGATCGTAGCGTGCTGCGGCAAGCACGAACCGAACCGCCGCGTTGTGCCTCTGCTCGGCGCCGATTTCTATCCGCGCGTCAGGGCCGCCCACACTGTGGTCCAGACGAGCGAGCCACGGCTTTACGGCAACGTCATCCTGCGTAAGGGCGTGATTTATCCCTAAGACTTCGCACACAACGAAAAAAGCCCGCCGGCGAACCGGCGGGCCTTGCATTTCATCAAGTGAAATCCGCGCCTCAGGCGCCGCGCTTGTCGATCGACAGCGCGCCCGGGCCAAAGGCGGCGAGCACGAGGAAACCACCGGCGACCGAGATGTTCTTCATCATCATCAGGCTGTTGAAGACGCTCAGCAGGCCGTTGGCTTCCGGCGGGAAGGTCGGAATGTTGATCGCACCGCTATGGAAGACGAAGGCGGTCACGAGCGTGAAGGCCGCCAGCAGGTAGGCCGCAATCTTCGTCTGGAAACCGACGAGAACGGCAAGACCGGCAACCAGTTCGAAGGCGCCGGCGAGATAGGCAAGCAGCGTCGGCGCGGGCCAGCCGGCACCGGTGATCATTCCGGCGGTCGCCGACGGATCGGTGAGCTTGCCGAAACCGGCCGTGATAAACATGATCGAAAGCAGGATGCGTCCGACGAGGACGACAACATTCTGAGACATGGAAGACTCCTGTGAGAAACGGTTCGTTGGCAACAGAAGTATCAGTATTTTCAAAATCATCTAGCCGTTGCGCGGGCGACAGATCGTTCACAAAAATGAAACGCCGATGACGCATCGTCAACCTTCTATCGGCCACTTCTCGACGCAGGACTGCAAGACAATGCGGAACTACAACGACGACGCCTCGTTCTTTTATGTTGCAACGACGGAGCGGCTGGGCGAAGAATTTCGGCGCGGCAGGGGACGCCGCGCGGGGGAATGTCATGAACGAAATCAACAGGAGCCCGGCATTCTGGCGCTCGTTTCCGATCTTTGAAGAATTCGACAAGGACGCTATCGCCGAACTTGCCAATATCGCAACCTATCGGAAATGGCCGGCCGGCACCGTGATCTTCCAGCGCGGCGACGAAGGCAACTACATGATTGTCGTCATCTCCGGGCGCATCAAGCTGTCGCTGATCACGCCGCAGGGCCGCGAACTGATGCTGCGCCAGCACGAAGCCGGCGCGATCTTCGGCGAGATGGCGGTGCTCGACGGTCAGACCCGTTCGGCCGATGCGACCGCCACGACCGCCTCCGAGGGCTATGTAATCGGCAAGAAGGCCTTTCTCGACATCGTCACCAATCGACGGGAGGCGGCCGAAGCGGTCATCCGCTTTCTCTGCGCCCAGCTTCGCGACACGACGGAGCGGCTGGAAACCATCGCGCTTTACGACCTCAACGCCCGGGTGGCGCGCTTCTTCCTCGCGACCCTCCGGCAGATCCACGGCAACGAATTGCCGGAAAGTGCCAATCTCAGGCTGACCATGAGCCAGACGGACATCGCCGGCGTGCTCGGCGCCAGCCGACCCAAGGTCAACCGCGCCATCCAGTGGCTTGAGGAGAGCGGCGCGATCAAGCGCAACGAAGGCATCATCGCCTGCAAGGTCGGTCGCCTGCAGAGCATCGCTGACCCCGAGGAGGACTAGACCGCATGGTCGTTGAGCCGCGCCGGCGTTTGCGTTTCACGCCGCTCGCCGGCGGTTGCCTCACGAGCCTGCTTGCGGCCATAGCACTCTATCTCTACGCCGGACCGCTGTTCGAAACCCAGCGCGAGTTGTTCTTCGACAGTCTGACGCAATGGGTTCCTGCCCCCCAGTCGCCCGACCTCGTCGTCGTCGACATCGACCGGCAGGCCCACCAGTCGCGCCCTTCGGGTGAATGGGACCGGACAGCGACCGCCGAGCTTCTGTCGCGACTCGCGACCGCGGGCGCCAAGGTGATTGCAGTCGATTTCGTCTTCAGCGCCGATTGCGACCCCAGCTCCGACGGCAACCCGGCGCTTGCCGCAGCACTTTCGAAGACCGCCGTCGTTCTCGGTTTTCTCGTCGCCGATACGGTGCAGGAGCGGCCGCGTCCCGTGCCGCCGCTGGCGCTCAGCCGACCCTTCACCGCGCCCGAACTGTGGTTTCTCGACGGCGCGGAAACGTCATGCCGGGCCTTCATGGATCAGGCGAGTGCGGCGGCGGCCTCGTTTCTCGTCGGCGACGAGGATGCGCGCATACGCCGGGTTCAGGCCTATGCCATCCTCGGCAACGACGCCTATCCGACGCTGGCGATCGAAGCGGCCCGGCAGATGCGGAGCGGCGGCACGCCCATCCTCGGCGGCCAGCCGGCCTGGATGCGCATCGACGGGCAAACGATCTTGCTCGACGACACCGGAAGCCTGCGTTTCGTCGCAAGTCCCCAGGAACGGCTCAGCGAACGTACGGTTTCGGCGGCCGACGTCTTGTCCGGCAAGGCTTTGCCCGAGCGCTTCGCCGGCAAACTCGTGCTGATCGGCAGCAGCCTGCCAAGCCTCGGAGGCCTCAGACCGAGCGCCTCGATGCCGCTCGAACCCTCGGTGCAGATCCACGCCGACATCGCCAACGCGATCATGACCGGCTTCGTGCCGCAGCGCGACGGCCGATTGCCGCTTGCCGAAGCCGTGGCCGCACTTGTCGCCGGCCTCGGCATCGCCTTTGCCGCCACCCGCCTGCGGCCGCTGACATCGGCGGCGCTCGGCCTTTGCACCGTCGCCGCCGCGGTCGCTGCAGCTGCCGTCGTCTACGATGCCAGCGGCTGGCTCATCGATGCCGTCAGCGTCTCGGTCGCGCTTATTGCCGTCCTCGCGGTGACCAGCGTCCTGCAATTTGCCCAGGTGCGGCGCGCGGAAGCGACGGCCCGGCAGAAGTTTTCGCAATATCTGCCGCAGTCGGTGGTCGCCCGCTACATCGACAATCCCGGACTTGCCCGCATGGCTGGCGAGGAGCGCCAGGTGACCGCGCTCTTTACCGACATCGAGAGCTTTTCCACCCTGTCGCAGAGGCTCAAGCCGCGGGCGCTCATCGCCCTGCTCGACATCTATTTTGCCGAAGTCAACGCGCTGGTGGCCGACCATGGCGGCATGGTCGACAAGGTGGTGGGCGATGCGGTGCACGCGTTCTTCAACGCCCCGGAGGATCTGGCTGATCATGTCGACAGGGCCATCGATTGCGCCAAGGCGATCCATGCGCTGACGGAAGAGATGCGCAGGCGTCCGCAGTTCGCCTCCAACGGTTTCGGCCGGACGCGGATCGGGATCGAGACCGGACCGGCCGTCGTCGGCGAGGTCGGCGCCGGCGGCAAGCTCGACTACACGGCCCACGGCGATGCGATCAATCTGGCGGCACGCCTTCAGGAGGCAAACAAGTTTCTCGGCACGGCGATCTGCGTCGGGCCCGCTGCCGCTCAGGAAAGCAAAAGGCCGCTTCGCCCGCTTGGCAGCCACGAGATCCGCGGGTTCTCGACGATGGAACTGTTCACGGTCGCCGACTGAGGCGGCGCGCCGTCTGCACCCGCCGCTTCGGATAATGTCGGCGTCAGCTCAGCGCGTCAGGCCGACGCTGGCATAGGCCTCCTTGATGCGCGCCTCGCCCCAGTTGGCGGGCTCGCTCGGGGCGTCCCCGCGATGATGAAACTCCACCCCCTGCCCCGCAGCGACGATCTTGGTTACGCCGCCGCGCGCGACCGAAACGCTTCCATGTTCGACAAAGACGGCAAAGGCGGCCCGGCTCGGACCACAGAAGAACTTGGTGCCGCGCACGCCGATCATGCCGAAGGCCGTGCGGACGGCGACATCGACCTTCGGCAACCCCTCAGGCCGGTCGAAGACCATGCGACCCGTTCCAAGCTCGAGCGTGCCGCCCTGCCCGGCAATGAAGCTATCGACGAGCAGTTCGGTTTCGGCGCCAAGAAGCACGCGCGTATCCGTGCCCAGATTCAAGGTTGCAAAACTCTCGGCGTTCGTGTGCACGCGGTCGTTCTCGAACAGCTGACCGCCGACGGCGAGTGGCTTATCCTTTTTTGCCTGCCTCAGCCGGACATCGCCGCGGATCTCCGTTGCCTCGCCAAGGGCTGAGCCTGCCCAGGCGGGCGTAGCACCACCGCCGACCGCCGTCAGCAACAGACCGCCGACGACGACGCGCCGGCTCACCAGCATCTTGCGCATCGACGCTGCCAGATCTTCCATCGCTTATCTCCCGTATCGCTGCCGCCTTGCGAGGATAGCCCCGGCGCTCCCGGATGCAAGCGGGCGCAGGGCCGGCCCGCAGCAGTCCCTCGCCACTTCGCCCGAGCTTTCGTTGCCGGGCTGTTCCCGCCGGAACAGCCGTCTCCAACGAGCAGGGATAAGTTCACCGTCAAGAGAAGGGAGAGCTTCATGGAAAATCGCAGCGCATCCGGCACCCGCATCATCAACGCCGTATTCCTGGCTGTCGTCAGCTTGCTGGCGGTTGCTGCGATCGCACTTCCTTCAGCCCGCGCCGCCGAGCTTTCCGCAGCCGACGTCTGCGACCGCGAGGCAGGCAGCATTTTCGACCTGCAACGCAATATGGCCTTCCCGGCCGTTGCCACTGAGGACATCAAGATCGGCGTCGCGCTGTCGGCCTGCCGCGAGGCCTATAACCAGAAGAGTGGCGCCCGCACCGAGTTTCAGCTGGCCCGCGTTCTCGACAAGGCCGGCCAGAAGATCCAGTCGCAACGCATTCTCGGCGAAGCCGCCGAACATGGCCACGCGCTGGCCATGACCAACTATGCCGTTCTCGTCGGCGAAGAAGGCGATACCGCCACCGAATTCGCGCTGAACCAGAAGGCCGCCGCCGCCGGCAACATTCTCGCCGCCTACAATCTCGGCGTCTCCTATCGCGACGGCATGGGAACCTCGGTCAACGGCGAACTCGCGATCGCATGGTTCGAGCGGGCATCCCTCGCCGGCGACGACGTCGCCGCCTTCAATCTCGCGGTCATCCTGGACGAAGGAAAGCTGGTCGCTGAGGACAACGCGAAGGCCGCCAAGTTCTACCGGCTGGCCGCCGACAGGGGCAATGTCGATGCCATGGTCAATCTCGGCCTGATGCTCGAGAACGGCGAAGGCATCAACAAGGACATCCCTGCGGCACGGGAAATCTTCCGCAAGGCCGCCAATGAAGGCGATGCGTTTGCCGGCCAGAAGCTCGCCGCACTCAGCGTAAGCGATGGGTTTGAGACAGCCATGCTCCCCAAGGCAAGCCGCATCAAGTAATCGAACACGCCTCCCAAGGGCCACGCGGGTCGGAGATCCCATGATCTTCGGCCCGCGTTTTCGTTTAGAACACCCCCTAAGAACGCGACCGACTAGCGGATTTCGCCTGCCTGCGGCCCCCAGGTATCGGTGAGCGCGAAGCCATCGGCCAACGGATCGAACGGGTCGAGCGCCACCTGGTGCAGACCGAAGGTCCAGCCGCGACCGGCAATGGTCGGGATGATCGCCTCGCGACCGGCAACAGTCGTGACCCCTTCGAGGCCCACTTCGAATTCCGAACCGATGATCGAGCGGGACTTCAGGACGTCACCGACCTTGACCTTGCCGCGCGCATGCAGCGTCGCAAGGTTGGCGGAGCTGCCCGTGCCGCAAGGCGAGCGGTCGACGCGGCCCGGCCACATCGTGGTGCAGGTGCGGATCGTGCCGTCAGCCTCGACATCGCGGAACATCACATAGGCGACGCCCTTGATCTCCGGGATTTCCGGATGAACGACGGGGATGGTGCGGTTGACGATGTCCTTCAGGATCATGCCGGCTTCGACGATCTCGCGGGCGTTCGCCTTGTCGATCGTGGTACCGATCTGGCCGACATCGACCAGGGCGTAGAAGATGCCGCCGTAGCAGAGATCGAGCTTGATCTTGCCCCACTTCGGCGTCTCGACCTCGACGTCGAGCTCATGCACGAAGGACGGCACCATCGTCAGCTTCACCTTTTCGCAGCGGCCGTCGCGGCAGGTGGCGGTCGCCTTGACGAGGCCGGAGGCAGTGTCGAGCATGACGACGGTCTCGGGTTCCTTCATCTCTATGATGCCGGATTCCAAGAGCGCGGTCGTGACGCAGATCGAGTTCGAGCCGGACATGGCATGGGCCTGGTCGGCCTGCAGGATGATGAAGCCGGCATCGGCTTCCGGCCGCTTCGGCGGCACCAGAAGGTTGACCGACCCGATCGAGCCGGAGCGCGGCTCCAGGCACAGGAACCGGCGCAGGCTGTCATCGACCGTGTTGATGTGGTTGAGCTGCTCGGCGATCGAGTTGCCCGGGATCTTCGGCACGCCGCCGATCGCGACCTTGCCGATTTCACCCTCGCAATGAACGTCCAGCAACTGGATCGTGCGCTTCCACCGCATGCCGTTTCTCCAACGCGTTTGCCATAGCCTTAGCGGCGACCATGGCTGATATATCAGATGCGCCTGCATTACCGCTTTCCGCGCGCGCCCGCAAGAAAAACCGCGGGCCGCAGTTCGTCTGTCGAGCCCAAAGATGCGGCTTGACGCACGCCCGTCGGCGCGACAGCTTGGGCCAATCGGACGCAACCCTCTGGAACTCCATGACAAAGCTGATCATCTTCACCGACCTGCATATGGTGCCCGAGGGTACGACAATCATCGGCCTTGACCCCCATCAGCGGCTGGCCAACGGCATCGCGCATGTCAACCGCTACCATGCGGACGCAGACCGGGTGGTCTTCATGGGCGACCTCACCCACTACGCGGACCGCGCGTCCTACGAGCGCCTGAAGCGGCTCATCGATCAGCTTACGCCGCCGGTCGCCATCACCATCGGCAATCATGACCGGCGCGAGGTGTTCCGCGACGTCTTTGCCGATGCCGAGACCGACGAGAACGGCTTCGTGCAGCAGGCGATCGATTTTGCCGACTGCCGCGTCCTCCTGCTCGATACGCTGTTTGCCCCGCCCTATGATTATCCGACCAGCCATGCCGGCGTACTTTGCGCCAAGCGGCTCGCCTGGCTCGACCGGCAATTGGCCGATGCCGGCGACCGGCCGGTGCTCATCTTCATGCATCACCCGCCGCACAGGACCGGCTTTAGCGGCATGGACATGATCCGGCTCGCCAACGAGGCGGAGTTTTATGATCTCGTCAAACGGCACGGCAATGTCCGGCACATCTTCGCCGGCCATGTGCACCGCACGATCAGTGGTTCTTCCCGCGGCATTCCCTTCTCGGTCTTCAAGAGCCCGGTGCACCAGCAGCCGATGCCCTTCGACGCACCGGACGCGTCGCTGTCGGTCGACGAGCCGGCGGCCTATGGCATCGCTGTCGTGACCGCCGATGGCGTGCTGGTGCATACGGAGGACTACGAGATCGCTCGCCGGGATGCCGCCATCGCGTAAGGCCATTTCGAACGCACGGCCTTCATGCTAGTTTGACGGCATGACCGAACCCGTATCCCTCGACGAAAGCTTCGATTGCCAGAGCTGCGGCGCCTGCTGCGCCTATTCGGCCGACTGGCCGCGTTTCTCGCTGGAGACGGACGAGGAGCTCGACCTGATCCCGGCGGAGTATGTGTCCGCCGATCTCGGTGGCATGCGTTGCGAGGACGATCGCTGCTTGGCGCTCAACGGCAAGCTCGGCGACCATGTCGGCTGCAAGATCTACGCGATCCGACCGATCGTCTGTCGCACCTGCATGCCGGGCGATGACGAGTGCCTGATGGCCCGCGAGAAGCATTTCGGCAAGGCCGCATAACACCGGATCATCCGGCGATATTGCGAACATTCCGCATCCTCTGCGGCGCCGTGCGCGTGGGACGGTGAAACATTCCGCCAAAGATCAAATTTGCCGGATGGATGTACGGCGAAAGGAAGCGTATTTTCCGCCCACGATCGAGGGCGCGCCGCGCCTTCAAAACCGCTTCCCGGAGGATAGCGCTCGATGAGCCAGACACCGCTTCACAAGACCACTGCAGAGACCGGCGCGCCTCAGGCTCCCTTTGCCGAGTTCGCCCCGCCAGTCCGACCGCAGAGCACGCTGCGCCAGGCGATCACCGCCGCCTACCGCCGGCCGGAAACGGAAGCGCTGCCGGCGCTGGTCGAAGCCGCAACGCTCGACGCCACCACCCGCGCGGCCGCCGCCAAGACGGCGCGCAAGCTGATCGAAGCGCTACGCGCCAAGCACAAGGGTTCGGGCGTCGAAGGCCTCGTGCAGGAATATTCGCTCTCCAGCCAGGAAGGCGTGGCGCTGATGTGCCTGGCCGAAGCGCTGCTGCGCATTCCGGACACCGCGACGCGTGACGCGCTGATCCGCGACAAGATCGCCGACGGCGACTGGAAGTCGCATATCGGCGGTGGCCGCTCGCTGTTCGTCAACGCCGCCACCTGGGGCCTCGTCGTCACCGGCAAGCTGACCTCAACCGTCAACGACCGCAGCCTTTCCGCCGCGCTCACCCGCCTGATCGCCCGCTGCGGCGAGCCGGTCATCCGCCGCGGCGTCGACATGGCAATGCGCATGATGGGCGAACAGTTCGTCACCGGCGAAACCATCGACGAGGCGCTGCGCCGTTCGCGCGCACTCGAGCAGAAGGGCTTCCGCTATTCCTACGACATGCTCGGCGAAGCGGCGACGACGGCTGCCGACGCGGAGCGTTACTACCGCGACTACGAGCAGGCGATCCATGCCATCGGCAAGGCATCGGCCGGCCGCGGCATTTATGAAGGCCCCGGCATCTCGATCAAGCTTTCGGCGCTGCACCCGCGCTACGCCCGTTCGCAGGCGTCGCGTGTCATGGATGAGCTTCTGCCGAAGGTGAAGGCGCTCGCCGTTATCGCCAAGAAATACGACATCGGCCTCAACATCGACGCCGAGGAAGCCGACCGTCTCGAACTTTCGCTCGACCTGCTCGAAGAACTCTGCCTCGACAAGGATCTCGCCGGCTGGGCCGGCATGGGCTTCGTCGTCCAGGCCTATGGCAAGCGCTGCCCCTACGTGCTCGACTTCATCATCGACCTTGCGCGCCGCGCCGGCCGCCGCGTCATGGTGCGCCTCGTCAAGGGCGCGTACTGGGACGCCGAGATCAAGCGCGCGCAGCTCGACGGTCTCGAAGACTTTCCGGTCTATACCCGCAAGATCTACACCGACGTCTCCTACATCGCCTGTGCCAAGAAGCTGCTGGCCGCAACCGACGTGATCTTCCCGCAGTTCGCGACCCACAACGCCCAGTCGCTGGCGACCATCTACGAAATGGCCGGCAAGGACTTCAAGGTCGGCAAGTACGAGTTCCAGTGCCTGCACGGCATGGGCGAGCCGCTCTATGACGAGGTGGTCGGCAAGGGCAATCTCGACCGTCCCTGCCGGATCTACGCGCCGGTCGGCACCCATGAGACGCTGCTGGCTTACCTCGTTCGCCGCCTGCTCGAAAACGGTGCGAACTCCTCCTTCGTCAACCGCATCGCCGACCCGAAGGTCTCGGTCGACGAACTGATTGCCGATCCGGTCGAGATCGTGCGCGCGATGCCGGTCGTTGGCGCACCGCACGACCAGATCGCGCTGCCCGACAACCTCTTCGGCGACACGCGCCGCAACTCCGCCGGTCTCGACCTTTCGAACGAAGCCGGCCTGACTTCGCTGACCGCAGCGCTCCAGGCAAGTGCGACGGTTAACTGGAAGGCCGTTCCGCAGTTGGCAACGGGGCCCGCCTCCGGCGAAACCCGCGCCGTCGTCAACCCCGGCGACCACCGCGACGTGGTCGGCTCGGTCACCGAGGCATCGGAAGCCGACGCCCGCCAGGCAGCGACGCTTGCCGCCAAGGCCGCCGCGAGCTGGGCCGCCGTCTCGCCCGCCGAGCGCGCCGCCTGCCTTACCCGCGCTGCCGACCTGATGCAGGCGCGCATGCCGACCCTGCTTGGCCTCATCGCCCGCGAAGCCGGCAAGTCGCTGCCGAACGCCATTGCCGAAGTGCGCGAAGCGATCGACTTCCTACGCTACTACGCCGAACAGACGCGTCGCACGCTCGGCCCGGCTCACAAGGCGCTTGGTCCCATCGTCTGCATCAGCCCATGGAACTTCCCGCTGGCGATCTTCGCCGGCCAGATTGCCGCCGCGCTCGTCGCCGGCAACCCGGTGCTGGCGAAGCCCGCTGAAGAAACCCCGCTGATCGCCGCCGAAGGCGTGCGCATTCTGCACGAGGCCGGCATTCCAGCCGACGCGCTGCAGCTGCTCCCCGGCGACGGCCGCATCGGTGCGGCGCTCGTTGCCGCGCCTGAGATCGCCGGCGTGATGTTCACCGGCTCGACCGAAGTCGCCCGCCTGATCCAGGCGCAGCTTGCCGATCGACTGTCGCCCGCCGGCCGGCCGATCCCGCTGATTGCCGAAACCGGCGGCCAGAACGCCATGATCGTCGACAGCTCGGCACTTGCCGAACAGGTCGTCGGCGACGTCATCGCCTCGGCCTTCGACAGCGCCGGCCAGCGCTGCTCGGCGCTGCGTGTACTCTGCCTGCAGGAAGACGTTGCCGACCGCACGCTTTCGATGCTGAAGGGTGCGCTGCATGAGCTCAAGATCGGCCGCACCGACCGGCTCTCGGTCGATGTCGGCCCTGTTATCACCGCTGAGGCCAAGGGCATCATCGAGAAGCACATCGATGCCATGCGCGGCCTCGGCCGCAAGGTCGAGCAGATCGGCCTTGCTTCCGGCACCGAACAGGGCACCTTCGTGCCGCCGACGATCGTCGAGCTCGACAAGCTCTCGGACCTCAAGCGCGAAGTCTTCGGTCCGGTTCTGCACGTCATCCGCTACCGCCGCGACGATCTCGACCGGTTGATCGACGACATCAACGCCACCGGCTACGGCCTCACCTTCGGTCTGCACACGCGCCTCGACGAGACCATCGCCCACGTCACCTCGCGGGTGAAGGCGGGCAACCTCTACGTCAACCGCAACGTCATCGGCGCCGTCGTCGGCGTTCAGCCCTTCGGCGGACGTGGCCTCTCCGGCACCGGCCCGAAGGCTGGCGGCCCGCTCTATCTCGGCCGCCTCGTCGCCACCGCCCCGGTCCCGCCGCAGCACAGCTCGGTTCACACCGATCCTGTTCTGCTCGACTTTGCCAAGTGGCTCGACGGCAAGGGTAAAAAGGCGGAAGCCGAAGCCGCCCGCACCGCCGGCAGCAACTCGGCCCTCGGGCTTCACTCGGAACTTCCGGGCCCGGTCGGCGAGCGCAACCTCTATGCGCTGCATCCGCGTGGCCGCGTGCTGCTGGTTCCGACCACCGAAACCGGCCTCTACCACCAGCTGGGTGCCGCCCTTGCGACCGGCAACACCGTCGTCGTCGACGCGGCTTCCGGTCTGCAGGCTTCGCTGAAGGATCTGCCGGCGAGCATCGCCGCACGCCTTTCCTGGTCGAAGGATTGGGCCGCCGACGGTCCGTTCGCAGGCGCGCTCGTCGAAGGTGACGGTGCCCGCGTGCGCGAAGTCAGCAAGACGATCGCCGGCCTTCCCGGCCCGCTCGTTCTCGTCCAGGCGGCTTCGAGCGAAGAGATCGTCAAGAACCCCGACGCCTATTGCCTGAACTGGCTGCTCGAGGAGGTCTCGACCTCGATCAACACGGCAGCGGCCGGCGGCAATGCCAGCCTGATGGCGATCGGCTGATCGGTTCCATATCTTGCGAAGCGCCCTCTCCCCGTCGTGGGAGAGGGCTAAACTGACTGACATTTCACCAATAGGGCGTCCTCGCCCCTGCACTCGTTCCGGGACAACGGCGAAGTGTGTGCGGTCTCCATCGTGACCGCATCTACCAGAGCACAAGCTGCATCCACCGTGGCGCCGCCCCCAACAATCCGTTATCAGCGTCTGAGAAACGGAAGCAGCAATGTTCACCCTCAAGCGCACCGAAACGGCAAACCAGGACGTCAAGAAGAGCCGGTTTCTGGCCTTTGCCGCGCCCATTACCGATGAACAGGCGGCAAAAGACTTCCTCGCCGCCCATTCCGATCCTACCGCCAACCACAATTGCTGGGCTTGGCGCATCGGCCAGGCCTATCGCTTCAGTGACGACGGCGAGCCGAGCGGCACGGCCGGAAAACCGATCCTCGCGGCCATAGACGGCCAGGAGCTCGACCGCGTCGCGGTCGTGGTCACCCGCTGGTTCGGCGGCATCCTGCTCGGCAGCGGCGGCCTGGTGCGCGCCTATGGCGGCACGGCGGCGCTGTGCCTCAGGGCGGCGGAAAAGATCGAGATGATCGAGACCGTGCGCGCCACCGTCGCCCTCGACTTTTCCGACATGGCGCTGATCAAGGCGCGGCTTCTCGCGCGCGATGTGGCGATCATCAATGAGAGCTTCACCGACAAGGGGCCTGTGCTGGCGGTGGAGCTTCGCAAGGACGAGGCGGAGGCGATCCTCGCCATGGTCCTTGACCTCAGCCGCGGCAAGGCCGTGGTTTCGCTGGACGACTAGCCCCTTAGGTCCGAGAAACCCCACGGCGCAGCACCGACCGCAACGAACGGGTCACTGCCGAAAAATGTGCGCGGTATCCTGCGCCACGTCCCGCGCTAATTTACTCGATCCGAACAGTCATATTAGAAGCGCCCCAGCCAGCGTATGATCCGCGACGCACAAACAGGAGACAGCACGATGAAGACGAGAGTTCTTGGCAAGACCGGCGCAACCATATCCGAAATCGGCTTCGGCGCCTGGCAAATTGGCGGCTCCTGGGGCGATGTCAGCGAGGCAGACGGCAAGCGCGCGCTCAATGCCGCGCTCGATGCTGGCGTCACCTTCGTTGACACCGCCGATGTCTATGGCGACGGCCGCTCCGAAAAGATCATTGCAGCGGTGTTGAAGGAGCGCGGGGGCGACAAGCCCTTCGTCGCAACCAAAGCCGGCCGCCGGCTGAGCCCGCATGTGACCGAAGGCTATACCGGCGAAAACATCGAGGCCTTCATTGACCGCAGCCTTTCAAATCTCGGCGTCGAGACGCTCGATCTGGTGCAGCTGCATTGCCCGCCGACCGAGGTCTACTATAGGTCGGAACTGTTCGGCGCGCTCGACCGGCTCGTTGCCAAGGGCAAGATCCGCCACTATGGCGTCTCGGTCGAAAAGGTCGAGGAAGCGCTGAAAGCGATCGAATATCCCGGCGTTGCGACCGTGCAGATCATCTACAACATCTTCCGCCAGCGTCCGCACGAACTGTTCTTCGCGGAAGCGCAGAAAAAGAATGTTGGCGTCATCGTGCGCGTGCCGCTCGCCTCGGGGCTGCTTTCCGGCAAGATCAGCAAGGATACCGCATTCGCAGCCGACGACCACCGCAACTTCAACCGCCATGGCGAAGCCTTCGATGTCGGCGAGACTTTTGCCGGTGTGCCGTTCGAGGCGGCGCTGGAAGCCGTCGAGCAGCTTCGCCCGCTGGTGCCCGAGGGCGTGCCTATGGCGCAGTTTGCGCTCCGCTGGATCCTCGAGCAGCAGGCGGTCTCCGTGGTGATCCCGGGCGCCCGTAGTGAGGCTCAGGCGCAATCCAACGCCGCTGCCAGCGCGCTTGCCGCCATCGACGACGAGACCAAGGCGGCGATTGCCGCGGTTTACGAGCGGCTGGTGAAGGTTCATGTTCATCATCGCTGGTAACTGACGCCTCACCGACGGGGCGACCAAAGGGGGGCAGCGACATGAGCGATCCCTTCGATCTGCAGCGGTTCGTCACCGCACAGGACCGCGTCTATGCCGCGGTCCTCGATGAACTCGCGCACGGCCAAAAGCGAACGCACTGGATGTGGTTCGTCTTTCCGCAGCTTGCTGGCCTTGGCCATTCGGCAATGGCAGAGCGCTATGCGATATCCGGGCTCGGCGAAGCGTCGGCCTATCTCGCCCATCCGGCGCTCGGCCCCAGGCTGCGCGAATGCACCGAGCGGACCAATGCGGTTACGGGCAGATCGGCCCACGACATTTTCTCCAGCCCCGATGACATGAAGTTCCGGTCATCGATGACCCTGTTTGCCGAGGTCGAGAAAGACGGGGGGCCGTTCGGAGCGGCGCTTGCGCGCTATTTCGCGGGAGAGAAGGATCGGCGCACTATGGAAATCCTGGCGCAACGGCATTGATGCCGGCGTTCAAGCGCTCAAGATGCGCGTTTCGGCGACCGTCAGAGGTTGGGCGTCGAATGGATCAGGAAGAACAGGATCATGAAGGCACAAACCGAAAGGCCAGCAACAATCACCAGCAGTTCTTTCATCATATAGCGATACATCGGCACCTCCCTTCTTCAGCGGCCCCTTCCCCCTTCATATAGGAAGCCGAGGGACCGATTTTCACACTTCGGCGTCAAAAGATCGTGAACCCGCCCGCGCTTTCGTGATCGGATTCTTGATCGTTGCGGCCCGGCCCATTGCCGCCGTGACACCGCGTACGAGCAGCGTAAATCATTATATACTAACATATATTATTGTCTCCTAATCCTTTCGAAGGTCAGCGTCGCCGAGGCTGCCACTGACGGGCGCGAAACAAGCGGCACGACAACCATTGACGAATGGCAGATTGCCTTCTAAATCTACACCCAACGTCAGGTTTAGATAGGTGCCGGATTGTCGTCGCTCATGCAAATTGGGGAACTGTCGGAACGGGCCGGCGTCAGCCACCGCACGATCCATTACTACGAGCGGCTGGGCCTGGTGAAGCCGGCCGAGCGCGAAGGGGCCGGCTACCGATACTATGACGAGACCGCCGCGAAACGACTGGAGAAGATCGCGGCGCTGAAGCGTCTCGGTCTCAGCCTCGACGAGATCGCCGCTGTCATCGACCTCTATTTCGAGGATACAAGCGGCATCCGGGGAAAGGAGCGCGTGCTGGAAATCCTGCAAGCCCAACTCGACAAGACGAACGCCCAACTCGACGAACTCTCTGCATTCAAACGGGACCTCGAAAACAACATCGCCCGCATGCACGGGCTGATCTCCGAGGCGCGGCAAAAGTAAGCGCGGCACCAATGGGATTTGGCATATGCTTGATCTACACTTGACGTCAGGTTACGCTAATGGGTTCACTTGCCCTACTGGCTCGGCCCGCGCCGGCTCCGCTTCCGTTGTCGGCAGCGTCAGCTTCTTGAGCGCTCTCCTTGGCGATCCGCGATCGCAGGGCTCGATCTCATGACCACCTTCCGCCCCCCCCCCAAACCAGACAAAAGGAGCTCTGGACATGCCGCATAGATGCCCTCTCGCGGTCCTTGCCGCCCTCGGCCTTGTCGCCGTCACGGCAACCGCAAACATGGCCCTGGCAGAGACCAAGGCAACGCCAGCCGCGACCGGCAGTGCCCACCCCGCAGCCGCCACCATCGGCGCCTTCATGCCCGCCGGTTACCGCGAGGCAGCCCGCCGAACCGCCGTCGTCGATGGTGAAGCTGCGGAACTCGTCCGCTACGAGCGCGCCGACGGACGCAATGCCGCCCTCGGCGGCGAGCACTTCAGCACCGTCATCGCCGACGACGGCCGCCTCAAGGGTTTTGCCCGGATCGATCTGGACCTAGTCCGCCACCTGTTGCCGACACGCGAGGAAGCGCAGGCAATCGCCATGGACTTCCTGCGTGAAGCGGCGCCGGACCTTCTGCCGGGAATGAGGATCAGCTGGATCGACCCGCATGACGAGCCGCTACGGGTTACCCGCAAGGGACGCACCGAGGACCTGACCCTCACGGGCATGAAGGTCAAGATGCGCAACCAGGCCGACGGCCTCTGGATATGGGTCATCGTCGGCGCGGACCGCAAGGTCATGGTCTTCGAGCGCGACATTCACTGGATCAGCTTTCCCGGACGCCGCGGAACGGAAAAGTGGCTTCACGATGCCTGGCTCGTCGAGAAGGGCTACAGCCTGGGCCAGTCCTGATCGGCCTACCGGATTGAGGGAACGCGAGCCCTCAGGGCCGCTGACTGCTCGATTCGGATCCAGTGAAGGAGCGGCACCGCGATTTACCAGCCGCAAGCCTGGCCCGCGGAACGCTGCAAACGAAGACACTTGAAGGATGTGAGAGGCGCGTCGCGAAACGCAAGGTCGCGACGCGCGACCCAAGTGGCGATCAGGAAGAACCGGATCTAGACATCATCTATGCCTTTGAAAAGAATGGCGCACCCGAAGAGATTCGAACTCCTGACCCCCAGATTCGTAGTCTGGTGCTCTATCCAGCTGAGCTACGGGTGCTTTTGCCTGAAGCGGTCGAACCGCTTGCGTGAGCGGTTCTCTAAAGGGTCCTTTCGGGGATTGCAAGCGCCGTTCTGTAAAAAATTTCATTTTTACGACGGCACGCCCGCTTTGCTGTGGACCGAGGCAACCGCGCCGGCGCTGAACCCGCTGGAAAGCAAGGGGTGCCGCCGCAGGACCTGGCTGCGAAAAATAATTGAAGGGTGCCACCTCCGCCGCCCATGCGCCAGACGAGCCGCGCGCGGTGGTCGGTCAGACCCCGCCCAAATATGGAATCACCAACGGTTCCGGCTCGACACTCAAGAGGGTGAATGTGCGGCGCTAATGGCGGAACTTCGAACGGAAGGCGTCGAGCGGCACCGGCCGGTCGGGCAGCTCGATGCGAAACAGCGTGCCCGGCGTCGGCTTTTCGACGAGCGCGATCGTGCCGCCATGGGCCAACACCAGTTCGCGCGCGATCGCCAGCCCAAGCCCCGTGCCTCCGGAGCGTGCCGAGCCGCGGAAAGCGGCGAACAGGTTTTCCCGCGCCTTGGGCGGCATGCCGGGCCCGGTATCATCCACGGAAATGGTGACGACGCTGCCGATGCGCATGGCGGAAACGGCAACGGTGCGTGGGCGGCCATCCTCCGGCTCGTGATTGGTCAGCGCCTGCACGGCGTTGCGGCAGATGTTGTGCACCACCCGGAAGAGCTGCTCGCTGTCGGCGTCGACTTCGAGGTCGTCCTGCATCTGGATCTGGAAATCGATGCCGGATTGCGGATCGATCGCCAGCAATTCGGCGACATCGGAGACCAGCGGTTTCAGCGCAACGAAGCGTCGATGCGGCTCGGCCTCGGTCGTGCGACCGTAGGACAGGACCTCGCGGGTGTAGCCGACGGCGCGGTCGATGGTGCGCAGCAGGGTCGGCGCGAAGCGCTTGACCACCGGGTCGTCCACGTCGGCCAGGCGGTCGGAAATCAACTGCGCCGAGGACAGGATGTTGCGCATGTCGTGGTTGATCTTCGACACGGCGAGCCCGAGTTCGGCCAGGCTCTTCTGCTGCTTCAGCGTCTTTTGCAGCTCGCGCTGCATGCTGGCGAGATGCTGCCCGGCGACGGCGAGTTCGTCGTGCCCCTGCGGCGGTACGAGCACGCGGGCCGGATCGGCCGGATCGTTGGAAAACTCCTGCATGTTGGCCGTCATGCGCCGGATCGGCGCAATCAGCATGCGGTTGATGGCCAGGAAGATCAGCGCCGCGGTGATCAGCGAAATGATCAGCGACAGGACAAAGACGTTGCGCGAGTAGACGAGCATGGCCTTGCGCAGGCTCGCATCCTTCATCAGGAGCTCGATCGTCGCATCGCTTTCGCCGAGCGGCCCATAGACGCGGATCACGCGGTCGCCGCCGAAGAGCAGCGTATCGAAGGCATCGCGGATGGCAGCAACGGCTGTGGAATTGGCGACGTCGTACTCGCCCTGGATCTCAAGCGGCATGTCGGTGAGCGCGATCATGCGCGAGGCGTCCTTGCGCCGGATGACGATCGCCTTCGTGCCGGTCGCCATCAGCGTGTCCTTCTGGACGCTGCGCGGCAGTTCGACATTCTGCAGACCATCGACGACGACGGCAGCAGCGGCTGCCGTATTCAGCCGATCCTCGAGCCAGCGAATGCGCATGGTGGCAACTGACGGCGCGAAGATCAGCACTTCCGCCAGCATGACGAAGACAATGGTCAAGAGCAGCAGCTTGCCGGATAGGCCGCGGAAAAACCCGGCACCGGTTCTCAATGCCTCGCCTGCCATCGCCGGACGTGTTTCTTCCGCCATGCCTTACAAACTTTCCTGCCCGTCAACCAAAACGCCTGGGACCCCGTATGAACATCCGGGCCATGGGGCATCGCGCCTGGGGCGCATAATAGGAGATGGCCGCCGTTTTTCCAATCGCAGACGGACCTTAGAGGGTGCGGCATAGGCGCGGCTGTCTCTTCGTCTCGTGCCGTCGATCATGACAAAGGATCGCGTCCCGCCCATTTTTCTCCCCTTGCATCGCCGAAGCAAATTTCGGCGCGCCGCCGCCTCGGCTCGACCTACCTGCACAGAATTGGCATCGGTGTAAGTCACCCAGGGAACAGTTCGAGTGGCGAGCCTTGCGGACGACAAGGACAGCCGTGCGGCCTGATCGAGGGCAAGTCTGGAAGGCTCACGAAACAGAAAGCCCGCGGCACCTTATGGCACCGCGGGCTCCAATCACTTGGTGAGGCAATTCGCCGATCAGAACTCTTCCCAATCGTCCTTGGCAACCGCCGCAGCGGAGCCGCCGCCGCCAAACGCGCGGGCGACGTTGCCCATCATGCGCCGGGCGGGCGATGCGACCGGCTGGGCCGTCTCCCGAGCCACGGCGATCGGCCGGGCGGCAACATTGTCGACCTTGAAGTAGGCGATCAGGCTCGCGAGATTGTTGGCTTCGCCGGAGAGCTTGTGGGTTGCGGCATTCGCCTCTTCCACCATGGCGGCGTTCTGCTGGGTCACCTGGTCCATCTGGTTGACGGCAGTGCTGACTTCGCTGAGGCCCGTCGACTGTTCGCGCGCGGCCGTCGCGATCGAGTGGATGTGGTCGTTGATTTTCAGGACCCGTTCCTCGATCTCGCCAAGTGCCGAACCGGTCTCCTGTACCAGGCGGACGCCGGTTGCCACTTCGCTGCCCGACTTCGAGATCAGCGACTTGATGTCCTTGGCGGCACTTGCGGCACGCTGGGCGAGCTCACGCACTTCCTGTGCGACGACCGCGAAGCCCTTGCCCGCATCGCCGGCACGGGCTGCCTCGACGCCGGCGTTCAGCGCCAGCAGGTTGGTCTGGAAGGCGATTTCGTCGATCACGTTGGTGATCTGACCGATTTCGCTCGAGGCCTGCTCGATGCGGCCCATGGCGTCGACGGCGTTGCGCACGACGGCCGCCGACTGCGCGGCACTGTGCTTGGCTTCGTTGACCATGACGGTCGCTTCCTGCGCCCGCTCGGTGGAGCTCTTGACCGCAACCGTGATCTGGTCGAGCGCTGCAGACGTTTCCTCAAGGGCTGCGGCCTGCTGCTCCGTCCGCTTTGACAGATCGTCGGCGGCCGAACGCAGCTCGGACGAATTGCCGTTGATCGAGTCGGTGGTCACACGGACCTCGCGCAGCGTCTTTTGCAGCGTGGAAAGGGTTTCGTTGACGTTCTTCTGCAGCTCGGCGAAGGCACCCTGATAATGGCCGTTCATGCTCTGGGTCAGGTCGCCGGCCGCAAGGCTCGCAATCACTCGGCGGGTTTCGGCGATACCGGCATCGACGCTGCCGACCAGCTCGTTGACGCTGCCAGCAAAGCGGTTGAGGTCGTCGTTCTCGTAGTCCTTGCCTATGCGCTTGGTGAAATCACCGGCGGCAGCGGCCGCAACAACGACGCCGATGCTCGACTGCAGGTCGGCGCTCTTTTCACGCAGTACCGCTTCCTGCGCGTTGAGGTCGCGTACGGCCAGGCCGTTCTGCTTGAAGACCTGAACGGCTTCTGCCATTTCGCCGATCTCGTCCTTGCGGCCCACGAAGGGCACGTCCGCGGTGAGATCGCCGCCAGCCAGTTGCTTCATCTTGCCGGTCAACTCGAGGATCGGACGGCTCAAATGGTTCGTAGCGATGTAGAAGGCCGCTCCAATGCCGGCGATGAGGCCAAGGCCGGCGATAGCAAGAATCGTGATGATCACGCTGCGCTCGAAGGTGGCAACGTCAGCCGTCACGACTTCAAGCGTCTTCAGGTTGATGTCGACGACGCCGTCGATCTGCTCCTGGAACGCCTTGCGGTTGGCGCGATTGGCGTCGGTATTGCCCTGCTCGTTGCCAGCCTGCGGTGAAACTTCTTCGCCAAGCCGCGCCGTCTCGACGCGGAAGGTCCTGAATTCCGCGGCGCGGGCGACCAGCGTGTCGAAGGACGCTTTGGTGTCGGCGGGGATCAGCGGGCGCCAATCGGCGAGCAGCGTGTCGATCTTGTCGAGATTCTTGCGAATGCCCTCGGCAAAGGGCTTGGCCTTCTCGATGGTCGGGGCGGCATAGATGCCACGCGATTCCATGACGACCGCGGTCACCAGACGATTGAGGCGTTCCGCGTAGAAGGCGCGCTTCGCCACGTTCTCGTACTGGTGGAACTTTTCGTTGTATTTACTGACAGCAACCAGCGACATGCCGGTCACCGCAACCGCCAGCACGCTCATGATGCCGACAATTAGATTGATCTTACCGCGTATTTTCATCCCGACCTCCACGGAGTGACGAGAGCTTCCGATTATCGGACATGCCGCCGCCCCATATGCACCGGAGGGACCCTAAAATAGGCGTGGTTAATAAAGCTCGTCGCCCTCGACCGGCATTCTGGGGAGATCCAGTTAGGGCTCCATTTACCAATCTCGGCTAGTTGGCCTTCCTTTTCGCGGCCCGACGGATCGCCTTTGGCGGGTGCGCCGGCGGTTTTTGCGGTGCTGTCGCCACTGAATCGCCGCCCGCAATTGACTTTCCGGGAAAATTCCCCTTATAAGCCGCGCACGTCCGGTCAAGCCCTCCTGCCCGAAATGGCGGAGCCATGTCCGATAACGTAAACGCTCCTTGCTACACGCAAACCCAAGAAGGGCCGCACACCGCGGTATTAAATAAATGAAGCGTACCTACCAACCGTCCAAGCTTGTCCGCAAGCGTCGCCACGGCTTCCGTTCGCGTATGGCTACCAAGGGTGGCCAGAAGGTCCTCTCGGCCCGCCGGGCCCGTGGCCGCAAGCGTCTTTCGGCTTAAGCCGAAGTTGCCCGAAACCAGTGTCCGGGCACATGACGTCAGATAAAGACAAAACGACTGTCGGGCGGCTGAAAAGCCGTCCGCAGTTTTTGGCCGTTCGGGCAGGAGAAGGCCGCAGAGGCCCCTTGTTTCTCCTCGAAGTGCTCGACCGCAACGATCCGGAAGGCGAAGCCCGCGTCGGCTTCACCGTCACCAAGAAACACGGCAATGCCGTCGAGCGAAACCGGATGCGCCGACGCCTGAAAGAGGCGGTGCGGCTTTCCGCCGGGTTTGCAATGAAACCCGGACACGACTATGTGATTGTCGCCCGACGCGAACTCCTGAATGCTCCCTTCGACGCCTTGACCCGGGGCCTTCACGAGCGCATCGAAAACAAGCCGAAACAGAAGCGGCCGCCGGCCGGTTCCAGGAAACTATGATGGAAAAAAACCGCAACTATTTCGTGGCGATTGGCCTGTCCGTGCTGATCCTCATTGCCTGGCAGTTCCTTTACGTCAATCCGAAGATGGAAAAGGAACGCATCGCTGCGGAAGCGCTGCAGGCCCAGCAGGCGCAATCGCAGTCGGCAACGCCGACTCAAGCGACGCCGGGCCAGGCTCTGCCGGGCGGCGGCGCGATCCCGGGCGCCGGTGAAAACCGCGACCAGGCGATTGCCAAATCGGCCCGCGTTGCGATCGACACGCCGGCGCTTTCCGGCTCCATCAACCTGACCGGTGCCCGCTTCGACGACCTGAAGCTCAAGGAATACCGCGAGACGGTCGATCCGAAGAGCCCGGTCATCACCCTCTTCAGCCCGGCCGAAACGGTCGACGGCTACTTTGCCGAAATCGGCTATGTCGGCAGCGACGCAACCGGCACCGTGCCCGGCCCGCAGACCGTCTGGACGCTTTCGGGCGGCGACAAGCTGACCGCGGCGACCCCGGTGACGCTGACCTTCACCAACGAGAAGGGCATCACCTTCAACCGAACCATCTCGGTTGACGAACATTACATGTTCCAGGTGGTCGACAGCATCAAGAACGGCGCAGCCGAGCCGCTCAGCCTTTCCTCCTACGGCCGCGTGACCCGCTTCAACAAGCCGACGACGCCGAGCGTCTACGTACTTCATGAAGGCTTCATCGGCGTGCTCGGCGAGCATGGCCTGCAGGAACTGAAGTACGGCAAGATCGAGGACGAAAAGTCGGTCGAGCCGGGCAAGGCAACCGGCGGCTGGCTCGGCATTACTGACAAGTACTGGGCAGCGGCGATCGTTCCGCCGCAGGCAACCCCCTACGACACGCGCTTCACGCACTTCACCGACGGTCGCGCGCGCTACCAGAGCGACTACAAGAGCGACGCGATCACGGTCGCGCCCGGTCAGTCCTCGGAAATCAAGAACCTCGTCTTTGCCGGCGCCAAGGAAGTTCCTGTCGTCGACAACTATGAAGTGGCCTACTCGATCCCCAACTTCGACAAGCTGATCGACTGGGGCTGGTTCTACTTCATCACCAAGCCGATGTTCAAAATGATGGATTTCTTCTTCCGTCTGTTCGGCAACTTCGGCATCGCGATCCTGATCACCACGATCGTCGTCAAGGGTCTGTTCTTCCCGCTTGCCAACAAGCAGTACGCATCGATGGCGAACATGAAGAAGGTTCAGCCGAAGATGGAGGAACTGAAGAAGAAGTTCGGCGACGACCGCATGGGGCTGCAGCAGGCGATGATGCAGCTCTACAAGGAAGAGAAGATCAACCCGCTGGCCGGCTGCTGGCCGATCCTCATCCAGATCCCGGTGTTCTTCGCGCTCTACAAGGTGATCTACATCACCATCGAGATGCGCCACGCGCCGTTCTTCGGCTGGATCCACGACCTTTCGGCGCCCGATCCGACGACGATCGTCAACCTCTTCGGCCTCTTGCCGTTCGACGGTCCGGCCTTCCTGCACCTCGGCGTCTGGCCGCTGATCATGGGCGTTACCATGTTCGTGCAGATGCGCATGAACCCGACGCCGCCGGATCCGACCCAGGCGATGCTGTTCACCTGGATGCCCGTGGTCTTCACCTTCATGCTGGCCTCCTTCCCGGCCGGTCTCGTGATCTACTGGGCCTGGAACAACACGCTTTCGGTGCTGCAGCAGTCGATCATCATGAAGCGCCAGGGCGTGAAGATCGAGCTCTTCGATAATCTGAAGGGCCTGTTCTCGAAGAAGCCCAAACCGGCGGAATGACGCCAGCCGGTAGCACAATCGCAGAGCCCCGGACTTCGGTCCGGGGCTTTTTTTGTTTCCACGCCGCGGCGCGACACGCGGATGGCGTTGACGCGGACGTGCGGTCCGGGCATCTGGCGTTATTGAAATCAGCGCGCCCCTGCTCCAGGACAATTTGTCATGACCGATCCGTCGGCCACCTCCGCCCCGTTCGCCGCCAGCGAGAAGCTTGGCGCCCTGCTCGTCTTCGGCTCGGCCTTCTTCTGGAGCTTTGGCGGCGCGATTGCGCGGTTCCTGCACATTTCCGACAGCTGGACGATCGTCTTCTGGCGCTGCCTGTTTGCCGGCCTGTTCCTGCTCGCCTTCATGCTGGTGCGTGACGGACCGCGCGGCACGGTGGCCCTGTTCAAGGGCATGGGCTGGCCGGGCATCTCCGTCGGGCTCTGTTTCACCATCGCCTCGACCTCCTTCATCATTGCGATCTCCTACACGACGATCGCCAATGTCGTTCTGCTCGGCGCCGGGGTGCCGCTGTTTGCGGCGCTGATGAGCTGGGTGCTGTTTCGCGAGCGGGTATCGCGCTTCACCTGGGGCGCGATCACCGCCGTCATCTTCGGCGTCGGGATCATGGTCTCGGAAAGCCTGACGGGAACAATGTCACCGGTCGGCGATGCGCTGGCGCTGCTGATCCCCGTCGTCTTCGCGCTGGCAACCGTCATTACCCGCCGATACCCGCATGTGCGCATGACGCCGGCGACCTGCTTCGGCTGCTTTGCCGCAAGCGGCATTGCCGCCAGTCAGTCCTCGGGCCTGGCGGTGACTGGAGGCGAGCTCGCGCTGCTCTTCGTCTTCGGCGCCTTCAACCTCGGGCTTGGCATGGCGCTCTTCGTGACCGGTGCCCGGCTGGTGCCCTCGGCTTTGGCCGCGCTGCTCGGGACGGCGGAAACCGTGCTGGGGCCGCTCTGGGTCGCGATCATCCATGGCGAGGTGCCGAGCAGCCGGACGATCGTCGGCGGCACCTTCATTCTCCTGGCGCTGCTGGCCTACCTGCTCAACGAATTCCGGCGGACGCAAACCATCCCCACACGGCCGGTCCGCACGCCGACGCCTTGACATCCACGGCCAAAACCTTGAAGCCAAGGACTTTCTCGATGAAGGACCGACCGCCGATGGCCGATACCAGACCCAAAGACGACAAGCCGTTGTTCGGCCGGCCGTGGATTTTCATTCGCGGCGTCCCCGCCATGAAATTCCTGCCGCCGGAAGGACCGGCCGAGATTGCCTTTGCCGGCCGCTCGAACGTCGGCAAGTCGTCGTTGATCAACGCGCTGGTCGGCCACAAGGGTCTGGCAAGAACCTCCAACACCCCGGGCCGCACGCAGGAACTCAACTACTTCGTACCGGATGGATTTTCCGGCGAGGCCGACGACCTGCCGCCGATGGCGCTCGTCGACATGCCCGGCTACGGCTATGCCCAGGCGCCGAAGGAACAGGTCGATGCCTGGACAAAACTGGTCTTCGACTACCTGCGCGGCCGCTCGACGCTGAAGCGCGTCTACGTGCTGATCGACAGCCGCCACGGCATCAAGAAGAACGACGACGAGGTGCTCGACCTGCTCGACAAGGCAGCCGTCTCCTATCAGCTCGTGCTGACCAAGACCGACAAGATCAAGGCCGCCGGCGTGCCGCGGCTGATCGCCGAGACGCTCGAAAAGATCAAGAAGCATCCCGCCGCCTTCCCGGAAGTCCTTGCGACTTCCTCGGAGAAGGGCGAAGGGCTCGACGAGCTGCGGGCGGCAATCGGCATCGCGATCGCGCGCTAAAGGGGGCCTCAGGGCGTCCGGCATCGCGCTGCAAGCACCCGCCCATGCGAAATCGATGTCTTTGATCTCTGTCACTACCCCGACATGCAATCCGCGCTATCTCTGCGTTGCGTCCAGAACGGTGGCGCGGCCAGAGATAGGAGTGTGACATGTCCGATTTGATCGTTGTCGGGTTCGATTCCCCCGAGGAGGCTGACAGGGTTCTGGTCCGGCTCGCCGGGCTGAAGAAGGAATATCTGATCGACCTCGAGGATGCGGTGGTCGTCGTGCGCGACACCGAAGGCAAGGTCCACCTCAAGCAGAGCCTCAACCTGACCGCCGTCGGCGCCACCTCGGGCCTGCTCTCCGGCTCGCTCTGGGGCGGCCTGGTCGGCCTCCTGTTCCTCAATCCGCTGGCAGGCTTTGCAATCGGCGGTGCGCTCGGCGCGGGTGCCGGCGCCCTCTCGGGCTCGCTCAGCGACTACGGTATCGACGACGAATTCATCAAGTCGCTCGGCAACACCATCCCGAACAACTCCTCCGCTCTGTTCATCCTGGTGCGCAAGGTTCAGCCGGAAAAGGTTCTCGCCGAATTCCCCGACCTGCGCGGCCGCGTGCTGAAAACGTCGCTTTCGCCCGAACAGGAGCAGAAGCTGCAGGCAGCGCTCTCCGGCACAACAGCGGCTGCACCGCCCGCCGGCGCCTAATCGTCCGGCTGGCTTATCGAGACAGCACGAAGGCGAGCGCCAGGCCATTGATGCAATGGCGCTTGCCGGTCGGTGGCGGGCCATCGTCGAAGATGTGACCGAGGTGGCCGCCGCAACGGCGGCAATGGCATTCCGTACGGGTCATGAGCAGCGAATTGTCTTCCCGTGTCGCCACGGAATTGGGGAGCGATTGCCAGAAGCTCGGCCAGCCCGTGCCACTGTCATACTTCGCCTCGGACGAATAGAGCGGCAATGCACAACCGGCGCATTGGAAGGTGCCCTTGCGCTTCTCGTGGTTAAGCGCGCTTGTAAAGGGGCGCTCCGTGTCCTCGTGCCGAAGGATCCGGTACTGGTCGTCGGTGAGGGCTGCCCGCCATTCGGCATCAGATTTGACGACCTCGAAGGGCTCGATTCCCGCTGCCCATGCAAGCGGCGTGAGCCCGCGCAACGCGAATGCTGCGGCCAATGCCGTGCCTGCCATCAGGAAGACGCGCCGGCTGATCATGCTAACCTCCCACTTGGCCTAAAGCGCGTCACGATCATTCGCGCGGAGCGCTGTACGTTGTCGATTTGTCGGATGTCGCGATAGACGATACCGCCCGGACACACCCGCTGCAAAACAATGCCGTTCAAAGCATCGTGACGCGGTGAAAGGCCATCGGTGATACGACCTATGGTAAGCGCCAGGCCGCCGGCAGCGGCCAGGCGCCGCCGAACTCAGCCTTTCGGCAGGAGCACCTTGTCGATCACATGGATGACGCCGTTCGACTGCTTGACGTCGGCGATCGTTACCGTCGCCATACCGCCGGTTTCATCGGTCAGCATCAGCTTGCCGCCGTCTTCCCTGGCTTTCAGCACACAGCCGCCGACCGTTTTGACGTCATGCTCGCCGCCGTCCTTCTTGATCATCTCGGCAATCGTCGCCGACATCGCGTCGGCGGCAACGACATGGCAGGTCAGGACCTTGGCGAGCTTGTCCTTGTTCTCTGGTTTCAGAAGCGTGTCGACGGTACCGGCCGGCAGTGCGTCAAAGGCGGCATTCGTCGGCGCAAACACCGTGAACGGCCCCTTGCCCTCCAGCGTCTCCACCAGCCCGGCTGCCTTGACGGCGGCGACCAGCGTGGTGTGATCCTTGGAATTAACGGCGTTCTCGACGATGTTTTTCTCCGCATACATCGGCGCGCCGCCGACCATCGGATTTTCGGCATGGGCGACGAAGGCACTTGCTGCGAGGACGGACGCTGTTGCGACCAAGCGGATGGCAGACGTGAACATCTTCTCTTCCTTCCTGTTGAGGGAGGCGGCGCATGGGCCGCCCGCCGAAACTGCCGTTCCCTGCGGGGGAACAAGACAAGCAACGGAAGGACGAGAGAAAGAGTTTCAGGAATTTTCAGGAAAGTTAGTCGATTGATAAATAAGGGTATTTATCGAGATTACGCGCTCAGAGGTTTCGCGCCTTGCCGAGCGCGATGATCGGTCCGGTGGCCACGCCGGTCGGCGAACCGCCGAGCGGCTCGACGCTGACGGCAAGAACCGAGCCGGCGGAGATCCGCGAGCGGAAGGTCGACGGCACGGCGATTTCGCCCTCCCCGGTCTGCGGCAGGACACCGAGCGAGATTGCCGGATTGCTGCCGTTGATCAGCCAAAGTTCGAGGGATTTCTGTTCCGCCTGGCTGGCGGCCACCGGCGTTACCTGCAAGCGGCCCGATGCCCGGTCGAAGCGGGCGACGAGATCGATGGCGCTGCCTTTCCCCGAGAGCTCGGCAACAAGCGAGGCACCGGTCGACCGCGTCTCGAACAGGCCGGCCATGGAGGCGCCCATCACCAGCAGCGCGGCGAACGAGGCAAGCGCCAGTCCTCGCCAGAGCGCCAGCGAGTGCCAGAGCCCGCGGGACCGTACAGGTTCCGACCGCAACGTATCGAAAAGCTGCCGTTCGATCGCGGAGAACGTCCTGGGTGGGGGCACCACCGGATCATAGGCGTCGTCGAAGGAGGAAAGGTTGCTCTGCCAGCGGTCGACCATGGCGGCAAAGTTGCGATCGGAAGCAAGCCGGGCCTCGACCTTGCGGCGATCGTCGGCAGACAACACGCCGAGCACATACTCGCCCGCGATCACCTCGTCGCGGCGAAAGTCCCGGCCCTCTGGGGTTGGTGTCGTCATCGCTCCATACACTCTCGCAACTTCAGGAGACTGCGCCTCAACCAAGTCCGCATAGTGTTCAGCGGCACCGCGAAGACGTCAGCCAGTTCCTGGTAGCTCAGGCCTTCGACGTAGGCGCGCCGCACCGCTTCCGCGCGGTCTTCTTCAAGCTCCTCCATGCAGGCGTCGATCCGCCTGCCTTCTGCTCTCACGACTGCCAACTTTTCCGGATCGGCAGCAGGATCAGCCAAATCGTAGGCTTCGTCAATCACATTGGCAGCCGGTTTGCGCGCCCGGATGAAGTCGATGGCCTGATTACGCGCTATTGCCGCCAGCCAGGAACCCGCAGCCGCCTGTCCTTGCGAAAACCGGCCGGCCCGCTGCCAAATCTTGACGTAGATTTCCTGCAGCGCTTCTTCTGCCTCGCCCCGATTGCCAAGAATACGCAGGCAGATGCCGAAGAGTTTCGGACTGGTCTGCCGATACAGTTCGGCGAAGGCGTCGCGATCGCCGAGCGAAACGCGGCCAAGCAGGCCGGCCATATCCTCATCGATCATAGAACGCGCCCCGAAGCCTCATCTCTCCAGAGATAGGGCGCAGTTCACTTTGAACCAGCCGTATCGTCATTCGGCCTTTATGTTGCTCTCCGATCATTCCATCGATCCGGAACTTGCGCTAAACAGCAGCCGGTATTTTTCGAGGGTCCGCCATGTCCGCCAATGAAAGTGAAATCCAGGCACGCCTGCTCACCCAGGCCCTGCCCTACATGCAGCGCTACGAGAACAAGACGATCGTCGTCAAATATGGCGGCCACGCCATGGGTAACAGCGAGCTCGGTCGCGCTTTTGCAAGCGACATCGCGCTTTTGAAGCAGTCGGGCGTCAACCCGATCGTCGTGCATGGCGGCGGCCCGCAGATCGGCGCCATGCTGACGAAGATGGGCATCGAATCGAAGTTCGAAGGCGGCCTGCGCGTCACCGACGAAAAGACGGTCGAGATCGTCGAGATGGTGCTCGCCGGCTCGATCAACAAGGAGATCGTCGCGCTCATCAACCAGACGGGTGAATGGGCGATCGGCCTTTGCGGCAAGGACGGCAACATGGTCTTCGCCGAAAAGGCACGCAAGACCGTCAAGGATCCGGATAGCAATATCGAGCGCGTCCTCGATCTCGGTTTCGTCGGCGAAGTGGTCGAAGTCGACCGCACGCTGATCGACCTGCTCGCCCGCTCGGAAATGATCCCGGTGATCGCGCCGGTCGCGCCCGGCCGTGACGGCCACACCTACAACATCAACGCCGACACCTTCGCCGGCGCCATCGCCGGGGCGCTGAACGCCACGCGCCTGCTGTTCCTGACGGACGTTCCCGGCGTGCTCGACAAGCAGGGCAACCTGATCAAGGAACTCTCTGTATCCCAGGCCCGCGCGCTGATCGCCGACGGCACGATTTCCGGCGGGATGATCCCGAAGGTCGAGACCTGCATCGACGCGATCAAGGCGGGCGTTCAGGGCGTCGTCATCCTCAACGGCAAGACGGCCCATTCGGTGCTGCTCGAAATCTTCACCGAGCGCGGCGCCGGCACGCTGATCGTGCCCTGACGCACCCCGATCGGCAATGACATGACGAGGATCCGGAAGCCGTCTCACACAGCTTCCGGATTTTTTATGCGGCCTCGCTGTCCGATGGATGGCGCCTGCGGGGCGGTAACATCGATTCCTCCTCGGCCTCCTGCGGCGCTCCCCAGAACACCTCAAGCGACGGCCCGGCGGCGAAATGGCGGCGGCGGAAGACGAATTCGTAGAGCTCGTGAAACCAGACCCTGCGCCCCATGCGGGTGTACCACCGCATCGAATGGCGCTGCTGCGGGTCGCGGTGCAGGAGGACGCGCGCAAGGGCCTTTGGCCGCGCCTGGATCGCGACCTCGATCAATTTCACGCTCAGAAAAAGCACGACCGGGTGAAGGTGCTTCATCTTCAGCACCTGATGCTTGTAATCCCACTTGCGCATGTCCGGCTCGATGACGGTGCGATCCCTGGCGAGGCCAAAGAACGGGGTCCACCGGTGCGGCGTGACGTAGAGCGCCTGGATCTGGTCCGGGTCGTAGGAAAGAAGTTGCCTGAAACCACGCCAAAGATCGCTCAGGCGTTCCTCCTCGAAGCCGACCACCCAGGTGGCCATTGAAAGAATGTCGTGCTGGCGCAGGAGCGCGATTGCCTGCCGGTCGCTCGTGGTCGTCCCGCCCTTTTTGATCAGCTTCAGCGTCGCGTCATCAGTGTTTTCCATTCCGAGCAGCCAACGCACGACACCGGCCTTGCGATAGAGGTGCAATATGTCGGCATCGCGCACGATATCGTCTGCCCGCGTCGAGCCGACGATCTGCACCGGCACGTTCTCGGCGATCATGGCGTTCAGGAAGGCGAGCCAGCCCTTGCGCGACGAGGTCGGGTTTTCGTCGGCGAGATTGATCAGTTCCACGCCCTCTTCACGGTGGAGGCGGGCGATCTCCTTAGCGAACGCGACCGGATCCCGGTGCCGCCATCGCGTCCAGAAACCGCGCTGGCCGCAATAGTTGCACAAATGCGGGCACCCTCTCGAAAACTGCAGCACGACAGCGCGTTTTCCGCCCCAATAACTGTAGTGCCGATGCTCGATCAACTCCCAGCCGATGCGGTAGGCATCGAGATTGGCGATCGCCTCGGTCGGACGGGTGGCGAGCGCAACCCCGTCATCATCGCGATAGGCGATGCCCGGAACCTCGCTCAAGGGTTCTAAGGATGACAGGGCGCGCACGAGCCGTCGCACTGTCTCTTCGCCCTCTCCCCTGACGATGTAATCGAAGGCGCCGCCCTCGCTTAGAACCTCGCGCCAATGATAGGTCGGGAACACACCGCCATAGATCACCCGGACGGACGGTGCGGTCATTCTGACATCGCTGGCAATACGCTTGGCCGTCGGGTGGGCCGACGTCGACCCCGAATGACCGATCAGCAGAAGATCCGGGCAGTCGTCGAGCACGCGTGCGACAATCTCTTCGAAGCCCAAAGGGCCGAATTCGCAATCGATGAGCCGCACGGCGTGGCCATCATCGATGAGCGGCCCGCCAACGGCGAGCAGGCCGAGCGGCGGAAGATGATCGTCGGGAATACGGCTGCCGATGGCCGTATGCGGCGGATTGAGCAGAACAATCTTCATACGGTGCCTCTTGGGTCGCAAAGAATTGCCAGAGACACGATAAAGCTGAAGATTGCGGAAATAACAGCTCCAGGCTGCGGCCAAAAACGTACGTTTTCGCGGTGAAATCGCGCAACTTGCGCAGCGCGATTTCATCGAGCCCCGAGCTCAGCGCGGAGCGTAGACCTCGGTCGCCGCCGCCTTCAATTCTTCCATCATCACGCGGTATGGGCCCGGACCGTAGCTGGCGCGTGACACGCCGGCGCGGGCGAGCGTCTTCAGGTCGGGTGCGGCCGGGCGCATCATGATGTTGACGGGCAGGATCGAGGCGGCGCAGACCTTGGCGATCAGCGCCTCGTCCACCAGCCACGGTACGAAGAAGCCGCTGGCGCCCGCTTCGGCATAGGCCTTGCCGCGGGCGATCGCCTCGTCGACGAGGCCGGCATGCCGGCTCTCGTCACCCTCCTGCAGGAAGAGATCGGTGCGGGCATTGATGAACAGGGGGATGCCGCGCCGGTCAGCCATCTCGCGGATGGCGCGGATGCGCTCCGCCTGCTTTTCGACCGGGTGCACGCCGCCCTTGCCGACGATCTGGTCCTCGAAGTTGATGCCGATGGCGCCGACGTCGAGGATGCGCGAGACATTGGCGGCACCGGTCGCAGCGTCGTCGGAGTAGGCGCCTTCGAAATCGATGCTGACGGGCAGGTCGGTGCTCGCCACGATCAGGCGTGCGATATCGGCAAGCCAGGCCAGAGGCACCTTCTCGCCGTCGCCGAAGCCGTGGGCGGCCGCCACCGACCAGCTTCCGGTCGCAAGCGCCTTGGCACCGGCCTCTGCCACGGCCTTGGCGCTGCCGGCGTCCCAGATGTTGTAGAGCACTACCGGGTCACCCTTCTTATGCAGGGCGGCGAAGGCGAGCGCCTTTTCCTTCTGGTTCATTGTGTTTCCTCCACCAACAGGCTGACTGGTTTCATTTTCGCCTCGTGCCGAAGCAGCCACTGTTTCCGCCAGAGCCCGCCACCGTAACCGGTCAATGAGCCATCCGCGCCGATGCAACGGTGGCACGGAATGACGATGGCGATCCGGTTGGAACCGTTGGCCTTGGCGACCGCACGTGCGGACTGGATCGTAGCGACCTCGCGGGCAATGTCACCATAGGAACGCGTCCCGCCGGCGGGAATCTTCACGAGCTTCGCCCACACGTTGCGCTCGAAGGGCGTTCCCCCGGGCGCAAGCGGAGTTTGAAATCCGCCCGCCTCGCCGGCGAAATAGCTCTTCAACTCGCCTTCGATCTGATCGATCGGCGCCGTCCGGCCGGGGACGATGGCCGAGCGCGTCGCGCGCTTCAGCGCCTCCAGTTCCGTCGGCAGCGCCTTGCGTTCGTGGAACTCCAGCAAATGGAGGTGCGTCGCATCGGCAACCGCGACCATCGGCCCGATCGGCGTTTCGATCCAGTCGGACGAGAGCAGCGCCCTCCCCTGCGCTGCCGCCGGCGCATCGCCGAGCAGGCGCTGGAAGGCTGCGCGAAACCCGCTCGGCGACTCGTAGCCGGCCTCGAGCTGGGCGTCGATCACCCGACCACCGTCGGCGAGCTGGCGGGCGGCGAGCCCCAGGCGACGATGGCGCGCGAGATCGAGGAAGGTGATGCCGAGCGCGCGCTTGAAGGCACGCCGGACGGTCGAGGGATCAAGCCCGCGGCACACGATGTCGTCCTCGCTCCAACGGCGCTCCGGTGCTGCTTCCAGCGCCTGCAGAAGCTCCTGGACGAGCGGATCCTTGGCGCCGAACGTGGCAAGCGGCCGGCAGCGCTGGCAGGGACGGAACCCCGTCTCCAGGCAGGTGCCGATAGAGCCGACGAAGATCGTGTTTTCCCGCTTCGGCTTGCGGGCCGGGCAGGACAGGCGGCAGAAGACGCCTGTTGTCTTGACGCAGACGAAGGCCGAACCTTCGTATTCGCTGCTGCGCGCCATCAAGGCGTCGTAGAGCGTTTCATCGGAGGGAAGATCGAACAACATGCCGCGGTTCTAGCATGACCACGGCTCGGGAGACGCCGGTTTTCGGGCGTCTATTTTTCAGATCAGCACCAGCATGACGACACCGAGCACGATCAGCAGGCAACCCAATAGCTCCAGTCTGTTGATCCATTCGCGGAAGATGAAAAAGGACGAGGCGAAGGTGAAGAGCATTTCCACCTGGGCGACGACCTTGACGACGGCCGCCTGCTGCAGGGTCATCGCCATGAACCAGCCGAAGGAGGCAGACGCGCCGACGAAACCGACGACAAAGGCCGGCTTCCAGGCAGCCGCGATGCGCGGCAGCTCGTCGCGTTCGCGCACCACGATCCAGATCAGCATGACCACGGTCTGCAAGAGGATGACGAAGCCGAGCGTGAAGCTTGCCTGCATCATGTAGTCGGGTGCCGGCAGGCTCGGCGCCAGTGCCAGCGACGCCGAACGGTAGGCGACGGCCGAAAGGCCGAAGAAGGTGCCGGACAGCAAGCCGATGCCGGCCGTGCGCGAGAATACCGAGGTCACCAGCGTGCGCGCACTCAGGGTCGTGCGCGCCACCGAAATCAGCATCACGCCGACGACCGAGATGGCGATTGCCACCAGCGTGCCCTCGCTCGCCTTTTCGCCGAGGAAAATCAGGCCGAAGAGCGCTGCCTGCGCCGGTTCCGTGCGCGAATAGGCGGTGCCGACGGCGAAGTTGCGGAAGGAGAAGAGATGGACGAGCAGGAAGGTTGCGGCGATCTGCGCCAGCCCCCCGATCACCGCCCAAAGGAAAAAAGTGCCGTTCGGCACCGGAAGCGGACGGCCCACCACCTGCCAGAGCACAACGAGATAGAGGAAGGCGAACGGCAGGCCGAAGCCGAAGCGCACGAAGGTCGCGCCCGTCGTGCCCATGACGCCTTTCAAGTGTTTCTGCATTGCGGAGCGGACGTTCTGAAGGAAGGCCGCGGCGATGGTGATGAGGACCCAGGTTTCCATCGTTTCGAGCTAGCATGCAGGCCGGCTCGTTGCCAAGGACCACCTAACGGACCGGTTGCTAGTCCGCCCTTTCCCGCGCCTCTGCGAGCTCCGTGCTCTCGCTGATCGTGATCCGGGGCGCCTCGTCCTCGAAGGTCTTTACCCGCTGATCGTAGTTCGGCGCGAGCGTTCCGAGCACACGGTCCCAGAAGGAGAAGTAGTTGGCGTAATTGTACCTGAAGCCCGAATGGTGCTGATCATGGAACGTCGTGCACAGCAGCGGAGACGGGTAGCGCGCGGTGGAGGCGGCAAAATACTCGAAGCCGCAATGGCCGATCATGCCGTTGAAATGTTCGAACAGCCGATGGGCGATGAGCACCAGCGGCGGAAACGGCACGACGAAAACGACGACGGCCGAAAAGCTCTGAAGCAGGAAGTTGTCGAAGACGTCCTCGGAATAGGTGCTCCAGATCGTCGGCGCCACGCTTTTATGATGCAGGGCATGCAGCGGATAGAGCCACTTGGTGTGCAGCAGCCGGTGCATGAAATAGAACCAGGCATCGTAGAGGATCATGCTGAGCACGAAGAGCGGCAGGGCGTTCCACCAGGTAAGCGTCCAGGGCGCCGGCGCCCAGCCCTTCTGCTGGGCGTAGAGTCCGATCGTCAGCGGCAGGCAGGCGCTGAACATCGATTTGAGGCTCTGGCGGATCTCGGCGCTGCGGCGCTTGTCGGAACCGCGTCCCTTCTGGATCTTTCGCTCGGGATTGCGCTCGTTGAGCCATGTGATGCCATAGCCAAGCGCGAAATAGGTAACGACGGTGAACGTGTAAAACCCGAACAGAAAGAGCAGATAGAATACTTCGTTCGACATTGGCATCCGCATCCCCGAGCCAAAAACCGCGCGAGCCGGAAGATGCCACGCACAACCGCCAATTCAAAGCGCTAATCTATGCGCCAGCATTACGCCCGGCCCCGCATCGCCATTTTCCCGTTTGCCGCCACGGTCGGTCGTGTCATAAGGCGGTCATGAAAAAGCTCGACCGCCTGCCGACCCGCTCCGAATTCGCCCATGTCACCGACTGGGTCTTCGACCTCGACAACACGCTCTATCCCCACCACGTCAACCTGTTTGCGCAGATCGACCGCAACATGACGGCCTATGTGGCGAAGCTTTTGTCGCTCGATCCGGCCGACGCCAAGAAGCTGCAGAAGGACTATTACCGCGACCACGGCACGACGCTCAAAGGCCTGATGGTCCATCACGGCATCGACCCGAACGAGTTCCTCGAGCAGGCCCATGCGATCGACTATTCGATCGTTCCGGCCGACCCGGCGCTCGGCGAAGCGATCAAGTCGCTTCCCGGCCGCAAGTTCATCTTCACCAATGGCAGCGTTGCCCATGCGCAGATGACGGCCCGGGCGCTCGGGATCCTCGACCATTTCGACGACATCTTCGATATCGTCGCCGCCGACTTCGTGCCGAAGCCCGCGGGCGAGACCTATGACAAGTTCATGAGCCTGCACCGGGTCGATACCCGCAATGCCGTGATGTTCGAGGACCTGCCGCGCAATCTCCTCGTGCCGAAGGCGCTGGGCATGAAGACGGTGCTGCTGGTGCCGCAGAACCTCGAATACACCTTTGCGGAATCGTGGGAAAAGTCGAACGACACCGACGAGCAGATCGACTACGTGACGGAAGACCTCACCGGCTTCCTGCGGAGCCTCCTCACAGATCTCTAGAGTGGCGCTGGCGGACGCCGCAAAGACGGCGTCCCGCCCGCTGCGACACAATTTTGCCGCCGAAAAACCCCTTTTCGGCCAATGACTTAAATTACCAAAGTTTAACTGGCGTCGGCTGCACCCGCGTCTATCCTTGCGATCAGAAACAACCGATCGAAAGGACGCATGATGCCGAACAAGACCCTGATCCTCGGCGTGGCTGCACTCTCCGTCGCCGTCACCGGAATGGCCTCCCCCTCCTTTGCTGCCCGCGAAAAGATGACGCCCGAGCAGCGCGGCCAGCGCATGATAGAGCGCCTCGACACCAACAAGGACCAGAAGGTTTCGCTCACCGAGTTCCAGGCGCGGATCTCCGACAATTTCAAAACCTTCGATACCAATGGCGACGGGCAGATCAGCGCCGAAGAAATGAAGGTCAAGCGCGAGGCCTTCCGTGAGGCGCGCAAGGCCTGGAAGGACGCCAAGGCAAAGACCGGCACGGAGCGCGAGACCGCCCTTGCCAAGCTGAAGGAAGCCCGCCCGGCCATGCTGCCTGGCCTGCGGCCCAAGGCCTTCAAGCGCGTCGATACCGACGGCAACGGCTCCTTGAGTGCCAGCGAGGTTTCAGGCGCCGCGGAAGCCATGTTCAAGCGGCGTGACAAGAATGGCGACGGCGTCATCGACGCGGCCGACTTTACCAAGAAGATCTGACGGGAGCTCTTCTCTCTCCCCACCGCCCGGTGGAGAGGCTCCCGGCTAGCCCATAGCCCCTTGCTCCCCCCAGCGAGGGGCTATGCGCATTGTCGGAGGCGTTCCGCGCGAGATCGTTTCAGCGGCGGCCGTTCGCCATCGGCACCGACTTCGGATCGACCGTTTCGTAGAAGCGGGAGATGATCTCCCAGGCTTCCTCGGCCGTTTCGACGAAGTGGACTAGGTCGACATCGTTGGGCGCGATCGTGCCGAACTCGGCAAGCGCCTCGAAATTGACGATCGAGCGCCAGAATTTTTCCCCGAAGAGAATGAGCGGAACCAGCGCAAGACGCCCGGTCTGCATCAGCGTCATCGTCTCGAAAAGCTCGTCCAGCGTGCCGAAGCCGCCCGGGAAAACGGTGACGGCCTTGGCGCGCAACAGGAAGTGCATCTTGCGGATGGCGAAATAGTGGAAGTTGAACGACAGTTCGGGCGTCACGTAGCGATTGGGCGCCTGCTCGTGCGGCAGCACGATGTTGAGGCCGATCGACGGCGCGCCGACATCATCGGCGCCGCGATTGCCCGCCTCCATCACGCCCGGCCCGCCGCCGGTGACGACGACATATTCCTTGTAGTGCAGCTTGGCCGAATGCTCGGAGCAGAGCCGCGCGAACTTGCGTGCTTCCTCGTAATAGACCGAGGCGGCTTCGAGGTTCTTGCGCTGCGTCTCGTTCTTCGCCGCCCAGGCGTCGCCGCCGGGCTCAGGAATGCGAGCGCCGCCGAACATGACGACGGTGGAGTTGATGCCGCGCTCTTCCAGCATCATTTCGGTCTTCAGGAGTTCGAGCTGCAGCCGGATCGGGCGCAGTTCCTCGCGGCAGAGAAAATCGTCGTCGATATAGGCGAGGCGATAGGAAGGCGAAGCCGATTGCGGCGTGACCGGAACGGTCTGTGCGCGTTGCCGGCTCTGCGAGCTGTCGGCCAGCGGATCCCAGACCCCATCTTTGCGGCGCAGAGCGCGCTTCTTCATGCGTGCCATATTCTCGTCTTTCCCGTCGCGTTCCGGACAATCGGCATCTCGTCCAGACGCGTCCTATCCTCAATCCTCGGTCATGAAGGTCGCAAGCGCATCAGCGCGCTGCGGCGGCCTTTGCGTATCCCGAACGGGTACGCGGCGCTGTAGTGCCGTGTTCGCCTCAGTTTGCCAAGCCCCGGCCACTCCAGGGACCTGAAAAGCCCTTCAACTTTTCAGGATCACGTCGTGCAGCCACCGCCGCTCAGGACGTGTCAAGGTCGCTGCAGCAGCTAGATCTGCTGCATAATTTTGTCCTTAAATCGATTCCGATTTTCGGATTTATGCAGTAGAGCTTTCGCAGGATAACCGCCGAACTTTAAGGAATTCCGATGACGAACCACGACCTCGCCTCCCTGTCGCAGACGATCGAAGCCGCCTTTGAAGACCGCGACTCCGTCAACACCGGAACGCGCGGCGCGGTGCGCGATGCCGTCGAGACGGCGCTGAACCTGCTCGACAGCGGCAAGGTCCGCGTTGCCCAGTGCGGCGAAGACGGCAACTGGACGGTCAATCAGTGGCTGAAGAAGGCCGTGCTGCTCTCCTTCCGCCTCAACCCGATGGAAATCGTCAAGGGCGGCCCGGGCCAATCGGTCTGGTGGGACAAGGTGCCCTCGAAGTTCGACGGCTGGAGCGTCAACGAGTTCGAGAAGGCCGGCTTCCGCGCCGTTCCGAACTGCGTCGTGCGCCGCTCGGCCTACATCGCCCCCAACGCCATCCTGATGCCCTCCTTCGTCAATCTCGGCGCCTATGTCGGCGAAGGCACGATGGTCGATACCTGGGCGACCGTCGGCTCCTGCGCCCAGATCGGCAAGAATGTGCACCTTTCGGGCGGCGTCGGCATCGGCGGCGTGCTGGAGCCGATGCAGGCCGGCCCGACGATCATTGAAGACAACTGCTTCATCGGCGCCCGCTCGGAAGTCGTCGAAGGCTGCATCGTGCGCGAAGGCTCGGTCCTCGGCATGGGCGTCTTCATCGGCAAGTCGACCAAGATCGTCGACCGCGCCACCGGCGACGTGACCTATGGCGAAGTGCCGCCCTACTCGGTCGTCGTCGCAGGTTCGATGCCCTCGGGCTCGACCATGGGCAACGGCCAGCCGGCGCCGAACCTCTATTGCGCCGTCATCGTCAAGCGCGTCGACGAGAAGACCCGCTCGAAGACCGGCATCAACGAACTGCTTCGGGACTGATCGCGATGACACCGGAGGGGCCGCAGCCGAGCATGACCTGGCTGTTCTTCAGCCCCTCCGGTCGCATCGGCCGCCTGCCCTTCTTTCTTTCCTGGCTGTTCTGGTTCCTGATCGGCGGCTTCATGGTCGCCCGGATGGTTGCCAACGAGGGCAATGAGACGGTGCTGGCGCTCTGGACGCTGGCATTCGTCGTCTCGAGCCTCGTCTCGCTGCCCTCCATCGCCATGCTGGCGATCAAGCGCCTGCACGATATCGGCTATCCCGGCCCGCTTTCCCTCACTCTGTTTATCCCGGTCTTGAGCCCGGTCGTCTTCATCGCCCTTTGCCTCTGGCCGGGCGATCAGGGGCCCAACGAGTTCGGCGCGCGCAGCGACGAACCCGGCCCTTGAACCCTTCGCCCCTGTACAAGAACCGCGTGAGCGCGTATGTAGCGCGCCATGACAGGCCCGCGACGTGTTGGCCGCGGCAATTGGCGCCGAGACGATCCGTTCGTCCTGGGCTCTACGACCGATATCCGAAAGACAAGATATGACTGAATTCGAAGGGATCGCGCCTGCGATCGCCGAGGCGTTGGCAAAACGCGGTTACAACGAATTGACGCCGGTTCAACAGGCGATGCGCGATCCGGAACTCGCCGGGCGCGACGCCCTGGTTTCGGCGCAGACCGGTTCCGGCAAGACGGTCGCCTTCGGCTTGGCGCTGGCGCCGACGCTGCTTGGCGACGAACGCCGCTTCGGGCCTGCCGGTGCCCCCCTGGCGCTCGCCATCGCACCGACGCGCGAACTGGCGCTTCAGGTCAAGCGCGAGCTTGAGTGGCTCTACGGTGAGACCGGCGCGACAATCGCCTCGTGTGTCGGCGGCATGGACATGCGCACCGAGAAGCGCACGCTGGAACGCGGCGCCCACATCGTCGTCGGCACGCCCGGTCGCCTTTGTGACCATATTCGCCGCAACTCGCTCGACATTTCTTCGCTGCGCGCCATCGTTCTCGACGAAGCCGACGAAATGCTCGACCTCGGCTTCCGCGAAGACCTCGAATTCATTCTCGAAGAGTCCCCGGACGATCGCCGCACCCTGATGTTCTCGGCGACCGTGCCGAAGTCGATCGCAACGCTTGCCAAGAACTACCAGCGCGACGCCGTACGCATCAGCACCGCTTCCGAACAGAAGCAGCATGTCGATATCGAATACCGCGCGCTCACCGTTGCGCCGAACGATCGCGAAAACGCGATCATCAACGTGCTGCGCTTTTACGAAGCGCGCAACGCCATCGTGTTCTGCTCGACCCGCGCCGCGGTCAACCATCTGACCGCCCGCTTCAACAACCGCGGCTTCTCGGTGGTGGCGCTTTCGGGCGAGCTCAGCCAGAACGAACGCACCCACGCCCTTCAGGCCATGCGCGACGGCCGCGCCCGCGTCTGCATTGCGACCGACGTTGCCGCCCGCGGCATCGACCTACCGGGCCTGGAACTGGTCATTCACGCCGATCTGCCAACCAACTCCGAGACGCTGCTTCACCGCAGCGGCCGCACCGGACGCGCCGGTCAGAAGGGCGTCAGCGCCCTTATCGTGCCGGTCAACCAGCGCCGCAAGGCTGAGCGCCTGCTCGACGGCGGCCGGATTACCGCGACCTGGGCACGCCCGCCGTCGGCCGACGAGGTCAGCCAACGTGACGACGAGCGCCTGCTTGCCGATACGAGCTTTGCCGAGCCGATCCGCGAGGACGAACAGGCGATCGTGGCAGCACTTATCGAGCGCCACGGTGCCGAGCAGATGGCCGCCGCCTTCGTACGCCAGTTCCGTTCCGGACGGTCCGCTCCGGAAGACCTGATCGAAGTCGCTGTCGGCGCCAAGCCGCGCCGCGACGAACGCGCACCGCGCGAGGACTTCGGCGCCGAGCGGGCCGATTTCAGCGACGGCAGCTGGTTCTCGCTGTCCGTCGGCCGCAAGCAGAGTGCGGAGCCGCGTTGGCTTATCCCGATGCTCTGCCGTCACGGCAAGCTGACCAAGCGCGACATCGGCGCGATCCGCATGCAGCAGGAAGAGACCTTCGTCGAGATGACCGCCGAAGGCGCCGAACGCTTCCTGTCGGCGATCGGCAAAGACAAGATGCTGGAGAAGGGCATCCGCGTGAAGCCGCTCGCCGGTGCGCCGGATCTGTCGCAGCAGCGCCAGGAAAAACCGAGTTTCTCGAGGGACAAGCCGAACTACTCCAAGGATAAGCCGGGCTTTGCCAAGAAGCGCCCCTATTCCGACGACGCCCCTCGCAATGACGACCGCGGCGACTTCAAGCCGAAGCGCAAGTTCGAAAAGAAGGCCGCCTATAGCGATGGGCCCGCCCATACCGAGGACAGGCCGCCGGCGAAGGGCGCCGAAAAGCCCTGGGGCAACAAGAAGAAGGGCAAGCCGGACGCTGGCAAGGACGGCGGCTTCAAGCCCAAAACCAAGCCGAAGGGCAACGCCAAGAACCGCCAGGGCTGAGCCCGGCGACGGCAACCCAAAAGCCAATCAACAAGGCGCTGCGATCCGATCGCGGCGCCTTTTTTTGTTACTCCGACGACCGGGGAGCGAGCGGTCCCGGCACTCCGCCCGGACGCTCAGCGCAACGCGGATCATGCATGGCACCGAGCCAGCGCGCGTGACGGTCAGGCAGCGTCGAGCTGCGACTGGGCGACAATCTTGACCACCCAGTCGGCAAAGACGCGCAGCCGGCTGCTCAGGTGCCGGTTCGGCGGATAGACGAGATAGATCGGCATGGGCTCGACTTCCCAATCCTCCAGCACCGGCCGCATGGCGCCGGTCTCGAGGTCCTCGCGCACCATGAAACGCGGCGCCTGAATGACGCCGAGGCCGGCTCGCGCCGCCGCGAGATAGGTGGTGGCTTCATTCGCCGCCACGGCATAGCGGCCGTTCACCTCAATCTCCTCGTTGCCGCGCTTGAAGTAGAACGGCAACTGCTGCCCGGTCTGCGGCCGGAAGTAGCCGACGACGTAGCAGTTCTTCGAGAGATCCGAGGGATGCTGCGGGATCGCGTGGCGCGAGAGGTAATCGGGCGCTGCGCAGGCGACGAAGCTCATCTCGGTGATGCGGCGCGCGATCAGGGACTGGTCGGTGAGCGCACCGACGCGAATGGCGCAATCGACATTCTCGGCCACGTAGTCCACCGTCCTGTCCGAGACCCCGAGGTCTATCTGGATGTCGGGATAACGCTTGTGAAACTCCGGTAGCGCGGGGATCACGATCAGGTTGGCAATCGCGCTTGCCATCTCCACCCTGAGCCGTCCCTTCGGCAAGGTCTGGGCGCTCGAAAGACTGCCGTCGAGTTCGTCGAGGTCGGTCAAAAGGCGTGCAGCGCGTTCGTAATAGAGCGCGCCATCGGGCGTTACCAGCACCCGGCGGGTGGTGCGGTTCAGAAGTTTTGTGCGCAGATGCGCCTCCAATCCCTGGATGAGATTGGTCAATGTCGCCTTGGGCATATTCAGCGAAGCGGAAGCGCGGGTGAAATTTCCGGTTTCGACGACCCGGAGAAAGGCGCGCATGGCCGTGAGCTGGTCCATTTTCAAGAGCCGTAATTGTTCGAGAATACGAATAGTGTAATCAGATTGAAAAGACTATTCCAGACAGAAGACAATGCTATTCTCCTATCGTGGCGTGTTGTCGCCACATGTGGGTTTGGCTCGGGCCGAAGGCAAGAGAGATGGGCGAACAGTTCAAAGTGGAGACGATGCAGACGGGCCAAGGCTCGTGCACCGCACGCGTCTACCGCGGCGAGACCCTGCTCAATCCGCCGCCGATCGTACTGCACCTGCATGGTGGCTCCTTCGTCGGCGGAACGATCGCTGCCGGCGAGCGCGTTGCCGAGGCACTCGCGGCAGCCGGAGCGGTGGTGATATCTCCGGAATATTCCGCGGCCTGCCTCAACCCCTTTCCCGCGGCCCTCGATGTCGCCTATGCCATGCTGTCGTCGATGCGCGCGCGCTGCCCGCAGTTCGCACACAAGAAGTCGTCGCTGTTCGTGGCCGGCGAAGAGGCTGGCGGCAATGTCGCCGCCGGGGCCGCGCTGATGGCGCGAGACCAGTATCTGACCGATCTCAAGGGCCAGATCCTGCTGTCGCCGATGCTGGATCCGTGCCTGGCAACGGCATCGTTCCGTCAATACTGTCCCCAGTCCTCGGCGCAATCGATCGCCGACGGCTGGCAGCGCTATCTCGGCCAGAACGGTGGCTTCACCCACCCTTACGCCGCGCCGGCCCACTGTACGCGGCTCGCCGGCCTCGTGCCTTCGCTGATCGTGACCAGCGAAGAGTGCCCGATGCGCGACGAGGCTGAAGCCTATGCCGAGCGCCTGCGCAAGGCGGGCGTGGCGGTGGAATCCCACGTGCTGCCCGGACGCGCCGGATGGTTGCCGCAGAACGCAGGCACCGGCGAAAGCTGGTCGGCACAGCAGAAGGAAATTACCGGCATCTTCGCCCGCTTCTTCCAGAAGGCGGGGGCAAAGCCGGCGGAAATGACGGTGCGTTAGGCGGGGCCGCTCAGAGGCTCATTCCCCGATCTGGCATCGAACGCAAAGCGCCGGCTCCCAACCGGCAAGGAGAGAAAAGATGACATCGACAGTGACCCGCCGGGCCCTCTGGGGCGCCGGCCTGAGTATCCTTTTGTCTGTCGGCGGCGGCGCCGCCGTCATGTTCGGCCTGCCGCAGCATTTCGAGGCCGATGCCGCGACCGATGCGTCCGCCGCTCCTCCGCCGGCCGTGCCGGTCTCGGTGGCGCGGGCGCAGTCCAAGCGCATCACCACCTGGGAGGAATTCTCCGGACGCCTTGAAGCGATCGAGCGTGTCGAGGTGCGCCCGCGCGTCGGCGGCGCCATCCTGAAAGCCCACTTTCGCGAAGGTGCGCTGGTCAAGCAGGGCGACCTCCTGGTGACGATCGATCCCGAGCCCTATGCCGCAGCCGTCGAGCGGGCAAAGGCCCAGGTCGAGGCTGCCGAAGCGCGTGTTTCGCTCGCCAAGATCGAGCTCGAGCGCGGCCGCAAGCTGGTGACCACCAGCGCCGTGCCGCAGAGCAGCGTCGACCAGCGCGCCAGCGCCTATGACGAAGCTCAGGCGGAGGTGCGTTCGGCCAAGGCGGCGCTGCGCACGGCCGAACTCGATCTGCAATACACAGAGGTCCGTGCGCCGATCTCCGGCCGCGTCGGCCGGCTCGACGTCACCGCCGGCAACCTCGTTGCTGCCGGTTCCGCCTCGCCTGTGCTGACAACGCTCGTCTCGGTCGATCCAATCTATGCGAGCTTCAACGCCAGCGAAGAAGTGGTCACCACCGCTCTCGCCCGGCTCGCAGCATCGGCCGGCGGCAACGCGATCGAGCGCCTGCCGGTCCAGGTCGGCACCGCCGCCGACGAGGGCACGCCGATCTTGGGCCATATCCAGCTCATCAACAACGAGGTGGATGCGGCAACCGGCACGATCCGGGTACGCGCGGCGCTTGAAAACGCCGACGGCAGGCTGATCCCCGGACAGTTCGTCCGCATCCGCATCGGCGAGCCGGACCCCGAGGAAAAGCTTGTGATCAGCGACCGCGCCATCGGCTCCGACCAGGACAAGAAATTCGTCTTCGTCGTCGGCACCGACAACAAGGTCGAGTATCGCCAGGTGAAGCTGGGGCCGAATTCCGACGGTCTGCGCATCGTCGAAAGCGGCCTGAAGTCCGGCGAGAACATCGTCGTCAACGGCCTGCAGCGGGTTCGCCCCGGCGTCGTCGTGGCGCCGCAGCAGGTCGAGGAAACGACCGCCTCTATCGCCAAGTAATCCCGGCGCCTCTTCGCCCGGTGTGAAGAGGCTCCAGCCAAGGCATCACTCTGCAGACATGGCCGCGCGGCGCGTTTTTTCGCCGCGCCCGCCGGAGGTCTGCCCGAACGCATCCCAAGGGGGATACCATGAACTTCTCACGCTTCTTCGTCGACCGCCCGGTCTTCGCGGGCGTATTATCGGTCCTGATCTTCGTGGCCGGCCTGATCGGCATGACCGGTCTGCCGATCTCCGAATATCCCGAAGTCGTCCCGCCGCAGATCGTCGTGCGCGCGCAATATCCGGGCGCAAACCCGGCCGTCATCGCCGAAACGGTGGCGACACCGCTTGAAGAACAGATCAACGGCGTCGAAGACATGCTCTACATGCAGAGCCAGGCGACCGCCGATGGCCTCATGACGCTGACCGTCACCTTCGCGCTCGGCACCGATCCGGACCAGGCGCAACAGCTCGTCCAAAACCGCGTCTCGCAGGCCGAGCCGCGGCTGCCCGAGGAGGTGCGCCGCCTCGGCGTCACCACCGTCAAGAGCTCGCCCGACCTTACCATGGTCGTGCACCTGCTTTCGCCCAACGGCCAGTACGACATCAACTATCTGCGCAACTACGGTGTGCTCAACGTCAAGGACCGGCTGGCCCGCATCGAAGGTGTCGGCCAGGTGCAGATCTTCGGCGGCGGCGACTATTCGATGCGCATCTGGATCGACCCGCAGAAGGCAGCCGAGCGCGGCCTTGCCGCAGGCGACATCGCCAACGCGGTGCGCGGCCAGAACGTCCAGGCGGCGGCCGGCGTCATCGGCGCCTCGCCTTCCGTCCCGGGTCTCGACCTGCAGCTTTCCGTCAACGCGCAGGGCCGTCTGCAGACGCCTGAGGATTTCGAGAACATCGTCGTCAAATCCGGCGCCCAGGGCGAAGTGACTCGGTTGGGCGATGTCGCCCGCGTCGAAATGGGCGCGTCCGAGTACTCGTTGCGCTCGTTGCTAGACAACAAGCCGGCCGTCGGCATGGCGGTCTTCCAGGCACCTGGATCGAACGCGATCCAGATTTCGGACGACGTCCGCAAGGCCATGGCCGAGATGAAGCTCACCATGCCTGAAGGCGTCGACTACGGCATCGTCTACGACACGACACAGTTCGTGCGCGCCTCGATCGAATCCGTGGTCGACACGCTGCTCGAGGCGATCGCGCTGGTCGTGCTCGTCGTCATCATCTTCCTGCAGACCTGGCGCGCCTCGATCATCCCGCTCGTCGCCGTTCCGGTCTCGATCGTCGGCACCTTCGCCGTCATGTATGTCTTCGGCTTCTCGATCAACGCGCTCAGCCTCTTCGGCCTCGTGCTTGCGATCGGCATCGTCGTCGACGACGCGATCGTCGTGGTGGAAAACGTCGAACGCAACATCGAGCAGGGACTGTCGCCGGTCCAGGCGACCTACCGCGCCATGCAGGAAGTCTCGGGTCCGATCATCGCGATCGCGCTGGTGCTCGTCGCGGTGTTCGTGCCGCTCGCCTTCATCACCGGCCTCACCGGCCAGTTCTATCGCCAGTTCGCGCTGACGATCGCCATCTCGACCGTGATCTCGGCGCTCAACTCGCTGACGCTCTCCCCGGCGCTGGCTGCCCTTCTCTTGAAGGACCACCACGCGCCGAAGGACTGGCTGACGCGGGTGATGGACAGGCTTTTCGGCTGGTTCTTCCGCGGCTTCAACCGCTTCTTCGGGGCAAGCTCGGAAGCCTATGGCCGCGGTGTGGGTCGCATCCTGACACGCAAGTCGCTGATCATGGTGGTCTATGTCGTGCTTCTCGGCGTCACCTTCACGCTGTTTCGCGCGGTCCCCGGCGGCTTCGTACCGGCGCAGGACAAGCAGTACCTGATCGGCTTTGCCCAGCTTCCGGACGCAGCCACGCTCGACCGCTCGGAAGACGTGATCAAGCGGATGAGCGAAATTGCGCTCAAGCACCCGGGCGTCGAAAACGCCATCGCCTTCCCGGGCCTGTCGATCAACGGCTTCACCAACTCGTCGAACTCCGGCATCGTCTTCGTCGCGCTCAAGCCCTTCGAGGAACGCAAGACGCCTGAACTGTCCGGCGGCGCGATCGCCATGCAGCTCAACCAGGAATTCGGCGTCATCCAGGATGCTTTCATCGCCATGTTCCCGCCGCCGCCCGTCCAGGGTCTCGGAACGACCGGCGGCTTCAAGCTGCAGCTCGAGGACAAGAACGGCCTCGGTTACCAGGCGCTCGACGAGGCGACCAAGGCCTTCCTCGCCAAGGCCTACCAGGCACCGGAGCTGGCCGGTCTCTATTCGAGCTACCAGATCAACGTGCCGCAGCTCTATGCCGACCTTGACCGCGTGAAGGCACGCCAGCTCGGCGTGGCCGTCACCGACGTCTTCGAGACGCTGCAGATCTACCTCGGCTCGCTCTACGTCAACGACTTCAACGCCTTCGGCCGCACATACAGCGTGCGCGTCCAGGCGGATGCGAACTACCGCAGCCATGCCGACGACATCGGCAAGCTGAAGGTGCGTTCGCAATCCGGCGAGATGATCCCGCTGTCAGCGCTTCTCAAGGTCGAGCAGACGGTCGGCGCCGAACGGGCGATCCGCTACAACGGCTTCCTGTCGGCCGACATCAACGGCGGCCCGGCACCGGGTTTCTCGTCCGGCCAGGCGCAGGAAGCCATCGAACGCATCGCCGCTGAAACCCTGCCTCCGGGCATCGGCTACGAATGGACGGACCTGACCTACCAGCAGATCCTGGCTGGCAACTCCGGCATCCTGGTCTTCCCGCTGGCGCTGTTGCTCGTCTACCTCGTGCTTGCGGCCCAGTATGAGAGCCTGACGCTGCCGATCGCCATCATCCTGATCGTGCCGATGGGCATCATGGCGGCACTCGTCGGTGTCTGGCTGACCGGAGGCGACAACAACGTCTTCACCCAGATCGGTCTGATCGTCTTGGTCGGGCTATCGGCGAAGAATGCCATCCTCATCGTCGAGTTCGCCCGCGAACTGGAACTGTCGGGCAGCACGCCGGTCAAGGCGGCGATCGAAGCGAGCCGGCTGCGTCTGCGCCCGATCCTGATGACCTCGATGGCCTTCATCATGGGCGTGGTGCCGCTTGTCATGTCGACCGGCGCCGGTGCGGAAATGCGCTCGGCCATGGGTATCGCGGTCTTTGCCGGCATGATCGGCGTCACCGCCTTCGGCATCTTCATGACGCCGGTGTTCTACGTGCTGATCCGCAAGCTCGCTGGCGAGCGGCCTCTGAAGCACGCGGGAGCCCATATCGAGGCGCCGCATCTCGCACCCGGAGAATAAGCCCTTCTCCATTCCCTTCGCGATCTTCAGGCGGGCCGGATCCTTCCGGCCCGTTGAAGCTGCGGCGCTGCGCCTCCGCCCAGGCGCGGCGCCGTTCTGCGTTCGACGTCACAGTTCCCGTCTCGCGTGCCCCATCCTGCGTGACAGTTCGCTGGCGATCGGATAAACCAGCAGCCTCCATTCCCAAGGCCCTTCGTGGCCATGCAGACGGCATAACGTTAGATGACCTCCACCGATCCGATCGCCAATCTCGCCACCCTCATTCGTTGCCCCTCAGTCACCCCGGCCGAAGGCGGCGCGCTTGCAGCCCTTGAAGCCATGCTGAAGCCGCTCGGCTTCGCGGTCGACCGCGTGATGGCCAAGGAGGCTGGCACGCCCGACATCGAGAATCTTTATGCGCGGCTTGGAACCGAAGGCCCGCATCTGATGTTTGCCGGGCATACGGACGTCGTTCCCGTCGGCGACGAGGCCGCCTGGAGCCACGGTCCGTTTTCGGCCGACATTTCCGGCGGCGAGATGTATGGCCGCGGCGCCGTCGACATGAAGGGCGGCATCTCCTGCTTCGTCGCGGCAATCGCCCGCCATGTCGAAAAGCATGGCGCTCCGAAGGGCTCGGTCTCCTTCCTCATCACCGGCGACGAAGAGGGACCGGCGATCAACGGCACCACCAAGCTCTTGCAATGGGCGGCCGACAAGGGCGAGCGCTGGGATGCGTGCCTGGTCGGCGAACCGACCAACCCGGAGAGCCTTGGCGACATGATCAAGATCGGCCGGCGCGGCTCGCTGTCCGGCCGCATCACCGTTCATGGCGTGCAGGGGCACGCGGCCTATCCGCACCTTGCCGACAGCCCTGTGCGCGGCATCCTGCAACTGACGCAGGCGCTGATGGACCCGCCCTTCGACAACGGCACCGAGAGCTTCCAGCCGTCCAATCTCGAAGTGACGACGATCGATGTCGGCAACAGTGCCGTCAACGTCATTCCGGCCAAGGCGACGGCCGCCTTCAACATCCGCTTCAACGACACATGGACGGCGGATAGCCTGATGGCCGAGATCATCGCCCGGCTCGACCGTGCCGCGGCAAGCGGTAGCCTGCGTCCGGACCGCGCCCCCGTTCGCTACGAAATCGTCTGGGCCGAGCGCCCGAGCCACGTGTTTCTCACACGCAACAACGCGCTGATCGATTCGCTCTCCGGCGCGGTCGAAGCCGTCACGGGGCGCCAGCCGAAGCTGTCGACGACCGGCGGAACCTCGGATGCGCGCTTCATCAAGGACTATTGCCCGGTGGTCGAGTTCGGCCTCGTCGGCCAGACGATGCACATGGTCGACGAACGGGTCGCCGTCGCCGACCTCGAGACCCTGACCAATATCTATGAAACCTTCATCGCCCGCTGGTTCGGCCATGCCGCTGCTTGATGAGGTGCTTGCCTATATCCGGGGGCTCTGGCTCCTGGCGCAGGGTAACGAAGAAGGCTTCCGCTGGCTCGATTTCAGCGAGAGTGGCCTCTGGCGCTCGTTCACGTCCATGCTCTGGTGCCTGCCGGCGATCGCCGTCACCTGGGCGTCCTGGCGGCTCTACTACCTCTCGGTCATGCCTGATGGCACCACGATCGGCATCGGCTTCATCTTCAAGCTGCTCGTCGTCGATCTCGTCAGCTGGCTCTTGCCGCTGGTGCTGATCGCCGTTCTCTCGCGCCCACTCGGATTTGCCGGAGCGGTGGTACCGATCGTCGTTACCACAAACTGGCTCTCGGTTCCGCTCTCCTACGCCATGGCAGTGCCGGCGGCGATCCGTGTCGTCATTCCCGGGAGCCAGGGGCTGACGAGCTTCATCTGGTTGACGCTGCTCGTCATCAGCGTTGCGGTGCTCTTCCGGCTCTTGCGCATGGTGACCGGCAACCAGACGCTGCTTGCCTCGGCGCTGACGGCGCTGTTCCTGTTGCCGTCGATGATGATCGGCGATCTCTTGCAGCGCTTCTTCGGTCTGATCCCGACAAGCTAGGACTTCGGGATCAGTAGTCCACCTGAAGGAAATAAAGCCCATCGGGCGGCGCCACGGGGCCGCAGGCCTTGCGGTTGCGGGCCTCAAGCGCTGCCTGCAGATCATCCGGCGTCCACTTGCCTTCGCCCGCCAGCTTCAGCGAGCCGGCGAAGGAGCGGATCTGGTTGTGCAGGAAGCTCTGCGCCGTTGCGCGGATCTCTATAACGCCGGCGACAAGCGCGACGTCCAGCCGATCGAGCGTGCGCACCGGGCTCGCCGCCTGGCAATGGGCGGAGCGGAAGGTGGTGAAGTCATGATGGCCGACGAGGCGCTGGGCGCCTGCATGCATGGCTTCATGGTCGAGCGGCTTCGGCACCCACCAGGCGCGCCGGGCTTCAAGCGCCAGCGGCGCGGGCCGCGAGATAATGCGGTAGAGATAGTGGCGGCGCAGCGCCGAGAAGCGCGCGTCGAATTCCTCGGACACTTCCTCGGCCCCGAGGATCGCCACCCGCTCGCCCGCAAGCCCCAGATGGGCATTTAGCGCGTTGCGCAGCGTGTAGGGCTTCCACGGACGCGTGAGATCCGCATGCATGACCTGGCCACTGGCGTGCACACCGGAATCGGTGCGGCCGGCGCCGCGGATCGACACGGTCTCTCCGGTCAGCGACAGGATCGCCTTTTCGATCGCCCCTTGGACGGACTCTCCGTTGTCCTGCCGCTGCCAGCCGACATAGTCCGAGCCGTCATATTCGACGGTCAGCTTGAACCGCGGCATCAGCCGACCCTCGTGCCGGGCGCAACCGGCGTTCCGCGCAGGAAATCGGCCACACCCAACGCCTTGCCGCCGGCGCGCTGCAGGCGGGTGAGCCGAACGGCGCCCTCGGCGCAGGCAATCGCCAGGTTGTCGTCGAGCACCGTGCCGGCCTCGGCCTCGCCGGAAGCAGGCTCCGAGTTCAGAACCTTGATGCGTTCCGGCTTGCCAGCGATCTCAAGTTCGAACCAGGCGCCCGGGAATGGCGACAGGCCACGGATATGGTCGTGCACCTCGCGGGCGGGACGGGTGAAATCGATGCGGGTTTCCGTTTTGCTGATCTTCTGGGCGTAGACGACGCCGTCCTCGGCCTGGACCGTCAGCGGCAGATCGCCGGCCTCGAGCTTCGCCATCGCTTCCCGCATCAGACTGGCGCCGACCTGCATCAGGCGATCGTGCAATTCACCCCCGGTCATCGTCTCGCCGATCTGAACCGTCTTGGTGAGGGCGACCGGGCCGGTATCGAGCCCCTTTTCCATCTTCATCACCATCATGCCGGTCTCGTGGTCGCCGGCCATGATCGCGCGCTGGATGGGCGCTGCACCGCGCCAGCGCGGCAGCAGCGAGGCGTGGCCGTTGTAGCAGCCGAGCTTGGTGCCGGTGAGGATGGCCTCAGGCAGAAGCAGGCCATAGGCGACGACGACGGCGACGTCGGCGTCGAAATCACGGAAGGTCTGGCGGTCCGCCTCGTCCTTGAAGTTGACTGGCGTCAGCACCGGAATGCCCAGAAGCTCGGCCGCCTGGTGCACCGGCGATTTCTGCAGATCGAGCCCGCGGCGGCCACCCGGCCGCGGTGGCTGGGTGTAGACGGCGACGATCTGATGACCGGCCTCGGCAAGTGCCGCCAGTGTCGGCACCGAAAATTCCGGTGTGCCCATGAAGATGATGCGAAGCGACAAGGCGGTAACTCCGTCCTTTCAGATCACTTCATGCGGGGAAACGGCGAAATGATCTCATTCTCTAAAAACAGGACAATTCCAGGAAAGCCGTTTCACGCTCTTCCTGGAATGTTCAATGGGTTCCCGCCTTCAAAATTTCGCGTGATCTTCCGCGATTGAAGGCTCAGATCGCCTTTGCGCCGCGCGTCTTGGCAGCCTTGGTGAACTTGCGGATCACCATGTCGCGCTTGAGCTTGGAGATGTGGTCGATGAACAACACGCCGTTCAGGTGGTCGATCTCGTGCTGCAGGCAGGTGGCGAGCAGGCCTTCGGCCTCGATCGTCTGTTCCTTGCCGTCGCGGTCGAGGTGCTTGACGGTGATGACGGCGGGGCGCTCGACCTCGGCGTAGTAGTCCGGGATCGACAGGCAGCCTTCCTCGTAAACCGAATAGGTGTCGGACGAAGCGACGATCTCGGGGTTGATGAAGACAAGCGGCGTCTTCTCGTCGCCCTCTTTCGAAACGTCGAGCACCAGCATGCGCCTGGCGACACCGATCTGGATCGCGGCAAGGCCGATGCCGGGGGCATCGTACATGGTTTCGAGCATGTCATCGGCCAGACGGCGGACGTCCGCGTCGACGGTTTCGATCGGCGTTGAAACCTGGCGAAGCACAGGATCGGGAAGGATGATAAGCGGCTTGATGGTCATGATGCTCCCATAGCCGATCTTTCCATCGACGCGCAAGGAAATTGCCTTGCCACCTGCGGCACCCGCTCGTCCCTCGTCGGGCGTTAACCGCCGCGCACACATGTTCTCGTTTTGATCTACACTTCGCGAGAGAATCTGTTAGGTTTGGCGCATGGAACCCGCGCCCCTTCCCTTCGCCCAGCCGTTGTTTTTCATCGGCACCCTGCCGATTACCCTGGGCCATCTGGCGATTGCCGCCGGCCTTGTGCTGGCTGTTGCCGGCCTGATGGCGCTCTCGCGCCGGCGCAATCCCCGCGACGACGAGCGGCAGGAACAGATGGCAATGCTGCTGGCAGCACAGACGGAGATGCAAGGGCGGGTCGCGGCCATGGCCGAGGTGTTCGGCGCCCGGCAGGCGGAGCTCAACCAGACACTCAGCCAGCGCATCGACGGCATGACCCATCGCATCGGCGCCTCGATCAGCGAGCAGACCAAGGCGACACACGAGAACCTACGCCGGCTGCAGGAGCGCCTCGCGGTCATCGACACGGCCCAGAACAACATCCAGTCGCTCGCCAAAGACATGGCCGGACTTCAGGCGATTCTATCGAACAAGCAGACGCGCGGCGCCTTCGGCCAGTCGCGCATGGAAGCGATTATCGCCGACGGGCTGCCGATGGGTGCCTTCGAATTCCAGGCGACGCTGTCGAACGGGGCGCGGCCCGACTGCACCATCCGCATGCCGAACGGCCAGCCGCCGCTGGTCATCGACGCCAAATTTCCGCTCGAAGCCTGGAACGCGATGCGGGATGCTCCGACCCCGGAGCGGCGCCTGCAGATCGCCCAACTCTTTCGCCGCGACATGGAAACGCACGTGCGCGACATCGCCGGCAAGTATCTGATCCCGGGCGAGACGCAGGACACCGCCTTCCTCTTCGTACCCTCGGAATCGATCTTTGCGGAGATCCACGAGCATTTCGAAGCGATCGTGCAGAAGGCGCATCGCCAGCGGATCGTCATCGTCTCGCCCTCCCTGCTGCTGTTGTCGATCCAGGTGATCCAGGCAATCCTCAAGGATGCGCGCATGCGCGAGCAGGCGCACCTGATCCAGGGCGAAGTCGCGCGGCTGATGGAGGATCTCGGCCGTCTCGACGAGCGCGTGCGCAAGCTGCAGGGCCATTTCGCCATGAGCCAGAAGGATGTCGAGGACATCCTCGTTTCCTCCAGCAAGCTCACCCGCCGCGGGGCCAAGATCGAGGCCCTAGAGCTGCAAGCGGAAGGCGGCACACGGGACGCGGACGAACCACGTGCCGCGGTCGACAATCGGGTCGGGCAATTGCGCCTGCGGGTGGTTGACGAGGACTGAGGCTGTCGGGCACTCTCCGGCCCAATTCGCAAAGCCGACAGGATAGTTTCACATGATTACTGTTTTTGGGTCCATCAACATGGATCTGATCGCCACCACCGCACGCCTTCCGAAGCCCGGCGAAACCGTCGCCGGCACCAGCTTCTCAACCGCCGCCGGCGGCAAGGGCGCAAACCAGGCGCTGGCCGCACGGCGTGCCGGCGCGACGGTGCAGATGGCAGGCGCAGTAGGAAAGGACAGCTTTGCTGACGGCGCGCTCGAGCTGTTGAAGGGTGCGGGCACCGACCTGTCGTTGACCAAGACGGTCAGCGAGCCGACCGGCACCGCCCATATCCTCGTCGGCGGCGACGGCGAAAATGTCATCGTCGTCGTCGCCAGCGCCAATGCGACGGTCGATGAAGCCGATGCGGTGAAGGCCGTCGACGGCATGAAGCCCAGCGATACCTTGATGCTGCAGCTCGAAATTCCGGCCGCCTCGGTCGAGAAGGCGCTCACCGCCGCCAAACAGAAGGGCGTGCGTTCGGTCATCAACATCGCGCCGCTGACACCGGAGGCAGCCCGCCTCGGCCGCCTCGCCGATATCGTCATTGCCAACGAAACCGAATTCGAACTGCTGGCCGGCAAGAGCGGTATCGGGAGTACTGAGCGCGAAGAAGCGATGAAGGCGCTGCACGCGGAGACCGGCCAGACGGTCATCGTCACGCTTGGCGCCGAAGGCGTGGTGGCCGTACATGAAGGCGAGATCCAGCGCGCCAAGGGCCTGAAGATCGAGCCGGTCGATACCGTCGGCGCCGGCGACACCTTCTGCGGATATCTCGCAGCCAGCCTCGATGCCGGCATCGCCTTCCCCGACGCTCTGCGCCGCGCAGCAGTCGCCGGCTCTCTCGCCTGCCTGAAGAGCGGCGCCCAGCCCTCGATCCCGCTTGCTGCGGACGTGGCCTCGCGTCTCTAAATCCTGCGCGAAAAAGCACGCACTTGAGACGGGCGAAGTCGCCCGTCTCATTTTTCCCAGGCCCTGGCCCGCATAGATTTCACCCTCCCGACGGCCGCTTGCGCAATCCGGACAGCCGATGTCGCGGACATAAAACTTTGCGTGCAATTTTATGCAAGCGATGCGTAAAACAGCGTCCGTGTTGGCCCTATCTTAAGAATCTCCAGTCTATTCAGGACCGTGAGAAAACCGGCCGAAGCGCCTGGTCGTCTCCAACATGCCGGTCGGCATCTGACGCTCCATGATGGAGTTCACCCCCATTGCGAAATGCGTCCACCGCAGGTGAAAACCTGCGAACCTCCCAGCACGTGAGGATTTCATGTTCAAGTTCCAAGCCAAATCGCTGGCGACCAAACTGATCGCGGTGACAGGCGGCACGATCGCACTTGTCCTGCTTGCCTCGAATTTCGTTCTCATATCCCAGACCCAGGACCGCGTCGAAACGCTGGTCCTCGAACAGGCTGGCGGCGAAGCCCGCGCGATAGCCTCCGACATTGCCGGCGACATCGGCGAGCTTGCAAGTGCTGCCCGCTCGATGGCGGGCATCCTCGGCCGCGCACACGCCGAAAAGTCGCTGGAGCGCACCGGGGTGATCAACATCCTCAGGGCAAACCTCGAGCAGAACCCGTTCGCCTTCGGCAGCTGGTTCGCGGAAGAACCCAAGGCTTTCGATGGTCGCCAGGAAGACCTCGTCAACAACAAGGAACTGGGCGGTAACGACAAGGGCATCTTCACGCCCTACTGGTCGAAGAGCCGCACCAACGAAATCCAGTACTCCACTTTCGGCGCTGACTATGCGGCCGAGTGGTACAAACTCGCTGCAAAAAGCGGCAAGGGTGCAATCACCCAGCCCTACACCGCGCAGGACACCGACGTTCCGACCGCGATGAGTTCGATCGCCTACCCGGTCATGTCCGGCGGCAAGCTTCTCGGCGTCACCGGCGTCGACATTTCGCTCGCCTCGCTCGGCGATGGCCTCTCGAAGCTGAAGCCCTTCGACACCGGCCGCGTCTACCTGCTGTCGCAGACCGGCAAATGGCTGGTCGCGCCGATCCCGGACCTTCTGCTCAAGGAGTATGACGGCGAAGGCAACGAGGTCGTCAAGAACGCGCTCGCCTCCGGCAAGCCGGGCATCATCTCCAACCTCTCCTATGACGGCAACGAGCCCTTCGACCGTCTCGTCTATCCGTTCACTCTCTCGGGCGTGAACACCAGCTGGGTCGTGCTCGTCGACGTGCCGCGTACCGCGATCAATGCGCCGGTCAAGGATCAGACCTACATGATGATCGTCGGCGGCCTCGTCGTGCTCGGCGCTGTGTTGCTCGGTCTCTATCTCGCGGTTCGTGGTTTCGTGCAGAAGCCGCTGGCAAGCCTCGTCAAGGACGTGAACGACCTCAGCCACGGTGACTACACCAAGGCGATCGCCGGCCAGGATCGTTCCGACGAAACCGGTGAAGTCGCCAAGGCGCTCGAAGGCTTCCGCCATCAGCTTGCCGACACCAAGCGCCTCGAAGGCGAAGCCCGCCATGAGCGCGAACAGGCCGAGCGCGAACGCGGCCGCTCGGAAACCGAGCGTGCAGAATCGAGCGCGCTTCAGCGCGACATCGTCGCCCGCCTCGGCAAGGGTCTCTCGCATCTGTCGTCCGGCGATCTCGCATTCCGCATCACCGACGATTTCCCGGGCGAATACGCGCAGCTCAAGCGTGACTTCAACGCGGCGATGGAAAGCCTCGAAGAGACGATCCGCACCGTCAACCATTCGGTCGTCAACATCGGCAACGGTACCAGCGAAATCAGCAGCGCCGCCAACGACCTGTCGCACCGGACCGAACAGCAGGCTGCAAGCCTGGAAGAGACAGCAGCGGCTCTTGACGAGCTGACCTCGCAGGTCAACGCCAGCGCCGAAAACGCCAAGGTCGCCGCCAAATCGGTGGATGTGGCCAGCAGCGATGCCGGACAGTCGGGCGAAGTGGTGCAGAAGGCGATTGCCGCGATGAAGGGCATCGAGCAGTCCTCGCACGAAGTCAGCCGCATCATCGGCGTCATCGACGAAATCGCCTTCCAGACCAACCTTCTGGCGCTGAACGCCGGTGTCGAAGCAGCGCGTGCAGGTGAGGCCGGCAAGGGTTTTGCCGTCGTCGCCCAGGAAGTGCGCGAACTCGCCCAGCGCTCTGCCAATGCCGCCAAGGAGATCAAGACATTGATCAACACCTCGGCCGGCCAGGTGCGCGAAGGTGTTGATCTCGTCGGCAAGGCCGGTGGCGCGCTCGAAAAGATCGCCGAGCAGGTCGTGCAGATCAACGGCCTCATCCGCCAGATCTCCAGCTCCGCTTCGGAACAGGCCGTCGGCCTGAAGGAGATCAACTCTGCCGTCAACCAGATGGACCAGGTAACCCAGCAGAACGCCGCGATGGTCGAGGAAACGACCGCGGCCGGCATGGCGCTCAACGAAGAAGCCCGAACGCTCAACACGCTCGTGGCCCGCTTCCGGGTCGCGCAGGCGACCGCATCGGCCCAACCGTCCTCGGCGGCTATGCTGCGTGGCACGGCCGAGCGCATGCGCGCGGCCGAACGCCCCGCTCCGGTCCCGGCCCCCGCCCGCGAGGCGCGGCCCGCTCCGGCGGCGAACCCATCGCGAAGCAATTACTCGGCTTCGACGCAGCGGGTGCTGACCCAGACCTCCGGCGCCAACGCGCTTGCCCAGGACAACTGGGAAGAGTTCTGATCAACGGAACGACAAAAGAAAACGGCGCCTCTCGGGGCGCCGTTTTTGTTTGGACTACGATGATTGAGCCGAGGCTCAGATGCGAGCCAGCCGCTCGGTCAAAAGGTCGAAGAAGCCCTGGTCGTCGACGAAGCGCATGACCTTGGCGTTGTGCGGCCGGCCGGTGACCTGCCACCAGTCGACGACGGTCATGCCGGCCGTCAGCTCCGACTTGGTCTCGATCTCGACGTTGCAATCGCGGCCGGTGAAAAGCTCGGGGCGCAACAGATAGGCAATGACCGTCGGATCGTGCAGCGGGCCGCCATCGGTGCCGTACTTCTCGATATCGAAGCGCTCGAAGAATTCGAGCATCTCGGCCATGGCGATCGCCGGGCGGCTGCCGATGTCGCGGATCTTCTGGACGCGCGCCTTGTGGGTCAGCACCCGGTGGGTGACATCGAGCGGCATCATCACGATCGGAATGCCCGAACGGAAGACGATGTCGGCTGCCTCGGGATCGACGTAGACGTTGAATTCGGCGGCGGGCGTGATGTTGCCGCCTTCGAAGAAGCCGCCACCCATCATCACCAGTTCCTTGACCCGCTGCGCAATGTCAGGCGCCTTCTGCAGGGCCAGCGCGATGTTGGTGAGCGGGCCGAGCGTGCAGAGCGTCACGGTGCCCTCTGGCTCCTTTCGCAACGTCTCGACGATGAAGTCGACCGCATGCTGCTCCTCGAGCTTCATTGTCGGCTCGGTAAGCTCTGGGCCGTCGAGGCCGGTCTTGCCGTGCACGTGCTCGGCGGTCACCAGCGGGCGAGCAATCGGCTTGTCGGCGCCCGAGAACACCCGAACCTTCGGCCGGTCGCAGAGCTCGCACAGGATGCGCGCATTGCGGGCCGTCAGTGCCAGCGGCACGTTGCCGGCGACCGCGGTGATGCCGAGCAGGTCGATCTCTTCCGGACTGCCGAAGGCGAGCATGATGGCGGCGGCATCGTCCTGCCCGGGGTCGGTGTCTATGATTATCTTTCTCGGCACGGGCACTTTCTCGTCCTCCCTGGACCACGTTGTTCGGCGCGATCGATACGTTGCATTGGGCCGGACGGGAGTAAACGCCCTGGCGTTCCTTTGTCCCATTCCCGGATTCTGCGAGAGCGGACTATGATTTGCGTGCACGCCGGAGGCAAGCGGCTTGCACTCATTGCGCACAGCTACCATATTGCGGAAAGGATGCTGCAAGGCAGGTCCGAACAACGGTCGCTTGATCTCGCAAGGACTTGAAGAATGAGCCGTATTACCCCTTTTACGAGCCCGCTTCTGCTGGGTTTCGATACGATGGAAAAGACCCTTGAGCGGATCGCCAAGGGCAACGACGGATACCCGCCCTACAACATAGAACGCGTTCGCGGCGATGCCTCGACCGACGAACCGGAACGGTTGCGCATCACGCTCGCCGTGGCAGGCTTTTCCGAAGAAGACCTCGAAGTCACCACCGAAGAGAACCAGCTCGTCATCCGCGGCCGGCAGATCGACAACGGCGACCGCGATTACCTGCACCGCGGCATTGCGGCACGCCAGTTTCAACGCACTTTCGTGCTCGCCGACGGCATGAAGGTTCTGGGCGCGGAACTGCGCAACGGCCTGCTCTCCGTCGACCTCGTTCGTCCCGAACCGGTTCGTATGGTAAAGAAAATTAACATTTCAGTCCCAGAGTAGGATAACCGGCGGGATTCTCCCCTCACCGGCGACCACGGAGTGTCACCATGGGACTGAAAGACATCAGCTCGTCGCTGTCGAAGAACGACCTCGCACATCTCGGCGAAGGCGAAATCGGCTACATCCGGAAAATGCGCTCGGAAGAAGTCTCGCGCTGCTTCCCGGAAGCGCCGGAGATGGGACCGGGTATCGATCTCTGGGCGCTCTTCGGTGCCGACGGTACGCCGATCCTTCTGACAGACAACCGTTCCAGCACCTTCTTCAAGGCGGCCGAGGACGATCTGAAGACGGTCACCCTGCACTGACAGGCTGCCGTCGGTGGAGACGGCAATCGGACGCTTGAATGGAAGCCGTCGCTCTCGAGAGCGACGCAAGCGCGAGCGGAAAACCGCTCCGCACTTTTCCTGGAATTGATCTTCCAGTCCGCAATTCCGGACGGAAAACCGCTTCGCACTTTTCCTGGAACTGATCTGCTAGTCCGCAATTCCGGACGGAAAACCGCTTCGCACTTTTCCTGGAATTCTTCCAGTCCGCAATTCCGGACAGAAAACCGCTTCGCACTTTTCCTGGAATTGATCTTCCAGTCCGCAATTCCGGACGGAAAACCGCTTCGCACTTTTCCTGGAATTGCTTTAGACGCGCCGGAAGGTGAGATAGGCGGAGCTTCGCCCTTCCCTGCGTGCCTTGGCCTCGTAGCGCGTGCTCGGCCATCCCTCATAGGGCGTCAGCCAATCGGAAGCCGTCTCTGCCGTCCACTCGAAGGCTGCGTGATCGCGGCAGTGCAACAGCGTCCAGTTGACATAGGTATCGATATCCGAGGCGAAGCAGAACACGCCGCCGGGCTTCAGCACGCGGGCGAAGCGATCGAGATTGACCTTGGAGACGAAACGGCGCTTCCAGTGTTTGCGCTTCGGCCACGGGTCCGGATAGAGCAGGTCGATCTGGTCGATCGACGCGGCCGGCAGCCAATCGAGGACCTGGGTGGCATCGTCGTCATAGAGCCTGACGTTGCTGACGCCGCGCTCCTCGATATGACCGACGAGCTTGGCCATAGAATTGACGAAGGGTTCGACGCCGATGAAGCCGGTCGACGGCGCTTCGGCCGCACGGTGGATCAGGTGCTCGCCGCCGCCGAAACCGATTTCGAGGCGCATGCGGTCCACGCCCTGCGGATAGAGGGTCTTCAGGTCCGCCGGAGGCGGGCTCGAAAGGTCGAGCTTCAGGGTCGGCAACACGGTTTCCAGATGCGCCGCCTGCCGCTCGCGCAACGGCTTGCCCTTGCGGCGGCCGAAAAAGGCCTCGGTTGCTCTGGCGCGGCGCGGTTCGGTCATGTCGTCTTTCCCTTGGTCATACCGATCTGGATCAGGCCAACCCAAAATCAAAATGAACGAAGCGGGCGCTCCTTGTCGGAGCGCCCGCCTTGATTTTCGCAAACGCCTGATAGCAGGACGTTGCGCTATCTTCAATGCGCGGCGTCACGCCGCGCCCCATCGCCTGTTAGGCGGCAGCGCGGCCGTTGACGGCGCCGCTCTGCTCGATCGCAGCCTTCAGCGGCTTCACGAGGTCGAGCTTCTCCCAGGAGAAGGAACCGTCGCGGCCAGCCTTGCGGCCGAAGTGGCCATAGGCAGACGTCTTGGCATAGATCGGCTTGTTGAGGTCGAGATGACGGCGGATGCCGGTCGGCGACAGGTCCATCGTCTTGCGGATCGCATCCTCGACCTGGTCTTCCGAAACCTTGCCGGTGCCGTGCAGGTCGACATAGATCGACAGCGGCTGGGCGACGCCGATGGCGTAGGACAGCTGGATCGTGCAACGGTCGGACAGGCCGGCGGCAACGACGTTCTTTGCCAGGTAACGGGCAGCATAGGCGGCCGAACGGTCGACCTTGGTCGTGTCCTTGCCCGAGAAGGCGCCGCCGCCGTGCGGTGCGGCACCGCCATAGGTGTCGACGATGATCTTGCGGCCGGTGAGGCCAGCATCGCCATCCGGGCCGCCGATGACGAACTTGCCGGTCGGGTTGATGTACCAGGTGCAGTCGTCGGCGATCTTCAGATCGTCGAGGGCTTCGCGGATATAGGGCTCGACAACCGAGCGAACCTTGACCGAATCCCAGGTGTCATCGAGGTGCTGCGTCGACAGAACGATCGAGGTGACTTCCGCCGGCTTGCCGTCGACGTAGCGTACGGTGACCTGGCTCTTGGCGTCAGGGCCGAGCTTGGCGACTTCGCCCTCGCCCTTCTTGCGGGCAGCGGCGAGCAGGTTGAGGATGCGGTGCGAATAGTAGATCGGCGCCGGCATCAGCTCGGCGGTCTCGCGGCAGGCGTAGCCGAACATGATGCCCTGGTCGCCGGCACCTTCTTCGCCCTGCTTGTCGGCAGCGCTGTCGACGCCCTGAGCGATGTGAGCGGACTGGAAGTGCAGGAGCACGTCGATCTTCGCGGTCTTCCAGTGGAAGCCGTCCTGCTCATAGCCGATCTCGCGGATCGCCTTGCGGGCGGCGGACTTGAACTTCGAGGGGTTGATGACGTCGTTGCCGTCCTTGTCCTTCTTGAGAAGGCTCGGCGGCAGGCGCACTTCGCCGGCAATCACGACACGGTTGGTGGTCGCCAGCGTCTCGCAGGCGATACGCACGCCCCAGGGATCGACACCGGTCTTGGCCGCTTCGCGGTAGACCAGGTCCACGATCTCGTCGGAGATACGGTCACACACCTTGTCCGGATGACCTTCGGCTACGGATTCACTCGTGAACAGGTAGTTTGCACGCATGCGGGAAGTCCCCTCAATGAAGAAAAAGCGCTGGCACGGTGTTAGTGGTTTTGCGACCGAAAAACAAGCACACAACGACATAAATATATCTTTATATCGCCATTGCGGCCAATCACTTTGGTGCACCGGAGGGAAAGGTGCGCAAGAAAAAAGCGGCACAAATGGCCGCTTTGTTTTTCAAGTCCCGACGGGGAACGTTGGAACTATTCGCTTTCTGCTTCCGCAGCGAGTGCCTTGACGAGATCGACGAGCCGACGGCGAACCTTCGGGTCGGTGATCTTGACGAAAGCGCGGTTGAGCTGCAGCCCCTCGGAGGACGACAGGAAATCGACGACGTAGTTCGAGCTGGAAGCTTCTGCCATGCCGGACTGACCGGCAGCGTTATCGCCCGGGGCATCTTCGAAGAAGAAGGAAACCGGAACGTTCAGGATGCCTGAAATGTTCTGCAACCGGCTGGCGCCGACGCGGTTCGTGCCCTTCTCGTACTTCTGGATCTGCTGGAAAGTGATCCCCAGACTTTCGCCGAGCTTCTCTTGGCTCATGCCAAGCATCGTACGGCGAAGACGAATCCGACTTCCGACATGAATGTCGATCGGGTTCGGCTTCTTCTTGTTTTCGATCATATCTGCGTTCCCAAACACGCTGTTTCGTTTATCCATCGCCCAGCATGAGACCTACGCTCACCGAAGCGACCGCCAGGGTGATAAGGACAGAGCCAGCACAACAAGGACGATGGTGCGGACCACTATGCAATTTTAGGGGTTTTAGGTCAATTCTTCCTAATATTAAAACCAACACGCGAAAACACTGCAACCAGAAGGAGGAAGATCGCACCCAGCCAGAAAACGCGGCTTCGCATAGCGTCGTCCAACGGGGTAGGCATCCTTCCCGGCAGAAGTGTGTCGACCACTCCCCTATAATTGTAGGATAATCCTACCATTAAAACCCCACGTGCATCAACAATTGCTGATATACCGCTGTTTGCCGCTCGGACAAGGGGGGTGCCGGTTTCAACGGCCCTTAATTGTGCCTGATGGAAATGCTGGCGCGGGCCTGGCGTATCTCCGAACCAGGCGTCGTTGGTAACATTGAGAAGCACATCGGCCCGGCGCGCGGCCCCATCGATCTCGTCCGGGAAGATCGCCTCGTAGCAAACGAGCGGATAGAGCGTGCGGCCGCTGGGCAGCGTCAGCAACGAACGGTTCTTGGCCGCTGTGAAGCCACCGGGCATCGACGCGGCGACCGAACTCAGGCCCCAGGAAGACAACAGATCCTCGAAGGGAAGATATTCGCCGAAAGGCACCAGATGCACCTTGTCGGCAGCGCCGATGATCTGGCCCCGACCGTCGATCATGTAGATCGAGTTGTAGTAGCGGGGCGGCAGACCGGCGCCGGCATCCTCTACGCGCACCGCGCCGGCAATCAGGATCTGGTCGTCATCAAGCACCTCGGCGATACGCGCCAGTGCGTCCGGATTGTCGGTGAGGATGAAAGGGATCGACGTCTCGGGCCAGACGACGATATCCGGCCGCTTGCCGTCTTTCTCCGGAGCCACGGCAGTCAAAGCCAGATGCTCCTCGAACACCGCGGCACGCTCGCCGTCATCGAGCTTCTTTGCCTGGTCGATCACCGGCTGGACGAGGCGCACGGTCAGCGGCGGCTCGGGCGAGGCCGGCGCCGGCTGCGCCAGGCGATAGAAGCCGAAGCCCACATGGCCGGCAAAAAGCACGACGGCGATCGTGAGCCCGATCCGGCTCCCGCGGCCCGTCGCGATCAGGGCGGGAGCGGCAAAGACGAAGACGGCGAGCATGTTGACGGTCGCGAGATTGATGACGCTTGCCGACTGCATCATCAGCGGCATCGGCATGGCCGCATAGCCGATCGCATTCCAGGGAAAGCCGGTAAAGAGGAAGCTGCGCAGCCATTCGGCAAGCCCGAAGCCCAGGGCGAGTGCGGCGATGCGCCCGACGCCGTCGGACCAGAAAAGGCGGGCGATCAGCGTCGCCAGCGCATAGAACAGCGCGAGAAAGGCCGGCAGGCCCACGACGGCGAGCGGCAGCGCCCAGGCGAACTCGTCGGCCTCGACGAGCAGCGCATTGCCGAGCCACCAGAGACCACCGAGGAAGTAACCGAAGCCGAACCACCAGCCGACAACCGCAGCCGGCCAGAGCCGGCGGATGAAGCCACCGTCCGGACTTCCGGTCGCACCGTCGAGCAGCCAGACGAGAATCGGGAAAGCGACGAAAGCAACGGCGAAGATGCCGAAGGGCGGCTGGGCCAGAACCGCGAGCAGCCCCGCGAAGAAAGCAAGCAAAGCCCGGGGGAACCCGGAAAGTAGCATCACCCTGCCAGCCAATCTTGCCATACAGCCTCCAGTCGATCCCGCAGCCTGCCACGGCGAAGGAGCGAAACAACACCCGAATCAATCGGGGCCAGTCTTCCAAAAAACCGGCTGCTTGTCCCCTTTCGGGGCTGGATTAGGGGGCGAGACGACGGTTCCGGCCCTTGGTCGGTGTTTACGACACAGCCTCGGGAGACGTCAAAGGGGGGGGGGGACTTCCCGCGCGCAGAAACGCGCGGGAACCGGACAATTACTGTTCGTCGGCCGCTGCCTCGGGGGCGGCTGCACCGTTGGCGCGATTGAGCGCACCGGCCTCCGCAATCGTCTCGCCTTCCGGTCGCAGGACGCGGCGGCGGGCGGGCGGGCGCTTGCGCATGATGCGGACGCGCTTCACGCGGCGCGGGTCGGCGTCGAGGATCTGGAACTCGAAGCCCGGGATCGCCTGAACGACCTCGCCGCGTACGGGAATGCGGCCCAGTGAAGCGAAGATCAGGCCGCCGAGGGTGTCGACGTCTTCGAGCTGTTCGCGCACGTCGAAGTCGGGACCGATCGCCGCGGCGATCTCTTCCAGCTCGACACGAGCGTCGGCGATAAAGACATCGTCCGAAGTGCGCGCGAACATGACTTCGTCATCGTCGTGCTCATCCTCGATGTCGCCGACGACCATCTCGACGATGTCTTCGAGCGAGACGAGGCCATCGGTTCCGCCATATTCGTCGATGACAAGCGCCATCTGGATACGGGCCGCCTGCATGCGCTGCATCAAGTCGGAGGCCAGCATAGAGGGCGGCACGAAGAGAAGCTGGCGGACGATGCCCGCCTCTTCCAACGACTTGCCGAGATCGACACGTGAAAGGTCGAAACTTGCCTTGGGCGAGCGCGGCGTCTTTTCGGACGCAGCCGTCGTCGACGCCTGGGCCTTGCCGTTACGCCGGCGATTGCGGGCCTGTTTGGTGACGTAGGACAGCAGGTCGCGAATGTGGACCATGCCGCGAGGGTCATCGAGCCCGTCGCTATAGACCGGCATGCGCGAGCGGCCGGATTCCTCGAAGATCACCATCAGCTCGCCGATGGTGATGCTCTGGTCGACCGCCTCGATGTCGGCGCGCGGGACCATGACGTCCTCGACCCGGACCTCGCGGAAACGCAGGATGTTGTTGAGCATCGCCCGTTCGCCGGGCGAAAAGACCGTGTTGCTGTCGGCATCGGTCTGCAGCGCGTCAGCAAGATCCTCGCGCAGGCTCGATGGACTTGCGCCGCGCAAAAGGCGCGCGGCCCGGCTCCAGAAGGTGGAAGTGGATTTCGTGCCCTCGTGTCGAGTGGCGGTGCTACTACTGCCCGCCTCCGCCTCTCCGGAGGCATCTGCCTCCTCGGTCGCCAGCGCGACAGGCTGTGTTTTATAATCGCTCATCGGTCCAAACTGTTAATCCGGGGTACGATCCCCGTAGGGGTCAGATAAGCCAAGACGCGCCAAAATGCGAGTCTCCAGGCTTTCCATTCTTTCGGCTTCATCATCTTCCATATGATCATAGCCGAAAAGATGCAGGAATCCATGCACGAGAAGATGCGTCAGATGCTGATCGAAGGACTTCTCGAGCTCCACCGCCTCGCGCTCAAGGGTTTCGCGGGCAACGATGATGTCGCCGAGCATCGGTCCGGGCATCGATCCGGGCGTCACGGGAAAGGCCGGGAAGGACAGAACGTTGGTCGGCTTGTCCTGGTTGCGCCACTCGGCGTTTATCGCGCGCATGGAGGCATCGTCGGTGAAGACGAGCGAGAGCTCCGGCGGCATCTTCGGCAACGGCTGCTTTTCTTCGCTTGCGAGAAAGGCTGCCGCCGCTTCGAGCACGGGCGACGAGAAGGCAAGCAACGCCTCTTCGTCCGGCCAGTTGCCCTCTTCCACGCTGATCTGGATATCCAAAGCCGTCATGATCGCAGCGACCGCCTGTCAGCGGTCGCCCTGCTCGCTTTCGTCGTGCACGGCCGTATGGGATTCGTAGGCCTTGACGATGCGCGCCACCATCGGATGGCGAACGACATCGACATCCTTGAAGCGGACGACCGAGACGCCCTCGACCCCTCTCAGGATCTGCAGGGCCTCGACCAGGCCCGATTTAACGCCGCGCGGCAGGTCCACCTGGCTCGGATCGCCGGTGACGATCATCCGGCCGTTTTCGCCAAGACGGGTCAGGAACATCTTCATCTGCATCGATGTGGTGTTCTGTGCCTCGTCGAGGATGACGGCAGCATTGGCGAGCGTACGGCCGCGCATGAAGGCGAGCGGCGCGATTTCAATGACCCCGGCGGTGATCGCGCGTTCGACCTTGTCGCCCGGCATCATGTCATAGAGCGCGTCGTAGAGCGGCCGAAGATAGGGATCGACCTTCTCCTTCATGTCGCCCGGCAGGAAGCCCAGGCGCTCGCCCGCCTCGACGGCAGGGCGAGAGAGCACGATACGATCGACGGCGCCGCGCTCAAGCAGCTGTGCGGCGTGGGCGACGGCAAGATAGGTCTTGCCGGTACCCGCGGGGCCTACGCCGAAGACGAGCTCGGACCGCTCGAGCGCTCGGATATAGGCATCCTGCGTTGGCGTGCGCGCGGCGATCGTCTTCTTGCGCGTTGAAATCTGCGCCATTGTCAATTTGGCTTTACGCTCCATGGTCGGCAATTGTAGCTGATCGTCGGCGGCAACCGCCATACGGATCGCACCCTCGACATCAGACGTATCGATCGACGCGCCGCCCTGCAACCGCCCGTAGAGATAATCGAGAGCACGGCGGGCCTGGTTGGTGGCGACGACGTCACCCGAGATCGCGACGGAATTGCCGCGCGGCCGAGCGTCGATGCGCAGGCGCTCTTCGAGAAGCTTCAAGTTCTGATCGAACTGGCCGAAGAGCTCGCTGGCGAACCGATTGTTCTCGAAGGTCAGCACGAAGTGATTGGCGTCTGTCGCAGTTGTTTTCGACTGGCGCGTGGATGAAGAGATCAATTCGTGTCCGTTCAAGCGGTTCAGGCTCCTTGTTTTCGGTCCTTACCCGATCATCTCTGCAAACAGGCTGTTCGGCCCGGCCTTGATGATTCGCACCTTGATAATGTCACCGATTTGCGATGCTTTTGCATCAACATTCACCGGCTGCAGCCACGGCGAACGCCCGACGAGCTGGCCGGGCATGCGCCCTTCCTTCTCCAAAAGCAGGTCGATTTCGCGGCCGACGCAGGACTCGGCAAAGGCGCGCTGCTGGGAAAACAGCAAAGCCTGCAATTTTTCCAAGCGCTTGGCTTTCACGTCCTCGGGAACCTGGTCGCCGAGCTCGGCGCCCGGCGTGCCGGGACGGGTCGAATATTTGAATGAAAATGCCTGTGCATAACCCACGGCCTCGACGAGGCGCATGGTGTCCTCGAAGTCTTCATCGGTCTCGCCGGGGAAGCCGACGATGAAATCGCCCGACAATGCGAGGTCCGGCTGGACGGCGCGGATGCGCGCGATCAGCGCCAGATATTCCGCCGCCGTATGCCTGCGGTTCATCGCCTTCAGGATACGGTCGGAGCCGGACTGCACCGGCAAGTGCAGGTAGGGCATCAGCTTTACCATCGAGCGATGCGCCTCGATCAGGCTGTCGTCCATGTCGCGCGGGTGGCTGGTGGTGTAACGCAGCCGGGCAAGACCCCCGATCTCGCCAAGACGCGAAAGCAGGTCGCCAAGGCCCCATTCGCGGCCATCGGGCCCGACGCCGTGCCAGGCGTTGACGTTCTGACCGAGCAGGGTGATCTCGCGCACGCCGCCCTCGACCAGCTTTTCCGCCTCCGAGACGATCTGGGCGACGGGGCGGGAAACCTCGGAGCCGCGCGTGTAGGGCACGACACAGAAGGTGCAGAACTTGTCGCAGCCTTCCTGAACCGTCAGGAACGCGGTAACGCCGCGCATGCGGGTCTTTGCCTTGTCGGGTGCCGGCAGGTGTTCGAACTTGTCTTCGACGGCATACTCCGTCTGCACGACACGCTCGCCGCTGCGGGCGCGCTTCAGCGCCTCGGGCAGCCGGTGATAGGTGGTCGGGCCGATCACCAGGTCGACGGCCGGTGCGCGCCGCAGGATCTCGTTGCCTTCGGCCTGCGCGACGCAACCGGCAACGCCGATCACCATCTCGCGGCCTTCCTTGGCCCTTTCCTTCTTCAGATCGCGCAGGCGGCCGAGTTCGGAATACACCTTCTCTGCCGCCTTCTCGCGAATGTGACAGGTGTTGAGCAGGACGAAGTCTGCGTCTTCCAGCACATCGGTCGAGACGTAGCCGTCGCGCGACAGGGCGTCCGTCATGCGGTCGGAATCGTAGACGTTCATCTGGCAGCCGTAGGTCTTGACGAAGACCTTGCGGGCCGGGGCGCGCTCGTCGCCCGTGGCGGGCGTCGTCGACAGAAGGGCGGTTTCCTGGGTCATGCCGGGTTCTTTAGTGCAAAGCGGTCGGAAGTTGAAGTATTTTCGGCGCAGCGGTCCTTGCCCGGGGCGTTTCAAGCCCGCCCGCGCAGACGATCCGACAGCATGCTGCGGATGCGCTGCTCGACCGTACGGCTCACCTCCTTGCGATTGGTATGGCGGTCGTAATCGATGGCCTCACCAAAATCGACGTCCACTTCGATCGCGCCCTCACGCAGGATGCCGAGCAAATGCGGCACCAGTTCGGTGTCGCCCGGCCAGGCGGCGATCGGCCGGTTGAAGCGGCCCATCGGCATGCCATGGATACCGGTATAGGAGATCGCGACCGGCTGCACATGCACGAGACCGGTCGGCGAATGCGGCACGGCGGAAGCGGCCGCACCGAAAAGCGAGGTCTTGATCTCCAGCAGACGGTTGCCGTCGGAGGTCGTTCCCTCGGGAAAGAGCACGACGATTTCACCGGCCGCCATGCGCTCGCCGATTTCGCTCACCTGCTTGCCGGTCGAGCGCTTCTGCTCGCGCTCGACGAAGATCGACGCCTGCAGCCGGGCAAGCACGCCGAAGAACGGCCAGCCCTTCACCTCGGACTTGGCGACGAAGACGACGTCGGCAACCGAGGAGAGCACCAGAATGTCCTTCCAGGAGGCGTGGTTGGCGCAGATCAAAAGCGGCCAGCGGCGATCCGCCATGCCGTGGACGCGCACCTTTATGCCGAGAAGATAACAGGCGAGCCGGTGCCAATATCGCGGCAGACGGCGCCGGGGTTTCAGATCGAGCCAGAGGCAGACGACCTGAATCGGCATCAGCACGAGCGAAACCAGCGCCAGAAGCGCTGCGAAGATCGCGATCCGTAGCCAATTGACCATCCGGGAAGAGTTTTCCTGCGCGAGACCTTGAGAATCGCGATGATCTGGAGCCGAACCGCGGCGCGATCATCGTGACCTGTTCTAATAGGGTAATGCCGGATGCGGGCGGAAGACCGCCTTGGCCTTCCTCATCCTGCCCCTGTCCGTGTCGGGACTAGCGAAGATCGAGGCGCATGACAAGCGCGGCGGTCCGCTGGCCGGCCTTGTCCTGGTAATAGGCGCGGCGTTCGCCGACCTTGTTGAAGCCGAGCTTACGGTAAAGCCCGATTGCGGGCTGGTTGGTCTCGTCGACTTCGAGGAACAGGGCCTCGGAGCCCTTGACCAGCGCCTCGCGCATCGCCGCCTGCATCAACCGCCAGCCGAGACCGGAGCGCGCATAACGCGGCTCGACGCCGATCGTCAGGATTTCCGCCTCGCCGGCAACGGCACGCGACAGGACAAACCCACCGAAGGCCGGGCGAAAGCTGCCATTGGTCTGCCGGGCGACAAAGCCGAACACCGTCTCCTGCACCAGAAGCGCATGGATTTCGCCATCGCTCCACGGGGACGCGAAACGCTGACGGTGCAGCGCCGCCGCGGCAATCAGGTCCGCTTCCTCCAAGGGGAAGATGTCGAACTCGGTGCGGCGGGTGAAGTAATCGGTGAAGCTCATCTCGGTCTATGCTCGGGCAATCGCGAAGCCCGCCTGCGGCTTGGCGTCGGGGCCTCGGAGATATAACGGACGCGGCTTGGCCGAGGCTGGATCGGCAGCGGCACCAAGTTTGGCGACGGCGGCGACATCGATGAGTTCTGAAGGCTTGAGCGGTAGATCGGCAGCGACGAGATGCGCGCCGGAGCCGCCTATGACGCCGTCGAAACCGGCAAATCGTTCGCGCGCACTTCCGACGGAGAGTGCTTCGGGCTCACCCGTGGCGCTACCGGTCGCATCGAAAGCCTGGAGATAGACCTCGTCCCGCTTGGCGTCGATGGCGACAAGGACGGGCTTTCCGGCGGCCGTCCGGCGCAGCCCCTCGGCCACGACCGCAAGTGTCGAGACGCCGACGGCGGGTTTGCCGAGCGCAAGCGCCAGGCCGCGAGCGGCCGCTACGCCGACGCGAATGCCGGTGAAGGATCCCGGGCCGACAGTGACGGCGATGCGGTCGATAGCGTCAAGCGACCGGCCGGACGCAGCCAATGCCTCGTCGACGAACTCCATCAGCCGCTCGGCGTGTCCCTTGCCGAGATCGGCCCCGGAACGCCCGAGCACGGCTTCCGTTTCGCTGTCATAGACGGCAACGGAGCAACCGGAACCGGACGTGTCGAGCGCAAGTACAATCATTTCAACGCAGGATCTTTCAGACGCCACAAGCCGCAAAGCCGATCGGGCTTTGCGGCAAAATCGATACGCGAAACCGGCGCGCCGGACAGGCGCGCGCTATATCAGACGGCCTCGACGGCCTCCACCTCGGGAACGAAGTGGCGCAGCAGGTTCTGCACGCCATGCTTCAGCGTCGCGGTGGACGACGGGCAACCGGAGCAGGCGCCCTTCATGTTGAGGAACACAGTCCCATCCTTGAAGCCGCGGAAGGTGATGTCACCGCCATCCTGGGCGACGGCCGGACGTACGCGGGTTTCCAACAGTTCCTTGATCGTGGCGACGATCGTTTCGTCACCCTCGTCGAAGAACTCGTCTTCCTCGTCGGACTGCTCGGCGCGGCCGCTGCCAGCCATGATCGCCTGGCCCGACATGAAGTGCTCCATGATCGAACCGAGGATCGCCGGCTTCAGGTGCTGCCATTCCTGGCCTTCCTTGCTGACGGTAATGAAATCGTAGCCGAAATAGACGCCGGTGACGCCGGGGATCGAAAACAGCCGTGCCGCGAGCGGCGAGCCGGCGCGTGCTTCTTCCTCGTCGCGGAACTCGGCCGTGCCGTTTTCCAGGACGACCTTGCCCGGCAAAAACTTCAGCGTCGCCGGATTCGGCGTGGCTTCGGTCTGAATGAACATGTCTGTCTCCGTTTCGCCGGAGCGGCATCCGCCCAGCTTTTTAGAATAATTCAAAAGAATATAGGAGCATGGCCGTCTGGTCGCAAGAGCACATAGCGACGCAGGTCAGCTGAGCGCGTCGATCTCCTCATCCGTCAAGGCATCCGGGATGACCGTGACGGGGATCGGAAAGGCCGCGGCCTTGCCGGCAATGGACGACACCAGCGGACCGGGGCCTTCTTTCGCCGAGCCGGCCGCGAGAACCAGAATGGCGATGTCGCGATCTTCTTCGATCGCCGCGTGGATCTGCTCCGTGGCCGTGCCCTCGCGGATGACGACCTCGGGCTCGATGCCGATCCGCTCGCGGACCGATTGGGACACCTTGGCGAGCGTCGCCTCGGCCTCCTCGCGTGCTTCCGCACGCATGATTTCCTCGACCCCCAGCCATTGCTGGAAGTCGCCGTCGGCGATCACATAGAGCAGGACGAGGCCACCATTGGAATTCTTGGCGCGCATGCCCGCATAGTGCACGGCGCGCCCGCATTCCGGGGTATCGTCTATCACCGCCATGAATTTGCGGCGATGTCCTTCAAGTCGAGAGAGTCGGGTCGAGACCATAGGGTGAACAATACATCCCGCGCGAGCCGCCGCAAGGTCTGATTTTTGCGTTTCGGACGAGGACACGGAAAAGTGCCCGAGGCTTTCCGGTCGAGGTTCACTTCGGCTAGCGAAGGCCGACCATGAAAATGAAACAGGGTCCGGGAGTGCCCCGGACCCAATCAATTTACTGCAGGAAGCCTATGATTTCGCGCACTTCGCGCATCGTCTTTTCTGCCCGCGCCCGCGCCCGCTCGCCGCCATCCCTAAGGATCGCGTCGATATGGGCGGTGTCGCCCATCAGGCGGCGCATCTCGGCCGTGATCGGCGAGAGAATCTCGACCGCAAGGTCGACCAGCGCCGGCTTGAAGACCGAGAACTGCTGCCCACCGAATTCGGCGAGCACCTGCTCCTTGGTCTTGTCCGACAGCGCCGCGTAGATACCGACGAGGTTGTCCGCCTCGGGACGGCCCTTCAGACCGTCCACTTCGCTCGGAAGCGCGTCCGGATCGGTCTTGGCCTTGCGGATCTTCTTCGAGATCGTCTCTGCGTCGTCCATCAGGTTGACGCGCGAGAGATCGGAGGGATCCGACTTCGACATCTTCTTGGTGCCGTCACGCAGCGACATGACGCGCGGCGTAGCGCCACCGATCAGCGGCTCGACCGGCGGGAAGTAGGCATGGATCGGCTCTTCGCCGACGACCATGTCGACACCGTAACCAGCGCTGCGAATATGCTCCATGAAGTCGATGTTGAACTTCTGGGCGATATCACGCGTCAGCTCCAGGTGCTGCTTCTGGTCGTCGCCGACGGGAACATGGGTGGCGCGATAGACGAGAATGTCAGCCGCCATCAGGCTCGGATAAGCCAGCAGGCCGAGCGACGCATTCTCGCGGTCCTTGCCGGCCTTGTCCTTGAACTGCGTCATGCGGTTCATCCAGCCGATGCGGGCGACGCAGTTGAAGATCCAGGCGAGTTCCGCGTGCTGCGGCACGGCCGACTGGTTGAAGACAATATGCTTGTTCGGATCGATGCCCGAAGCGATGAAGGCTGCGGCGATCGAGCGGATCTGCCCCTTCAGGTCCTCATGTACGAGCTGCGCGGTGATCGAGTGCAGGTCGACGACGCAATAGATGCAATCGTTGTTTTCCTGCAGCGCCACGAACTTGCGGATCGCGCCGAGATAATTGCCGAGATGGAGATTGCCCGTCGGCTGAACGCCGGAGAATACGAGCGGCTTGAATTCGTTCATGTCGTCCTCAATAGGCTGGTGGAGGGCCCCAGGGCCGGCTGGCCCATGTTGCTAACGGCATGGCTTATGCACGGGTGGCGGGAGGCAATCAAGAGGTCGAGTCCTGTAGGTTCACGCCGCCGGTTGCAAGAGATCCCAATGGTTGCCGAACGGGTCGCTGAACACGGCTACGGTGCCATAGGGCTCATGGCGCGGCGCCTCCAGGAAGACGACGCCTGCGGCCAGCATCGCCGCATGGTCTCGGGCAAAATCGTCGGTGAACAGGAAGAACCCGACCCGACCGCCGGTCTGGTTGCCGACCGCCGCCTGCTGGCGCTCGCCGTCAGCCTTGGCAAGCAGCAGCGCCGTTTCGACGGCCCCCTTGGGACGGACGACGACCCAGCGCTTGGTGGCGTCGAGAACGGTGTCCTCCACGAGATCAAAACCGAGCTTGCCGCAATAGAAGGCGATGCCGGCGTCATAATCCGGCACGACCAGGGCAATGCGTGCGATCGTCTGGCGCATCAGTCACCCGCCTCCGGCGTTGCTGCAGGCTCCGCAGGCGCTTTCGCGCCCCGCTTGATGTTGCGGCGGATCATGCCGAGGCTCGCGCCGCCGAGGCCGAAGGCGAGCCCGAAGTAGATCACCATGGCGACTGCGACCAGGCCCGTCAGCGTCGTTGCCCGCGTCAGCAGGGACGCGGCAGAGGACAGTTCGAAAGCGAACCAGCCGACAGCGTAATACAGCGCCGCCGCCATACCCGCCGCCGCGAGGACGAGACGCGGGATACGGGTCAGAAGCGGGATGTCCCTGCCCCAATGGCCGCGCCAGACAAGCGTTGCGAAAAGCAGCACGGCATTCACCCAGCCGGCAACGATCTCGGCGGTGGCGATGCCGCTCGCGCCAAGCCGTGGAAACAGGGTGAGCGCCAGGGACACGTTCACGACGACGGAAATCGCGGCGAAGATCATCGGCGTGCGCGTGTCCTCGCGCGCGAAAAAGCCGGGAATGAAGGCCTTGATCAGCACGAAAGCCGGCAGGCCGAGGCCGTAAATTGCCAGGATATGACCGACGATGATGGTCGATTCCGGCGAGAACTTGCCGCGCTCGAACAGCAACCGGACGATCGGCTCGGACATGACGAGCAAAGCGGCGGCGGCCGGCAGCGTCAGGAACAGCGTGAACTCGACCGAGCGGTTCTGCAGGTTCGAGGCCTCGTTGACATTGCCCGAACGCAGCGCGCGGGCGAGTTCCGGCAGAAGCACGGTTGCGACGGCAATGCCGACGACGCCGAGCGGAAGCTGATAGATACGGTCGGCATAGACGAGCGACGACACCGCACCTTCCTGGGCAGACGCAATGTTGGTGTTGATCAGGAGGTTGATCTGGGTGATGCCGCCGGTGATCGCCGCCGGCAGCGCCAGTACGAGCAGGCGCTTCACGTTGGCGGTCATCTTCGGGCGACGAAGGCCGATCTTGATGCCGGCATCGCGCACGGCGATCCAGACGATTGCGAGCTGGACGAGACCGGCGGCCATGACGCCCCAGGAAAGGCCGTAGCCGACCGCGATCGGATCCTGGCCCGCATACCAGGCATAGCCGAGCACGCCGATGAGGATGAAATTGAGGAAGACCGGCGCGATCGCCGCCGCGAAATAGCGGTGCAGCGAATTCAGCATGCCCGCCATCATCGCAGCCAGCGACATACAGGCGAGATAGGGGAACATGATCGCCGCAAAGACGATGGTGCTTCCGAGTTTTTCCGGGTCGTCGGCAAAGCCGGGCGCGATCAGGTTGCTGACGATGAAGGGCATCGTCAGTTCCATCGCGATCGTCAGGAACAGCAGCACGGTGAAGAGGACGCCAAAGACCTCCTCGGAGAAACGCCGCGCGCCATCCATGCCGTTCGCCTCGATTTCCCGGGCAAAGAGCGGCACGAAAGCGGAATTGAAGGCGCCCTCGGCAAACAACCGGCGGAAGGTGTTGGGCAGACGGAAGGCGGTGTTGAAGGCGTCGGCAACCGGGCCGGTGCCAAGCGCTGCCGCCATGAAGGTTTCGCGGATGAAGCCGAACAGGCGGCTTCCGAGTGTCGCGCCGCCGACGGTTGCAAATTTCTTGACCAGACTCATGTTTCGGCTTTTGTCGTTCTGTGAGCGGAGGAAACGCCCGGGGGCGGCGCGATGATGCCCGAGGGCATGCGGTCGCGCGCCTCGTCCCCCTCCCCGGCCATGACGGCCTTGAGGCGGGCGGCAATGTTCATCTGACGGTTTTCACTCGTCACCTTCTGGCCGACGAGATCGGTGACGTAGAAGGTGTCGATCACCTTTTCACCGAAGGTGGTGATGTGGGCCGAGGCGATGTCGAGTGAAAGATCGGACAGCACCGCGGTGATCTCGGACAAGAGGCCCGGACGGTCGAGGCCTTCGACTTCGATCACGGTGAACTTGTTCGACAGCGTGTTGCTGATCGTCACTTCCGGCGTCACCGTGAAAGCCTTGGTGCGCTTCTTCACCTTGGTGCGGCTGGCGATGACTTCCGGCAACCGCTTGCGGCCCGAAAGCACGTCCTCGATCAGCTTGCCGATGCTCGCTGCCCGGCGCATCTCGTCCTCGTCGACAGCGAACTCGCGGTTGACGAGAATGGTATCGAGCGCACGGCCATCCGAGGTCGTGAAGATCTGCGCGTCGACGATGTTTGCGCCGGCGGCCGCACAGGCACCGGCAATCACCGTCAGAAGCCGCGGATGGTCCGGCGAAAGCACGGTGATTTCGGTGATCGCGTGGAACTGGTGGGTGCGCACCATCGTCGCCAGCGCCTTGCCGGCGGCATCCGCCTCGCGAATGAAGCGCGCATGCCGGATCTGGTCCTCCAGCGCCACCGTCAGGAGATAGGGCTGGTAGTGCAGGCGCACGTAATCCTCGCGCTCCTTCTCGGACCAGTCCGTCAAGGCCTCGCCGAGCATGACAGCGGCATGGGCCGCACGCTCCTTGCGCGACAGCTCGGAGAAGCCGCCCGACAACAACAGCTCGGTCTCGTAGTAGAGCGTGCGCAGAAGCTGTCCCTTCCAGCCGTTCCAGACACCCGGGCCGACGGCGCGGATATCGCAGACGGTCAGGACGAGCAGCATCTTCAACCGATCAAGCGACTGTACCCGCTCGGCAAAGTCGACGATCGTCTTGCGGTCGTTGAGGTCGCGGGTCTGGGCGACCATCGACATCAGCAGATGCTCCTCGATCAGCCAAGCGACGAGTTCGGTCTGTTTCGGCGACAGCCCGAAGCGCGGGCAGAGCTTGCGTGCCACCTTGGCGCCGGCGGTCGAGTGATCCTCCGGCCGGCCCTTGGCGATGTCGTGCAGCAGCACGGCGACATAGAGCGCCTCGCGCTCCTCGATCCCCGGCATCAGCTTGGCGACGAGCGGATGGGCCTCCTCCTCGATGCCACCTTCGATGCGCGACAGCACGTCGACGGTGCGCAGCAGATGCTCGTCGACCGTATAGTGATGATACATGTTGAACTGCATCATCGAGACGATCTTGCCGAAATCCGGAATGAAGCGGCCGAGCACGCCGGCTTCGTTCATGCGCCGGAGGATCAGCTCCGGCTTGCGGCGGGACGTGAGGATCGACAGGAAGAGGCGGTTCGCCTCCTCGTTTTCGCGCAGCGCCGGCTTGATCAGGCTCAGCGACCGCGTGACCTGGCGCAGTGCCGCCGGATGGAATTCCAGCCCGTTGATATCGGCGATGTGGAAGAAGCGCAGCAGATTGACCGGATCGCGCTTGAAGACGTCGGGGCTTGCAAGCGCAATGCGACCGCCATCGTCGACGAAATCGAGCGTGCCGGCAATCTTGCGGCTACGATGGGTGAAGCGGCCGATGAGCCCGGAAATGCCGGGCGCGTCCTTGGCCTGCTGGTCTTCGAGTGCTGCGCAGAAGATACGGGTGAGATCGCCGACGTCCTTTGCCACCAGGAAGAAGTGCTTCATGAAGCGTTCGACGGCCGAAAGGCCCGGATGGTCGTGATAGCCGAGTGCCTCGGCGATCTCGCGCTGGATGTCGAAAGAGAGCCGTTCCTCGGATTTTCCGGTGAGGAAATGCATGTGGCAGCGCACCGCCCAGAGGAAGTCCTCGGCCTTCTGGAAGAGCTGGTACTCCTGCCGCGAAAGTACGCCGAGCTTGACGAGGTCGGCGGTGTCCTTCAGCCGGTAGAAGTACTTGGCGATCCAGAACAGCGTGTGCAGGTCGCGAAGCCCGCCCTTGCCTTCCTTGACGTTGGGCTCGACGAGGTAGCGCGTGTCGCCGGCCTTGCGGTGGCGCTCGTCGCGTTCGGCAAGCTTGGCGGCGATGAAATCCGGGCCGGTGTTGCGCACGATCTCATGATCGAAGCGCGTTTCAAGCTCGGCGCACAATGTCTCGGAGCCACAGATATAGCGCGTCTCGAGGATGGCCGTGCGGATCGTCATGTCGGCGCGCGATAGCCGGATGCACTCGTCGATGGTGCGGGTGGCGTGGCCGACCTTGAAGCCCAGATCCCAGAGGATATAGAGCATGAACTCGATCGCCGGCTCGGCCCAGACCGCCTTCTTGACCGGCAGCAGGAAAAGAAGATCGATGTCTGAACCCGGCGCCAGCGTGCCGCGGCCATAGCCGCCGACCGCCGTCACGGCGATCCGGGACGCGGGCGGCGCATTGGCGGCGTCGAAGATCTCGTTCAGCACGAAATCATGCAGCACTGTGATCAGTTGATCCTGCAGCCAGGAAATGCGTTCGGCGCAGAGAATGCCGGCACCATCGGCGTTGAACAGCTCGCGGGCCTTCGCCCGGCCGGCGACATTTGCCTGCTTGAAAGCCGCCAGCAATGCCTGACGCATCGGGTCGCGCTGTTCGGCGTGGGCCGAGGCGATGAAGTCGCATTTTGCCCGGAGCGCTGCGACGTCGAGGATTTCGGGAAAGAAGGTTTCGTGTCTGCCCATGAAGTGCCGAGGGGCGTCCTGTCCGACTGGTTGCGTGGTCGTTCGCTGTCAAGCGCTCCTGCATGATCCTTGCGACCGAGGCCGAATAAAGACCACACAACAATTCGAGCGCCGCGCCCGCAAAAGCGTGCGGCGCTGTATAGCCTTTTTACAGACGGCTTGCACAGGAAAAAGGCGCAGCGCCGCTTAGGCAACGGTTGGCGGGATGCGGGCGGAAAACCGCACGCATTTTCTTCATCCCGCCTTGGCGGCGCTCAGTTCCTTCTTCAGCGCATAGAGCGCATCGAGCGCCTCGCGCGGCGTCATGTCGTCGGGGTTCAGCGCCTTCAGCGCCTCGTCGATCTTGGAGTTTCCGGCGGGCTTCACCTCTTCACGACGGATCGCCACCTGGAACAGCGGCAGATCGTCGATCAGTTGGCTCGCCGGGTTCTTGCGATCGGCGTCCTCGAGCTTGGCGAGCACGTCCTTGGCGCGAGCCACGACCGAGGCCGGCAGGCCAGCGAGACGCGCGACCTGAATGCCATAGGAGCGGTCGGCGGCGCCCGGACCGACCTCATGCAGGAAGATCACATCGCCGTGCCATTCCTTGACGCGCATCGTCGCGTTCGAGAGACGGCCGAGTTTTTCCGAGAGCACGGTCAGTTCATGGAAGTGGGTGGCAAAGAGGCCGCGGCAGCGGTTCGCCTCATGCAGGTGCTCGACTGCCGCCCAGGCGATTGACAGGCCGTCGAAGGTGGCGGTGCCACGACCGATCTCGTCGAGGATCACCAGCGAGCGGTCGGTCGCCTGGTTGAGGATCGCCGCGGTCTCGACCATCTCGACCATGAAGGTCGAGCGACCGCGCGCCAGATCGTCGGAGGCGCCGACGCGGGAGAAGAGCCGGTCGACGATGCCGATATGGGCGCTCGCGGCAGGCACGAAGTTGCCCATCTGCGCCATGATCGCGATCAGCGCGTTCTGGCGCAGGAAGGTCGATTTACCGCCCATGTTGGGACCGGTGAGCAGCCAGATCGCACCGCCCTCTTCGCCCTCGGGCGGAGAGAGATCGCAGCCATTGGCGACGAAGGCATTTGATGCCTGGCGCTTCAGCGCCTGCTCGACCACCGGATGGCGGCCGCCGTCGATGGCAAACATGCGCGAGCGGTCAACGGTGGGGCGGGCATAGGCCTGTTCTTCGGCAAGCACCGCGAGACCGACGGAGACGTCGACGGTCGCAAGAGCCAGTGCCGCCGCCTTCAACGTCTCGGCAGCAGCGACGACTTCTGCCGTCATCCGGTCGAAGGCTTCAAGTTCGATCGACAGCGCCCGGTCGGCGGCGTTGGCGATCTTGCTTTCAAGCTCGGCCAGTTCCGTCGTGGTGAAGCGCATCGCGTTCGCCATCGTTTGGCGATGGATGAAACGGGCGCGACCGGCGTCGGTGTCGGTCATCGAGCCGGCATTGCCCGCCGTCACCTCGATGAAGTAGCCGAGCACGTTGTTGTGCTTGATCTTCAGCGACTTGATGCCGGTCTCTTCGGAATATTGCAGCTGCAGCCCGGCGATCACCCGGCGCGACTGGTCGCGCAGGCCCCGGACCTCATCGAGCTCGGCATTGGCGCCTTCGCAGACGAAACCGCCGTCGCGCTTCAGAAGCGGCAGCTCGTCGCCAAGCGTCGCATCGAGCAGGCCGAGCAGGCCTGCGGGAAGCGCATCGATTGCGGCGCGCGCCTCCTTCAGTTCGTCCGAGAGCGTTCCTGCGGCCATCAGCCGTGAAATGGACGCGGACGCATGCAAGCCGGCCTGAATTGCGCCGAGATCGCGGGGGCCACCACGGCCGAGCGCCAGCCGCGACAGGGCGCGCGGCATATCCGGCGCGCGACGTAGCGCATCGCGCAGGTCGCCGGCAAAGGACGGCTGGTCCGCCAGGATCTCGATGGAATCGAGACGCTCATTGATACGGTCCGGGTCGGTCAGCGGCGACATCAGCCGCTCGGCAAGAAGGCGGGCGCCGCCGCTTGTCACCGTGCGGTCGAGCGCCTTCAGCAGCGTGCCCTCGCGCGCGCCGGACAGCGTCTTCACCAGTTCGAGATTGCCGCGGGTCGCCGGATCGATGAACAAGGTCGAGGCGGCACTTTCGCGCTCCGGCGTGCCGAGTGCCGGGCGTTCGGCAAGCTGGGTCTTCTCGACATAGGAGATCGCCGCGGAAGCGGCTGCGAGTTCCGCACGGGAAAACGTGCCGAAGCCATCAAGCGTCTTGACGCCGAAGTAGCGGCTGATGCGCCCTTCCGCCGTGGCGCTGTCGAACAAGACCGCCGGCTGCGGCACGGCAACGCGGCCGAGCACGTCGAAGACGGGCCTTAGTTCCGGGTCGTGAAACACGGTGTCTGCAAGGATCAGTTCGCGCGGCTCGATACGCAGGATGTCCGCAAGCAGCCGGCTCTCGGCTGTCTCGGCGAGGCGGAAGATGCCGGTCGAAATGTCGATCCAGGCGAGCGCGTAGGCAGGCTCGGACCCGCTCTTGATGCGCGCCAGCGCCATCAGATAGTTGGTCTCGGACGGCGAAAGCAGTTTCTCTTCGGTGATCGTGCCCGGAGTGACCAAGCGCACGACGTCGCGGCGCACCACCGACTTGCTGCCGCGCTTCTTCGCTTCCGCCGGGTCTTCCACCTGCTCGCAGACGGCGACGCGAAAGCCGAGACCGATCAGTTTCTGCAGGTAATCGTCGGCCGCATGTACCGGCACGCCACACATCGGAATTTCCTGACCCATGTGCTGGCCGCGCTTGGTGAGCGTGATGCCGAGCGCGCGCGAGGCTTCGACCGCGTCCTGGAAGAACAGCTCGTAGAAGTCGCCCATGCGGTAGAACAGCAGCGAATCCGGGTTGTTCGCCTTGATCTCGATGAACTGTTCCATCATCGGCGTCGCCGTGGAACGGCTTTCCTCGCTCGCCAATTCGGCTGCGGATAAAACCTCCCCCGCGCGGGTCGAATAGTCTGTCACGAAATTCATGATTGTCCCGAAAAAAGAGATGGCACACTATCGCCAAGGAATTATAGACGACAACCATAAAGAGGCGCGCCGCAAGGCTCGCCCACAGGAGGATTGAGGAAACATGCCGGCCACCGACAAGACCGATCGCACCATGACGAGCGTCACCGCGCAGGAAGCGCTCGATTTTCACTCGCAGGGTCGTCCCGGAAAGCTGGAGATTTCTCCCACCAAGGCGATGGCCACCCAGCGCGACCTGTCGCTTGCCTATTCTCCGGGCGTTGCAGTCCCCGTGAAGGCGATCGCCGAGGACCCCAACACCGCCTATGACTACACGACGCGCGGCAACATGGTGGCCGTGATCTCGAACGGCACGGCCATTCTCGGCCTCGGCAACCTCGGCGCGCTTGCGTCAAAGCCTGTCATGGAAGGCAAGGCCGTGCTGTTCAAGCGCTTTGCCGACGTCGATTCCATCGACCTTGAAGTCGATACCGAAAACGTCGACGAGTTCATCAACTGCGTGCGTTTCCTCGGGCCCTCTTTCGGCGGCATCAATCTTGAAGACATCAAGGCGCCGGACTGTTTCATCATCGAGCAGAAGCTGCGCGAGGTCATGGACATCCCGGTGTTCCACGACGACCAGCACGGCACGGCGATCATCGCCGCAGCAGGCCTCATCAACGCGCTGGCCTTGACCGGCCGCGACTTCAAGACGACGAAGCTCGTCTGCAACGGTGCGGGTGCGGCGGCAATCGCCTGCATCGAGCTCATCAAGTCAATGGGTTTTGCCTCTGACAACATCATCCTCTGCGACACCAAGGGCGTGATCTTCGAAGGCCGCACCGAGGGCATGAACCAGTGGAAGTCGGCGCATGCGGTCAAGACCGACCGCCGCACGCTCGCCGAAGCGCTCGACGGCGCCGACGTGGTCTTCGGCCTCTCGGCCAAGGGTGCCCTTTCGGAAGATATGGTGCGCTCGATGGCGCCGCGGCCGATCATCTTCGCCATGGCCAACCCGGATCCGGAAATCACGCCGGAAGAAGTCGCCCGCATCCGCGACGACGCGATCGTCGCCACCGGCCGTTCTGACTATCCGAACCAGGTCAACAACGTGCTCGGCTTCCCCTATATCTTCCGTGGCGCGCTAGACGTGCGCGCGACGACCATCAACGACGAGATGAAAATCGCAGCGGCTGAAGCGCTGGCGAGCCTTGCCAAGGAAGACGTTCCCGACGATGTCGCCGCAGCCTACCAGGGCAACCGTCCGCGTTTCGGTCCGCAATACATCATCCCGGTCCCCTTCGACCCGCGGCTGATTTCGGCGATCCCGATGGCGGTCGCGAAGGCGGCGATGGAAAGCGGCGTCGCCCGCAAACCGATCACCGACCTCGAAGCCTATGGCCGCCAACTCTCCGCCCGCCGCGACCCGATCGCCTCGACGCTGCAGCGCATCTACGAGCGCGTCCGGCGCCAGCCGAAGCGCATCGTCTTTGCAGAGGGCGAAGAGGTGCAGGTCATGCGTTCTGCAATCGCGTATGCCAACCAGCAGCTTGGCACCGCCATCCTGCTCGGCCGCGAGGAGCGCATGCGCGAGACGGCAGAGCGCGAGGGCATCGACCTCGACCGCCCCGGCATCCAGATCGTCAATGCGCGGCTTTCCAAGCGCGTCGGCGCCTATACGGACTATCTCTATGCCCGCCTGCAGCGGAAGGGCTTCCTGTTCCGCGACGCCCAGCGCCTGATCAACAACGACCGCAACCACTTCGCCGCCTGCATGGTGGCGCTCGGTGATGCCGACGGCATGGTGACGGGCCTGACCCGCAACTATTCGACGGCACTCGAAGACGTGCGTCGCTGCATCGACCCGAAGCCCGGCCACCGCGTCATCGGCGTCTCGATCGCGCTCTGCCGCGGCCGCACGGTGCTCGTCGCCGACACGGCGGTTCACGACATGCCCTCTTCGGAGGAGCTTGCCGATATCGCCGAGGAAGCAGCCGGCCTCGCCAAGCGGCTTGGCTACGTGCCGCGCGTGGCAATGCTTGCCTATTCCACCTTCGGCCATCCCCAGGGCGAACGCTCTGAGCGGGTGCGCGAAGCGGTCAATATCCTCGACAAGCGCCGCGTCGATTTCGAATATGACGGCGAGATGGCCGCCGACGTGGCGCTCAATGCTCGCGTCATGGAGCAATACCCGTTCTGCCGCCTCTCGGGCACGGCGAACGTGCTCGTGATGCCGGCGTTCCACTCGGCATCGATTTCGACCAAGATGCTGCAGGAACTCGGCGGCTCGACGGTGATCGGCCCGCTGCTCGTCGGCTTCGACAAGTCGATCCAGATCGTCTCGATGTCGGCCAAGGATTCCGACATCGTCAACATGGCGGCGATCGCGGCCTACAACGCCGGCATGTAGGACCGGCATTGCCGGTCCGGCGGCTGCTTCATTTTGGTGCAGCCGCCTTCATTCGGGTCAACGCGCGACCCCGATTGGTAGCAATTCGATACAACTATAAAGAAGAAAAGCCCGCTCTCCGAAAAGGAGGCGGGCTTAATAACTGGCAATGCATTTATGTTTAAGGTAATGAAAGACGGAGTCTTGGGAACCCTATACCTGTCGACCCCCGGAAGATCGGCAGTTTCTCCATTTATTTTCTCTATTCGTTCGTCATAAAATTAGAGAAGAACATGACAATACATGTCTCTCTTTCGACCTTGAAAGTCAAATCCATCATTAATAATTGGTTAACCTCACCGGGACCCGGTCAGGAGGCGGCGCCACCGAAACGTCCGGCATCTGCGCCGTAGTAGTTGAGGTAGCGGCCCGAGATATTGCTGATCGGCAAAACGATCAGAACGTCGGTGGTGCGGAACGCATGATCGACCACGGCGCCATCGCCGACCATCGCGCCGAGGCGCATATAGCCCTTGATCAACGGCGGCAGAGCGGCGAGCGCCTTCTTGGCATTGATCGCCTCGGCCGGCATCAAATCCATCGTCCGGTGCAGCTCGGGCCGTGCGCTGACGGCCCAGTCGTCGCGGGCGCGGATGTTGTGGTGCAGGAAGGACAGCGCCAGCGCATGCTCGGCCGGAACGACACCCGGGAACGAACCGCAGCCGAACATCGCGTCCATGCCGTATTTGAGCGCATAGGCCCAATTGCCCTGCCACAGGAGTTCGACCGTGCGCTTGGTCCGGTAGTCCGGCAGGACGCAGGAGCGGCCGAGCTCCATGAAGCGCTTGGTCGGATGACGGGCGAGAAGCGCGTCGATCGCGAATTCGGAAGACGAGTAAAAGCCGCCGGAGCGCTCAGCCACATCCTGGCGCAGCAACCGGTATGTCCCGACGATCTGATCTTCGGCGTCGCCTTCGATCGAGGTGTCGAGAACCAGCAGGTGGTCGCAGATCGCGTCCCAGCTGTCGACGTCGCGCTTGCGCCGATCGGCCTCGGGGCCGACCTGCGCCTTCATCTCCTCGACGAAAACCTTGTAGCGCACGGCCTGGGCAGCATCGATTTCCGATGCCGTGCGGGCAAGGCGCGTCTCAAGATTGGCGATCCGGCCAAGCACGTCGGTCGTCGGGACGGCAGCTTTCGTGCCGATGCAAGCCTGAGAAGTGTCAACCACGTTCGCTGAATCCAGTAGCTCGATGGCCATCCGCGTTATCCCGAATCAAATCTGTCTGCGGGGGCTTAGACCACGTTTCTGCAACAACATAGTGACATGAAAGTTGCGTACAACCCCCGCCGCCCGATCAATACCGTAACCATCGCAAGAGTTACCGTTTGCGCAGCAGACGCGCGATCTCCGAAGTCAGCACCTGCGGGTCGGCCGGCTTCGCCAACACCACATCGGCGCCGGCGGCAAGCAGGTGGTCGCGCATATCCTCGCGGATATCGGAAGTCAGCACGATGACCGGCAACCTTGGCAAGGAGCGTATTGCCTCGTCATTACGGATGTGCCGCATCATGGAAAGCCCGTCGCCACCCGGCATATTGAGGTCGGTGACCAGAAGTGCCGGCAAGGCGTTTCCGGCAGGGGCTCGCAGCGTCTCGGCGACCCCCGCGAAGTCGCTGACGAGCTGCACCGCGTGTCCCGAACGCTGCAACAGCGTGCGGATGATCAACGCATTGATCGGATCGTCCTCGGCCAGCAGGATGCCGTGTCCCGGCCGGCGGACGGGTTCAACGACGGGCTCCTCGCGCAGGACCGGCCTGTTGTCGTTGATCGCGTCGCGTTTTTCGATGCCCTTCAGGCGTCCGAGCAGCACTTCAATCAGCGACTTTTCGCGCAAGGGCCGGATCAGCCAGGCCTCGTAGCCATCCATCTGGTTGACGGGGTGGCTGTTGCGCTCCTCCGGATTGATCAGATAGGTGCGGCGAACCTCCAGCCGGCCGATGGCCGGCTGGAGTGCGAGGAGCTGCTCGTACTGCTGCGCATGCCGGTGGTCGACGATCACGTCGGTGAGTGGCGCGCCACCTGCCTGCACATCGGCAAGAACATGCTGGGCTGCGGCAAGCGTCGTTGCGCGATGACAGCGCCCGCCAAGCGTCGCGATGGTTGCCGCCAGCGCCGCCGAGGCCGGTCCATCGGGAGCCATGACCAGCACATGCGACCCGGCGAGGGTGGAGCGGCGCTCCGACGCAATCGCCTCGACTTCGGCAAGCGGCAGGCGGATTTCAAAGCGGCTGCCGCGGCCGGGCGCGCTTGCGGCCGTGAGACTGCCGCCGCAGGCCTGCATGATGCGCCTGGAGATCGCGAGGCCGAGCCCTGTGCCCTTGGCGCGTTGCTCGTCGTTGCCGGCCTGCTCGAATTCCTCGAAGATGCGCTTCAGGTCGTCGGGCGACATGCCCGGCCCCGTATCGTCGATACGGATCCGCACGCAGTCCTCGATCGTGTCGGCGCTGACGAAGACGCCACCGACTTCCGTGAATTTGACCGCGTTGCCGATGACGTTGAAGAGCACCTGGCGCAGGCGCGCCGCGTCGAAAGCCATCAGCGCGGGCACGTCGACGGAAACGGTGGCGCCGATCTCGATGCCCTTCTCGTGGGCGCGATTGGAGAGCATTTCCACGACGCTCTCGATCACGCCGCGCGGATCCTGGCGGCTGGGGCGAAACTGGAAGCGGCCGGCTGAAAGCGACGAGAAGTCGATCAGGTCTTCGACGAGCTGGACCAGAGCGTGGCCGGATTGCTGCATGCCGGCGAGATAGTTCTGCTGCTCGCTCGACAGGCGGGTCTGGCCGAGCAGATGGCTCATGCCGAGAATGCCCGAAAGCGGCGTGCGGATCTCGTGGCTGACGGTGGCGAGCAGCCGCGACTTTGCCTGGCTCGCCTCCTCGGCCCGCCGGCGCGCCGCCTCACGCTCGCGCGCGGCGCGCGCTTCCTCGGTGACATCACGCGCAATGCTGTGACGCATGAGCTTGCCGCTCGCCGGATCGCGGGCGATCACGTCATGCCAATCGAAAAGGCGGACGCCTTCGGCCGCGGCGATGCGCACGAGGTAATGATTGGGCGCAGCCTTCGGCTCGAACCTCAGCCCAAGGGCGCCGCAGGCCATGCCCCGGACATCCGATCGGCCGCAGACCTGATGGAAGACAGCATTGGCGTGGACGATCTTTCCGTCCATGCCACGCATGATCGCAAGGTCACCCAGCGCATCGTGAATGGTCGAAAGCAACGCCGAGGTTTCGGAGCGGTGCCAATCCTGGTCCCGCTCCACCTCATCGGAAACCGGCACGCTATCAAACGCGCGGATGGCTTCGACGGCGAGCAGAAGCGCACCGACCACGCCGGCCGCGGCAATCGCCGCGGCGAACAGGTGGAAGCCGGCAGTCATGCCGACGACGAGGACAAGGCCGGAAGCGACCAGGCCGAGCAGCGCCAGGGATACGTAACTAAGCGCAGAGCGCGCGCCGGAAGCCGGCTGCGCCGACACCTGACGGGACGCCGGCCCATCGAGCGGAAGCGCCGAAACCGACGCAGCCTTACCCGCCCGGGCGTCTCTCCCGAAGCCGGTTTCGATCCGCTCTAGCAGTCGTGACGGTTCGCTCATGCGTTCCGGCTAACACGACAGGCGTTCTGAATGGCTTCAAGGCTTCGATAAAATCTTAGCGATCCGCTTTTTTCGCGTGCAGTAGTTCGTCAAGAATGATCGCGCCGGCGCCGATGGTGATGAAGGTATCGGCCAGATTGAAGACGGCGAAAGACCACGTCTCCGTATAGAACAGGATGTAGTCGATGACGTAGCCGAAGAGCAGCCGGTCGACGAGGTTTCCGAGCGCGCCGGCGATGATCAGCGCATAGCCGAAATGGGCGAAGAACCGATCCTTCGGCGTGCGCTTCCACAGCCAGAGCACAAAGGCGCAGACGGTGAGCCGCATGCCGACGATGAACCAGCCCTCCATGCCTGACAGCATCGAGAAGGCGACGCCGTAGTTGTAGGTGCGGTAGAGCGCCAGCATCGGCACGACATGGACCGCCTGATTGAAGGGCAGGTAAAGCTCGATCAGATACTTGATCACTTGGTCGGCGATGAGCGCGAAGACGATGAAGACCGCGATCGGCAGCGGCCGCGAAAACAGCACCTGCTTCTCGCTCATGCGCGGGCATCCAGGGTCAGAAGGTGGCGACGCGCCTCGAACAGCATGATGCCGGTGGCAATCGCCAGATTGAGCGAGTCGGCGCGGCCGGCCTGCGGGATGCGGGCAAGCGCACCGGCTTCTCGAGCGAGTTCCTCCGGCAGACCCGACTGCTCGTTGCCCATCAGAAGCACGACTGGCTTGGTCTTGTAGTCAATGGTGCGATAGTCGACAGCGCCGGCGAGATGGGTCGCGACGACCTTCACGCCGGCGGATTTCTGCCAGCGGATGAAGTCCTCGACGCTGGCGCGCGCCACCGGCATGGCAAAGACCGAGCCCATGGTCGCACGCACGGTTTCGAGCGAAAACGGATCGGTGGTCTCGCCGACGAGAATGACGCCGGAAGCGCCGGCGGCATCGGCGGTGCGGATGACGGTGCCGAGGTTGCCGGGATCGCGGACGCGGTCGAGCGCCACATAGGTTTCGCCCAATTGCGGCTTCAGGTCCTTCAGCGACTGGTAACGCTGCTCGAAGATGCCGACGACCATCTGCGGATTGTCGCGCCGGGTGATCGTCGACAGCACTTTCTCGCTGACTTCCAATACCAGGCCGCCCTTGGCGAAGGTCTTTGCCGCCACCTGCTCCACGTGCGGCTTGCCCTTGGCCGCCTTGGCATAGATCAGCGTCTTGATCTTCCAGCCAAGGTCGAGCGCGTCGATCACCAGCTTCAGGCCCTCGGCCATGAAGGAGCGCGTCTCGTCGCGGTGCTTCTTCTGCGTCAGCGCGCGGATGTCCTTGATGATCGGGTTGGTGAGGCTCGTGACCTCCTTCACCTGACCGACACGACCGGTGCCGTGTTCGCTTCTGTCGTTCGTCATTGCGGTACCCAGCGGCTGAAGAGTGAGGTCGAAAGCGCCCTGCCCGGCTCGCGACCGTCAAGCCCGCCCTCGCGGATGATGAGCTCGCCCGACTCCACCCGGCCGCCGTGGCCGCGCATCGTCTCGCGCATCAGTTCATGGATCGAGTAGAAGCTCGCCCGGATCGAATAGGCCGTCAACACCAGGCCGCGCGCCTCCGGCGACAGGATCTCGCGGCAGATGTCGAGCATCGCCGCCAGATGGTCGAAAAGCTGCCAGACCTCGCCGTTCGGCCCGCGGCCGAACTTCGGCGGGTCGGTCAGGATGATGTCGTAGCGGCTGCCGCGGCGCTCTTCGCGCTGGATGAACTTCATCGCATCGTCGCAGATCCAGCGGATCGGCAGGTTTTCGGCCCGCGCCAGCTGCTGGTTTTCGCGCGCCCAGCCGATTGCCTTCTTGGAGGCGTCGACATGGGTCACCTCGGCGCCGGCCCTGGCGGCGATCAGCGAGGCGACGCCGGTGTAGCCGAAGAGGTTCAGCACCTTCAGCGGCCGCCCCGCCCTTTCCACCTGATCCTTCACCCAGCTCCAGTGCGCGAGCTGTTCCGGGAACACACCGACATGGCGGAACGAGGTGAAGCGACCGTGGAAATCGGTGCCGAGAAGCTGCATCGGCCAGGTCTCGCCGAGCACGGCGCCAGGAAAGCGCCAGCGCCCCATGCCGTCTTCGTCGGTGTCGCCGGTGAAGATCGCGTCGGCTTTTTCCCAGACGCTATCGGGCAGGCTGCGCGGCCAGAGCGCCTGCGCCTCGGGGCGCACGATGCGGTAGGGACCGTATTGCTCAAGTTTTTCGCCGGCGCCGCTGTCGATCAGGTGATAGCCGGATGCGTCCGACGTTTCGAGAATGAGCGGTATGCGCTCGGCCGGCTTTTCCCCCGTTCGCCGCGCGATCACCCGCGCCGGCGTTTCCTGTGCAGGCGTATGCTTTGCTGGCTTCTCGCGCGTCTCCGCCGTCTGCGCTGCCGCCGGTCGCGCCGGCCGTTCCTTGAAGCCGCCGCCCTTCGGCGGTGCCGAACGTTTCTGATCGTGGCGGCCGCCGCCACGCGCTTCGGCACCACGGCCCTTGGCCGTCGTCACGGAGGCATTCTTCGACCGCCGGTCCTTTTCCTTCACGCTGAAATCCCTGGGCTTTGTTAGTGCATGGGCCGCCTGCCTGCGCAGTATCCGGGACGGGCCGGCGGACGCCATGAGGTTTGTCGCCGCAGCCTGAAGCCGCGGCATCTCTTGAAGCTGCAAATAGCATCGCTGATGCTCTTGGCAAAGCCGTTTCCGTTTTGCGAAGATAACGCGCAAGAACCCGCTGCGAATTTTCTTGGGCTGGAACCGGCTTCGCGACAAAATTCCGCGGCAGGTCTAGTGTGTCGAAGCGACATTTGCGCGTCGATATCGGGCGCGCGGCGTCGCATGGGGGGGAGGAAAACGCATGGACATGACCGGCGAAGAGCGGATTGCGGCTGGGCGCGACGCGGTGTGGCGCGGCCTCAACGACCCGGAAATTCTCAAGCGATGCATTCCCGGGTGCCAGTCGCTGGAGATGACGTCGCCAACCGAGCTTGCGGCCGTGGTGAAGATCAAGATCGGCCCGGTCTCGGCCTCCTTCACCGGCAATGTCGTGCTCTCCAATCTCAATCCGCCGCAGAGCTATACGATCTCGGGCGAAGGAAAGGGCGGCATCGCCGGCTTTGCCAAGGGCGGCGCCGACGTCGCCTTAACAGCGGACGGGGACGAAACGGTGCTGCGTTACGACGTCAAGGCGGAGATCGGTGGCAAGCTCGCGCAGCTCGGCTCGCGCCTGATCGACTCAACCGCCAAGAAGCTGGCGCAGCAATTCTTCGCCGATTTTAGCGCCGCCGTCGGCGGTACGGCGGAAGCTGCGAGTTAAAGAGGCGACGCGGACCGAACGGGCGCCCCGTCTCGGTCTTCGCAGGCTTGTGAACTTCTGATCAGTTCTGCGGCGCTGCGAGCGTCGCCTGGGTTGCGAGCTTTTCCGCCTGGCTGCGGTGTTTCTCCGCCTCGCGGTGCCACTTCACTGCTTCGTTGGCCTCGTTGCGCGCGCGCCGCCGGTACTTGCCCTGGCTGAACCAGGTCGCGGCGGCACCGAGGATGACGCCGACGATGACCGCAAGGAACAGGAAGACGAAGAACGGCGCGCTCACGGAAAGCACGCTGTCTTCCGGCCGGAAGGGGTTCAGCGCCAGCGTTACGCTCTGGCGGTTGGCCACGCTCAGCACAATCAGGATGATAGCGACCGGCACGAGAACAACGATGTTGATCAGTTTCTTGAACATTCAATCGCTCCATCTCGCCGACGCCCGTGCTCTTTGCCAGACGCTTGCCGGCAACGGGCCTCGTATAAAAGGGGTCGTTAGGGGTCTCTGGCGACCGCCAAGGATGATCAATCCTCGTCTTCCCCGTTCATGCCCGGGTTGAGCCGCTCGCGCAGTTCCTTGCCGGTCTTGAAAAACGGTACCCATTTTTCCTCGACAAAAACGGAATCGCCGGTGCGCGGGTTGCGCCCCGACCGCGACGGCCGGTTCTTGACCGAGAAGGCGCCGAAGCCACGCAGTTCGACCCGGTTGCCTGCAGCGAGCGCGTCGGTGATCTCATCGAGGACCGCGTTGACGATATTTTCGACGTCGCGGTGGTAGAGATGCGGATTGCGAGCCGCAACAATCTGCACCAGTTCTGACTTGATCACTGTCGCCCCCTCAAATTCTTGTTTGTTTTGCTTTTTCGGTCTGCATTGTGATTTCCGCAAGGCGGTGCGCGGCATTTGCAAAATCACCGACATCGCTCGACGGCTCAGGCTGGGTATATGTCGCCTTGCTCATTGGCCATCAACCTGCCAAACCGAAACAAGACCGTCAAGAAACAACTTGTCGCCTGCAATTTTTTCGAGCCCGCTCATTGCCGGAAAAGCGTCATATCCCAACATCTTGATCCAGTTGCCGACCAGCGCGCCGAGGCCAAAAGGCAGGGTCTTGCGGGGGGCTTCCCAATCGACGATCGGCAGGTCCTTCGACACCTTTTTCTCCGTGAGGAAGGCGCGAATTTCGTCCTCGCCGCCGAGCTTGTCGACGAGCTTGGCGTTCAGCGCCTGGCGACCGGTGAAAATGCGTCCGTCGGCGAGCAGCAACGCATCGGGACGCGGCAACTTGCGGCGGTCGGCAACCAGGTCGACGAACCAGGCGTAGCTGTCGTCAATCATCGACTGGATCATGGCCTTCGCCTCGTCGCTCGCCGGATGGAAGGGCGAAGGTTCCGCCTTCAGCGGCCGCGACTTGATCGATTCCAGGGAGACGCCGAGCTTGTCCATCAACTCCTTGACCTGCGGATACTGGAAGATGACGCCGATGGAGCCGGTGATCGAGCTCTCACCGGCAACGATCGTATCGCCGCCGAGTGCGATCATGTAGCCTGCCGAGGCGGCAAGTGTGCGCACGTCGGAAACGACCGGCTTCTTGGCCGCCACCTTGCGGATCGCCTTGTAGATGACCTCGCCGCCATAGGTGGTGCCGCCCGGCGACGAAATGGTCACCACCAGCGCCTTGACGCTATCGTTGTCGGCAATCTTCTGCAGGCGCTCGAGCAGTTCGCGGTCATCCTGGATCAGGCCGGTGATCGCAACGCGCGCCACATGCTGCCTGTTGTGGCCGACATCGTCGGCAGCCCCGGACCAGGCAAAGATCGCGAGCGCGACGAGGAGAAGCAGCCCCGCGACCACAAAGCGCCAGAAGCTCAACTTCCGGCGCAGGCTGCGGCGATCGGCGATGGCGAGTTCGTCCATGTGGGTTTCTCCCGATTTGTTGGCGCTGCTTCTGTCAGTTTCCGCGGGAACGTGCTATCTGCGCGCGAAGAGGCATATTCCATAGACGCGCTTGACCACGGTTGAAAGCCGCGGCTGGCGTTTTTGCGCTTCACCCGAGTTTTTTTGCGGCGCCATTGTGCGTCAGCAAAAAATATCCATATTTGCGACGACTTACACCAATGTATGTAAATGACCCCCACGTTGGGTCAGCGACAAAAGCAGTAGAACCGACAGGCCCTTCCATGTTGAACCACGCGCCAGCCCCGGGCATCTTTGCCGATACGGGTGCGAGCTCCGCCGACGCCTATGCGCTCGCCGCACGGCATTCCGCGCGCGTGCGCCGCCTGAAGATCATCCTGCCGATCATCGCCGGCGTCATTGCCGTCATTTTTGCCGCCGTGTCCTTCGTGCGCGCGTTCATGCCCGTCGACCTGCAGATCGAGACCGCGACGATCGAGGACGGCAAGATCGTCATGAAGAATCCGGCGATCTCCGGTCGCAACAAGCAGGGCATCAGCTACTCGATGAAGGCCCAGCGGGCGCTTCAGGATATCGCCAACCCCGACATCATCACGCTGCAGACGATCCACGCAGAAATGCCGATGAAGGATTCGATGATAGCGACCGTCGACGCCACCAACGGCATCTATGATCGCGGCGCCAATACACTCGACATGAACGCCCCGTTCACCATTTCCGTCAATAATGGCATCAACGCCGACTTCCAGTCGGCCTATCTGGACATCAATGCCGGCGAGATGGAAACGAAGCAGCCCGTTGCGATCAGCATGAAGGGTGGTTCGATCATTGCGCAGACGCTGCGAATGACGGATAAGGGACGTATTGTAATTTTCGAGGGTATGGTGAGGGTGAACGTCGAGCCCGCAGCCATCCGCAAAAACGCGAAATAGGACCCGGTGCACTCCATGTCGGTCACAACCGCATCATTTTTCAAGATTTCCGCCAGCCTGGCCATTGCCGGAGCCGGCGCTTTGATTATTGCCTCCGGCGCTTTTGCGCAGGCCACGTCGAGCAAGATGAAAGGCCTTGAGCTGTCCAACGACAAGCCGATCCAGATCGAGAGCGACAAGCTCGAAATCAAGGACCCGGAAAGCAAGGCGATTTTTACCGGCAACGTCAAGGTCGTGCAGGGCACGACGACGCTGCAGGCCGGCAATATGGTCGTCTTCTACAAGTCCGGCGGCGGCTCGGTTTCGAGCGGCGACGCCGACATCGACCGTATCGAGGTCAGCGAAAAGGTGTTCCTGAGCTCCGGCACGCAGCAGGCGACGGCCGATACCGGCTCGTTCGACATGACCAAGCAGGTCTTCGTTCTCAAGGGCGACAAGGTCGTTCTCTCCGAAGGCAAGAACGTCTTCGTCGGCTGCCAGCTTAACGTCCAGATGGAAACCGGTGAGGCCCAGCTCGAAGCCTGCGGCGGCCGCGTGCAGATCCAGCTCGACCCGAAGTCCCGCAAGACGAACTGACGTAGACCGCTCGTGCAACTTCCCTTCCTCCACAAGCGCAAACGGGTCCGCAAGCCGTCGGCGACCACTGCGGTCGCTTCCGGCCATGCGGTCGACAAGGCGCGCTATGACGGCACCCTGATTGCCCGCGGACTGACCAAGGCCTATCGCGAGCGTCGGGTCGTCAACGGCGTGTCGCTGGTGGTGCGGCGCGGCGAGGCCGTGGGCCTGCTCGGGCCGAACGGCGCCGGCAAGACCACCTGCTTCTACATGATCACCGGCCTCGTCCCCGTCGACGAGGGTTCGATAGAGATCAACGGCAATGACGTGACGACCATGCCGATGTACCGGCGTGCACGCCTCGGCGTCGGCTACCTGCCACAGGAAGCGTCGATCTTCCGCGGGCTGACGGTCGAGGAGAACATCCGCGCCGTGCTCGAGGTTCACGACAAGAACCTGGAGCGGCGCGAAAGCAAGCTCAACGACCTGCTCGGCGAGTTCAACATCACGCATCTGCGCAAGTCGCCGGCGATCGCGCTTTCTGGCGGCGAACGCCGCCGTCTCGAAATCGCCCGTGCGCTTGCGACCGACCCCACCTTCATGCTGCTCGACGAGCCCTTTGCCGGCGTCGACCCGATCTCGGTCGCCGACATCCAGGCGCTTGTCCGGCACCTGACCTCGCGCGGCATCGGTGTGCTGATCACCGACCACAATGTCCGCGAGACGCTCGGCCTCATCGATCGCGCCTACATTATCCATGCCGGCGAGGTGCTGACGCATGGTCGCGCCAACGACATTGTCACCAATCCTGACGTGCGCCGGCTCTATCTCGGCGACAATTTCAGCCTCTGAGACCGCCTCGCGGGCGATTCCGCCCGCGAACGCGCTTGACCAAACCTTTCCGATAAGCAATTTTTGGGCCAATTAAGAAAAGGGCCCGACCGGCGACCGGAGAAGCACCGCGGCCCCTGGAGATTTCTCGGGAGTTTCGCGTCAGCATGGCCCTGTCCGCCAGCCTTCATCTGCGCCAGTCCCAGTCCCTGGTGATGACGCCACAGCTCATGCAGTCGATCCAGCTGCTGCAGATGACGCATCTTGAGCTCAACCAGTTCATCGCCCAGGAAGTCGAAAAGAACCCGCTGCTCGAATTTCAGGCAAATGACGATCAGGTCGCCCCGGAGCAGGGCGAGATGGCCGGCGGAGACGAGAGTGGCGGAAGCGACGACGGCGGCCAGGCGGATCTCTATGACAGCGCCACGTCGCAAAGCGGCGAGCGGCTCGACGACCAGCTCGATGCCGATTTCGCCAATGTCTTCCAGGACGACACCACGCCGCAACGCGCCGATGCGCCGGAACTGCTTGGCCAGTGGAAATCGATGCCCGGCAGCGGCGAGGGCGAAGATTACGACCTCGACGATTTCGTCGCCGGCCGCAAGAGCCTGCGCGAAACGCTCCTGGAGCAATTGCCCTTCGCGCTGCCGGTTCCTTCCGATCGACTGATCGCGCAGCATCTCATCGACCAACTCGACGACGCCGGCTACCTGCAGGCGGACCTCGGCGAGGTTGGCGAACGGCTGGGTGCCGCCCATGCCGATGTCCTCAGGGTGCTGCTGACGCTGCAGCAGTTCGATCCGCCCGGTGTATTTGCCCGCTCGCTCGGCGAGTGTCTCGCCATCCAGCTGCGCGCCCGCGACCGGCTCGATCCGGCAATGGAGGCGCTGCTTGCCAATCTCGAACTCCTGGCGCGGCGTGATTTCGCGACGCTGAAGAAGATCTGCGGCGTCGACGAGGAAGACCTGATCGACATGCTGGCGGAAATCCGCAAGCTCGACCCGAAGCCCGGCACCAGCTTCGAGACCAGCGTCAGCGAGGCGATCGTGCCCGATATCGTCGTGCGGGCAGCGCCCGACGGCTCATGGATGGTCGAACTCAATCCGGATGCGCTGCCGCGCGTTCTAGTCAATCAGGACTACTTCGCTTCGGTGTCACGCGGCACGCAGAAAAACAGCGCCGACCAGGCCTTCCTCAACGAATGCCTGCAAAATGCCAACTGGCTGACGCGCAGCCTCGACCAGCGCGCCCGCACGATCATGAAGGTCGCCACCGAGATCGTGCGCCAGCAGGACGCATTCCTCGTCAATGGCATCGGGCACCTCAGGCCGCTGAACCTCAAGACCGTCGCCGACGCCATCAAGATGCATGAATCGACCGTCAGCCGCGTAACCTCGAACAAGTACATGCTGACGCCGCGCGGGCTGTTTGAGCTCAAGTATTTCTTCACCGTCTCGATCGGCTCGGCCGAGGGTGGCGACAGCCATTCGGCGGAATCCGTGCGCCACAAGATCCGCACGCTGATCCACGAGGAGAGCACCGAGGCGGTGCTTTCTGACGACGACATCGTCGACGTCCTCAAGAAGGCCGGCATCGATATCGCGCGGCGCACGGTCGCCAAATACCGGGAAGCGATGAATATCCCCTCCTCCGTGCAGCGCCGGCGGGAGAAGCGCGCGCTCGCCAAGGCCGCCGGTTTCTGAGCACCGGAAGTTAAGGCGCATTAACTTTTTTGCGACCTTCGATTGACTCTCTCCGACACAGACGATATGAGCCCGCCGCAATTGCCGGGGACTGCTCACCCCGGAAGCCTCCGGTGCGACCGGTGGCTGCGACAGAGGCGCGCTCGCAAGTCTGAAAGGCTTGGATGACGGGACCGCTTGGAATAGACTGGCTGCGCAAATCACGAACGAGAGAGGAAACTCCATGAGTGTGCGTGTATCCGGTAAACAGATGGAAATCGGCGATTCGTTCCGCGCCCGCATTGGCGAGCAGATCGAGCAGGCCGTTACCAAATATTTCGACGGAGGATATTCAAGCCAGGTCACTGTGGAAAAATCCGGGCCGCGCTTCAGCGCCGACTGCAAGCTTCATCTCGATACGGGCGTGGTAATGCAGGCGAACGGCCAGGCGAACGATCCACAGGCTGCGTTTGACGCGGCGTCGGATCGCATCGAAAAGCGTCTGCGTCGCTACAAGCGCAAGCTGAAGGATCACCACAACGGCAACGGACAGAACGCTGCCGAGGTGGCTTACACAGTGATGGATTCGGTGCCGTTCGAGGACGACGAAGTTCCCGAGGATTATGCGCCGACCATCGTGGCTGAGAGCTCGAAACAATTAAGGACGATGTCTGTCGCAAGCGCCGTGATGGCGCTCGACATGACGGACGAACCCGTCCTGATGTTCCGCACTCCCGGCAAGGCCGAACTGAATATCGTCTACAGGCGCAACGATGGAAATATTGGCTGGATCGATGCTGCCAATATCAAAGCATGAGCGAAAAAAGAGGGATGCCGGCGTGCCGGCGTCCCTCTCCCGCAACTCAGCGGCCAGGCCGGAAATGTGACTTTTCTGTGCATGGGATCCGCCATGACAAAGATGGTTAGAGCCATTGCGACGCATTTGTGATGATGTTGTCCGGCTCTAACCGGCGAACGAGGACAAAAGAATGGCATTGGCAGGTCTACTGCATCAAAATGCGATCATCCCGGCCATGAGGGCCAACTCGAAAAAACAGCTCCTTCAGGAATTGGCGGCAAAAGCTTCTAAGATCACCGGGGTTCCCGAGCGTGAAATCTTCGACGTGATCCTGCAGCGCGAGCGCCTTGGTTCCACCGGCGTCGGCAACGGCATCGCCATTCCGCACGGCAAGCTCAACAATCTCCCCTCGATCATCGGCATTTTCGCGCGTCTCGACACGCCCGTCGATTTCGAGGCGCTCGACGACCAGCCGGTCGATCTCGTATTCCTGCTGCTCGCTCCGGAAGGCGCCGGCGCGGACCACCTCAAAGCCCTGTCGCGTATCGCCCGCGTGCTTCGCGACCAGGACATGGTCGCCAAGATCCGCTCGAGCGATTCCGCCAGCGCGATCTACACGCTGCTCGACGACGACGCGACCTCGCACGCGGCCTGAGCTTGAACAACGGGGCGCATCCGGCAGGATGCGCACAGTCCGCCCGAAGCCTGCTTCAGTAGAGCTGACGCCCGTTCAAATGATCAATGAAAATCCGGAACAGGGCACCCTGGCTCGAAATGCCGAGCCGGCGATAGATGTTCTTGCGGTGGATGCGAACCGTGCCCTCGGCAATGTTCATCACCTTGCCGATCGACAGGTTGCTGTGGCCCCTAAGGATGAGGCGCACGATGTTGCGCTGCTGCTTGGTCAGCCGATCTGAACACAGGCTTTCGAACGCCGCCTCCATCGCATCGTCGCCCTCCTCGGAGGGCGACGGCGCAATCGTCTGGCCCTGCTGGCGCCAGTTCGACCTGATGGCCTCGCGCACGATCGGCTCGTAGACGCGCAGCCTGGCCAGCTCCGTCTCGCTGAAAGGCTCGCCGCCGCGGCCGCGCATCAACGAGTAGGTCGCCTGCAGGCCACCATCGAGCGGGATGACGAAGCCCACCTCCTCGACGAGAACGCCGGATTCCATCGACACGCAGGGATGCACTTCCGCCGACGACGAGAAGTCGGACAGGAAGAACTGGTCCGGCGCAAGCTCGCGCATTCGCCAGAGCCCTGCCGGCTGGCCGGCACAACAGGCGACGTAAAAGGGATCGAGCAGGTAGGCGCCGCCGAGATAGGCGGAAAGCGCACTTGCCGACACCTTGGCCGTATAGCCGTCATGCAGGACGATCGGCCTTGCATCGTAAGGATAGGCAAACGCGACCGAGAGATCGAAGCCGGTGACCGATCGGAGCATCCGATCGAGCGCTCGGCCGAAATCTTCCGTGCCGATCAGGCCGATCATCGCCGAGATATCGACGGACTCGCTTGCGAGCATTCCCTTGTCATCCCCCAACCCTACGTATCCCCCATGGGATATCGACAGCCCCTCACTCGTCAACAATAATTCCAGGAGAGTGAGAAACCGGATCCGTCGCGGGTCGTCATCGGCGACCGCTGCGAAGGATGCGCCAAGGGGAGGATTAAGATGGCAGGCAGGCTTTCAGGCAAAGTGGCGCTGATCAGCGGTGGCGCGGGAGGCTGCGGTCTTGCCGCATCCGAGCTGTTCGCGCGCGAAGGCGCCAAGGTCGGCATCGTCGATCTGCCGCGCAGCAAAGGCGAAGAGGTGGCCGCCTCGATCCGCGCCAACGGCGGCGAGGCGATTTTTGCCCCGGCCGACGTCTCGGTGTCGGCCGAGGTGACGTCCGCCGTCAAGGCGGTTGAAGCGGCCTTCGGCGCCATCATCGTGCTCTTCAACCACGCCGGCATCCTCGCCGTCGGTCCCTTCCTCGAAACGGAGGAGGACGAGTGGGACCGGCTGATGGCGGTCAATGTGCGCAGCATGTTCCTGATGACCAAGGCGGTACTGCCAGGCATGCTTGCGGCCGGCGGCGGCAGCATTGTCTGCACCTCGTCGATTTCGGCCGTGGCCGCAACGCCGATGGAGGTGCTCTATGACACCACCAAGGGCGCCTGCCACATGTTCGCCCGCGCCATCGCCGTGGAATTCCGCGACCGCGGAATCCGCTGCAACGCAGTCTGCCCGGGCTTCATCGCCACCGACCACGGCAAGCGCGAGCTCGTCGGGCTCAGCAAATACGGCGTTGACGTTTCGGAAGCGGCGATCGCCGCGCAGCAAGGCCGCATGTGCGATCCGAAGGAAGTGGCGAACGCGGCATTGTTTCTGGCGAGTGACGAGGCGAGCTTCATCAACGGCACGCATCTGTTCGTCGACAATTGCTTCACCGCGGTTTGAGGGAGGGGAAAATGCTTCAGGCAGGTGGCCACTGGCGCAACTGGGTCGGTAACCAATCATGCATCGTGCGCCATCGCGGCGCGCCGGAGAGTGAGGCGGCACTTGCCGAAATGGTGCGCGAGGCAACCGCGCAAGGGCTGAACGTTCGCTGCGCCGGTTCCGGACATTCCTTCACGCCAGTGGCGCTTACCAGCGGGCTACAGCTGACACTCTCGAGCATGCAGGGCGTCGTCAACATCGACAGCACCCGCAAGCGCGTGGCGGTCAAGGCCGGCACCACTATCAACCAGCTCGGCAAGGTGCTGAAGGAGAACGGCCTGTCGCTGATCAACCAGGGCGATATCGACAGCCAGGCGCTAGCCGGCGCGCTGACGACCGGCACACATGGCACCGGCGCCAGGCTCGGCAACATGGCCTCGCAGATCGTCGGCATGCGGCTGGTGCAGCCCGACGGCAGCATCCTCGTGGTCGACGAGACCACGCCGGATCTGCTTGAGGCGGCACGCGTCTCGGTCGGCATGCTCGGCGTGATCTCGGAGATCACATTACAGGCGATGGAAAGCTACAATCTCCATGAAAAGCTCTGGCGCTGCACCTTCGACGAAATGATCGAACAGCACGACGAGCTTGCCGCCAAGCACCGCCATTTCGGTTTCTTCTGGTGCCCGGTTCCGGAGAGCCGCCACTGCTACTGCCTGCCGGACACGGCCTCGGTGTCGACCACGGACAAGACCTCCGACGTCTGCGAGATGAAGGTGATCGACATCACCGAGGAAGCGCCGATGGAGCGCGGGTTCGAGAAGATCGCCTATTCCTCGGAGATCTACCCGATCGAATACGTGCCGAACTTCCACGAGCTCGAATATGCAGTGCCCGTCGCCCACGGCAAGGAAGCGGTAAAGGCGGTGCGTAAGCTGATGCTGGAAAAGCACCCGACCTGCATCTACCCGATCGAGTATCGCTTCACCGCCGGCGATACCGGCTGGATCAGCCCCTTCTTCGAGCAGGATTCGATCACGCTTTCGGTCTCGGGCGAACCGGGCACCGACTATTGGGAATATCTGAAGGACGTGGACACGATCCTCAGGCAGTACGGTTCGCGGCCGCACTGGGGCAAGCTGCATTTCCTCGGCGCCGAGGATGTGACGGCACTCTACCCCCGAGCGGGCGATTTCCGGGCACTGAGGGCCAAGGTCGATCCCGAGGGACGTTTCCTCAACGATCACCTGCAGCAACTGTTCGGATAGCGCCGGCGAACGAACGCACACCGCTACGCTTAGCCCAAACAAGAACGCCGCGCGAAGTTCGCGCGGCGTTCTTGTTGAATTCTGATCGGCAGGATCAGGCGGTCGGCGCGTCGCCGTTTTCGCCAGCGACGACCTTGGGGCCGCCCTTGGAAACGCCGACCATGGCCGGGCGCAGGACGCGGTCGCCGATGGTGTAGCCGGCCTGGACGACCTGCAGCACCGTGTTGTTCGGCACATCCGCATTCGGGATTTCGAACATCGCCTGGTGGAAGTTCGGGTCGAACTTCTGGCCTTCCGGCTCCAGCTTCTTGACGCCGTGGCGCTCAAGCGCCGAGAGCATCGAGCGCTCGGTCATCTCCACGCCTTCGATCAGCGTGTTGAGACCGGCCTCACCGGCTTCCTTGGCTTCCGCCGGAATGGCATCGAGCGCGCGGCGCAGGTTGTCGGATACCGCCAGCATGTCGCGGGCAAAGCCAGCGACGGAGTAGGACTTGGCATCCTTGACGTCGCGTTCGGTGCGACGGCGCAGGTTGTCCATTTCGGCGGCAAGCCGAAGGTACTTGTCGCGCAGCTCGGCGCTTTCTGCCCGTGCGAGTTCCAACGGATCGGGCTCGGCAACGGCTGCTGCCTCGGCAGCGTCCGGTGCGGCGTCGAATACCTCGTCGGTGGCCTCGGGTCCGTGCTTGTTCGTATCGTCGGTCATGACGTTCTCCGCAGTGTCGTCTGTATTGTCCTTCGCATTTCCACGCCGCAAGCGCGAGCCTGCGTTTCAGCAAAAATGCTTGGGGACTGGATTTGAAGCCGATATCGAGGTTTGGGGCCGAAAAATCAAGGGTTCAATCGCGCTCCTACAGCGCCGCGCGTCCTATCAGACGCGCGAAGGTCGCTGTAGCACTTTGATTTGCTGCATGTCTTTGTCCTTCATCGAGATCGATCAATGAGACATGCAGCGACTAAAAGCGCCCTTAGCGCGAAAGCCGCGACATCAGCTGCGCGGTATAATCGACCATCGGAACGATGCGCGAGTAGTTGAGCCGCGTCGGCCCGATGACGCCGACGGCGCCGACGATGCGGTCCTCGCCATCGCGATAGGGCGCGACGATCAACGACGAGCCGGAAAGCGAAAACAGCTTGTTTTCCGAGCCTATGAATATCCGCACCCCAGGGCCGCTTTCGGCGAGATCGAGCAGCTCGATCATGCTGTCCTTCTTTTCGAGATCGTCGAACAGCATTCTGAGCCGGTCGATGTCCTCGGCACCCTCGAGGCCTTCGAGCAGGTTGGCGCGGCCGCGCACGATCAGGCGCGCCGGCTTCTCGTCGCCCTCGTTGCCCGACCAGATGGCAAGACCGCGCTCGACAAGATCCTGCGACAGCGCGTCGAGCTCGCCGCGCACCGTCAATTTCACCTTTTCGAGCTGCGCCCGCACCTCGGCGATCGTCTGTCCGGCGAGATGGGCGTTGAGGAAGTTCGCCGCTTCCGTGAGCTGCGAACTGGTGACGCCGGCCGGGAGCTCGATGATGCGATTTTCCACCTGGTCATGTTCGCCGACGAGCACGGCCAGCGCCTTGGTCGGCGCCAGGCGGATGAACTCGACATGCTTCAGCACCGGATCGGCCTTGGCGGTGATGACGAGACCCGCGCCCCGCGACATGCCCGACAGCATCTGGCTCGCTTCGGTCAAAAGCGTATCGACCGGCTGGGTATGGTCGTCGCGCCGCACATGGCGATCGATCGAGGCGCGATCTTCGGGAGAGAGGTTGCCGACCTGCATGAAGGCGTCGACGAAGAAGCGCAGGCCCGTCTGGGTCGGCAGGCGACCGGCACTGACATGCGGCGAATAGATGAGACCGAGATCTTCGAGATCGCTCATAACGTTGCGCACGGAGGCAGGCGACAGCGCCATTGGCAAAAGCCGCGACAGGTTGCGCGAGCCGAGCGGCTCGCCGCTCGTCAGATAGGTCTCCACGATGCGACGGAAGATTTCGCCCGAGCGCTCGTCGAGCGCCGCGGCGATTTCCTTTGCTCCGGGATTGCGCAGTACCATGTCACTCCACATATGCAGGCACATCCTGCCGTGGCCGGAATATAGTGTCCCTGCGGTCCGTTGGCAAAAGGGAAAAAACGGTCGAATGTCCGGCTTTCCACCGGATCCCTTTACCTCTGCCATGCTCTGCAGCGCCGCGCATCCTTGGACGCGCCAAAGGTCGCTGCAGCACCTTAAACTGCTGCATAATTTTGTCCCTAAATCGATTTCGATTTAGGGAATTATGCAGTAGAAGGCTCACGAGATACGATAGGAGTTGACGATGCGGCCATCCGGCAGAAAAACCGATCAAATGCGCAAGGTTTCTTTCGAGCGCAATTTTTCCAAGCATGCGGAAGGCTCCTGTCTGGTGCGGTTCGGCGACACGCATGTGCTGTGCACCGCAAGCCTTGAGGAAAAGGTTCCGGCCTGGCTGCGCAATGGCGGCAAGGGCTGGGTGACGGCGGAATACGGCATGCTGCCGCGCGCCACCGGCGAGCGCATGCGGCGCGAGGCAGCCAGCGGCAAGCAGAGCGGTCGCACCCAGGAAATCCAGCGGCTGATCGGCCGGTCGCTGCGCGCCGTGGTCGATCTGCCGGCGCTCGGCGAACGCCAGATCTCGATCGACTGCGACGTCATCCAGGCCGATGGCGGCACGCGCACTGCCTCGATCACCGGCGCCTGGATCGCGCTCCACGACTGCCTGAAGTGGATGGAAGCCCGCAACATGGTCAAGGTCGAGAAGGTCCTGAAGGATCATGTCGCGGCCATTTCCTGCGGCATCTTCGCCAACCAATCGGTGATCGATCTCGATTACCTCGAAGATTCCGCTGCCGAGACCGACGCCAACTTCGTTATGACCGGCTCCGGCGGCATCGTCGAGATCCAGGGCACGGCCGAAGGCAAGCCGTTCTCGGAAGAGGAATTCGCGAGCCTGATGGGCCTTGCCAAGACGGGCATTGCCGAACTGGTCGCGCTGCAGAAGCAGGCGATCGCCGGCTGAGGAAGGAACGTCAAGATGGCCCCGGCGCTGGAAGGCATTCTCGAGACCGCCCTTTACATGGGTGATCTCGATGCCGCCGAGGCCTTCTACGGTGGCATTCTCGGGCTCGCAAAGATCACGCGTGCCGGCAACCGCCACGTCTTCTATCGCTGCGGACCGGGCGTGCTTTTGATTTTCAATCCGGCCGAAACGCTGAAGCCGCCGATCCCGCACGGCACGAGCGGCCAGGGCCACATGTGCTTCCGGGTTTCCGCCGCAGCGCTGGACGCCTGGAAGGCGAAACTGGAAGCGGCGGGCATCGCGATCGAAGCGGACACCCGCTGGCCGAACGGGGCGCGGTCCTTCTATTTCCGCGACCCGGCCGGCAACAGCCTTGAATGTGCGGAACCGGGCCTCTGGTCCATCGACTGAACACGAAACGGAACACCATGCGCAAACTCGACAACAAGACGCTGATCGTCGCCAGCCACAACGCCGGCAAGATCCGCGAAATCCGCGACCTGATCGGCCCGCTCGGTTTCGAGGCGAAGTCGGCGGCCGACCTCAACTTCATCGAGCCCGACGAGACCGGCACGACGTTTGAGGAGAACGCCACGATCAAGGCGCTCGCCTCGGCCAAGGCCTCCGGCCTGCCGGCACTTTCGGACGATTCTGGTCTCGCGATCGACGCGCTCGATGGAGCGCCCGGCGTCTATACGGCCAACTGGGCCGAGCGCGAAGATGGCAGCCGCGACTTCGCCATGGCCATGCAGAAGGTCGAAGATGCGCTGCAGGAGAAAGGCGCCAAAACGCCTTCCGAGCGCACCGCCCGTTTCGTCTCGGTTCTTTGCCTTGCCTGGCCGGACGGTCATGTCGAGCTTTTCCGCGGCGAGGTCGAAGGCTTCGTCGTCTGGCCGCCGCGCGGCGGCCAGGGCTTCGGCTATGATCCGGTGTTCCAGCCCAAGGGCTACGAGACCACCTTCGGCGAGATGAGCGCCGACGAGAAACACGGCTGGAAGCCGGGTGACGAAGAGGCTCTGTCGCACCGCGCCCGCGCCTTCAAGATCTTTGCCGAGACCTGCCTCGGAGCCTGATCTGAGCGGGATGAGGAAAAGTGCGTGCGGTTTCCGCCCGCATCCCGCTCTCTACTGAAAGTGACCATGAGAGACGCAATAATGCAAACTGCCACGCTATCGGCGATCGGTGACGGCATGGACCCCGGTTTCGGGGTCTACGTGCATTGGCCGTTCTGCGCGGCCAAGTGCCCCTATTGCGACTTCAACAGCCATGTGCGCCACCAGCCGGTGGACCAGCCGCGTTTCGTTGCAGCTTTCCTTAAGGAAATGGAAGAGGTGCGCGAGCTCTCCGGCCCGCGCACGGTCACCAGCGTGTTCATGGGCGGCGGCACGCCGTCCTTGATGGAGCCGTCGACGGTCGATGCCATCCTCCAAGGCATCGCTCGCCATTGGCATGTGCCCGACGGCATCGAAATCACCATGGAGGCGAACCCGTCGAGCGTCGAAGCGACGCGTTTCCACGGCTACCGCGCTGCCGGTGTCAATCGCGTCTCGCTCGGCGTCCAGGCGCTGAACGACCGCGATCTGAAGTTCCTCGGACGGCTGCACAATGTCGAGGACGCGCTGAAGGCGATCCGGCTGGCGCGCGAGATCTTCCCGCGCATGTCCTTCGACCTGATCTATGCCCGTCCGAACCAGACGGTCGAAGAATGGGAGCGTGAGCTGAAGGAAGCCGTCTCCTACGCGGTCGACCATCTGTCGCTCTACCAGCTGACGATCGAGGAAGGCACGCCCTTTTACGGCCTGCACAAGGCCGGCAAGCTGATCGTGCCTGATGGCGAGCAGTCGGCAGTGCTTTACGAGGCGACGCAGGACATTACCGCCGCCATCGGCATGCCGGCCTACGAGGTTTCAAACCACGCCCGCCCGGGTGCCGAGAGCCGGCACAACCTCACCTATTGGCGCTACGGCGACTATGCCGGCATCGGCCCGGGCGCCCACGGGCGCCTGGGCATCGGCAATGGCAAGATCGCTACCTCTACGGAGCGCAAGCCGGAGGAATGGCTGCGGCTCGTCGAGACCCATGGTCACGGCATGATCGAGCGGGAATCCCTCGATCTCGAAGCACAGTCCGACGAGTTGTTGCTGATGGGTCTGCGCCTCAAGGAAGGCGTCGACTTGGCGCGATGGCAGACGCTTTCCGGCCGCGACCCGGACCCGGAGCGCGAGCAGTTCCTGATCGATCACGGCTTCATCGAGCGGCTGGGCAATTCGCGCCTGCGCTGCACGCCGGCCGGCATGCTGATCCTCGACGCCGTGGTCGCTGATCTCGCCTGCCCCTGAGGGCAGGCGGTCTTCGCCGGCTACAGACTCAATCGAACGTTTCACCTGACAGCGGCGTGGCCTGCATCGACGGCCGGCCTTCGAATGCATCGAACCAGCGGGTCAGCCTCGGACGGTTGCGAAACGACGGCAGGTTGCGAAACGCCATCCAGGACAGTGCCGTCGCCAGCGCGATCTGCCCGATATCCACGTCTTCCTCGGGCGATAACGTCTGCTCCAGCCAATCGTAGGTCGCCTCGATCTTTTCTTCGTAGCCCTTGGCGAGTTCCGGATAGCGCAGATGTTCGGGGCGCCTCTCCCACTCCCAGCGCAGGCCGATCCCGGTCTGGGCAAGAACCTGCGCCACCGACTGCATGCGCAGCGCCCGCCATCGAGGTTCGCCGACCTCGGGAATCCGCTTGCGTCCCTCATGCAGCGTATCGAGATAGGCGCAGATGACATCGCTGTCGAAGATCGGCTCTTCGCCCTCACGCAACAGCACCGGAACCTTGCCGAGCGGGTTTTCGGCATAGACCTCGTCGTTGCGCCGCGTTGGGCTCGTCTCGTGGTGGATGACTTTCAGCCGGTCGGCAAGGCCGATCTCGTGAGCAAAGACAAGCGCCTTGCGGGCGAAGGGAGAGTGGGTTTGATAGTAGAGGATCATGGCTGCCTCGCGGGATCTGGCGTGAATTCCTGTTCCCGTGAAGAGATATTGCATCGCGGCCGATAAAGGCGCTCTGTTTCTTCGGCCACGATGCAAGTTTGTTTCGTCTAGGCGGCTTTCATCGGATCGCCCCTCAGCCGGTTGAGCTCGATGCCCCTAGCCACCAGCCGGGCGACCTGAGCGTCGTCCACGTCATCGGTGGTGCGCAGGCGAATATAGGCCATGTCGCCCTTGCCGCCGCCCTTCTCCAGGCGTGCGTCGAGATCGAGCATCTCGGCGCCGCGCCAGAAACCGAAGGTCACGTAATCCTTTGCCCCCTTGAGCAGACAGACCGCGCCGCCGGCCTCATAGATGGGATGGCCCCATTTGACGGCGTCATTGAGCGTGCCTGTGGCCAGGAGGGCACCATGCAGGCGCTTCGCCACGTCGGCCGGGACACCGGAGAGGCCGGCAATGTAGTCGTTGACTGTTTTGGTCATGGTCGTCTTTCGAGCGCTCCGTTTCTGTCAGTTGCTGAAGGGAATGAGGGCGCGCAGCCGCGGATCCCGAAGCCAGAGGCCGCCCCAGGCGATCACGCCGAGATAGAAGCCGAAAAGCAGATGGGTGAAGAGCGGGCTGCCGGCCCGCAGATGCGTCGCCATCGCCCCGCCGAGATAGCCGGTGAGCAGAATGGCGCCGAGGATCGAGGTGCGCGGGATCACATAGAGCACCGTGCACAACAATGTGAGAATGCCGAGCAGCCGCGCCAGACCCTGGTCGGCGGAATAGCCGAGCGCGACCATGGTTTCGGTGACGACAGCTAGCGGCACAAGCTTGATGACGGCATCGAAAATCAGGAAGGCGACTAGCACGCCGCTGAGGAAGCGGCCGAGGATGATCGACTTTGCCCTTGGGGCGGGCATAACGAGGCTGGTGGTCACTGATTTCTCTCCTTGGATTTCGTTCTCGGTCCAAGGACGAAAGCGCATGAGGGATCCCGACAGGCACCGTCAGATTTTTCTTTCGGAGATCTCGATACCAGGCGTTTCATCGAGCTTGTCGAGCTGCATGCGGATGTAAGCGCATTCGGCCGCGTTGGTCGCAAGCGCAATCGCATGGTCGAAGGCCACACGCGCCTCGCGGACCTTGCCGAGCTGCTTCAGGAGATGGCCGCTCAAGCCATGGAAATAGAAATAGCCGGAGAGCTTTTCCGCCAAGGGCGCGATCATCGCCAGCGCGGCTTCCGGCCCCTGACGCTTCGAAACCGCCACTGCGCGATTGAGCGTGATCACCGGAGAGGGCTGCAGCCGCTCGAGCGCCTGGTAGAGCAGGTCGATCTGCGCCCAGTCGGTCTCATCCGCACGCTCGGCGCGGGCATGCAGCGCCGCGATCGCCGCCTGGATCTGGTAGGCGCCCGGTTGGCGGTACTGCATCGCCCTGTCGATCAGCGCCAAGGCCTCGTCGATCAGCGAGCGGTCCCACAGGCTGCGGTCCTGGTCATCAAGCAGGATGACGGCGCCATCGGCGTCGAAGCGGGCGCGCGCCCGCGAATGCTGGATCATCATGAGCGCCGTCAGCCCCTTGATCTCCGGCTCGGCTGGGAAAAGCTGAAGCAGCAGGCGTCCGAGCCGGATCGCCTCCTGGCACAGGTCGGCCGAGACGCTTTCCGGGCCGTTCATCGCCGAATAGCCCTCGTTGAAGACGAGGTAGATCATCGTGGCGACGGCGGCGAGCCGATCTGACCGGTCGGCCGCATCCGGGGTCTCGAAGGCAAGGCCGGCGGCCGCGACACGCGACTTGGCCCGCGTGATCCGCTGTTCCATCGCCGCCTCGCTGACGAGGAAGGCGCGGGCGATCTGCTTGACAGAAAGGCCCGAGACGATGCGCAGCGCCAGCGCGATCTGCTGCGTTGCCGGCAGCGCCGGATTGCTGCAGACGAACAGCAGGCGAAGAATGTCGTCGCGATAGTGGGAGCCGTCGAGCTGGTCGGCGAGCGCGCCCTCCTGATCCTCGAGGTCGGAAAGAATTTCCTCCGGCGGCAGCGCCGTTTCGCGGGACTGGCGGCGCACCTTGTCGATGCCGCTGTTGCGGCCGACGAAGATCAGCCAGGCGGCGGGGTCGCGCGGCGGGCCGCTCTTCGGCCAGGTCTTCAAAGCCCGGATACAGGCCTCCTGAAACGCTTCTTCGGCAGTGTCGAGGTTGCGGAAATAGCGCAACAGCGCGCCCACGGCCTGCGGCCGGGCCGAAACGAGAGCGAGGTCTATCCAGGCTGTGTCTGTCATGAAGCAAGCTCACTGGGTTTGTAGATGGCAAGAGGACGGATTTCATAGGAGCCGGCGGCCGGATTGGCAGAACTCAGATCACGGGCGAACTCGAGCGCATCATCGAGAGACGCACAGTCGATGACATAGAAACCGAGCAGTTGCTCTTTCGTTTCGGCAAACGGGCCATCGATTACGATCGTCTCGCTGTGACTGTGCCGGAGCGTCGTCGCCGCCGTCGTCGGCATCAAGCGCGCCACCGGCCCAAGCCGGCCTGCCTCCGCATATTTGCTCTGTACGGCCAACAGATCATGCATGACTTTTTCGTCCTGCTCCTTGGTCCAGGCGTTCGTGACATCTTCTTGATTGTAGCAAAACACGGCGTAAAGCATCGGAACTCCAGCTCCTGAAACAAAGACGGTGGCGGCAAGCAATAGCCGACAACCCGGATGAAAAAAACAGGGCCGGTGGTGCTTTCGCCCACCGGCCCGCAATGCGTGCAAATCAGAAATGCTCAAGCGTTGTCGCGGCACTCTAACTTGGTGTCGATGGCCGGTCGAGAAAAGAGGCGCAGAAGCCGCCCGTCGATCGCCGCCAGACCGGCCGCGATCAAGGTCATGCCCAGGAAGTGCTTGGGTTCCAGCGTTTCGCCGAGGAACAAAGCGCCAAGCAGGATGGCGCTGACCGGGATCAGGAAGGTCACCAGCATCAGGTTTGTGACACCGGCCGTTTCCAGGATGCGGAAGAACAGGACGTAAGCGAGCGCCGTGGAAATCAGCGCGATGCCGACGATCGCCGCCCAGACGTCGAAGCCGGGCATGGGAAGCGTCCAGGGATGATCGATCAGCAGCGACAGCGGGACCAGCATGATGCTTGCGGTCGAGACCTGACCGGTCGCCGTCACGATCGGCACCACGCCCATGCGCTTGAAGCGGCGGGCAAAGACACCGGCGAGCGCATAGGAGAGCGCTGCGCCAAGCACTGCGACCTGGGCAAGCAGGTTCGAACCAAGGCCACCGAGCGCCGCCGGACCAATCATCATCGCGACCCCGAGGAAGCCGACGACGACGCCTGCAAACCGGTTGGCTGTCAGCTTCTCGTCATCGGTCAGGAGATGCGCGACGATCACGCCGAACAGCGGCGTGGTGGCGTTGAGGATCGAGGCAAGGCCGCTTGCGATATGCGTCTGCCCCCAGACGATCAGCGAGAAAGGGATGAGATTGTTGAGCAGCCCCATCCCGAAGAAGGCCAGCCAAACGCGCGGGTCGCGCGGCATCGACAGTCCCATCAGTCGAACGAAGGCGAGCAGCGCGAGCGCCGCGAGACTGACGCGGAGCGCCACGATCGTGACTGGAGGCAACGCCTTGACGGCGACGCCGATGAAGAAGAAGGAGCCGCCCCACAGAATGGAGAGCAGGATCAACATGCCCCATTCCCGGGCGCCCATGACCTTGGCCTGCGTTGCTTGTGTCATTGCCTTAACCCTCGTTTGTTTGTCAGGCTAAACCGTGATGGCATCGACCATCTTGACTTTGTGCCATTATTCTCAGGATATTGAGCTTCGAACAAACGATCATTTCTCGCCGCATGATTGAGTTTGGCTAAACCATGTCGACATACCTTCCTTCGCTTGCCTCGCTTCGCGCCTTCGAGGCCACCGCGCGACATCTAAGCGTTACCAAGGCCGCGCAAGAACTGAACGTGACGCCTGGCGCCGTCAGCCTGCAGGTGCGCGAACTGGAGCAGGCGTTAGCAGTGACGCTGTTTGAGCGCCGGCCGAGACAGTTGGCGCTGACGGAGGACGGCAGCACCTATTTCGCAACGCTCAGGCGCGCGTTCCGAATGATGCGCGAGGCGACCGAGGAACTGACGGCGCGCAAGCGTGCGCCGGTGCTGACGGTCAGCTGCACGCCCACCTTTGCCGCGCAATGGCTGGTGCCGCGCATCGGCGCCTTCGAGTTACAGGTGCCCGGCATCGACGTGCGCATCAGCACCACCAATCGGCTGACCGACTTCAACAGCGATGGGGTCGACATCGCCATCCGTCATGGGCTTGGCCGCTATGACGGTCTTGTGAGCGAACGATTGATCGATGACGACCCGGTGCCGGTCCTTCACCCGGCACTACGCGCCAGGAACCCACTCGACATGCCGGGTGACCTTGCCGCGCATGTGCTCTTGCACGACGTCCATCGTCAGGATTGGAGGCTGTGGCTGGATGCGGCGCGCGCCGACGGGGTGGACGCCGGGCGAGGGCCGGTCTTCGTCAACAGCAACGGCGCGATCGAGGCGGCCAAGGCCGGCGACGGCGTTGCATTGGTGCGCCTGTCGCTGGTCACGCGCGAGCTTGCGGAGGGTGTGCTGGAAGCCCCCTTCCCTGAGGGCGTGATGACCGGGCTTGCCTACCATCTCGTCTACCCGCCGGCCGCACTCGACCGCCCGCCGGTCACGGCCTTTCGCGCCTGGATCATCGAACAGGCACGAGCCGAGCAGGGTGTGGGGAATGCGGCGACCAAGCGTCCGCCGCAGCCGGCACTGAAAGCGGTCCGGTAAAACAAAAGAGCCCGGGCGAACCCGGGCTTTTTTTGCGGCAATGCGCCTCGACTATTCGTTGATCAGGCGCTTCAGCAGCTCGATCTCATGGCTGAGCTTGGTGTCGCCCGAAATCAGCTCCTCGATCTTGCGCACGGCGTGCAGCACGGTCGTGTGGTCGCGTCCGCCGAAGCGACGGCCGATCTCCGGGAAGGAGCGCGGCGTCAGCGTCTTCGACAGATACATCGCGATCTGGCGCGGCTTGACGATGACACGGGTGCGGCGGTTGGAGACGAGCTCCTGGCGCGAGACGTTGTAGTGCTTGGCGACGACCCGCTGGATGTCCTCGATGCGCACGCGGCGGGGTTCGCCGGCGTTGACGAGGTGGCCGAGCAATTCATCGACGCGCTCGAGCGAGAGCTGCGGCTCGAAGGAGCGGCGGAACAGGAGCTGGTTGAAGGCACCTTCCAGTTCGCGGCCGCTGGCGGTCACGTTGCGTGCCACATGGCTCAGGATTTCGCCGGGAATGTCGAGCGAACCGTCGTCCTGACGGGCCGTGTCCAGGCGGCGCTTCAGCATTTCCAGGCGCATGTCGTAGTCCGGGCCGTCCATCTCGATGGCGACGCCGCCCTGGAGACGCGAACGAACGCGGCTGTCGAGCGATTCCAGTTCCCACGGTGCGCGGTCGGCTGCGACGACGACCTGCTTGGCGGAATCGAGCAGCATGTTCAGCAGGTGGCAAAACTCATGCTGGATCGACTTGCCCTGCAGGAACTGCATGTCGTCGATGATCAGGAGATCGATGTTGCGCAGCGACTCCTTCAAGGACAGCGCGTCGTTGTCGCGGATCGCGGTGGCGAAACGCCACATGAAGTATTCGGCCGTCAGGTAGACGACGCGCGGCGCACGCGCGCTCTGCAGCGCCTGGATGGCGATCGCCTGCAGAAGGTGCGTCTTGCCGAGACCGACGCTCGAATGGATGAAGAGCGGGTTGAACCGCACCGCACCGGCGCCGGCTTCCGCAATCGTCCGGGCGGCGGCAAGCGCCACGCGGTTCGAGGAACCCTCGACGAAGTTTTCGAAATTGTAGCGCTGGTCGAGCGGCGAGCCGAAGAGCGGCGCCTGGGTCGGCCTCTGCATGCTTGCGACAGTCGCCGCGGCAACGGTTGCCACCGGCTGGGCTGCGGCCGGACGGCGCGCGGGCTGAGCCGGAGCTGCTTCTGCCGCCTGCGGCAGCGCTTCTTCCTGGGTGGTCGGACGGGCGCCACGGGTTGCCGTGCGCACCAGGATCTCGATCTTCATGATCTCGCCGTCTTCCTGCTGGAAGATCGAGGTGATGAGGTCAAGATAACGGTTGTTGATCCAGGACTTCAGGAACGTGGTCGGCACCGAAAGGCGCACAACGCTCTTGGATACGGAATGGAGCTTCAGACGCCCAAACCAGCTTGCAAAGACATCCGGACCGACTTGAGCTTTGAGACGCGCACTTACCCGCTCGAACAGTGCGTCGTGCCTCATGTCGGTTTTTTCCCCCGCCGCCTGAGATAGATTGCTTCCGGCTTGAAATGCGTCTCCTTCTTTCTGAAGTGCGCCCGCCGTCACCAAATTCATCTGCATTTTGCCGCCTTCCAATTCATGTTCAGATGCCGTCATCGCTGCCGGCCTCATCTCTTATGTCCGTCGCCCGCGGCGCCCGTATGGGCCATGCCGCTTTCGCCGAACGTCACAGTCGCAGACGACGCCGGGCTCCTCATCTCCCGCCTCGCTGCGCGCTACGCGCACCCACCTGCCCTGCTGGGCCGGAGGATGTCCCCTCGCGCCTCTCGTCAACAATCCCTTCGACGCGCTCCCGCGCCGTACCGGATCCTCCTCCTCGTCAACAGCTCGTCGCACCCTCGTACGAAGCGATGAGCCGCGCGTTGGACCTTGGCCTCGCGTCGGGCGCCGCTTGCACCCTCCATCGAGGCCTCCTGCATCTTTCCTTTGTCGTAGCCGATCAAAGGGCAAGACAGGCAGCCGTCAAAGCGCCGCAGCGACCTCTAGGCGTCCGACCGGACGCAGGTGCTGCAGATGGCCGCCTCACAATCACAGGACGAAAGTTTCCCGTCCGGAGCGGTATGAACCATCCGGTTTTTTCACCTTCGACTTGTCTGATTGAACGACGCGGAGCCGCCCTGATACAAAGGACAGAAACATCGAAACCATTTCTTCGAAATGGCCTCTTTTGCTTCTTTTTACAGATGTGGTCCGTGTCCCCTGTGGAGGGCATTTAGGCAGGATCGATGGGCAAGATCAATCGCGATTTTTACGCAACCTTAAGCGCTGGCCGTTGACTCTCCGGCCGCCATTTGCTTGCCGCATTCCGAGTCCGAGAAGAATCCCTGTTGAATCAAGGGTTTTGATTTTTCGCTCTTTGCTTAGCTGGCGAAAAAGAAAAAAAATAAAAATTCGCTTGACTCAGAATGGGCCGAACGGACCCCCAGTCAGAGACATCCTTTTGATAAGGACCTCTCACAAGTCATTGAAATAATTATATAAATCTTGTCATCGCACTGACATAAGCCCAAGCCGCCAGATTAACCATCGCGATGACAGAAGTATGAATCCGAAAAGCCCGGCGCAAGGGCCGGGCTCTCGATTAACAGATTTTTCTTAGCCGGATTAGGCCGAAAGCGACTTTACGCGCTGTGCAAGACGCGAAACCTTGCGCGATGCAGTGTTGGCGTGCAGGACGCCCTTGGTGGCTGCGCGCATCAGCTCGGGCTGAGCTGCCTTGAGCGCTGCGGCTGCAACTGCCTGGTCGCCGGTTGCAATCGCTTCTTCGACCTTGCGGATGAAGTTGCGAACGCGCGAACGACGGGCCTTGTTCACTGCGGTGCGGCGTGCGATCTTGCGGGTCGCCTTTTTCGCCGAAGTTGTATTGGCCATTTGTGCCTCTCTTCGAAAACTGACATGAACTCCGCCCCTCGCCGTGCCGGGTCACTGCGACCTGTCATCAAAGCAATTCGGGAGTATTTCCGGAAAGCCCAGAATGGCGTTCCAAACTGAGGGCGGCGTATAGCGGGAAACCGCCGCCCCGTCAACGCGCAATTTCCAGAATCTGCGCGCCGTGCTCTGGGCTAGCGATGTTTGAACTCCGGTTTGCGCTTGGCGACGAAGGCGGCCATGCCTTCCTTCTGGTCTTCGGTCGCAAACAGCGAGTGGAAGAGCCGACGCTCGAAACGCAGGCCTTCGGCAAGCGTCAGCTCCAGCGAGCGGCTTACGGCCTCCTTGGCCATCATCACCGCGGGCAGCGAGAAGGAGGCGATCTTCTCGGCAGCGGTGAGCACTTCCTCCATCAATTTCTCCGGCGCCACCACACGCGAAACGAGTCCCGCGCGTTCGGCCTCGGCCGCATCCATCATCCGGCCGGTCAGCACCAGGTCCATGGCCTTCGCCTTGCCGACGGCGCGCGTCAGGCGCTGGGAACCGCCCATGCCGGGAATGACGCCGAGGGTGATTTCCGGCTGGCCGAACTTCGCGGTCTCGGACGCAATGATGAAGTCGCACATCATCGCCAGCTCGCAGCCGCCGCCAAGCGCGTAGCCGGAAACGGCAGCGATCAAAGGCTTGCGAGCTGCCGCCACCTGGTCCCAGCCGCCGATGAAGTCGCCGAGATAGCTGTCGACGAAATCGAGCGTCTGCATCTCCTTGATGTCGGCACCGGCGGCAAACGCCTTCTCCGAGCCGGCGAGGACCACGGCGCCGATCTCCTTGTCGGCGTCGAAGGCCTTCAGCGCCGCGGCAAGCTCGCGCATCACGGTCGAGTTCAGCGCATTCAGCGCCTGCGGACGATTGAGCGTCACCAGGCCGACGCGGCCGCGTGTTTCGACCAGCAGCGTTTCGTAGGTCATTTCTGTTTCCTCCGGTTCATGCACCAGACCGCTCACGGACTGGCGTTCATTTCTGGCAGTGCGGGCAATAGAAGGTTGAGCGTCCCGCCTGCACGATGCGGGCGACCGTACCGTCGCAGCCGGGCGTGCGGCAAGCCTGTCCTTCGCGGTCATAGACGGAGAAGGAGTGCTGGAAGTAGCCGAGCGAGCCGTCAGCCTGGATATGGTCCTTCAGCGACGATCCGCCGGCGGCAATGGCATCGGCGATGACCTCGCGGATCGCATCCGTCAGGCGCACGAGCCCTTCCTTCGGCTTGCCGCGCTTGTCGACGAGCGCGCCGGCCGGTTTCAGCGGCGACAGGTGCGAGCGCCAGAGCGCCTCGCAGACATAGATATTGCCGAGACCGGCGATGTTCTTCTGGTCAAGCAACGCCGCCTTCAGCGGTTGCGCCTTGCCGGAAAAGCGTGCGGCGAGATAGGCGGCATCGAGCACGTTTCCGGTCGGCTCCTCGCCGAGCGCGCGGAAATAGGCGTGGCTCGCCACCGTGTCGCGGCGAGCAAGGTCCATGAAGCCGAAGCGGCGCGGGTCGTTGTAGATCACCCGCACCGGGCCTTGCGCACCGTCGAGATGGAAGATGACGTGATCGTGCTTTTCATCCTTGCCGCGTGGATGGTGGAATTCGCCGGGCGTTGTTGCCGCCGGCCCCACCTCGATGCGGAAGGAACCGGACATGCCCAGATGGGCGATGATCACGTCGCCGGCTTCCAGATCGATCATCAGATACTTGGCGCGGCGCGACAGCGAGACGATGCGCTGGCCGGCAACGGTCGAGGAGAAATTCTCCGGGAAGGGAAACCTGAGATCCGGACGGCGCAATTCCGCATTGACGAGCAGCGCCCCTTCCATGGTCGGCGCGAGGCCGCGCTTGACGGTTTCGACCTCGGGCAACTCCGGCATGAACGCACTCCTTCGATCTCAGCCACCGGATGCGGTGGTTGGCATTTCCTTGGCGGCCTTCTTATCCTATAGGGGTGCGCTATGCCGCAGCCGCAGTCCCGCCCACGAGATAGCGTGTGACGGGCCTTTTCGCTATGGTGCCGGAAAAATTGGTTCAGGTGGAGTTCTTCGTATGACGGATCAGCGCGTATCGGCCGATGGCGGCATGGAAACATCTTTCGGTTTCCGCAACGTCGGCACGGGCGAGAAGCAGCCGCTCGTCAACGACGTCTTCCACAAGGTGGCCAAGCGTTACGACATCATGAACGACGTGATGTCGGCCGGCCTGCACCGCGCCTGGAAGGATGCGATGATCGCGGCCCTCAACCCGCCACGCCGCGAGGGCTACAGGACGCTCGACGTTGCCGGCGGCACCGGCGATATCGCCTTCCGCATCATCGAAGCCTCCGACCGCAAGGCACATTCGACGGTGCTCGACATCAACGGCTCGATGCTGGCCGTCGGCGCCGAGCGGGCCGAGAAGAAGAAGCTCTCCGCCAACCTCGATTTCGTCGAGGCCAATGCCGAGGACCTGCCTTTCGAGGCCAATACCTTCGACGCCTATACGATTGCCTTCGGCATCCGCAACGTGCCGCGCATCGACGTGGCGCTGAAGGAGGCATACCGGGTGCTGAAGCGCGGCGGCCGGTTGCTGGTGCTGGAGTTCTCCGAAGTGGAGATGCCGCTGCTCGACCGCTTCTATGATGCCTGGTCGTTCAACGCGATCCCGAAGTTCGGCAAGCTGATCACCGGCGATGAAGCGCCCTACCAGTATCTGGTGGAATCGATCCGCAAGTTTCCGAACCAGAAGGACTTCGCGACGATGATCAAGGAAGCGGGCTTCTCGCGCGTCTCCTTCACCAATTACACCGGCGGCATCGCAGCGCTGCATTCCGGCTGGAAAATCTGATCCCGATGAGCACGCCTGGAGCATATATCCGCCTCGCGCGGATCGGCTGGGTTCTCGTGCGCGAAGGCGTCGTCTCGGCCGTCCCGACGGAGCACCTGCCACCCTTTGCCCGTTTCGCCCAGAAGGCGGCCGGACTTTTGGCGCGGCGCAGAGTGCCGGGAGAGGAGCGTAGCGACCGGCTGTCGCGCGCCGTCGCCCGGCTCGGCCCCTCCTATGTGAAGATCGGCCAGTTCCTCGCAACCCGCCCCGACGTCGTTGGCGCGGAGTTTGCCGCAGACCTGTCGCTGTTGCAGGACCGCATGGCGACCTTCCCGCAGAACGAGGCGAAGGCCGCGATCGAGGGATCACTCGGCCGGACGGTCGACGATCTCTATGCCGAGTTTTCCGAGCCGATGGCCGCGGCCTCGATCGCTCAGGTGCACCCGGCGATCGTGATGCGCGACAGCGGCCCTGAGAAGGTCGCGGTCAAGGTCATCCGTCCCGGCGTGCGGCAGCGCTTCGCCTCCGACATCGAGGCGATGTATCTCGTCAGCCATATGCAGGAGCGTTTCCTGCCCTACACCCGCCGGCTGAAGCCGGTCGAGGTGACCAAGACGCTGGAACAGACGACGAAGATCGAGATGGATCTTCGTCTGGAGGCGGCCGCCCTTTCCGAGCTTGGCGAGAACACCAAGGACGATTCCGGCTTCCGCGTGCCGAAGGTCGACTGGGAGCGGACCGGGCGCGACGTCGTCACCATGGAGTGGATCGACGGCGTCAAGATGTCGGACATCGAGGGCTTGAAGGCCGCAGGCCACGACCTCAACCTTCTAGCCGAAGTGCTGATCCAGTCCTTCCTGCGCCACACCCTGCGCGACGGCTTCTTTCATGCCGACATGCATCAGGGCAATCTCTTCGTCGACGATGCCGGCCATATCGTCGCCGTCGACATGGGCATCGTCGGCCGCCTCGGCAAGAAGGAACGCCGGTTCCTGGCCGAGATCCTCTTCGGCTTCATCACCCGCGACTACCAGCGCGTGGCCGACGTGCATTTCGAGGCGGGCTATGTGCCTTCGCACCACGACGCTGCGAGTTTCGCCCAGGCGATCCGCGCGATCGGCGAGCCGATCCACGGCCAGCCGGCCGAAACCATTTCGATGGCGAAGCTGCTGACGTTGCTCTTCGAGGTCACTGAGCTCTTCGACATGCAGACCCGCCCCGAGCTCGTCATGCTGCAGAAGACCATGGTGGTCGTTGAAGGGGTGGCTCGCACGCTCAATCCGCGCTTCAACATGTGGAAGGCCTCCGAGCCGGTCGTCGGCAAGTGGATCCGCGACAATCTCGGACCGAAGCGCATCGTCACCGATTTGCGCGACGGCCTGCATGCCGCACTCAGGCTGGCTGAAGCCGCGCCCGAAATCGCCGCCCGCACGGAGAAGTTTTCGAGCGAGATCATGGCGATGAGCGAAAACGGTCTGCGCTTCGACGCCGAGACCGCGCATGCGATCGGCAAGGCGGAAGCGAAACACACGCGCTCCGGCCGCATCGCGCTGTGGCTCATCGCCGCCACGCTCGCCTATATCGCCTGGCAGGTGACCTGATCCCGCCCGCGCCCGAACCGGCGCGGCGGGCTTGTCTTTCTACCCACGCTTGCTATCCTTCCCGCATGGATAATCGCTCTATTCTCACCATGGTGCTTTGCACGCATACCCCAGGGGTGTGCGGGAGACCTGTTGCGCTGACTTAAGCGAAATGTCCCCCACCAACCCTGCCGAGGCGAGCAGGGTTGGGACCTGTTTCCTCGGAACCAAAGAGAGGAAACAATGACCGACGCAACCGACCCTTCAGATATCAACATCCGCGCGGCCCGCGTCGTCGATTTCGAAGCGATCGCGGCGCTGATGAGCCAGCCGGGCATCCGCTCGGGCACGCTGCGCCAGCCGTTCGCCACCCCGGAACAGACACGCAAGTGGTTGGAGAGCCTCTCGGACGACAGCGTCGTCATCGTCGCCGAGCGCGCCGACCGGATCCTCGGCATGGCCGGACTGCATCGCAGCAAGGGGCGCCGGCATCATTCCGCGGCCCTTGGGATCAGCGTCGACGACACCCATCGCGGCGAGGGCATCGGTAAGTCGCTGCTGACCGCTCTGATCGACGCCGCCGATAACTGGCTCGGCATCAGCCGCATCGAGCTTACGGTCTTTACCGACAACGAGCCCGCGATCGCGCTCTACCGCAAGGCCGGCTTCGAGATGGAGGGTACGCACCGGGCCTATGCGCTGAGGAACGGTGTGCTGGCCGACGTGTTCGCGATGGCCCGCATTCGTGAGCCTGCGGCGCCGAAGGCCGCTTGAAGGCCGCAACGGCCGGCAACCGGCACGGACTGTGGCCGGCCGATTGCGATCCAGCGCAACCGCCGGCAGCATCCTGTTCCATCCGGAACTGCGAATATCTCGGCTTCATGCGACTTTCGTCTCATGGATGACGAAGGCTCATCCCAACCCATCCGGAGGAGAGATCATCATGCGCAAGTTCATCGTCGCAGCCGCTGTCGCCATCACCGCTGCCATCTCCTTTGCAGCACCTTCGCAGGCCGGTGGTATTTCGATCGGCTTCGGCAACGGCTACTACGGTCATGGCTGGAGCGGCCGTGTCGGCTACGTCGGCAGCTATTATGGCGGACCCTACTACTACGAGGACGAACCCTATTGCTTCCTGAAGACGGTGAAGCGCTACGACAGCTACGGCAACCGCTACTACAAGAAAATCCGCATCTGCCGCTAAGTGACAGAATGAGGGAGGGCGCTTGAGAGCCCGGCCGCGGTGCGGCCGGGCTTTTGCATTCCGACATCCACTGACGTCAAAACGATTCCGCTGCGAGAAAATCTGGTGTAGCTCGGATGCCAAGCCATTCTGAATTCCGCAATCGAGGAGGGTCGGTCATGGATCTTGGTATCGCTGGAAAACGTGCGCTGGTGCTTGGCGGCAGCAAGGGGCTGGGGCGCGGTATTGCCGAGACTCTCGCCGGCGAAGGCGTCATCGTGGCGCTGACCGGCCGCGACGCGACATCGGCGGCCAAGGTGGCAGGCGACATCAGCCCTTCGGCGCGCGGCTACGCCCTCGACCTCTCGAAGCCCGAAAGCCTCGATGGCCTGCTGGACCAGCTCGAAGCCGATTTCGGCGCGATCGACATTCTGGTGCTGAATGGCGGCGGGCCGCCGCCCTCACCTGCCTCGGTCATCGAACCGGACTTCTGGCGGGCGCAATTCGAGACCATGGTGCTGGCCGGCATGCGCATCGCCGGCCGGCTGCTGCCCGGCATGCGGGAACGCCAGTTCGGGCGCATCATCGCCGTCGCCTCCACCAGTATCCGCGAACCGATCGTCGGGCTCACCGCGTCGAATGCGCTCAGAAGTGCGGTTGCCGGCTGGCTGAAGACGCTCGCCGGCGAGGTCGCTGCCGACGGCGTGACCGTGAACCTGCTTCTGCCCGGAAGGCTTGCCACAGACCGCACGCTCAGCTTCGACCGGATGGACGCCGAAAGCGAAGGGCTCGATATCGAGACGGTCGCAGCCCGCAGCCAACGCGACATCCCGATCGGCCGCTACGGCACGCCGGCGGAATTCGGGGCGGCCGCAGCCTTCCTCGCCGGCCGTCAGGCGAGCTACATCACCGGCGTGGCGCTGCCCATCGATGGCGGCCTCAGCCGCTCGATGCTCTGATACCGTTCTGGACATTTCCGCCGACGGATTGGGGTGAGCTACGAAGGCGACGTCATACCTCGTCCCGACTGTCATCGCCGATGAGCGCCGAGAGGTCTTCGGCCAACCGCGTGACCAGCGCGCCGGCCTCGGGCCGGTAATAGAGGGCGATCTCCATCGTCTCGATCATCGGCAGTCCTTGCTGCGGCCCCACCGTCCGGTGCCGGTCGTGGACGACGCGGGCCGGCAGCAGGCTGATGCCCAGCCCATCGGCGACCGCCGACTGAATGCTAGCGAGGCTGGAACTGGTATAACTCACGCGCCAGCGTCGCCCTGAGGCATCCAGTGCCGCCACCATGTCGTCGCGATAGAGGCCGCGCGGCGGAAAGACGACGAGCGGCAGAGGATCGAGCGCCAGAACAGGATGGGCGGCGCTGTCGATCCAGCACAGGCTTTCCTGCCACTGTTTCACGGCATCGCCCGTGCCGCGGCGCTGCTTGACGACGACGATATCGAGCTCGCCGCGATCATAGAGCGACCGCAGCTCGCGGCTGAGCCCGCTCGTCACTTCGAGCCTGACATTCTCGTGGCGGCGGGCAAAGGCCGCGAGTGTGCTGGTCGTGCGGCCGGCGGCAAAGTCTTCGGGCAGGCCGAGGCGCAGCGTCGCGGCAACCGATGCGCCCGAGAGAAGCTGCCGCACTTCCGCGTCCAGCGCCAGCATGCGCCGCGCATAGCCGATCAACTGCTCGCCCGCTTCCGTCAGGCGGACCTGGCGATGGCTGCGTTCGAGCAGCCGATGGCCGGCCTGCTCTTCCAGCCGCAGGACTTTCTGGCTGACGGTCGACTGGGTGGAATTGAGCCGGCCGGCCGCAGCGGTGAAACCGCCGCAATCGGCCACCGCCGCGAAGGCTTTCAGCAGATCCAGATCGAAAGGTTGAGCATTCATATTTCCACTTGATAGCATTCATACATTTAATTTCCAAATGAATGCGGCACTGCCTATGGTCGCACACGGGAGGGCCACGCCGGGCGCGGGAGAGGTTCGGCGGCGACGCGTGTCTTGCGCCCTTGAAAAGGTCACGGATCGGCTCAAGTAAGCACGAGATTGCGATGAGCAAGAGCGGCACGGATGGAGCCCTTTCAAGGTTTCCTCGTCCGCCCTTAACCGGAACCATTGCGATCGACCGGCCCATTCGGCCGGCCCGCATGATCGGAAAGAACAAATGCGACCAAGACTTTTCGGCTCGCTGATCGGCGCATCCCTTGCCGCCTTCAGCCTTGCACCTCAAACCGTGGGGGCCTCGATGCTTGAAAACCAGCTGATCTCCGCCGCCGAGACCGGCGATCCAGACAAGGTCAAGGCGCTGCTCAAGGAAGGCGCGAGCATCGAAGCGCGCGACGCCAGCGGTGCGACGGCGCTGCTCGCCGCCACCCATGAAAATCGCGTCGATGCGGCGCGTGCCCTGATCGAGGCCGGCGCCGACGTCAACGCCAAGGACAAGATCCAGGACAGCCCCTATCTCTATGCCGGCGCGCGGGGGCATCTCGACATCCTGAAGTTGACGCTTGCCAATGGCGCCGACCTTAAGAGCACCAACCGCTATGGCGGAACGGCGCTGATCCCGGCCGCCGAGCGCGGCCATGTCGAGACCGTCAAGACCTTGATCGAAGCCGGCATCGACGTCGATCACGTCAACCGCCTCGGCTGGACCGCGCTGCTCGAAGCCATCATCCTCGGCAGTGGCGGTGAAAAGCACACCGAGATCGTACGCCTGCTGATCAAGGCCGGCGCAGACGTGAACCTTGCCGATGGCGAGGGTGTCAGCCCGCTGACCCATGCCCGCCAGCGCGGCTATGGCAAGATCGAGAGGCTGCTGGCCGACGCCGGCGCACGCTAGAAAGAACTCTCATGACCCAGGAACAGACCTATCTGGCCGAGGCAGTAACGCTTGCCCGCCGCAACATCGAGAAAGGCGGACGCCCCTTCGGCGCCGTCGTCGTCAAGGATGGCGAGATCGTCGGTCGCGGCGTCAACGAGATGTTGTCATCCGGCGACCCTACCTCGCATGCGGAACTGAACGCGTTGCGTTCCGCCGCCCAAAACCTTCGTTCCCCGCGGCTCGAAGGCGCCGCCGTCTATGCCAGCGGCCAGCCCTGCCCGATGTGCCTGGCGGCCATGCGCATGGCCGGGATCACCGAGATCGCCTATGCGAACTCGAATGCCGACGCCGAACCCTTTGGCCTCTCGACCGCAGCGATCTATGCGGAACTGGCAAAACCGCTCGCCGAGCAGGCCATGCGCTTCCGCCATGTGCCGATCGACGATGCCCAAACGACACCGCTTTACGCCGCCTGGCAAGAGCGCCAGGCCAAGACTTGAGTCGTCGGGCCAACGCCCGGCCATCACGTTGCGAATAGACCCGAGGCGGCCGACGGCCGCCTCGGGCTTTTCTGTTCATTCCGGGCCCCATTGGGAATCGACGCCCCTTGCCGAACACACGTGCCGGCTGTAATCGCATAGGCGTTTCTTCCTTTTGTGCCGCCCCATCTCTTAAGGAGACCGGGCGGATTCCAGCCAGCAGGTGCCCGTGATGACTGCCTATTCCGAAAAAGCCGGCCGCTTCGTCGCGCTGCTTCTCATCGCGGGCTCCGGTGTGGTGACGATCGCCAAGGGCATGAGCCTGACCTTCCTTGCAATCCGCCTCCAGCGTGACTTCGGCCTCAACCCTGCCAGCATCGGCGCGTTGATCGGCGTGGGGCCGCTGCTCGGCGCGATCGTCAGCCCCTTCGCCGGCACGCTCTCCGATCGGATTGGCCGAAAAGGCGTGTTGACCGTCGCACTCTTCATGGCCGGACTGGCGCTGGCCGGGCTCGGACTGGCACAATCGATCGCCGCCTTCGCGCTGGCCCACATCGTTTCCGCCGTTGCCGCCGCCGTTTTTGAACCGGTCGCGCGCGCCTTGATGAGCGATGCGGCGCCTGAACATCTGCGCCTCAAGGTTTTCTCCTGGCGTTATCTCGCCATCAATGCCGGCTGGGCGATCGGGCCATTGATCGGCGTATGGGTCGGCGCTGCCTATGTGACGCTTTTCGTCATCGCGGGCGTCATCCACGCAGCCTTCGGTCTCGTACTCTTGCTCACGGTACCGGAGGCGAGCAGCAGGCAGGCTATCGAAACCGAACGAACGTCAGGGAGTGCCGGTGGCTGGCGCGGACTTGTCGCCGCCTTGCGTGACCGGCGCCTGGTCTTCTTCGTCGTCGGCGGCACGCTGCTTCTCGCCGTTCACGGTCAGTGGTCCGTGACCCTGTCGCAGTATCTCAATACCGGCTTTGAGGACGGCGTCACGCTCTTTGCGCTGCTGGTTTCGACCAACGCGGTAACGGTGCTGGTCGCCAGCACGCCGGCCCGCTTCGTCATCGAACGGATCGGCGCCCTGCACGCGCTGTCGCTTGGCAGCCTGCTGTTCCTGATCGGCGAAATCGGCTTTGCCGCCTCGTCCGGAATGGAAATGCTCGTCGCCTCGATGATCCTTTTCACCATAGGCGAGGTGCTGGTCGTGCCGTCGGAATATGTGCTGGTCGACGGAATTTCGAACGCCGGCAACCGCGGCACCTATTTCGGTGCCCATTCACTCTCGACGTTTGGAAACTTCCTCGGGCCGCTCACCGGCGGCCTTGCGCTTGGCGCCGTCGGCGGCGCCGGCATGTTCCTGCTGTTCGGGGCATTTGCGGCGGCAGGTGCGCTTCTGTTTGCGATCGGCCATTCCATGCCGCCGCCGCGTCCTGAGGCTGCGCGCACCACAGCGCTCGACGATGGCGCCGCCACGGGAGACCTGCTGCGGCTGGGGCAGTTCGCTTGAGACCGGTTATCCGCCGGTCGCGGGCGACGCGTTGATCTGCTCCTGTACCCGTTCGAGTGGCCCCGGCGCCAGTGCTGCCGGCGGCTGATATGGATTGGAGAAGGCGTAGATCAGGAACAGGATGATGCCGGTATAGGCGCCGAATAGGCAGAGCAGCAGCAGGTTCCGCCGCCTTGGCGGATAGGCATAGTAGGCGAGCGCGATGAAGATCACGCCGGAGAGTGCCGCGAACCAGAAGATGCTGTCGATCGAGTCCGCGACGTTGCTTTCCCGCTTGGTTCGGCTCTGCGAAACGTCGTGCAGCCGCTCCAGCATCTGGCTGCGCAGGCTCTCCTGACGCTTGTCGGCGGGCACGAGGTTCAGCACATGCTGGTAGGCCTTGTCCCAGAACGCCCAGGCCTCATTTGAAAGACGGCCCTTGTCGGCCAATGACTGCCACTCGCCGTCGATCACCTGGGACACGTAGGCGGAGATCGCCTGCTGGATCGGTGCCTTGAAGCCTTCGCCGTAGCGTGCGGCATCATAGTAGATGTCGGCGATAGCGCCGGCTTCGGTCGCCATTTCGTATTTGAGCTGCTGGTACTCGACCATCTCCTGCGCGAACACGAGCGCAAGGATCAGGCCATGCAGTGCCGAGATCCGGAAGATGACCGAACTGGCCAGCTCCTTTTCATGGCCCTCGGCCTCGCCGCCCATGATCAGCCGCATCAGGAAGTACGCAGCAAGCGTCAGGGCGACCGTGCCGCACACGAAGAGAGCACCGAGCAGCATCTCGACGATCATGTCCCCTCCATAGCCCATTCTCCTGCCGCGGGCTTTCGTCAATTCTGAGCCCACGACCGGCGAAAGACAACTGCACGCCCCGGACCAGGCCCTGGCGGCTGTCTTGCGGCGGGCCGAAACGCTATGCTTGCAGCGCCATCCACCCGTCTTGCCACCATTTCGACACTGCCAACGCCTAAGCACCGCGCCAAAACTGGAGTAAAAACAATATCATGAGTGCGCCAAGCGAACAGACAGTCCTCAAACAATCGATCGCGGCCACCGTGGTCGTCGGGGTGACGGGCGTTATCTTCGGTCTGCTATCGGGCTCGGTTTCCATCGTGTTCGACGGCGTCTTCTCGGCCGTCGACGCCTCCATGACCCTGCTTGCGCTTGGCGTGACGCAGCTTATCCCGAAGCCGAGCAAACGCTTCCAGATGGGCTTCTGGCACATCGAACCGATGGTGCTGCTCTTCAATGCCGGCCTTCTGACCCTGCTTTCCTTCTACGCGATGGTGAACGCCGTCGGCTCCATTCTGTCGGGCGGCAACCACCTCGCCTTCGATTGGGCGATCGCCTATGCCGCCGTCGTCGTGGTGATCTGCGCCTTCATGTTCTTCTATGTACGCCGGGCGAACCGGCCGATCGGCTCGGAGTTCCTGGCGCTCGACGTGCGCGCCTGGGCGATGTCCGGCGCGATTACCTCCGCCCTGCTCGTCGCCTTTGCGATCGCCGCCGCCTTGAAGGGAACGGCCTACGAGTACGTCACGCCCTATGTCGACCCGGCGATCCTGATCGTGCTGACGCTCTGCCTGATCCCGCTGCCGATCCGCACGGTCTTCCAGGCGCTGAAGGAGATCTTCCTCGTCGCACCCGCCGAGCTTGACGAGCGCGTGCGGCAGGCAGCGGCGAACGCCGTCACACGCCACGGCTTTGCCGATTACCGCACCTATGTCGCCAAGGTCGGGCGCTCCAAGACGATCGAGGTCTATCTGATCGGAACGCCCGAAACCAAGGTCGGCACGCTCGCCGAACTCGACCGGATCCGCGCCGAGATCGGCGAGGAGATCGGTGATCCCGGCCATGACCGCTGGCTGACGATCGCCTTTACCGGCGACGCGCGCTGGGCGGAATAGTCCCGTCAGGAAAGTTCGATCCGCCTGGTGATGCCGATCGCCTCCAGGAAGGCCCAGTCGTGGCTGACGACGAGCAGCGCGCCGTCATAGGCCCTGAGCCCCGCCTCGACCGCCTCGATGGAATCGATATCCAGATGGTTGGTCGGCTCGTCGAGGATCAGGAGCTGCGGCGGATTGCGACCACCGAGCACGCAGGCCAGACCGGCCCGCAGCATCTGGCCGCCGCTGAGGCTCGAGACGACCTGCAGGGCAGCATCGGCCCGGAACATGAAGCGGGCGAGCGCTGCCCGGCAATCGTTCTCGCTGGCATCAGGATTGAGACCCCGAAAATTGTCGCGGATAGAGAGCGCGGGATCGAGCAGGCTTACCTTTTGGTCGAGCATGGCGTGATCGACCAGCAGGCGCACGCTGCCGGACCATGGCTGTAGATCACCCGTCAGCAGCGACAGCAGGGTCGTCTTGCCCGAACCGTTGCGGCCGGTAAGCGCAACGCGCTCCGGCCCGACGATCGAGAGCGACAGCCGGTCGACGACCGGCTTCCCCCGTTCATAGCCGACGCCGACGTTATCGACCTGCAGGACACTGCGACCGGCAGGCAGTCCGGTCGGCGGCAGGCGAACAGTCAGCGGCTGCAGGATTTCGATGCGCTCGCGCGCTTCGACGAGATCGCCGACCGCCTGGTCCCGTCGCCGGTCCGCAAGGCGGGCATTGTCGCCGCCGGTCTTTTCGCTACGCTCCTTCCTGGCGTCGAGCAAGAGCAGCGGTTCGTCGCCCTTGGCGCGCTTGCGGCGGCCGGCGGCATCCTTGCGCGCCTTGCGTTCGGCCGTCTCCTGGGTCTTGCGCTCGACCTCGGCCAGACGCCGCTCGGCATCGGCGAGATCGTGGCGAGCAGACGCCAGCTCGATCGCCTTGCGTTCACGATAGTGGCTCCAATTGCCGCCGTAGGTGGTGGCGCCGAGCGTTGTCAGTTCGACGATTGCGTCCATCTCTTCCAGGAGTTCGCGATCATGGCTGACGACGATGGCGCCGCCGCGCCAGCCCGCCATCAGCGCAGCGACGGCCGCCCGCCCCTCGCGGTCGAGATTGTTGGTGGGTTCGTCGAGCAGGATGAAGTCAGGCTCCTTGAAGACGAGCGCGGCAAGCTTCACGCGGGTCATCTGCCCGCCGGACAAGGCGGCAAGGCGCGTTTCCGCCGAAGCGTCCAGACCGACGCGCGCCAGCGCTTCCTCCATGCGGGCCTCCAGCGTCCAGTCGGCGGAAGCCAGCTCGTCCATGGTGGCGCCCCCCTCTTCTGCTTTCTGCAGAACCGCAAGCGCGTCGGTGACGCCGAAGAGATTGGCGACGGTCTCGTCGGCCGCGACCTGAACGGTCTGGCTGAGCACGCCGAGGCTACCGACGACGCTGACCTTGCCGGCCTGCGGCGCCAGCGTTCCCTCGACCAGTCGCAGCAGGGTGGATTTTCCCACGCCATTGCGACCGACAAGGCCGGTGCGAACGGGACCAAAGCTCAGGTCGAGATCGGAAAGGAGGCTTCGGCCCTCAGGCGCGGACCACGAAATACGGGAGAGTGAAATCGAAGCAGGCATGGATACGGTTTTCCCTGATGGCAAGACGGTTCGGCTTGGCGGTCAGGGTGAAATCCATCGATGCGTGTATCCTGTTCAAATTTCTATCGCGGTCATAGATAGCATCGAATGCGCCCGTTTCAAGGCAGGCCCTTCGATACAGACCTGCGGGGGCCAGGGGATCAGGCGAGGCTGCGCTGCACCTCGTCGTCGCCGAAGACGAGCCCGGAGGCCCGCACGCTCCGGTTTCGGCCGTGGTTCTTGGAGTCGAGAAGAGCGGCATCGGCCCGGGTCAGGAGCGTGGCTACAGGCCCATCGTCCGGCGCCGAGGCAACGCCGACCGAGACCGAAACCGTGCCCAGAATCCGGCCGCGATGCGACAGCGGCGTCGTGCCGATCCGCGTCCTCAACCGCTCGGCAAGCTCGAAGCCCGCGGCTTCGCCGGCGTCGGGCATGAGCACGGTGAACTCCTCGCCGCCGAAACGGTAGGCACTGCCGGCATCGCCGACCGTGTCGACGATGATCTGCGCGACATACTGCATGACGACGTCGCCGGCATCGTGGCCGAACTCATCGTTGAAGCGCTTGAAGTGGTCGATGTCGATCATGAGGCAGCTGAGCGGCTTGCCGGCCTGCCCGCGCGGCTGCCGGTTCAGCGCCTCATCGAGGCAGCGCCGGTTGAGCAGGCCCGTCAACGCATCGCGGACGGCGAGATTGGTAAGCTTCTCGCGCAGCTGAAGATTGGCGACGGCAAGCCCGATGTTTTCGGCGATCAGTTCGAGATAGAGGCGCGACGCCTCGACCGCGAATTGCTCCTCAAACCGTTCCTCGAAGTAGAGGAGCCCGATCGTGTCGCCCTGGGCCGTCAGCGGCACGCAGAGGCCGATCACGCCTTCATCGTCGAGGTGCTGGCAGGCGATGTCGCTGTGGCCACGGTTGCTGACATGCGGCCGGCCGCGGCGGAGCCCCCAGCAGGCGCTGGACGGAAACGTCGGCGCCGAGTGCTGCGGATCGAGCCAGGTACCGACGCGCGACAGGAGCGTCCGGCTGTCGTTGAGCACATAGAGATGGCCGGCGAGGTTGGGAAAGACCTGCGGCGCGAAACGGGCGACGACCTCGGCCAGTTCGTCCTGGCTCTGGCAGGCCTGCAGCCGGTGCATCATCTGCAGGATGAGATCCTTGGTCTGCTGGTCCAGCCGCCGCTCCGCGTCCAGACGGTCCCGCTCCAGGCCGTTTTCGCGGAAGATATGGATCGCCTTGTTCATCTCGCCGATCTCGTCGCTGCGGCGATCGAGCGGGACTTCCACGGCGTAATCCTGCTCGGCAAGTCTTGTGACTATACCGCTCATGCGGGTAAGCGGCATGGCGACGCGGCGCTTGAGGATGAAATAGAGCACGCTCAGGAACAGGGCGGCGGTGATGCCGAGCATCGTCTTGGCGGCGGCCGCATACCAATCGCTGCGCTCCTGCGCCTCGTTGAGGGCCGCGCCGGTGCGGACGTTGGTCAGGTCCCTAAACCGCGCCACCGTCTCAAGAAGGGCGGTCTGCAGACGCTCGTGCTCGGGCCCAAAGAGCTTTTCCTGCGCGCCGGCGCGGTCACCCTTCTGATAGGCATCGATGGCGGCAACCTCGACCTTGTCGAGCGCTTCCGCCTCGCGAACGATATCCTGCAAGGCGGCGATCTCCGCCGGCGTCGCGCCAAGATTGGTCGCGGTCTTGGTCGCCTCCTCGCGGCGGCGTTCTTCTTCCTCGGCGCGGTGGAAGGCTTCGAGATGGCGCTCGTCGCCGCGCATCACATAAAGACGTGCCTCGTCACTTCGCGTTTCAGCCCCGAGCGCAAGCTCTTCGCCGAGTGTATCAAGCACCAGATGCTGCTCAACCGCTTGGCGTTCCTTGATCGCGCTGTCGGTCGACAGGATGAAGGCGGCACCGGAAAGCCCCGTCAGAAGGACGGTCACGCCATAGGCCCAGTTTGTGATCGCATTTATTCGCATGGAAGAAGCTTAGCCCCCGCGGATTGAGAGCGGATTAACCGCATTATCAGGCTTCGGCAACAGCCACTGCCCCGGTTGACGCAAGCGGCGCAGCTTTTGTTCCGCCCCCTCGACATGCCGGCCCCTCCGGACACGTTGCGCCCGGCAGATCGCTCAAGTAGGTTCGACATCAAAGGCGTCGGTGAGGCCGGTCGCCTGGACTATTCTGGTATCGCGTAGGCTCGGCAGCCCATGCCGGGCGAGAGGACGGCCGAAGGGCCGGGTGCAAATGACACTGTCGGGCAAGCGTATTCTCCTCATCATCTCCGGCGGCATCGCGGCCTATAAGAGCCTCGATCTCATCCGGCGCCTCAGGGAGCGCGGCGCAAGCGTGCGGCCGGTCATGACATCGGGCGCACAGCAGTTCGTGACGCCGCTTGCCGTCGGCGCGCTTTCGGCCTCGCATGTCTATCTCGACCTGTTTTCGCGCGAGGACGAGCAGGACGTCGGCCATATTCGGCTGGCGCGCGAATGCGATCTGATCGTCGTGGCACCCGCGACCGCCGACCTGATGGCGAAGATGGCGAACGGCCATGCGGACGATCTCGCCTCGACCATTCTGTTGGCAACGGACCGCCCTGTCCTGGTTGCGCCGGCGATGAACCCGAAAATGTGGGCGCATCCGGCGACGCGCCGCAACCGGGCGACGCTTGCCAGGGACGGCCTCCGCTTCATCGGCCCGGAAGCGGGCGAAATGGCCGAAAGCGGCGAGGCCGGCGAAGGCCGCATGAGTGAGCCGCTGGCAATCGTCGCGGCCGTTGAAGACCTGCTCTTAGGCGCGCCAAAACCGCTTGCCGGGCGCAGCGTCGTCGTCACCTCAGGGCCGACGCATGAGCCGATCGACCCGGTGCGCTACATTGCCAATCGCTCCTCCGGCAAGCAGGGCCATGCGATCGCCGCGGCACTAGCAAAGCTCGGCGCCGACGTCACGCTGGTCTCCGGCCCCGTGACGATCCCGGATCCGGTTGGTGTGAAAGTCGTGCATGTGGAGCGGGCCGAAGAGATGCGCGATGCGGTGCTTGCCGCCCTTCCCGCCGATGTCGCCGTCATGGTCGCCGCCGTTGCCGACTGGCGGGTGGCGACGGCCGCCGGCAACAAGATCAAGAAGAAGCCGGGCGAGGCGCCGCCGCCGCTGCAGCTTGCTGAAAACCCCGATATCCTGAAGACGGTCGGCCACCATGCGAAACGGCCAAAGCTCGTCATCGGCTTTGCCGCCGAGACCGAAAACGTCGCCGACAACGGCCGCGCCAAGCTCGAGCGAAAGGGCGCCGACTTCATCCTCGCCAACGACGTCTCGCCGGCAACCGGCATCATGGGCGGCGACCGCAATAAGGTGAAGCTGATCTCACATGCCGGCAATGACGACTGGCCAGAGATGGACAAGGACGCGGTGGCGGAAAAGCTGGCGGCGATGATTGCCGAGCAGCTGGCGCGCTAAACAATCGATCTCATGGCAAATGCCCCTCACCCGAGCCCTCTCCCCGCAAGCGGGGCGAGGGGACGCGGCACACGCGATATCGCGTCCCGTTGGCTGCGGGCTTAGCCTCTCCCGTCTAACCTCGAGAACGATGATAATCGGTCGCTTTCTCGAAGAGCCAGTCGTGGACGAGCGAGCGCCACGCGTCCCTTCTCCCTGCCTGCGGGGAGGAGGTGGCGGCAGCCGGATGAGGGGCGCGGCGTCCTCGTCGAAGTCGAAAGCGCCGCCGGCTCAGGCCATCTGGCGAGATCTGACCGGCGTGCCCTTGGTCGAAAACAGCCGAACATCGACTCCGTTTTCGCCGACGATGACCGCGGTGCCGTCGGGGATTTCGACCCAGGCACTGTCGTCGTCGTTGAGCGGTTCGGAGACAAGGCAATAGCCACCGCTCGGGCCCATCGGTGCGGCATAGAGCGTCGGCGCCTTCCAGTCGGAGGCGTAGCGCACAGCGTAGAGATCCTGGCCGTCGGAGAAAGCTGCGGTGAAGCGCACCAGCACCTGGCGCTCCAGATGCTCGGCAAGCTGTTCGATAAAGGCGAGCGCCTCGGCGATCGCGCCGAGCGGATCGCGGTCGAGCCCGAACTGCATGGCGAGAAGAAACAGGAGCTCCGAATCCGTCGTGCCGGTGCGCGCCGAATAGAGGTCATTGTCGAGCATGCTCTCCATCGGACGGCGCAGATGCTCGAAGTCGCCGATCTGGCCGTTGTGCATGAAGGACCAGCGGCCGAAGACGAAGGGATGACAGTTGTCGCGCCTGGTTCCGCCGCCGGTCGCGGCGCGCACATGGGCGAGGAAGAGCGGCGAGCGGATCTGCCGTGCGATGCTCTTCAAGTTGCAGTCGGACCAGGCCGGCAGGATATCGCGGTAGCGCCCCGGCTCGGGATGGTCGCCGTACCAGGCGATGCCGAAGCCGTCGCCGTTGGTGGCGGTCTTGGCCCGTGTCGCGCAATGGGACTGTTCGATCAGCGAGTGCGCCGGAGAGGTCACCAGTTCCTCGAGATACAGCGGCTCCCCGCGATAGGCTGCCCAGCGGCACATGCTGATTTCACTCCAGCTCCGCTCCGTTCACTGCGGAGCGATTCGTTAACCATGACGAAACGCGATGTTCCAACGGAACATGGTAAAAATGCGTTAACACATTCCCCCTTCGTCAAGGTGAAGCTAACCGGAACGCACAGTTTTGGCTGTTTCAAACGGCACAACGTCGGTATCGCCGTAGCATTTCGAACAAACATTCCATATTGACAAAACTTGCAAAATTCATTTCATTTCAGACCAACACGACAGCGCCGCCAGGGAGGAATTCAGCATGGGCAGAAAGCGCAAACTCGGCATCGGCCTGATCGGCACGGGCTTCATGGGCAAGGCCCATGCGCTCGGCTTCACCATTGCCGCGCGGGTCTTCGACCTGCCCTTCGAGCTCGATCTGGTTTCGGTCGCCGACGTGACCGTCGAGAGTGCCGAACGCGCCCGCGGTCAACTGGGCTTCCGCAAGGCGACCGCCGACTGGCGCGAGCTCTTGACCGATCCGGATATCGACATCATCGACATCACCACGCCGAACCTTTTGCACAAGGAGATGGCGCTTGCGGCGATCGCCCATGGCAAGCACGTCTATTGTGAAAAGCCGCTGGCGCCGACCGTTGCGGAATGCCGCGAGATGGTTGAGGCGGCCGAGAAGGCGGGCGTCGTGACCCAGGTCGGCTTCAACTATCTGAAGAACCCACTGATCTTCCTTGCCAAGGACATCATCGAAAGCGGCGAGATCGGCGAGATCCGCTCGATGCGCGGCATCCATGCGGAAGACTTCATGGCCGACGCGCAGGTTCCGTGGGGCTGGCGCCTGAACCCGGCCAGCGGCGGCGGTGCGCTTGCCGACATCGGCAGCCACATTATCGCCTCCATGCGCCACCTCGTCGGCCCGATCAAACAGGTGCTTGCCGAAACCATCATCCAGATCCCGGAACGCCCGGTTTCCGCTGGCTCCAGCGAAACCCGCGCCGTCGAGGTCGACGACATCACCCGCGCCTTCGTGCGCTTCGAAAACGGCGCCACCGGCAGCTTCGAGGCAAGCTGGATCGCGACCGGTCGCAAGATGCAGCACGATTTCGAGATCTACGGTTCGAAGGGCAGCATCGTCTTCACCCAGGAGCGGCTGAACGAAATCCGCCTCTACAAGACGGGCGATGATATCCGCACCCGCGGCTTCCGCACCATCTGGGCCGGACCGGAACATCCGCCCTATGGCGCGTTCTGCGTAGCGCCGGGCCACCAGATCGGCTTCAACGACCTGAAGGCCATCGAGGTGAAGGAGTTCCTCGACGCCATCGCCGGCGGCAAGTCTCCCTCGACCGATTTCCGCGAAGGCTACGAGGTGCAGAAGGTGCTTTCGGCGACCTATCAATCGGCCAAGACAAACGAATGGGTGCGGATCTAGGCGGCTTCGACGGCCGGCGTGTCGTAGGAAAACCATCTATTTTTGCTCGCACGTCGGGACGCTAAACCGCTACGCACTTTTCCTGGAAATGCCGCCCGTCTTGCTGCGCATTTCCGGACGCAAAACAGCTTCGCACTTTTCCTGGACATGCTCTCTGTTTTGGTGCGCATTCCGGACGGAAATCCGCTTCGCACTTTTCCTGGACATGCTCCGAGAAAAATAGAATGCCTGTTCTATCCCGTTCCCGACTAATCGATTAGGGTGAGGCCGAAAGCCAGACTGACATCGAGGGAGACGAGCGAGACATGGCCATGCCGGAAACGACGACAGAGGTGCCGCAGGATTTCGAGGCGCTGAAAGCCGCCATTCTGGAACGCAAGGCGGAGCTGCCGAAACGGCTGCGCCAGGTTGCCGCCTATTCGCTCGACAATCCCGACGAAATCGCCTTCGGCACGGCAGCGAGCATCGCGACTTCCGCCGAAGTGCAGCCGTCGACGCTGGTGCGCTTCGCCCAGCATTTCGGCTTCGAGGGCTTTTCCAGCCTGCAGCAGATCTTTCGCGCCCGGCTGCGTGAGCGCACGCCCGGCTATGAGGACCGGCTGAAGGCGCTCAGCGCCAACGACCACAGCAAGCTCGAAAGCGGTTCGATCTTCAACGGCTTCGTCGCTGCCGCCCACCGCTCGCTCGACAACATCGCCTCCTCGGTGGATCCTGAAGCCTTCGAACGCGCCGTCGATATCCTCGCCAAGGCCGACACCGTCTACCTGATCGCCAAGCGCCGCTCCTATCCGATCTCCAGCTACATGGCCTATGCCTTCGGCAAGCTGAAGGTGAAATACCAGCTCGTCGGCACGGCCGCCGGCATCGACGAGGACATGCTGGCGATGGCAACGAAAAACGATGCCGCCTTTGCCGTCAGCTTCTCGCCCTACGCCTCCGAAAGTGCGGCCCAGGCGCGGCTTCTCGCCGAACGCAAGGTGCCCGTCGTGTCGCTGACGGACTCGGCCTTCTCGCCCTTGGCAGAATCCTCGAAGGTCTGGTTCGAACTGGTCGAGGCCGACCATGCCGGCTTCCGTTCTCTTTCCGCCAGCATGGCGTTTGCCATGGCGCTGACGGTCGCCATCGCCGAGAAGCGCCAGCGCCTCGCCGAGGGCGGCTAGGCAAAACGGAACAGATAGAATGAAAATTCCATATTGACGAAACGTCGGAATTTATGTTTCATACGGCCATCACCCACAGTACGGAAATGGTCGGGCCCGCCAAGGTGTCCGCGGGGAGGAAGCAGTGAGCCAGAACGTTTCGGCACAGGGAGCAAAGCCGCTCGACCTGATCACCATCGGCCGGGCCTCGGTCGATCTCTATGGCCAGCAGATCGGCACGCGGCTTGAAGATGTTTCGAGCTTTGCGAAGTCAGTGGGCGGCTGCCCCTGCAACATCTCTGTCGGCACCGCCCGCCTGGGCCTGAAGTCAGCGCTTCTCACCCGCGTCGGCGACGAACAGATGGGCCGCTTCATCCGCGAGCAGCTCATCCGCGAAGGCGTCGAAACGCGCGGCATCGTCACGGATCCGGAGCGGCTGACGGCGCTCGCGATCCTCGCCGTCGAAAACGACAAGACCTTCCCGCTGCTCTTCTATCGCGACAACTGCGCCGACAACGCGCTTTGCGAAGATGACGTTTCCGAGGAGTTCATCCGTTCCGCCCGCGCCGTGCTCGTCTCGGGAACGCATTTCTCCAAGCCGAACACGGACGCCGCCCAGCGCAAGGCGATCCGCATCGCCAAGGAAAACGGCGCGAAGGTCGTCTTCGACATCGACTACCGCCCGAACCTCTGGGGCCTTGCCGGCCATGACGCCGGCGAGAGCCGCTATATCGCGTCGGATCGCGTTTCGGCGCATCTGAAAACGGTTCTTGCCGATTGCGACCTGATCGTCGGCACGGAAGAGGAAGTGCTGATCGCCTCGGGCGAAAGTGACCTGCTCCAGGCGCTGAAGACGATCCGCTCGCTCTCCAAGGCGACGATTGTGCTCAAGCGCGGACCGATGGGCTGCATCGTCTATGACGGTCCGATCACCGACGACCTCGAAGACGGCATCGTCGGCAAGGGCTTCCCGATCGAGGTCTATAACGTGCTCGGCGCCGGCGACGCCTTCATGTCCGGCTTCCTGCGCGGCTGGCTCAAAAACGAGCCGCACGCGACGTCTGCCACCTGGGCCAATGCCTGCGGCGCCTTCGCCGTCTCGCGCCTGCTCTGCGCGCCTGAAATCCCGACCTGGACGGAACTGCAGTTCTTCCTGGAAAAGGGCAGCAAAGAACGGGCCCTGCGCAAGGACGAGGCGATCAACCACGTTCATTGGGCAACCACACGCCGACGCGATATCCCGCTTCTGATGGCGCTGGCGATCGATCATCGCAGCCAGCTCGAAGACATGGCCGCCGGCGACCAGGCTCTGCTTGACCGCATTCCCGCCTTCAAGGTGCTGGCGGTGAAGGCCGCCGCACAGGTCGCGGCCGGCCGCTCCGGCTTCGGCATGCTGATCGACGACAAGTACGGCCGCGACGCGCTTTACGCCGCCGGCGCCCATCGCGATTTCTGGATCGGCAAACCGATCGAGCTTCCGGGCTCGCGGCCGCTGCAATTCGAATTCAGCCAGGATCTCGGCAGTCGCCTGATCGACTGGCCGGTCGACCACTGCATCAAGGTGCTCTCCTTCTACCACCCGGACGATCCGGCGGAGTTGAAAGCCCAGCAGGTGGCAAAGCTCCGCTCCGCCTTCGAAGCGGCGCGCAAGGTTGGCCGTGAGATCCTGATCGAGATCATTGCCGGCAAGCACGGCAAGCTCGACGACCAGACCATTCCGCGGGCACTGACCGAACTCTACGATGCCGGGCTCAAGCCGGACTGGTGGAAGCTCGAGCCGCAGGCGAGCCGCGGCGCCTGGGCAGCGATCGATGCCGTCATCGAGGCACGCGACCCGCTCTGCCGCGGCGTGGTGCTCTTGGGCCTCGAAGCGCCCTATGAGCAGCTCAAGGACGGCTTTGCAGCCGCCCGCACTTCGAAGACGGTCCGGGGCTTTGCCGTCGGCCGAACGATTTTCGCCGATGCCGGCCGGGCCTGGCTCGGCGGCACGATGAGCGACGACCAGGCGATCGCCGACATGGCCGGAAAATTCAAGGCCCTGGTCGATCTCTGGCTGCAACTGGGTGAAACTAAGGCGGCATAGGATCGACAGATATCAGTCGATAATGCCGGACAGGGCGGAACGGGACGATTCCGCCACGAGGAGGAAACAGATTATGAGCCAGAAGACCGTGCGCCTGACCGTGGCCCAGGCCGTGGCGCGGTTCCTGACCCGCCAGATGACCGTCATCGAAGGCAAGAAGGTGCCGATCTTCGGCGGCGTCTTCGCCATCTTCGGCCATGGCAACGTCGCCGGCGTCGGCGAAGCGCTGCACGCGATCAAGGACACTCTACCGACCTATCGCGCCCAGAACGAACAGGGCATGGCGAATGCGGCGATCGCCTTTGCCAAGGCGAGCTTCCGCCGCCGCTTCATGGCCTGCACCACCTCGATCGGCCCCGGCGCGCTCAACATGGTGACCTCGGCAGCACTCGCCCATGTCAACCGCCTGCCGGTCCTCTTCCTGCCCGGCGATGTGTTCGCCAACCGCCGCCCCGATCCGGTGCTGCAGCAGGTGGAAAGCTTCGGCGACGGCACGATCTCGGCGAACGACTGCTTCCGCCCGGTCTCGCGCTACTTCGACCGCATCAGCCGGCCCGAACAGATCATCCCGGCGCTGCGCCGCGCCATGCAGGTCCTGACGGATCCGGCCGATTGCGGCCCGGTAACGCTGTCGCTCTGCCAGGATGTCCAGGCGGAAGCCTACGACTACCCCGAAAACTTCTTCGACGAGAAGGTCTGGGTGCCGCGCCGCGTCGAGCCGGATCTCGACGAACTGGCGACGGCGATCGCGGCGCTGAAGGAAGCAAAGAAGCCGATCATCATCGCCGGCGGCGGCGTGCTCTATTCCGAAGCGAGCAAGGAGCTCGGCGATTTCGCCGAACGCCACGGCATCCCCGTGGTCGAGACGCAGGCCGGCAAGTCGGCGCTGCCGCATTCGCATTCGCTCAACATGGGCTCGGTCGGTGTGACCGGCACCACCGCCTCCAACGCGCTTGCCGAGGATGCCGACGTGGTTCTCGCCGTCGGCTCGCGCCTGCAGGACTTCACAACCGGCTCCTGGGCGCTCTTCAAGAACGAGGGCCTGAAGATCATCGGCCTCAACGTTCAGCCTTTCGACGCCGGCAAACACAACGGCCTGCCGCTGATCGCAGACGCCCGCGCCGGTCTCAACCGCATCTCCGGCGGTCTTGGCGGCCACAAGGCCGATCCGAGCTGGACCGCGAAGGCCAAGGCCGGCAAGGCGGAATGGCTGGCGGCGGCCGACAAGGCGACGGCCACGACCAATGCCGCCCTCCCCTCCGACGCGCAGGTGATCGGCGCCGTGCAGCGCGCCCGCGGCGGTAAGAACACGACGCTCGTCTGCGCCGCCGGCGGTCTACCCGGTGAGTTGCACAAGCTCTGGCAGGCGGAAGAGCCCGGCGGCTACCACATGGAATACGGCTTCTCGACCATGGGTTACGAAGTTGCCGGCGGTCTCGGCGTCAAGCTCGCCAAGCCCGAGAGCGACGTGATCGTCATGGTCGGTGACGGCAGCTACATGATGCTGAATTCGGAGATCGCCTCTTCGATCATGCTTGGCGCCAAGTTCACGATCGTGCTGCTCGACAATGCCGGCTACGGCTGCATCAACCGGCTGCAGATGGGTACCGGTGGCGCCAACTTCAACAATCTCTTGAAGGACACCCATCACGTCGAACTGCCGCAGATCGACTTCGCGGCGCATGCCGGCGCGATGGGCGCCGTCACCCGCAAGGTCGGCTCGATCTCCGAGCTCGAAGCAGCGCTCAAGGAGACCGCGAGCGAGACGCGCACGACCGTGATCGTCATCGACACCGATCCGCTAATCACGACCGAGGCCGGCGGCCACTGGTGGGATGTCGCAGTGCCCGAGGTCTCGGGCCGCGCCCAGGTCAACGCGGCGCGCGAGGGTTATGAGAAGGCGCTCGCCGCACAGCGCTTCGGCTAAGATTGCCCTTTCGGCGCCCGCGTTTTCGCGCGGGCGCTTTTCCCGTTTATGCTCACAAAACATCCGCCTTCCGCGGATGGCATCAGAAAGTGAAAGACATGATCCGCTACGGAACTAACCCGATCGCCTGGAGCAACGACGACGATCATTCGATCGGCGCGCATTTGACGCTCGAGGACTGCCTGTCCGATTGCCAGAAGATCGGCTTCGACGGCATCGAGAAGGGCCACAAGATGCCGTCCGATCCGGAAGCACTGAAGCAGAAGCTCGGCTCCTACGATCTCGTATTCGTCTCCGGCTGGCACTCGACCAACCTGCTCACCCATGACGTCGAGGCCGAGAAGAAGGCGATCCAGCCGCATCTCGACCTCCTGAAGCACAATGGCTGCAAGGTGGCAATCGTCTGCGAAACCTCGAACGCCATCCATGGCGACGACGGAAAGTCGGTCGCCAACGACAAGCCGGTGCTGCCGGCCGACCAGTGGAAGAAGTTCGGCGCCGACCTCGAAGCGATCGCGCAATATTGTGCCGACCAGGGCATCGACCTCGTCTACCATCACCACATGGGCACGATCGTCCAGACCGGCGAGGAAATCGATCTCCTGATGCAGAACACCGGCCCGGCGACCAAGTTGCTGCTCGACACCGGGCACGCCTGGTTCGGCGGTTCCGATCCGGCCGAGGTCGCGAAGAAATACATGCACCGCGTGCGCCACATCCATTGCAAGAACGTGCGTCCCGCTGTCCGCAAGGTCGTCGAGGGCGAAGGCCTCTCCTTCCTCGAAGGCGTGCGCCGTGGCGTCTTCACGGTTCCCGGCGACAGCGAAGGCGGCGTCGACTTCCTGCCCGTACTGAAGATCGCCGCCGAGCACGATTATTCCGGCTGGCTGGTGATCGAGGCGGAACAGGATTCGGCCGTGCGCAACCCTTTCGAATACCAGTCACTTGGGTTGAAATCGCTGAAGGCCTTCGCCAAGGAAGCCGGGCTCGACAAGTAAGCCGTCACTTTCGGTCGCCGGACTTCACGGGGCGTGCCCCTCATCCGCGCGGTGAGGGAGGCCCTCATCCGGCTGCCGCCACCTTCTCCCCGCCGGCGGGGTGAAGGGATAGGCCGCGCCCTCCGGTCCCTCGCGACGTAGAGGTGGGGAGCGCGACGCAAACTCCGAAAATCCCCTCTCCCCGTAAGCGGGGAGAGGGCTAGGGTGAGGGGCAGGCCAACCATTCGGCGCGGCTCCAGAAAAAGTATCAGGGAGATCGACATGTCCAAGCTACTCGTCAAACCGAAGGCCAAATCGGGCCTCATGCAAAACGTGACGCCGGAGAGCGCCGGCTGGACCTATGTCGGCTTCGCGCTGGAACGGCTGAAAGCGGGCGAGACGACCGAGGGCGAGACCGGCGACAAGGAAATCTGCCTGGTGCTCGTGTCCGGCAAGGCGAAGGTCGCCGTCGACGGCGAAAGCCTCGGCGAGCTCGGCGAGCGCATGACCCCCTTCGAGGGCCAGCCCTATGCCGTCTACGTGCCGAAGGGCAGCCGCTGGCAAGCAACGGCCACCTCCGACCTCGACCTTGCCATCTGCTCGGCCCCGGGCGGCGACGGCTTCAAGGCGAAGGTGATCGCACCGGGCACCCATCCGCAGATGACCCGCGGCAAGGGTACCAACACCCGCTACGTCACCAACATCATGCCGGAAGATGACGGCTCGGCGCAGTCGCTGCTCGTCGTCGAGGTGATCACGCCCGGTGGCCATACTTCCTCCTACCCCCCGCACAAGCACGACCAGGACGACCTGCCGGCCGAGAGCTATCTGGAAGAGACCTATTACCACCGGCTGAACCCGCCCCAGGGCTTTGCGATGCAACGCGTCTATACCGACGATCGCTCGCTCGACGAGACCATGGCAGTCGAGGACGGCGACGTGACGCTGGTGCCGAGGGGCTATCATCCGGTCGCTGCCGTGCACGGCTACGACGTCTATTATCTCAACGTCATGGCCGGACCGAAGCGCATCTGGAAGTTCCACAACGCCCGCGAACACGAGTGGCTGTTTACCGGCGTGTAAGCGGCGAACCAAACGGTGGCACTCCACCGCTCTCCGTCCATGCCGAACGGCGGGGCGAGACGCTGCGATCCTTGAGCCCGATCGCCCAATGAGGCTTCGGGCGGATGAGAGTGGCATAGCCTTTCGCCCGGACCGCCCTAGCTTTCCCGCTTTCAGGGAGGGCTCCATGCATATCGACGGGCAATGCCACTGCGGCTTCGTCACCTACGAGGCGGAGATCGACCCGGCCGATGTCGGGATCTGCCATTGCACCGATTGCCAGCAACTGACGGGATCGGCCTACCGCGTCACCGCCGGCACGGAACGGGAGAACTTTCGGCTGACCGGCGGCGAACCGAAGCTCTATGTGAAGATCGGCGCAAACGGGCGGCAGCGGCTGCAGTTCTTCTGCCCGAACTGCGGCTCGCCGATCTATACGACCGGCACCGACGAGGACGCGCTGGAGGTTGGCATCCGGGTGGGAACGATCAACCAGCGCCGGCAGCTCAGACCGCGGTCGCAGATCTGGTGTTCCTCGGCGTTGCCCTGGATCGGCGACGTCAGGAAGCTGCCGGGCCGCGATCGCGACGAGGCGCCTCACGCTTAGCCATCTCGGCCTGAACCATCATGCGGCGACGAGCAGACGATCCTTGAGCGGCGCCCATGCTTCGCCGATCACGACCGATGCCGGCGTCGCCGTCATCTGCGATGGGCGCGCCTGCGGATTGACAGCAAGATAAGTCTTCACCAGATGATAGCCGATCGTGTAGCCGGCCCAGCGCGGCAGAGACCGATCGGTGCCAAAGAACCAGCCTGCGTGATCATAGGTCTCGGCCCAAAGCTCTCGTTCGGCGCGCTCCAACAAGCTTTCCCAATCCGCGGCGTTGAGCGCATGATTCCACACATGGCCGTCGCCGCCGTTGATCTCGGCATCGAAAGCATCGGCCAGCCCCTCGCTGACCAGCGCTTCGCCGAGCTTGGAACCATAGCCGCAGGTCGCGTGGCGAAAGGAATGATGCAGTTCGTGCGTCAGCAATTTGCGCACTTCTCCCGCACTAAGGCTCGCCTCGAAATTCTCGTTGCCGGGATCGACCGTGAAGACGACCAGCGCCCTGCGGTAGCAGGCGCCCGCAACACCGAGTTCGGGGATCGTCTCGCCCGCACGATACTCGACGAGGACATCGATGGGGGCGGCGCTGTCCGAGGCAGAAACCGCCGCGCCGACACGCTCGGCGGTTTCCCGCACGGCCTCCCGTATTCGTTCGTGCCACGGCGCCAGAGATCCGTCCGCTTCGAGAAAGTGAACACGAAGATCCAGCATTTCGACCATCTCCTATTGTCTCAGCCGCCTGGAACCGCAACGTAAGGATGCGGCCGGTGATTGCAACGCCGGAAAGATGAAAGTTTCTGCGACCCACCGATGTCAGCCGGAGCAGGAGGCGTCATGAGGCGTCATTGCGATGGCCGGATGCGGCGCCTCGGTGTACAAGACAAAGCTGGAGAACGGAGCAGGCGCGCGGGATGGCGAAGGGCAAGATCAGGATGCTGCGCAGTGCCGCCGCGGGCATAGACGCTGTCGAGGCCGAAACGCGCCAGTCCTTCGCCCGCCACACGCACGATCAGTTTGGCATCGGTCTCATCTATGAGGGCGCGCAGAAGTCGCTCAGCGGCCGCGGCATTGTCGAAGCCGGCGCCGGCGACATGATCACCGTCAACCCCGGCGAGGTGCATGACGGAACGCCGATCGGTGATGCCGGCCGCGCCTGGCGCATGCTCTACTTCGATCCCTCGGTCATCGCGACTGCCGCCGAGGATATCAGCCAGGGCCGCGCGCATTCCGGCGAGTTCACTGCACCCGCGTTCCACGACCGGGAGGTCGCAGATCACTTTCGGGCACTGTTTGCGGCCATCACCGATCCGACGGCCATGGGCGACGCCATCCGGCACGAGGAGCAGCTCCTGCCGCTGCTTGCAGGCGTTCTTGCAACCGGCAGGCGACACCAGCGTGAACGGCCGGCAACAGTCGCGGCGGCCAAGACGATGATCGACGACGATCCGACGGCCGCGATCACGCTCGCCGATCTCGCCGCCGAAGCCGGGCTCAGCCGCTTTCAACTGGTGCGCAATTTCGCAAGTGCGGTCGGCCTGACGCCGCATGCCTATATCGTCCAGCGCCGCATCGATCTCGCCCGCCGCCTGATCGGTGGGGGCATGCCGCTGGCGGAGGCCGCGTTCGCGGCCGGCTTCGCCGACCAGAGCCACATGACCCGCGTCTTCGTCAGCAAATATGGCCTCTCGCCGGGCATCTATGCCGGGGCCAAAAAGTAGCGCCCGCAATTCCGTTCAAGACCCGAGCCCTCCCCCGGAGCATTGCTGCATCGGCTGCACAGCGACAAGCGCGGCGAAGCAACGGAGAACGGACATGTCGGGAAAATTTCAAGGCTATCTCTATCTGTCGCTGGCGATGATCCTCGTCGGTAGCACGGTGATCGCCAGCAAGATCATCGCGACGGGCCTGCCACCGTTCACGGCCACCGCGCTGCGCTTCGCCGTCGCCTTCCCGCTCTTCCTGCTGTTGATGTGGCTCACCAGGACGTCATGGCCGAAACTTAAGGGCCGCGACTGGCTTCTCCTCATCGCCCAAGCCGGCGCTGGCAGCGTCGGCTATACGACGCTTTTGATCGCGGGCCTCAGCCTGACCTCGGCAACCGATGCCGGCGTGGTGATCGGTACGCTGCCGGTGGTTTCCGCCGCCATCGCTATCCTTCTTCTCGGCGAGCGCCCGGACCGCAAAGTGCTTGCGGCGATCGCACTTGCCGCAGCCGGCGTGCTGACCATCGTCTTCAAGCCCGGCGAAGGCGGCACCCATTCGCCGCTCGGCATCGCCCTCATCTTTGGCGCCGTCATATGCGAAGGCCTGTTCATCCTTCTCAACAAGCGCGTGAAGACGGAGATCTCGCCGCTGGCTCTTTCGACGCTGATGGCCGGCCTCGGCTTCGCGGTCGCCATCATCCCTGCGCTCTTCGAGACGCATGCGACGGCCGAGATCGACAGGGGCGCAATCGTTGCGGTTCTCTACTACGCCCTCATCCCGACCGTTGCCGGCTTCCTGCTCTGGTATGCGGGATCGGCCAAAGTAAGCGGCACCGAGGCCTCCGTCTTCACGGCGCTGGCGCCCGTTTCAGCCGTCGCCTTCGCCTTTCTCCTGCTCGACGAGCCGGTCGGCGCCCCTCAATTGCTTGGGATCGGCTGCGTGCTCGCCGCCGTCCTCGGCCTGACCCTACCCCAGATCCTCGCCGGCCGAAGGACGGCACGCGCCTTTCCGGTCGCGGAGGTTTGAACCAGAATGAACGCATCCAATTCGAGGACTTCCATGCACTTCCAGCACGCAGACGACATCTGGCGCGATTTCCCGGAGCTGAGCGCCGGCGCGCTTTTCATCGATGGCATAAATGGCGGCGTCTCGGTCGAGGACCATGTTCGCCAGTTCCAGGCGAGCGCAAATGATCGTCTCGGCGCGGGTTCGGAAAGCGACCTGCCCGAGATCCAGGCGTGGCGCCGGACCTTTGCCAAGATGGGATTGAAGCCGACACAATACCGCTCGGCAGCCGAAGCCTTGCTCCGCCGCTTCCGCAAGGAAGGGGACCTGCCCTCGATCCATCCGCTGATCGATCTTTGCAACGCCGCTTCGCTCGCCTTCGCCATTCCGATCGCCGTCTTCGACCTCTCCCACGTCAGCGGTTTTCTGCACGTCCGCCGGGCGGCCGGCAGCGAACGCTATCTGACGTTCTCAGGAGAAACGGAGAGCCCCGAACCAGGCGAAGTGATCTTCGCCGATGCCGAGGGGCGGGCGCATGCCCGGCGCTGGACCAACCGGCAGAGCGGTCTTTCGGCCATCCGGCCGCAGACGACGCATGCGCTGATCGTGGCGGAAGCGCTGCACAAGACGGCATGCGAGGACACCGAACGCCTGCTCACGGCACTTTCGCAGGCAATCGAACAGACCTGGGGCGCTCGCCCGAGCATGGCCATGCTCGATCGTTCGTCGCCGCGTTTCGATTTTTCGGTTTAGGGATTTCGTTCGGAAAACGGCGCTTGGGCGCCGCGAGACCGGCCGATGCCTAGGCACCGGCCGGACACAGGACAATCAGGCCGCCTTGGCGACGTGATATTCCTTGATCGCGACCATCTTGATCGCCGGATAGCGCTCGGCTTCGTAGCGCAGCGAGAAGCTGTCCTGCGCCAGGAACACCGGGTCGCCGTCGAGATCGCGGGCGATGTCGCCGCGGCGCGCGGTGACGAACTTGTCGAGTTCGGCCGGCTGATCGGACGAAATCCAGCGGCAAACGGAAAAGCGCGACATTTCGAAGGAGACCGGCAGGCCGTATTCGGCGCTGAGGCGCTCCTTCAACACGTCGAGCTGCAGCGCGCCGACGACGCCGACGATCGCCGGCGAGCCGTCTTCCGGCGAGAAGAGCTGCACGACGCCTTCTTCCGCCATCTGCTGCAGCGCCTCTTTCAGCTTCTTCGCCTTCATCGCATCCTCGAGCCGCACGCGGCGCAGGATTTCCGGCGAGAAGTTCGGCACGCCCTGGAACACCAGCGGCTCACCCTCCGTCAGCGTGTCGCCGATACGGAGCGTGCCGTGGTTCGGGATGCCGACGACGTCGCCGGCGTAAGCCGTGTCGGCGAGCTGGCGCTGCGAGGCGAAGAAGAACTGCGGGGCGCTGAGGCCAAGCTGCTTGCCGGTGCGCGACAGGCGTGCCTTCATGCCGCGCTCGAGCTTGCCGGAGCAGACGCGGGCAAAGGCGATGCGGTCGCGATGGTTCGGGTCCATGTTGGCCTGGATCTTGAAGACGAAGGCCGTCATCTTGTCGTCGGTCGCATGCACCGTGCGGATATCCGCGACCTGGTCGCGCGGCGGCGGGGCGATGTCGCCAAGCGCATTGATGAGATCGCGCACACCGAAGTTGCGCAGCGCCGAGCCGAAAAAGACCGGGGTCAGGTGGCCTTCGAGGAAGGCCTTCTTGTCGAAGGGCTTGCAGGCCTCGATCGCCAGCATCAGCTCTTCGGTAAAGGCGTCGCGCTCGTTTTCCGGCAGGCGATGGGAGGCCATTTCCGGGCCGTTGACCTTGGTCGGGATTTCCTGCGTGTCCGAACCGCGCACGGTGTTGTCGGCGAGGTTGTAGGACCCGCAGAAAGTCTTCGAGCGGCCGATCGGCCAGGTCACCGGCGCGCAGTCGAGCGCCAGCTTCTCCTCGACCTCATCCAGGATCTCGAAGGGATCGCGGCTCTCGCGGTCCATCTTGTTGACGAAGGTGATGATCGGGATGTCGCGCATGCGGCAGACTTCGAAGAGCTTTAGCGTGCGCGGTTCGATACCCTTGGCGGCGTCGATGACCATGACGGCCGCATCCACCGCCGTCAGCGTGCGATAGGTGTCATCGGCGAAGTCTTCGTGACCGGGCGTATCAAGAATGTTGAAGACGTTGCCGCCATACTCGAAGGTCATCACCGAGGTGACGACCGAGATGCCGCGCTCGCGCTCGATCTTCATCCAGTCCGAACGGGTCTGGATGCGGTCCTTCTTGGCCTTGACCTCACCGGCGAGCTGGATGGCACCGCCGAACAGCAGCAACTTTTCCGTGAGCGTGGTCTTACCGGCGTCCGGGTGGGCGATAATCGCAAATGTGCGGCGGCGGGAGACCGCCTCGGCGAGAGTTTCAGCCATGTCGTAAAATCCTGTGAGTTGCCGCGTCCTTTACAGGCTCGGCCCCGATTATGCAATTGACCGAGGCGCCCGTGGCCCGGCTTATGCGGGCATGAGCACGCACACTTCCCTATCCCGCCCGACCCTCAACCTCGTTCGTCTGCCGCACGGCGAAGGCCTGGAGCTTCCGGCCTACGAGACCGCAGGCGCCGCCGGCATGGATTTGCGCGCGGGCGTCCCCGCCGATCGACCGCTGATGCTCACCCCCGGCAAGCGCGCCCTCGTTCCGACCGGCTTCATTTTCGAAGTGCCCGCCGGCTACGAGGCGCAGATCCGCCCGCGCTCCGGCCTCGCCTTCAAGCACGGCATCACCTGCCTCAACACGCCCGGTACGATCGACAGCGACTATCGCGGTGAAGTGAAGGTGCTGCTCGTCAATCTCGGCGACGAGGAGTTCATCTTCGAGCGCGGCATGCGCATCGCCCAGATGGTGATCGCACCGGTCACGCAGGTCACGGTTCGCGAGGCCGACGGCGCAAGCGAGACGGCACGCGGCGCCGGCGGCTTCGGCTCGACCGGCGTCTGATCGAGCGACGGCTACCGCTTCGCACTTTTCCCGGAATTGGCTTTTAGGCCGTAATCCCGAACGGAAAACCGCTATGCACTTTTCCTGGGATTGCTCTCGCATGCGCAATTCCGGACGGAAAACCGCTTCGCACTCTTCCTGGGATTGCTTTAAATCAAAGGCGGCAGGCGGCGCTTGACCGGTGTCGACTTGACAATCGAGGTGTTGGTCTGCGCCTTCTCGGCGATCCGGTCGAGGATCGTGTCGAGCTGCGCCATGTCACGCACGTAGAGCTTGGCGATGAAGCAGTCGTCGCCTGTAACCTTGTCGCATTCGACGAATTCCGGCGTTTCCTGGATCAGCCTCTCGACGATGTGCAGCATGCCCGGCATCGGCCGCACGCGGATGACCGCCTGCAGCGGGTAGCCGACTTTGGCGGGGTTGAGGGCGATGGTGAAACCGTCGAGGACACCGCGCTCTTCCAGCTTGCGGAGCCTATCCGCAGCGCTCGGCGAGGAGAGCCCAGCCTCCTGCGCGAGCTCCTTCAGCGACACCCGGGCATTGGCGGCCAGTATGTCGAGGATTCGTCGGTCAATCTCGTCCAGCATCACGACACCATAAGTCACAACAACAAACAGAACTTCGATAATTAGGCAACCTAGCACAATTGCCTTCGTTAATCTATGGGAAAGGCCATGAGCACCGGCTATTCTGCGATCACCAATAGGAGCAGAAATCATGAATACCGAGCTCAAACGCGGCAGCATCGAGATGACGGCAGCGATGCTGATATCCGGCACCATCGGCTGGTTCGTGCTGATGTCGGGGCAGCCGGTGACGAGCGTGGTGTTCTGGCGCTGCGTCTTCGGGGCCATAACGCTCGTTGCCATTGCCTGGGCGCTCGGACTTCTCGACCGTCGCCACTTCAGCCGACGGATGCTGCTGCTTTCGGTCATCGGCGGCATCGCGATCGTGGTCAACTGGCTGCTGCTTTTCGCCGCCTATTCCCACGCATCGATCTCGATCGCGACGATGGTCTACAACACCCAGCCCTTCATGCTCTTGGGCCTCGGCGCCGTGTTCCTCGGCGAAAAGATCACCGTCACCAAGATCTTCTGGCTCCTGGTGTCGTTTGCCGGCATGCTCGCGATCATTTCGGCCAAGCCTGGCCAAGGCTTCGCGCCTGAAGATTATCTGATCGGCGTGGCCCTTTCGATCGGCGCTGCCTTCTTCTACGCGATCGCGGCGATTGCGACCAAGCTGCTCAAGGGCACGCCGCCGCATCTGATTGCGCTGATCCAGGTGATCACCGGCACCGTGATGCTGGCACCGATGGCGCTTGCCGCACCCGCCCCGTCAGGTGCAACGCAATGGTCGATCGTCCTGACCCTCGGCGTCATCCACACCGGGCTGATGTATGTGATGCTCTACGGCGCGATCCAGCGGCTGCCGACGCACATGACCGGGGCGCTTTCCTTCATCTATCCGATTGCCGCCATTGTGGTGGACCGCCTCGCCTTCGGGCACCAGTTGCAGCCGATCCAGATCGCCGGCTCCGTCGCGATCCTCGTTGCCGCCGCCGGCATGACTCTCGGCTGGAAACTTCGCCTTCCCTCTTCTATCAAGAAGCGGGAACGCGAAGGGAGAACTGCATGATCACCTGCTACCTGAAATACATTATCGACCCTTACAAGGCGGCCGAGTTCGAACATTACGCCAAGCTCTGGATCCCGCTCGTCAATCGGCTGGGCGGCACGCATCACGGCTACTTCCTGCCGCATGAAGGGGCGAACAACATCGCCCTGGCGCTCTTCAGCTTTCCGACCCTTGCCCACTATGAAAACTACCGCCGGGAAATGGCCGCGGATCCGGAATGCCAGGACGCCTTCGCCTATGCCGAGAAGACGCGCTGCATCCTCAGCTACGAGCGCAGCTTCATGCGGCCGGTTTTCGAGTAAGCCAGCTCCGGAGTTGAGGGCGGCGTCGGCAAGCGCGCGTTAGCGCCGCGCTTCCGAAGCCATGCTCAGCGCGAAGCCGAAGAGCGCCGTCCCCATCGCCCAGCGCTGCACCACCATGAACAACGGCCGCCGGGCAAGAAAAGCGGCGATGCCGCTGGCGGCGAGCGCGATCATGGCGTTGACGGTGACGCTGGTCGCGATCTGGATCGAGCCGAAGACCAGCGACTGGCCGAGCACGTTGCCGAGCTCCGGCCGGATGAACTGCGGCAGCAACGAGAGATAGAGCACCGCTACCTTGGGATTGAGCAGGCTGGTCAGGAAGCCCATGACGAACAGCTTCTTCGGCCCATCCTTCGGCAGGTTCTTGACCTGAAAGGGCGAGCGTCCACCGGGCCTGACCGCCTGCCAGGCGAGATAGAGAAGGTAGGCTGCACCGGCGATGCGAAGCGCATCATAGGCGAGGGGCACGGCCAGAAGCAGCGCTGTGATACCGAATGCCGCCGAGACCATATAGACGACGAAGCCGAGCGCCACGCCGCCGAGCGAAATCAAGCCGGCGCCCGGCCCCTGGCTGATCGAGCGCGAGATCAAGTAGATCATGTTCGGGCCTGGCGTCAGCACCATGCCAAGGGCCAGGAGGGCAAAGCCGATCATATCCTTCAACTCGGGCATGGAGAGGCGCCTTTCGCTCGTTTTCGCCAAGCTCTACGCATTTCGCACCAGCGGACAACGCCAGACTTGTCACCCGGTCAATTTCTTCAGCGGACGCCCGCCGGTCGCAGTTCGGTGATTTCCTTTTTCAGTCGCTTGAGGTAGAAATCGGCATCATCTTCGGAAGGACGTTCCATGACGCTCGCGGCCCTCATCGCCTATAGCGGCGCGCTCTTCATCGCCGCGGCCATTCCAGGCCCCGGCGTGACGGCGCTGGTTGCGCGCGCGCTCGGCTCCGGTTTCCGCGAGACCTTCTTCATGGGCCTCGGCATCGCGCTCGGCGACATGATCTATCTAACCGCGGTCATCCTCGGGCTGGCGCTGATTGCCCAGACCTTCACCACAGCCTTCCTGGTGGTGAAGTTTGCCGGCGTCCTCTACCTCGGCTACATCGCGTGGAAGCTGTGGAGCGCAGGGCTGCTGCCGGAGGACATCAAGGCGAAGCCGTCGACGAGTGCGGCCATGTCCTTTCTGTCCGGCCTGCTGATCACGCTCGGCAATCCGAAGACGATGCTGTTTTACGTGGCGCTCGTGCCGACGCTGATCGACATTCGGGCGATCGGACCCGGCGACTACGGCCTGCTCCTGACAGCCACCTTTCTGGTGCTCTTGAGCGTTCTCGTACCCTATATGGTGCTCGCCTCGCGTGCGCGTCTGCTGCTCAAGCAACCGAAGGCCCTGAAAGCGCTGAACCGGGTTGCGGCCAGCGTGCTTGCCGGCACGGCGGCCTATATCGCCGTTCGCGCCAGCTGAAAAAACTTTTCCCGAACAACGACTTCGCCAGTGGTTTTTCCTTCGGCGGATCGCTGCGCGGTGTTTGTCGTTCTGGAATTGCGCGATCATTGTTCCTATTCTCATAGCTCGACAATTTACGCCCAAGGGAGAAACCCATGTCCGACACACGCAAGCCCGGCCGCGGCCGCGTCTACTCCTCGATCACGGAAACGATCGGCGACACGCCCATCGTGCGGCTGGACAAGCTTGCCAAGGAAAAGGGCGTCAAGGCGAACCTGCTCGCCAAGCTCGAATTCTTCAACCCGATCGCCTCGGTCAAGGACCGTATCGGTGTGGCGATGATCGAGAGCCTGGAAGCGCAGGGCAAGATTACGCCCGGCCGCACGACGCTGGTGGAGCCGACCTCCGGCAATACCGGCATCGCGCTCGCCTTCGTCGCGGCCGCCAAGGGCTACAAGCTGATCCTGACGATGCCAGAGACCATGTCGGTCGAGCGGCGCAAGATGCTGGCGCTGCTCGGCGCCGAGCTGGTGCTGACCGAGGGCGCCAAGGGCATGAAGGGCGCGATCGCCAAGGCGCAGGAACTGGTCGAGACACTGCCGGACGCCATCATCCCACAGCAGTTCGAAAACCCGGCCAACCCGGAAATTCACCGCAAGACGACGGCCGAAGAAATCTGGAACGACACGGACGGCGCTGTCGACATTTTCGTCTCCGGCATCGGCACCGGCGGCACGATTACCGGCGCCGGCCAGGTGCTGAAGGCGCGCAAGCCTTCGATCAAGGTAATCGCCGTCGAGCCGGAGGAATCTCCGGTTCTGTCCGGTGGCAATCCCGGGCCGCACAAGATCCAGGGCATCGGCGCAGGCTTTGCGCCGGCGATCCTCGACACCACGGTCTATGACGAGATCGTCACGGTCAACAGCGCGGAAGCGATCGAGGCCGCCCGCCTTGTCGCCAAGCTCGAAGGCGTGCCGGTCGGCATCTCCGCCGGTGCAGCTCTAACCGCGGCAATCGAGGTCGGCCAGCGCGAGGAAAATGCCGGCAAGACCATCGTCGTCATCATCCCTTCCTTTGCCGAACGCTACCTCTCGACGGTGCTGTTCGATGGCCTGGGCGGCTGATCAGGCTGGGATAACTTCTGATCGGAAAGGGCGCCCACGAGGCGCCCTTTTTTTTCCAGGCACGCCGCTATGCGGCGACGGGCAAGCGTTCCCCGGCGATCCGATAGGAAATCGCCTCGGCGAGATGGATTCGGCCGACCGTCGACGCACCATCGAGGTCCGCAAGAGTGCGCGCCACCTTCAGCACCCGGTGATAGCCGCGGGCGGAGAATTTCATCTTTTCGGCGGCGTCCCGGAGAAGCTGCAGGCCGGCCGCATCGGGTGCTGCGATCTTCTCGATCATCGAGGTCGACGCGCGGGCATTGCTTGTCAGCTCTGGATGTCCGAGGGCGGCGAAACGATCGATCTGCAGCGCCCGGGCACGGGCGACGCGACGGGCAACGACCTCACTGCTTTCGGCTGCGGCCGGCTTCAGGAGATCGGCGGCGCTGACGGCCGGCACGTCGATGCGGATATCGATGCGGTCCATCAGCGGACCAGAAATGCGCGCCTGATAGTCGGACATGCAGCGCGGTCCACGGGCGCAGCTGCGGCCGGGTTCGCCGGCCATGCCGCAGCGGCAGGGGTTCATGGCCGCGACAAGCTGGATCGCGGCGGGATAGCTGACGCGGTGGTTGGCGCGGGCGATGATGCATTCGGCGGTTTCAAGCGGCTGGCGCAGCGCGTCGAGCACCTGCGGCGAGAATTCCGGAAACTCGTCGAGGAACAGTACGCCGTTGTGCGCAAGCGAGGCTTCGCCAGGCTTGGCGCGCAAGCCGCCACCGACCATGGCGGCCATCGTCGCGGAATGATGCGGCGTGCGGAACGGCCGTCGGTCCGAGAGCTTGCCGCCTGGAAGCTGCCCGGCGATCGAATGGATCATCGACACTTCGAGGAGCTCGGCCGGGTTGAGCGGCGGCAGGATCGACGGCAGGCGGGCAGCGAGCATCGACTTGCCCGAGCCGGGCGGGCCGACCATCAGCAGATTGTGGTTGCCGGCGGCCGCCACTTCGAGCGCCCGCTTGGCGCTTTCCTGACCCTTGATATCGGCGAGATCGGGCAGGTTAGATGCGCCTGAGCGGATCGCGGCCTCGGGTCGCGAAAGCACCTGCGTACCGCGGAAATGGTTGGCGATTGCGATCAGGCTGCGGGGCGCCAGAATGTCGATCTCGGCCCCGGCCCAGGCCGCCTCGGGTCCGCTTTCGGCCGGGCAGATCAGCCCCTTGCCGAGCGCATTGGCACCGATCGCGGCGGGAAGCGCGCCGGCAACGGCAGCAATGGTGCCATCGAGATTGAGCTCACCGATCACCACATAAGGCGCCAACGCATCGCCGGGAATGGCGCCGAGGGCTGCCATCAGGCCGAGTGCGATCGCCAGGTCGAAGTGGCTGCCTTCCTTGGGAAGGTCAGCGGGCGCAAGATTGACGGTCACGCGCTTGGCCGGCAGCGCCAGACCTGAAGCATGAAGGGCGGCCTGCACCCGCTCGCGGCTTTCGGCGACGGCCTTGTCCGGCAGGCCGACGATCTGCATGCCGACCTTGCCCGGCGCGACCATCACCTGCACATCGACAGGCAGACCCTCGATACCCTGAAATGCGACCGTGCTGACGCGCGCGACCATGCTTGCCCCCTCGCCCAGGCAGCCCAGTTATCGGGCGCCACAACCGCCCAGGGTTGCAGGCAGAAGCCTTGCACGGATCGCGCACAAAAACAAGAACAATAACGGAACATTTGAGGAGACGCGGGCCTGTACCTGGGACGTTTCGGCAAACGGCCGCAGGCGGAGGCCCGCGGCAAGCGCCATCGACCCGAGATGGATCCTAGGCCGAGATCTTGATCAGGCGCTTGCGCTCGATCGCATCCCAGAGCAGGCTCGCGACATCGGCGCCGCCGAACTTCTTCACTTCGCGGATGCCGGTCGGCGATGTCACGTTGATCTCGGTCATGTAGTCGCCGATAACGTCGATGCCGACGAAGAGGAAGCCGCGCTCCTTCAGCGCCGGCGCGATGCGGGTGCAGATTTCCTTCTCACGCGCCGTCAGTTCGGTCGGCTCAGGCCGGCCGCCAGCATGCATGTTGGAGCGGGCGTCGTGGTCTGCCGGAACGCGGTTGATGGCGCCGACCGGCTCGCCGTCGACGAGCAGGATGCGCTTGTCGCCCTTGCGCACCGCCGGCAGGTATTCCTGGGCGATGAAGGGCTCGCGGAACATCTGGCCGAACATTTCGAGCAGAGAGGACATGTTGCGGTCATCGCGGGTCGAGTGGAACACGCCGGCGCCGCCGTTGCCGTAGAGCGGCTTCAGGATGATGTCGCCCATTTCCTGGCGGAAGCTGGCGATCTCAGCGGGGTCGCGGGTGATCAGCGTCTTCGGCATCAGGTCGGCGAATTCGGTGACGAAGATCTTCTCCGGCGAATTGCGCACCCAGGCGGGATCATTGACGACGAGCGTCTTCGGATGCAGGCGTTCCAAAAGGTGCGTCGAGGTAATGTAGGCCATGTCGAAGGGCGGATCCTGGCGCAGCAGGATGACGTCCATGGTCGAAAGATCCACGCGCTCGGCTTCGCCAAGCGTGAAGTGGTCGCCCTTGACGTCGCGCAGCGTCATCGGCTGCACGCTCGCATAGACCTTGCCGTCGCGCAGCGACAGCTTTTCCGGCGTATAGTGGAAGAGGCGATAGCCGCGCGACTGTGCCTCGAGGCTCATGGCGAAGGTGGAGTCACCCGCAATGTTGATGCCCGACACATGGTCCATCTGGACCCCGACATTGACGATTTTCGCCATCTACCCATTCCCTCATGGATCACGGATAGCCGTGATCGATTTCAAACCGCCGGAGCGAATGAGGACGGGAAAACCGCTGCCCTCTGCCGCACTGGCAAAGCCCTCGACATGTAGAATGCGGGCGGGCCTTAGGCAAGGAGAGGCGAGCCTATTCGAAGCCTTCGATCACGCAGGTGATGAGATCGTGATCCGAAAGCGGCCGGCCGGTTTCGTCAAGCGAAGGAATGATCGTGGTCTCGCCGATCTTCAGCCCGCGCGACAGGAACCAGTCGAGCTTCATCGCCCGCTCTGGCCAGCGGGTGATCAGGCTCGGCCGCGTGGTCATCACGTCGAGCGGCCCACCATGGCGGGTAAAGCCCCTGATGGCGCTCATGGCAAACAGCCCTTCGGCCTCGAAATCGCCGCCGGCATGGTTGCCGGTGTTGAGATCGCCACCGATCATCACCGGCAGGCCGGGGAAAGTCTCGTCGAGTGCATCGATCAATTCCTTGACCTGGCGCTCTCGGTAGACGGCAGTCGTCGCACTCTCGAGATGGGTGGAGACGGCGACGAAGGGTCCGGCTTCCGTCTCGATGACGGCGCCGATCGCACAGCGCTCGCCAAGGCGCGGCTGCTCGCCATCGGTGAACCAGAGGCGTTCGCCCCATAGGCGCAACATGAAGGGCCGGGAGAACGGCACCGCAGCCATCACCGCATTGCCATGGAACCCCTTGGCGTTGAATTCGTCCTCGCAGAATTCGCGCTCCGTATCGGAGCCGAGCCCCATCTCGATGAACTCGATGCCATACGCATAGTGCATGCCGAGTGTTTCGGCGACTTCGGCGGTCGGGTGACGCTGGCCGGTGCGGGCCATGCCGTTGTCCATCTCTGAAAGAAGGACGACCGGCGCGTTTGTCGCGGCGAGATGGGCGGCGCTTTCGGCCGGAAACAGGCAGCGCTCCAGGTTCCAGGCAGCAACGGTGAACGGGAAGGCGAGCGGCGTATCGGAGGCCGGTGTGCCGCCGACCTCCACGCTGTTCATCTCCGGCCGTGCGGCCATGGCTGCGTCATGGGCGGCAATGGTGCGCACGATCTCGGCAAAGCTGGCGCGGGTTTCAAGCGAAGGAACGGCAAGCTGCTCGACGGTCTTGGAGATCACGATGCGGTCTCCAGGCGTGGCGCTGCAACCGGCGCTTCATTGGCAAACGACGTGCCGCGCTCCAGCCGCTTGCCGGTCTCGGTCGAGAAGAAGTGCAGACGGTCGACGGCGATCGTCACTGCAAGATCACCCGAAAGTGGCGTCTCCGGAGACAGCGCGATGGTGAGCGCCTGGCTCTCGATGGTGCCGTGCACGAGCCGCTGCGCGCCCAGTTCCTCGACATAGTCGACCTGGAACAGCATGGCGTCCTCGCCGACGCCGGCGAGCTTGAGATCTTCGGCGCGAAGCCCAACCGTGACCGGGCCTTCGACCGGCGCACGGTCGCCAAGCGCGATCCTGTAGAGACCGATCTGCAGGTTGCCGCCTTCGATCTCACCCTTGATCAGGTTCATCGCCGGCGAGCCGATGAAGCTGGCGACGAAGGTTGAGGCCGGGCGGTGATAGACGTCGAGCGGACGGCCGATCTGTTCGATGCGACCGCCATTCAGCACCACCAGACGGTCGGCAAGGGTCATCGCCTCGAGCTGGTCGTGGGTGACGTAGAGCGAGGTCGTACCGAGGCGCTTCTGCAGGCGTTTGATCTCGCCGCGCATGGAGACGCGCAGCTTGGCGTCGAGATTGGAGAGCGGCTCGTCGAAGAGGAAGGCCGCCGGCTTGCGCACGATGGCGCGGCCCATGGCGACGCGCTGGCGCTGGCCGCCCGAGAGCGCACGGGGCTTGCGGGTAAGATAGGGCTCGATCTCCAGCATGCGAGCGGCTTCGGCGACGCGGGCGTCGATCTCGGCCTTCGGCGTCTTGCGGTTCTTCAGGCCGTAAGCGAGGTTTTCGTAGACGGTCATGTGCGGATAGAGCGCGTAGTTCTGGAAGACCATGGCGATGTCGCGCTCGGCCGGATCGACCTCGTTGATCACGCGTGAGCCGATCGTCACCGTGCCCTTCGAAATCGTCTCCAGCCCCGCGACCATGCGCAGAAGCGTGGACTTGCCGCAGCCGGACGGGCCGACCAGCACGATAAATTCGCCGTCCTCGATATCGATCGAGACGGATTTCACCGCCTCGACATTGCCGTGATAGATCTTCGAGACCTCGGCGATGGTAATGGCCGCCATGGCTGCCTCCGTAAGATTGATGTCGTTTCAGGAGCGGGCGGGACTTTTGTCCCGCCACGACCCCGTTTACTTGTCGCTTTCCGTCAGGCCCTTGATGAACCAGCGCTGGAAGATCACGACGATCATGACCGGCGGCAGCATGGCGAGAATCGCCAGCGCAAAGGCCTCGTTATAGTCGGGGATGTTCGAGCCGACCCAGACGAGCAGGATCTGCTTGATGCCGCGCACCAGGGTGAAGAAGCCTTCGTCGGTGGTCATCAGGGTGGGCCAGAGATACTGGTTCCAACCGTAGACGAACATGATGATGAAGATCGCCGCCATCATCGTGCGCGAGAGCGGCACCAGTACGTCGATGAAGAACTTGAAGGGGCCGGCGCCGTCGATGCGCGCGGCCTCCAGCAACTCGTCCGGCACCGACTTGAAGAACTGCCGGAAGTAGAAGGTGCCCGTCGCCGAGGCGAGAAGCGGCACGATCAGGCCGGTATAGGTGTTGGTCAGCTTCAGCGTGTTCATCACTTCATAGGAAGGAAGGATGCGCACTTCGAGTGGCAGAAGCAGGGTGGTGAAGATCACCCAGAAGAAGAAGGTCGCGAGCGGAAAGCGGAAATAGACGAGCGCATAGGCCGCCAGCATCGACAGCACGATCTTGCCGACGGCGAAACCCAGGCCGAGGATCATCGAGTTCAGCATCATGTTGAAGCCGGTGATCTTGCCGGTGAAGCCGCCCTCGCGCGTCAGTACCGTCTGGTAGGTCTCGACGAAATGGCCGCCCCAGCTGAGGCTGAGACCGTTGCGGTGAATGTCGGCCGCCTCGTGCGTCGAGGTCATGAAGGCGACGACGACGGGCGCCACCATGATGAAGACGCCGAAGAGCAGGACGATGTGGTCGAAAATCTTGGTGCGATACATCGGCCCCACCTCAGTTGTAATGCACGCGCCGCTCGATGAAGCGGAACTGGAAGATGGTGAGCACGAAGACGATCAGCATCAGGATCACTGACTGGGCCGAGGAGCCGCCGAGATCGTTGCCGCGGAAACCGTCCATGTAGACCTTGTAGACAAGGGTGATCGGGTTGTTGGCAGCCTTGTCCTTCACCATCACGTCGATGACGCCGAAAGTGTCGAACAGCGCATAGGTGACGTTAATGATCAGAAGGAAGAAGGCGGTCGGCGCGAGCAGCGGCAGGATCACCGTCCAGAAACGGCGGAAGCCGGAGCGGCAGTCGATCGCCGCAGCTTCCCGCACCGAGACCGGAATGCCCTGGAGCCCTGAGAGGAAGAAGATGAAATTGTAGGGGATCTGTTTCCAGACCGAGACGACCACCATGGAAAAGGCGGTGTCGAAGTAGTTCAGACCAACCTTGATGTCCCAGCCGAACCAGCGCGCAAGCTCGACGATCGGGCCGATATGCTGGTCGAAGAACATCATGCCGATGAGGCCTGCGACCGGCGGGGCAATGGCATAGACCCAGATCAGCAGCGTCTTATAGGCGGCGTTGCCGCGGATGACGCCATCGGCCTTGACGGCGAGCAGCAGCCCGATCGACAGCGCAAAGAAGGTGACCAGCGCCGTGAAAACGGCGGTGAAACGGGCAATGCCGAGATATTCGCCTGATTTCAGCACGTCGGCATAATTGGTCATCCCGACGAAGGTCGAGCCGAAACCGAAGGGGTCTTCAAGATAGAACGACGACTGGATCGCCTGAACCGACGGCCAGTAGAAGAAGATGAAGATGATCGCGAGCTGCGGCGCGAGGAAGAGGTATGGCAGGAACGGCGAGGAGAACTGCACGCGCTTTGCAGCGCTTTCGCCTCCGCTATTCGACTGGCCACCGAAAATCCGGAAGGCGCCGAAGCGACGCCCCCCGGTCTTTGTTCCGGTCCCTCCCCGCGCTGCGGGGAGGAGATCTGTCGCGGTCGACATCGAGCTCAGCCGGCCGTCTTGGCGAAACGGGCGAGCAGCTCGTTGCCTTCCTTCTCGATCGTGTCGAACGCGTCCTTGACGGTTGTTTCGCCCGAGAAGATGCGGCCGTATTCGCGTTCCATGATTTCACGGATCTGCGGGTAGAAGCCGAGGCGGTAGCCCTTCGACCAGTCGCCGGCCGGCAGCATCAGCTGCTTGATGCCGACTTCGGCAACCGGCTTTTCCTTGTAGTAACCATCCTTCTGGGCAAGCTCGTAGGCTGCCTTGGTGATGGCCACATAGCCGGTGGCCTTGTGGTAGAAGTACTGGATCTCAGGCGAGGTCAGGAACTGGAAGAAGTCGGCAACGCACTTGTTTTCTTCATCCGTCTTGCCGGACATGGCAAAGAGTGCCGCGCCGCCGATGAAGGAGTTGGTGCCGGCGCCCTTGATCGAGCCCCAATAGGGCAGGAAGGTTGCCGAGAACGGCATCTGCGCCGTCTTCTGCAGGCCGCCGAACGAACCCGACGAACCGATCCAGAACGCAGCCTTGCCTTCTTCGAAGACCTTCTGGTTGTCGTTCCAACCGGCGCCGTAGAAGGCGAAGTAGCCTTCATCCTTCCAGGCCTTCAGCTTGTCGAACATCATGACGAGGTTCGGGTCGGTGACCTTCAGCTCAGTGTCGACGACGGCGTCGTAACCGTTGTTGTTGGTGGCGAACTGGATGTTGTTGCGGGAGAAGAAGTTCTCCGTGAACTGCCAGGTGAGCTGCGACTGGACGAGCGGGATGTAACCGGCTTCCTTCAGCTTCGGGGCGACGGCCTCGAACTCTTCCCAGGTCTTCGGCGCTTCGACGCCGGCCTTCTTCAGGGCCTCGTCGTTGATGTACATGATCGGCGCGGAGGAATTGAACGGCATGCCGACGAACTTGCCTTCGCTGTCGGCGTAGAAGTAGCGCACGCCATCGATGAAGGCGTTGCGGTCGAAGTTGTGACCAGCCTTGATGATCAGGTCTTCGGCCGGGATGACCGCGCCCTTGGCGTTGATGATCGTGGCGGCACCGGCGTCGAAGACCTGCAGGATGTTCGGCTGTTCACCCGAGCGGAAAGCGGCGATACCGGAAGCGAGCGCTTCCTCGTAGGTGCCCTTGGAAACCGGGGTCAGCGCGCAGGCGCTCTGGGCTTCATTGAACTTCTTGGAAACTTCATTGATGACTTCGCCATTGCGGCCGGCCATGCCGTGCCACCAGGTAATGTTGGTCGCGGCAAGCGACGAGGTCGCGGAAAATGCAAGGGTAAGGGCTGCGAGCGTAAACTTCTTGAACATGACTAATCCTCTCCACCGGGTTGCGGATGGCAGTGGACTAGTGACCTTCAATGACAGGCCCGTAACGCTTTTATGTCGGAACGATTACAAATTCGAGAATATGTTCCAACGAGGAGCACCCGCGGAACAACGCAATCATTTTCCTTCATTATGCGCCGATTCAGAACGCATCCGGCAGGTGCCGCGGCCAGCCCCAAGGGGTCACGGTGACGATGTCGTAGCGCACGGAAAGCCTGCTGAAATCCGGCTGTTTCGCCAGCCAGAGATCGCTCGCGGCACGGATACGCCTCTGCGCTGTCGCCGTCACGGCGAAGACGCCGTCTTCGGCCGAGCGACGGGCCTTGACCTCGACGCAGGCGATGAGATCGCCGCGCCTTGCGATGATGTCGATCTCGCCAAGCTTGGTGCGATGGCGCATGGCGACGATGCGGTAGCCCTTGAGCAGAAGGCAAAGCGCGGCACGGTATTCGGCGAGATGCCCTCGCCTCAGCGCCTTCAGCTTCCGCTTGTCGCCACCATCAGTCGTCATGGCGCTCCTTCAACTGCAGCAGCCGGTCATAGAGTTCCTTGCGCGGCAGGCCCGTCTGGCGGGCGGCTTCGGTTGCCGCCTTGCCGGTCGGCATGTCGGCGACCAGGCTTTGCAGCAGCGCGTCGACGTCGGCCGCTTCCGGTTCGGGCGCGGCATCGGGAGGGCCTATGACGAGCACGATCTCGCCCTTGACCGGCCCCGCCTGTTCATAATGAGCTGCAAGCTCGCCGAGCGTGCCGCGGCGAAATTCCTCGAAGGTCTTGGTCAATTCGCGGCAGACGGACGCCCGCCTGCCCTCCCCCAAAACGTCGGCCGCCGCCGCAACCGTCGCAGCGATCCGGTGCGGCGATTCGAAGAACAGGATGGTTGCCGGCACGGTGGCGAGTTCCCTGAGGCGATCGCGTTTGGCCTTGTCCTTGGTCGGCAGGAAACCGGCAAAGAGGAAAGCATCGTTCGGCAGGCCGGACCCGACGAGGGCTGCAAGCGGCGCCGAGGCGCCGGGAATCGGCACGACGCGATGTCCGGCCTCGATCGCAAGCTGCCCCAGGCGGTAGCCGGGGTCGGAGACCAGTGGCGTGCCGGCATCAGAGACTAGTGCCACCGAACGCCCTTCGGCGAGCGCTGCCAGCAGCCGCGGACCGGCCTCGTCGGCATTGTGCTCGTGGTAGGCGTAGGGCCGATTGGTGATGCCGTAGCGATCAAGCAGAACACGGGTGACCCGCGTGTCCTCACAGGCAAGCACATCGGCGCCGGCCAATGTTTCCAGCGCGCGCAGCGTGATATCGCCGAGATTGCCGATCGGGGTTGCCACCAGATAGAGCGCGGCATCAAGGGGGCGGGCCGGAACGCTCACATTGTGCAGCCGGTAGCTGCGCTCCCTCTGTCCGCCGGCCGGTTCCGCTGTCTTTTGCTTTTCCACCTGTAACGTCCTGATCGTGCTTACCGATGTGTCTGTCCGGTCTTTATGAGTGAGCCACCATGGCAGAGCAAGGGCAAGACGACGGGCCCACGTGCCGCATCTGGGGACAGAAGCCCTCAAACCCCTTGCTTTCCGGGCGCTCTTTCTGCCATTTTGCCGGTCCACATCTATCCGGTCGGTCGGCCGGGGCACTCGCAGTTGACGCTCAGGCGGACGTTTCGCCCGCCGGGCAATGGTTGAAAGCGGCATCCCATGCGCATTACTCTCGAGCGATCCAACCTCCTGAAATCGCTGAACCACGTGCACCGCGTGGTGGAGCGGCGAAACACGATCCCGATCCTCTCGAACGTGCTCCTGCGTTCCGACGGCGCCAGCCTCGAAATGAAGGCGACCGACCTCGACCTCGAAATCACCGAGGCGACCCCGGCGCAGGTGGAGCAGGCGGGCGCGACCACCGTGCCAGCGCACCTGCTCTACGACATCGTGCGCAAGCTGCCCGACGGTTCGGAAGTGCTGCTCGCCACCAACGCCGAGGGCACGGCGATGACCGTCGCCTCGGGCCGTTCCAAGTTCTCGCTGCAGTGCCTGCCGCAATCCGACTTCCCGGATCTGACCGCCGGCAGCTTCTCGCATTCGTTCCGCCTCAAGGCGACTGACCTCAAGATGTTGATCGATCGCACCCAGTTCGCGATCTCGACTGAGGAAACCCGCTACTACCTCAACGGCATCTTCGTACACACGGTCGAAAGCAAGGGTGAGCTGAAACTGCGCGCCGTCGCAACCGACGGCCATCGCCTGGCGCGCGCCGACGTCGAGGCGCCATCCGGCTCCGAAGGCATGCCGGGCATCATCATCCCGCGCAAGACCGTCAGCGAATTGCAGAAGCTGCTCGACAACCCGGAACTCGTCGTCACTGTCGAAGTCTCGGACGCCAAGATCCGCCTGACGATCGGCTCGATCGTCATGACCTCGAAGCTGATCGACGGCACTTTCCCCGACTACCAGCGCGTCATCCCGGCCAACAACGACAAGGAACTGCGCGTCGATTGCCAGTCCTTCGCTCAGGCGGTCGATCGCGTATCGACGATCTCGTCGGAGCGCGGCCGCGCCGTCAAGTTGGCGCTGAACGAAGGCCAGATGACGCTGACGGTCAACAATCCCGATTCCGGCAGTGCTACGGAAGAACTGCCCGTCGGCTACGACCACGATCCGCTCGAAATCGGCTTCAACGCGAAGTACCTGCTCGACATTACTTCGCAGCTGACAGGCACCGATGCGATCTTCATGCTGGCAGACCCGGGCTCGCCGACGCTCGTCCGTGATCTGGCCGCTGAAGATGCGCTCTATGTGCTCATGCCGATGCGCGTGTAGCCGGGCCTGATGCGGCGCGAAATGCCAACCCGTCACGCCCGCGCGTGACGGGTTTTTTGTTGGCCGCGGCATCTGCGGACTGTTGATAAGCGAACGCTTTCAGGCGCAGACAGACTTGTTTTTGCCGCAGATGGGGACACATTATGATCACCGCCGCCGCGGCCGGCCCGAATCACCGGGCGAGGAATTTTGCGCGGACGGCCTGTGCGAGGAGAGGACAGCGGTTTTGAGGGGTTCAATGAATTTGCGCGTGAAGGTGAAGGAACGGCTCGGACGGAAGTTCGACGAAGAGATTCGCTTTTTCAAAGGATGGATGAGCAATGCCAAGGCCGTCGGCGCGATCCTGCCGACCTCCTCCGTCACAGCGCGCCGAATGGCGAGCGTCATCAATCCGGCCTCAGGCCTTCCGGTTCTTGAGCTCGGCCCCGGCACCGGCGTCATCACCAAGGCGATCCTGGAACGTGGCCTTGAGCCGTCCAATCTCGTGTCGATCGAGTATTCGACCGATTTCTACAATCAGCTCAAGACCAACTTCAACGGCGTCAACTTCATCAACGGCGACGCCTTCGATCTGGAACACACGCTCGGCGAACTCAACGGCCAGACCTTCGACAGCGTCGTCTCTGCCGTGCCGCTTCTGAACTTCCCGATGCATCGCCGCGTCGAACTGATCGACGATCTGCTGTCGCGCATTCCGGTCGGCCGGCCGGTCGTGCAGATTTCCTATGGGCCTTTGTCGCCCGTCGTTGCCATGCCGGACCGCTACAGCATCCAGCATCTCGACTTCGTCGTGCGCAACATTCCGCCGGCGCAGCTCTGGGTCTATCGCCGGGCGCACTGACGGGATGTTCGGCGTCTACGTCACCCATCCGCAGGTCCAGATCGATCCGGACGTGCCCGTCCCGCAATGGGGACTTTCCACTGTTGGCCGCGAACGCGCGGTCATCACCGCCCGATTGCCCTGGGTGCGTTCGCTCGGACGGATCGTTTCGAGCGACGAAACCAAGGCGATCGAGACGGCACAACTTTTGGCCGATGCGGCCGGCGTGACGGTCGAGGTCCACCACGACATGGGCGAGAACGATCGATCGGCCACCGGCTTCCTGCCGCCGCCGGAATTCGAGAAGGCGGCCGACTGGTTCTTCGCCAATCCCACCGAAAGCTTCAAGGGCTGGGAGCGCGCGATCGATGCCCAGAGCCGCATCTCGAACGCGGTCTTTCGGATCCTCGGCGATCACGATCCGAAAATCCCGATTGCCTTCGTCGGCCATGGCGGCGTCGGCACACTTCTGAAATGCCGCCTTACCGGCGCGCCAATCTCGCGCGCAGCCGACCAGAAGGGTGGTGGCGGCGGCAATGTCTTCGCTTTCCGCCTTGCGGATCGGACTGTTGCATGCGACTGGACCCCGATGGAACACTGGCAGGGGATTTAGACGATGACCGAAACCGCGCGCGACAGACTGATCGTAGGCCTCGACCTTCCGACGATTGCGGATGCCGAGAAGATCGTGTCGACGCTCGGCAACGATGTCTCCTTCTACAAGATCGGCTACCAGTTGGTCTTTGCCGGCGGCCTGGAATTCGCGCGCGACCTGGCCAAAAGCGGCAAGAACGTCTTCCTCGACATGAAGCTGCTCGACATCGACAACACGGTGGCCAAGGGCGTCGAGAACATCGCCAAGATGGGCATGTCGATGCTGACCCTGCACGCCTATCCGAAGGCGATGAAGGCGGCTGTCGAGGCTGCAAAAGGCTCCGACCTCTGCCTGCTCGGCGTCACCGTGCTCACCTCGATGGACGAGCAGGACGTGATCGATGCCGGCTATGAATACGATCCGCACACGCTGGTGCTGCGCCGGGCCGAACAGGCGCGCGCCGCCGGCATGGGCGGCATCGTCTGCTCAGCGGAAGAATCGGCGGCAGTGCGCAAGATCATCGGGCCGGACATGGCACTCGTCACCCCGGGCATTCGCCCGGCCGGCGCGGACAAGGGCGACCAGAAGCGGGTGATGACGCCCTCCGAGGCGCTCAAGGCCGGATCCAGCCATCTCGTCGTCGCGCGCCCAATCGTCGCAGCCGCCGAGCCGCTTGCGGCTGCCCGCGCCATCCTTGCCGAAATGAACGGTGCGCTCGCCCGCTGATGCCGGGCGACACCCGTCGGACCAGCGCGCCCGGTCGATCCGCTTGACCTCGGCCCAAATTTGCCGGAAGTAACACTCCCGTCAGCCTTTCGTGCTGCAAGACGAGGAGCTCAATATGGCCAAGGGATACTGGATCGCACGGGTCGATGTCCGCGACCCCGAGCGCTACAAGGACTATGTAGCGGCCGCAAAGCCCGCCTTCGAGAAATACGGCGCCAATTTTCTGGCACGCGGCGGGCTGCATCATCGGTTGGAGGGTGGCGTTCGCGCCCGCAACGTCGTCATCGAATTTCCATCGCTGCAGGCGGCGATCGACTGTTATAACTCTCCCGAGTACCAGATTGCCGCCGCGATCCGCCAGGAAGTCGCCGACGCCGAGATGGTGGTCGTCGAAGGCGTCTGATCCCACCGCCCCCAACCTTTAGCAGGCTCTGCACGCAGGCGTCGATTGGCCTTCACCTCTCGCGGCTGTTGGGTTATGTAGCAATCAATTCTTTCCGATCCGATCAGGAGTGCACATCCCATGACCTTGTCCAACCTTCCGCCGCTGGTGACGATTTTCGGCGGATCCGGGTTCGTCGGCCGTCATGTGGTGCGCGCGCTCGCCAAACGCGGCTATCGCATCCGCGTCGCCGTTCGCCGGCCGGACCTTGCCGGTCATCTCCAGCCGCTCGGCAATGTCGGCCAGATCTCCTTCGTTCAGGCGAACCTGCGCTACCGTAAATCGGTCGACCGCGCCGTTGAAGGCTCCGATCACGTCATCAACTGCGTCGGCGTACTGTTCGAGAGCGGCCGCAACACCTTCGATGCGGTCCAGGATTTCGGCGCCCGTGCCGTGGCTGAAGCGGCCCGCGGCGTCGGCGCGACGCTGACCCATATCTCCGCCATCGGCGCCGACGCCTCCTCTGCATCGAACTACGCCCGCAGCAAGGGCCGCGCCGAGGCCGCTATCCTTGAGACCAAGCCTGACGCGATCATCCTGCGTCCGTCGGTCGTCTTCGGTCCAGAGGACGGCTTCTTCAACAAATTCGCCAACATGGCCCGCTTCTCGCCGGTCCTGCCGCTGATCGGCGGCGGCGAGACGAAATTCCAGCCCGTCTACGTGACCGACGTCGCCGAAGCCGTGGCCCGCGCCGTCGACGGCAAGATCGCCAAGGGCAAGATCTACGAACTCGGCGGCCCTGACGTCTTGAGCTTCCGCGACTGTCTCGAGATCATGCTCAACACGATCGACCGCAAGCGCACGCTCGTCTCGCTGCCCTTCGGCGTCGCGTCTCTGATCGGCAGCGTTTCGTCGCTGATCCCCTTCGTCACGCCGCCGCTTACCGCCGACCAGGTGGTGTTGCTGAAATCCGACAATGTCGTCTCCGCAAAGGCCGTATCGGAAGGCCGCACACTTTCCGGCATCGGCATCGACCCGACGATGCTGGAATCGATCCTGCCGACCTATCTGGTGCGCTACCGCCCGCAGGGCCAGTACACCCGTAGCGGCCGCGCCGCCTGATCGGCAGCAACCCAACGATTTTTTTGAACGGCCGCCGGAACCACCGGCGGCCGTTTTCTGTTGTATTGCGGTAACAGCGTTGCAGTTCTGCCGCAGTCGGAAAAGCGATTGGCATTTACCGCAAATTCAACATGTCCTGATATTGATCATGTCATATCCACCAACTAAACACCGCCTCGCGCCCCCGATCCCAAGGCATGACGGCGGGCGGCGGCATCAATCTCGAAAGGCATAGCGTCCATGGGCAAGTCGATCGCAATCTTTTTTGCGTGTGCGGCACTGATCATTCTGGCTGGATCGTTCATGGCGCCGAACACGGTCGCCAGCAGCGGCAAGGATTGCGCACCGGCCTATGGCGTCGATCCGTGCACCACGGCATCGATCGACCTTTCCGGCCACTAAGGGCCGGCGCCTCGACGAGGCATCAAAAGTTATTGGCGGGGGCCAGTAGCCGCGTGCGTTTCACCATGAGACGCACGCGGCTTTGTTTTTAGGGCCTGACAACAGGTCAAGGAAAAAGGCGCGTCGGGGACGCGCCTTTTGTCATTGAGATCGTCGGTTCTGCTCAGCCAAGCAGCCACAGACCGATCAGGCCGGCGATCCCGACGATGATGCGCCAGATGGCGAAAGGCGTGAAACCGCGCCGCGAGACGAAGTCGAGCAATGAGCGCACGACGAAGATGCCGGCGACGAAGGCCGCAATGAAACCGACTGCAATCAGGGTAAAATCGTCAAAGGAGAGCGCATCGCGGTTCTTGTAGAGGTCCAGCGTAAAGGCGCCGACCATGGTCGGCATCGCCAGGAAGAACGAGAACTCGGCGGCCGAACGCTTGTCGGTGCCCATCAGCAGGGCGCCGGCGATCGTCGCGCCGGAACGGGACGTTCCGGGGATCATAGCCAGGCACTGGAACAGGCCGATCTTCAGCGCCAGCGACGGCGGGTAGTCCATCACGTCGGTATAGCGCGGCTTCAGCGGCAGATGGTCTATCGCATAAAGGATGACGCCGCCGACGATCAGTACGACGCAGATCAGGACAGGCGTCTCGAACAGCACCGTCTTGATAAAATCATGGGCAATGGCACCGATGACCGCCGCCGGCAGGAAGGCGAGCAGCACTGACACGACGAAGCGGCGCGCCTTGATGCTTGTCGGCAACGCCAGCGCGATCGACAGAAGCTTCTGGAAATAGACGAGCAGGATCGCCAGAATGGCGCCGAGCTGGATGAGGACGGCGAAGGTGTTGCCCGGCGACTTGAAGCCGAGGAAGTGGCCGGCGAGAAGGACGTGCGCCGTTGACGAGACGGGGATGAACTCCGTCAGGCCCTCGATCAGACCGAGGACAAGCGCACTGATGATCGATTGATCCGCCATATATGAGAATTTCCTGACAAGTTTTGGAGTGGGAGGAAAAGGCTGATTCGCTTGTGTTTGCCACCACAAATTTCTATAGCTCTAACACATGAGCCGTGGCCAGACGCTTGCGCCGCCACGCTGACGCCCCCAAGCCAAAGCCCTGAGAAGCCAGATCATCGATGCCGACACTGTATCACCACCCCATGTCCGCCGCTTCACGCTTCGTTCGCCTGATCCTTTCGGAATACGGCTACCAGACGGAATTGACGGACGAGCAGCCCTGGGAGAACCGGCGCGACTTCCTGGCTTTGAACCCGGCCGGAACGCTACCGGTCTATGTTGACGACAGTATGAGGGCGCTCTGTGGGGCGACGATCATCTCGGAATATCTCGACGAGACGAATGGCATCATGAAGCGGGATCGCCGCCTTCTGGCCGAGGATCCGTTCCAGCGCGCGGAAATCCGCCGGCTGGTCGAATGGTTCCTGCAGAAGATGGAAGCCGATGTGACGCGGCCGCTGGTGCGCGAGCGGATCTTCAAGCTGCAGATGACGCCGGACCAGGGCGGCGGCGCACCCGACAGCAAGGTCCTGCGGACCTCGCGCGCCAACATCCGCCAGCATATGAAGTATCTCTCCTGGCTTGCCGGCTCGCGGACCTGGCTTGCCGGCGACCGGATCTCCTATGCCGATCTTGCCGCCGCCGCGACGGTGTCCGTGCTCGATTATCTCGGCGAAATCGACTGGTCGGACGCCCCGAGCGCCAAGGAGTGGTACCAGCGGCTGAAGTCCCGCCCCTCCTTCCGGCCGCTGCTTGCCGAGCGCGTGCGCGGCGTCACCCCCGTTCCGCACTATGCGGATCTCGACTTCTGAGGCGAATACCGTGCCCGGCATCGATGCCAAGGCAGACAGTGAGGAACGGCGCCGGCTGAAGCTGACGGCGTTCCTGAAGGCAGAGGCGGCAGACAAGGGCTTCGATCTCTGTCGCATCACCCGGCCGGATGCCATTCCGCAAGCACCGGCCCGGCTTCGAGACTTTCTCGACGAGAGCTTTCACGGCACGATGGACTGGCTCGAAGAGACAGCCGAGCGCCGTTCCGATCCGCGCACGCTCTGGAGCGAGGTGCGCTCCGTCGTCATGTTCGCGATGAACTACGGCCCGGAACACGATCCGCGTGGCATTCTTGAGCGGACCGATCGCGGTGCGATCTCGGTCTATGCCCAGAACCGCGACTACCACGACATCATCAAGGGCAAGCTCAAGGAAGTCGCGACCCGCTTTGCCGCGCGCGCTGGCGAGTACGTCAAGGTCTTCGTCGATACCGCCCCGGTGATGGAAAAGCCGCTGGCGGAGCAGTCCGGCCTCGGCTGGCAGGGCAAGCACACCAATCTGGTCAGCCGCGAATTCGGCTCCTGGCTTTTTCTCGGCAGCCTGTTCACGACGGCGGACCTCGCCTTCGACGAAGCCGAGCGCGACCATTGCGGCTCCTGCCGCGCCTGCCTCGATGCCTGTCCGACAGACGCTTTCCCGGCGCCCTACCGGATCGACGCGCGACGTTGCATCTCTTACCTCACGATCGAGCACAAGGGGCCGATCGATCCCGAATTCCGGCCGCTGATCGGCAACCGCATCTATGGCTGCGACGACTGTCTTGCCGCCTGCCCCTGGAACAAGTTCGCGCAGGCAGCCTCGGAAATGAAGCTCAGAGCACGCGACGATCTGAAGGCGCCGTCGCTCGAAACCCTGCTTGACCTGGATGATCCGAGCTTTCGCAGCCTGTTCTCAGGCTCACCGGTCAAGCGCATCGGTCGCGACCGGTTCGTGCGGAACGTGCTGATCGCCGCCGGCAATTCAGGCAGCCAGGCGCTGGTGCCCGCAGTCAAGGCCCGCGTCAACGACACCTCAGCCGTGGTGCGGGCAATGGCGGTCTGGGCGCTGTCACGATTGGTCGCGCCTGCGGCGCTTGCGGAATTTGCCGAACAATGCGAGCCAGAGACGGACGAAGACGTCCTCAACGAATGGCAGATCGCGGGAGTGAGCCGATGCATGTCCTGATCCTTGGCGCCGGTTACTCCGGTACGGCAATCGCAAAAGCGATGGCCCCAACGGCCACAAGCGTTATCGGCACCACCAGGAGCGAGGAGAAGGCGGCAAAACTCGAAAGGGCCGGCATCCGCCCGGTGCTCTTCGACGGCGAGACGATCTCCGACGACCTTGCCGCCGCCCTCGGCAAGGCAACTCATCTGATCCAGTCGATCGCGCCCGGTCGCGATGGCGATCCCATGTTCCGCACCACGAGCCCGGACCTCACGCAGATCGCGCCGAACCTCGAATGGATCGGCTATCTCTCAACGGTCGGGGTCTATGGCGACCATGGCGGCGAATGGGTCACCGAGGACATGCTGCGCAAGCCGGTCTCGGCCCGCTCTGTCGAGCGCGTGGAAGCGGAGGACGCCTGGATCGCCTTCGGCAAGAACCAGGATATTCCGGTCGCGGTGCTCAGGCTCTCCGGCATCTACGGACCCGGACGCAACGCCTTCTGCAATCTCGAAAACGGCACGGCACGGCGGCTGGTCAAGCCCGGCCAGGTGTTCAATCGAATCCGCGTCGAGGATATCGGCGCCGCAGCGCTGTTCCTCGCCAACAATGGCACCAGCGGCGTCTTCAACATCACCGACAACGAGCCGGCGCCGCCGCAGGACGTGGTCGCGGAAGCCGCCCGGCTGATGGGCGTCGAGCCGCCGCCGGAAACGCCTTTCGAGCAAGCCGAACTGTCACCGATGGCCCGCACTTTCTATGGAGAAAACAAGCGGGTTTCGAATGCCCGCATGCGTGCGACCGGTTTTGAATTTGCCTTTCCGGATTATCGCGTCTCGCTTGCACAGCTTTGGCAGTCGGGCGCGTGGCGCGGACAGTGAAATGCAATACGGCACCCGCCAGATAGCATAACCCGTAATGCTTATAGAACGTCGATAGTCAGTCCGTCAGTAATGGCCAGGGCTCGGCCATCGCAATTGTGACATTCTTTGGATATTCGTTCGATACTTGGCTAATTTCATACAACCTGCGCGCTAGTAACGAATTTTCGACCATCCGGATTCCGGAAAATTGGTCCAATTCGAAATTTTTAATGAAATTTTTCGTTTACGGGCGGGTTCGGCTCACGTGCGGAGGCTGGCGAACGCTCAACCCCTGATTCCAAAGAACTCCTGTCTGCGTTTAAACTATTTCAAACAATCTTCGTTTTTGAAATTTCGTCATTTTTTAATAAATCCTAATAGAGCGTAAATGGTTGAAGCACGTTTTTGCCATTTTTCGCCCCAATTAGCGGTTCTCAGAAGTTTTTAACCAAGTGTTTTGACCGAGGGGATCGCCAGTTTGACGCCAGCGAAGATCAAGACGGCTGCCGCTGCAGCGCTATTCACGGCCACTATCGGTCTCGTCTCCGTTTCCGATAGCCATGCAGCCGGCGCCGGCTGCGGCGGCGCATCCTGGTATGCGCTGAGCTCCAAGACCGCCTCCGGCGAGCGCATGAATGCCGCTCACCTGACGGCCGCCCATCGCAGCCTGAAATTCGGCACCAAGGTGCAGGTCACCAACAAGCGCAACGGCAAGAGCGTTATCGTTCGCATCAACGATCGTGGCCCGTTTATCCGCGGTCGCGTCATGGATCTTTCCAAGGCTGCAGCATCGCAGATCGGCATGGTCCGCTCCGGCACTGCCAGCGTCTGCTATCGCGTCGTCAATTCCTGATCTTGAAATACTGCTACCCGGCCTGCGGGCGGGTGGATCTACTTCGCTAAAGACCGTTCTCGGCGGTTAATCTTCTCCGCCGTCTTGCTCTTCGATGCCATCGCCGTTACCACGGCGAAAAAGGAGTTGATCGAAGATGCGTTTGGGCGGCAGGCTCGCTGGAGCCATTGAGGTTCTTGAGGATATCGAAAAGCGGAAGCGCCCGGTCGCCGACGCGCTCAAGGATTGGGGCCTTGGCCACCGTTTCGCCGGATCCGGCGATCGCTCGGCGATCGGCAACATCGTCTACGACGCCCTTCGCATGAAGCTCTCCCACGCCTACCTGATGGATAGCGACAGCGCCTCGGCCCTCGGCCACGCGGTGATGTACCGCCAGTGGGGCTTTTCGCCCGAGGCGCTGGCCGCCGAGCTCGATGGCGACAAGTTCGCGCCGGAGGCACCGGCCGAACAGCTTCAAGCCTTCAGGTCGCGCCGGATCGAGGACGCCCCGGCCCATGTGCAGGGCGACATCCCCGAATGGGTCCAGGCCTCCTTTGAAGAGAACTTTTCCGACGACTGGCTGGAAGAAGCCAAGGCGCTCGCCGGCCGGCCGACGCTGGACCTGCGCGCAAACACGCTGAAGGCGTCGCGCGCCAAGGTCCTGAAGGCACTGGAGCGTAGCGGTGCCGAGGCCGCAACGATCGCCCGTAATGGTATCCGCATTCCCGCCGGCGAAGGCGCCTCGCGCCTGCCGAACGTCACGGCCGAGCTTTCCTTCCAGAAGGGCTGGTTCGAGGTTCAGGACGAGGGCTCGCAGATCGTCGCCGATCTCGCCTATCCGCAGGAAGGCGAACAGGTGCTCGACTATTGCGCCGGCGGCGGCGGCAAGACGCTCGCCATGTCGGCGGCGATGAACAACAAGGGCCAGGTGCACGCCTACGACACCGACCGCAAGCGGCTAGCCCCGATCATCGAGCGGCTGAAGCGCGCCGGCACCCGCAATGTCCAGGTGCATGAATCCACCGACAGCCTCGCGCCGCTTGCCGGCCGTTTCGACCGCGTGCTGGTCGATGCGCCCTGCACCGGCACCGGTACCTGGCGCCGTCGCCCCGACACCAAGTGGCGGCTGAACCAGAAGAACCTCGAAGAGCGCATCTCCCAGCAGGAAGAAGCGCTGGCAAGCGCTGCCCAGTTCGTCCGTCCCGGCGGCCATCTGATCTACGTCACCTGCTCGGTACTGCCTGAGGAAAACGAGGCGCAGGTCTACGGCTTCTGCGAAGACAATCCGGAATTCGAGATCCTGTCGGCCGCCGATATCTGGGCGACGCTGTTCGGCACCGACAAGCCGCAGCCCTGGTCGGCAGACATGAAGACGGTGACGCTGACACCCGCTTCCACCGGCACGGACGGCTTCTTCTTCTGCCTGATGCAACGCAAGGGTTAACGCCGTTTGACGATCGGCAAAAGACGCGCATCAGATTGAAAGCGTTCTAAACTATACACTTTGACACAAGTTTGCTTTTGGTTCATGAGAAGCGGGCTCGGCGGGGCCTTTTCTGATGGCTCGACGGCTGAACGACGCCATGTTTTGCGGCTCGTTCGACGGCGCCGGGGGACGCAACAGGAGAGGGTCATGACCAAGAAATTTTTCCGGGGCGCCGCGCTGGCGCTGATGACGGCGACCTCGGCGATGGCCCTGCAGCCGGCCCATGCCGCAACCGATGCCGCCGCCGTGGTGAAGCACTACACCGCCGTCGCCCACGCCAAGTTCGAAGACGCGCTGACGACCGCAGAAGCGCTCGACAAGGCCGTTGACGCGCTGATCGCGACGCCGAGCGAAGAAACGCTGAAGGCCGCGCGCGACGCCTGGAAGAAGGCCCGCAACCCCTACCAGGAAACCGAAGTCTACCGTTTCGGCAATGCGATCGTTGACGAGTGGGAAGGTAAGGTCAACGCCTGGCCGCTCGACGAGGGCCTGATCGACTATGTCGATCCGAGCTATGGCACCGAGAGCGACGAGAACGCGCTGTTCACCGCCAATGTCATCGCCAACAAGACGATCAAGATCGACGGCAAGGACGTCGACGCTTCCAACATCACGCCGGAATTCCTGGCGGGCACGCTACAGGAAGCCGGCGGCATCGAAGCAAACGTCGCGACCGGCTACCACGCGATCGAGTTCCTGCTCTGGGGCCAGGACCTGAACGGGACCAAGGCCGGCGCCGGCAACCGCCCCTTCACCGACTACGACACCAAGGCCTGCACCCGCGGAAATTGCGACCGCCGCGCCGCCTACCTCAAGGCTGCGACCGAGCTGCTCGTTTCCGACCTCAAGGAGATGGTTGCCAACTGGACGCCGGATGGTGCCGCGACCAAGGCGGTCGAGGCCGACCCGAAGGCTGGTCTCGTCGCCATCCTCACCGGCATGGGCTCGCTCTCCTATGGCGAACTGGCGGGCGAGCGGATGAAGCTCGGCCTGCTGCTGCACGATCCGGAAGAAGAGCATGACTGCTTCTCCGACAACACGCACAACTCGCACCTGCACGACGCGATCGGCATCCAGTCGGCCTATACCGGCGAATATACCCGCGTCGACGGCACGAAGATGACCGGCCCGTCGCTGTCCGAACTCGTCGCCGCCAAGGATGCAGCGCTCGACAAGGAAATGGCCGGCAACCTTTCGACCACGGTCGAGAAGATGCAGGCGATGGCCAAGCGCGCGGAAACGACCGAGGCCTACGACCAGATGATCGGCGAAGGCAATGCCGAGGGCAACGCCACCGTTCAGGCGGCGATCGACGGCCTGATCGCCCAGGCAAAGACCGTACAGCGCGTCATTGCGTCGCTGGATCTCGGCACCGTCGAGCTTGAAGGTTCCGACAGCCTGGATAATCCTAACGCCGTCTTCCAATAAGCTGAAAAGGCGGGCCGCGTCGACAAAGACGCGGCCCGATCCTCCTGAGATGAAATCTGGCGCTTTCCGCCTTTGCGCGCTTGTTCTCGTTCAAGCGCTTTTCACGGCCCTGCCCGCCTTCGCCGGCGACGGCCTTTTGACCGAACGCTCCGACCTCAACGACAAGGACCGCCAGCGGGTCCAGGCGGTGACGCGGCCTGCGACCGATTTCTCCAAGGCGGAAACCTTCGAAGCCATGTCCGGCGGTGCGGCCACCTCGATCGCGCCCGTCAATGCCGACAGTTTTTCGCAATTCTCGGCCAATCTCACCTTCCAAGAGGAAGAGGGCTTCAAGCTCGGCAACGCGCTCTTTCGCAAGCTTTGGGTTTCCTCCCCCTCCTCCACACAGGCCTCCGACGGGCTCGGACCACTCTACAACGCCCGAGCCTGCCAGAGCTGTCACCTGAAGGACGGGCGCGGCCGGCCACCGGAAGGTGCCGTCGATACAACCTCGATGTTCTTCCGCCTGGCGCGGCCGCCCCGCGACGACGAGGAGCGCCGGATGATTGCGGCGCACGAGGTGGTGAACTTCGGCGACGCTGTTTATGGCGCCCAGCTTCAGGATAGCGCCGTGCCCGGCCTTGCCGCCGAAGGCCATCTGAAGATCAGCTACACCGAGGAGCCCTTCACTTTCCCCGACGGCGAAACGGCCTCTCTGCGCCGACCAGGCTATTCGGTGGCCGATCTCGCCTATGGCCCGCTCGATCCGGAAACCACGCTCTCGCCGCGTGTGGCGCAGCCGATGATCGGCCTTGGCCTGATCGAGGCGATCCACGAGGCGGACATCCTCGCCCTTGCCGACCCCGACGATAGGGATGGCGACGGCATCAGCGGACGGCCGGCGCTGACGCGCGACGCCAGGACCGGCAAGCTCATGCTCGGGCGCTTCGGCTGGAAGGCGCAGAACGCCACCGTGCGGCAACAGAGCGCCGATGCCTTCGCCACCGACATCGGCATCTCTTCACCCGACGCCGACCGCCCGCATGGCGACTGCACCGCGGCCCAGGCAAAATGCCTGACCATGCCGACCGGCGAGCAGGCACGCCTTGGCCCCACAGAAGCGCCCGACCCGGTGCTCAACCTCGTGACCTTCTATTCGGAGAACCTGGCCGTGCCGGCGCGGCGCAAGGCGAGCTTTGCGGAGACACTGCGTGGCAAGAAGGTCTTCTACGAACTCGGCTGCACCAGTTGCCACACACCGAAATTCGTCACCCGCCGGGACGCGGCCAACAAGGCGCAGTCGTTCCAGCTGATCTGGCCCTATTCCGATTTCCTGCTGCACGACATGGGCGAGGGTCTTGCCGACGGACAGCAGGTGGGTGTGGCCACCGGCCGCGAGTGGCGCACGCCGCCGCTTTGGGGCATCGGCTTGACGAAGACCGTCAGTGGGCACACTTTCCTGCTCCACGACGGACGCGCCCGCAATTTCACCGAAGCGATCCTCTGGCACGGCGGCGAAGGGCAGAAGGCCCGTGACGCCTTTGCCGCCCTTGCCGCAAGCGATCGCCGCGATCTCCTTGCCTTCCTGGAGTCACTCTAATGCCCCGCACGCATACGCTTACTCTCGCTTTTGCCCTGACCTTGACCGCCGTTTTCCCGGCGGTGGCCCAGGAAGGAAGCGCGCTCTCGCCGCGCGTCGTCAACGAGGCGGCCGTGCCCGCGGTCATGGCCAAAGCCGTCGACGGCTTCATCATCCCCGGCTATCGCAACCTCACGGAAAAGACCGCTGCCGCCACGCAGGCCACGGCCAAGCTCTGCGCGGCGCCGTCGCAGGCGACGGTCGATGGCGCTCGCGTTGCCTTTTCCGAGATGGTCGGCGCCTGGTCGGCGATCGAGGTGGTGAGGCTTGGTCCGGCACTTGAGCAGAACCGCTTCGAGCGGTTCCTGTTCTACCCCGACCGCAAGAGCACGGGCCTGAAGCAGGTGCAGGCGATCGTTTCGAAGCACGATGAAAGCGCAACGGACGAAGCCAAACTCAAGGGCAAGAGCGTCGCCGCACAAGGGCTCGGCGCGCTCGAATACGTGCTCTATGGCACGGGCGCCGAGTCACTTCTGAACAAGGATGGCGATTTCCGCTGCCGCTACGGCCTAGCGATCACCAAGAACCTCGACACGATCGCCAACGAGTTCCTGGCCGCATGGCAGAAGCCCGATGGCATTCAGGCTGCCTGGAAACATCCGGGCCCTGACAATCCCGAGTTCCGCGACAACCGCGAAGCGGCAACAGAACTGCTCGGCATTCTCGTCCATGGCGTCGAGACGGTGAAGGACCAGCGGCTGAAGCCGTTCTACGAGAGCAAGGACGACAAGGGACATCCGAAGCTCGCGATCTACTGGCGCTCCGGCAACACCATGCCGTCGATCGCCGCCAACGTGCGGGGCCTGAAGACACTGTTCGACGTTGCCGACATGCAGAGCCTTTTGCCGGAAGACAGCCGCTCGGTCGCGGGTTCCGCCGACTTCGTCTTGAAGTCGGTGATCGGCATGGCCGGCAACATCGACGGACCGATCGATCAGGCGCTCGAGGACAAGGACAAACGGGCCAAGCTCGCCTTCCTGTCGCTCAATACCAATGACCTTCTCGATCGACTGAACAAGGATTTCGGCGGTGCGATCGGGCTTGGCGCGGGCTTCTCCTTTGCCGACGGCGACTAGAGCGGGATGAGGAAACGTGTGCGCGGTTTCCGCCCGCATCCCGCTCAAGCGCCGAGTGTTGACAATCAAGGTTTTTGGGCGCAAAGCGCTTCCCGTGTCCGCTCTCGCGGGCACGTTTCACCACAAGGACCAACTCCCAATGAACCCCGACAGTCGAAGTCGAGCCTTCACGCTCACGGCCGTCCGGTCCTGATTGATCAGGGCTTCAGGCGGTCGGATGACTCGCCCTATGGAGCCCAATATGCTGCGCATCTACAAAAGCCAGAACAGCCACCTCGTGCTTGTCGACATGATCGACGGCATCGCCCTGCCGACGCCGGCAATCTGGTACGACCTCTACAATCCATCGGCCGAGGAAACGCGGCTCGTCGAAGGCCAGCTCGGCATCGAGATCCCGACCCGCGACGAGATGCAGGAGATCGAGCTTTCCGACCGCCTCTACCAGGAGGCCGGCGCCGAATTCATGACGATGACGGCCGCCGCCAAGCTCGACAGCGATTATCCGGTCAAGGTGCCGGTGACCTTCATTCTCAAGGGCACGACGCTGGTTACCGTGCGCCACGCGGACCCGAAGCCGTTCCAGAATTTTTCCAATCGCATCCAGAAGGCAAACGGCCAGATCTGCGAAAGCGGCGAACTGGTGATGCTCGGGCTGCTTGAGGCGATCATCGACCGTACGGCGGATGCCCTGGAGCGCGCCGGCAGCGAGGTCGACGGAATTTCGCGGGATGTGTTCCGCAAGACCAATGCCAGCGCCACCAAGAAGACGCGCGACCTGCAGTCGCTGATCGAGCAGATCGGCCAGAAGGGCGACCTTTTGACGGTCATCCGCGAAAGCCTGGTCAGCATCGGCCGGCTCGTCGCCTATCATGTGGCGCTCGAAGGCATGGGGCCGCGCAAGGCAGGCAAGGAAAGCCGGCAGCGGATCAAGCTGATCCAGCGGGACGCGACGTCGCTTGGTGATCACGCGCTGTTCCTGTCGAACAAGATCAATTTCCTGCTCGACGCGACGCTTGGCCTCATCAACCTCGAGCAGAACCAAATCATCAAGATCTTCTCGGTTGCCGCCGTCGTCTTCCTGCCGCCGACGCTGGTCGCCTCGATCTACGGCATGAACTTCGGGGTGATGCCGGAACTGCAGTGGGAATTCGGCTACCCTGCGGCACTGATGCTGATGGTGATCTCGGCGATCGTGCCCTATTTCTACTTCAAGCGCCGGGGCTGGCTCTGAGCGCGCAACCTGCTGCATCGCAGCCCTGAGCGGGCACTCCGCCCAGGGCTTGCAGATTTCCATGACGAGCGAGGATGGCATGACAGCCGCCACGGGCCTGATCGACCGGCGCAGTTTCCTGAGGATGGCGGGCGCGGCCTGGGTGGCGAGCCTCGCGCCTGAGCGAGCCTTCGCCCTGACCAGGGCCGACGCCGTCTTTGCCTCGGCCTTCATGGCGCCGGACGGCAGCTATGGCGTCGCGACGCTCACGGAAGCGGGCGAGATCATCGACCGCACGGCGCTGCCGGCCCGTGCACACGGCATGGCCTATTCGCCCGTCAGCCGCCGCACCGTCGCCTTTGCCCGCAGGCCCGGCACCTATGCGATGATCCTTGCAACCGACGGCACGGCCGAGCCGATCGTGATCACCGCTGCCGACGGCCGGCATTTCTACGGGCATGGCTGCTTCTCGGCAGACGGCAAGCTGCTCTACGCCACCGAGAACGACTTTGCCGCCAATCGCGGCATGGTCGGCATCTATGACGGCAGCGACAACTTCACCCGCATCGGCGAATTCCCGACCTATGGCATCGGCCCACACGACATGACGCTGAGCGCCGACGGGAAACTGCTGGCGATTGCAAATGGAGGCATCGAGACCCATCCGGATTTTGGCCGCACCAAGCTCAATCTCGACCATATGGAGCCGAGCCTGACGCTGGTCGATACGCGAACCGGCGCGCTCGTACAGAAGCACGGTCTGCCGGATGATCTCAGCCGCCTGTCGACCCGGCATGTCGATATCGGTCCGAAGGGCGAGATCTGGTTCGCCTGCCAGTATGAGGGTGCGCGCAGCGACCTGCCGCCGCTCGTCGGCTCGTTTTCCCAGGGCGAAGACCTGAAGTTCCTGTCTCTGCCCGAGCGCACGACGGAAGCGCTGGCGAACTATGTCGGCGCCATCGCCGTCAACCGGAACGAGGGGCTGATCGGACTGACTTCGCCGAAGGGCGGCGTGGCGGTGATGCTCGATGCACGAACCGGTACCGTGCTGAAGGAAGAGCGCGTCGCCGATGCGGCGGGGGTCGCCAGAGCCGACCACGGCTTTGCCGTTTCCTCCTATGACGGCCACTTCAAGGCTAACAAGAGCCGAGTGGCCTGGGACCAGCACATCGTGCGGTTGGCTTAGGCCTAAGACGATCTCAGGCCGAAAAACGGCCGTCGCCGGAGAGTTTTGCCAGATCGTTCCAACGATAGGCGGTCTGGTCGTGGTTTTCGCCGCCGAGGCTCACCTGGCCCTGGCCAACGGCAATGGCGCCGAGATGCTCATAGAAGCCCCGATTCGGGTTGCTGGAAAGCACCCAGGCAAAGAGCGACTTGCCGCCAAGCTCCCGGCAGTGACCGGCGACGCTGCGCACCAGTGCCGAGCCGATGCCCGCGCCCTGGAACTCTTTCAGGATGTAAAGCGCATAGAGCTCGCGGTCGAACCGCGGCGGCATCGAGCGCGCCTTGCCGTAATTGGCAAAGCCGATCACCTTGTTCGTGCTCACGTCAACCGCAACCAGATGGAAGACGTCGGCGATGCGCATGCGTCTTGCGTGGCGCAACGCCTGTTCCTCGATGCTCATGGCGTCGAGAAAGGCATCGGAAATCAGCCCGCGGAAGGTCGATCGCCAGGTTTCGACGATAACGGAGGCGATCATCATGATGTCATCCGGGCCGGCCGGCCGGATGTCGATACGTCGGAAGGTCTTCATGGCAGCTCATATAGGTGGTGCATGATGGCTTCAAAACGGCGGCCCCGCTGGAAAGACGGAAAGTCTGTTCTATCTGGCGAGATCATGAACAGAACCATCGTATACGTAGTCTTCATCGCCGCCGTTCTCGGCCTCGGCCTTCTCATCGGCACCAACAACATCCCCGGCGAATGGTACCGGTCGCTGGCAAAGCCAGCCTTCAATCCACCGGACTGGATCTTCGCGCCGGTCTGGTCGATCCTCTACGTGATGATCGGCGTTGTCGGCGCCCGCATGTTTCTCGATCATCGGCGCAGCGCCGCCATGCGCCTGTGGCTGGCGCAGATGATCCTCAACTTCCTCTGGTCGCCACTGTTCTTTGGCATGCAGGATATAGCGTCGGCGCTGATCGTGATCATCGCGCTCGTGATCGCGGTTGCCGGCTTCGTCGTCGCAAGTTGGCAACGGGATCGCATTTCGGCCCTGCTGTTCCTTCCCTATCTCGCCTGGGTTGCGTTTGCGACGGCGCTCAACAGCGCGATTTTGCTCATGAATTGAACTTGTCCGACCTTCACGACCGTGCCACTGTCCCGCGGTCATAATGATGCCGCCCGACACAAAGGCCCATGGACTGATGGACGACCGTGATCCCCCCGATTTCCGAAAGCGCATTCGCGAGAGCTTCGCGCGGCAGGCGGCGATGCGCACGATCGGCGCCGAACTGACACTTGTCGAGCAAGGCACGGTCGAAATCGAGCTGCCCTTCGACGACAAGCTGACGCAGCAGCACGGCTTCCTGCATGCCGGCGTGATCTCCGCGGCGCTGGATTCAGCCGGCACCTATGCGGCCTATTCGGTGATCGACCCGGATGCCTCGATCCTGACGATCGAGTTCAAGGTCAACCTGCTTTCGCCCGGGCGCGGCGAACGCTTCCTCTTCCGCGGCGAGGTGACAAAGCCCGGATCGACGATCATCGTTTCCGACGGTCGCGGCTATGCGATCCGCTCCGACGGACCGGCAAAGCTGATCGCCTCGATGACCGGAACGATGATGGTTGTGCGCGGACGCGAAGGGATCGAAGGATGAGTTTTGCCGTCAAGGACGTTGCCGGACACAAGGTGCTCTACGTCATGGCCGTGGATGCCGAGTACGGTCCGCACCTGAAAGGCCGGATCAAGCCGCTGATGACCGGCGTCGGGCCGGTCGAGGCGGCCGTCGTGTTGACGCGCACGCTTGCCGAACTCGCCGCCGAGCGGGCCCTGCCCGATCTCGTCGTTTCGCTCGGCTCGGCGGGTGCCGCCACGCTCGAACAGACCGAAGTTTACCAGGCGGTTTCCGTCGGCTACCGCGACATGGATGCCTCGCCGCTCGGCTTCGAGAAGGGCGCAACGCCGTTTCTCGACCTTCCGGCCGTGGTGCCGCTGCCGCTGCGCATCCCCGGCGTTCCGGAAGCGCGGCTTTCGACCGGCGCCAACATCGTCTCGGGCGCTGCCTACGAGACGATCGACGCCGACATGGTCGAGATGGAGACCTTCGCGGTGCTGCGCGCCTGCCAGTCCTTCGGCATTCCTTTGATTGCGCTTCGCGGCATTTCCGACGGCAAGGCCGAACTGAAGCACGTCAACGACTGGACGGAGTATCTTCACGTCATCGACGAGAAGCTTGCAAGCGTGATCGACCGGTTGGAGAATGCGGTTTCGAGCGGCGTGATCCCGCTCTAGACCCCGATGGCTTCGGGTCTGGTCGACCCAAGGCCATAAACGTGATCGATGCTCACAGGTCAGAACGGGATGCGGGCGGAAAACCGCACGCACTTTTCCTCATCCCGCTCCAAAACCCCGGAATTGTCCGGGTGCAATAGAATCGTTGCGTCGATGGCGGGCTTTCATTAAAGGCTCGCCATGATCAAGCTTGTTTGAAGGCACCCAATGACCCAGACAGCCCATCCCGACACCGTTCTCATCGTCGACTTCGGCAGCCAGGTGACGCAGCTCATCGCCCGGCGCGTGCGCGAATCCGGTGTCTATTGCGAAATCGTGCCGTTCCAGTCGGCCGAAGAAGGTTTTCAGCGGCTGAAGCCGAAGGCCGTCATCCTTTCCGGCAGCCCTGCCTCGACGCTCGATATCGGCTCGCCGCGTGCGCCCTCGGTGATCTTCGATTCCGGCCTGCCGGTGTTCGGCATCTGCTATGGCCAGCAAACCATTTGCGCCCAGCTCGGCGGCAAGGTCGAGAGCGGCCATCACCGTGAATTCGGCCGCGCCTTCCTGGAAGTCGAAAAGGAATGCGCTCTGTTCGACGGTCTCTGGTCCCTCGGCTCGCGCCACCAGGTCTGGATGTCGCACGGTGACCGCGTCACCGCGATCCCCGAAGGCTTCGAGGTCGTCGCGACCTCCGCCAACGCCCCCTTCGCCTTCATCGCCGACGAGAAGCGCAAGTACTACGCCGTGCAGTTCCATCCGGAAGTCGTGCACACGCCCGATGGCGCCAAGCTGATTTCCAACTTCGTGCACAAGATCGCCGGCATCAAGGGCGACTGGTCGATGTCGGCTTATCGCGCCAAGGCGGTCGAGGCGATCCGCCGCCAAGTCGGTGACAAGAAGGTGATCTGCGCGCTCTCGGGCGGCGTCGACAGCTCGGTTGCGGCACTGCTGATCCACGAAGCCGTTGGCGACCAGCTCACCTGCATCCTCGTCGACCACGGCCTCATGCGCAAGGACGAGGCAAAGAACGTCGTTGCGATGTTCGAGGAGCACTACAACCTGCACCTCCTGCACGTCGACGCTTCCGACCGGTTCATCGGCGAGCTGGAAGGCCAGAGCGATCCGGAAACCAAGCGCAAGATCATCGGCCGCCTGTTCATCGAGGTGTTCGAGGAAGAGGCAAAGAAGCTCGGCGGTGCGGACTTCCTCGCCCAAGGGACGCTCTATCCCGACGTGATCGAAAGCGTCTCGTTTACCGGCGGCCCGTCGGTGACCATCAAGTCGCACCACAATGTCGGCGGCCTGCCGGAGCGCATGAACATGCAGCTCGTCGAGCCGCTGCGCGAACTCTTCAAGGACGAAGTGCGCGTGCTCGGCCGCGAACTCGGCTTGCCCGACAGCTTCATCGGCCGCCACCCCTTCCCGGGTCCGGGCCTTGCCATCCGTTGCCCGGGCGGCATCACCCGCGAGAAGCTCGAGATCCTGCGCGAAGCGGATGCGATCTATCTCGACGAAATCCGCAAGGCCGGCCTCTATGACGCCATCTGGCAGGCTTTCGCTGTGCTTCTGCCGGTGCAGACCGTCGGCGTCATGGGCGATGGCCGCACCTACGAGTTCGTCTGTGCACTTCGCGCCGTCACCTCGGTCGACGGCATGACGGCGGACTTCTACCACTACGACATGGAATTCCTCGGCCGCGCGGCGACGCGTATCATCAACGAGGTCCGCGGCATCAACCGCGTCGTCTACGACGTCACCTCGAAGCCGCCGGGCACGATCGAGTGGGAATAAACGCGCGGACGCATCTGCTGCGTCGGTGATAAAAAATGTTAAAGGGCGTGCTTCGGCGCGCCCTTTTTGCTTCCCGGCACAGTCGCGGCCCGGGTGCAGCGCTACTTCACCGCGTCGCGCATGCCATCGCGGAGTTTCCGCACCCGCTCGTTCAAATCGATCATTTCCGGCACCGTGAAGCCGGAGTTTTCCAGAAGCGCATCGGTCAGGCAGCCGGTCTTCACGTGGAGGCCGCGCCCTTTCGCGGTGAGGTGGACCTCGACCTGCCGCTCGTCGGTGACGCTGCGATGCCGCCCCAGGAAGCCGGCAGCTTCGAGCCGCTTCACAGCCGGCGTGATCGTGCTCGATTCCAGACCCAGCCGATCGGCAATCGCCGAGATCGTCAACCCATCCCTCTCCCAAAGCGTGCTCAGGACGAGATACTGCGTGTAGGTCACACCGAGCGCATCGAGCATCGGCTTGTAGACGCGGTTGATGGCGATCGACGCCGAGTAGATCGAAAAACAGAGCTGGCTGTCGAGCGGCAGCGTTGTCGGTTCGTCAGGCATTCCAACCTCCTTGTGGCGCTTTGCGGCTTCTTCCGCGAAAATAGATATCGCGATAATTAATATCTTTACAAGAAACCGGAGTCGCCGTATACGATTGTTATCGCGATAATGAATGTCGCGAAAACAACTCAACGAAGGAGACCCGAAATGCTCAAGTCCCTCATCACCGCCGCCGCTTTCGCCCTCTCCGCAAGCGCGCTGACGCCGGCCCAGGCCGCCCCCGCCACCAAGAATGTCGTGCTCGTTCACGGCGCCTTTGCCGACGGCTCCGGCTGGCAGGGCGTCTACAACATCCTGAAGAAGGACGGCTATAACGTCACCATCGTGCAGAACCCGACCCTGACGCTTGCCGGCGATGTCGCGGCCACCAAGCGTGCGATCGCCGCTCAGGACGGCCCGATCGTGCTCGTCGGCCACTCCTATGGCGGTGTGGTCGTTTCGGAAGCCGGCACCGATGAGAAGGTGAAGTCTGTCGTCTACATCGCCGCCTTCGCGCCGGATAAGGGCGAGTCCGTTTCCTCGCTCATCGCCAACCCGCCGGCCGGCGCGCCCGTTCCGCCGATCCTGCCGCCGGTCGATGGTTTCCTCTCGCTCGACAAGGAAAAGTTCGCCGCCGCCTTCGCGGCCGATGTCGATCCTGAGATTGCCGCCTTCATGGCCGACTCCCAGGTCCCGTGGGGCGTCGAAGCGGCAGCCGGCGCCGTCACCGCTCCGGCCTGGAAGGAGAAGCCGAGCTTCTATCTGGTCGCGACCGACGACCACATGATCCCGCCGGCCGCCCAGCGCCAGATGGCAAAACGCGCTGGCTCCACCGTGGTCGAAACATCCGGCAGCCACGCCATCTACGTCTCGAAGCCGGAAGCGGTCGCCAAGCTGATCGAGCAGGCAGCGCAGGCGAGCGAATAAGCGATATCAACCGGCAACGAAGGCAAAAGGGCGAAGCGCGACGCGTCGCCCTTTTGCTTGTCCCGAAGACAATCCGGAAGATCCTGGTGGACGCCATTGCCGGCCCTGTTGCCGCCAGATCTTTGGTTAGAATTTCTGACCGCCCCATGCTCGATCGGCACCTCGATCGAACGGATCGCCCTTTCTATCTTCTGTCTCACCGGCGCTCAGGCCCAACGCCCGAGCCGGACTCAAACAGAAACGCACCTTTCGAAAGGGCATATCCATGGAAAATGTTCACGGAAAAGTCGTGGCCGTGACCGGCGCAAGCAGCGGCATCGGCGAAGCCGCTGCGAAGCTGCTGGCGGCTGCCGGAGCCAAGGTCGTGATTGGCGCACGCCGGTCCGACCGGCTGGAACGCATCGCCGGCGAAATCGCCGGCGCCGGCGGCGAGGTCCGCTTTCGCGTGCTCGACGTTACCGACCGCGGCGACGTCGCCGCCTTCGCCCGCTTTGCCCAGGCCGAATTCGGCCGCCTCGATGTCATCGTCAACAATGCCGGCGTGATGCCGCTGTCGCCGCTGGCAGCGCTCAAGGTCGACGAGTGGGACCGCATGGTCGACGTGAACATCAAGGGTGTGCTCTATGGTATCGCCGCGGCCCTGCCGATCATGAGCGCGCAAGGGGACGGGCAGATCATCAACATCTCCTCGATCGGCGGCCATTCCGTGTCGCCGACGGCCGCCGTCTATTGCGCCACCAAGTTCGCCGTCCGGGCGATCTCGGACGGCCTGAGGCAGGAGACCGACCGCATCCGCGTTACCGTCATCTCGCCCGGAACGACGACCTCCGAACTCGCCGATACGATCAGCGATTTGACCGCACGAGAAACCATGAAGGAATGGCGGGCCGTCTGCATCAGTCCTGACGCCATCGCGTCGTCGATCGCCTACGCCATCGGACAGCCCGACGATGTCGACGTCAGCGAGATCATCGTGCGCCCGACGGCGAGCCCGCATTGAGGCCATGTGCTCCGGGGATCAAAGCGACTGAAGGCACGCCTCGAGCGTGCCTTTTCGTTCTGCAGCAGCATTCAAATCAATAGCGTTGACTAATCAATTAGTATTCGCTATTTATTTATCCATGATGATCGAAACCGCTCCCATCACCGCCGTCATGCGCGCCCTTGCCGATCCGACCAGGCGCGCCGTGTTCGAGCGCATCGCCAATGCCGACGAGATCACCGTCGTTGAACTGACGCGCGGCAGCGGCGTGACGCAGGGCGCGATTTCGCAGCACCTCAAGTCGCTGAAACAGGCGGGTCTCGTCGCCGAGCGTCCGGAGGGCCGCAACGTCTATTACCGCGCCGAGCCCGAGGGCCTGGCGCCGCTCGTCGACTGGATGAGCCACTACGGTACCTTCTGGCGTGACCGCTTCGCCAATCTGCGCACCCTTCTCAAGGAGATCGATCCATGACCGACGCAGCAGCCTTGAAACTCGAGACCCAGGATATCGTCGTCGACGAGGTCTTTCCGCATACGCCCGAGACGATCTGGAGGACGCTGACCAACGGCGAATTGATGGGCCGATGGATCATGCCGCCGACCGGCTTCCAACCGGTGGAAGGCACCCATTTCACCTTCCGGACGACGCCCGCCGGCGCATGGGACGGGACCATCCGTTGCCAGGTGCTGGAGGTGCGCCCGCATGAGCGTTTCGTCTACTCCTGGAAAGGTGGCGACGAAGGCAACAGCGGCTATGGCTCGCGTCTCGATACGGTCGTCACCTGGACGCTGACGAAGGTCGACAACGGCACCCGCCTCCGGCTCGTTCATTCCGGCTTCGTCACGCCGAAGAACGACAGCGCCTATGCCAACATGAGCAATGGCTGGCCGAAGGTCCTGTCGCGACTCGGCACCATTACCGACGAACAGCATTGAAGCCCAGGCCGGGTCGCCATAGCGATCCGCCCCCCCCCCGAAACAGGCAAAGTGATTGGTCGGCGTCGCCCTCGCAGCCACGCGCAAGGCTTTGCCGTGCCCGAGACTGGAGCGAATGTATGAGCAAGTCCTATATCGGCGGATGCGCCTGCGGTGCGATCCGCTACGAGATCTCAGGAGAACCGGTCTTCTCCAACGACTGCCAGTGCCGTGATTGCCAGCACGAAAGCGGGACCGGGCACGGATCGCATATGGCGTTCCGCCGCGAGGGCGTGAAGCTCGAAGGTCAGGCCTCGCATTGGGACATGGTCGCCGACAGCGGCCATTTGAAGACGCGCGGCTTCTGCCCCAGCTGCGGCTCTCCGGTCTACATGACCTTCTCAGCCATGCCGGAGTTCTTCAGCGTTCGCGCTGCAAGCCTCGACGATCCCAGCCGTTACAGACCGCAAGCGGTGACCTACGCCGTGCGCGGCCTTGCCTGGGACCGTCTCGATCCGAATTTGCAGAAATTTGGCCGGATGCCGACGGAGTAGCGAAGCAACAGCCTCAGCCAACGGGTGAAGTCTTCCATTCCCCGCCGGATGTCCTTGGCATTGTCAGCCGGCATCCCCTTCTCCGGTCGAGACCACATGTCGTGGCGCGCGACCCGGGCGGCGGAGGGCACCATGTCGTCGAACCAATTCGCATTCGATCTCGGCTGTCCCCAGCCAGCGCCGGCAATCGACATCCTCTACTTCGCGCTGCTTCCGGACGAGCCGGCTGCCACGAAGGCACTGGCGATTGCCGAAAGGGATTTCGCCGACCAGATGGCGGATGGCTTCATCTATCGGCCCGATCGCCTGCACGTCTCTGTCGACAAGCGCTGGCAGGGCCGCGGCTTGCCCGACTTCGCGGTTGCGGATGCGCTGCGGCAGGGTGACCGCGTCGACGTGCCAGCGGTCGAGATCCGCCTCGACAGGTTGGTCAGCAACGGCAATGGCCGCGACCGGCCGCGCGCCCTGACGACGCGCGACGCCGCGCCGGGCTTCAGCGCGCTGGTCCGGCAGATCGAGGCGCTCAAACGCCCGCTCATGGCAATCCCCCATATGACGCTCTACCGGAACGATCGGGTCGCGCCGGATCTCCGCGTTTCCGAACCGGTCTCCTGGGTGGCGCGCGAACTCGTTCTGATCCATGCCCGCAAGGGGGCGGGCTCTACGAAGATCCTCGCCCGCTGGCCGCTATTGCCGTCGCGCTGAAGTCCAGGCGGAAGGTAGCCGCACACCTTGGTGATGTGCCAGTCCGGCTCCGACGGTGACCCCGCCCTTACGCGGGCGGAATGAAGGGTTGGCTGATCGTCTGGAACACCGGAAGCGCTTCAAGCATGTCCGCATGCGCCTGCAGACGCGGATAGCGTCCCATCGCGACCAGATCGCGATGCACCTCCTTGAGGAAGCGCAACACAGCCGCAACGGCGATATCCACATGGCCGATGCGCTCGCCGAACCAGTAGGCGCCCGTGCTTTGCGCGCGGCTCGTTTCGAGCACTTGAAGCGTCTCTTCGATCTGGCGGCGGCAGCGGTCGACCCAGAGTGCCGAGACCGCCCCGTGCAACCGCTTCTCGTAGAACAGGCTGACGGCCTTGTCGCCGAGGCCCGTGGCGAGCGTCGCGATTCTCAGCGCCCGGTGGCGCGCCGGTTCCGTTCGCGGGAACAGGACCCGTTCGTCGGAAACGAGACTGTCGAGATAATCGAGAATGATATGGCTGTCGGTAAGCACCGTCCCATCGTCCAGAACCAGCGTCGGCACGCGCGTCAGCGGATTGTAGGCCCGAAGCTCGTCGGCATTGCCGAAGGACGACCAGGGACGATGTTCGAACGGGATGTCGTAAAGGCTGAGCGCGATGCCCACGCGTCGCACGAAGGGGGAGTCATATTGGCCGATCAGGATCATCTTGCTGTCTCCCACCTGTGCTGGATGCTTCACGGAACAATAGGCCTGCCGATCATGTCAAAGCCAGAGCGACGTCGGCGCAACCCGAAACCGCACCCTAGTTCTTAGCGACTTGCGGAGCGCCTTGGGAATGCCGATAAGCGCGACCAACGAACGATACGGGAGGAGCCCATGGACGTTTCCGAAATCATCATCGCCGGCGATACGCCCGGTATCGAATGGCGCCTACCGGTTTTCCGTTTCAAGGGCAGAACGGCCGCTGCACCGAAGACCTACATCCAGGCGGCGCTGCACGCCAACGAACTGCCGGGCACCGCACTTGCCCATTTCCTGCTGCAGCGGCTGCAGCAGGCGGAGAAAGACGGCGCCATCCTCGGCGACATCACCGTCGTGCCCCAGGCAAATCCGATCGGCACCGCGCAGTCGCATTTCGGCGAGTTGCAGGGCCGCTTCGACCTCGGCTCACGCACGAACTTCAACCGTGATTTTCCGCTGATCACGCTTGGCGACCGTGACCGGCTGATCGACGATCTCGACCGCTACTCGGCGACGGATCGGCTGAAACGGCAGCTGCTGCATATGGCGCTCGGCGCCGACCTGATGCTCGATCTTCATTGCGACGACGAGGCGCTGCAATACGCCTATATCGACGACGCCTTCTGGCCGGAAGCGGGCGACCTCGCCTCGGCGCTCGATATGGAGGCGGTCTTCCTTTCGGACGGCGAAAGCTCCGCCTTCGAGGAGGCTGTCGCCTATGCCTGGAAATACGAAACCGGGCAGAAGAAGACACGCCTGCCGGGACGCCTCTCGGTGACGGTCGAGCTTCGCGGCACGCGCGACGTTTATCCGGAGCTTGCTCGCAAGGATGCCGAAGGGGTCTTCCGCTTCCTCGTCGCCCGCGGCGTCATTACCGGTGACGAAGAAACGATTGCACCCTTCGCTGGCATCATCGCACCGCTCGACAACATCGAGATGATCAGGGCCCCTGAGGCCGGCGCCATCCTGTTCCACCGGGATATCGGCGAGAGCGTGAAGGCAGGCGATCTGCTCGCAACGATCCTTACGCGCCCCGGCCAGGCGGACGGCGCCCTCGAGGTGCGCGCGCCGCAGGACGGGCTGATCGTCACCCGCGTCTCGACCCGCCTTGCACGCCGGCGCTCGGACTTGATGAAGATCGCCTGCGCTGCGCCGTCGAGCGCCGGGCGCAAACCCGGGTCGCTTGAAGCCTAGGGCCTGGGATTGAATGTTCAAGCGGCCGTCACGCCCCCGTGGCGGCCGTCATCTTTGGGCTGTCGAGCAGAATGGTCGAGCGCAACGTCTTGATCTCGGCGATCTGCTCGAATTCACTCCAGAGCAGGCGTTTGTAATCCGCGACGTCGCGCACCGCGATCTTCAGAAGAAAATCGAAATCGCCGGCGACCGTGTGGCATTCCACCACCTCCGGCATGCGCGACACCAGCTCGATGAAGCGCTGGCCGACCTTGCTTGCGGTGCGCTCCAGCGTCACCTCGACGAAGGCCTGGAAGCCGATGCCGGCTGCCTTCGGATCGACGACCACCGTCTGGCGGATGACGCCGGCCGCATAGAGCCGGGCAAGGCGGCGCGACAGCGGCGCCGGCGAGAGCCCGACTCTCGCCGCAAGCGCGTTGTTGCTGAGCGATGCATCCTCCACCAGAAGACGGATAATCCGCCGGTCGATCTGATCCAGTTCCACCGCCATCTTCTCAACCATCATCGCCCCCAACGCTTCGATTTCGGCTTCAGGGAATATGCCGCAGCACGCAAATCAGCAAATGAATTGCAGAATTTTGCGCAAATAGCACGCTGTCGATATTGTCTCCGTGGCAAATATCGCATCGATTTTGCGCTTGCGCTGACTTAAGAAGAAAGCCGCAGGGCAGCCGGAGGAACGGCGGCCGGCAGGCTTTCTCGACCGATAACGCATCGCTGCCACTCAAGGGGGAATTTCCGGCATGTTCGACGCTCTGATCCGCCAACCCGATGATCCGTTGCTGGCCCTGATCGGGCTTTACCGCAAGGACGAGCGCCCCGGAAAGGTCGATCTCGGCGTCGGCGTCTACCGCGACGAAACCGGCCACACCCCGATCTTTCGCGCCGTCAAGGCAGCGGAGAAGCGCCTGCTCGAAACGCAGGACAGCAAGTCCTATGTCGGCCCCGAGGGCGATCTCGTCTTCATCGATCATCTCTGGACGCTGGTCGGTGGCGATACCATCGATCGCAGCCATATCGCCGGCGTGCAGACGCCGGGCGGTTCCGGCGCTCTCCGGCTCGCGGCCGACCTCATCCACCAGATGGGCGGCAAGCGCATCTGGATCGGGCTGCCGAGCTGGCCAAACCATGCCAGCATCTTCAAGACCGCTGGCCTTGAGCCCGCCGGTTACCCGTTCTTCGACGTGCCGACGCAGAGCGTGCTCTTCGACAACATGATAACGGCGCTCCAGAGCGCTGCTGCCGGCGACGCCGTGCTGCTGCATGCGAGCTGCCACAACCCGACGGGCGGCGTCATCACGCAAACGCAGTGGATGGAGCTTGCCGCCGTCATCGCCGAGCGCGGCCTGCTGCCGCTCGTCGACCTTGCCTACCAGGGTTTCGGCCGCGGTCTCGACGAGGATGTCGCCGGTCTCCGCCACCTGATCGGCGTCGTTCCGGAAGCGCTGGTTGCCGTTTCCTGCTCCAAGTCCTTCGGGCTCTATCGCGAGCGCGCCGGCGCGATCTTCGCGGTGACGGCCTCCTCGTCTTCGGCCGATACGGTCCGCTCCAACCTCGCCGGCCTTGCCCGCACCAGCTACTCGATGCCGCCGGATCACGGTGCTGCAATCGTGCGGATAATCCTTTCCGACGCCGAGCTCAAGCGTGACTGGCAAGCAGAACTCGAAACCATGCGGCTGCGCATCACCAACATCCGCCGCGCGCTCGCCGAAGGCTTGCGCGATCGCTGGCAGGCGCTCGGCGCCGTCGCCAGCCAGGAAGGCATGTTCTCGCTGCTTCCGCTTGCCGAGGCCGACGTCATGCGGCTTCGGAACGAGCACGGCATCTACATGCCCGGTTCCGGCCGCATCAACATTGCCGGCCTGAAGACGGCGGAAGTCGACGGCGTCATCGCCAACTTCAAGAACCTCTGAGGACCATGATGGCCGAGCACAGCATCGACGCGACAGAAACCCCGACTGAACGCCATCGCCTCTACGAGGATGCGCTGGCGATCCTGACGGGCACGCTGATCATGTCGCTCGGCATCATCATCTACAGCAAGGCGATGCTGCTCACGGGCAGCACGTCGGGCCTGGCACTGCTTCTGCAATATGCGACCGGCGCCGAGTTCTGGCTGGTCTTTTCGCTCGTCAACCTGCCCTTCTACGTCCTGGCGGTCAAACGGCTCGGCTGGATGTTTGCGCTGCGCACCTTCATCGCCGTCAGCCTCGTCTCGCTGTTTTCTCGGCTGACGGCCGGCTGGGTGGAGATCGCCCGGCTTGACCCGATCTACGCGGCGGTTGTCGGCGGCGGGCTGATGGGCATGGGCCTGTTGATCCTCTTTCGCCATCGCACCGGGCTTGGCGGCATCAACATCGTCGCGATCTATCTCCAGGAAAGGTTCGGCATCCGTGCCGGCTATTTCCAGCTGGCGGTCGATCTCACCATTCTGGCTGCCGCCTTCTTCGTGTTGCCGCCATCGAACCTGGTGCTCTCGGTGATCGGGGCCGCTGTCGTCAACATGACGCTGGCGATCAATCACAAGCCGGGACGCTACGCCGGCGTGACCTGACGCAAGGTCTCGGTCTTCCCTCCCGCGCATCGGGCGGCTATCACTCCTGCCACGCTTTGAAATTGCGCGATTCCCAGCGGCGCGGCCGTTCGGAATTGCTCGCTGCGGCTGGAGCATGGGAATGACGGTTACGATTTACGGCATCAAGAACTGCGACACGATGAAGAAGGCCCGCACCTGGCTCGACGGCCGGGGCATCGCCTATCGCTTCCACGACTATAAGGCCGAGGCCATCGACCGCCCGCATCTCGAGCGCTGGTGCAAGGAGGCCGGATGGGAAACGGTGCTGAACCGCGCCGGCACGACTTTCCGCAAGCTCGACGAGGCCGACAGGCAGGGCCTCGACGAACAGAAGGCGATTGCGCTGATGCTCGCCCAACCCTCGATGATCAAGCGTCCGGTGCTCGAAGCGGACGGCAATCTGCTGATCGGCTTCAAGCCGGACCTCTACGAGGCCGTACTCGCCAAAGCCTGACCCCCATTTGGAGCGACGACGATGTCGAAGACCACGCGCGCCACGCAGATGCTTTCGAAGGCCGGTGTCACCTTCAGCGTGCATGCCTATGACTATGATCCCAATGCGGAGCGCGTCGGCCTGCAGGCAGCCGAGGCGCTCGGCGAGGATCCGAGCCGGGTGCTGAAGACGCTGATGGCTGAAGTCGACGGCAAGCCGGTCTGCTGCGTCGTTCCCTCGGATCGTGAGGTCAGCATGAAGAAGCTCGCCGCCGCCTTCGGCGGCAAGTCGGCGGCGATGATGAAGCCGGCGGATGCCGAGCGGCTGACCGGTTACCATGTCGGCGGCATCAGCCCGTTCGGCCAGAAAAAACATGTGCCGACGGCAATCGAGGAGGCCGCACTTGCCGAAGTGCAGGTCTACATCAATGGCGGACAGCGCGGTCTGCAGGTGCGGCTTGCACCCCGCGACGCCCAAACCGCGCTAAAGGCGATCGCGGCACCGCTCATCGCCTGAGGCACTGCCATCAAAATATCACAGATGCCTTATACGAGCCGCTGATGCGGGGACGAAATGTGCAATTTTTGCATGCACGCCCGCCTTGGAACGGCGTCGGGTCTCTCACATGGCATTTGCAAGATTTCCCAGCGCGAAGCGTCTTCTGAAGCGCCTCGCCGTCGGCACGGCTGCGCTCGTCGCGGCCCTAGTCATCTACCTCGTCGGTCTTCAGTGGACCGGCAATTTCCATACGCTCGTGGCCGGTGAGGTCTACCGTTCGGCACAGCCGACGCCGGAGGCGATCGCCGCCTATTCCAAGGCCTACGGCATCCGCACCATTCTCAACCTGCGCGGCGAAAAGCCGGACGAGCGCTGGTATCGCGAAGAGGTTGCCGCCGCCGAGCGCAACGGTATCCGGCTCATCAACTTCCCCATGTCCGCTTCGGCCGAGATCGACCGCAAGGAAACCGACGCGCTGATGGCGATCCTCAGGGACGCGCCAAAGCCGCTTCTGATCCACTGCAAGGCCGGCGCCGACCGCACCGGCCTCGTCTCGACGATCTACCTGCAGCAGATCGCAGGGGTCGACGAGGAAACGGCCGAGTGGCAGCTTTCGCCGCTCTATGGACACGTGGCCATTCCCTATCTCTCCGGCACCTTCGCCATGGACGAGACCTGGGAAGCGCTGGAGAAGTCGTTCGGGCTGAGCAGCTAGGCGACGACGGCGTCCCAGATTGACGCTCGTTCCGGCGGGGCCCCTCATCCGGCCTGCCGGCCACCTTCTCCCCACAAGCGGGGCGAAGGAGACGCATGGCACCCGTTCGTCTCAGCAACGACGACCTCCCTCTCCTGTGACGGCTCCGGTCGGCGGCGCTACGAACAGCACGCCAGCACGCCCCCTCTCCCCACCTGCGGGGTAACTTGCCTGGAAGGCGCTACCCGATCGTTCGCCGGTACCCTGTTTGAGAACTGACGTGCTCTACCTGAGCTTCGCCAGCAGCCCCGTGAGCTGCCGCGCCTCCGCTTCTGTCAGCCGGGCGCCGACATGGGACTCTATCGAAGGCCCATAAGTCTGCCACATGCGCGCGCGCAGCGCCCTTCCGGCCTCGGTGACGACAACCCATTGGCCGCGACCGTCGGCGTCGAAGGCTTCGCGACGGACCAACCCCTCTTTGACCAGGCGATCGATCAGGCGGGACAAGTTATACTGCGCGAGCAAGGTGCGCGCCTCGATCTCGAAGGGCCGCAGCCGGCCGTCTTCGGCCTGAACCAGTTCCCACAACACGTCGTACCAGCCAAGCGGTGGCAGGCTGGCCCCCTTGAAATCGGCCTCGATCCGAGCAAGCACGCATTCCCGTGCGCGCATCAGCCCGATCCAGGCCGCGGTCGTTTCGGGGCCAGGGCCCTTCTCGTCGATTTTCGTCTCTTTGCTCATAGATGCAATTACATCCATCTTGAAAGTCGAAGCAAGCCCACATACATGCATATGCATCTACTTTACCTCAACCGGGAGATTGCCATGCTTACCCTCGTCAGCCACCATCTCTGCCCCTATGTGCAGCGTGCCTCGATCGCGCTCGACGAAAAAGGCGTTCGCTTCGAGCGGACCTATATCGACCTCAAGGCCAAGCCCGACTGGTTCCTGAAAATCTCCCCGCTCGGCAAGGTGCCGCTGTTGCAGGTGCCGCAGCAGAGCGGCGAAACGGTACTGTTTGAAAGCTCCGTCATCGCCGAATATGTCGAGGAAAGCCAAGCCGGCCCGAAGCTTCACCCCGAAGATGCGCTGGAGCGCGCCCGTCATCGCGGCTGGATGGAATTCGGCTCGTCGATCCTTTCGGATCTCTGGGGCTTCGAGACTGCTCAGGACCGGGAAACCTACGAACAGAAACGCCAGGCGGTGGCCGGCAAACTTGCGACCATGGAAGCGGCACTTGGCGAAGGTCCCTACTTTGCCGGTACACAATTTTCGCTCGTCGATGCGGTCTTCGCACCGATCTTCCGTTACTTCGATCTCTTCGACACGCTTGCAGATCACGGCATTTTCGACGGACTCGATCGTGTCGGCGCCTGGCGCAAGGCGCTCGCCGAGCGGCCGAGCGTCAAGGCGGCCGTGACGCCGGATTACGGTGAGCGGCTGATGACCTTCCTCAGGGAGCACGACGCCTATCTGCTGCGCGCCGGACAGGCATAGCGAAGAGCGCGTGATCACGCCGTCCTTCAGTTTGGCGCGCGCCTGCTCTATGACAGGGCGCAAGCCATGCTGGAGGAGCGCCTTGTGACCGACATGATCTCGACCCTTACGGTTCTTGAGCCCTATCCCGGCGTCTATGCCTACTATGACGGGCGTGTTGCCGGAGTGCGGCTCTATTCGCAGGCGGCGAACTGGCTCGATGACGGCGCCTACGAACTCGGCGTCGCCTCCTATGCCATCGTCGACGGCGCGCAAGCGCTGGTCTACGACACGCATATCTCGCTCGATCACGCCCGGGCGATCCGCAACCATCTCGAAAGCCTTGGCGTCACCGCGATCCGCGTCGTGCTCAGCCATTGGCATAAGGACCATGTGGCCGGAAATGCGGTCTTTGCCGATTGCGAGATCATCGCCCTCAAGCTGACGGCAGCGAAACTTGAAGAAAACCGCGAGAAGATCGAAACGGCGACGCCGCCGATCCAGCCCCTCGTGATGCCGAACCGCCTGTTCGACGAGACGCTTGCACTGACCGTCGGCGCACGCCGGGTCGAACTGCATCACTTCGCCATCCATAGCGCCGATGGCAACGTGATCTGGCTGACCGAGGAGAAGTTGCTGCTGGCGGGCGATACGCTTGAGGATACGACGACCTTCATCAGCGAGGCTGAGCAGACGGCGACGCACATCGCGGAACTCAAGCGCCTGCGGCAATGGCAGATTGCTCGGATTCTACCCGCCCATGGCGACCGCGAACGCATCGCCAGCGGCGGCTACGGACCGAAACTGATCGATGCCAATCGCGGCTATCTCGAGCGGCTGACCCGCGCGATCGCGACCGGTTCTGCCATCGGCACACTCAAGGAATTCGCCGCCGAGGATATCGCCTCCGGCGCGATCCTCTATTTCGCGCCTTATGAGGCTGTGCACAGGAGCAATGTCGAGCGGGTGCGTGCGGCCCTCGGCGCGCGCTGATTGCACGAAACCTCCCGGGCTCAGCCTTCATTTTCGCCGCAAAGCACTCTAAGTCTTCTTCTTCCGATTTCAGAAAGACAGGTAGATCATGACCTTTCCCGCCAATACGCCCGATCCGATCGACCCGGTGAAACTCGACAAGCTCGCGGAAGTCGCGATCCAGGTCGGCCTGCAGCTTCAGCGCGGTCAGGACCTTGTCATGACTGCGCCGGTCGCGGCGATGCCGCTTGTTCGCCTGATCACCAAGCACGCCTACAAGGCCGGTGCCGGCCTCGTGACGACGCTCTATTCGGACGAGGACACGACGCTTTCGCGTTATGCCTATGCACCGGACGAGAGCTTCGACCGGGCAAGCGACTGGCTGTTCAAGGGCATGGCCGAAGCTTTCGCCGGTGGTGCAGCGCGGCTTGCGATCTCCGGCGACAACCCGATGATGCTTTCGGCGCAGGATCCGGCCAAGGTGGCGCGGGCCAACAAGGCAAATTCCATTGCCTATAAGCCGGCGCTCGAAAAGATCTCGAACTTCGACATCAACTGGAACATCGTTTCCTACCCGAACCCGTCCTGGGCGAAGCTCGTCTTCCCGAACGACCCGGAAGAGGTTGCCGTCGAGAAGCTCGCCAACGCCATCTTCGCCGCCTCGCGCGTCGATGTCGCCGATCCGGTGGCCGCCTGGAAGGAGCACAACGCCAACCTCGCCCGGCGCTCGGCCTGGCTGAACGGCGAGCGCTTTGCCGCGTTGCACTTTACCGGCCCGGGCACCGATCTGACCGTCGGGCTTGCCGATGGCCATCTCTGGTGCGGCGGCGCATCGGAGGCCAAGAACGGCGTCACCTGCAACCCGAACATCCCGACCGAGGAAGTGTTCACGACGCCGCATGCGCTGCGCGTCGAAGGCCATGTCTCCTCGACCAAGCCGCTGTCGCACCAGGGCACGCTGATCGACAACATCCAGGTGCGTTTCGAGGGCGGCCGGATCGTCGAAGCCAAGGCATCGCGCGGCGAGGAAGTACTGAACAAGGTGCTAGACACCGACGAGGGCGCGCGCCGGCTCGGCGAAGTGGCTCTGGTGCCGCATTCCTCGCCGATCTCGGCAAGCGGCATCCTGTTCTACAACACGCTGTTTGATGAAAACGCCTCGTGCCACATCGCGCTCGGCCAGTGCTATTCCGGCTGTTTCGTCGACGACACCAAGCTGACGCCGGAACAGATCCGCGCCCAGGGCGGCAATTCCAGCCTGATCCACATCGACTGGATGATCGGTTCGGGCCAGGTCGACATCGACGGCGTGCGCGCCGATGGTAGCCGCGTTCCGGTCATGCGAAAGGGTGAATGGGCCTGATCACGGCCCCTCCCCGGCCTCGTCCGACCTGAAAGGCTTGTGGCCGCCACAACACATGCGGCGGCCTTTTCTATTGGGGAAACTGCCCCTTCAGCCGTTGGCAGCCCGCTTCAGACGCGGCATCTCCGCCGATTGGTAGAGGGACAGCACGTGGCCATCGGGATCGGCGAATTCTGCCGACCAGCCGCCGGGCGCATGGCTCACCGGCGTGACGATGGTGGTTCCCTTTTCAGCGAGGCCCGCGACCACATCGTCGATGCCGCCCTCGGCGAGATCGAACACGACGATCGGTGTGTTGCCCGGCTTGCTCTCCACGACGAAGAAGATCAACTCGACCTCGTCTTCTATCTTCGCCATCAGCCAGGAACCGGCTTCGTCGTCCTCCATGCGCTGGACGTTGAGACCCAGAACATCACGGTAGAAGGCTTCCGTGCGGGTGAGATCCGAGACGAAGTAGCAGATGGCCCCGATACGTGGTTTCGACAACATTGGTTGCTTCCCTTGTGTTTGTTACGCCGGCTTGTTGCCGCCGGTTGCCGTTTCGTGAGACACGCGCGGCGAAAAATTGATCGCGAAGAGATGGCCGTCCGGATCGTGGCTGGCAAAGGCGGCGCGGCCGCCGCGGGTGACCGGCAGCAGGGCCTGACGAATACGGCCGCTTTCGAGCGGATAGCGAAGTCCGGTCAGCTCCAGATTGGTCTCGACATGGCCGGCATCGCGCCAGGCCCGGCGCAGCATCAGGATGCGCTGGCGCAGCGCTTCATCGGAAATGCCGAGGAGATGACGGATTTCGAGGCGATTGTGGCCGCCGATCGCCAGCAGCATCACGATCCTGAGGCTCGGGGAAAGCGTGACGGCGAAGGCCAGCGGATCGCCAGAGCGCCGCTCTTCCACTTCGGGAACGTCCGCTTGGAGCTCCCGGCGCAAACGGCGAGCAGCGGTGCGCGCCTGCATCGCTGCGAGCTTGCGGAGAACACCGCAGAACCAGGCGCGATCGCCGCCGGTTGGAAAACGCCCTGCCTTGAGCGCGACGATCAGCGCCTCATGCAGCAAATCCTCCGCTTCGGCCGCACGGCGGCTTTGCCGCCTCGCGAAACGGAGGAGATCGGAATAGAGCGCTGGCGTCAGATGCTCGGTCATCAGGGCGTGCGCTTCTTTGAGGATTGACGTTGCCGGCAATGTGAAGCGCATGCGCTGTGGTTGCAAGCCCTGCTTTCAGGCGCGCGCCGGTCGCACCTTCGGGGCGAGTTGCGCGCGCTGGCTGAGCCAGACGCTGGCGAAGACGACGAGGATGCCGAGCGCCTGCACCGGCGTCAGTTGCTCGCCGAGCACGCCCCAGCCGAGCAGGATGGCAACGACCGGGCTCAGGAAACCGAGCGGCGAGACGGCAGAAGGTTCGAGGCGCGACAGGCCGCGGAACCAGAGCAGATAGGTGAAGGCGGCGCCGATCAGGCCGAGATAGGCGAGACCGAAGACGTTGGCGGTGGTCAGCGACGGCAGCGACGGCTCGAAGAACAGCGCCACCGGCACGAGCATGAGGCCACCGGCCGCCAATTGCCAGGCAGTGAAGGTGAGCGGCGGAACCGGCGGCGCCCAGTGGCGGCTCAGCACCGTGCCGAAGGCCATGGAGACGGCTCCGGCGAGACCAGCGAGCACCCCGAGCGGATCGAGCGCGGCGCCCGGCGTCAACACCAGCAGGGCGACGCCGGCAATGCCCGCAAGGCCGGCAACCACGCTGAGCAGGCGGATCGGCGAGCCCAGGAAGACGCGCGACAACAGGATGACGATCAGCGGCTGAACGGCACCGACGGTTGCGGCGACGCCGCCTGGCAGCCTGTAAGCGGAAACGAACAGCATGGCCCAGAAGAAGGAGAAGTTGAGCGCGCCGAGCACGAAGGTCCGCGGCCACCAGATACCGTCCGGCAGGCGCCGCACAATCAGGAGCAGGAGCAACCCCGCCGGCAGGGCCCGCAGCATGGCAACCGTCAACGGATAGCCAGACGGCAGGAACTCTGTGGTGACGAGATAGGTGCTGCCCCAGATGGCCGGTGCCAGCGCGGTCAAGGCAAGGTCGACGGTGCGGTTCGAAGTCATATCTTTACCTCAAGAATCTCTATATCAAGATAAAATGACGATAACGCGGTTTATCTCTAAGTCAAGATACTCTATGCTGAGATAAATGCATGGAGGTTTTGATGGATCGCGTCGACAGGATTTTGGCCCAATGGCACCGGGAGCGGCCGGACCTCGATGTTTCGGCCATGGGCCTGCTTGGCCGGCTCTCACGGGTTTCGACACATATCGCCCGGGAAATCGAGAAGTCGTTCTCCGAGCGCGGATTGAATGCGTCGAGCTTCGACGTGCTCGCGACGCTTCGTCGGTCCGGACCGCCCTATCGGCTTTCGCCCGGAGAACTTCTGGATACGACCATGGTCAGCTCCGGCACCATGACCAACCGCATCGACCAGCTTGAAAAGGCCGGGCTCGTCGAACGGATCGCCAATCCCGAGGACAGGCGGGGGGTGATCATCGCCTTGACGGACGAGGGCTTGCGCCGTGTCGACGAGGCCGCGACCGCGCATGTGGCAAACCAGCATCGCGTCGTTTCCGCGCTGTCGCCCGAGGAACGCGTAGTGCTCAACGCACTGCTGCGCAAATATCTCGCGACCTTCGAGTAGCCGCGATCACAAACTGGAGGCAAGCCGACGGACACGCTCCAGATGCGCCTTGCGCTTGGCGTCGGTCGCCCGGTCCATGTCGTGCAGCGCGAGCATGCGGAAGTTCAGTCCCTTGGCGCAGAAGGCGGCGATGCCGCGCTTCAAAAGCCGCTTCACCGGATTACCCATGTAGAGATGCACCACCCACCAGGGCGAGCCGGTCGTCGTCAGCGCCCAGAAGAGCTTGATATTGTGGAGCCGCGGGATGATGCGGCCGCCGGCCGGGTCGTTGTCGAAGGCGATGCCCGGCGCAAAGACGCGATCGAAGAAGCCCTTCAGGATCGCCGGAAAATTGAACCACCATTGCGGGAAGACGAGCACCAGCCCATCGGCCGCCTGCAGCCGGCCGATCCAATCTGCCGCGCCTGACCGATCATAGGTGTCGGTGAAGTAACTGCCGCGCTCGGCGACGCTGAGGCGCGGATCGAAATCCTCGCGATAGAGATCGAGTAAGTCGACCGAATGTCCCCTCGCCTCCAAGGCGGCGCGCGCTTCACGCGCCACGTTCGCGGCAAAACTGTCTTCGAGCGGGTGGGCAAGCACGAGCAGAATGCGCATGCGGTGTTCCTAACATATCGATCTGGAATCAAGATCCGTCGCCGGGAAAATGAGCTTAAAAATCAACCGAATACAATGCCGTTTTTCGCGACCGTCAGGCCGCGCCGAGGAGGCAGTCATGCGAGCCGACACGCTCGCTCCCTAGACCGCCAGCAGCCGCCTTCTTCAGAACGGGGATTTGCCCGATCCTGCCCGGGCTTCCAGCGCCAGTGTGTCGAAGACGGAGGGCGAGCGGCGCACTGACCAGGCGGAAATCAATTGCGCGGCGGCGTCATCGGCGGCCTGTCCCGGACCAAGCTCCAGATCGTAACACTGTCCGACGTGAATGCGGTGAAAATCATCTGCGGCGCTGCCGATCGGCCGGTCGGCGCGAAGCCGTTCGCGCCGGATGAGTTCGTCGCGTTCACAATGAAGCGCGACAAAAAACACATCGAACGGCTGAAGCATCACCGCGAGCTCAGACGCCCAGCCGGGCTCTTCGAGAATGTGCTCCAGCAGGAGATTGTTGCCGGCTGACGCATAGGCGACCAGCGAGCGGTGAAAACCGTCGAAGAAACGCGCCCGGTGTTCCTTCCAACGAAAATCGCCGCGGCGGAACCTTTCCATTGGCACCGTCCCCGAAGCGCGAAGATGGTCGATCGAAACATGCCAGAACGGCGCGCCGATCTGCGCCTGGACCGCCCGCGCCAGCGTCGATTTCCCGCTGCTGGAAGCGCCGTGGATGAAGATAATCTTGGCTCGCTCGACCATGCCGGGCTCCGTCACTTTCTTGCGAACGCTGGCGTTATGTCGTCGGCATGACAGCGTGATGACGCGCTAGAACAGGTTGCCCTGTTTCGGCGGGTCTCCCGCCGGGTCTGCGGGCTTCGGCTGCTTCTTGCGGGGCGCCGTCGGCGGAGAACCTGGCTCGCCCTCCCCGTCGCCGGCAATCGCCGACACGCGACCGTCGGCAAATTCCAGGCTTAGCGTCATCCCGACCGAGACGGACGCAGCCTGGCGCACCGGCCCGCCTTCGGCATCGCGCACCAGCGCAAAACCGCGCTGCAGGACGTTACGATAGGAAAGCGACTGCAGGATGCGATCCTGGGCGACGATGACGCTGCGCAGGCGTCGCACGTCGGCGCGCACGGCCGCATCGGACCGGGCAGCAAGCCCGGCGACGCGATCGGATGCCCGATGGATCTGGCCGATGAGGCGCGAGGGCAAGGCGCGCAGCGCAGCGTCGGCCGCAGAAACCCGCGCCTCGCCGCGATGGACTTGCCGCTCGACGATGCGGTCGGCCTTGTTCATGGCGTCGACCAGGCGCTGGCGACGCTCGGAAAGCTTGCCCTTGAGAAGATCGGCACGCAGCTCGGCAGACACGCGTTCGAACTGACGACGCTTGTTGGCCGTGTTCATCGTGAGCCCGCGCCCGAGCCCGAGTGCAGCCTCGTCGAAACGGCGGCGCGGCAGCGCCAGCAACTGGTCGAGCGACGGCAGCGCCCGCGCCAGAGACCGCACCGCCTGGCGGCGATTGTCCATCTGGCGCCCGACAGCCGACTTGAGGCGTGCCGACAGGCCGGAGAGACCGGCTTCGAGATCGGCCCTGACCGGCACCGCCATTTCCGCAGCACCCGTCGGCGTCGGCGCGCGCTGGTCGGCGGCATAGTCGATCAGCGTCCAGTCGGTCTCGTGGCCGACGGCCGAAATCAGCGGGATCCCGGAGGCGGCGGCGGCGCGCACGACGGCCTCGTCGTTGAAGCCCCAGAGGTCTTCGAGGCTGCCGCCGCCACGCGCGACGATCAGGACATCCGGCCGCGCAATCGGCCCGCCGGGCTCGATCGCGTTGAAGCCGCGGATCGCCGCTGCCACCTCGTCACCCGAGCCATCGCCCTGCACGCGAACCGGCCAGACGACGACATGGACGGGAAAGCGGTCGGCGATGCGGTGCAGGATGTCGCGGATGACGGCACCGGTCGGCGACGTCACGACGCCGATCACCTTGGGCATATAGGGCAGCTGCCGCTTGCGATTGGCGTCGAACAGCCCTTCGGCGGCCAGCTTGCGCTTGCGCTCTTCGAGCAGCGCCATCAGCGCGCCGGCGCCGGCCGGTTCCATCGTCTCGATAACGATCTGATACTTCGACGAACCCGGGAAGGTCGTGACCTTGCCGGTCGCGATCACCTCCATGCCCTCTTCCGGACGGAAGCGCAGGCGCGAGAAGGTGCCCTTCCAGATGACTGCATCGATGCGCGCCCGATCGTCCTTGAGCGCGAAATAGGCGTGGCCCGACGAATGAGGGCCGCGATAGCCGGAGATTTCGCCGCGCACGCGCACCTGGTCGAAGGCCTGTTCGACCGTTCGCTTGATCGAGCCCGAAAGCTCGGACACCGAATATTCGGTGAGGTTGCTCGGAGAATCGCTGTCGAAGAAAGAGGCCATTGCCTCTTTTACCGCACCCTTCGCCGAAGGCCAGCACATCCCTCACGCTTTCCACGCGCCAGGGGCGTGGCGCTCAAGGCGCCAGCGTATAGAGCCGGATGGGCGAGCCTTCCGAAACCGGCAGGGGCGACAGGAATGCCGGCACGCGCCCGGCGGCGAGATCCGCATAGAGACCACGCGGAGCGCGGGCAGCTATGACCTGCGTTTGAGCGTCAACGGCGCAGAAGGCGAGCACCGGCTGCCCCAGCTGGTGCAACAGGACGGCGGCGGCTTCGGGCTCGGCCAGGCCGATCTTCAGCTCGCGGAGCATGCCGCCGGCATTGCGATGATAGGGCGCGCTGAGCACGCGGTGTTCGGTGCGGCGAAGCAGCGTCGCGCCGATATCCGACGGTCCGACGACCAGCGACGGCGCCAGCCGCCCAATATCGGCAAGGGCGGCGTCGGTCAGGCACGCCTCGCCGTTCGTGACCGCTGCTTCCGCGGCAGCAAACCCGCTGATCCCCTTTTCCGCAAGCGTTCCGGCAACGGCCCACATCGCCGGAACGGAAACGAGCAGCGCTCCGACATAGAGAAGGGAGGCGCGGGCGCCAGCCGTTCCGCCGCTCGACCGCGCACGCAGGTCGGCAAGCAGCAGGGCCATCGGCACGATGGCGAGCAGGTTGGAAAATGCCATACCGCGGACCTGGACGAGGGCGATCGCCAGGCTCGAAAGCACCAAGGCAAGGAGCACCAGATGGAGATCGATCCGGTCGCGATGCAAGATGCGCCAGAGGCAGATGGCCGAGGCAAAGGCGCCGGTGAAATAGTAGGCGCCGATATTGGTCGGCTCCTGCGCAGCGATCAGCGTGACGGAACGGGCTTCGGAGATATGGTCGAGCCAGAGCTCGATGAGCAGCGGATCGAGACCGGCCAGTGGATTACCGAGGCATTGCGGCGCCACCGACAGGGCGACCGCGGCAACGACGAGACCGCAGAGAGCGAGCGCGCCGAAGCGCAGCGCTGGCGCGCGGTGGCTGACAGTGGCGGCGGCGAGCGCGAGGAGGACGCCTCCCGTCAGCGCCAGCGAATAGAAGGCGATCGAGAGATTGTCGCAGGTCGCGACGAAATAGAGGCGCGGCGGGACGGTCGAAAAGAAGATGACGCTGAGGCCGGCTGCCAGCGAGAGGCCGAAGGCGACGGTCGAACGCGCGGCCGTCTGGCCGGCCCAGAGCCACTGGCAGGCAACGATTGCGCAGACGACCGCCACGAGTGGCGTGGTTTCGGCACCTACGGCGATCGCGAGTGCGGCCGCCGCTCCCGCAAGCGCATAGTTTAGGGCACGATACCGTCGATCGACGAGCATCGCCGCCATGACCGCGGCCAGCACCAGTTGCACATTGTGGTGATCGATGGCCCCCCCGAGGAAACGGTTCGAGGTGGCGATGAAGATCGCGGTCAGCCCCAGGCAGAAATGCATGGCGACCGTGCCGCCGGCACGGCGTCCGGCGAGCCCCATCGCCGCAAGCAGCCCGACCGCGAGCGCCATCGGCCAGATCGCAAGCGCCAGGACTTCCGCCTGCTCCACGCCGACAAAAGGCCGAAAAATCAACATGAGCCCGGCGATCGGCAGATCGATCAGGCGCGACCAGTGCATCAGCGTTCCGCCCTCGAGCCCCAGGCGGGGCTGGGTGAGGTCGAACCAGCTCTGTCCGGCGAGGAGGTCGCGCACCTCGACCAGGCGCATGGCATCGTCATTGTCGCGGCCGAGATAATCCGGCGCCCGCATGAACTGGGTGACGAGGAAAAGAACCGTGGGCACGCCATAGGCGAGCACCATCCCAAGGAGGCTCGACGAGAGCCGCCGCTGCCTGGGCGTAGCCGCCATTTCCGGTAGTGCCGCCATTCCGCTCGACATAGGTTCCCGCCCTCTAGATCGCGTGGATCTTACGTCCCTGCGATCAAGAAAGCGTAAAGCGCGCGGCGGCGAGGCCGGTCGCTTCGACCGGCCCGCGCGGCGCACCTTGGCGTCTTGTTAACACCCTGATCCTATGATGGCGCGATCCAACAGCAACCGAGCCACCTTGATGTTCGACCGCTTCAACATCGCCGTTCTCCTGCCTTGCTACAACGAAGCATCGACCATCGGACAGGTGGTCGAGGGTTTCCAGACGGCACTACCGACGGCGCGAATTTACGTCTACGACAACAACTCGACCGACGGCACGGCGTTGAAGGCGATGCTTGCCGGCGCGACCGTCGTACGTGAACGCCGGCAGGGCAAGGGGCACGTGGTGCGCCGCATGCTCGCCGATATCGACGCCGACATCTATGTCATGGCCGACGGCGACAGCACCTATTGCCCGACCGATGCGGAAGACCTGATCCGCACCTTGATCACCGAGCGCGCCGACATGGTCGTCGGCACGCGGCGCGGCGTTCACGACGATGCCGGCAGGCAGGGTCACGCCTTCGGCAACAGGCTTTTCAACATTCTGTACCGGGAAATTTTCGGTACCGATTTCAACGACATCTTCTCCGGTTACCGCGTGCTCTCGCGCCGCTTCGCCAAGAGCTTCCCGGCGATTTCCAACGGCTTTGAAATCGAAACGGAGATGTCCGTCCATGCCTCGCGTCTCAAACTGCCGGTCGCGGAGCTTGAACTGGACTATGGCCGGCGCCCGGAAGGTTCCCATTCCAAGCTGTCGACGTACAAGGATGGCGCCAAGATCCTCTGGACCTTCGCCATGCTCATGAAAGAAACGCGGCCCTTCACGTTCTTCGGCGTGATCGCCATGGCGTTCTTTGCGACGAGCATCGGCTTCATGATGCCTGTCTTGCTCGAATATTTCGCCACAGGCCTCGTGCCGCGCATGCCGACCTGGGTCCTCGCGCTGGCCATGCTGATGATGTCGATCATCATGTTCACCGCAGGCCTGATCCTCGATTCGGTCTCGCGCGCCCGCACCGAGCAGCTCCGGCTGCACTACATCGCGACACCGGTACGGGCTGCGCCGCTGGAGAAGGTCGATAGCGGCGTCGCTCTGCCCCGGGGCGAGGACCAGGAAGCCGGCTTGCAGTCGGCACCACGCATTGTGCGGGAGCGCCGCGGATGAACCGGGAAACGACCAACCGCATACGCTTCCTGATCGAAGACGTCATGCCGCCGATCCTCAGGGATTCGCGCCTGTTCAAGGGTATGGCGAGCCTCGCCTGGGGCAAGCACATCGCCCATCTCGCCGACTTTCGCGCACGGGCGCCGTTCCTGTCGGCGAACGAGTACGAGGACCTCTACCGGCAGCACCCAAGAGTGCACGAGGGAACGGACAATTCCGAAGCCTGCGTGCGCAAGATCGCGGCAAGCGTCGTCGGCGACAGCGTCTGCGACGTCGGTTGCGGCACCGGCGTTCTGTTGAAGCGTATCCGGGAAGCCAAGCCCGACCTTAAACGCCTCGCCGGTGTCGACTTCGCCATCGACGATGCGGCCCGGATCGAAGGCATCGAATATCACGCCGCGATGATCGAGGACCTGCCCTTTGCGGACGGCGAATTCGACACGGTCGTCTGCACGCATGTGATCGAGCACATTCTCGACTACCGCAAGGCGATCGCCGAGCTTCGCCGGGTCACTCGCCGGCGCCTGATCATCGTCGTGCCGCGCGAGCGCGAGTACCGCTACACCTTCAATCCGCACTTCAATTTCTTTCCCTATACCCACTCCTTCCTGCGGGCGATGCATCCCGTTCCGGCCGAGCACACATGCGTCGATATCGGCCGCGATATCTTCTATTGCGAAGACAGAACTGCCGCGGCGGAGTGAGGCATGGCGATGAACCTCAATCTCACGCCCACCGTCTGGTTCGGGCTGTTCTTCACGCCGGTGCTGATCTCGGCCGGGCAGATCCTCTTCAAGCTGACAAGCGCGAAGACCGGGAATGCCAGTGCCCAGGGGCTCCTGGCTCTGGCCCTCAGCCCTACCCTGCTGATTGCGCTCGCCGTCTATGGCATCGGCACGATCATCTGGATCTTCACGATCAAGTCGGTGCCACTGACGATCGCCTATTCCTTCATGGGTCTTACCTTCTGCATCGTGCCGCTGCTTGCCGCCGTCTTTCTCGGCGAGGCGGTGACGCTGCGCTACGCCTTCGGCGCCGCGCTGATCATCAGCGGCATGATCATCATCAACTCCTAAGGGGATAAGCGGGCCTCATGATCGTCACCGCATCCTTCGTCCTCGGCATTGCCATATGCGGCCTCAAATCCGCCCGCGCCTGCCTGTTTGCCGGCACGGGGCTGCTGGCGCTTGCCGGCGCAAACGGCGACTGGATCCAGGCGGCGGCAGCGATCGGCGCTTACAACATGGGCGTCGCGCTGATGATTTGCGGCGCGATTGCCATCGGCCTGGAGCGCGACCGATAGCCGATCATCCCTTGCGTTCGAAAAACGTCCTGGTCTCCTCGTCGGCCGGAAAGAAAGATTCGATCAGCACCCCCTCGACCAGCGCATCCTGGGTCGAGCCGAAGGTCTGAAGCGTGGTGATGAAGCTTAAGCGCAAGCCGCCGACGTCGAGCTCGATCGGCAGCACCGGCAACCGGTCAGTGTCCGGATGGTTTTCGGTCGCACGCGTCACGGCCGGATTGGACGCCGCTTTTTCCAGCCGCTTGCCGAGGCGGCTGCGGGGACCCTGCAGCCAGGCTTCGGTTCTGACCCGCTGCACCAGATCGGCGGCCGCGGCCTCCCAGTTGACGACCAGCTTGCGCACATTGTCGTTGCCGAGAAAGGTGTCGAGAAAGTTCTCGCCGGGCTGGAACGGAATGTCGGCGGCAACCGCGAGGCTCGCCAGCGCCGGATTGACGACCAGCAGTGTATACTCGTGATCGAGCACCAGCCCCGGATAGGGATCGTGGCGCGCCAGGATCAGCCTGATGGCATTGGCAACGACCGGCGGCATGGCGTCCAGCCCGGAGGCGGGCCGCGTCGCCATCCGCGGTCGATAGCCGGCTGCCGAAAACAGCGTGCCCTGGTCGCGGGCGGGGACTTCCAGCACCGAGGCCAGCCGCAGGATCATGCCCTCCGACGGTTTCGAGCGGCCGGTTTCGAGAAAGGACAGGTGGCGCGCCGAGATGCCGGCGGCAACCGCAAGATCAAGCTGGCTCATGCGGCGATGCCCGCGCCATTCCTTCAGATGTTCACCAAACTGCATGGATCGTGATTCTCCGTTCTGCCGGAGAGTGGCGCGCGCCGGTCGTAAAATCCATTACCTCAGAGGTAATTGGTTTGATGACACCGAACCGGCAATCTCCGGTCATCGACAAACCGATGGAGCCGACGATGAACCTCTCGAACCGCAGCCTGCTCAACAAGACCTTCCTTGCCGACGGCGTCTACTCTCTTGCCGTCGGCGCCGTGCTGATCCTTTTTGCCGCCCCGCTTGCTTCGCTCTTCAGCCCCGCCGCGACAGCGCCGATGATGAAGATCCTCGGCGTCGGGTTGGTATTTTGGGGGATCTTCCACCTTGCCGCGGCGCGCAACGGCGGGCCGGTCGCAGCAGCGGCACGCGTCAGCATCGCTGGCGACATCCTTTGGCAGGTGGCAAGCGTAGCACTGCTGGTCGCGGCTTACCCGTTCCTCACAGTCGCGGGTATCGGCTTCATCGTCATCGGCCTGATCACGGTCGCCGACTTTCTGATCTTCAAGCTGCGCGGCCTTGCGCGGGAACAGGCAGCGATTGCCTGACGGGATGATCGCTGGAGATGAAGAGGAACGGGCCTGCCGGCAAAACCAGCGGGCCCTTTCCGTTGATCAGATGGTCTCCCAACCGTCCTTGGCGCTGGCGCGGTAGATCGCGTCGATGAATTTCTGATTGAGGCGGGAGTTTTCCAGCGTCACCACTTCCTCGTCCTCGCCCTTGGCCGCGCGGGCGAAAGCCTCCGCCTGGAGCTTGTACTGGCGCGCGTCCTGGAAGCGGAAAAGCTGGGATTGGGCGTGGTTCTGGTTCGTCAACTCCACTTCCTCGCGGCCATAGCGGTCAGCGTTGAAGGGCGACTTCACCTCGATGAAGCCCTTGTCGCCATGGAAGACCATGACCTGGCGGGCCGCCAACTGGGTGGAGATGTAGAAGCTCAGCTCGAAGTCGCCGAAATCGGCGCGCACGCTCGAATAGATATCCGTGCCGAATTCCGGATCGCGATCGGTGTTTGCCTGAACGCGCACCGGCTCCTTGGCCGTGACGAAGCGGGTGGTGATCGTCGGGTATACGCCGATATCCGGCAGGCCGCCGCCACCGAGCGCCGGGATGTTGCGCATGTTGTTGGGGTCGCGGTTGAAATAGGTGAAGGCGCCCTGGACGTGGCGCAGCCGGCCGATCGCGCCTTCGGCGATTAGGGCGCGGACCTTTCGCCAGACCGGGCTATAGGTGACCATGAAGGCTTCGGCGATTACGACGCCGTTGCGGTCACGTGCGGCGATGAGCTGGTCGATCTCAGAGGCGCGCAGGGCAATCGGCTTTTCGCAAAGCACATGCTTGCCGGCATTGGCGGCCTTGACCGACCATTCCACATGTTGCGCCGTCGGCAGCGGAATGTAGACCGCATCGATGACATCGGAAGCGAGCATCTCTTCGTAGGAACCGAAGGCGTGCGGCGCGGAGAAGCGATCGGCCATTGCCCGGGCCTTGGCGAAGTCGCGGCTGGCGACAGCCGAGACGACGGCATTTTCCGCATCCTGAATGGCCGGCACGACGAGGTCGCGGCCGATCCTGGCCGTGGACAGAATTCCGAAACGTAACATGACAAGGCTCCCTGATTTGGTGGCAGAGACTAGCGCCGAGGTACGTACCTAGCAAGCGGCAGTGAGCGGTTTGGCGAAGAAGTACGACGTGCAGAAAGTTGCCGAAAGGCGGGTGACAATGTCAGCTTTTCTGCCCTATCTTTCCTTCGCAATCCTCCCGATCGCAACATGCCCTCATCCAGTCCAATGGAGCGAAACCATGGAAAAACTGAGACTTGGCCGCACCGACCTGACAATTGCGCCCCTCGTCTTCGGCGGCAATGTCTTCGGCTGGACCGCCGACGAGAAGACCTCTTTCGCGCTGCTCGACGCCTTTTTCGATGCCGGCTTCAATGCCATCGACACCGCCGATGTCTATTCCTCCTGGGCGCCCGGCAATCAGGGCGGCGAGTCCGAAACGATCATCGGCAAGTGGCTGAAACAGTCGGGCCGGTCGCGCGACAAGGCCGTCATCGTCACCAAGGTCGGCTCGGAGCTCGGCCCCGACCGCAAGGGGCTTTCGCGCCGCTGGATCCTGCAGGCGGTCGAAGATTCGCTGAAGCGGCTCCAGACCGACCATATCGATCTTTATCTCTCGCACTGGCCAGACCCCGACACGCCTTACGAGGAGACGCTTGCGGCCTATGACCAGCTTCTGTCCGAAGGCAAGGTGCGGGCGATCGGCGCCTCCAACCTGAACTCGCTGCAACTGCGCGAGGCGCTCGACGTGTCCGCCAACCAGGGCCTGCCCCGCTATCAGGTGCTGCAGCCGGAATATAATCTCTACGACCGCGACGCATTCGAAGGACCGCTGCGCGACCTCTGCATCGCCGAGGAGATCGGCGTCATCAGCTATTTCGGGCTGGCGCGGGGCTTCCTTTCGGGGAAATACCGCACCCACAAGGACCTCGAAGGCTCCGTGCGCGGCAGCGGCGTCGAGAAATATCTCGACGGACGCGGCATGCGCATCCTTGGCGTTCTCGACGACATCGCGGCCGACACGGGCGCGACCCAGGCGGAAATCGCGCTCGCCTGGATCCGGACACGCAAGGGCGTCACAGCGCCGATCGCCAGCGCCACCAGCCTTGAGCAATTGCAAAGCCTCATTCGCTCCGCGGAACTCAAGTTGTCGGACGAGGCGGTGCAAAAACTCAACGACGTCGGTGAGTGACGGGAGCAAAAACCACACAATGGCATTGACGATACGCGCCGCGACTGGCGGCGACGAGGCGGACTGGCGCCGCCTCTGGGCTGGCTATGTCGCCTTTTCCGGCACCGATCTCGCCGAAGACATCATCGACCTCACCTGGAAGAGGCTTATGGATCCCGCCGCACCGCTCTTTGCGCGGCTGGCGATGCTCGACGGGCAGGTGGTCGGCTTTGCGATCTGCCAGGAGCAGCTCGCCACCTTCTTTCGCCAGTCGATATGCTACATCGAGGATCTCTATGTCGATCCTGCAGCGCGCGGCCAGGGCGTGGCGCGGGCGATGATCGACGATCTCATTGCGCATTGCCAGGAGAAGGGCTGGGACCGGCTCTACTGGTACACCGAGGCCGACAATGCGACGGCGCGGCGGCTCTATGACCGCTACTCCGGCACCGACGAGCACGTGCGCTACAAGGTGAATATCGGCGCGGCCCTCAAATCCGGAAACCCGGCATAGGCCTCGGCGTGGCGGCCGGCCTGGTTCTCCATGCCGGCCTTGGTCAGGACACCGCGCGGCTCAACGAAGCTCATGATCCGGCGCGCCGGCCGCTCGTGCCACTGGATGTTGAAAGCCCATAGCTTCGGGAAAAAGCAGAGCGAGGCGTAGGGCAGATGGTCGTGGATCCACCAGGCGATCGACTGCCAGCCGCCGATCTCGCCGCGTCGATCCCAGACCCAGGGAATGACGATGCAGGCGGTGGCGCCGATGCACCCGTCGGCATCGCGCATGTCCCAGATGTGGTCGGCGGCAGAGGCCGCATTGGTCGAGCAGTTGAGCCCATTGGCATTGCCGAAGCCGTTGACGGCGCGGTTGCGGTAGCCCGAGCGGATGACGAGGCGGCCGAAGGTCGCTTCCAGCGGTTCCAGCAGTTCCTCGCAGAGACGGCGCCCGGCCTCGATCGCCAGATCCGGATCATCGGGAATGTTCGGGATACGGTAGAAGTCGGCGATTTCCGAATGCAGGAAATCGCGAAAGAAGAAGTTTCGAGAAAGCCGCACCCGGCCGAGATCTTCAAGACCCTTCATCGAACCGGGCTTTTTCATAGGCCTTCCTCTCATCAAGACACGAAACCAATGGCATTCCATCCGGGCCCGTCGCGCCACCCGATTTTGCGCCGGCTGCTATCCGCTGTGCCGGAAGAAGTCGATGAAAGCGCGCAGTGCCGGCCGCATCTGCCGGCGGCTCGGATAGTAGAGATAGGGGCCGGCATAGGGCGCGCACCAGTCCTCCATGACGCGCACCAGCTTCCCTTCGGCAATCGCGGTCTCGACCCGTGAGAGGAAGAGATAGGCGAGACCGGCGCCGCCCATTGTCGCCTTGATGATCGGCCGGTCCTCGCCAAGGATCAGCGGTCCCTCGACCGATACCGTCAATTCCTCGCCATGCTTCTCGAATTCCCAGCGATAGAGCGTGCCGTTGGAGAAGCGCCGGCGGATGCAGCGATGCTGCGCGAGGTCGCGCGGATGCTGCGGCCGGCCATAGCGTTGGAAATATTCGGGAGACGCGACGACGGCGCTTTCCAGCTCCGGGCCGACCTTCACCGCGATCATGTCGGCCTCCAGGCTCTCGCCGAGCCGGATGCCGGCGTCGAAACCTTCTTCGACGATATCGGTGAAGCCGTCCTCGTTGGCGATTTCGAGCACGATCTCGGGATACCGATCCAGGAAGGCGCCCAGGCGCGGCGCCAGGATCAGATCGGCAGCGAACCGCGGTGCGGTGATGCGCAGATTGCCGGCCGGGCGCTCGCGGGCGTCGGCGGCTGCCTCCAGTGCATGGGCGATCTCGTCGAGCGCCGGCGCCAACCGTTCGAGCAGCCGGCGCCCCTCCTCCGTCGGGGCGACGCTGCGGGTGGTGCGGGCAAGCAGACGAATGCCGAGGCTCGCCTCGAGGCTGCCGACGGCGTGGCTGACGGCCGAAGGTGCGACGCCCAGTTCGCGCGCGGCACCACGAAAGCTGCCGTGGGCGGCGACGGCGGCCAATACCGCGAGTTGGGAGAGCTGTGTTCTGTTCATTGATCGAAATAATAGAACAGCCCGTGAGAATTGACAGTGATTTTCAGCCGCCCCATCGAGCCCTATTCTTCACATGTCGCCAGCGTCAGGACGAAGCGAGGAGCTCGTCTGGCGATGAGGCAGAGGAACCCGTCGCGCCGCCACAAAAGGGCGTGGGCGGCGGTGCCACCCACCATTTCATGCCTCGGACGATAGACGTGCGCTCCCAACGCGCTAGCTCCGACGCATGGCAGCCATAAAGGACACGACATGAAGACCCGCAAACTCGGAAGTGAGCTTACCGTCTCCACCATCGGCCTTGGATGCATGGGCATGAGTTTCGCCTATGGCGCTGCGGACGAAGCGGAATCGATCCGCACGCTGCAGCGCGCCGTCGATCTCGGCGTCACCTTCTTCGACACGGCCGAAGTCTATGGTCCCTTCGAGAACGAAAAGCTCGTCGGCAAGGCGCTCGGCCCGGTGCGTGACAAGGTGGTCATCGCCACCAAGTTCGGCTTCCGCATCGAGACCGGCGTGCCGAGCGTCCAGGCGATCAGGGGCGTCGACGGCCGGCCGGAGCATGCGAAGGCGGTAGCGGAAGCCTCGCTCAAGCGGCTCGGCACAGATGTCATCGATCTCTACTACCAGCACCGCGTCGACCCTGACGTACCGATCGAGGACACCGTCGGCGCCATGGCCGAGCTGGTGCGCGAGGGCAAGGTGCGCGCGCTCGGCCTTTCGGAAGCGAGTGCCGCCACCATCCGCCGCGCCCACAAGGTTCATCCGATCGCCGCGGTGCAGAGCGAGTATTCGCTGTGGACGCGCGATCCGGAAGAAGACGTGCTTGCCACTTGCCGCGAACTCGGCATCGGTTTCGTGCCATACAGCCCGCTTGGACGCGGCATGCTGACCGGCGCGATCCGCAAAGCCGAGGATCTGGAAGCCGACGATTTTCGCCGCTCGCTGCCGCGGTTCCAGGCGGAGAACTTCGACGCCAACGTCCGACTGGTCGAGACGCTGCAGGCGCTGGCCGAGGAGAAGGGCGTGACCGCCGCCCAGCTGGCGCTCGCCTGGGTCATCAACCAAGGCGATTTCATCGTGCCGATCCCGGGTGCCCGCAAGCTCGACCATCTGGAGCAGAACGCCGCCGCTGCGGAAATCCGGCTCACGGTCGAAGAAACCACCCGGCTGTCCGACGCACTCTCGCCGACCCTGGTCGCAGGAAAACGCTACACCGACGCCTCGCTGGCACTCACCAATCGTTGAGCCAAAATTTCTCTCCGCTCTCCCAGCGGAGAGAATGCCCATCGAAATTCCCGCTGAACGCACTACCTCTGAGCAACAAGCAACTGGGGAGGAGCGGGATGTCCGACGAGCAGGCGATCAGTGCAGTGGTGCACCTCTATGTGGACGGCATGGCATTTGCCAACGAAGGGGCGCTGCGCAAGGCGTTCCATCCCGATGCGGCGATCATCGGCAACTACCAGGGCGCGCTCGAATGGATGACGCGTGACGGCTTCATCAAGGCGATCCTCGATACCGGTGCGGCACCACCCGGAACACAGCCGGAAATGGACGTGCAGATGATCGACATCACCGGCGACGCCGCCACGGTGAAGGTCATCGACAGCTTCGCCGGAGAGCGCTTCTCCGATTACCTGTCGCTGGTGAAGATCGACGGCCGTTGGCTGATCGTCAACAAGATCTATCACCTGCACGCGCAATGACGGACGGCGGACCCGAGTCCACATCGACCGGCCGGCTGCTCGCCATCGACCATGTGCAGCTTGCGATACCGGAAGGCGGCGAAGACTTGGCGCGCGGCTTCTATGGCGGGTTGCTCGGACTGACGGAGGTCGTCAAGCCCGCCAATCTGCTTGGCCGTGGCGGCTGCTGGTTCGAGCGGGGCAGCATCCGCCTGCACCTCGGCATCGACCAGGATTTCGTGCCGGCGCGCAAGGCCCATCCGGCCTTTTTGGTCGACGATCTCGAGCGGATGATCCTCAGGCTCGAAGCCGGCGGCGTGACGATCGCCGAGGACGAGCCGCTTGCCGGCTACCGCAGATGTTATGGCAACGACCCGTTCGGCAACCGCATCGAGCTGATGCAGCGCGCGCAATAGGCCGCAACGAAAAGGGCCGCTGCGGTGCAGCGGCCCTTCGGTATCGGTTTTGTCGATCGGATCAGGCGCGCAGTACGCCGCCGGTCGTCTTCGTCACATTGGCGACGATCTTGGCGGTGAGCGCCTCGAAATCCTCGTCGGTGAGCGTACGCTCGACCGGCTGGATGGTCACCTCGATGGCGATCGACTTCTTGCCTTCGCCGAGCGATGCACCCTCGAAGACGTCGAAGACGCTGACGCCGGTCACCAGCTTGCGGTCGGCACCCGAAGCGGCGCGCAGGATTGCGCCGGCTTCCACGGCCTTGTCGACAACGAAGGCGAAGTCGCGCTTGACCGCCTGGAACGGCGAGAGATCGAGCGCCGGCTTGGTGCGGGTCGCCTTCTTCTTCGGCTCCGGCATGGCATCGACATAGATCTCGAAGCCGCAGAGTGCGCCGGAGACGTCGAGCGCTTCCAGCGTCTTCGGATGGAACTCGCCGAAGGTGCCGAGAACGATCTTCGGGCCGAGCTTGATCGTGCCGGAGCGGCCCGGATGATACCAAGCGGGACCGCCCGGTTCGAACTGGACGTTGCCCATCGGCACGCCGCAGGCTTCGAGCACGGCAATCGCGTCGGCCTTGGCGTCGAACACGTCGACCGGCTTGCCGCCGCCCTTGGCGGCGTTCGACCAGAGACGACCTGCACCGTTCAAGGAAGCCGTGCCGCGACGAATGCCGCCGGCTACGCGGCGCTGCGCGTCCGCCGTATCGCCTTCATAGGTGCCGGAGACTTCGAAGATCGCGACGTCGCCGAAACCCTTGTCGGCATTGCGCTGGGCAGCCGTCAAAAGGCCCGGCAGCAGCGACGGGCGCATGTCCGACATGTCGGAGGCAATCGGGTTCGCAAGCTTCAGTGCCGGTGCGCCGCCGCCAAAGAGCTTTGCCTGCTCTTCGGAGATGAACGACCAGGTAACGGCTTCGAGCATGCCGCGGCTGGCAAGCGCGCGCTTGGCAAGGCGCGTGCGGATCTGCAGCGTCGTCAGGATCTTGCCGTTGACGGTACCATGGCTCGGCAAGGGGGCTGCAACGATGTTGTCGACGCCGTGGATGCGCATGACCTCTTCGACGAGATCGGCCTTGCCGTCGACATCGGGACGCCAGGAAGGAACCGACACCTTGAAGCGGTCGCCAGAACCTTCGACGCCGAAGCCGAGCTTTTTCAGGATCGAGACGCTTTCCTCGGAGGAAACCTCAAGGCCCGTCAGGCGCTTCACTTCGGAAACCGGGAAGTCGACGATCTTCGGCTCATGGCCGGCATAACCGACCACTTCCGCCTTGGCGGCGGTGCCACCGCAAAGCGCGAGCACCAGTTCTGTGGTGCGCTCGAGACCGGGCACCATATATTCCGGGTCGACGCCACGCTCGAAGCGGTAGCGCGCATCGGTGATGATGCCGAGCGTGCGGCCGGTCTTGGCGATGTTCATCGGGTCCCAGAGAGCCGATTCGATCAGGACGTCGGTGGTGTTCTCGTCGCAGCCGGAATGTTCGCCGCCCATGACGCCGCCGATCGACTCGATCGCCTTTTCGTCGGCGATGACCACGTTGTTGGGACCGAGCTTATATTCGCGCTGGTCGAGCGCCAGCACCGTCTCGCCGTCCTTGGCGCGGCGGACCGTCAGGTTGCCCTTGACCTTGGCGGCGTCGAAGACGTGCATCGGCCGGCCCTGGTCGAAGGTCATGTAGTTGGTGATGTCGACCAGCGCATTGATCGGGCGGAGGCCAATTGCCAGCAGGCGCTGCTGCATCCACTTCGGCGACGGGCCGTTCTTGACGCCGCGCACCAGGCGCAGCGAGAAGCCCGGGCAGAGATGCCTATCTTCGCCGAGATCGAGCGTCAGCTTGGTGGGCGTGTCGCCTTCCACCTTGAAGGCCGGCGCCTTGCGCGCCTTCAAGGTGCCGAGGCCGGAAGCGGCGAGGTCACGGGCAATGCCGTAGACGCTGGTGCAATCCGGCCGGTTCGGCGTGAGGTTGATCTCGATCATCGGATCGTCGAGGCCGGCATAGGTCGCATAGCTCGTGCCAACGGGTGCGTCGGCCGGAAGGTCGATGATGCCGTTGTGGTCCTCGGAGATCTGCAGTTCCTTTTCCGAGCACATCATGCCGCGGCTTTCGACGCCACGGATGGTGCCGACGGCGAGCGTCACGTCGATGCCGGGAACATAGGTACCGGGGGCTGCAAAGGCGCCGACCAAGCCGGCGCGCGCATTCGGTGCGCCGCAGACGACCTGGATCGGAGCGCCGGCGCCGGTGTCGACCATCAGTACCCGCAGCTTGTCGGCGTTCGGATGCTGCTCGGCCGAAACGACCTTGGCGATGACGAAGGGCTTGAAGGCGGCCTTGTCGTCGACGTCTTCCACTTCGAGCCCGATCATCGTCAGGCGCGCGCAGATGTCTTCCAGCGAAGCGTCGGTTTCAAGGTGGTCCTTGAGCCAGGAAAGCGTGAATTTCATGATTTCACCTGTGTCCTAAATATCTACGCGCGATCAGGCCGAGAGACCGCCGAACAGCGTCGGCATGTCCAGCGGGCGGAAGCCGTAATGGGTCATCCAGCGAACGTCGGCGTTGAAGAAGTCGCGCAGGTCCGGCATGCCGTATTTCAGCATGGCGATGCGATCGAGGCCCATGCCCCAGGCAAAGCCCTGGTACTCGTCCGGATCAAGCCCTCCGGAGCGCAGCACGTTCGGGTGCACCATGCCGCAGCCGAGGATCTCCATCCAGTCGGTGCCTTCGCCGAACTTCACGATCGGGCCGGAGCGGTCGCACTGGATGTCGACCTCGAAGGACGGCTCGGTGAAGGGGAAGAAGGACGGGCGGAAGCGCATCGTCACCTGGTCCACCTCGAAGAAGGCCTTGCAGAATTCTTCCAGCACCCAGCGCATATTGGCGACGTTGGCCGCCTTGTCGATGACCAGGCCTTCGACCTGATGGAACATCGGCGAGTGGGTCGCGTCCGAATCCTGGCGGTAGGTCTTGCCGGGAATGATGATGCGGATCGGCGGCTTCTGCGCTTCCATCGTGCGGATCTGCACCGGCGAGGTGTGCGTGCGCAGCACCTTGCGATCGCCGTTCTCATCCGGGTTGAAGAAGAACGTGTCGTGCATCTCGCGGGCCGGATGACCTTCGGGGAAGTTCAGCGCCGTGAAGTTGTAGTAGTCGGTCTCGATATCGGGACCTTCGGCGATCGAGAAGCCCATGTCGCCGAAGATCGCGGTGATCTCGTCGACGATCTGGCTGATCGGGTGGATGCGGCCGCGCTCGGCCGGCGAGGAGCGGACCGGCAGGCTGATATCGACGGTCTCGCGCGCCAGGCGCTCGGCAATCGCCTGGTCCTTCAGCGCCGACTTGCGGGCGGCAATCGCTTCGGCGACCGTGTTCTTCAGCGCGTTGATCTGCGCGCCGCGGGTCTGGCGCTCTTCCGGCGTCATGGTGCCGAGCGTCTTCAGGAGCTCGGAGATCGAGCCCTTCTTGCCGAGCGCGTTGACGCGCACCGCCTCGATCGATCCTTCGTCGCCGGCGGCGTCGATGTCCGCCAGGAGTGTCCGTTCCAGTGTTTCCAGTTCGCTCATTCTGTCCTGCCTCGATGCGGGAATGGGTTCGGTTCTATATCGGTTCTTGTCTTCAGGAATGTGATCGCGTTGCACCCGCCAGATAGTCCGTCGCAGCGATGAAACGGATGATATCGTTGCCCTTGCGGAAGCGCAGGACGAAGCGCGCCAGCGGCAGGAAGCGGATGAAGAGCGGCATGATTTCGGTGAGCGCCCGGCTGGCTTCCGCCGGCGCTGCGCGCCTCCAGGCGGCAAAGGCCGCGGCCGGGGTTTCCGGCTGCACGGCCCGGCTCGCCACCTGCAGGAACAGGAGCCAAAGGTCGCGCGCCTGGGCGGTCGCCAGCGGCATGACGCTCGCAGGCACCTCCTCGAAATCGAGGAAGCCGAATTCGCCGTTGTCGATGATGAAATCGCGCGGATGCGGACGTCCGTGGCAGAGACCTGCGCGGTGCAGGCGCCCGAGTTCCGCAGCGCAGCGCACCAGCAGCTGATCGTGCGCGGCGGCGTCGCTGTTGCGCAGCGGCCCCATATGCTTGCTGACCGGCAGACCAAGATGGGAGAGAACCAGCACCTTGGGCCCACGGTAGACGACCTCGGGCGTCATGAAACCGGCCGCGGAGAAGGTCGCGATCTGGCGAACTTCGCGCTCGATCATGCCCTCGACGTCGAGAAGCGGGGACGGCAACAGCACCGGAAGGCCACAGACCCGCGCGACGAAGGCTTGCGTGCGCAGCCAAAGACGAGGGCCCTGACGACGATAGCGCTTGATCCAGACCATACGATCCTTGAGCTCGCAGCGCTCAACGCGCTCCCGGCCGGCTGCAAGCGCTGCCAGCAGAGACGTCATATCGTCGTCATCAAGCTCCGGGACCGCGCATGGTCCCCTTCGATCGTGGTACACTTTCGTCCCGTAAAACAAGAAAAACCCGCGCCAGCCCTGCCAGCGCGGGTTTCCCAACTAATTTCAAAAACGATTTTGGGAAAACGCTGGCTTAACGAACAGCGCTTTCAAACTCGTTTGCCGTGCCGGCTTCCTTGAGATAGGCGAGCGCCTTCTTGGAAGCTTCGACGAGGGCGCCGAATGCTGCCGGCTCATGGATAGCCATGTCGGACAGAACCTTGCGGTCAACTTCGATGCCAGCCTTGTTCAGGCCGTCGATGAAGCGGCCGTAGGTCAGGCCGAATTCGCGGACGGCAGCGTTGATACGCTGGATCCAGAGAGCGCGGAAGTTGCGCTTGTTGACCTTGCGGTCGCGGTAAGCGAACTGCTTCGAACGGTCAACCGCTGCCTTGGCGGCGCGGATGGTGTTCTTGCGACGGCCATAGAAGCCCTTGGCTGCCTTGAGCGTCTTCTTGTGCTTGGCGTGAGCGGTTACGCCGCGTTTTACACGTGCCATGTCATGATCTCCTTAACGTGTCCAATATGCCTGAAAGTCTTAGAGACCGTTGGGCAGGTAGTTCTTGATGACCTTCTTGCCATCAGGCTCCGCGAGAACCATGGTTCCACGTGCGTCGCGGATGAACTTGTTGGAACGCTTGATCATGCCGTGGCGCTTGCCAGCAGCTGCTGCACGAACCTTGCCGGTCGCGGTGATCTTGAACCGCTTCTTGGCAGACGATTTCGTCTTCATCTTGGGCATTTTGCTACTCCATTGTTCTTAAGAATCGAAACGGACAGACGAGGTCCATTTCCAGCGTTAAGAACGGCCACGGCATGCCCTGCCGGACCGTTCGGACGGGGGCTTATAACCGCACATCCCGAAAAGCGCAACTGGGGAATCGAAAGAGCGGGCTGCAAGCGGCGATCCAGTGCCTTCGCCGCCTGCGCATGCCGCCTTTTTTTTGCGACGACGCATTGCGCCTCAGGTCGGATCGCGCGGACGCCGGCTGCCGCCGCCGACGTCGAAGATCAGCGCGACCTCGAGACCGCCCAGGGCCGACTGCCCGAGCGACATGGTCGCGCCATAGGCCTCCGCTATATCGGCGCTGATCGCCAGCCCCAGGCCATTGCCGGAGGCGTGGCCCGGCGCTGCATTGGCACTATGCCCCCCGCGGCGCATCGCCTGCTCGCGGTCGCCCTCGGCAACCCCCGGCCCATCGTCACCGACCGTGATCCGCACGCGCCCGTCGACCACCTCGGCCGATAGCCGGATCCGCGCCCGCGCCCATTTGGCGGCATTGTCGAGCAGATTGCCGAGACATTCGGCAAGGTCGGCCGGGTCGACGTCGAGTGAAATCGACGGATCGATGTCGACCTCCCAGACGACGTCGCGCTCCGCGGTCACGGGACGCAGGACGCTGACCAGCTTGTTGCCGAGATCGGCGAGTAAGGTCGTTGCCATGCGCTCGACGCCCATGCGGGCCGCCTGAAGCTGGCGGTCGGCGCGCTGGCGTACGAGGTCGACCTGTTCGAGCGCGATGTCGCGCTGGTGTTTCGGCAGGCCTTCGGCGAGTTGCGCCAGCACCGTCAGCGGCGTCTTCAGCCCGTGGGCGAGGTCGCTGGCGCGCGCCCGGGCCTGCGCCAGCGCCGTCGCGCGCTCCGCAAGCAGAAGATTGATTTCGCTGACGAGCGGCTGCACCTCACTTGGCCCGGCCAGGCCAAAATCCTTCTCCTCGCCGGACCGGACGCGGGCGGCTCGCTCCCGCAGCCGCACCAGTGGCAGAAGGCCGAGGGCACCCTGCAGGAATGCGGCGCCGGCAAGCACGACGGCCGTCGCCAGCAGCATCAGCCGGATACGGCCGTGAAAGGCGGAAAGAGCGTCATCGAGTTCGCTGCGCGCAAAGCCGGCAGTAACCGCGAACTGCCTGGCATCCGCGCCTTCGCCAAGCGTCAGGGCCTGGCGGTAGACAAGGATCGGCGCGCCATCCGGCCCCTCCGCTTCGAGGAAGCCCAGGTGGTGCGGCGCCGACGGGCGATCGGCATCGATTACCGTGTCCCACAGGGAGCGCGAACGCAGAGGAGTGCCGCCGTCGCGGTCGAGCTGCCAGTAGCGGCCGCCGGCCGGCAGGCTCAGGCGCGGATCGGCCGGCGCGCGCGGCAGCACCAATTCACCGTTGCGCACCCGCACCTGGGCGGCAACCGTATCGACGAGCGTTGCCATTTCGGCGCGGTAGCGCCCGGCAACGTAGTCGGTAAAAAGCCGGCTCAAGGAGAGCCAGACCACCAGCAGAACCAGGCAGATGGCGACCGATGCGCCGATTGCCAGCCTCAGCCGCAACGAGCGGATCATGCGCCACCGTCCGGCAGGACATAGCCAAATCCGCGCCGCGTTTCGATCGCACCGCTCTCCGTCTTTTTGCGCAGACGGGCAATCATCGCTTCCACCGCATTCTTGGCGGCATCGTCGTCGCGGCCCTGAACGTGGCTTGCCAGCTCGAGCGGCGTGACAACCTGCCCCTTGCGCTCCACGAACAGTGCAAGCATGCGGTATTCGAGCGGGCTGAGGTCGAGCGGCAGCCCGTCGAAGGTCACCCGGCGCCCCGCCTCGTCGAGGGTGAAGCGTCCGGCAGCACGCACCGACCCAACACGCGGACCGGCGCGCCGCAGAAGGGCGCGCAGCCGCGCCAGAAGCTCCTCGGCCCGAAAGGGTTTCGGCAGATAGTCGTCCGCCCCGGCATCGAAACCGTCGACGCGCTCCATCCAGGAGCCGCGCGCCGTCAGAACCAGAACCGGCGTCTCCAGCCCCGCCTGCCGCCAACGCTTCAGGATCGACAGCCCGTCCATGCCCGGCAGGCCGAGATCGAGGATGACCAGGGCGTAGTTACCGCTCTCCCCTTGCTCCCAGACATCCGGGCCATGGGTGAGCGTATCGACGCCGTAGCCTTCCGCCTCCAGCCGGCTTGCCACATGGGCCGCGATGTTGGGATCGTCCTCCGCCAGAAGAATCCGCATGTCGTTCCTCTAGAACCCGAAAATGTTCACGAACTTGCCGGTTCGAGCATTGATGCGCAGGTTGCGGATCGTGCCCTGCTCGTCGCGGGTGCGGAGCCGGTAAATCTCGCTGCCACCCGATCGCTTGAGATCGACCGCAATGACCTGGCCGTATCTGTCTTCGTCGACCAGCCGGAGAACCTCCTTCAGCGGCAGGATGTCGCCCTTTTCGACGCCGTCGCGCGCCCGCTCCTGATCGCTTCGACGGATACCGCCGGCACCATCCGGCCCTAGGTCTTCGTCGTCATCATCATCATCATCGTCTTCGTCTTCGTCATCATCGTCGTCATCGTCGTTGCCGTGCCCGCCGCCGCCATGCGAGCCACCGTCATCATCGTCGTCGTCATCCTTGGCGAGAGCCGCCATGCCGCCGGGCTGCGGCGCGAGCGAAAGCAGGAGCGAGCAGCAGAAGAGCGCGATCAGGTCTCGTCGTGTCATCGCCATGGCTTCATCCTGTCGCAACTGCTCCTCAGCGTCGGGTCCTTCCAAATGCGCTTGCGCAAGCATCCGCCAGGTGCTTCGTCTGCGGCGACGCCGCGGGCATCGTTCGGGGCGAGCCTATGCCAGCCTTGGCGAGAACGCCAGCGACGCGCATGCCCCCGGCGCCGTTTCGGGCACAGGGGGCATGCGCTTGCCGGGTCGGGCCGCCGGGCGGGCTGGTGACGGCCGACCATCGCTCCGGCGCATGGTGTGGGGCGAATGCGCCGGGCAAATTGTGACCTGATCAGAATGCCGGCCGGATGGAGACGCTGCCGACCGGTCCCGGATTGCGGCGGATATCGCTGTCGTGCGGCTCGACCGTCACGACGCGAACGCCATGTTCGTATTCCACCTCGACCTCGAGCACACGGCCGAGATTGTCGACGGCAACCAGCGAACCATTGCGCAGGCCCCGGAGATTTTCGTCGGTCACCCGCAGTTCAATCTCATGATCATCTCGGGCATCATCGAAGTCGTCGTCGATGTCGTCGAAGCGGTCATCATCATCATCATCGTCGTCGCGATGACCGGGGCCACGATCATCGTCATCGTCTCGATCGTTGTGACGACCGTCGTCCCGATCGTCGTCGCGGTCGTCATTGCCGCCACCACGACCGCCGTTATCGTCGCCGTCATCGTCATCGTCGGCGAGCGCCGTGGTCGAGAAGGGATTCGACGCTCCGGTGGCAACGAGGGAAGCGCCAATCGGCGCCGAAACGAGGCCGCAGACGGCGACCGTAGAAACGAGCAAGGCCTTGCGCAGTACTGAAGTCATGATCTCGGCTCCTTCTCCCGATGCGATGCGGAGAGAATGGCACGGGACGCCTGACAGCTCGCTGAGGGCGATTGTCAGCATTCTGTCAGCAAAGCCCGAAGGATCCCGCAAACGAAAAAAGCCGCCCGGAGGCGGCTTTCGTCATCTCGACGGATGGGCGGCACGCGCTTAGCGCGGCGCGAGAACCATCATCATCTGGCGGCCTTCGAGCTTCGGCTCGGCTTCCACCTTGGCAATCGCCTGGGTGTCGTCCTTGACCTGCAGCAGAAGCTTCATGCCGAGTTCCTGGTGGGCCATTTCGCGACCGCGGAACTTCAGCGTGACCTTGACCTTGTCGCCGTCCTCGAAGAACCGGTTCATCGCCCGCATCTTCACGTCATAATCGTGCGTGTCGATGTTGGGACGCATCTTGATTTCTTTGATTTCGACGATCTTCTGCTTCTTGCGCGCTTCGGCCGCCTTCTTCTGGTTGGCGAACTTCAGCTTGCCAAGATCGAGGATCTTGCACACCGGCGGTTCGGAGTTCGGCGCGATTTCCACCAGATCAAGACCGGCTTCCTCCGCCATACGGAGCGCCTGGTCGATCGGGACGGCGCCGATGTTCTGGCCTTCGGCGTCGATAAGCTGAACCCGGGGCACCCGGATTTCCTTGTTTGAGCGCGGCCCCTCCTTGACGGGGGCGTCCGCTTTGAACGGTCTGCGAATGGTCGTACTCTCCTCGAGCTATTTCGAAAAATGTTGTTTAATTCGTTCGCCGGCGCGATCCCAAACGAAGCGCCTGAATCTGTCACCGACGGCAATGTGTGAATTGCGACGGGAGAGTCAATAGCACGGCTTGCAAGGAAAATCACCACCTGTCGATAGCAAGACGAATCTGTTTTAGAAAGAAAATCGCCAGCGAAACGGGCCCTTGGAGAGAATTTGCATGCAGGATACGCCAGCCGAGACGGAAATCAGCTTCATCGAGGTCGGCGCAGCGGAGGCCGCGCGCAAGATCGCGATGCGCGTGCGGCACGCCGACAAACCGGCGGATGCGCAGCCGACGCTGGTCTGGCTCGGCGGCTACCGCTCGGACATGACCGGCACCAAGGCGGTCGAAGTCGAGCGCTATGCCATGGAACGGGGGGCTAGCTGCGTGCGCTTCGATTATTCCGGCCATGGCTCCTCCGGCGGCGCCTTCACCGACGGCACGATCTCGCGCTGGTTGGAAGAAAGCCTCGCCGTCATCGATCAGGCGGCACCGGGGCGCGTGGTGCTGATCGGTTCGTCGATGGGCGGCTGGATTGCCTTGCGGGTCATCCAGGAGCTCAGGCGCCGGGGCGACGGAAACCGGCTCGCCGGTCTCGTCCTGATCGCGCCGGCACCCGACTTTACCGCCGAACTGATCGAGCCCAACCTGACGGATGCCGAGCGGGCCTCGCTTTTAGAAAGCGGCTATTTCGAGGAGCCTTCCGAATACAGCCCCGAGCCGAACATCTTTACCCGCGCGCTCATCGAGGACGGCCGGGCCAACCGGGTGCTCGACAGCACGATCTCCACCGGCTGCCCGGTGCACATCCTGCAGGGCATGCGCGACCCCGATGTCCCCTACTCCCACGCCCTGCGGCTGATGGAGCACCTACCCGCCGACGACGTCGTCATGACGCTCATTCGCGACGGCGACCATCGCCTCTCGCGTGAAGAAGACATTGCTAAAATGAAACAGGCGATCGGCACGATGCTCGCCTGAGCCCATGCCGCAATAGCCCTTCCTTTTCGACGGAACCTCAAGGACAAAACCCGTCCCGTGCCGCAGATCCCCTGCGGCGCAACGGTTCGCGTGCACCCCGCTCCGGTTTTAACCATAAAGTCCGATGCCCCGATTCCGGAGATTGACTCCGCAGCCCCGACGTTATTAACTCTTTATTAACGATTAGAGCAGCGCCGGGGACGAACCTAAACAAGCTGCCTTCAACTCAGGATTGCGCGAATGCGTCCGGACAAAGAGCGTCCGGCATACCGCGCCGCAGGGGACTTGTATGGCGTCTTGGACTGGGGTTAAGGGAAGTATCGCGGCGTTCTGCGCACTTTTCATTTCAGCAAACACGGCAATCCCCGCACAGGCGGGATCGCCTCCCTGGATGCAGACCGGCTCCGCGACCTCGCAGCCGATCGGCCACTACGAATTCTGCCAGAAGTACAAGAGCGAGTGCAACGTACGCTCCAAGGGAACCGTCGCTGCGCGTGTGACCGAACGAGGCTGGGCAACGATCCGGCAGGTGAACGCGGCGGTCAACCGCGAGATCACGCCGATGACCGACCTGGAACTGCACGGCCGGGACGAAGTCTGGTCCTATCCGGACGGCGCCGGCGACTGCGAAGACTTCGTGCTCGAAAAGCGCAAGCGCCTGATGAGCAGGGGCTTCTCGGCAAGCGACCTGTTGATCACCGTGGTGCGCAAGCCTGACGGCGAAGGCCATGCGGTTCTGACCGTTCGCACCTCGCAGGGCGACTTCATCCTCGATAACCTCGAAAACGGCGTCAAGCTCTGGACCAACACGCCCTACCGCTACCTGAAGCGCCAGGCGTCGAACCACAGCGGCCGCTGGGTCACCATCCAGAACGGCGCGGAAGTCCTCGTTGGCTCGGTCGGCAACTGACCTCAAGACAACACGAAGAGTTTCAAAAAAGGGCCGGTCGAACCGGCCCTTTTTCGTATCTCCCGCTCGCCCGTCAGGCGTTGCCGATCAGGATGCCGGCCGCGAGCACCAGACCGCCGCCGAGCACCACCTGGAATGCGGCCCTGAGGAACGGCGTTTCCATGTAGCGGTTCTGGATGAAGGCGATCGCCCAAAGCTCGACGAAGACGATTACCGCTGCAGTCGCGGTCGCCGTCCAGAAATGCGGGATCAGATAGGGCAGCGCATGGCCGAGACCGCCGAGCGCGGTCATGATGCCGGAGGCAAGGCCGCGCTTGATCGGTGAGCCGCGACCGGAAAGCTTGCCGTCATCATGGGCGGCTTCGGTGAAGCCCATGGAGATGCCGGCGCCGACGGAGGCCGAGAGACCGACAAGGAAGGTCTGCCAGGTATCCTGGGTGGCAAACGCAGCGGCGAAGATCGGGGCCAGCGTCGAGACCGAGCCGTCCATCAGGCCGGCGAGACCGGGCTGAACGTAAGTGAGGATGAACTGGCGGCGCGCGGTCTGGTCCTCCTCGGCGCGCACGTCCTCAGGCGTATGCTCTTCGCCAAGCCGACGGGCGAGCGATTCATGCGACTTTTCGGCGATCGCGAGATCGCCGAGCAGTTTGCGGGTGGCGGCATCCTGGGTTCTGGTGGCGGCCTCGACATAGAAGCGGTGCGCCGCCTCCTCCATCGCTTCGGCCTCCTCGCGTGCCTTTTCGATCGGCATTTCGGCAATCAGCCAGTCAGGCTTGCGCTCGGGGAAGTCGCGCACATGTTCGCGCCGGATCAGCGGGATGCGGTTGCCGAAGCGCTGGACGTGCAGATCGATCAACCATTGCCTGTGGTGGCTTTCCTCCTCCGCCATCTCCTCGAACACTTTTGCCGAGTGGGGGTACTGCGCCCGAAGCGCATCCGCATATGCGAGATAGATGCGCCCGTCGTCCTCCTCGGAGGAGATGGCGAGCGCCAGGATTTCCTGTTCGCTGAGAGACAAAAACGGGCGTTTGGAACGGGAGAAGAGACGGGAAAACATTGGGAGGAAACCTTCTTTAGAATAATTCTAAAATAGAAATGCAGGATCGCACCGTCAAGCCCAAAGCTATGCAATCATGTAACAATCGCTCGACAGAGTGTCGCGGCTCGGCCACCATGCCCGCCAGTTTCGAATCCCTATCCCCTCCCCGGAGCGATCGCCTCGATGAGGACCATCTATCCACTTTCCGAAAGCAAGGACACGCTGCTCGATCGTGTCGGCGCCAGGCTCGCCGCCCGCCTGCAGGCGCAGACGTCGGGCTACGAGCCCTACACGCCATCCGATCAGGAAACGCTGGCGCGCACGCTGCGCCCGGGCGACATTCTCCTGATCGAAGGCAACCAGAAGGTTTCGGCAGCGATCAAGTATCTGACGCAATCGACCTGGTCGCATGCCGCCTTCTTTGCCGGTGACCAGATGCCGCTGACGCTCGATCAGGCGACACTACCCGTCATCGAGCGGCCGCAACTGATCGAGGTAAACATCGGCGAGGGCTGCGTTGCCGTGCCGTTGAAGAAATACGCCTCGTTCAACACCCGCATCTGCCGGCCTATCGCGCTGACGCCGGATGATCGCACAGCACTCGTCGGCTTCATGATCTCGAGGCTCGGGATGAAATACGACCTGAAGAACATTTTGGACATGCTGCGCTATTTCATGCCGACGCCGCCGGTTCCGGTGCGCTGGCGGCGGCGCCTGCTTGCCTTCGGTTCCGGCGACCCGACGCGCGCGATCTGCTCGACGCTGATTGCGGCCGCCTTCGAGCAGATCCGCTATCCGATCCTGCCCGAGGTTACCCGCGCGCCCGGACGGGCGTCCGCGACCTCGACCTATTCACGCGAGGAGATCCTGCATATCCGCCATCATTCGCTCTACACGCCCAGGGATTTCGACCTCTCGCCGTTCTTCGCGATCGTCAAGCCGACGCTGGAGTTCGGCTTCGACTACAAGCGATTACGCTGGCAAGGTGACGGAGAACACCCGTTCAAAGGTTGAGAGCGAGCGCCTGTTCGCGGGCCATGTAATCGCGCTGGCGGTCGGTGATGTAATCGCGAACGATCGGCGCCGCATCACGCGAGCGCGACAGCTGCATGTGGAAGACAAGCTGGCTGCCGGTGCGGAACATCATCTCGGCACTGATCAGATAGAACTCCCACATGCGGGCAAAGCGCTCGTCGTACAGGGCGATCACCTTGTCGCGGTTCGCGTCGAAGCGCGCGCCCCAATGGGCAAGCGTCGTCGCGTAGTGCACCCGCAGGAATTCGAGATCGCTGACCCAGAGGCTGTTGCGCTCGACGACCTCGAAGACCTCCGACAGTGCCGGCGAATAGGCGCCCGGGAAGATGTACTTGCGAAGCCACGAGCTCGCCATGCCGGGCGGGCTCATGTGGCCGATCGAATGCAGCACCGCCAGGCCGTCGTCCGGCATCAGCGCGTTCAGCTTCTTGAAGAACTCGTCATAGTGATGGACGCCGACATGTTCGAACATCCCGACCGAGACGATGCGGTCGAACGGCCCCTGCACATCGCGATAGTCCTTGAGCTCGAAGCGCACCCGGTCCGACAGGCCCGCCTTGCGCGCCCGTTCGGTGGCAAGCGCCTGCTGCTCCTTGGAAAGCGTGACGCCGAGCACCTGAACATCCGCCAGCTGCGCCAAGTACATCGCGAGATCGCCCCAGCCGCAGCCAATATCCAGCACCTTCATGCCGGGCTCCAGGCAAAGCTTGGAGGCAAGCAACCTCAGCTTGTTGCGCTGCGCCGTCTCGAGCGTCTCGTTGGGCTCGCGGAAGTAGGCGCAGGAGTAGAGCATGTTCTCGTCGAGGAACAGCTTGTAGAACTCGTTGCCGAGATCGTAGTGATGCGCGACGTTCTGCTGGGCCTTGCCCTTGGGGTTGGCCTGCTGACGCTTGCGGAAGCGCATTTTTACCGCGCGCAGCAACTTCTGGATCGGGTAGGAGCCGAGCGACAGGCGGTTGATCGAAAACAGCGTCAGGAAATCGCGGAGGGTGGAGCCCTCCTCGAAGCGCATGGTGCCGTCCATATAGGCTTCGCCGGCGGCCAGTTCGGCATTGAAGACGAGGCTGCGATAAAGCTTCTTGTCGGTGAGACGCATCGTCACTTCCGGTCCTGGCGTCCCGGAATAAACGTGCCTCTTGCCATCGGCATCGATCACCGTCAGGCGACCCTTGCGAATGAACGACTTCATCATATGCGACAATGGGAACATGCAGGCCCTCTCGTGACACGTCGTATCGGCGCCGCATCCTAGCACCCGTTTTTCGAAATGCGCCCCTTAAATTTCTGGTTGCTCATGCGGCCTGCCCGAAACGAAAACGGGGACGGCAACCTTCGCTGCCGTCCCCGTCCAAATTGACCTGGTCGATGCCTCAGTCCTTGGCGCGCTCGACGTAGGAGCCGTCTTCCGTCGCGATGATGACGCGGGTGCCGGCCTGGATATGCGGCGGAACCAGCGTGCGGACGCCGTTCGACAGAATGGCCGGCTTGTAGGACGACGAAGCCGTCTGGCCCTTGACGACCGGCTCGGTCTCGGTGATTTCGAGCGTCACGTGGCGCGGCAGGTCGATGGCGATCGCCAGGCCTTCGTGGATCGAAAGAATGACGGCCATGCCTTCCTGCAGGTAGGCCTTGAGATCGCCGATGTCCTCGGTGGTCATGACCAGCTGGTCATAGCTTTCCGGGTTCATGAAGTGGAAGCCTTCGGCATCTTCATAGAGGAAGGTGTGCTCGCGGTCTTCGACGAAGGCGCGCTCGACCTGTTCGGTCGTGCGGTAGCGTTCGGAGACCTTCACGCCGTCGGAAATGCGGCGCATGTCGACCTGGGTGACCGGCGTGCCCTTGCCCGGGTGGAAGTTCTGGGCGGTAAGCACGACATAGAGCTTGCCGTCGACGTCGAGAACGTTGCCCTTACGGACAGATGAAGCGATGACCTTGACCATTAGTCTTCCTTGTAACAGAGGTATGCGCGACACCGCGGGCCGGAAACACGGGCCCTGAAGGACGCGGAAAGAAGGATTTCGCGCCGCCACTACCCTAATTTCGCGCAAATAGCCAGCCTGAGCCGGTATCTGCACGAAGAAAGCCTGGACTGAACCGATCATGTCGCATGCCTCACCCTGGTGGACACCCGATGTCCATGCCGACCGGCGCCCGTTTCTTCTCGGCCGCAACCGGATCCAATCGGTATTGCGCCGGTTCTTCGAGACACGCGACTTCATCGAGGTCGACACCGCGACCCTGCAGGTCTCGCCCGGCAACGAGGCGCACCTGCATGCCTTCGCGACCGAGGCGCTCAACCACGACGGAACCGGCCATCCGCTCTATCTGCACACCTCGCCGGAATTTGCCTGCAAGAAGCTGCTGGCCGCCGGCGAAGAGCGCATCGCCTGCTTTGCCCATGTCTACCGCAATCGCGAGCGCGGGCCGCTTCATCACCCCGAGTTCACCATGCTCGAATGGTACCGCGCCGGCGAAAGCTACGAGGCGCTGATGCGCGACTGCGCCGAGATCCTGGCGCTTGCGGCGGAAACCACCGGCACCAAGCAGTTTATTTTCCAGGGGCAGGCCTGCGATCCCTTCGCCGCTCCGGAGCGCCTCAGCGTGGCGGACGCCTTCGAGCGCTTTGCCGGCATCGACCTGCTGGCATCGATCGCCGCCAACGGCGAAACCGACCGCGACCATCTGGCTGCCACGATGGCCGCAGCCGGCCTTCGGGTCGCCCATGACGACACCTGGGCCGATCTTTTCAGCCGGGTGCTCGTCGAAAAGGTCGAGCCGCACCTCGGCTTCGGCCGCGCGACGATCCTCGACGAATATCCGACGGCCGAGGCGGCACTGGCGCGTCCTGCCGCACGCGACCCTCGCGTTGCCGAACGCTTCGAGCTCTATGCCTGCGGCGTTGAGCTTGCCAATGCCTTCGGCGAGCTGACGGATGCGCCGGAACAACGGCGTCGCTTCGAGATGGAGATGGCGGAGAAGGCCCGCGTCTACGGCGAGACCTATCCACTCGACGAGGATTTTCTTGCAGCGCTCGCGATCATGCCCGAGGCAAGCGGCATCGCGCTCGGCTTCGACCGGCTGGTGATGCTCGCAACCGGAGCCTCACGCATCGACCAGGTGCTCTGGGCGCCGGTGGCGGAGACACGGGCATGAACGTCCACCGCCCGATCAAGACCGCACGCGAGCTGGTCGAAACTGGCCTCATCGACAGCGCCAAGGAGGCGGCGGTTGCCGCCGTTGCCGAGCGTTATGCCGTTGCGATCAGCCCCGCCATCGCCGGTCTCATCGATCCCAACGACCCCAATGACCCGATTGCACGGCAGTTCGTGCCGGATGCCGCCGAGTTGACCCTGCTGCCCGAAGAGCGCGAGGACCCGATCGGCGACAAGCCGCACAGTCCCGTGACCGGCATCGTCCACCGTTATCCCGACCGAGTGCTCCTGAAGGCCGTGCATGTCTGCCCGGTCTATTGCCGCTTCTGCTTCCGCCGCGAAATGGTCGGACCCCAGGGGCTCGGCACGCTGACACCAGCCGAACTCGATGCGGCGATCGCCTACATCGCCGAACACAAGGAAATCTGGGAGGTGATCCTCACCGGCGGCGATCCGCTGGTACTGTCCCCGCGGCGGCTCGCCGAACTCATGGAACGGCTGAAGCCGATCCCCCATGTGAAGATCGTCCGCCTCCACACCCGCGTGCCCGTGGTCGAGCCGGCACGCATCGACGCCGACCTGATCGCGGCACTCAAAGCCAGCGGCAAGGCGACCTATGTGGCGCTGCATGCCAACCACCCGCGCGAGCTGACGGACGAGGCACGTGCCGCCTCTGCCCGCCTGATCGATGCCGGCATCGTCATGATCAGCCAATCGGTGCTCTTGAGGGGCGTCAACGACGATGCCGAGGTGCTTGCCAGCCTGATGCGCGCCTTCGTCGAAACGCGGATCAAGCCCTACTACCTGCACCACCCGGATCTCGCCCCCGGCACCAGCCATTTTCGCCTGACGATCGAGGAAGGCCAGGCGCTGGTTGCCGCCCTGCGCGGCCGCGTCTCCGGCCTCTGCCAGCCGACCTATATCCTCGACATTCCTGGCGGGCACGGCAAGGCGGTGATCAGCGCTGCCTCGATCGCGGACGAGGGCGGCGGCTGCTACACCGTCACGGATTTTCGCGGCAGCGAGCACAGCTATCCACCGAAAGCCTGATGCACGGCGAGAAATCGCGACTCTCCAAATTATTGAAACTTCTTCAAAATAATCAGCTCATGCATTTTTCTTCGCGTCCTGCGAGAAAAATCATCGAGCCCGCGTCACAGCTGTCCGGCGTCGATCGTCAATTGGTCATAAGCAACACGACAACGATGGAGTTGAGACCATGACCGATACCAAGGCCGTCCGCTACGAACAGGAAATCTCCGACGTGCTCGGCGCGCTCGCCGACGTGCACAAGACCATGGACCTGCACGGGCTCGACCGCACGATCCACAATCTCGTGCAGCTGCGCGCCTCGCAGATCAACCGCTGCGGCTTCTGCGTGAAGATGCACACCAAGGAATCCCGCACCGAGGGCGAGAGCAACGAGCGGCTCGACCGCATCATCGTCTGGGACCAGGTCAATGATTTCACGCCGCGCGAGAAGGCAGCGCTTGCCTGGACCGAAGCTCTGACCGAACTCGAGCCGCGCACCGACTTTGCGCCGCTTCGCGCCGAGCTGCGCCAGCATTTCAGCGAAAAGGAGATCAGCGTCATCACCGCGACGGTGGCGATGATCAACCTTTGGAACCGCATCCAGATCTCGAGGCACTGACATGAACGACCGGCAGCACATGCAGATCTTCGAGGAGGCGCGCCCGCGCCTTCTCGGCCTTGCCTACCGCATCCTCGGCTCGCGTGCCGATGCGGAAGATGCGGTGCAGGATACGTTCCTGAAATGGCAGGAGGTCGACCGGACAACGATCGAAACGCCGGCGGCGTGGCTGACGACCGCCTGCACGCGGCGCTGCCTCGACCTCCTGAAGGCGGCGCACCGCAAGCGCATCGATTATGTCGGCGCATGGCTACCGGAGCCGATCCATACGGCGAGCGATGACAATGCCGAGGAGAAGCTTGCGCTGACATCCTCACTGACGACGGCCTTCCTGCTGATGCTCGAACGGCTCACACCGAAGGAGCGCGCCGCCTATCTGCTGCACGAGATCTTCGGCCAGCCCTATGAGGAAGTGGCCGAAACGCTCGACATGCAGGAAACCGCCGCCCGCAAGCTGGTGTCGCGCGCCAAGACCAATATCGGGCTCGAAAAAGCCCGGCACCAGACGCCGCGTGAGCGACAGGACGAACTGCTTTCGGCCTTCCACCAGGCAATCCACGGCGGCAATGTCGCTAGCCTCTCGGCCCTGCTTTCGGCCGATGTGAAGCTGACAGCCGACGGCGGCGGCAAGGTGGCGACCGTGCTCGGAGTGCTCTCGGGCAAGGAGACGGTGCTCGCCTTTATCATCGATCGGCTTACCGAATACTGGTCGCATTACGTCTGGGAAATCGGCGACATCAACGGCGGCCGCGGCATCGTGCTTCGAGACGAAGCGAAAAACGAGATCGCGGCAACCGTCGCCTTCGGCTATGACGGCGACGGAAACGTCAACGACATCTTCATCATGCGCAACCCGGACAAGCTCACGCATTTCGGCGAGGCTGCGCTCCACTGATAATGGCGGCATCGCCCTTGCAAACGTGATCCTCCCCACCGGCCGGGCCGGCCGCACGTTTTCGGCAATACCGCTGCATGAGGTACTGACATGCTCGAAAAAACATCCGCAGCCCACCAGGAAACCGGCTGGCGCGCGCTTTTGACCGGCGGAAACGCCGTGCATTCGCTGGTGCTCAGCGGCGGCGTCGCGCTGCACGCGCTCAACATCTACGTCGTAACGACGATCATGCCTTCGATCGTGCGCGAGATCGGCGGGCTCGAATATTACGCCTGGAGCACGACCGTCTTCGTCGCCGCCTCGATCCTCGGCGCGGCCCTGTCGGCCCGGCTGCTTGGTGCCGTCGGCGCCGGCGGCGCTTATGCGATCGGTGCGCTGGTCTTCGGGCTGGGCACACTCCTCTGCGCTGCGGCCCCCTCGATGGCGATGCTGCTCGCCGGCCGCGCGATCCAGGGTTTTGGCGGCGGGCTGCTCTATGCGCTTGCCTATGGCGTGATCCGTGAGGTCTTCCGGCCAGAGCTCTGGACCCGCGCCATCGGCCTGATTTCGGCCACCTGGGGTACGGCGACGCTGGTCGGCCCGGCGATCGGCGGTATGTTCGCGGAGTTTTCCACCTGGCGCGTCGCCTTCTGGTCGCTCTTGCCGCTGACGGCGCTGCTGGCGACCCTCGCCTTCTCGACCTTGCCGCGCAAGGCTGCCGGCGAAGGCGCACGCACGCCGCTTCCCTTGGTGCAACTGGCGCTGCTCGTCGCCATCGTGCTTGCGCTTTCCATCGCCAGCACGCTGACCACGGCGGTGGAGCAGGTAGGCTGCGTCGGCGCGGCGATCCTCATGTTCCTGGCACTGCTCGTCGTCGAGAAACGGGCGACAGGCAAGCTGCTCCCCTCCGGCAGTTTCACCCCGACCTCCCCGCTGGCAGCCCTTTATGCTACGATCACCCTGCTGATGGTCGGCCTGCAGCCGGAAATCTATGTGCCGTACCTCCTGCAGGAGCTGCACGGATTGTCGCCGCTGGTAGCCGGCTACATTGCGGCGCTGATGTCGATCGGCTGGACCGCCGGGTCGATGACAAGCGCCCACTGGCATGGGGAAAGGGCAAAGCAGACGATCTTTGCCGGCCCGGCCTTCGGCTTTGTCGGCCTGGCACTGATTGCGCTGTTCATGCCGATGGCAGGATCGGAATTCATGGTGATCGCCGCGCCGCTCAGCGTCGGCATCATGGCGGTCGGCTTCGGCATGGGCTTTGCCTGGCCGCACATCGTGACGGCCGTCTATGAATTTGCGCCGGAAGGCGAAGCGGAGAAGGCGTCGAGCTCGATTACCACGGTCCAGCTCTTCGCCGCAGCACTCGGCGCGGCGCTGGCCGGGCTTACCGCCAATCTCGCCGGCATCGAAACGCGGTCGACGGAAGGCGTGGCGATGGCGACACGCTGGCTCTTCTGGCTGTTTGCGCTGATGCCGGCGCTGGCCGTTCTGACAGCCGGACGTGTCTGGCGGGCGCGCCGAACGGCGAAATAGGCGCCTTTGCGGGCCTTCCCCGGGGTGGAGGGCCTGCAAAATGCAAGCTGTGCGGCGGGGTGCATCACGCCCTTGGGAGGAGAGGATGGAAGCCGAGGAGATCGGCCTTCACGGCGTACGGGAGACCTTGCTGGTCACGCTCCAGGCCAAAGCCGCAGAGAGCGCGTTCCCGGATTCCCTGCTCAACGATCACTTTGCCGCCGATCTCATGCGGCGGCTCGCCGGCAGGCCGAAACCGCCCGATGCCGGCCACGACATGACCATCGGCATTGCCGTGCGCGCCCATATGCTCGACCGCTGGGCGCGCGCCTTTATCGGGCGCCACCCGGACGCAATCGTGCTCAACCTCGGCTGCGGTCTCGACACACGTATATTGCGGCTCGATCCGCCCGCGTCCATCGGCTGGTTCGATGTCGACTTTCCCGATGTGATCGCCTTGCGGCGACAGCTTTTCCCGGCGCGCGTCGGCTGCACGACGATCGCCTCCTCGATAACGGAGCGTGAGTGGATCGACCTCGTTCCGGCGGACCGCCCGGCGATCATCGTCGCCGAGGGCGTGTTTCCCTATCTCTCAGAACACGAGGTCCGCGACGTCTTGCGACGGCTGACCTCCTGTCTTGCCGGCGGGGAAATCGTCTTCGACGCCTACAGCCATCTCGGTATCGAGCTTTTGCGGCTGAGCCCATCGCTGCGGGCAACGGGGGCGGAGCTTCGCTGGGGGCTGGAAAACGCGCAAACGCTGGAACGCGACGTGCCCGGGCTGACGTTGCTCGACGAGATCAGCGAGTATGATTCAGGCCAGGTCGCACGCCTGTCGCCGATGGCGCGGATAGCGGCGCATGTCGTCAGCGCCCTGCCGATGCTGCGCCGGATGGGCCGCCTGTTGCGCTACCGTTTCTAGCCCGGCAAGGCATGAAAAGGGCCGCGCCTTGCGGCGCAGCCCCTTCGATTGCAAGCGGTCGCTTTCGGCCGATCAGGCCTTGATCGGCGCGATCGAGATTTCGACGCGGCGGTTCTGCGCGCGGCCGGCTTCGCTTCCGTTGGAGGCGATCGGACGCTCCTTGCCGTAGCCCATGGCCGACATACGGCGCTGGTCGACGCCCTGGCCCGCCAGGTAGTTGGCGACCGAAGCGGCGCGGCGCTCGGAGAGGCCCTGGTTGTAGGAGGCGCTGCCGGTCGCGTCCGTGTGGCCATCGACGTCGATCATCGTCTTGTTGAACTTGCGCAGCACGATCGCCACCGAGTTCAGCGTGTCGTAGAAGGCCGGGATCACCTGGTCGCGGTCGGTCGCGAACGTGATGTTGGACGGCATGTTGAGGATGATGCGGTCGCCGGCGCGCGTGACCGATACGCCGGTGCCCTGCAGCTGGGCGCGCAGTTCGGCTTCCTGGTTGTCCATGTAGTTGCCGATCAGGCCGCCGCCGAGACCGCCGATTGCGGCGCCGACGAGTGCGGAGTCACGCCGTCCTGCGGCACTGCCGCCAACCAGCAGACCGGTCGCCGCGCCGAGGCCTGCGCCGATCAGCGCGCCACCGGCCGTGTTCGACATCTTCTGCTCGCCCGTATAGGGATCGGTGGTGGTGCATCCCGAAAGATAGATGGCCGCGACAGCCAGAATGGCGCATTTCTTGATCATGGAATCAGTTGTCCCCATTGGTGCTCGAAGTTGCTTCATACTAGCGATTGCGGCAGGAAGATGAAGAGGCGTCCCATTCACGCCAAGGTTTACCGGCAAATCCAGCTTCGCCAGCGGCTGGCGTGGCCATCAGGGCACACAATAACCGATCCTTCACACGCTCTTGATAGGACGGGCACCAAAGAAAAGAGAGGCAAGCTCCAATGGCAATCGAGTTCGGCGACACGCAACGCAGTCTCAGCGACACGCTCAACGGCATGATTGCCTCGATCCGCGGCGAGACGATCACGCTACGCGAGCTGATGACGGAAATCGGCGAACAGGGCTTCCTGCTGCTGTGCGCCCTGCTGACACTGCCGTTTCTGCTGCCGGTATCGATCCCGGGCGTCAGCACCGTCTTCGGCGCAGCGATCATCCTGATTTCCGTATCGGTCACGCTCAATCGCCTGCCGTGGATGCCGCAGCGCATTCTCGATCGCCGGATCGAAACCGAGAAGCTGGTGCCGACGCTGCAGAAAGGCGCGGATCTCGTTTCCAAGCTGGATCGTTACGTCCGTCCGCGTCTCGGCTTCCTGACGAAGGGCGCGCTGATGAACCGCTTCAACGGCCTGATGATCATGGCCGGCGGCATTCTCCTGATGTTCCCGCTCGGCCTGATCCCGCTGTCGAACACGCTGCCGGGGATCGCGATCCTCTTACTCTCGCTCGGTATCATCCAGCGCGACGGACTGATGGTGGCCGGGGGCTATCTCTTCCTGATCGCGACCACGGTCTACTTCACCGTGCTTGCCTATATGGCCTTTGCCGCCGGTCAGGGCCTGTCGTCGTTCTTCGTCTCCTGACACCTCATCAGGCGTGTGGATCGGCCCGGCCAACTGCCGGGCCTTTTCGTTCTGACCATCTGTGGCACGCAATTCCGGACCGAAACCGCTGTACACGTTTCCTGGAATTGCTCTAGGCAGCCAGACCGCCGAAAGCCCGGTAGCTGGCAAAGTCGGTGCGGATGCCGAGCATCTTCATCAGCGCCTCGCGATCGAGGCCGAGCTGGCGGTCGAACTCGACAAGCGCGGCTGCGACCTTCGGCGCGACGTCAGCATTGGCGAATTCGATCATGGTGATGAAGTCAAACTGGCCAGGACCGGCGTGCTGCTCCAGGAACAGGTCCTTCACATATCCATCCTGCTTGCGGATGACGGCCAGCGTCTTGTCGACCAGCTCGACGAACTGCGGCCGCGCTTCCGCCGGCACGGTGTATTTGTTGATGCGGTAAAGCGGCGCCACGCTATTTGATTGACTGCTCATAGCTCTTTTCCTCTCATCTCTTTTTGAACGAGAGCAGTCGTACGACCTCAAGTATAGTTGAGGTCAATAGTGGCAAAACGCTTTTCCGATGACGGAATCCTAGCCGGAAATACCTCTCAGCACGTTGGCGACGTTGAGGCCGATTTCCGGCACGCCGTAGCCCCCCTCCATGCAGACGACGACCGGCAGGCCGGTGCGCCGCAACGCCTCGCCCATGCGCAGGTAGTCTTCGGACTTCAGCTCGAAGAACGAGATCGGGTCGCGCTCGAAGGTATCGACGCCGAGCGAGACGACCAGGGCTTCGGCACCGAAGGCCTCGATGCGCGAGAGCGCGTCGGCCATGGCGCCCGACCAGGCATCAAACAGGGTGCCCCGCGGCAGCGGATAGTTTTTCGTCGTGCCGAGCCCGGCACCGGCACCCTCCTCGTCGGCAAAGCCGAGGAAATGCGGGAAGGCCTCGACCGGGTCGCCATGCAGCGAGGCGAAGTAAACGTCGCCGCGTTCGTAGAAAATATCCTGAGTGCCGTTGCCATGGTGGAAATCGACATCGAGCACGGCGACCTTCTGGGCACCATAGTCCCTTAGGCGCTGGGCGGCGCACGCAGCATTGTTGATGAAGGAATAGCCCCCATAGAGATCGATCGCCGCATGATGGCCGGGCGGGCGGCAGAGCGCGAAGGCGGCACGGCTCCCGGCGTGGATGTGGTCGGCCGCCGAGATGGCGCAATCCATCGCCGCGCGGGCGGCGGCGTAGGTACCCTCAGTGATCGCCGTTTCCGCCGCGAAGGAATAGTAACCGAGCGCGCCGTCGATATCCCTCGGCGGATGCTGGCGCATGCGCCGCGCCGGGAAGCAGGCCGGGATCGCCTCCCCCCTGTAGCCATCGGCGACCCAGCGCGACCAGGCGGTTTCGAGGAAGTCGAGGTAATCGGGCGCGTGCAGCTTGAGAGCGACATCGAGACCGTGACGCTCGGGTGCTACGACATCAAGGAAACCCGCTTCCTTCACCGCCGCCAGGATCCATTCGGCGCGGAACGGCGCCTCGAAAGGCGGCACGAGTTCGCCGCCGAAAAGTTCGGTCTTGGCGTCGCGGAGCTTGTGGTCTTCGGAGTAGTAGATGCGCATGGGGGTATCCTGAAGGGGCAACAGATGGGTGCCGGTACCCTACCCGCGGTTTCAGGCTTGGCAAGTTGCCCCTCATCCGGCCTGCCGGCCACCTTCTCCCCGCAAGCGGGGCGACGGAGACGCGCGGCACCCGCTCGCCTCGACAACAGCACCTCTGAAGGGCCAAAGCTCCGCTCGGCAGCGTCGCTAAGGGCACGCCCCTCTCCGCGCCTGCGGGGAGAGGGTTAGGGTGAGGGGCGATTGCGCCGATCGAAGACCATTCGCTAGGCCGCAATCCGCTTGTAGAAGAATGTCGTGGCGCAGAGGCCGCCTTCCGGCCACATCGCATAGTCGGGGATGACGCCGACGCGCTCCCAGCCCAGGCGCGGATAGATCGCCTCGGCCTCGCTGCCGGTCGCGGTGTCGAGCACCAGCAGCGTCTTGCCGCGGGCTGCCGCCTCGCGCTCGACCGCGTCCATCAGCCGGCGTGCCAGCCCTTTGCCGCGGGCGTCGCGATGCACCAGCAGCTTCTTCAGATCGCCGCGGTGCGGCTGGTTCGGCATCTGCGCGACACCGACCTGCACGGTGCCGAGGATGCGGCCTGCAACCTCGGCCACCATCAGCAACGTCTCGCCGCCCGCAACCGCCTCGGCGACGCCGCGCCAGTAGGCAAGCGCGCTCTCGGGCGGATAGGGCTGCATGAAGCCGACCGAGGCGCCACCCTCGACGCAATCGGACAGCACGTCGGCGAGCGCAGGGACGGCGGCCAGCGCTTCATTCGCAGACAGCAGGCGGATCTGAATATCGGACATGGTCAAACCTTGGTGCGGCAGAGGATGACGGCGTAGTGAGCCGGCTCATCGTGGGGGTTGTAAAAGATGTGTCCCGCCTCCAGCCCCATGAACAGGCAATCGCCTGGCTCGAGCGAATGGAAGCCGGATTCGGTCGTCATTTCGAGCCGCCCGGAAAAGAGCCAGAGGTGCTGTGTAATGCCGCGATCGGAGGGTTGCCTCTCGAAGACGACACGGGCACCGGGCGGAAACTCGACCTCGACGATATCGATCGGCGAGCCAAGACCATCCGGCGAGACGGAGCGGCGCAGATAGCCGGATTCCGGATCGCGCCAGAGCCGCTGGTCGGCGCGCCTGGCAAGCGGTGACGCCTCCTCGGCATCAAAGGCAAAGAGTGCTGAAAGCGTGGTTGAGAGCGCGCTGCAGAGCTTGGCAAGAAGCTGGGCGGTCGGGCTCGCCTCGCCGCGCTCGATGCGCGAAATCATCGCCCGGCTGACACCGGAACTTGCAGCAAGCTCGTCGAGCGTCAGGTTCTGTTGCGTCCGCAGCGTGCGAATGCGCTCGCCGATGGCATGTTCGAGGGGATCGGTGACGTTTTCCATTATTTGAGATTGCATTTCTCATATAGTGGAGTCAAGACTGCGGAAGACCGAAAATACAGGCATGCGATGCCGCTTTGGCGACAGCGCAACAAGGGTATTTCGGCTAAGGTGGCAGCTTCGGACACAGAAACGAGAAAAGCTTTCACTTCAATACTTTAGACAGCCCTCATCCATCACGCCAGCGCACCCGCACGGGCGGCCTCATCGACAGGTTGGACATGACAAAGCAGCCCTCCTCGCTGACCTCGATCGCCAGTATCGTCGCCTCGATGACGGCGGTGGCGATCGGCAACGGCATGATGCTCGCCTATGTGCCCTTCGCGCTGACGCGCTCGGACGCGCCGGACTGGGTGCCAGGGGCTGCGGTCACGATGATCGCCTTCGGCGGGCTGATCGGCTGCGTCATCGCCGGACCGATGATCCGTCGTGTCGGCCATGCGCGCGCCTTCTCCTGCTCGATGGCGCTCGTCATCCTCTCGGCGCTGACGATCGCGCTCGGCATGCATCCGCTCTTGTGGGTACTGGCCCGCGGGCTTTATGGCGCATCCGGCAACACCAATTTCATCATCGCCCAAAGCTGGCTCAACCATGCGAGCGAAAACCACTGGCGCGGCAAGGCGATGGCGCTGTTCTACATGGCCTATGTCATCGGGCTCGGCACCGGCGCCTGGCTGTTCGGACAGATCCCGGCCGACGGCAACCTGCCGCCGCTCGTCACCATCTTCTTCACAGCGCTCGCGCTCTTGCCGATCGGGCTGACGCGGCTGCCGACGCCACCGCCGCCGGCCAAAGTGAGCATCGACATCCCGATGGTCTGGCGCAATTCCCCCGTCGCCTTCATCGGCGTGCTTGCCGCCGGCGGCCTTTCGATGGTGGTGCAGGGCTTCACGCCGATCTATGCGGCCGCCAACAATGTCAGTCAAAGCGACGTCGCCAATCTGATGTTCGTCATGCAATTCGGCCTCATCGCCATCCAGTATCCGATGGGAACATTGTCGGACCGGATCGACCGGCGCCTGGTGTTGATCGGCACGTGCCTGTTGATCCTTGCTGCCGGCTTCTTCGCGCTTTCGGCGTCGTTCAGCAATCTGCTCCTTCTGATGCTGGTCTTCGCGCTCTTTGCAGGTGCTGTCGAGACCGTCTATTCGATCGCCAATGCGCATGCCAACGACCGCACGGATCCCGCCGATTTCGTACCGCTTGCCAGCACCATGCTGGTCGCCTGGTCGATTGCTGCGACCGTCGTGCCGATGCTGGTGACGCTGCTGACACCGGTGTTCGGGCAGCGCACGTTCATCTATGCGGCGATGGCCGTTGCCGCGCTTTATGCCTTCTTCGTGCTGCTCAGGTTGCGCAAACGTGATGAGGTGCCGGCGGCCGAGCGCGAGAGCTTCGAGATCAGGAGCGCGCAGGTGCCCAATGCCGGCGCGCTCGTCGATGCGGAAGCGGGGGCCGAATAGGCCGATTTATAGTGAACGAAGCCTTCATTTCCCGCTTTGCGGCGGTTGAAGGCACTGCTATATGCGGCCCATGAGCACAACATCTTCGAAGACGCCCCTTTCGCATATCCGCAACTTCTCGATCGTGGCCCACATCGACCACGGCAAGTCGACGCTTGCTGACCGGCTGATCCAGTCCACCGGTGGCCTCGCCGAGCGCGAGATGTCCGAGCAGGTGCTCGACAGCATGGATATCGAGCGTGAGCGCGGCATCACCATCAAGGCCCAGACGGTGCGCCTGCACTACAAGGCCAATGATGGCGAAACCTATGTGCTGAACCTGATCGACACCCCCGGCCACGTCGACTTCGCCTACGAAGTCTCGCGCTCGCTTTCGGCCTGCGAAGGCTCGCTGCTTGTCGTCGACGCGTCGCAGGGCGTGGAAGCCCAGACGCTCGCCAACGTCTACCAGGCGATCGACAACAACCACGAACTCGTCACCGTGCTCAACAAGATCGACCTGCCGGCGGCCGAACCGGACCGCATCAAGGAGCAGATCGAGGAAGTGATCGGCATCGACGCGTCCGACGCCGTGCTGATCTCGGCGAAGACCGGCCTCGGCATCCCTGATGTCCTCGAAGCGATCGTCACCAAGCTGCCGGCGCCGAAGAGCGACGGCGGCGATGCGGCGCCCTTGAAGGCCCTGCTCGTCGACAGCTGGTACGACACCTATCTCGGCGTCATGGTTCTCGTGCGCATCATCGACGGCACGCTCAAGAAGGGCATGACCATCCGCATGATGGGCACCGACGCCAAGTACACGATCGAACGTGTCGGCGTGCTGACCCCGAAGATGGTGGCGATGGATGCGCTCGGCCCCGGCGAGATCGGTTTCATCACCGCCTCGATCAAGGAAGTGGCCGACACCCGCGTCGGCGATACCATCACCGAGGACAAGCGCCCGACCGCAACCGCGCTGCCGGGCTTCAAGCCGGCACAGCCGGTGGTCTTCTGCGGCCTGTTCCCGGTCGATGCTGCCGACTTCGAGGACCTGCGCTCGGCGATGGGCAAGCTGCGCCTCAACGACGCCTCGTTCTCGTTCGAAATGGAATCCTCGGCAGCACTCGGCTTCGGCTTCCGTTGCGGCTTCCTCGGTCTGCTGCACCTCGAAATCATCCAGGAGCGTCTCGAGCGCGAGTTCGACCTCGACCTGATCGCGACGGCCCCGTCGGTCGTCTACAAGCTGTTCATGACGGACGGCTCGGAACGCGAGTTGCACAACCCGGCCGACATGCCCGACGTCGTCAAGATCGCAGAAATCCACGAGCCGTGGATCCGCGCGACGATCCTGACGCCCGACGACTATCTCGGCGGCATCCTCAAACTCTGCCAGGACCGCCGCGGCATCCAGATCGAGCTGACCTATGTCGGCACCCGCGCGATGCTGACCTACGACCTGCCGCTCAACGAAGTCGTGTTCGATTTCTACGACCGCCTGAAGTCGATCTCCAAGGGTTATGCCTCGTTCGACTACCAGATCACCGAGCACAAGGAAGGCAACCTTGTGAAGATGTCGATCCTCGTCAACGGCGAGCCGGTCGATGCGCTGTCGATGATGGTGCACCGGATGGCAGCCGAAAAGCGCGGCCGCGAAATGTGCGAAAAGCTCAAGGAGCTGATCCCGAAGCACATGTTCAAGATCCCGATCCAGGCGGCCATCGGCGGCAACGTGATTGCCCGCGAAACCATCTCGGCGCTGCGCAAGGACGTGACCGCCAAGTGCTACGGCGGCGACGCCACCCGCAAGCGCAAGCTGCTCGAAAAGCAGAAGGCCGGCAAGAAGCGCATGCGCCAGTTCGGCAAGGTGGAGATCCCGCAGGAAGCCTTCATCGCCGCCCTCAAGATGGGCGACGAGTAAGCGGCAGCGCCGCATGTTTCAACGTTTGTAAAGGGCGGCCCTCGGGTCGCCCTTTTTGGTTTGTGAAGGTGAGGCGATGCTGGAGCAGCAAGATTGGTCGCACGCAGGCGTGGTTTCCCGGACTAGCTACTCCGTTATTCTGGGCCACGGCGTCTCACAGTGACCTCTCACGACGGTTACTCCGGCAGCTTCTTCGGCAGCCAGAGCCAGGCCATGATACCCAATGCGAGCAGCGACAGTGCGCCGACGCCGGCCGCGATGTGAAGACCGGTGAGGAAGGCGTCCTTGGCCTGCAGCACCGTTTCAGAAGCAAGGCCCGGCTGATCGAGGGTTTCGTTCAGCGTGCCGGCCACGCCGGGGCCGAGCAGCCGGAAGCTGAGTGCCGCCAGTGAACCCAGAAGCGTGATACCGAGCGCATTTCCGAGTTCGTTGCTGGTCTCGGCGATCGAGCCCGCGGCACCGGCGCGTTCGGCAGGCACCGCCGACACGGCGATCTCGGCGACGAGGCTGAAGGAGAGGCCGTAGCCGATGCCCGCAACCACAGTCGAGGCGATGAGCGCTGCCACGCCCGCCTCGGTGCTCGTGAGGAGCAGCAGAAAGAGGCCGGCTGCGATCAGGAAATGCGTCGCAACAAGCGCCGTCTTGCGGCCGACCACATCGACGATGCGCGCTGTCCCGACACAAGTCGCCATCAGCACGACGGCGCCGGGCAAGGTCAAAAGTGCTGCGGTAAAAACATCGAAGCCGAGGACCGATTGCAGATAGATGCCCGAGAGGTAACCGACGGCGGACCAGACGACCAGCGGCAGGAGGCCGGTGAGAATGGCGATGGAAAAGATGCGGTCCCGGAACAGGCCGAGGTCGAGCAGCGGATAGGCGATCCGCGTTTGCCTGCGAAGAAACAACGCGATGGCGAGGACGCCGACGATCCCGGAGAGCGTCTGCAGCGGCGTGAAGCCGTAGGCGGCCGCGGTCTTCAGCGAATAGGTGGTGAGCAGGATACCGGCAAAGGACAGGACAAGGCTTGGCAGGTCAATGCGGCCATAGGTCGTGGAGCGCACCTCGCGAAGCAGAATGGGTGCAGCGACCAGGAAGCCAAGCACGACGGGAACGTTGATCAGGAACACCACGCCCCACTCGAGCCGCTGCAACAGGATGCCGCCGATAACCGGACCGATGGCGAAACCGGCTGCAAAGGTGGCGGCGAAGATGCCGATCGCCTGCGCCCGCAGTCGCGGATCCGGAAACAGCGCGCTGACGATTGCCAGCCCCGAGGGCAGCAATGTCGCGCCGCCGAGCCCCATCAGCGCCCGGGAAGCAATCAACGCCATGGGCGACTGCGCATAGGCCGCACCGAGCGATCCTGCACCGAAGATCACCGCGCCGATCATGATCAGCTTCAACCGCCCGTAGCGATCGCCGATATTGCCGAAGGCAATCAGCAGCGAACCGACGACGAAACCGTAGATATCGAGGATCCAGAGCGCCTGGTCGGCGGTGGGCAAGAGAGCCGAGGTCACGCGCGGCATGGCGAGATAGAGGATGGAGCCATCCATGGCCACGATGAGGACCAGTGGCAGCACGGCGATGAGGCCGAGCCATGCGCTTCGGCCTTGGGAGTGAGGGAGTGAGACGTCAGTCATTGGGCACGGATCCTTTGCAAACGGCATGCGTCGGCATGCCGCTTCGGCCGCCGGCCGTCAGGCAGGCGGGTGGTTGCGGTTGGGTGATATCTTCTATATACTTAAGGTAAGTTACTTTTGGTATATAGTGATGTCAAGCACCATGGAAAGAGACACGGTCACCGCAAAACGCGTTCGCCTCACCCGCGAGCAGCGGCTACGCCAGCTGCTGGACGTCGCATGGAGGCTCGTTCGCGAGGAAGGGACCGATGTGCTGACGCTGCCGCGCCTGGCCGAGGAAGCGGCCGTCGCCAAGCCGGTCGTCTATGATCATTTCGGAACACGCAACGGACTGCTCGCCGCGCTCTACCAGGATTTTGATGTGCGCCAGACGGTGGTGATGGACGCTGCCATCGCCGCGAGCGACCCAACGCTGGAAGCGACAGTCAGGACGATTGCCGCCTCCTATGTCGACTGCGTGCTCACGCAGGGTCGCGAGATGCCCGGCGTGCTGGCGGCTCTCGCCGGCTCGCCCGAGCTTGCGGCCGTCAAACGGGACTATCAGCTGGTCTATATCGAAAAGTGCCGAAAGGTGCTGGGCCCGTTCATCGGGCAGAGGGGCATCGCACAGGCCGGTTTCTGGGCAATGCTCGGCGCAGCCGATGGCTTGTCCCACGCTGCAGCGACGGGCGAAATCACCGCCGACGAGGCTCAGGACGAGCTTTACGAGACGATCATTGCCATGGTGAACAGAAGCGGCCGTTAGAGCGGCACGCTTTCAAGAGATGCCCTTTGCGAGCGTCGGCGCTCTTTTATCGCCGACGCCTCTCGCCAAGGCGTGGGGCCGATCTCCGCAAGACCGATCCAGCCTATGGTGTCAGCTGCCTCCCGGGACTGAACTTCGGGCCCGGGGATGAAGACCGGGAGGGTGGCGCTGCCAGAGCGGCAGTGCTCGCCTCATCCGTCCTCAAGCACGTACCGCTTCGAAATGCGATCCACCAACTGCCCGTCCTTCAGCGGCACCGCCTTGTCGACCTTGTAGTCGACGAAACCCATCTTGCCGTAATAGCTGAGCCCGCTGACATTGTCCGCACGGATGGTGGCGTTGAGGGCTTTCAGGCCGATCGAGCGGGCGAAGTCGCAAGTGGCATTAAAGAGCGCCGTGCCGGCGCCGGGCACCTTGTTGTCGGGGCGCGAGAACGTGCCGATGTCGGCCCAATCCTGCGGTATGCCGTCCCACTGGTCGAGCGCCTGGAAGGCGCAAGGCTCACCCGCATCGTCCTCGGCGACGAAGCAGCTGACGAAGCCCGGGCCGGCGAGATAGTGCGCCACGAAGCTCTCAGGCGTGAACGGCGTCTGATGGGCCGTGGTGCCACCGATCGCGATGATCTCGTTGAGGAAAGCGCACAACGCAGGTGCATCTTCTGGCCGCGCCGGGCGCACGTGGATCGTCTTCATCTCAATCGTCATCAAAAATCGTCCTTCTCCAATCGTCTTACGTCGACGCGCGGCGGAGCGGCCGCGCCGGGTTGCCGGCGACCACGGCGCCGGCCGCCACGTCCTTCGTCACCACCGAGCCCGCACCGACGATCGCGCCATCCCCGATCGTGACACCGCCGAGAATGATCGCGCCGCCGCCGATCCAGACATCGGCACCAATCGTCACCGGCTTGGCGACTTCGAGGCCTTGGCCGCGAAGCACGGCATCCCTGTGGTGCTCGGCGCAATAGATCTGCACGTTCGGCCCCAGCATCGTCCCCGCCCCGATCGCCACGCGGCCGCTGTCGAGGATCGTGCAGCTGGCATTGAGATAGACGCGGGCGCCAAGGTGGATGTTGATGCCGTAGGAGCAATGGAACGGCGCCTCGATGAAGACGTCGTCAGCGACCGCACCGAACAGCACCCGCAGCGCCGACGCCATGTTTCCACGCTCGATCGGCGCCATGGTGTTGTGCTGATGGACAGCAACGCGTGCCGTCATCCGAAGTGCCTCGAGTTCGTCGACGAGGCAGGAGTACCATTCTCCGGCTGCCATCTTGTCGCGTTCGCTGGCTGTCACGCTTTTGCTTTCGCTTCCGCGGCTTCGCGCCGTGCCAGGCTTTCCGGCGGCCACATCGTCTTCATGTCGTAATAAATCTCGAAAGCCGGTGCGCCGCCCTCGAGCGACAGCCAAGCAACCTTGGAGCGGGTGAAGATATGCGCATCCGGCGGGAAGTCCGACGGGCGGTCAAGGCTTGCGATCCGGACGAAGGAAAGCCAGCCGCGCCGGCCGTAGTCGCTCCAGAGGGCCGTCTGGCATTCGGCACAGCGGTAGACATCATGCGAACGGCCGCTGTCCGTCGGAAGCGTCACGACGACCGGCTCGCCCTCAATGAGTTCGATATTGTCGCGCTCGATCACGCCGTTGACGACGAAGGCGCTACCGACCTGGCGCTGGCAATCGCTGCAATGGCAGCAGTTGACGAACATCGGCGCCGCCTTCAGCCGATAGCGGATCCTGCCGCAGAAGCAGCCGCCGTTTAATGCCTCGCTCATCCGGTAACCTCCTCCAACGCCGGTTCCTCATTCACCGCGCCGCCCTGATGGCGAACGATCGTCGCGACCCAGGCGCGAGCAAGAGACAGGCCCGCGGCATCCGCCTGGCGGCCGTGGCGCGCGGCGTGTTCGCGATAGCGCGCAAGCCAAGTGGGATCGAGCCGCTTGATGGTGTCCGGGAAAGCGCGGTTCCAGTCTTCGACCAGGTGTGTGTCGGCCTCGAAGTGGAATTGGGTGCCGTAGGCGGCGCGGCCGACGCGGAAGGCCTGATGTCGGGTGACGGCGTTTTCGGCGAGATGGACAGCCCCCTCAGGCAGCGTGAAAGTGTCTCCGTGCCACTGGAAGATCGGGAAGCTCTCACCGACGCTGGAAAGGACCGGGTCCTCGGCGCCTTCGCCGCGCACCTGCACCTCGCACCAACCGAACTCCTTGGCCTCGCCCAGCAGGTTCCGGCCCCCATAGGCGCGGGCGAGAAGCTGGCTGCCGAGGCAGATGCCGAGCACGGAACGGCCGCTGTCACCGAAGCGGCGCATCAGCGCGACAAGATCAGGCAGATAGGGATAGGCGGCATCGTCGAGCGCGCTCTGCTCGCCGCCAAGCACCACCAGTGCGTCGTATCCTTCCGGTGTTTCAGGAACGGCCTCGCCGAGATAGGCGCGGCGGATCTCGATCTCGGCCTTTGCCTCGCGAAGCGCCGTGCCGACCTGGCCGAGCTCGGTCTTCGCCATGTTTTCAACCACCAGCACCCGCATCATCGCATTCCCTTCGCATCGACCGTGGAGATTGACCACGAGCGCGGCCACTGTTCAAGAGGTCACATAGCGATGCGATGATGCGGACGGGTTCATGCGGGCCTTGACTTCGTGAGCGAACTTTCCGACCCTTGGGGCATGATGATGCCGACGATTTCTTCTCATTGCTGCTTCCGGGTGTGCCCGATCGCAGGAACCTGACCCCAGCCCGGACGCTTGCGCTCTCCGGGTCAGGGGAGCCTTTCGCGTCGGCAGAAGAAATTTCCGAGCGCGGCTGAACGAGCGCCTAATCTCCAGAAAACCTATTCGATTGCGCCCTGTCGTGCGCTTCGATTGAACGTGTCAGGTCCCATCATGGCGGCAACCCGCAAGAAACTTCCCCCGATCATCATCAATGCCGAAGACCACAAGCGGCTGACGGCGCTCGCCTCCTCCGCGCTCGAGCGCGTGCCTGATGTGGCCGAGGCACTGCTCTTTGAACTCGACCGCGCCCGGGTCGGCGCGCCCGACGCGCTGCCCGCCAACAGCGTGCAGATGGGCTCCACCGTCGCCTTCGAGGCCGACAATGGTTTTGCCAAGCAGGTGACGCTCGTCTATCCCGGCGAGGCCGATATCGAGGCCGGCCGCATCTCTGTGCTGACCCCTGTCGGCGCGGCGCTGATCGGGCTCTCCGTCGGCCAGTCGATCGACTGGCAGGACCGGTCGGGCAAGGTCCACCGGATGACCATTCGCAGCGTGACGGCGAAGGAAAGCGCCTGAGAGGTCGCGACGGCGAAAGCCTCACCAGCTGCAAGACGAAAACGGGGAGGCCGGTTTTCACCGCCTCCCCGTTCTTCTAAGCGTCGTTCATTCGATCAGAACTGCTTGCCGAGCTTGGCGTCGACAGACTGGCTGTTGGCGCCGCGGATGGCGAAGAAGAACAGGATCGCTGCCCAGAGGATCGACTTCTCCGCGCCGAAGAGGCCCTCACCCTGCACGATGCCATGGAAGTAGACGGTGACGAGCAGAACGATCATGCCGGCAAAGGCAGCCGGGCGCGTCAACAAACCGATCGCGATCAAAATGCCGCCGAAGAATTCGGTCGCGGCGAGCAGCGGCGACCAGAAGACGCCGGGATAGAAGCCGAGGCCCTCGACCATGCCGATCGCGCCGAAGGGATTGGTGATCTTGCCAAAACCGTGAACCGCAAGCAGAGCGCCGGCGAGCACACGCAACAGCGTTTCGGCGGATGTATTGAGCGGCAGATAGATCTTTTCCAGCGCCGGCAGGATGGCGCGCGGGCGGGAACTGGAAACGGTGACGTCGGTCATTAAGGGGCCTCTCCGGCGGTTGGGTGCGACAATTTGTGCAATGCCGCATTGTCTCGCCGCGACGACAGCGCAAAGCAAGCTATCCGCCGATAAAAACATGACTAAATTGGTTGACAATCGTGTGAGCGCAGCGTGAGCATGAGCCCCGGAACGCAGTTGTTTCCAACTGAGGCGACCGCTATGGTCGCCGCCCGAAGCACATCCGAGACACCCGATGGACCAGAAGCCGCGCATCACCATCCTTTACTGCACCCAGTGCAGCTGGCTGCTTCGCGCCGGCTGGATGGCGCAGGAACTGCTGCAGACGTTCGGGCAGTCGCTCGGCGAAGTGGCGCTCATTCCCGGCACCGGCGGCAATTTCGAGATCCGCGTCGATGACGCGCTCATCTGGGAGCGCAAGCGGGACGGCGGTTTCCCCGGGCCGAAGGAACTGAAGCAGCGCATCCGCGACATCATCGAGCCGGAGCGCGATCTCGGTCATACGGACAGGAGCTGATCCTGGATTTCGGAATTCTTGCCGGCGTCTTTTCCGCGGCCTTCCTGTCGGCGACGTTGCTTTTCGGCATGTCGGAAGCTGCGATCGTGGCCGCCGCCCTGCACGGCGAAACGAGCCGCCCTGCCCTCTTCATCGCCGCGACATCAGGCAACGTGCTCGGCGCCGTCGTCAATTTTGCGCTCGGGCGTTTTCTGATCCGCTTCGAGGGGCGCCGGTGGTTTCCAGTTTCGCCCACCAATCGGCAAAAGGCAGAGGCGCTCTTTGCCCGCTACGGCCAGCCGGTGCTGCTTCTTTCCTGGCTGCCGGTCATCGGCGACCCACTGACGCTGGTCGCCGGATTGCTGCGCATGAAGCTGCTGCTGTTCCTGCTGTTCGTCACCATCGGCAAGGCCGCACGTTATGCGGTCGTCCTTTACCTGACGCCATAACAGCCCCGCACAACTCAGCTGTGCGCGAAGATATCCGTCTCGTCCCAGCCAAGCAGGTCAAGCTTGGAGCGCGTCGGCAGGAAGGCGAAGCAGGCTTCGGCATGCTCGATGCGACCATCGCGGATGAGGCGCGCCGTCAGCTTGTCGCGCAGCGCATGCAGGTGCAGCACGTCGGAGGCGGCATATTCGAGCTGCGCCTGCGACAGGGTCTCTGCTGCCCAGTCGGACGACTGCTGCTGCTTGGAAATGTCGACGTCGAGCATTTCCTTGAGGTTGTCCTTGAGGCCGTGGCGATCGGTGTAAGTGCGGGTCAGCCGCGAGGCGATCTTGGTGCAGAAGACCGGCGTCGTCGTCACCCCGAAGGTATGGAAGAGGACGGCGATATCGAAGCGGCCGAAATGGAAGATCTTCTGGCGGGCCGGATCGGCAAGCATGGCGACGAGGTTCGGCGCTTGCTTCTGGCCGGCTGCGATGCGGATCACGTCGGCCGTACCGTCGCCCGGAGACAGCTGCACCACGCAAAGGCGATCACGGCGGGGGATGAGGCCGAGCGTTTCCGTGTCGATCGCGATTGCGCCTCGATAACGGTCGGCGTCGGTTGCGGAGATATCGCCTTCATGGAACCGTATTGCATTCGCCATCGAAAATCCCCAGATCAAACGAAGTGGTGTGGCCTATAGCGCAAGTTTGGCGTCGGCGATACCGTAGTCACGTTCCGCCCGCCGGCTGCCCTTTGAAAGTCCTGACGATGACGTCTTTTCAACCCGCCCTCGCTCTCTCCACGCTCGCGCTGGCGATCGGGCTGACGGCCATGCCGGCACCGGCGCAGACCTATCGGGACCTGCCGGGCGTGCGCCAGATGGATCCGTTGAATGGTGGTGGCGACCAAACCGTATGCGAGCAGACCTTTGTCGACCGAAACTATCCGTTCGAATCGTCGGCCCGCGGCGGCCCCATCTACGACACGATCTACAACTGCCGCCGTGGCGACGGGCCGGTCTTCCAGGGCAGCGACCTGCCGCCTTCGCTCTATCGGCAGAAGCGTGGTCTCGGCTACTAAGCAAAAACACGACAAGCAATCCTCGTGCGAAGACAGCATCGGGACCGCCACGCCGCTTGGCAAGCGGCGGAACGGTTCCTAGCCTCACGGCCAGAGCATGGGCGTCCTCCGTCTCAGCGCCGCGCAAAGGTCACGGTAGCGCTTTGAGGTGCTGCATGTTTTTATCCTTCGATCGACCCGATCAAAGGAAACCTGCAGTGGGAGGAACCATGCCCGACAACCGGCCGCTTGCCATCAGTGCACCCGCACCACGCACGCTCGATCTCATCTTCACACCGGAAACCCTCAAGGACCTGCATCGCCGCTACCGCATCGTCGAAGCGGACCCGGAGGATATCGCCGGCCTTGGCGACGACGTGCTCGGCAACGCCCACTACATCATCGGCCAGCCCCCGCTCGACCACGCCACCCTCAGGCGCATGAGCCAGCTGAAAGCGATCCTCAACGTCGAAAGCAACCTGATCAACAACATGCCCTATGAGGTGCTGTTCGAGCGCGGCATCCATGTGGTGACCACCGGGCAGGTCTTTGCCGAGCCGGTGGCGGAACTCGGCCTCGCCATGGCGCTCAACATCGCCCGCGGCGTCGTCGACGCCGACCTTTCCTTCCGTGAAGGCCGCGAACTCTGGGGTGGCGATGGCAACCGTTCGGCGCGCCTGCTTTCCGGCTCCGAGATCGGCATCATCGGCTTCGGCGATCTCGGCAAGGCCCTGAACCGCTTGCTCTCCGGCTTCCGGGCGAAAATCCGCGTCTTCGACCCCTGGATGCCGGCCTCGATCCTGCGGGACAATGGCGTTGAACCGGCTTCGCTCGAGACCGTGCTGGGCGAAAGCGACTTCGTCTTCGTCGTTGCTTCCGTTACCAGCGAGAACGAAGGCTTCCTTGGCGAGAAGGCGTTTGCCCGCATGCGTCCGGGTGCCGCCTTCATTCTCCTCAGTCGCGCCGGCGTCGTCGATTTCGAGGCGCTGATGGCCGCGGTCGCAAGCGGCCATATCGTGGCGGCGAGCGACGTCTTTCCGGAGGAGCCCCTGCCGCTCGACCATCCCGTTCGCCGCATGCCGGGCTTCCTGCGTTCGGCGCACCGCGCCGGCGCGCTCGACAGCGCCTTCAAGAAGATGGGCGACATGGTGCTCGAAGACATGGACCTGATGGATCGCGGCCTGCCACCGATGCGCTGCAAGCGTGCCGAGCGCGAAACCGTCGCGCGCATGCGCTCGAAGCCGGTAACGGTGAACTGAGACATTTTTCGCTGCGGATCTCGGCGGGATCGTGCATCCCGCCGATTAACGTGTTTTATGGGATTCGCATTTAACTTTTCTTGCACATGCGATCAACCTTGCACGTTAAGGTCGTCGCCGAGGCATCGTTACGGAATCAGAGAAACGCGATGGTAGACACGGCGCCCGGCGCTCGACAAGGCAAAGCACGCGATGGCTGGAACAGTTCGCTGCGATCGCTGTTCAGCCTCGTCATGGTCGCCATGCTGATCGTCGTTTCCGCGACGCTTGTCGGGCTCGACTACCATCGCTCGCGCAACGCCGCGATCGCTGATGCCGAGGCCAACATGCGCGGCTTCATGAACCGCCTTGTCGACCGGCTGGGCGTGCTCTCGGGCGACACTTCCGCCCTCGTCAATCTCGTCTCCTCCGTCGCCAATTCCTTCCTCGTGCCCCCGCCTGAGCGCATGAACGACAAGGTGGCGGTGCTTCGTGAAGGCATCACCCGCTCGCCGCACATCGATGGGGTCTATGTCGGCTACCCCAACGGCGCCTTCTTTCAGGTCGTCGACCTCAAGCAGGTTGCCTGGCGCATGGCGCTCGACGCGCCCCGTGGCGCCGCCATTGCGGTGCGCTCGATGGAAAGGGACTCAAACGGCAAGCCGCTCCAGCGCGTTCTCTTCGTCGACAAGGACGGCACGCAATTCTCCGAACGGCGGCTACCGCCATCGAGCTTCGACCCGCGCACGCGACCCTGGTATCGCGCGGCCGTCAACGGCAAGGCCGCGGTCTCGACTGGACCCTATGAAAGCGCCACCACCGAAACACTGGGCATGACCATCTCGCAGGCGCATCGCGGCAATCCGCAGATCGTCATCGGCGCCGATGTCGTGCTCGATACGATCACCGACTTCCTCGCCCGCGAACGGCTGACTGCTGGTTCGGTGTCCTTCATCCTCGATGCCGTCGGCCGGCCGATCATCCATTCCGACCGGGTGATGATGCGACGCATCATGGCTGCCAAGGATAAGGACGCCCCGATCGTGCAGGCCGACAGCGACCCGCTGATCCAGAGCATCCGCCAACATCCACCAGCGCCCGGCAAGGCCGACTTCGTCCAAGTCGGGGACCGCACCTACCTCGTCATGGTAACGCCGCTCGAATCCGCGCTGCTTCTCTCCGGCAACCGCGCCGTGGTGGCCGCACCGCTCGACGAATTGATGGCGGACGCCAACAAGACGCTCGTTCAGGGGCTGGCGATTTCCGGGGCCGTGGTAGCCTTGGCGGTACTCGCCTCGCTGGTGCTGGCGCATCTGATTACCAAGGGGCTCAACCAGCTGACCGCCAGCGCCAACCGGCTGCAGGACCTCGACTTCACCACCCCGATCGATGTTTCCTCGCATGTCAGCGAAATCTCGACCCTCGGCGGCGCCATGAACCGGGCCCGCGATGCAATCTTCACCTTTGCGCTCTATGTGCCGAAGGAACTGGTGCGCAAGGGCATCGAATCCGGCCATTTCAGCGGCCGCTCCGCCTGGCGTCAGGAAGTCACCGCGCTCTTCACCGACATCTACGATTTCACCACGCTCAGCGAACGGCATTCGCCCGAGGAGGTGGTGGCGATGCTGTCGGAGTATTTCGATATCTTCAGCGAGACGGTCGGCGAGCACGACGGCACGATCATCCAGTTCCTCGGCGATTCGGTCTTTGCCATGTGGAACGCCCCGGCACCGGACGACAAACACGCCGAGAATGCCTGTCGGTGCGCGCTCGCGGTCCAGCAGCGCCTCAGCATCTTCAACGAAGCACAGCGCAAGAAAGGACTGCCGGAGTTCCGCACACGCTTCGGCATTCACACCGGCACCGCCGTCGTCGGCAATGTCGGCGCCAAGGAGCGGCTGCAATATACCGCCATGGGCGACACGGTGAACGTCGCCTCGCGCCTCGAGGGCATGAACAAGAACTACGGCACGATGATCATGGCGAGCGGCGCGGTCGTTGCCCATACGGGTGGCACGATCCACTTCCGGCCGCTCGGCACAGCGCAGGCCAAGGGCCGGGCCTCGACCCTGGAGATTTACGAAGTGCTGGGCGCGGAGCCGAAAGAGCCGGAAGCCCTCGATGACGGCCCGAAGACACACGACAACTTGTCGGCCGGCTCCGAAAGCCGCGAATAGACGTCAGGAGCCGAGGCGGCGGTTCTGCCGGGTGACCCAGCGAATGCCGCCGACCACGGCGAAGGCGAGCAGTGGCCAGACGGCCCAGAAGACGCCGCGCCAGGTCAAGAGATTGATGGTGAGAAGCACCAATCCCGAGAGCACCAGTATGCCGATGCTGCGGTCCACCCACGGGTTGGTCTTGATCCAGGCAAGGCCGGCAAGGATGGCGAGGCCAAGCAGCGGCCAGACGGACCAGAAGGTTCCGTTCCAGGTCAACAGGTTGAGAGCGACCAAGCCAGCGGCAACGATGTAGAGAACCGGGAGCGATCCGCTCCTGATTGCCGCAATCACGCCCACCGGCTCCGGACGCGGCTTGGCCGCCTCGGCAGCGGCTGCTTCAGCACGGCGGCCGAAGGTCTCTGCGGCAAAGGTCGGACGGGGATCGTCCGCGCCGATGCGCACGGCATAGCTCGGCACACCGCCATCGATGTTCTTGACCTCAAGAGGCCCCAGAAAATCGAAACCGACGGCGACCTTGTTGCGCACCTGGTCGTACACGGTATTGGAGATGACGATGCCGCCAGCCGGCGCGGACGCCTGCAGCCTGGCTGCAACATTGACGCCGTCGCCGTAGAGATCGTCGCCCTCGGCGATCACGTCGCCGAGATTGATGCCGATGCGAAACAGCATCTGCTCGTCGGCCGCGCATTTCTCGTTGCAGCCGGCGAGTTCGTTCTGCACGTCGATCGCGGTGCGCAGCGCTTCCACGACGCTCGGAAACTCGGCGATCAGTCCATCACCCCAGGTGTTGACGACACGGCCCTCATGCGCCTCGATGAGCCTTCCCATGGCATCGCGATGGCGCTTCAACGTGGCGAGCGTGCCCTCCTCGTCGGCGCGCATCAGCCGCGTGTAGTCCTGGACGTCCGCAGAGAATATGGTCGTCAGCTTGCGACGTGTCTCAGACATCGCTTCGTCCTTCTCAAAGCCGCCGCCCCGGCGGACGATAACATGGGACCGCCCTCACGCGGAAAGCCTGCCCTTCATAGCCGATAGAATATCAATGCTGCCGGCCCAAGCTTCAAGGCGCACCACGCGAAAATATCCTGGGCATGCAACCATCCTGGTCGAAGAGCGAGGGTCGGAAGGCAGGAAATCGCCACGGAATCCGGCCAAACGCCAGAAACGAAAAAACCCCGGCGAACCGGGGTTTTTCAAAACCAAATCAAAGATTTGGTTTGGGAATTTGGTGCCCAGAAGAGGACTCGAACCTCCACACCCTTTCGAGTACCAGCACCTGAAGCTGGCGCGTCTACCAATTCCGCCATCTGGGCGACGAGCGGGTGTGTAAAAGGCTCGAGTCGAAGTGTCAACAGGCTTTTTGAAGTTTTCGTGTCGGAGGACAAAAAACTCAGTTCGAGGCGGTTTTTGCCCAATGCCGGATTGTGGATAGGCCGCTCGACAGCAGTCCCTCGGCCGCCTCGGCCGTGTCCGCCTCGACATAGCAACGCATCTCCGGTGCATTTCCGGAGGGGCGGAAGTGAACGATGCGACCGTCGTCAAGCGTCACCCGCAGCCCGTCGATATCGCTGACGGCGACCGGCCGGCCGATCGGCGCCAGGAATGCCGCGAGATTTTCGTTGCCGCCGCGCAAATAGGCCATCAGCCGGGCGCTGGTTTCGACCGGGAAATTTTCGAGCCGGTCGCTGAGCGCCACAGGAAGCCGATAGGAGGCGGCCAGCACCGACAGCGAGAGTTTGGCCTCTGCCGCCGCAGCCAGTGCGGCGACGATCGGCAGGACGCAGTCGCGGGTGGGCAGCGGCTGGAGGGTTGCGTCGTTGACGACGAAGGGGCTGGCCGTCAGCGTGCCGCCATTGGCCTCGAAGCCGGCGACCTTGGTCGACCCCTCGTCCAGGGCCTCCTGCATTCCGGCGATCACGAAGGGCGACCCGACGCGGGTGCGCAGCACGGAGAGCCCTTCCCTGCGCTCCAGGCCCGAATTCGAGGTGACCGGCGTGACGACAAGCGTAGCACCGAGGAAGCCGCAGGCAATCAGCCCGAGGAGATCGCCGCGCAGCGGCAAGCCGTTCTCGTCCGCGACCAGCGGCCGGTCGCCGTCGCCGTCCGCCGATACAATCGCATCGAGCCGGTGTTCGCGGGCCCATTCCTGAAGGCGTTCGATCGTGTCGGTGGACACCGCTTCGGTATCGACGGGGATAAAGTGTTCCGAACGTCCGAGGGCGACGACCTCGGCGCCAAAGAAGGCGATCAGATCGGCGAGAAGATCCCGCGCGGCGGTGCTGTGCTGGTAGACGCCGACCTTGAGGCCGGCGAGCGCGCCGGCGGGCAACAACTGCCGGTTTCGCTCGATGAAGAGCGAGGATGCGCGGGACGCATGGTCCTCACCAATGCCCTGATTGGCGACCGGCTCGATCTGCCCGGCGATTTCATCGGCAATCCGGCTGATGGCGACTTCATCTTCCTTGTCGATTTCGCCATCCGGCCGATAAAACTTGATGCCGTTCCGATCAGCCGGGATATGGGAGCCGGTGATCATCAGACCGGCCGCTCCGCATTCGCGGCCATAAAGCGCAAGCGCCGGCGTCGGCACCGTGCCGCAATCGAAGACGCGCAGTCCTTCGCGCGCGAGTGCCGAGGCACAGACTGCCGCGATTTCCGGGCTCGAATCGCGAAAGTCGCGGGCGATCACGATCGGGTCACCCGGCTGGCTGCGCCCGGACGTCAGAAGATAGCGCGCAAACGCGGTCGCGTAGCGGGCCGAAGGCTCACCCTTCAGTTCCTCTGAAAGGCCACGCAGGCCGCTGGTACCAAACTTCAACTGCATCGCATTCTCCGCTGCCCGTTGCCGGGCGAAAAAGGGACAAAAACAAAACGGCGCGCACGCGGGACAAGCGCTTTCCGGGCAAGTTGGCCAAAGGCCGGAGCTCCGAGGCTCCCTTCTGCACGCTCCCTGCCCATTGCCATGAATAAACCAAGAAATGCAAACGTAATACAGGCAGGGACACAACCGGAAGGCAGTGCTTTCCGAAAGCGAGGACAAAATGACGGGATTTCGCAATTTCGTTATCGGCTGCAGCTTGGCCGCCGCCTCCCTGATCACCCCCGTCGGACCTGTGCAGGCGATGCCGCTTCAGGCGCCCGACCTTCAGATCAAGGCACAAGGCGACGTCCAGAATGTGCAGTATTACCACCGCCGTTACGGCGGATATGGCGGATACGGCTGGCGAGGCGGTTGGGGAGGCCCCTATTACAGACGCGGATGGGGTAGCCCCTACTATGGCGGCTCCGGCCTGACCCTCTACTTCGGCTCGGGCGGATACTACGGCGGCGGTTACTATGGCGGCGGATACTACCCCCGCTACGGCTACTATCCCCGCTACGGCTACAATCGCGGCTATTATCCCCGCCGTTACTACGGCGGCAACTACTACTATCGCGATCGGTATGTCGGTGGCGGCAACGCCCATGTCAGCTGGTGCCTGTCGCGCTACCGTTCCTACAATCCGGCAACCAACCGGTTCTTGAGCTACGGCGGCGCTTACAAGGTCTGCTATTCGCCCTATCGCTAGAGCGCGGCGCGTCCGCATGAACGCACGAGAAACGCTCTAGCGCCCTGATTGGGGCGCGGCCTGGCCGTACCGCCTGCGCACCTTCTCTCCGCCCCGCATTAGCGGGAGTTGGAAGTTTTGCGCGCCATCACCGGCGCTTGCGTGCCCCAACATCTCGGCAGCGCCAGTTAAACCGGCATTAACTGCAAGAGCCTACCGTTTCAAAACGATCCACTGTGCTGCCAGGATGAATCATGCTGCTTCCGACCCAGCAATCTGCCGCCACCGCGACGACCAATCTGGTCGGCTCGATCCTCAAGGACATCGAAAAGCGGCAGACGGAGGAAGAAGAAAAGGCCAAGAGCACAAAGGACGACCGGCTCCTTAGGGCGCAGGTCGAGCCCGATGGCGCTCAAAAGGCCGCCAACGAGAAGATCAACGGCTACTTCTTCGATCATGCTCGCAACGACGCCAACAACAACCGCGCCGTGCTCATCCGTGAGGTCGGAAAATTTTTCGACATCGAGCGCGAAACGTTCAAGTCCGATTCCGCCTTTGCAAGGGAAATCGAGAACCAGCTGAAGCAGCTGGAATCGCCCGCCATTGCGAAAATCGAGGAAGAACTGGGGCTCGACAAGCTCGGACTATCGCTTACGGAGCTGGTCGAGGCGCTCAAGAACCCCGGCGGTCCGGAAAACGACGCACTGAAGGTTGCGCTCGGCGAAACGAGCGACAAGGGACCTCAAAGCGTTGCACAAGCCGCAAATGCCGTCGACCGCCTGAAGAGCGCGACGGAGCCTGCGTCGACCGAGGAAGCCCAGCTCAACAGCCTGCGCGGTGACCCGACGCGCAGAACCGACAAGCTGTCGCTCGACGAAGAGGAGCAGCATCTGCGGGCGCTCCAGCTCAAGGACGAGATGGAAGATATCGCCGACCAACGCACGGCAGCCGGCCCCTTTCTGCGCTTCGACGACAACGGCCTCTATAGGCTCGCTGCGCTAAGCCTCTGACGGCTTTCGGCGCACGATGCCGAGCCGCGCCATGACCTCCTTGGGTATGCCATAGCGGCGAACCACATCGCGGCTGTCACGCAGGCCGCAAATCTCCCGCTGAATGAGGAAGGCCCATACGGCATCGGCCGCCTCGTCGAGCACCCGCTCGCGTAGATCCCTCGCCACATCTCCCTTCAATGCCGCAAGCGCTGCAAGCGCCTTTTCGACCTTGAGGCCATGCCGGCCAAGCGCATCGGCGCGCTCGGACATCAATTCGTATTCGAGCACGTTGAAGGCGCCGGCCGTCGAGAAGTTCGGGCTTAGGGCTTTTGGGGGACGGACTGTCATCCGAAACTCCTGGCACAGACACCATTCGAGCCTGCAGAGCGGCTCCCTTAAAGATAGGCCTTGCAGACCCGTCCGCAAGCTGGGTCGCGACATGCCGGAAGCCGAAACATGGTTAAGAATTCATAAACCTCTTTGCCCTAACCTCAAACCATCATGCCGATTCTCCTATCCGCGGCCGAGCCGCGGCTGTCTGGCCATTCGCCACGACGCGCATGAGGCGCCAACCCGCAAGTCATGAACAGAAAGTCGCGCGCAAGCCGAAAAATCGGACCGCGCCCGAGCGCGTTTCGTCGTTCCACGACGAATGGTCAAACCGAGGTCAAGCGAGATGGAGACCAGAATGCTGATACCCATCCAGGCTCGAACCGCGGCCCCCACGGAAGAGACGAGCGCAAGGACGCTGCAGCCTGCAGCACCATTGACCGCCAGCCAGCGTGGCGAAGCCATACAGAAGATCCTCGATGCGCTGACGCGGCATCTTTCCGGTCGTGAGATCCTTTCGAAGGACGCGCTGGTGCGGCTGATGGAGGATCTCGCGCGCATCCTGAAGTTCCCGCCACTCCCGCAGGAGGGGGGGCGCGATTTCGTCCGGCGGTTGGTGGCCTTCCTCGAATCGATGCCGACGTCCGACCGGCTGCTTCTGGAGCGTCAGCTTGGCGGGCGCAATCTTTCAATCCGCGTCGGCCTGCTAGCGGACCTGCCGGCGATCCGCAACGGCACGAGCGCGCCGGGCGGCACCGCGACACCCATGCCGGCGCAGGCGCGCGACCTCATCCTGCGCAACCCCTCGCTCCAGCCTGCGCTGCCGTTCAGCCAGACCGCGGCACGCACGCCGCTCGGTGGTGAAGTCGCACTTCTACAGGCTGTGCTGCGCAAGACCTTTGGCGTCGGCAACGATGTGACCGAGCCGCAGGGCGAGGATCTGGACGCGGCCGGAACCGAAGCGCCATCAAAGAGCGGAAGCGAAAAGCCCACAGAGCGGGGTGAGGCGCGCGCGAACGCCGCGAAGAGCGCTTCATCGGGCGACACGCCGATCGGGAGCGCTGCCTCGCTGCTTGCGGGCGAAGGCGAGATCGCGGAACCGGCATCGCTGTCTGGCCCCATCGCCGAGGCCGAGCAGGACCTGCAATCCGGCGAAGTCGGACACGGCGAGACGGAAGCGCCCGCCAGAGAAAGTGCCGCAACACCGCTTGAAGCGCATGGCGCCGATGAAATGGAGGCTGCCGACACGATCGAAGGCGAGGATCCCGACGGCACCTACGGCCCGCTGCCCGATGCCGACGAAGAAGACGGCCACAGGACCACCGCTGCCGGTCGCAACGATCCGGAGGTGCGCTCGGCACGCGTGCTCTCCGAGCCCATCAAGACGCTCATCCGCGACAGCGTGGCCTTGCCTGCGGGCGCGGCCGATGGCGATCCGGGATCGGCGGCGCAGCAGACGGACGAGCCGGCTACGCAGCCCCAGCCCGCCGCCAAGGAAGCTGGCATGCGCGTCGCTGATGCCGCCGCCCGCCAGCGCGCCGTAACGGACGCCGGCACGACCTTGCCGTCGCTGCTCGACGATCGCTCCGAGGAGACCGCTGCACCACCGCGCGGACCCGCGGACATTCGCCCGCAACGCGCCACGGACGAGCAGACGGTGCAGCAGATGATCGCCAGACTGGTGGAAAACGGCCTGCCGCGCGAGGCCATCCCCTTCGCGATGATCCCCTATCCAGTGGCCGCCGGCGAGGTGGAAGGCGAAGACCATTCGCGCGGCATGCCCGGAGGCTCGGGCGAAGATGCAGCGGGTGAGGACGAAACGACACAAGAGGGAAGCGACGGAAATCCGGAAGACGGAGAGCCGACCGGCGAAGCCATGCCGGAGGGCGAGGCACCGGAACCGCCCGACGCCTACGATCTTTACCGCAGGCTCGGCGGTCTCGGCTAAGACGCCGGTTCAGCCTTAAGCTCGGGCCTAGCCCCATCCAGGGCTGGGGGCCGATTTCACAATTCGGACTTGGTTGGAAAGAAAAACCCGCGGAGATCGCTCTCCGCGGGTTTTCCAATTCAAACGCCAGGCAACGATTACTCGTTGTTCTGGCGGTTCTTCAGAGCGGCGCCGAGGATGTCGCCGAGCGAAGCGCCCGAGTCGGACGAACCGAACTGAGCAACGGCTTCCTTCTCTTCAGCGATTTCCAGAGCCTTGATCGACAGCTGGATCTTTCGGTCCTTCTTGGAGAAGTTGGTGACGCGAGCGTCGACAACCTGACCAACCGAGAAACGCTCCGGACGCTGTTCGTCACGATCACGCGACAGGTCAGCGCGGCGGATGAACGAGGTGATGTCTTCGTGGTTGACGAGCTTCACTTCGATGCCGCCATCGTTGATCGCGATGATCTCGGCCGAAACAACGGCGTTCTTGCGCAGTTCGCCCGAAGCAGCGGCGTCGCCGACTGCATCCTTGCCGAGCTGCTTGATGCCGAGCGAGATGCGCTCCTTCTCGACGTCGACGTCAAGAACAACAGCGCGAACGACGTCGCCCTTGTTGAACTCTTCGATGACCTGCTCGCCCGGACGGTTCCAGTCGAGGTCGGAAAGGTGAACCATGCCGTCAACGTCGCCGTCGAGGCCGATGAACAGGCCGAATTCGGTCTTGTTCTTGACTTCGCCTTCGACTTCGGTGCCAGCCGGATGGCTATGCGCGAATGCCTGCCACGGGTTCTCGAGCGTCTGCTTGAGGCCGAGCGAGATACGACGCTTGGTCGGATCGACTTCGAGAACGACAACGTCGACTTCCTGGCTCGTGGACAGGATCTTGCCGGGGTGTACGTTCTTCTTGGTCCAGGACATTTCGGAGATGTGGATCAGGCCTTCGATGCCCGGCTCCAGCTCGACGAACGCACCGTAGTCGGTGATGTTCGTGACGGTACCGGAGATCTTCTTGCCGACCGGGTACTTCGCACCGATGCCATCCCACGGATCCGACTCGAGCTGCTTCATGCCGAGCGAGATGCGGTGGGTTTCCTGGTTGATGCGGATGATCTGAACCTTGACCTGCTGGCCGATGTTCAGGATCTCCGACGGATGGTTCACACGGCGCCATGCCATGTCGGTGACATGGAGCAGACCGTCGATGCCGCCGAGGTCGACGAACGCACCGTAGTCGGTGATGTTCTTGACGACACCTTCGACAACCTGGCCTTCTTCAAGGTTCTGAACGATTTCAGAACGCTGCTCGGCACGGGACTCTTCGAGAACCGTACGACGCGATACGACGATGTTGCCGCGGCGCTTGTCCATCTTGAGGATTTCGAAGGGCTGCGGGTTGTGCATCAGCGGGGTGACGTCGCGGATCGGACGGATGTCGACCTGCGAGCGCGGAAGGAAGGCAACGGCGCCGTCGAGATCGACGGTGAAGCCACCCTTGACCTGGTTGAAGATGATGCCTTCGACGCGTTCGCCGGCTTCGAACTTCACTTCCAGGCGCATCCAGCTTTCTTCGCGGCGAGCCTTTTCGCGCGACAGAACAGCTTCGCCGAGCGCGTTTTCGATGCGCTCAACGTAGACTTCGACTTCGTCGCCGACCTTGAGCGAGCCGTCCTTCGCCTTCGCGCCGAATTCCTTCAGAGCGATGCGGCCTTCGACCTTCAGACCGACGTCGACAACGGCGACGTCCTTTTCGATGGCCGTGACAATGCCCTTGGCAACATAGCCTTCGGCGAGATCGGTCTTCGCGAAGGATTCTTCGAGAAGCGCTGCGAAATCGTCACGGGTTGGGTTGGTAGCAGACATGGAATCTCCTGCATGCATCTCACGGGGGAGACGCATATGCGCCGGGGGCTGGTGTTGAACAGGCCTGAACCCAGTCCGCCCCATCGAAGGGACAATCCGGCGCGTGGACGGAATTTCAGGCTTATGCAAGAAGAGCGATCCTGACAGTGTCCGGGATGGGCTCTTCTTCAGATCTTCTTGATCAGGGCCGCATCGATCAAAGACTTCGCGGCCTGAAACGCCGCCTCTATACTCATTTCAGACGTATCAAGCAAGTGCGCGTCGTCGGCCGGGCGCAAAGGACTGTCGGCGCGGCCCATATCACGCTCGTCGCGCTTCTTCACATCCTCGAAAATCGTCTGGTAGTCGGCCGGCTGACCATTGCCGATGATCTCGTCATAGCGGCGCTGCGCCCGCACTTCCGGCGATGCTGTGACATAGAGCTTCACCGGAGCATCCGGGCATACGACCGTGCCGATGTCGCGGCCGTCGAGCACCGTGCCGGGCTCGCGCAGCGAAAAAACCTGCTGCGCCTCGACCAGCGCCCGGCGCACGGCCGGCATGACCGCGATCTTCGAGGCGGCCTCGCCGATCGCGTGGGCGGAAAGCACCGAGCGATCGAGCCCGGCCAGTTCAACCTCGCGCGCCACCTTCTCGGCGACCGCCTCGTCGTCGAGCGGCAAGCCGCCATCGAGCAGCGCCTTGGCGGTGGCGCGGTAGGTGAGGCCGGTATCGAGATGATGGAAGCCGTATTCCTCGGCGATGCGGCGCGAGAGCGTGCCCTTGCCGGCTGCGGCCGGTCCGTCGATAGCGATGGTGAACGTCATTTTCCAACCTGCATATGTATGTGGTCGTCGTGCCTGGCGGCCCGGCAACCCTGAAACCGAATGGACCCCGCTTCGACGCCAAGTCTCTGCGCCAGATGCGGCTCCACGAAAATCTTCTCGATGCCGAAACCGCCCCCCTCGGCCGAGAGCCAGCGGAGCGCCTCTGCGGTCCGGCCTTCTTCCAGCGGCAAGGGCCGCCACAGCGATTGCAAGAAGTCCAAGTCCCAGCGCAAGGTCAAGAGGTCTTCGCGATCCCGGCATGGGAGAATGCTGTCCGGTCCCGGCTGCTCGAAGGCAAAATAGCCGATCGGCGAGCGGGTCGCCTGATCCTCATAATCGCCCTCGGCATCCTGATAGAAGAACGCGACATCGAGCTTCCGACCGTCCGAATGGGACAAATGCGGGAAGAGCGGAAAACCGTCGAAGAACGGAAAGTTGGCGTCGAGCGCCAAGGTGGTCGTTCCGGGGAATACCTGATCCACATGGCGTGACAGGGCAGCGGCCGCTTCCTTCAGTTCCGGAACGACATATTGGCGGTTCAGGACACAGAAGAGCGGCGACTGCATTTTCAGCCGCGACGTGCCGTCGTCGAAACAGGGCAGAGGAACGCGGCCGAAGATCGGCGCAATGGCATAGCTGAGCGCGGTCCCTGCCGCATAGAGGCCGAGAAAGAGCGCCAGAAATACGGCAACGCCGGCTCTCCTTCGACGCAGGAGCCCAAGAGTGACGATCCAGACGGCGCCACCGATCTGCGTCAGCAACGTCAGAAGAACCACGACCGCGAGTGTCAGCAGCCATCTCATTGTTACCGCCGGAATCGTGGGTCTCACGCGATCCTCGCGCCGAGGCTGGTCATGAGGTCCATGAATTCAGGAAAGCTTGTCGCGACCATCGACACGTCGTCGACGGTGACCGGGTGTTCGGATGCAAGCCCGAAAATAAGGAAGCTCATGGCGATGCGGTGATCGAGATGGGTGTTTACGGTCGCGCCGGCAGCGCTTCCGAGCCCCTTACCGTCGCGACGGCCGCGCACGACCAGCGACGAGGCGCCCTCCTCGCAATCGACGCCATTGCGCTTCAGGCCCCCGGCGATGGCGGCGAAGCGATCGGACTCCTTCACACGCAGTTCGTCGAGCCCGGCCATGACGGTATTCCCCTCGGCGAAGGCGGCGGCGATGGCGAGAGCCGGGTACTCGTCGATCATCGAGGCGGCGCGCTCTTCGGGAACGGTGACACCGCTGAGTTCCGAGTGCCGTACGCGCAGATCCCCCACGTCCTCCCCGCCAACCTGTCTGCTGCCGATCACCTCGATATCCCCTCCCATCTCCTTAAGCGTCAGGATCAGGCCCGTGCGCGTCGGGTTCATCAGCACGTTGGTGATCGTGATGTCGGAGCCTGGGACGATCAGGGCTGCGACCAGCGGGAAAGCCGCGGACGAGGGATCGCCGGGCACGTCGATCTCCTGGCCGGTAAGCTTGCCGCGACCATCAAGGCGGATCGTACGGACGCCGCTGACGTCGGTCTCGACAGTGAGCGCGGCGCCAAATGCCTCCAGCATCCGTTCCGTATGATCGCGCGTCATGACCGGTTCGATGACAGTGGTGATCCCGGGCGCGTTGAGACCGGCAAGCAGCACCGCCGACTTCACCTGTGCGGAGGCGACGGGCACGCGATAGGTGATCGGGGCAGGCGTCTTCGGTCCGCGTAGGGTCACAGGCAGGCGATCGCCTGCGGCGGCCCTCACCTGCGCGCCCATTTCGCGCAAGGGCTCGAGAACCCGCGCCATCGGCCGGCGGCTGAGCGAAGCATCGCCAAGGAATGTCGTTTCGAAGTCGTAGACGCCCGCCAACCCCATCGCCAGACGGCAGCCTGTGCCAGCATTGCCGAAATCGAGCGGCGCTTCCGGCGCAAGCAGTGCACCGTTGCCGACACCATCGACGATAAAGGTATCGGCCTCCTTACGAATGCGGGCCCCCATCGCCTGCATCGCGCGGCCGGTGGCCAGCACGTCCGCGCCTTGTAGCAGGCCGGTAATGCGCGTCTCGCCGCTAGCAAGCCCGCCCAGCATCAGCGCCCGGTGCGAGATCGACTTGTCGCCGGGGATGCGGATCGAGCCGCGCAGATCGGCGGACTTTCGGGCAGTGGCGGGTCTCGGGCCCGATCCATGAGACATGCGGCATCCTCTGGCCCGAAAGGGCGTTCTTACCGAAGGGCACAACCGCGCCCGCACCGCGGCACTCCTATCACACCCTCGCTGCGTGTTTCCATAAATTGCGGCCGCTCGCGGAGCGCCACAAGGGGCGGGCAAGAGCCGGAAAGCCAGCAACGCCGGGGCTTTGGCGATTTGTCTTTGACAGATGCGGCCAAGACGATTATGGGGACCGGCTAATCATCATAAGCTTGATACCCTTTCCACCCGCCGGCTTTCCGGCAAGCGCCGGCTCGACCGGCCATTCAAGAGGCTTTGACTGTGGCAAAACCGGAACTTGGAACAAAGCGCATCGACCCGGAAACGGGGCGCAAATTCTACGATCTGAACAGTGATCCGATCGTTTCGCCTTACACCGGCAAGTCCTATCCGCTGTCCTTCTTCGAAGAAACCTCGGTCGCCAAGGTGCTCGAGAAGGAAGAAGAAGAAGAGGTAACGGAAGTCGACGCAGAGAACACCGAAGTCGAACTCGTTTCGCTCGAGGATGCCGATGATGAGGCAGCGGGCGGCGACGACCTGCCGGATCTCGGCGACGACGACGTCGAAATCGACGGCGACGACGATGACGACACCTTCCTGCAGACCGACGACGAAGACGATGACGACGACATGAGCGACCTCATCGGCGTGTCGGACGACGAAGAAGACGTCTAAGCGCTTCAAATGACAAAGAAATGCTCCCGTCCTCGGCCAAAGTGGCCCGGACGGGAGAAAAACGGCCCGGACAAAAAATAAATCCACAGGCCACGCATTTTTCGGCTTGCCATCCTCAAAAAGGGGAAGTAATAAGCCGCCACTCGCCGAGCACAACAGCTCGACGAACTTCCCGGACCGGCCTAGCCGGAACCCGATATGGGGCTATAGCTCAGCTGGGAGAGCGCTTGCATGGCATGCAAGAGGTCAGCGGTTCGATCCCGCTTAGCTCCACCAAAACTTTCCTTCGATTGATCAGTACCCAGTCCTCAGGGACCTTCGTTCGCGGCCATTTCGTCCAGCGAATCCAGGATCATCGTCAGCAACCGGATGATGTCGGCGGATTCGAGCAGAGCATTGCGGATTTCGCGCTCGGACCGTTTGGGTATGGACCCGGCAATGTCCAGCAGGATGTTGGTCACGTCCGGCGCTTCGGTGTTCGGTTCCATGCCCGTCTGCTCGCGCATGCAGCGGATCAGCGCCACTGCGCCTTCAAGCAAACGCTGTGCCTGCACCGGGGTGAGGTCATGGACCTCGTTGGCGGCACGAAACAGCTGCGATCGGAAGCCGGCTATCGTGGTCATCTCGCGGATGATACTCCTTTCGGCTTCAAATGAAAGTGGTGGCCGGGGCCGCCCACGCAACGTTCGGATGAACATGATGCATGCGTTACCTTGCGCGAACGCGAACAGCCGTTTCGCGCGCAACATCCGGCCGCGCGCCATGCATTCATGATTTGTTAAGCAGCGGAACGCAGAAGCTGATGCCATGTTTCTGATCTCGAAAATCTTCTGGCTCATTGTGCAGCCGCTGTCGTTCTCGCTGCTCGCCGTCATCGCCGGGCTGCTTGCGACGGCCATCGGCTGGCGACGCATCGACGCCGTTCTCGGCAGCCTGGGCGCGCTGGTTCTTTTCATCAGCCTGTTCACCACCGCTGGCCCCTATGCCCTGCAAGCGCTTGAGGATCGATTTGTGCGCCCGACGCCGCCGACAGCGCTTTCCTGCATCATTGTGCTCGGCGGGGCCTTCGAAAACGAAGTCATGGCAAGCCGCGGCGGCACGGAGCTCAACCAGGCAGCAGACCGCTTCATCGAGACAGCGAGCCTCGCCAAGCGCTATCCCGAAGCACGAATCCTCGTCTCCGGCGGCGATGGCTCGATCAGCGGCGCCTACGAGGGCGATGCGCTGGCCTCGAAGGCGTTCTTCGACATCTTCGGCATTGCGGCCGATCGGGTGATCCGCGAGGAAGATTCGCGCACCACCTTCGAGAACGCGCGCTACACCAAGGATCTTCTGGCTGCAAACGGGCTGACGCAATGTGCGCTCGTCACCTCGGCGTATCACATGCCGCGCTCCGTCGGGCTGTTCCGCGCCAACGACATCGACGTCCTGCCCTGGCCGACCGACTACCGCACCAGCGGCAAGGTGTGGCTTGGCTTCGATTTCACCCAGCCCTCACTGAACGCGCAGCTGACGACGACGGCCGCCAAGGAATGGACCGGGCTCGTCGCCTATTACCTGCTCGGCCGCACTCAGACGGTGCTGCCGCGCTAGACGACCATGACACGCCCCAGTGCAGCAAACGGCAGCGCGCCTCCTGACTTCATCCCGACGGTGCGCTAATGATCTGCGGGAGCCAATCGGGCTGAAACGGAGCGCCCATGCCGATCCTCGAAATCCTCGACTATGCCGGTGTGGCCGTGTTTGCCGCAACCGGGGCGCTGTCGGCCTCGCGCAAGCAACTCGACATCATCGGCTATCTGTTCCTGGCCTCGGTCACCGGCATCGGCGGCGGCACGATGCGTGACGTCGTGCTCGGCGCAACGCCCGTCTTCTGGGTCACCAATCCGACCTATCTTCTGGTCTGCGCGACGGTCGCCGTTCTCCTGTTCTTCACCGCCCATCTCTTCGATTCCCGCTACCGGGTCCTCGTCTGGCTCGATGCGATCGGGCTGTCGGCCTATTGCGTGATGGGTGCGGCGAAAGGCTATGCAGCGACGGGGTCGCCGAGCGTCGCGCTCGTTACCGGCATGCTGACGGCGACGTTCGGCGGCGTGCTTCGCGATCTGCTGGCCGGAGAACCCTCGGTGCTGCTGCGGCCGGAAGTCTATGTGACGGCAGCGCTGATCGGTGCCAGTGCCTACGTGCTGGCGACGATGGTAGGACTACCACTTGTGGCCGCCTCAACGCTCGGCGTGGCCTCGGCCTTTGCCGTGCGTGCCGGTGCGCTCAAGTTCGGATGGACGCTGCCGACCGGCAAGGCGCTGCCGGGCCGCGATCCGGACGACGTGATGTGAGCCTTTCGCACGTGCGTGCCTATGACAGGCGGCGGACAGCGCCGGTATCGTAGTTGATGCGGTGTCGGCCGCCACCCGGGCGGCTTCAGCGAAAGGGATACAGCATGCGTTTCTTCAGCAACAAGCTTGCCGCACTCGCCCTTCTTTGCATGGCCTCGCCGGCATTTGCCGCCACGACCGTCAAGGTCGTCGAAGGTGGTGAAGCGGGCGGCCCGATGACACTGACACTCGACCAGTCGACGATAAAGGCCGGAGAGACTGTCTTCCTGGTGCACAACGACGCCATGACGGAAGAGCACGAGATGGTGCTGGTGAAGCTGAAATCAGCCGACCAGAAGATCAATCTCATCGCGGCCAAGCATCGGGTCGACGAAAAGCAGCTCAAGAGCCTCGGCGAGGTTTCCGAGCTGAAGCCCGGAGCCGACGGCCAGCTGAAAGCCAAGCTCGCGCCGGGCAGCTACGTGCTCCTTTGCAACATCAAAGGACACTACGAGGCCGGCATGCGCGCCAATCTGACGGTGACGGAATAGCGGCGATCGATCGCCATCGCGGCCACCATGACGGTGGCCGCCGGATCAGCGGTCGTTTTTACGGCGCAGACGAATGACCACGTCGACATGGGCGATCTCCATGCCCTCGGGCGGTTCCGGCAGGTTGTCGATGTGGATGTTGCTGACCGGAATATCGAGAACCTCGTTCTGGCCCTCGACGAAGAAGTGATGATGGTCCGACACGTTGGTGTCGAAATAGGTCTTGGCGCTTTCCACCGCCAGCACGCGGATCATGCCGGCTTCGGTAAACTGGTGCAGCGTGTTGTAGACGGTCGCCAGCGACACCGGCACGCCGGCCATGACGGCCTCTTCGTGCAGTTCTTCGACGGTCAGGTGGCGATCACCCTTGGCAAAGATCAGATCGGCGAGGGCAACGCGTTGACGGGTCGGACGCAGGCCTGAGTGGCGTAGCCTTTCTTCCGAACTCACTTCTGTTGCTTTCGTCATCAAGGGTCGTTCCATGTATCCCGGCGAAATTCACAATACTTCCTCCGCGATATAACTTTTACGTCCTCGCCTTTCAATAGATTCCAGCCCTGACAGGCGTTGCAAAGCCCGAAAAACCGGTCAAACTCGGGGAATGCTGGCAATTAACTCTGGTCGCGCCCACATTGATCCTGTAAGCGACGGCGGAGTGAAATCGCCATCAGAAGCGATGGAGACCGGACGGAAAACCGCAAGATCCGGGTCGCCACGCTTCATTTCAAGCCGAACTTGCTCTAAAGCAGGTCGGACAACACAATTTGTTACGCGGGGAAACATCTATTCATGACGACCAGACAATCCAGCTTCAGCTATGAGGAAATCCTGGCCTGCGGCCGTGGTGAGTTGTTTGGCCCCGGCAATGCCCAGCTGCCGCTGCCGCCGATGCTGATGGTCCACCGCATCACCGAAATCTCCGAGACCGGCGGCGCCTTCGACAAGGGTTACCTGCGCGCCGAATACGACGTGCGGCCGGACGACTGGTATTTTCCCTGCCACTTCCAGGGCAACCCGATCATGCCCGGCTGCCTCGGCCTCGACGGTATGTGGCAGCTGACCGGCTTTTACCTCGGCTGGCTTGGCGAGCCCGGCCGCGGCATGGCGCTTTCCACCGGCGAAGTGAAGTTCAAGGGCATGGTGCGTCCCCATACCAAGCTTCTCGAGTACGGCATCGACTTCAAGCGCGTCATGCGCGGCCGGCTCGTGCTCGGCACGGCCGACGGCTGGTTGAAAGCCGATGGCGAGACTATCTATCAGGCAACCGACCTCCGCGTCGGCCTGTCGAAGGATAAGGCCGAGTAAAATCCAGGCCTTTCCGCAGCCAACGAAATAAAGAAAAGGTCAGTACCATGAGACGGGTTGTTGTCACGGGCCTCGGCATCGTTTCCTCGATCGGGAACAATGCAGACGAAGTTACGGCGTCGTTGCGCGATGCCAAGTCGGGCATCACGTTTTCTCCCGATTTCGCCGAGAATGGCTTCAAGTGCCAGGTCTGGGGCGCGCCGTCGCTCGATCCGACCGAACTCGTCGATCGCCGTGCCATGCGCTTCCTGTCTCAGGGCGGCGCCTGGAACCACGTGGCGATGAAGCAGGCGATCGCCGACTCCGGTCTGGAAGAAGCCGTCATCGCCCGCAACGAGCGTACCGGCATCATCATGGGCTCGGGCGGACCGTCCACCCGCACCATCGTTGAAGCGGCCGACATCACCCGCAAGAACGTCAGCCCGAAGCGCATCGGCCCGTTCGCCGTTCCGAAGGCGATGTCTTCGACGGCGTCGGCGACGCTTGCCACCTGGTTCCAGATCCACGGCGTCAACTATTCGATCTCGTCGGCCTGCTCGACCTCGGCCCATTGCATCGGCAACGCCGCCGAGATGATCCAGTGGGGCAAACAGGACGTGATGTTTGCCGGGGGTCACGAAGACCTCGACTGGACAATGTCCAACCTGTTCGACGCCATGGGCGCCATGTCGTCGAAGTACAACGAAACGCCGGCGACGGCTTCGCGCGCCTATGACGCCAACCGCGACGGCTTCGTCATTGCCGGTGGCGCAGGCGTTCTCGTTCTCGAAGAGCTGGAGCACGCCAAGGCCCGCGGCGCGAAGATCTACGCCGAAATCGTCGGCTACGGCGCCACCTCCGACGGCTACGACATGGTGGCTCCGTCGGGCGAAGGCGCGATCCGCTGCATGCGTCAGGCGCTCTCGACCGTGAAGGGCGAGGTCGACTACATCAACACCCACGGCACCTCCACCCCGGTTGGCGACAGCAAGGAAATCGGCGCGATCCGCGAAGTGTTCGGCAGCAAGATGCCGCACATCCAGTCGACCAAGTCGCTCACGGGTCACTCGCTCGGTGCGGCCGGCGTGCAGGAATCGATCTACGGCCTGTTGATGATGCAGGCGGGCTTCATCGGCGAAAGCGCGCATATCAGCGAACTCGACCCGGAATTCGATGGCGTTCCGATCGTTCGTAAGCGCATCGACAATGCCAAGATCGATACGGTTCTTTCGAACTCCTTCGGCTTCGGCGGCACCAACGCAACGCTCGTCTTCCAGCGCTACAACGGATAACACCATGACGGGACTGATGACTGGAAAGCGTGGCCTCATCATGGGTGTGGCCAACAACCATTCTATTGCCTGGGGCATCTCCAAGGCGCTTGCAGCGCAAGGCGCGGAACTGGCCTTCACCTTTCAGGGCGAGGCGCTGGGTAAGCGCGTCAAGCCGCTGGCGGCCGAGCTCGGTTCCGACTTCCTGCTTCCTTGCGATGTCGAAGACATTGCGTCTGTCGATGCGGTCATCGATGCGATCAAGGAACGCTGGGGCAAGCTCGACTTCATCGTTCATGCCATCGGCTTTTCGGACAAGAACGAGCTGAAGGGCCTCTACGCCGACACCTCGCGCGACAACTTCAGCCGCACGATGGTGATCTCCTGCTTCTCCTTCACCGAGATCGCCAAGCGGGCTGCCGAACTGATGGATGAGGGCGGCTCGATGCTGACGCTCACCTATGGCGGCTCGATGCGCGTCATGCCGAACTACAACGTCATGGGTGTCGCCAAGGCAGCGCTCGAGGCGTCGGTGCGCTATCTCGCCGCCGACTATGGCGTTCGCGGCATTCGCGTCAACGCGATCTCGGCGGGCCCGATCCGCACGCTTGCCGGCGCCGGCATTTCCGACGCCCGGGCGATGCTTTCCTGGCAGCAGAAGAACTCGCCGCTGCGCCGCACTGTCACGATCGACGATGTCGGCAGCTCGGCCCTCTACCTTCTTTCGGACCTTTCGCGCGGCGTGACCGGCGAAATCCACTACGTCGATTCCGGCTACAACATTACGTCGATGCCGGCACTCGATGCGCTCAGGACCGCCGACGCAGAGTGACGGCAGCGGCAAAGCCGCTGACTGACGACCCAGCTTCTCTAGAAAACCCCGGCGAGACACCTCGCCGGGGTTTCTTTTTTGAGGTCGGCAAGGCCCGACGGCCTGAGACAACATCAGTCCGGAAGGCCGGCCTTGTGGAATCCGTCCACGAAGTGCGCGAGCGTCGCTGCGTCACGAAACGGCTCGGTCGTCGCCCAGAAACCGGTCGTGAAATGCGGGTTGGCGACGAGGAACAGGTCGACCTCGGCGCGTGCCTCGTCGAACCGCCCCAATTGCGCGAGGCTCGCCGCCAGGAAGCGACGCGAGCTGGTGCGGTAGGTCTCGTCCTTGCGCAGCGTCTCGACCGCGGCTTCGTAGTCTCCGGCCGCATACTGCGCCTGGCCGAGTGTCAGATAGTACCAGCTTGCCGGATAGGGGTTCAGCCGGAACGCCTTGCGAATGTGCTCCAGCCCTTCCTCGACCCGGCCTGCCAGGATCGTGATGTCGGACAATGTCGCCCAGGTGTCGGCTTCGTTCGGGTCAAGCTCGATGGCCCTGGCAAATTCCGCGTCGGCCTCGGCGAAGTTGCGCTCATAGGCAAGCAGATTGGCCAGCACCCAGCGGCAACCTGCGTCGTTGGGATCGATCGCGACGGCTTTGCGCGCCAATTCCAGGGCGATGCCGCGGGTCGGTACGATTGGCTCGCCCCAGTGCACCCACCCCATCCAGTGGTTCATGGCGAGCCAGCGATAGGCCTCGGCATAATCAGGGTCGAGCGAAACGGCGCGAGTGAGCATCAGATGCGCTTCCCGGGCGGTCTGCGGCGAATCGTCGATCAGCTTGCGCGCCCGCACGCAGAGATCATAGGCCTCGAGGCTCCTGGGGCGATTGCGTGACGGCGGGGTACGCAGCCGACCGAGCAACGCCTCGACGATCTTGGCCGTCACCTCGTCCTGAACGGCAAAGATGTCTTCCAGGTTGCGGTCGAAGCGTTCGGCCCAGAGGTGCTCTCCGCTCAGCGCATCGACCAGCTGGGCGTTGATGCGCACGCGTCCGGAGGCGCGCCTTGCGCTTCCTTCCAGAAGGTAGCGCACGCCGAGGTCTTCGGCGATCGCGCGTACATCCATCGCCCTGCCCTTGTAGGCAAAGGTGGAATTGCGGGCGATGACGAACAGACCACCGCTCCGGGAGAGATCGGTGATCAGATCCTCCGTCAGCCCGTCCGCGAAGGAATCCTGATCGGGATCGTTGCTGAGATTGACGAAGGGCAGCACCGCGATCGAAGGCCGGCCCGGCAACGGCAGCGGCTTTCGCCCGCCTGCCAGCCGCTCGATACTGCCCATGAAACGGTAGCCGATGCGCGGAACCGTTGAAATCCACTCGCCGCCGTCGGCAGCCCGGCCGAGCAGCTTCCTGAGCTGTGCGATCTGTACGGTGAGATTGCCTTCCTCGACGGCCGTACCCGGCCAGGCCGCGTCCATCAGCTCGGTCTTGGCGAGGATTTCGCCCGGCCTTTCCACGAGCGCCGCAAGCAGCTTCACGCCGCGATGCCCGACCGCAACCGGATCATCGTTCCGCAGGAGCGTTCCCGCACCCGGATCAAGCACGAACGGACCAAAGGCAAACCGTGTATCCTGCATGCGGCGATCTATAGCCCGTTTGGAAGTTTTTGAGAACTTTTTGGAAGGGCTTAAGTACGGCGCCGATCCTATTCCGCAGAATCCAACCTCCTTCAGATCGAGGGTCCCCCCGACCCTCAAAGCCGATAGCGAGGTTGTCATGAACAACGCCCCCTTTTCTCCCATTGCATCGCCTCAGGCCGCGGCGCCTGAGACGCCGAGGAGCCCGACGCGTTCGCATTCCCCTGTCGAGACGCTGAAACGGATGGTCGCCGCCTGGCGTGAACGGAACCAATTTCACCTAGAGCTCGATCGAAAGCTCAAGGGCGATCCGCATCTGATCGACGATATCGGCCTGACGCGACGTCAAGTCGAGGAGGAGCTCGCCAGGCCCTTCTGGCAAGTGCTTTGAGATGAGCCGCGCAATGACATCGGACCAGCGACCGCCACCGGCGCCGACCCTTGGCGAGGTGATCACGACGTTCCGCGAGGATCAGGCCCCCTGGGCGGCGATGGCGGGTATCATCGCCACCGTTACCGTCTTTGCCGTGGCGCAGGGGCTCACCTATCCGCTGCTCAGCTTCATCCTGGAGCGGCAGCGGACGGCACCCGCCCTGATCGGCCTGTCAGCGGCCATGACGCCGCTGGGGTTCATCCTGTCGGCGCCTCTGATCCCGATGCTTTCGCGGCGGCTGGGCGGTGCCCGGCTCGCGATCCTCTGTTCGGTGCTGGCCGCCAGCACGCTTGCCGCCATTGCGTGGACTGAGGACGTCTGGGCCTGGATGCCGCTTCGCTTTCTGCTGGGCGTCTTCGCCAATCCGCTATCCGTGATCAGCGAGACCTGGCTGGTGGCCATTGCGCCCGCGTCCCGCCGGGGCCGCATCATGGGTCTCTATTCCTCGGTCGTTTCAGCCGGTTTCGCCATAGGGCCGCTGTCGCTCGGGATGGTCGGAACGGCGGGCTGGTCGCCGTTCCTGATCGGCATCGTGGCCTTTGTCGCCTGCGGCCTGATCTTGCTTGCCCTCGTGTCGCGCCTGCCGGCGGTGCCGCAGGATGGGGAAGCAACGTCCGTCGCCGGGTTTTTCGCGCTGGCGCCTTTGCTGCTGTTTGCGGTCGCAACGGCTGCGGCCTTCGAGCAGACCCTGCTTTCGCTGCTTGCGGTCTATGGCGCAGCGCTTGGCAGCAATGAGGAGCGCGTCGCGCCGCTCATGACCTGCTTCATTGCCGGCAACGCGTCGTTGCAGATCCTGCTCGGGCGCCTCTCCGAACGCAGGGGATCGACGCAGACGATGCTGTTCTGCGTGCTTTCCTCCCTGGCCGGCTGCCTGCTGCTGCCATGGCTGTTCGAAAGCTGGCTCATCTGGCCGCTTGTTTTCGTCTGGGGCGGGGTGACGTTCGGGATCTATACTCTGTCGCTGATCCAGCTCGGCGAGCGGTTCAGCGGCCTGACCCTGATCGCCGGCAACGCCGCCTTTGCCTTCGCCTGGGGCCTTGGCGGCATGGTTGGCTCGCCAGCAACGGGACTTGTCATGCAAGTGACGGGACACCACGGGTTGCCGTTGTCACTCGGCCTGCTCTGCGCCGTCCTTGCGGGGCTATTGGTCGTCGCGAGAAGGCGCGGCTGAGGCGCGCGCCGGTCCGCCTGCCTTTTGCCGGCAAGCTCAAATCAGGACGAACAGCACGAGCAGAGCCACGATGACCGCCAGCACGACGAAGCCCGTATGGGTCCGGCGTGCCGGGTCAAGCGGCGAGCGATAGAGGCTCTGCAAGAACGACATGGGCACCTCGGAGGTCGCGCCATGTCCCTCGCCCTGCTTGATGTCCTTGGCAATAGCTTCGGCCGCATCCTCGCTCAAGGGCGGCCTGTTCACTCCCGACGTCATGGAACTCATCCTCCGGCAGTAAAACCGGGCACATGGTGAGCCGGATCTGCGACGAAGGCAACGGGCTAAGTCTGACTTGCAGCCAGATGCAAAAAAGCCGGGTCATCTGCCCGGCTTTTTCCATTCTCGGATGGCGCAAAATGCGTCCTGCGGCGTCTCAGCGCTTGGCCCAGAGCACCTTGAATCGGGCGTTGCGGCAGGTCTCGCCGTATTCCTTGGAATTTTCCGCCAGCACCTGCTCGTAGGGAAGACCACGATTGGCGACCATCATCAGCTTGCCACCCTGCTTCAGCGCCTTCAGCGCCGTCTTGATGATGGCGACGCCGAGCGACGGCTCAGCCGCGTGGCCTTCATGGAAGGGCGGGTTCATGACGATGAGGTCGTACTTGTCGCGCGGCTCTTCGCTCGTCAGGTCGAACCAGTAGAAACGGGCCGGCATGCGCGGCGCGTTCGCCATCATGTTGACGCGGGCCGCCTCGAGCGCCTCGTGATCGGCCTCGAAGAGATCGACCCCCTTGGTACCCGGTGAAGCTTCAGCAAGCTTGGCTGCGAGATAGCCCCAGCCAGCGCCGAAATCGGCGGCGTGGCCATGGAAATCGTTCGGAAGACGCGACGCCAGCAGCTCGGAGCCCGCATCGATGCGGTCGTGCGAGAACATGCCGGGCGAGGCCTCGAACAGACCGTCGACGCGTACCGGCACCTTGGCAAGCTTTTGTACTGCGTCGGTGACATCTTCCGGGCGAGTGAACCAGAAGGCGACGCCGTGATACTTCGGCAGATGGTCGCCGTCCCATTCGAACTTGGCGATGCGCTTCTTCAGCGACTGGATGCCGTCTTCCTTGCCGCCGGCAACGACGATCAGACCGCCCTCGCGCGTGCGCTTCAGCGCCTCGGCGATCCGGTCTTCGTTCTCGCCCTTGTGCTTGCCGCAGAGGATCAGCGTGACGTCGTAGTCCTCGCCGGTGATTTCAGGCGCCACGTCGGCGCGGGCGGCTTCCAGGGCGCGATAGAGCGGCCGCAGCGGCTGCACCGCCGAGATTGACGCCTCGAAGCCCTGCGGCAGCCTGTAGCCCGCCTCGGCGCCGAGGAACAGCACGCGCTCGCCCTCGCCCGGCGGGTCGATCACGCCGCTGTCGAACGGGTAAAACAGGGTCTTCAACGAATCTCGGCTCATCGGTCTATCCGTCATCTTCCTACAAGAAAGGGGCGCGGAGCGATCCGCCCCGCGCCCCGAATGCATTCGGGTGAAGCGCGCTTATTCAGCGGCTTCGCCGTCGCCCTTCTTTTCAGACTTTTCGGCAACGATTTCCTTGCCGGTGGCCTGGTCAACGACCTTCATCGACAGGCGAACCTTGCCGCGCTCGTCGAAGCCCATGAGCTTGACCCAAACCTTGTCGCCTTCCTTGACGACGTCGGTCGTCTTGGCGACGCGCTCGGAGGCGAGCTGCGAGATGTGGACGAGACCGTCACGGGCGCCGAAGAAGTTGACGAAGGCGCCGAAGTCGGCGGTCTTCACAACGGTACCTTCGTAGACCTGGCCGACTTCCGGTTCGGCAACGATCGAGTGGATCCACTTGCGGGCCGCTTCGATTTCCTTGCCGGACGAGGAGGCGATCTTCACGGTGCCGTCGTCTTCGATGTTGATCTTGGCGCCGGTCTTTTCGACGATTTCGCGGATGACCTTGCCGCCCGAACCGATGACTTCGCGGATCTTGTCGACCGGAATGTTCATGACTTCGATGCGCGGGGCGAACTCGCCGAGCTGGCCACGGCTTTCGGAAATGGCCTTGGCCATTTCGCCGAGGATGTGGAGACGGCCGCCCTTGGCCTGGTTGAGCGCGATGCCCATGATCTCTTCGGTGATGCCCTCGATCTTGATGTCCATCTGGAGCGAGGTGATGCCGGCGTCGGTACCGGCAACCTTGAAGTCCATGTCGCCGAGGTGGTCTTCGTCGCCGAGAATGTCGGAGAGAACGGCGAAGCGCTCATCTTCCTTGATCAGGCCCATGGCGATACCGGCAACCGGCTTTGCGAGCGGAACGCCGGCGTCCATGAGAGCGAGCGAGGTGCCGCAGACGGTGGCCATCGAGGACGAGCCGTTGGACTCGGTGATCTCGGAAACGACGCGCAGCGTGTAGGGGAACTGCTCGGCTTCCGGGAGCATCGGGCGGATAGCGCGCCAGGCGAGCTTGCCGTGACCGATTTCGCGGCGGCCCGGGGAGCCCATGCGGCCGGTTTCGCCGACCGAGAAGGGCGGGAAGTTGTAGTGCAGCATGAAGCGTTCTTTGTACATGCCGGTCAGGCTGTCGACGTACTGTTCGTCTTCGCCGGTGCCGAGCGTGGCAACGACGATCGCCTGCGTTTCGCCGCGGGTGAACAGCGCCGAACCGTGGGTGCGCGGCAGAACGCCGACTTCCGACACGATCGGGCGAACGGTTTCCAGATCGCGGCCGTCGATGCGGCTCTTGGTGTCGAGGATGTTCCAGCGAACGATCTTGGCCTGCAGGTGCTTGAAGACGGCGCCGATTTCTTCGGCCGAATGGGCCGGGTTCTCGATGCCCTCGGGCAGGAAGTGTGCCTTCACCTTGGCCTTGACGGCGTCGACGGCAGCGTAACGGGCAGCCTTCTCGGTGATCTTGTAGGCGTTGCGCAGCTCGTCTTCGGCAAGCGAGAGCATGGCGTTTTCGAGAGCGGAATGATCTTCGGCTTCGAATTCGCGCGGCTCCTTGGCAGCGACTTCAGCGAGCTTGATGATGGCGTCGATGACCGGCTGGAAGCCCTTCTGACCGAAGACGACGGCGCCGAGCATAACGTCTTCCGGCAGTTCCTTGGCTTCGGATTCGACCATCAGCACCGCTTCCTGGGTGCCGGCGACGACGAGGTCGAGGGTCGATTCGTCCATCTCGTCGAGATGCGGGTTCAGAACGTACTGGCCGTTGATGTAGCCGACGCGCGCGCCACCGATCGGGCCCATGAAGGGGATGCCCGACAGCGTCAGCGCTGCAGAAGCGGCGACCATCGACAGGACGTCGGGGTTGTTTTCGAGGTCATGCTGCATGACCGTGACGATGACCTGGGTGTCGTTCTTGTAGCCATCGGGGAAGAGCGGACGGATCGGACGGTCGATCAGGCGCGAGACGAGCGTTTCGTTTTCGCTCGGACGACCTTCGCGCTTGAAGTAGCCACCCGGGATCTTGCCGGCGGCGTAGGTCTTTTCCTGGTAGTTGACGGTCAGCGGGAAGAAGTCCTGGCCCGGCTTCGGCGACTTGGCCGAAACGACGGTGGCGAGAACGACGGTTTCGCCGTAGGTGGCGAGAACGGCGCCGTCAGCCTGACGGGCGATCTTGCCGGTTTCGAGCTTGAGCGGACGCCCAGCCCATTCGATTTCAACCTTGTGGGTATCGAACATGTTCTGTCCTTCGTGTGCGGCGGACCTCTCCGCGGCTGTTACAGCGCGGGCGGTCGAAGGGCCGCATGAAATGGCGCATCACGGGCAAGACAACGGGAGGCTTCACGCTTTAATCGGCTGTTTTCCGCTTTGCCCGACCATCCGCTTTCAGCGGCGTTTCCGGCAAGCAGGGGCCGAAGCATCCTGCAATCCTGCCCCATGACGGGCCATCGGTTGATCCGCGATACCGGCCCATCCGGCTCGCTGGATTCTCTCGTTTAGCCACGTTCCTATGCGGCTGGAGAGTTTAATCGTCGAGCGTTCAACGCTCCATAAAAAAGCCGGCGGGCCGCAAAGACCCGCCGGATAAGTCGCTTAGCGACGGATGCCCAGGGCACCGATCAGCTTGGTGTAGCGCGCTTCGTCTTTCTTCTTCAGATAGTCGAGGAGCGAACGACGGCTGGAAACCATCGCGAGCAGACCACGGCGGGAATGGTTATCCTTCTTGTGGCCCTTGAAGTGTTCGGTCAGGTTGTTGATCCGTTCCGTCAGGATAGCAACCTGGACTTCCGGAGAACCGGTGTCGCCTTCAACGGTTGCAAATTCCTTGATGAGCTGAGCCTTACGCTCTGCAGCAATCGACATCGGATGATCCTTTCGATTTCGAGGATTTCGGGACGCCGTCAGCCGGGATGTCGTCCAGCTGCGGCCGTGAATGCAACGGGCATGCGCCTTTTGCTGGCGTGCCTATAAACGAATTGGATGAAAAAGGAAAGGGTCATGGACCGGCGCCCGGGAGGGCCGGCGGAAGGCCTCAATTGCCGGTCGGGAACGGGTGCATCGGCGGCGATTTCATTCGGCCGCGATCGGGAGGAGTTCGGCCCCGATCGAGGGACAAAAAGTGACGGCGGCAGGTCATGGCGCGTCATCCCCTTCGGCCGGTCGCGGCACGGTGATCCGCCACTCGATGCCGTCGGCATGCATCATCCGCTCGAGCCCCGCATTCAGGGCCATGCCGAGCATGCGTTCGAGCACGAGCGTGCCAAACCCCTTGCGGATCGGATCAGAGGGCTTGCCCGCGAGATCGGCCCCCTCCTCCCGCCAGCGTATGGCAATGCCCTCATCCTCCAGCGACCAGCTCAGCTTGACGACGCCTGAGGTGTTGGCGAGCGCGCCATATTTGGTCGCATTGGTCGCGAGCTCGTGCAGCGCCATGCCGAGCGTCTGGGCGATCTGGGTCTCGAGCCGCAAGGGCGGGCCGGACAGGATCACCCGCCTCGGATCGTCAGGCGTGAATGGCTGCAGCTGGTTCTGGGCCAGTTCCCGGAAATCGACCCCTTGGGCGGCGTTGGCGATCATAAGGTCGGTGGAGCGGGCGAGCCCGGCGATGCGCTTGCGGAAACTGTCGGCGAAATCAGCGGCACTCTCGGCCGAATAGACCGACTGGTTCAGCATGGACTGGATCACCGTCAGCTGGTTCTTCGAGCGGTGCGCCACCTCGCGCATCAAGAAACGGATTTCGCTCTCCGCCTTGGTGCGCGCGGCCGCCGCACGGGCCAGAGCTGCCGAGACCTGTTCGACCTCGGCGATCATATGCGGGCGCGGCTCGATCCGCTCGCCGGCGCCAAGGCGGCGGGCATCCTGCGCCACGAGCTTGACGCCCTGCGACAACAGCCGCGCGATTGCCAGCGAACCGGCGATCGCGATGCCGGCAAAGATGATGCCGCCGAGCGAAAGCCACAGGAACGACCAGACGGCCGGCGCATCGACGATCGCCCGCGGCGCCCAGGCGATGATCCGCCAGCCGGTGATCACCGAGAATTCGGTCGCCACCCGGTACTCCGTGCCGTTCTCCTTGATGTTGCGAACGCCGATGCTGATCGCCGGAACCTTGTCGAGGAAGAACGGCTCCCCGGCCTTGACCGCCGCGTCCGAGGAGATGATGACCTTTCCCGCGCCGTCGACGAGGGCCGCGTTCCAACCAGGCGACAGCGTATCGCGGTTGACGGCCTTGGCCATGTTCTCAGCGTTTTGCGTCAACGCCAGCAGATACTCCTCACCGGTCGAGAGTTTTGCCGGCAGATAAACGTTGAACACCCATTTTCCGGCGGTCTTGCCGAAGAAGACGTTGGAGACGAGCGGCGCGCCGCTATTGGTGAAGGCGCGCTCGATGGAGTCCGCATCCGACCCCTTGCCAAGCTGAGTGCCGAAGGGGACGCGGGTGTTAAGCCGCTGCTCGTGCTTGCGATCGATGACGATCAGGTAGGAATCCGTCTGCGCGAGCGCCGTCGAGGCTCTCTCGTAGAAGGCTTGCAAATTGTCGTCCTCGATCGCCCGCGAGGTCGACAGCACCTTCAGCGTCGTCAACATGCCCTCGATATCGCGCTCGACGATGCGCGTCACCGATCCGGTCGAGGCCTGCAGCAGCGAGGTGATGACCTGTTCCTGCGCGTCGACGCTGCGCTTCAGCACGACCAGCGAAAAGATGAAGGCCGGAACGATGGCGACCAGCAGCAGCGACGTCAGATAGAAACTGAACGGGCGGGTCAGCCGATGACGGGCGCGATCAACCATCGCCGCCAGGCCATCGCTTGCCCTGCGCTTTCCTTCCTCCGTCACACCGGTCACCTGCAACATCCCTTGCGGTTCCCTGCCGGTGGCATCAACGCCTTCGGCGCACGCCGCCGCAAGCGGCGCAACCGCCAAACGGCAACGAAACGCGATACGGAAACGGAATCACCTCGGATGGACTGGGAACCCATGCCGGGATCATGCGTCAAGGATAAAGCAAAGGCAAATGGTTCCGGGTGCTTAGCTTCCGGCGAAGACGCGCTTGGGGCGGAATTCGCCCTCGGCGATCTCACCGATCGCGACCAGCTTGCCGCGCGCCGTGGCATAGGCCTCGGGCGTCGCCAGCGGTGCGTCGCGGCCGCGCAGGATAATGGGATTGCCCATCCTGAGACGGTGCGCCTGGTCGTCATTGACAGGCACGTGCGGCAGGCTGGAAAGCGCCTCGCCGGTCTCGATCAGATAGGCGTCGAGTGCCGCCAGACGTTCCTGGTCGTCCTCGATCTTTTCCAACGCCACCAGGTCAGAAAGCGGCACCATGTCCTCTTCGCCGAAGGGCGCGACGAAGGTGCGTCGCAGCGACGCGATGTGGCCGAAACAGCCGAGGTCGCGGCCCATGTCGCGGGCGAGCGAGCGCACATAAGTGCCCTTGCCGCATTCGATTTCGAAGTGGGCCAGGTTGGGTGCGGCACCCAGCAGAGTCAGCCGGTGGACCTCGACCTCGCGGGCCGGGATTTCGACCGTCTCGCCGTCGCGGGCGAGATCATAGGCGCGCTCGCCATCGATCTTGATCGCCGAGAACTGCGGCGGCACCTGGCTGATGACGCCGGTGTATTTCGGCAGAAGCGCGCGGATTGCCTCTTCGTTCGGCCGTTCGGCCGAGGAATGGGTTGCTTCGCCTTCGAGATCGTCGGTGGAGCGTTCCTCGCCCCAGGCGACGGTGAATTCGTAGATCTTGCGGCCGTCCATGACGTAAGGAACGGTCTTCGTCGCATCGCCAAGCGCGATCGGCAACATGCCGGAGGCCAGCGGATCGAGCGTGCCGGCATGGCCGGCCTTCTGGGCCTTGAACAGCCACTTGATCTTCGAGACGGCTTCGGTGGAGCCGAAGTCGAGCGGCTTGTCGAGGATCAGCCAGCCCGAGATCGGGCGGCCCTTGGGCTTACGCGGTTTGGACATGAAATCTACTATTCTTCGTCTTCGCTGGTCTGGTCGAGATCGCGGCTGACTTCCGGCGAACGCAAGAGCTCGTCGATCTTCTTGTAATTGTCGAAGCTCGTATCGTCGCGGAAACGAACGTCGGGCATGTATTTCATCTGCCGGAGCTGCGGACCGAGGCGGCCGCGAATGTACTTGGCATTGCGGTTGAGCGCGTCGATGACCTCGGCATGGTTGGGCACGCCAAGCGGCGTGACATAGGCCGTGGCGATCTTCAGATCTGGTGACATGCGCACCTCCGAAATCGCGATGACGGTCTTCTCGATCACCGGATCGCGGACCTCGCCGCGTTGCAGAACCTGGGTGATGGCAGCGCGCACCTGTTCGCCGACGCGCAGCATGCGCTGGGAGGGGGCAGAGGATGTGGCTTTGCTCATGGTCGTTGCTTTCCAAGGTATTGCGCCCGCTCGGGGCGGCAAACCGTTTTACTCTTCAGCGTAATATACCTTCCGTGCCTCAGGCACGGGTAGCTCTGATTGCCTGCGCCCGCTTTCTTCGACGCAGTCCCAGAAAGACACCCGTAGCCGTCAACACGAGCGCGGACAGCAGTTGGATCAGTTCGAACTGCGGATGTGCGCAACCCTCATTGATGGCCGACTGCCATAACTGGTGCTCGGCATCTCCCCAGGACGTGATGGCCACCAGGAGGAGGAGGCTGCCGAGAAGGCTCCCGACCCAAAGCAGCGCCCGAAGGCGCAAAACCGCTGAACCGGTAACGAGACAGAAAAGCGCCGCCAGGCCGACCCAATTGGTCAGAAAAGCGGCCACCTCGTTGAGAACCGAGAATTTCTGACCATCCCATTCGGGATAGATCTTGTCGCAGACTTCCGCGAAGGCCGGCGTCCACCAAAACGACACAACAGCGGCCAGGGCCGCCGTTGTGCAGATTTGCCGGGCTTTCAGGCCCATTAGAGCGTCCGGGTGATATGCTCGACGCGGAAGCACTCGATCGTATCGCCGGCGCGGATGTCTTCGTAGTTCTCGAAGGCCATGCCGCATTCCTGACCGACATTGACTTCCGAGACTTCGTCCTTGAAGCGCTTGAGGGTCTTGAGCTTGCCTTCGTGGATAACGACGTTGTCGCGAACCAGACGGACACCGACGCCACGCTCGACCTTGCCTTCGGTGACGCGGCAACCCGCGACCTTGCCGACCTTGGTGATGTTGAACACCTCCAGGATCTCGGCGTTGCCGAGGAAGGTTTCGCGACGCTCCGGCGAGAGCAGGCCCGACATCGCCGCCTTCACGTCATCTACCAGATCGTAGATGATGTTGTAGTAGCGGATTTCGATGCCGGCACGCTCGGCGGCCGAACGGGCCTGCGAGTTGGCGCGGACGTTGAAGCCGATGATCGCGGCGTTCGATGCCTCGGCGAGCGAGATATCGGACTCGGTGATACCGCCGGCACCCGAATGCACGATGCGCGCACGCACTTCGTCGGTTCCGAGCTTGTCGAGAGCACCGGCGATCGCTTCGATCGAACCCTGCACGTCGCCCTTGATGACCAGCGGGAACTCCTTGAGGCCGGAGGTCTGGAGCTGGGTCATCATCTGCTCGAGCGAACCGCGCGAGCCGGACTGACGGGCAACCTGCTTCTCGCGGGCGAGACGCTGGCGGTACTCGGAGATCTCGCGAGCACGGCTTTCGTTCTCGACGACGGCGAACTTGTCGCCGGCTGCCGGCGTACCGGACAGGCCGAGAACCTCGACCGGCATGGACGGACCGGCTTCCTTGACGTGTTCGCCCTTGTCGTTGACGAGCGCGCGCACACGGCCCCACTGATCACCGGCGACGATGATCTGGCCCGGACGCAACGTGCCCTTCTGTACGAGGACGGTGGCAACCGCACCGCGACCGCGGTCAAGCTCGGCTTCCACGACCGTACCTTCGGCCGTCCGATTCGGATTGGCGCGCAGGTCGAGGATTTCTGCCTGAAGCAGGATCGCTTCGAGCAGCTTGTCGAGGTTGGTGCCGTTCTTGGCGGACACTTCCACGTCGAGGACTTCACCGCCCATGGATTCGACGAAGACTTCGTGCTGCAGCAGCTCGGTGCGAACCTTCTGCGGATTTGCCGACGGCTTGTCGACCTTGTTGATCGCCACGATGATCGGAACACCGGCCGCCTTGGCGTGGTTGATCGATTCGATCGTCTGCGGCATCACGCTGTCGTCAGCCGCAACCACCAGGATCGCGATGTCGGTCGCCTGGGCACCGCGAGCACGCATGGCGGTGAACGCCGCGTGGCCGGGGGTGTCGATGAAGGTGATCTTGTTGCCGTTCTGCTCGACCTGGTAGGCGCCGATGTGCTGGGTGATGCCACCGGCTTCGCCGGCCACCACGTTGGCGTGGCGGATCGCATCGAGCAGCGAGGTCTTGCCGTGGTCGACGTGCCCCATGATCGTGACGATCGGCGGACGCGGTTCCATTTCTTCGTCCGTGTCCGAAACGTTGAAGATGCCCTCTTCGACGTCGGATTCCGAAACGCGCTTGACCGTGTGGCCGAATTCGCCGGCGATGAGTTCGGCCAGGTCGGCATCGATCAGATCGCCGGGCTTCATCATCTGACCTTCCTTCATCAGGAACTTGATGACGTCAACGGCGCGCTCAGACATGCGCTGCGACAGCTCCTGAATGGTGATGGTCTCGGGCAGGATGACTTCGCGCGAAATCTTCTCGCGGGTTTCCTGCATCTGGCTGCGCTTGAACTTCTCCTGGCGGCGACGCATGGCCGACAGCGAACGGGCGCGCTGGCCGCTATCCTCGTCGGCAGCGGTGGTCAGTGTCAGCTTGCCCTGGCGGCGACCGTCGTCGCCCTTCGGGCGGGCCGGAACCTTGGCAGGCTCGGGACGCACGACCTTGCCGCGCGCCGGACCTGCGCCGGGACGCGGACCACGATCGTCATCCTTTTCGTTGTCGACCTTACGGCCGCGCAGTGCGCCGGCCGGAGCCGGGGTCGGAAGTCCACCTGCCTGGTCGGCGGGCCGTCCGGCCTGCGGGCGGCTGTCAACGCGACGCTCGGTGGAAGCCGGTGCGCGAGCAGCCACGGGGCGCTCTTCAACAACCTCTGCGGCCTTAACTTCGGCTTTGGCTTCGGGCTCGGCCGCCGCGCGGGCTGCTTCCTCGGCAGCGCGGCGTGCGGCTTCTTCCTTCTCCTGCTGGAGACGGGCTTCTTCCTCACGCTTGCGGCGTGCTTCGTTCTCAGCGCGGATGACCGCTTCTTCGGCGTCCCGGATCTGGGCTTCGGCCAGAGCACGGCGGCGCGCATCGATCTCACCGGCGGATAGCTGATTCAGAACGACACCGACGCGCGGACGATTGGCCTGGTTGGCTTCCTGACGCGTCGAATGCTGCTGCGGCTGCGGTGCCGGGCGACCCGAAGGCTGCGGCTGAGCCGGGCGCTGATCGGCCGGGCGCGCAGCGGGAGCTGCAGCAACCGGTGTGATCGGACGCTCGTCCTTGGGGCGGTGGAAGGGGCGTTTCTTGGTTTCGACCACGACCGCCTTGGTGCGGCCACGGCCCATGTCCTGACGCACGGTCCCCTGCGAAACCCCGTGGGGCTTCAGGGTCAGCGTCTTCTTGCCCGCTGCGCTGCCTGTCTTGTCGTCGTTGTTGTCGGTCATTCCGTTCCGTTCCTAGCGATCAGGGCCGGATGCGTATCACCTGACCCTGTCTTCCAAATTGTCTCAAACAATGTACGCGATGCCAGACTGTGCCGGTGACGCGGGTCATTGCTGTGGCTTGCCAGCGCCGCCGTCGGCCCGGACCGGGACGGATCCTCGGTACTTTTCGAGCATGATTGCGCGCTTCACTACACCTTCACCCGCCTGCCCTGCAAGCGCTGCGGCATGGATAAAAGCATTACTTCCTAAAAGGCCCTCCATTTCCGCCCCGGTGAAGGGACGGAACGAAGGTATTTCCATTTCATCGTCGGCCACAAAGCTCATCGCCTTGCGGGCCTGGTCTATCTTGCGCACGCCGTCGGCCGCAGCGTCGGACGCATGAAACACGGCGAGTGCCGCCAGTCCCCTGACGGCCTGCTCCGTCTTCGTTGCGCCGGAGATGAACTGGGCCGCCTTGCGCGCCATGTTCATCATTCCGGCCAGTTGCTCGGCGAGCAGCCGGTCGACATCGTCGGCGAGCGTCGCGTCGGCCTTGACGTCCGCCTTCAGGGCGCGGGCGAAGAACTTCTTCGCCACCGCCTTCTCAATCAGCGCCCGCTCGGCCTTGACCCAGCAGCCGCGCCCCGGAAGCTGACGCTTCAGATCGGGAACGACGCGACCGTCTGGCCCAGCCACGAAGCGGATCAACTCGTCTGGCGAACCGCTTTCACGAGTGACGATGCAGGTCCGCGTGCCGCCGCTGCGATCCTTCGGCCCCCCATCCGTGGGCAGGGCGTCCGAAGGCAGGCTGTCGGCATGATCAGAGGCGATCATCGTCCTTAAGCGTCCTGCTCGGCGCCTTCGGCAACGTCGATCGGCTCTTCACCTTCGACCTCTTCGCTTGCCAGGTCCTCTTGCGTGATCCAGCCGGCTGCGAGGCGGGCCTGAACGATCATGGCTTCGGCTTCGGCGCGCGAGACGTCGAACTTCGAGAAGGTGCCTTCGAAACGCTTGGTCTCGCCGTCCTTGCGTTCGCTCCAGCCGACGAGATCGTCAGCGGCGCAACCAGCAAAGTCCTCGACCGTCTTGATGCCTTCTTCGCCCAGCGCAACGAGCATCTGGCTCGTCAGGCCGTCGATTGAGCGCAGTTCGTCGGCAACGCCGAGTTCGCGGCGCTTGGCATCCATTTCCGCCTCGATCCGGTCCAGGTACTCGCGAGCGCGGGTCTGGATTTCGTTGGCGGTCTCGTCGTCGAAACCGTCGATCGACGCAATTTCGTCGAGATCGACATAGGCAAGCTCCTCAACGGCGGCAAAGCCTTCCGAAGCCAGCACCTGACCGACCATTTCGTCGACGTCGAGCGCATCCATGAAGAGGTTGGTGCGCTCGGTGAATTCCTTCTGGCGGCGCTCGCTCTCTTCCTGCTCGGTCAGGATGTCGATATCCCAGCCGGTCAGCTGCGAAGCGAGGCGAACGTTCTGGCCGCGTCGGCCGATGGCGAGCGACAGCTGCTCGTCGGGAACGACCACTTCGATGCGCTCGGCGTCTTCGTCGAGAACGACCTTGGCGACTTCCGCCGGCTGCAGCGCGTTGACGATGAACGACGCCGGATCCTGCGACCACGGAATGATGTCGATCTTTTCGCCCTGCAACTCGCCGACGACGGCCTGAACGCGCGAACCGCGCATACCGACGCAGGCGCCGACCGGATCGATCGAGCTATCGTTGGAGACGACCGCGATCTTGGCGCGCGAACCCGGGTCGCGGGCAACCGACTTGATCTGGATGATGCCGTCGTAAATTTCAGGCACTTCCATGGTGAAGAGCTTCACCATGAACTGCGGATGGGTACGCGACAGGAAGATCTGCGGGCCGCGCTGTTCGCGGCGAACGTCGTAGACGAAGGAGCGGACGCGATCACCGTAGCGCATGTTTTCGCGCGGGATCATCTCGTCGCGACGGATGATGCCTTCGCCACGGCCGAGGTCGACGATGACGTTGCCGTATTCGACGCGCTTGACCGTGCCGTTGACGATTTCGCCGACGCGATCCTTGAACTCGTCGAACTGACGGTCGCGCTCGGCCTCACGCACCTTCTGCACGATGACCTGCTTGGCCGACTGGGCGGCGATGCGGCCAAAATCCATCGGCGGCAGCGGGTCGGCGATGAAGTCACCGAGCTTGGCGTCCGGATTGCGATCGCGAGCAAGCTCGAGCGGGATCTGCGTGGAGTAGTCGTCAGCCTTCTCGACCACTTCCAGAAGACGCTGCAGGCGGATTTCGCCAGTCTTGGAGTTGATGTCGGCGCGGATGTTCGATTCCGACCCATAGCGCGAGCGGGCGGCCTTCTGGATCGCGTCGGCCATCGCGGCCAGAACGATCTCGCGGTCGATCACCTTTTCACGCGCGACAGCATCCGCGATCTGCAGAAGCTCGAGCCGGTTAGCACTGACTGCCATGTCTTGTCTCCGTTGGGTTGCAGGGGGCTTTCAAGCTCCGCCCGACTTATTCCTCAATAGGTGAATCTTCGTCTTCGAAATTCTCGTTCGCGGCACGCGCAGCCTTGGCCTTCTTGTCGGCCGTCAGCGCATCGCGGATCAGATCGTCGGTCAGGATCAGCCGCGCTTCGGAAAGCGTGGTGAACGGGATCACGACGACGGGCTCCTCGCCATAGGCCACCTGGTCGCGCTCAAGCCGGAAACCGTCGTCATCGACAGAAACGATCTTGCCGCGGAACCGCTTGCGGCCATCGACCAGAACCGACGTCTCGCATTTCAGCAGGTGACCCTGCCAGCGGAAGAAGTCGGACTTGCGCACCATCGGGCGGTCGATGCCCGGCGACGACACTTCGAGATGATACGCCTTGTCGATCGGATCTTCCACATCGAGCACCGGCGAAATGGCCTTGGAGATCTCTTCGCAGTCCTCGACGGTCATGGTGCCGTCGGTGCGCTCTGCCATGATCTGCAGCGTCATGCCGTTCTGGCCCGACATGCGCACGCGCACGAGCTGGTAGCCCATCGGCACGATCACCGGCTCGATGATGTCGGCGACGCGTTGGTCGAGACCGGTTTCGGTGATCAGGCGGGGTTCATTTGCATTTTCAGCCGTTGTCGTATCGGACAAACGATCATCTCCTCATCGGACCGGCTAATAAAAAAGAGCGGGTCCTGACGGGCCCACTCTTCATCTACCGATCAAGAATTTGAGGCTCATATACGCCCCATCGCCACAAATTGCAAGGCATTGGGCCGTCCGACGCAAATGGCCGGACGAACCGCCGGCGAGCATCTTCGCCAACAAGGTCAGTTTCAGCGGGTGGCACTTCGCGTTGTCGGGCCTATAACAGGAGACGAACCGCTTCGAGACGACAATCAAGAAACGAAGAGAGAAGACGAGGTGCCAACCCGTATTTCGCCGCTTGCCCCCTTCAAGCACGACATCTTCCGCACGATATGGATCGCGAGCCTCGCCTCCAATTTCGGCGGCCTTATTCAATCGGTCGGGGCCGCCTGGCTGATGACCTCCATTTCCTCGTCGGCGAACATGGTGGCGCTGGTGCAGGCTTCGACCTCGCTGCCGATCATGCTTTTCTCGCTTGTCTCTGGCGCGCTTGCCGACAATTTCGACCGGCGGCGGATCATGCTGGTGGCGCAGTGTTTCATGCTCTTCGTCTCGGCGCTCTTGACGATCTGTGCCTATGTCGGGCTGATCACGCCCTGGCTGCTCCTGCTCTTCACCTTCCTCATCGGCTGCGGCACGGCGCTCAACAACCCATCCTGGCAGGCGTCGGTCGGCGACATGGTTCCGCGCGAAGACCTGCCGGCAGCGGTCGCGCTCAACAGCATGGGCTTCAACATCACCCGAAGCGTCGGCCCGGCGATCGGCGGCGCCATCGTCGCGGCACTCGGTGCGGCGGCTGCCTTCTTCGCCAATACGCTCAGCTATTTCGCCATCCTTTTTGCGCTGGTGCGCTGGCGTCGCGAGGTGCCGACGAGCACGTTGCCGCGCGAGACGCTGGGGCGCGCCATTTCGGCTGGCCTGCGCTACGTCGCAATGTCGCCGAACATCGGCAAGGTTCTCTTGCGCGGCTTCCTCTTCGGCCTTTCGGCAAGCGCCATCCTCGCTCTTCTGCCGCTCGTCGCCCGCGACCTCGTTCAGGGTGGGCCGCTCACCTACGGTCTGATGCTCGGCGCCTTCGGCCTTGGCGCGATCGGCGGGGCGCTGCTCTCCGCCCGCCTGCGCGAGAAGCTTTCGAGCGAAGCGATCGTGCGCATCGCCTTCACCGGATTTGCCGCCAGCGCCGCGATCACGGCCTGGAGCACCTATGCCTGGCTGAGCTGTCTCGTGCTGCTCATCTCCGGCGCCTGTTGGGTGCTGGCGCTGTCGCTGTTCAACACCACGGTGCAGCTGTCGACGCCGCGCTGGGTGGTTGGCCGGGCCCTTTCGCTCTACCAGACCATGACCTTCGGCGGCATTGCCGGCGGCAGCTGGCTCTGGGGTACGGCCGCCGAGCAATATGGCGCGGCCAACGCGTTGATGGGCTCCTGTCTGCTGATGTTCGCCGGCGTCGTGGTCGGCTTCCGCCTGCCCTTGCCGGAATTCACCTCGCTCAACCTCGATCCGCTGAACCGCTTCAACGAGCCGCCGCTCGAACTGGACCTGAAACCGCGCAGCGGCCCGATCGTCATCATGATCGACTACGAAATCGCCGACGACGACATCCCGGAGTTCCTGACCACCATGGCGGAACGGCGGCGTATCCGCATCCGTGACGGCGCCGGACACTGGGCGCTGATGCGCGACCTTGAAAACCCGACCACCTGGACGGAGACCTACCACGTGCCGACCTGGGTCGAATATGTGCGTCACAACCAGCGGCGCACCCAGGCGGACGCGGCCGTCGGCGACAGGCTGACGGCGCTGCATAGCGGCAAAGCACCACCGCGCGTGCACCGGATGATCGAGCGCCAGACGATCGTGCCGACCCATTACGAGCGCTACAAGCGCCAGGTGAATGTGGACATGCACTAGCTTGTGCCGGCCCTCGCGCCGATCTCGACCATGCAACGAAAAAGGCCCCGGTGACGGGGCCTTTTCTTTTCGGCAGTCGGCGCACCAGCGCCTCCGGCTGCAATTGGCTCTACCGCAGCTTCGCCTTCAGCGAAGCATCGGGGAAGCAGGTGGCGGCAAGGCCGCTCTTTGCCTGCCAGTCGCCGAGCGAACGGCGCGTCTTGTAGCCGGGGAGACCATCGACCTTGCCGACGTCGTAGCCCTTGGCAACCAGCGCCTTCTGCATCTTCAGAACGTCCGAGCGCAGCATGTTGCCGACGTCGCCCCACGTGCCGCGGAACGCGCCGCCGCCTGTCGCAATGCGGTCGGCGAGGTTGCCGATGAAGAGCGCGTAGAGGTCGGAGTTGTTGTATTCCTTGAGCACGTAGAAATTCGGCGTGACGATAAACTCCGGCCCATGGCGACCAGCGGGCACCAGCATCATCGAAGATGCGGACAATTCGTGCGACGGAAAGGCGTTGCCGGAAATCCTGACGATCCCCTTGTTCGCCCAACTCGACAGGGGCTGGGCGAGGTCCGGCCCTTCCTGCGCACAGGAGACGGCTTCGGGAATCGATACTTCGAAGCCCCAGTCACGCTCGCGCTGCCAGCCCTTCTTGACCAGATAATTGGCGATCGACGCCAGGCTGTCTGGCACCGAATTCCAGATGTCGCGGCGGCCGTCGCCATCGAAATCGACGGCATATTGCAGGAAGCTCGACGGCATGAACTGCGGCTGACCCATAGCGCCGGCCCAGGAGCCGCGCATCGCCGCCTCGTCGACATCGCCGCTGTCGAGAATGTGCAGTGCCGCGATCAGCTCGCGGCGAAACAGGTCTGGCCGCGTCGACATAAACGCCTTGGTCGCGAGCACATCGACCACCGGATAGGGGATCTTGGCGCGGCCGAAGCCGGATTCGCGGCCCCAGATGGCAACGATCACCGAGCCCGGCACGCCATAGGTGCGCTCGATCTTCTTCAGGGTCGACGCATGGGTGGAAGCCAGGCTGCGGCCGGTGGCGGCGAGCCCCTGCAGACGCTTTTCCGAGAAGTAGTTTCCGGGCGAGGAAAACTCCGCCTGGCTCTGCTTCTGTTCCTTCGGCTTCGGGAAGCCGGGCGGCGCCAGATCCGGCAGGTCCCAGTTGAGCTTCACGTCGGAAAAGGCCGCCTTGAAGGATCCGGCGGAAATGCCGGCCTTCTTCGCCTCCGGCCAGAGATCATTCTGCAGCCAGGTACGAAACTGCGCCTCGACGTCGGCTTTGGTCGAGGCTTGCGCGAGCCCCAGCCAGCCACAGAGCAGCAAGGTCGTCAGTGAAAGAAGTCTCAGCATAAGGCTTCCCCATCGGTTGGATTGCAGCGTCCGAAATGACGCTCAGATCGACGTGCGGGCGCGAAGGGCAGCCGCCAAGGTGCCTTCGTCGAGGTAGTCGAGCTCGCCGCCGACCGGCACGCCATGGGCAAGCCGGGTGATCTTCACCTCCATGCCTTCGAGCTGGTCGGTGATGTAGTGCGCCGTCGTCTGGCCCTCGACGGTGGCATTGACGGCGATGATCAGCTCGCGGACGCCGCCATTGGCGACGCGCTGGACGAGACCCTTGATGTTGAGATCGTCGGGGCCGACGCCGTCGAGCGGCGAGAGCGTGCCGCCGAGCACATGATAGGCGGCGTTCATAGCGCCGGCGCGTTCCAGTGCCCAGAGATCGGACACGTCCTCGACAACGATGAGCACGGCGTGGTCGCGACGCTCGTCCGAACAAACGGTGCAGGGATCGATCGTATCGACATTGCCGCAGCAGGAACAGATGCGGACCTTGCGGTGCGCTTCGCCCATCGCGTCGGCGAGCGGACCCAGCAACTGGTCCTTCTTCTTGACGAGATGCAGGGCGGCGCGGCGCGCCGAACGCGGTCCGAGCCCCGGCACTTTCGCCAGGAGCTGGATGAGTTTTTCGATTTCAGGGCCGGTGACTCGTTTTGCCATGCGGCGCTTTTAGCCCATATCGCGCCGAAACGGAATCGCCTTCGAAACGCCCGCACGCGAAGCGGCGGGTGTCGACGCGGTACCCGGCGGCTACCACCGCCGGCGCGCAAATGCTGCGGGCGGCAGACCGCCCTGCTTCCCGAACCTACTGCCCGGAGACGATCAGAAGGGCAGCTTCATGCCGGGCGGGATCGGCAGGCCGGCAGTCAGTTCGCGGGTCTTTTCCGCCTGCACAGCTTCGGCCTTGTCCTTGGCGTCCTTGTGGGCGGCGACGATCAGGTCTTCGAGGATCTCGACGTCGTCTTCCTTGAACAGCGAGGGATCGATCTTCAGGCTCTTGAGGGTGCCCTTGCCGTCGAGGCGAACGGTGACGAGGCCACCGCCGGAGGTGCCGTCGACTTCGAGCGCGGCGATTTCCGCCTGCATCTTTTCCATCTTGGCCTGCATTTCCTTGACCTTGCCCATCATCCCCATGATGTCGCGCATCGTCGTCTCCTGTCTTTCTGTTTCTGCTCGCAGACGGGACTATTCGATGTCGTCGCCAGGGACGATATCGCCGTCGGCGGATTCGGCTGTGGCCGGAGCCTGGCTCTCGGCCTCTTCTTCAACGGCGCGAATGCGCACGTCGGTGATCTTGGCGCCCGGGAACCGGGCGAGAATGGCGGCGACATCGGGGTCCTGGCGCGCGTCGTTGACGCGCTGCTCCTGCGCCCGCTGTTCCGCCTCGATCAGCGTCGGCTCACCGGCCTCGCGGCTGTAGCTGACGATCCAGTGGATGCCGGTCCATTCCTTGAGCTTGACGGCCACTTCGCCAAGCAGCGTCTTCGGCGCGTCATCCGAGACGTTGACGTCGAGACGTCCGGGCTCGATCCGCACGAGCCGCAGAAAGCCGCGCACCAGCGTCTTCAGCTTGATGTCGCGGTTCTTGGCGCAGAGATCGGCGATGTCGGCGATCGAATTGACCGGCACCGACGGCTGCGGCTTGGCCGCAGGCGCCGCCACCGGGCGTTCTTCGATGCGGCCAACGGCAACCGCCTGGGGCGCCACGTCCGGGACGGCGCGCAGCATGGTCGCACCATTGCTCGTCGGGCGCTGCACCGGCATCGGCTGCGATGCCTGCGCCGACACGGACACGGAAGCCTGGGCCTGTGCGCCGCCGCCGTTGCCACCTGAAGGGCCAGGGCGAGCGCCGCCGCCTTCATTGCCGGAAAGTTCCAGCAAGCGCCGCGCGGCCTCTTCAGGCGCCGGCAGATGTGCCGCATGCGCCAGGCGGATCAGCACCATTTCGGCGGCACCCGCCGGGCGCGACGAGCTTTCGGCTTCCGGAATGCCCTTCAGGAGCATCTGCCAGATGCGCGAGAGCGCCGTAACCGCGACGCTCTCGGCAAAGACGGCGCCGCGGGTGCGCTCGATCTCGCTCAAGGACTGGTCGTTGACCGCCTCCGGTACGTATTTCATCCGGGTGACGAGATGGGTGAAATCGGCAAGGTCGGTCAATACGACCGTCGGATTGGCGCCGGCCTCGTATTGTGCGGTGAATTCCTTGAGGGCCGCGGCGACATCGCCTTTGACGACGTGCTCGAAGAGGTCGACGATGCGGGCTCGGTCGGCAAGGCCGAGCATCGAACGCACGGTTTCGACTTCCACAGCGCCGCCGCCATGGGCAATCGCCTGGTCGAGCAGCGACAGACCGTCGCGCGCCGAGCCTTCGGCAGCGCGGGCCACCATCGCAAGCGCTTCCGGATCGAAGGATACGCCTTCCTTGCCGAGGATCGTCGAAAACAGGCCGACGAGATCGGACGCGCTGATGCGGCGCAGGTCGAAGCGCTGGCAGCGCGACAGAACCGTGATCGGCACTTTGCGGATTTCGGTGGTCGCGAAGATGAATTTCACATGCTCTGGCGGCTCTTCGAGCGTCTTCAGCAGGCCGTTGAAGGCCTGGGTCGAGAGCATGTGCACTTCGTCGATGATGTAGACTTTGTAGCGGGCCGAAACCGGGCGGTAGCGCACCTGTTCGATGATCTCGCGGATATCGTCGATGCCGGTGTGTGACGCCGCGTCCATTTCGATGACGTCGACGTGACGCCCATCCATGATCGCCTGGCAATGTTCGCCGGGAACGCGCAGGTCGATGGTCGGCCGATCGATATCCGGTGTCTTATAGTTCAGCGCGCGGGCGAGAATGCGGGCGGTGGTGGTCTTGCCGACCCCGCGCACCCCGGTCAGCATGTAGGCTTGGGCGATGCGGCCGGTTTCGAACGCGTTGGTGAGCGTGCGCACCATCGGTTCCTGGCCGACCATCAGGTCGGAGAAATCCTTGGGGCGATACTTGCGCGCCAGAACACGGTAGGCGGCTGGTTTCTCAACGGATGAAATGGACGTATCGTCGCTCATCGACCCTGCCGCTGTTCGAACTCTTGTCCCGACAGGACGGAGAAGGTGGGAGGCTGGCACGATGACCCGTGCCGGAGCTCGTTGGGGCTGCTTCCTTCCGGACCTGACCCGGTTGGCGAGTGGCTCGTCCACCACCAACCTCCCGGCTTCCATATCGGCAATATCGAAAGCAAATGCAAGCCAAGCCGTCAAAAAACTGATATCGATATGCAAAACAAGGCGAATCCGTCATTCTCAATAGCCGAGGAGACCCAGTTGACGACCTTCACCCTCGACGAGCGGCTCGAGCGCGACGGCATTCCGATCGCCTCGATCGGGCTTTGCCAGATGCGGCTGATGAACGACCGCCGCTGGCCCTGGCTCGTGCTCATTCCTCAGCGTGAAGGCATTTCTGAGATCTTCGACCTCACCCCGCTCGACCAGACGATGCTGACCTTCGAGACGACCATGGCAGCGACGGCGCTGAAGAAGGTCACGGGCGCCGAGAAAATCAATATCGGCGCATTGGGTAACATCGTCCGGCAGCTTCACGTGCATATCATCGCCCGCAGCGACGGCGACCCGAACTGGCCGGGGCCGGTCTGGGGCTTCGGCAAGGCGGAGCCGTGGGACGAAAAAGAACATCAGGCCTTCGCAGCCCGCATTCTGGAAAACCTCTGAACATGACGAAATCGATCTTTGACCTTCGCAGCCCGCATCCAGAGCCAAGCACCCTCGTCGCCTTCTCAGAGAATCATCTGGATCGCCAGTCGGAGCACCGGGCCGACGATTGCGTCCAGGTGGCACTGAAGCACCCGGGTGCGCATTTCCTGGCCTTCTCCGGACCGAAGCTGATCGTCAAGCATGACGAGAAGATCATCGACCCACTGTTTGCGCCTTATGAGCTTGAAGGTCTCGAACCCGTTCTCGACGAGACGATCCTGCTCGGCTACCTCGCCAACGGCGAGCCCCGGCTGGCCGTGCCGACGGGCCTGACGGACGAGACGATCACCGAGCCCTTCAAGATCGCCGACGGCCGCACCCTCTATCGCCAGCAGATGCTGCCGGAGGAACTGCTCGGCCAGTTCGCGCAAGGCTCGAGCTTGATTACCTGGAATGCCAACAACCGCTTCTGCGGTCGCTGCGCAGGCCCGATGGAAGGCAAGGCCGGCGGCTATCGCCGGGTCTGCACCGCCTGCGGCCATATGGTCTTCCCGCGCACCGACCCTGTCGTCATCATGATGACGATCGACCTTGAGCGCGATCTTTGCCTGCTCGGCCGCAGCCCGCATTTCGCGCCGGGCATGTATTCTTGCCTTGCCGGCTTCGTCGAGCCGGGAGAGACGATCGAAAACGCCGTGCGGCGGGAAACGCTCGAGGAGTCCGGCATCCATATCGGCCGGGTACGCTACCATGCCTCGCAGCCCTGGCCGATGCCGCACACGCTGATGATCGGCTGCTATGCGGAGGCGAAATCAACCGTCATCAAGCGCGACGAGCACGAGCTGGAAGACGTGCGCTGGTTCACGCGCGATGAAACGATCGCGATGCTCGAAAGGTCGACCGGGGTCGCCGACACCGGCGACGCGCATATTCCGCCGCCGAAGGGCGCGATCGCGCACCAGCTGATGCGTGACTGGCTCGCCTGGGGCGAGCGGACATAAGGCGACGGATACAGGGAGATCGACCGTGTCCCGCTCCGAACGGCTGCTCGACCTTCTGCAGGTGCTCCGGCGCTACCGCCAGCCGGTGAGCGGCCAGCGACTGGCGGAAGAAACCGGCGTCAGCCTCAGAACGCTCTACCGCGATATCGCCAGCCTCCAGGCGCAGGGCGCTGATATCGAGGGCGAGCCGGGGCTCGGCTATGTGCTCAAGCCCGGCTTCATGCTGCCACCGATGATGTTTTCCGCCGAGGAGATCGAAGCCTTGGTGCTCGGCTCGCGCTGGGTCTCCAAGCGTACTGACGATGATCTCGCCGGCGCTGCCGCCAATGCGCTCGCCAAGATTGCCGCGGTGCTGCCCGCCGAACTTCGCGACGAGCTCGACAGTTCGACCCTGCTCGTCGGCCCGAGCCCGCCGGCCACCAACGGCATCGACATCGCCGCGCTTAGGCGCGCAATCCGCAACGAGCGCAAGGTGGAGCTCGACTACGTCGACAATGACGGCAGCGCGACGCAGCGCACCGTCTGGCCCTTTGCCCTCGGCTTCTTTGAGAACGTGCGCATGGTCATGGCCTGGTGCGAGCTGCGCCTGGACTTCCGGCACTTTCGCGCCGACCGCATGCAGAAGATGACGGTGACGGAGGCGCGCTATCCCCGCCGCCGGCAGGTGCTGATGAAGGATTGGCGCGCGAGCCAGAACATGGCGGCATCGAAGCGAGAGACGGTCGGCTCCTGACGGGTGTTGGTGCGCCGATGCTGACAGAAACTGGCAGCGGCCAGCCCTAGCCTGCACCTTCCGCAACAAGGAGGAACAGCATGGCCAAGGCAAATCTCATCGTTCTCTACGTCAAGGACCCGCTCGCAAGCGTGACCTTCTACCGCGCGCTTCTCGCGCAGGAACCAAGCGTCACCTACCAGACCTTCTCGTCCTTCGAGCTGCCCGGCGGCTTCACGCTCGGGCTCTGGGCCGAACATACGGTCGCGCCAGAGCCGGCGGCATCGGGCAGCCGGTCGGAACTGGCCTTCATGGTGGAAGACGAGAGCGCGGTGCGCGCACGTTACGAGGATTGGAAGGGGAAAGGCCTGCCGATTGCGCAGGAATTGACCGAAATGGATTTCGGTCCGACTTTCGTCGCGCTCGATCCGGATGGTCACCGGCTGCGCGTCTGCCTCTACGATTCTTGAGCGAGAGGGTATGCTGCGCGCATCCCGCCAGCCTGAAGCGGCGGGATGCGCGAATGGTACGGAATTAGCGGCCGTAAACGGCGGCCTGGATCTGCGAACGGGACAGACCGATGTCGCTCAGTGCGTGATCGTCGAGAGCATTCAGCTCGCGGATCGCACGGCGGGTCTTCGCATATTCCATGATCTTCTGACGGATCTTCATCTTTAACACTCCTTACTTGACGAGCGTCAAATAGGCATTTGCCTAAAATTTGTGTAGCGCCACGATTGCAAACTAGGCATGCGCCAGACGCGTAGCCGGTTAACGAATTTTTGCCACTTTCACCCCCGTAGGGCGTGGCGAAACCAATGATTCTCTCGGAAAATCACCGCGAACGGTACGCTCAGGACTTAAACGTGATGCTCTGAAAACCTTAGCCAGATGGCAGGATCAGATATGTGCGGCGCGAGAAGACCACAACCGCAGGCTTCATTTTGGTCAGAAATCAGGCGCATTCGCGGCCTTCAGGCGGAGCTGAGGGGCCAAGCAGCGTGCTAACGATAGCGACCGCCTCACCACTTTGGGAGGCGGTCGAGGCCCGCCTGCGCAGGCCTTTCTCAACAGCTTGGCGCCGGAGCGGCCTGTTCAGAGAACGCCGCGCATCGGGTGCGCGTTATAGGTTCCGAGGATGCGGACCTTTTCGGAGAAGAAGCGAAGCTCGTCCATGGCATGGCGCACGCCGACATCATCCGGGTGGCCTTCGATATCCGCATAGAACTGCGTCGCCACGAACCGGCCGCCAAGCTGGTAGCTCTCGAGCTTGGTCATGTTGATGCCGTTGGTGGCGAAACCGCCCATGGCCTTGTAGAGCGCTGCCGGGATGTTGCGGACATTGAAGACGAAGGTGGTGATGATCAGCTCTTCGTCGCTGGTGCGGGCGATGCGCTGCTCTTCCCTGGACAGCACGACGAAACGGGTGACGTTGCTCTCGGTATCCTCGACGTTCTCGGCGATGATTTCGAGGCCATAGAGATCGGCGGCAAGCCGCGGCGCGAGCGCTGCCATCGAGCGGTCGCCCTTTTCGGAGACGAGCTTTGCCGCGCCCGCCGTATCGCCGGCGACGACCGGCTTCCAGCCGTTGGAGCGCACGATCTTGCGGCACTGGCCGAGCGCATGGATGTGGCTGTGCACGGTGCGGATCTCGTCACGCGTGACACCCGGAAGCACCATCAGCTGAAAACGGATCGGCATGAAATATTCGCCGACGATGTGCAGCCGCGATTCCGGCAGGAGGTGATGGATGTCGGCGACCCGGCCGGCGATCGTGTTCTCGATCGGGATCATCGCCAGATCGGCGTCGCCGTTCTCGACCGCGACGAAGGCATCCTCGAAGGTCTGGCAGGGCAGCGGCTCCATCGATGGGAACATGTCGCGGCAGGCCATGTCGGAATTGGCGCCATAGTCGCCCTGGAAGGAAATCCTGTTGGTCTTGGCGGTCACGGTAGCGTCCTTCTCAGGTTCTGATATCAGCGGGTACGGGCAGACAGGATGCGGCGGGCCTTTTCCAGCTCCACCGGCGTGTCCACACCAAGCGGGACCGAATCGACGATCTCGACATCAATGCGCATGCCGGCTTCGAGCGCACGCAGCTGCTCCAGCGATTCGCGGCGTTCGAGCACGGAGGGCTGAAGCGAGACGAAGCGTTCCAGCGCCTGCCGTCGATAGGCATAGAGCCCGATGTGATGATAGAGCGGGCCTTCGCCATGAGGCGCGGTCGCGCGGGTAAAATAGAGCGCACGCAGGCGCGTGTCGGAAAGCGGCGAACCGACGACCTTGACGATGTTCGGGTTGGTCTTCTCGCTCTCCTCGGTGATCGCCACCGTCAGCGTGGCGATATCGGTGGCAGCATTTTCGAGCGGGTTCAGCGCCGCGCGGATCGATGCCGGTTCGACCGTCGGAAGGTCACCCTGGACGTTGATGACGATCTCGGCTTCGCCGTTCGGATCGGCCTTCTGCAGCGCTTCGTAGATCCGGTCGGAGCCGGACTGGTGGTCGATGCGGGTCATTATCGCTTCGAAGCCGGCCTCGCGCACGACGTCAAAGACCTGCTGGTCGTCAACGGCAACGACGACGCGGCCGACGTCCGCTTCCTGCGCTCGGGTCGCGACCTGAACGATCATCGGCAGGCCGCAAATATCGGCGAGCGGCTTTCCGGGTAGGCGTGTCGAGGCCATGCGCGCCGGAATGAGCACGATGACTTTAACTGAATTTTCGCGATTCATGATCTGGCCTTCAAAAACCCCGCCGAAAGTGTCAATAAGTCTCAGTTAGGGGCCGATAATCACTGTTGCAACGCAGAGCCAAAAGACATAGGTTCCGCGCGATTTCAAGATAGGCCGGGTTTTTGTTTGCGCCGGTGGCAAAGGGAGCGTTTGCAGATGAATTCATATGTGAACATGGGCGTGGGCGCCTTTCTGGGAACGGTCTTCGTTCTGATGTCCGTGTCCATTGCATCGGAAGGCATTTTCCATTCCGAAGCTCCCGAGAAGGAAGGCTTTACGATCGTTGCGGAAGAAGGCACGTCTGAAGCAGGTGCCGGTGGTGCCGCGGAAGTCGAAGTCGACATCAAGCCGCTGCTGCTCAAGGCCGACGCTTCTGCCGGTGAAGCCGTGTTCAAGAAATGCGCAAGCTGTCACACCGCCGACAAGGGCGGCGCAAACAAAGTCGGTCCGAACCTCTGGGGCCTCGTCAACCGTCCGATCGCTTCGCATGAGGGCTTCAGCTACTCGGCCGGCATGAAGACGTTTGCCGAAGGCGGCAAGGTCGTCTGGGACTACGACCACCTCAGCTACTTCATCGAAGCACCGAAGAAGCACGTTCCGGGCACCGCCATGGGCTTTGCCGGCGTCAAGAAGCCCGACGAGCGCGCCAACCTGATCGCCTGGCTGCGAGAGCAGGCCGACGCTCCGGCAGCACTGCCGGACGCATCTGCCGGTTCTGCCGAAGCCGCACCGGCTGCCGGCGAAGCGGCACCGGCTGCTGGCGCCGAAGGTGCAAAGCCGGCCGAAGCGCCGGCAACCGAAGCCAAGCCTGCCGAAGGTCAGCCGGCACCGGCTCAATAAGTTCAGCGGTCGGAAACGATCCCATGCAAAAGGCCCGGCTCGCGCCGGGCCTTTTCGTATTCGGGGATAGGCGGAGATGTTGCGCACGGAACGTTCAGGCGGATCCAAGCCTCTGCGGCGAAACAGTTTGCCGGAGAGAGTGGTAATCACATCAGCAGATAGGCCCAGACCGAAACGCTGATGACGCCGAGCGCGGTCGTCAGCGTGATCGTCGAGGACGCCAGCCCATGGCCGACATTGAAATGGTTGGCGATCAGCCAGGCATTGACACCCGTCGGCACGGCCGACGTCAGCACCAGCGCCGTCGTCCAGTTGTCGTTGAGGCCGAGCAAGTGGCAGCTCGCATAGACGACCGCGGGCATGACGGCGAGCTTCAAGACGCTCGTCATCGAAGCGAGCCCGAGATTGCCGGCAAGGCCGTATTTATCCAGCGCCATGCCGATCGAGATCAGCGCTGCGGGTGCCGCCATCGACGCCAGTTGATCGACGACGGTCTTGACCGGACCGCCAAGCGGCTGGCCGATAAGGTGGAAGGCGGCGCCGCAGGCAAGGCCGATCACCAGCGGGTTGCGCACCAGATTGCGGGCGACACCGGCCAAGAGCTGCAGCGGGCTTTGCCCCGGCTTGCCGCCGGCGCGCCGCTCCGCACGCTCCATCAAGAGCGTGCCCGCTATCATCATGACTGGCAGATGCACCGAAAGCAGGATCGAGATCGCAACGATGCCCTCCTCGCCGACGATTCGCGACACCAGCGGCAGGCCGATGAAGACCGTGTTGGCGAAGGCGGAGGAGACGCCAGCGAGAACGCCCATGCGCGCATCCCGCCCGAAGACGAGCGTCGCCGCCACGTGTCCCAACGTCCAGGTCACCGCGACGCCCGAGAAATAGGCGACCCAGAGCGGCCAGGGCGAACCGTCCTTGAAATCCGCTTCCGCAATCGTGCGAAACAGCAGGATGGGCACGGCGACGCGAAAGACAAAATCGCCCAAGGCTTCGCCGACGGCCGGTTTCAGGTAACCCAGGCGCACCAGCAACCAGCCGGCAAGGATCAGGATGAAGATGGGCAGGACGTTCTGGAAGATGTCGGACATGCGCGGGCCCTGGATCGCGATGACCTTGGAGCGGATCGATCCAAGTCCTTCGGGGTCTGTTCTCATGAGGTAGAGCGGGAGACGGGCGGAAGACCGCAGATGCTTTCCTCTTTCCGCTCCTGGAATGGTCCTGCCAGCAATAACGTTGTTCGCACCCGCGCCGCAAGCGCGCGAGCAGCGGGCACAGGGAGGGGAACATTCCCCGGCCGCAGGCGTTCCGAAACAGCATGAGGAACGAGCCATGCCGACAGAGAAGTCCATTTACGCGCACAAAGACGACGATCCGCATCTCATCGACGATGCGCTCGCCGACAAGGTGCTGCGCTACATCCAGTATGCGGCGATGATCGATACGCGCGAGATCTCGGTGATGGCGCTCGGCGGGATCGTGGTGCTTTCCGGTCATGTGGCGCAGGCATCCGATATCGCCTGCGCCGGCGATGCCGCAGCATCGGTGATCGGCGTCACCAGCGTCGAGAACCGGCTGGCGGTGATGCCGGGCGCGGCCGAGGCTGATAGCTGAGCCAGGAGTTGCCGTCCGGAAATCCCGATGATAGGACATGCCGGCATGAGATTTCGGCTGGCTTGGCGGTATCGCTGGAGAGCCGCCATAGGAGCCGCAGATGAGGACCGACCCGTCAGCAACCAGGTAAGCCGCAACAACGGTTGAATAAGTTGTTGCGGCGTCTGTCGGCTCACATTCAGAAGATTTGATGAAGTGGCAGATCGCCGCCGAATGGTTTTCATTTGCGCGGATGTTTCATCATGCCCGATCGTAATTCCCTCACCTGGTCCTATTCGCTGCCGGCAGCCCTTTTGCTGATGGCGCCCTTCGATATCCTGGCGTCGCTCGCCATGGACATTTACCTGCCCGTCGTGCCCGACATGCCGGCGATCCTCGGCACGTCGCCCGCAGTCGTCCAGCTCACGCTCAGCCTCTACATGCTGCTTTTGGGGCTGGGTCAGCTGCTGTTCGGCCCGCTGTCCGACCGCGTCGGCCGCCGTCCCGTTCTTCTCGGTGGCGCGACGCTGTTTGCGCTGGCCTCGCTGGGACTGGCCGCAACCACCTCGGCACCGGTCTTCGTCGCCTTGCGGCTTGTCCAGGCGGCCGGCGCCTCGGCCGCACTGGTCGCGACCTTCGCGACCGTGCGCGACGTTTATGGCGCACGTCCGGAGGGTGTGACCATCTATGGCCTCTTCAGCGCCATGCTCTCCTTCGTGCCGGCGCTCGGGCCGATCGCCGGCGCGCTGATATCAGGCGCTTTCGGATGGCGGGCGATCTTCCTGACGCTTGCCATGCTTGGCCTTGCAGCACTCGGCCAGGCCTTGCCGCAGTGGTCGGAAACCCGGCCCGACGCCGCAGCACCGTCAAAGCCGAGCTTCAGACCCATGCTCGCAAGTAGCGCCTTCTGGACCTATACGCTTGGCTTCAGCACGGCGATGGGCGCGTTTTTCGTGTTCTTCTCCACGGCGCCACGCCTGCTTATCGATCGCGCCGGCTATTCGCAGCTGGGCTTCAGCCTGGCATTCGCCACCGCCGCCGTCGTGATGATCATCGCCACGCGCTTCGCCAGGGGCTTCGTCACCCGCTACGGGACCTCCGGTTGCCTGGCCCGCGGCATGGCCTTGATCATCCTCGGCGGGCTGCTGCTTGGCGCGGGCGAAGCCTCGGCGGTGCCGTCGTTCCAGAGCTTCGTGCTGCCAATGTGGGTGATCGCCTTCGGCATCGTCATGAGCGCCTCGGTCACCGCCAACGGAGCGCTCAAGGCCTTCGATGCCATCGCCGGGACGGCGGTCGCGCTCTACTTCTCGATCCAGAGCCTGATCGTCAGCCTTATTGGCACCGGCGCCGTTCTCCTGCTTGGCGGTGATACGGCCTGGCCGCTCGTCGGCTATTGCCTCGGCATGGCGACGATCACGCTGCTGGCGCTGGCGTCTCTCAACCGGCGCGAAAATCGATAGCCTTGCCCCTCCCGGAGCGGTCGCCTGCTCCGGGAGGTCTTCGACAGGAAAGGCGGCAGCATGCCCCTTGACCTCGCCCCTGGGGCTGGCCCCAGACTACCTTCATGACCGATTCCTACTTCCTCGCAGGCCGCTTCGGCGCCGCCACACGATTGTCGCCGAAAGCACTCAGGCTCTATGCCGAGCAGGGCCTGCTGGTGCCTGCCCGTGTCGATCCCGCGACCGGTTACCGCTATTACGCCGCCACGCAGGCAAGCCGCGCCAGGCTGATTGCCCGGCTGCGGCAGCTGGGCCTGCCGATCGCCCGGATCGCACGGCTGATAGATCTTCAGCCCGACGTTCGCCTCACGGAGCTGCGCGCCTGGCTGGAGGTGCAGAGCAAACGACTCGAGGATCAGCGCGAGCTGGTGGAGGCAATCATCCGGCAATCGAGCGGCGGCGACGATCCGCTGGTCAGGGCCGTTGCCGTGCGCGACGTCGCGCCTTCGAAAATCGTCTATCGCCAGCACCATGTGACGGTGGATGCGCTCGAGGCCTTCACCGAAAGCGCCGAAGCGGAGATCCGCGGCTATCTTGCGCAATCGGGCAAGAGCGACGATGGGCAGATGACGCTGCATTTCCACGAGCCGGTCAATCACGACGGCAAGGGTCTCGTCGAGGTGGCGATCGGCTATGACGGCAGCCTCGAACCCACTGGTGATCTGCGCATCCGCCTTCAGCCGGCGGGACGCGAAGCGTTCCTGGCCGTGGCCGAACCGTTCGAAACCTTTCCGGCCGTGCTCCGCGTCTATGACGCGATCGAAGCCTGGTTCGAGCAAAGCGACGATCTCAGCTGCTTCGGCAGCCCTTACGAAATCTATCCCGGCAGCGGCGGTACCCGCTTCGATGTCGCCTACCCCATCGTGCGCTAACCCAATCCCCGCACGCTCCAATCACTCAAGGACCAACCGATGCAGCACTTTTCCTATGTGGGCTCCGGCCCCTATTGCTACGCCAACTCATTTGCAATGATGTTCGGCGAAGCCGCGCCCTCGACCTCGACCATTGAGCTTGCCACCGGTAGCCCCTTCGGCATGCAGATCGTCGGCGGTACCCTGCCGTTCTTCGACCCCTACGGCTGGGATCCGGAGGCCGGGTTCGACGGCGCGCTGAAGGCGCTCGGCTGGACGTCGCAGGTCAGCAGCGGCGGCGAGCCCGAGGACGCGCTTTCCCGCCTGCGCTCGGCACTGAAGGATGGTCCCGTCTGGGTCGGCCCGGTGGAGATGGGGCATCTGAGGCACCAGCCCGGCATGACGGGACCGATCGAGGCCGATCACTACGTCGTGGTCCTCGCGATCGACGAGACGCGCGTGCTGATGCACGACCCGCAAGGATATCCCTACGCCTCCCTGCCGCTCCACGATTTCATGACGGCCTGGGGCGCCGAGACGCTGAGCTACGGCGACCCCTACACCATGCGATGGGGATTCTCTCGTGTCGCCGACGTGAGCGAGGTCGAGGCAATCCGCGCCTCGGTGCCGGCCGCGATCCACTGGCTCTCGATGACCACGGACCGGCTGGTGCCGACGGGCAGCCTTGGCAATGCCGACGCAGCCGAAGCGCTCGCCGCTCTGATCGAAGACCATTGCGACAAGAACCTGCGGGCTCACCTCGTGCACTTCGCCGTTCGTGTCGGTGCCCGCCGCGCCGGCGATGCGGCGTCCTGCCTGGCGCGGGCAGGCCTTGCCAAATCCGCCGCCATCGCCGGCGAACAGGCACGGCTGATCGGCGCGCTGCAGTATCCGCTGGTCCTGCGCAGGGATGCCGAGGCGGCCGCAAGCCTACGCCTTCTGGCGCCGACCTACGACCGGCTGTTCACCACCCTGCAAGCCGGGGAGTGATCCCAAAAGCCGCGCAATTCCGGACGGAAAACCGCTTCGCACTTTTCCTGGGAATCCCTCGCTTGGCTGGCGCAATTCCGGACGGAAAACCGCTTCGCACTTTTCCTGGAATTGCTCTTAGGCAATGAGCTCCGAGAAGCTTTTCGGTCGCGCCGACTTTGCGTCGCGTACCGTCGCGTAGTGGAGCCCAACGACGCCGTTGTCGTAGTGCTCGCTGCCGATCAGCTGCAGCTCGTTCTTGTCGCGAAGCCGGGCGAACCATGGTTCGCCCGGCGATACGACCGGGTAGACGAAGAAGTGGTAGCGATCGACGAGGCCGAGGCCGATCACCGTCTGCGCCAGGCTCGCGCCGCCGGACAGATGGATATCCCGGCCGGGCTCAGCCTTCAGGTCGGTCAGGTAGCGCGAGAGCGCCGCATCATCAGGAACCACCGCCCGCTCGGCATTGTGCCAGCGGCTGATCGCCTGATCTTCGGTGCGGGAGAACACGATCTTGCGATAGTCGTGCATACGCCCTGCCATCACCCGATTGGTCTCGCCGCCCGCCTCGTCCTTCAGCGCGCCCGGCCAGTAGCCGACCATCTCCTCATAGGTGGTGCGGCCGACCAGAACCGTGTCGTAGCCGGCGTAGAGACGGTCGATCGCCCGGTATTGTTCGTCGACCACCGTCCCCATCCAGGCAAGCGGATCGTCGAGGCGGCCATTCAGTGTCGTCATCATCTGCAGCACGATATTGCGCATGGGATCGTCTCCTCAGTGAGTTTGCTCGACGAACCGGGCCAGTTGCCCGGCAACCGTTCCCCAGCCGTCGTGAAAACCCATCTCCTCGTGCATCTTCCGGCCCGCGCCGCTCCGATGCATTACATGGGCAGCGTATTCGGTGCCGGCTGGATGGTCGCTGAGGGTGATGATCGCCGTCATGAAGGCGTTTTCCGCCGGCCGCCAACCGGCAACGAGCGTGTCGGTGAAGACGATGCGCGAGAGTTCGTCGACCGCGAGGAAACAGGCGTCGATATGCGGCAGGAATGCGCCGCCGCCTTCGCTGATCCGCGTCACGAAACTGCCGCCGGGCCTGAGATCCATGTCGATCACCTTGCATCTTGCCGGCTCAGGAACCCACCATTGCTCAAGCCGAGAGGGATCGCTCCAGGCGCGCCAGACCGTCGCGCGCGGCGCCTTGATGATGCGCGCCATCGTCAGGTCGAGTTCAGGATCGGGAGAGCGGATCATGGTCATTCCTCCTCGTGTTCAGTGACGAATTTTTCCAGCCGGTCGGCGCGGCCTTCCCAGAGCGCGCGCTGCGCCGAAAGCCAGCTCTCTACCGCGGCGAACTGCGCCTTCTCGATGGCGCAGGTGCGGACCCTGCCCTCCTTGTGCGTGCGGATGAGCCCACTGCCTTCAAGGTAGTGGATGTGCTTCATGAAGGACGGCAGGGCCATGTCGAAGGGTCTGGCGAGATCGCTGATGCTCGCCGGACCGCCGCCGAGCCGCGCAAGCACCGCACGGCGGGTGGGATCGGCGAGCGCCTGAAAGATCACGTCCAATCGGTCTGAATACTGTTCCATAAGGCTAAGTATCACACGTCAATACTTAGCGCAAGAGCTAACTATTCGTCGCCCGACCGCCGCCAGCGCCAGCCAATTTGTCACATGGCCGTTTTCTTGACCTCAAGCCTGGTTGAGCTTCTACAAACCCCGTCGGTTCAATCGGAAATGGGGGCCGACGTGGCATTGGAAAACCAGATAAGGACTGACAATCCCGGGACTGGAACGGCATCTGCGGGCATCGCCGAGCCCGGCGGCGGCGCAGCATCGAGCGCCGCCTGCTGGCTCGCTGGCCTGGCCGCCATCGCACAGACAACGGCGATCGCGAGCGCGCGCAGGGTCGCCTTTCTCACCGCAAGGCAGGGATGATCCATGTCAGGCCCTATCGCAAGCATTCTCGATTCGCGCGCCTTCGGCATTCTCGCCCGCGTGCTGCTAACGCTCGTCTTCTGGTCGAGCGGCCTTGCCAAGCTCTTCGACTTCAACGCCAACGTCGCGATCATGGAAGGCTTCGGCCTGACGCCGGGATGGCTGTTCAATTCGATGACGTTAATCCTGCAGATCGGCGCCTCTCTGCTGATCATCCTCAACCGTTGGGTCTGGCTTGCCGCCGGGGCGCTCGCCGTCTTCACGGTGCTGACGATCCCGATCGCCCATCCTTTCTGGCTGAAGGAAGGCGAAGAGACCTTCCGCGACATGACCGTCGCGCTGGAGCACGTCTCCGTGATCGGCGGCCTGGCGCTGGTATCGATCCTGTCGCGCAGGCGTTGAACGTCAACAACCGGCGGCTCGGCAAGACCACTCAGCCCTCGCGGCAGCGCGTGTCTGGAACGCGTCGAGACCAGGGCAGCGCGGCTGCTCTGGTCTAACACCTCAGCGCTTCCGGGCGACGATGTAGGGGCGGTTGTCGTTGCTCGCCGATGCGTGATTTTCCGCCGACAGAAGCTCGAAGCCGGCGGCGACGATGTGCCGGCTGAGTTCTGCTGCGCTGAAAGTTGCCGCATAGGGCGCCAGTCCGACGGCCCGCATCGCCGGCAAGAGCAGGAGCTGGACGAGCGGGTTCATGTCGCCGACGCAGGGCGTCTTGGAGATGAACACTCCCCTGGAGGCAAGCAGGGTATGGATGTTGTCGAGCGTGGCGGGCAGATCGCGCACGAGATGCAGGTAGTTGAAGCCCAGCACCGCATCGAACTGCCCACGTTCGGCCGCAAGCGTTTCGGCCGTCGCGCTGCGAAAGGCGAGGTTCGGAACCAGGTCGACGGCGTACCTCTCCCGGGCAATGGCGATCATCTCGGTCGAAAAATCGGTTGCAAGGTAGTCGCGCACATCGCCCGCCAGCCGAAACGCCGTCGTTCCCGTGCCGCAACCGAGTTCGAGCACGCGGTCATCGGGCAGAAGCAAGGCGCGGGTGCGGTCGAGCGTGTGTTCATAGGCGGCCGGGTCCGCGATCGTTCCCTTGGCGTATCGCCGCGACGTCCGGTCCCAGAAGCGCGCGTCGCTCGCCAAACTCATGCTGCCTCTCCCCAGAACGCAACCGGTCCCCCGCGATGCTCGAAGCCGGTGCCACACCGGCCAGGGAAACCTGCCGAAACCCAACGGCTGCCGATACCAGCGAAAGTCCAAGAATAGCGCGGAACCGTCAACATTTGACGGAGAACGGACCCTCGATCGGCAAAGAGCCGCTCTCTCGCAGTTCAAGCCAGGCGAACCCAATCAACGGTTTCAAGCACATAGGGGGCGAAGAGAAAATCGCGGATCGCGGCGATCTCGTCCCGACGCCAATCGAGAACGACGAAATGCGCCGGTTTTTCCATGGGGCCGGCACTGTCGAAAACCAGCATGGCCGGCCGCCCTTCGATTGCGCCGAGCGCGAAACGCCACTTTGTCTCCTGCGCATAGCCGGTGAAATAGCGGCTGATGCCCTCGCGACCCTCCAGCTTCAGCCTGTTGACCAGCTCAAGTTTTACATCGTCGGCCAGCATGGCGCGGATGGCATCGAAGTCGCCGCCCTGAAAGAAGCGCACGAAACTTGCCAATTTGTGCCGGTTCGCGTCGGACATCAGCGGCAGCCGCATATCCTCCGGGCGTTCGGTCAGGAACCTGAGCGCCACCCTGGCGCGCTGCAGCGCCGATTTGGCCGCCGCCGGCGTACACTCGGCGATAGCGGCGATTTCCTCGATCGAATGACCAAGCACATCCTTCAGGATCACCGCGCAGCGTTGAAGTTCCGGCAGTTGCAGGAAAGTTTGAAAGCCGATCGCAACGATGTCCGCCTCGGGCAGCGGCGCATCTTCCATGTCATCGAGCAGGGGGACGATCTTGTGCCTGGACCGCCGGCGCAGAAAATCCAGACTGGTGTTGTGGGCGATGCGCAGCAGCCAGCCTTCGAGATTGTCCACCACCACGCCATCCGCCCGCGCCTGCACGGCCTTGATCAGCGTGTCCTGCAGCACGTCCTCACCATCCACGGCCGAGCCGGTCATGCGCGCGCAATAGCGGTGCAGCCGCGGCCGGAGATCCCTCAAGCGATCCTCGAAGTCTTCCGTATTCATGACATCGAGTTCCATCGGGATATCTCCAGGGGCCGGTTCGGACGATAGCGTGGACTGAAGAAAATGTCCGCTGCCTGACCGATCGAAACCGGCTCCGGCAACGCACAGCCGTTCGACATCAGCTGTGATCGCTGAGGACCACCTCACCGATGACCGATTCGAGGCTCGCCAGTTCGAGGATCTGTGGGAAATAGGCCTTCATCCTGACATCGGCGCGCATCGCTTCGACGGCCGCGGGCGTCTCCCATTCCGAATAGATGATGACGCTGGTGCCATCCCTGGCAGCAATCAGCCGGCTCGTCCGCCAGCCGCCGAGCGTGCGGATGACGGTGTCGATGTTGCGCTTCAACAGCGCGATCAACTGCTCCTGCTTGCCGGGTTCGACCTTCAGAACGTTGACGAGAGTGACGGGTGCAGTGGTCATGGTGCTTCTCCTTCGTTGCGGATGCACCAAAGACGAAGCGGAGAGGCGAAACGGATCGCGCGGGCGAAGATTTCTTAGCGCCAGGCGGACGTCGGGGATACTCCCTTGGCAGGGGGGCGCCTTCGAGGGGCTCGGCAGCGGACCATCCGTTATCGGCCGGTAGCCCGCCGAACAGTGACAGACCGTTAGAGGGCAAAGCCGCTGGAGGCCGCCGGCTCGCCGTCGTCGCGAACCTTCAGGATGGTGTCGATCAGGCCCCATTCCAATGCTTCTTCTGCGGTCATGAAACGGTCCCGGTCCATAGCGCGTTCGAACTCCTCGTAGGTCCGTCCGCAATGTTCCGCATAGAGGCGCGTCATGCGCTGCTTGGTGCGAAGGATCTCCTCGGCATGGATCTGCATGTCGGACGCCTGGCCCTGAAAACCGCCCGATGGCTGGTGCACGAGGATGCTGGCATTGGGCAAGGCGGCCCGTTGGCCCGGCGTGCCGGCCATCAGCAGAAACGAACCCATCGACCGTGCGGTCCCCATGCACAGTGTATGCACCGGTGCCCGGATGTAGCGCATGGTGTCGTACATGGCGAAACCGCTGGTCACCACGCCACCCGGCGAATTGATATAGAGATGGATGGGCTTCTTCGGGTTTTCCGCTTCGAGAAGAAGCATCTGGGCGCAGACCAGCGCAGAGACCGTGTCGTTCACCTCACCGTTGAGAAAGATGATTCGCTCGCGCAGCAGGCGGGAATAGATGTCGAACGACCGCTCTCCACCGTTCGACTGCTCGACGACCATAGGGACGAGTTGCATCGCTTCGCGCATCGGCGAACTCCATTTATCCAGAGATTGAGGGGAAGCTCGCCGGTCTAGGCGGCGAGCATGAGAGTATCGTTGCTGTTCGCGGCCGTCCTGGTCACGCGACCGCCGCGAACATTCGGCAGTTCGTGGACGATCCGCAGCCGGGTGCCGCCCGAACCAATCGGGGCGATCCGGAATGTGACCGTACTTTCGAGAAACGGAGCTTCGGTTTCGCGCAGCCTGTAGCAGACCTCTTCTCCAGGCACGACGACGGCGCCATCGGGGTCGGCCAATGCCTCTTTCGGTAGCCAGTTCTCGCGAAACGCCGGGATGCTGATTGCGCGCCAGACCTTCTGCGGCGCCTCGTCGAGTTCGTATTCCAGCTCAAGGCTGTTATCGTCCGGGGCGCTGATTTCGCGGTTCATTGGTCCATATCCTTCAGCAAGATCTTCAGAGCTTCGATGCGTGCCGGCCAGTAGGCACGGTATTTCGCGAGCCACTGCGCAATTTGGGCCAGCCCGTCCGGGTCGACTTCGTAGTTTACGAACCGACCTTGCCGCTGCTCCTTCACCAACCCGGCACTCCGCAACACCGAAATGTGCTGGGACATGGCCGGCTGGCTTATGTCCATACCTTCCCGCAAAGCGCTGGCATTCATGCTTCCATCAGCAAGCTTCTCGAAGATGGCGCGGCGCGTGGGGTCAGCCAGGGCTCGGAATATCTCGTTCTCGATCATGCCAAACACATAAGCACGGACTTATCTCAATAACAAGTGCGCTGTTCAGCAGGAGGAGGAAGGGACGCGACTTTGCGCACCAAACGACTTTGTCACGGCGCTTCAGATCAATACCCGCCAGTAGACAGGACAAGGGTAGCGCTTAATGCGCATTGGTAATGGAAGCAGAACAAGGGGGAAATGGCGGACAGAGAGGGATTCGAACCCTCGATACGCTTTCACGTATACACGCGTTCCAGGCGTGCGCCTTCAACCACTCGGCCACCTGTCCATCCGTCAGCAGCCGATGGTCAATCCGGCTGGATGGGAAGGGCGGGGCCCTTCGGCGTCAGCCGGCTGATAACCGGCGGACGCGCGTCTATATACCGATGATTTGCCCGGGATCAACTGCTTTCTGACAGATTATTGACATCTTGTGACGCGGGCGGGTTCCCGGTTCCCATTGTGCACTCCGGGCAAGGGGCTTATCTCTTGCGTCAGGGCGTGTCCGATGCGTCCGGCCCGTCTCGGCCACATCCTCCGGCATGCCAGATTGCCGCATATTTTCATTGTCGGGCCTTGTCCGAGGCACGGGCGATCGGAGAAGATGCGGCAGGGCGACGCGCCGAGCCGATGACCGGCGCCAGCCAGCGAATTGAAGGGAATGCCGTCCGATGCGATTTCTATTGAGGCTGGCGAGCGCCGTCGTGTTGTTTGCCGCCGTGCTTGCCGGTGCCGTCGACGCGATCCAGTCGGTCGCAGCATCGGAACTGGTCATGACGTCGCTCGGCGACGACCTGGAAGCGCTTGGCGCCGACACGGCAAGCTGGGTCCAGTTTGCGCAACGTTCCGATACCGCACCGACGATCTGGCACGGGATGCTGCATTGGCTGCTGCAGCAGCCGGCCTTTGCGGTGCTGGCGCTGATCGCCCTCGTGCTATGGATGGTCGGATACAAGAAGCGGCCGGCGGCCGGACGATTCGCCGCCTGACGCATTGCAGGCGGCCTTCGCATCGAAAGGAGTGTGCTGATGTTCCTGATCGACATGTTCAACAAGAAAACGATCATGCCGGACGCGCAGACGGCGCTGCCGGGCCGTGACGCCGCGATCCCGACGGCCGAGACACATTTCGTTTCCGGCCGGCCGTTGAAAAGCCCCTACCCCGACGGCACCAAGAGCATCCTTCTGGGCATGGGCTGCTTCTGGGGCGCCGAACGATTGCTGTGGAACATCCCCGGCGTCTACGTGACCGCGGTCGGCTATGCCGGCGGGCTGACGCCGAACCCGACCTACCAGGAAACGACGACAGGGCTTACCGGCCATGCCGAAGTGGTCCTGGTCGTCTATGATCCGGAAAAGGTGAAGCTCGCGAGCCTGCTCAGGACCTTCTTCGAGGAACACGACCCGACGCAGGGCATGCGCCAGGGCAACGATATCGGCACCACCTACCGCTCGGCGATCTATGCCTATGACGACGAGCAGTTGGCGCACGCCAAGGCCGCGCGCACCACTTTCCAGACGGCGCTGAAGCACGCCAATCACGGCGGCAGGGTGACGACCGAGATCGGCATGGCGGGACCGTTCTATTTCGCCGAGGACTACCACCAGCAATATCTGGCGAAGAACCCCAGCGGCTATTGCGGCCTGCGCGGCACCGGCGTCAGCTGCCCGATCGGCCACTAGACGCATACCCCACGGGTGGCATCCCGCGCGCGGTCGCGATACCCACAACCCTGAGGCCGCACCGGACCGACCGGGACACCTTGTCGTGATCTCAAAAAATGCAACAGAACCGGTGCCTTACGAGTGCCGGTATCCGTGGCTTCAATTTTTACCATCTGAAAAATTTTGAGTGTTTTTTTGCCGTGACCGTGCAAGGATGCGCCACCCTAGCCCCAAGGAGAAGGGGGTGGGTTCCGCAGACAGGCTTCCGTCAGGGAGCCGGCGGGAGGACCCAATAAGATCAATAGCGACAACAGGGCTGCACGATGAAAAAAACAATTCTCGGTCTTTTTGCCTTTTCGATGATGTCCGCCACGGCACTGGCCGCCGACATCAAGCCGGCGATCATCTACGATCTCGGCGGCAAGTTCGACAAATCCTTCAACGAGGCTGCCTTTAACGGCGCCGAGAAGTTCAAGACGGAATCGGGCGTCGAATACCGCGAGTTCGAAATCGCCAACGATGCCCAGCGTGAACAGGCGCTGCGCCGCTTCGCCAGCGACGGCAACAGCCCGATCGTCATGGCCGGCTTCAACTGGGCGGCTTCGCTCGAGAAGATCGCGCCGGAATATCCGGATATCAAGTTCGCGATCATCGACATGGTCGTCGAGAAGCCGAACGTCAAGTCGGTCGTCTTCAAGGAACAGGAAGGCTCCTACCTCGTCGGCGTTCTCGCCGGTCTCGCTTCCAAGTCGAAGACCGTCAGCTTCGTCGGCGGCATGGACGTTCCGCTGATCCACAAGTTCGCCTGTGGCTACGTTGGCGGCGCCAAGTCGACCGGCGCTGACGTCAAGGTTCTGGAAGCCTACACCGGCACGACGCCGGACGCCTGGAACGACCCGGTCAAGGGCGGCGAAATCGCCAAGTCCCAGATCGACCAGGGCTCGGATGTCGTCTACCACGCAGCCGGCGGCACCGGTGTCGGCGTTCTGCAGGCAGCCGCAGATGCGGGCAAGCTCGGCATCGGCGTCGATAGCAACCAGAACGCCCTGCAGCCGGGCAAGGTCCTGACCTCGATGCTGAAGCGCGTCGACGTCGCCGTCTACGAAGCCTTCACGGCAGCCAAGAACGACAAGTTCGAATTCGGCATTTCCAACCTCGGCCTCAAGGAAGACGGCGTCGGCTACGCGCTCGACGACAACAACAAGGCGCTGATCACGCCGGAGATGCTCGACGCGGTGGAAAAGGTGAAGGCCGAAATCATTGCCGGCAAGGTCCAGGTCCACGACTACATGAGCGACGAGTCCTGCCCTTACTAAGAGCAGCGCTTGCGTCATGAAAAAGGCCGCCGGTTCATTGGACCGGCGGCCATTTTTTTGCTTGTCCTGACGTGAGCGCGGCGATCAGTAATGCGGCGGCTTCGTGATTGCCGGCGCGTCGAGCGACTGCTCTTCGAGCGTCAGGAACCTTTCGGTCAGCCGGTCGAGCTTGGCGCGCGCCTGCTCGACCACCTTCCATTGCTCGGCAAGCTGATCGGAAAGCTCCTCGATGGTCTTGGCCTGATGGGCCACGGTCTCCTCGAGGCGGGTGATCCGTTCGTCGGTGTTGCTCATTCTTGCAAACTCCATGGGCGCGCGGCGCCGTTTGCCGGCAGATTGGCCACAGCCGGCCTTATGTCAAGCAAGGCCTTATGCCTTCGCCGCCACACGCAGCGAGAACCCGGGATCCCTAGCCGAAAGACGCTTGTGCAGGTGCACCATCAGGCCGGCGGCAAAGAGCGGCGTCAAAAGGTTGACGAAGGGCACAGCCAGGAAGCCCGCGAGCAGCAGACCGGCGAGAAAGACGGTCGAGCGGTGCTTTTCCCGGAAGAGCCGCGCTTCCGCCGGCGCGCGATAGCGCATCGCCGCAAACTCGAAGAATTCGCGGCCGAGCAGATAGCCGTTGACCAGGAAGAAGGCGACGAGATTGACGCCCGGAACGAGCAGCAGCACCAGCGCCAGGAGGTTGCCGAGGATCACGACGCCCAGGAACTTCAGTGAGCCGGCAACCGCCTCGCCGAGCGGCAGCGGCCGTCCCGGGGGCTCGTTCGGATAGTCACGCTTCTCGATGACGTCGGCGACGTCGTCGAGGAAGAAGCCGGCGATCAGTGCGGTGACGGGCGCAAGAAGCAGGGCGAGCGCCAGGGCCAGGCCAAGGCTTGCGAAGATGCCGAGCACGAAGGTCAGCCAGCCGGCCCAGACGGGTGTGCCCGGCATCAGCGTGTCGATCCAGGGCAAGGCGAGCCAGATGAACACTTCGCGCACCGCAAACCACAGGGCGACAAGCGCAAGGATCGTCAGGCCCAGCACCTTCCAGAAGACCGATCGGGTCTCGGGTGCAAACAGATTGGCAAGCGACAGTCGCGCCGCGTCCAGGATCATCATCGCTCTCCAGCATGGGCCAAGGTTCGATGGTGCATGTAGGCAGAGGCGCTACCGGCGACAAGATAGTCCCGGCAGGCACCCGTCTTTATGCAAGATTCATGCGCCTCGTCTAAGGGAAGCATGGAAAACGCCGGGAGCGGCGATATTGTAGACATACGGGATGCCGGCAGCAGCGCTCCGCGGAGGATGACATGACAGAACAAAAGACACTCGCCAGCCTTTCAGTGCTGGTGCAGAGCGGCAAGCTGGATCCGGTGGAGCTCGCCAAGGAAACCTATGCGGCGATCGACGCACACGGCGATTACGCCATCTTTGTCGAGCTGACGCCGGAGCGCGCGACGCGGGATGCGGAGGCTGCCTCGAAGCGTCTGAGGGCCGGGCGCTCGCTCGGTCTGCTCGACGGCCTGCCGGTCGCCTGGAAGGACCTGTTCGACACCGCCGGCAACGTTACGACCGCCGGCTCGGCCGTGCTTCGGACGAACGCGCCGGCAACGAGCGACGCGCCTGTGGTCGCCGCCGTTTCCGCCGCCGGCATGGTCAGTGTCGGTCGCACCAACCTTAGTGAATTCGCCTTCTCCGGCCTTGGCCTCAACCCGCACTACGGCACGCCGCGCAACCCGGCGGCCACCGACGTCGAGCGCATTCCCGGCGGCTCGTCGTCGGGCTCGGCGGTCGCGGTTGCGGCCGGACTGGTGCCGGCGGCCATCGGTACCGACACCGGCGGATCTGTCCGCATTCCCGCAGCCTTCACCGGCATCGTCGGCTACAAGGCGACGCGCGGCCGCTATGCGATGAAGGGCATTTTTCCGCTGGCTGAAAGCCTCGATTCGCTCGGGCCACTCTGCCACACGGTACAGGATGCCGTCTGGGTGGACGCCGCCATGCACGGGCTGACGGCGCCGACCGTGCGCCGCGCCGACCTCTCGAGCATCGCGCTGGTGATCCCGGAAACGGTGGTGTTCGACGATGCGGAGCCGGAAGTCGTCGAGGCCTTCGAGGACGCGATCAAGCGACTTGAGCGGGCCGGCGTTGCCGTCAGCCGCCGCGCTTTTCCAACCTTCTCGGCCGTGTTCGGGCTGATGGCCCGCCACGGCGCCCTGGTGACGGCGGAGGCCTATGCGCTGCACCGCGAGCGTCTGGCCGGGCCCGAGGCCAACGCGATGGATCCACGCGTCGTCGCCCGCACGCGGCTCGGCGAGAAGATCTCCATGCCCGACTACATCGCGCTCCTCGACGCGCGCGACCAGCTGATCCACGAGACGGTCGAAAGTCTGAAGCCGAACGAACTCATCGCCCACCCGACGCTGCCCCATGTCGCCCCGCCGATCGCGCCGCTTCTCGAAGACGACGAACTGTTCTTCAAGATCAACGGCAAGACGCTGCGCAACACCTCGATCGGCAACTTCCTGGATTTCTGCGGCATCTCCATTCCTTGCGGGCTCGGGGCGGCGGAAATGCCGGTCGGCTTCCAGCTTGCGGCCCCGCATCACCAGGACGACCGGCTGCTTTCGGTGGCGCTTTCGGCCGAGGCGATCATCCGGGGTGAGGCATGATCGTCTGTTTCGATATCGGCGGCTCTGCAATCAAAGGCGCGATCGTGCATTCGCGCGACCGGATCTTTCCGCTGCCGCGCCGAACCACGCCACTTACCAATTTCCGCCAGTTCGTGCAGGCGCTCGAATCGGTTCTGGACGAAGCGGGCGGACACCCGGACTGCGTGGCGATCTCGATCACCGGCGTGATCGATCCCGAGACGCGGCGCATCAAATGCGCCAACATTCCCTGCATCGACGGGCTCGAACTGGTTGCTGAACTCGAGGCGGCGCTGCATCTGCCGGTAAAGATCGCCAATGACGCCGACTGTTTTGCGCTGGCCGAGGCCGGAGCGGGTGCAGGGCGCGGTCATCGCATCGTCTTTGGTGCCATCCTCGGCACCGGGGTCGGCGGCGGCCTTGTCATCGACGGCCGGCTGATCAATGCCGATGGCGGATTCGCCGGCGAATGGGGCCATGGCCCGGCGATCGCGTCGGAGGCCGGGGATCCACCAATGGCGATTCCCGCCTACGCCTGCGGCTGCGGCCAGAAGCGCTGCGTCGATACCGTCGGCGGCGCCCGCGGGCTGGAACGGCTGCACCAGACCGCTCACGGCAAGACGCTTTCGAGCCAAGAGATCATCGAGGCCTGGAAGGTTGGCGACGCCGAGGCGAAACGCACGGTCGACCTGCTCGTCGATCTCGTCAGCTCACCGCTGGCGCTCGTCGTCAACATCACGGGTGCGACGATCGTGCCCGTCGGCGGCGGCCTTTCCAATGCCGAGGAACTGCTCGCCGAGATCGACAAGGCGGTGCGTAGCCGGATTCTGCGGCGGTTCGACCGGCCGTTGGTTGTACGCGGCGAATGCCGGATCGAGCCCGGCCTCATTGGCGCGGCGCTGCTCGGGCTTTCAGGAGACAAGGCATGAGCGACATCAAACTCGAAGTCTGCGTCGACGATGCCGACGGACTTTACGCGGCCATCGAAGGCGGCGCCGACCGGATCGAGCTTTGCGCCGCCCTTTCCGTCGGTGGCCTCACGCCCAATCCCGGCCTTATGGCGCTGGCTGGCCCGCCACGAGTGCCCGTCTACGCGATGATCCGGCCGCGGCCCGGCGACTTCATTTTCTCAACCGCTGACCTCGACGCGATGCGCCGCGATATCGACGCGGTACGGGATGCCGGTCTGGCCGGCGTCGTGCTCGGCGCCTCGCTTGCCGATGGCCGGCTCGACACGTCGATGCTCACCAAGCTCAGCGGCCATGCAGCCGGACTCGGCATGACGCTGCACCGGGCCTTCGACCTCGTCCCGGATTTCGCCGAGGCGATGGAAATCGCAGTCGACCTTGGCTTCGAGCGCATTCTCACCTCAGGCGGGGCCAGGAGCGCGCCGCAGGCGATCGACCGCCTTAGCGAAATCATCGGCCTTGCCAAGGCCAGGCTGTCGATCATGCCGGGATCCGGCGTCACGCTGAAGACGGTCGACGCTCTGCTCGATCACCTCACGGTCAGCGAAGTGCACTCCTCCTGCTCGATTAGTGAGCCGGCTCAGGATCAACGCTTGGTCGATATGGGGTTCGTTTCTTCCGATCGGCGCCGCACCGATCCGGAGACGGTGCGGGCGATGAAGGCGAAGCTTGCGGCCCGCAGCCCGCGCTGATCGGCGCCTTTCCTTCCCTCAAAGGAAAGACCCGGAGAGCAGAGCGCTTTCCGGGTCTTCTTGTCAAATCTTCTCGTAAGCGGCAATCAGGCTGCGTAGACTTGGTCGCCGCCAATCCAGGTGGAGCCCATGCCGAGTTCAGGCGTGAGCAACACGAAATCGGCGTCCGCTCCGGGCTTCAGCCGTCCCTTGTGAGTGGCAAGCCCCATGGCATCGGCCGGATAGGCGGACGCCATGCGAAGGGCTTCCTCGACCGGGAGGCCAAGCTTCTCGTGCACGAAGCGCACCGAAGACAGCATGTCGATGTCGGCGCCGGCAAGCGTGCCGTCGGCAAGCGTCAAGCGGCCACCTTCGCGCAGGATTTCGCGGCCATTGAGCTGGAAGCTCTTCATGTCGGTGCCGATCGGCGACATCGCGTCCGTGACGAGAAAGATCTGGCCCGGCCCCACCTTGGCGCGCAGCGCCACGCCCATCGACGCCGGCTCGACGTGATAGCCGTCGGCAATCAGGCCCGCATGCAGCGTGCCGGTGGCAAGCGCAGCACCGACCACGCCCGGCTCGCGATGGCCGAGACCGCTCATGGCATTGAAGAGGTGAGTGACGGTACGTGCACCCGCCTTGGCGTAGGCGACCGCAGTTTCATAGCCGACATCCGTGTGGCCGAGGCTGACGACGGCACCGGCATCGGCGAGCGCCTTTACCTGCTCCCTGGTGGCGTTTTCCGGCGCCACAGTCACCATCAGGACACCGAGCGCCTTGGCGCAATCGAGCATTTCGGCGAGATCGGCATCGTCCATCGACCGGATCAGTTTCGGATCATGAGCACCCTTGCGCGCGACCGAAAGATGCGGGCCTTCGAGATGCAGCCCGAGGAAACCGGGCACACCGGCCGCCTTTGCCTCAAGGCCGGCCTTGATGGTGGCGCTTCGGATTTCGCGCGTATCGGTGATCAGCGTCGGCAGAAGCGCCGTGGTGCCGAACTTGGCATGGGCCGAGCAGATCTGCCGGATGCCTTCGACGGTCGGCTCCTCGTTCAGAAGCGCACCACCGCCGCCGTTGACCTGCAGGTCGATGAAACCCGGCACCAGCAGCATGCCGTGGGCATCGATCCGTTCGGCGTCGGCGGGAATGTCGGCCGACGCCACGATCGCCTTGACGCGACCAGCTTCGATGACGAGGGCGCAGCCGTCGTGCCATTCGACGCCGTCGAACAGGCGGGCGCCGGTGATTGCCTTCCTCTCGCTCATCTCGTCTCCGTTACCTTCTTGAGGCTTGCCGGCGCATCGGGATTGAGACCGCGCGAACGCGACCAGGCCTCGACGAAACCGTAGAACGGCAGGATCAGCGTCAGCGCGTCGGTGATCGGGTGACCGGTCTCGACGAACGGCAGGCGCTTGGCCTTGACGGCGAGGTTCGAAGTAGCATGAACCACCGCGCCCTTTTTCGCCATACCGTCGGCAATGCCGGCAACCGACGTCTCGGCCGCATCACGGGCGGCAAGCGTGAGCACCGGGAACTTGGCGCCGACGAGCGCCACCGGCCCGTGCAGCACTTCGGCCGCCGAATAGGCTTCCGCATGCATGCCGGAGGTTTCCTTGAACTTCAGCGCCGCTTCGCTGGCGATGGCGAGCGCCGGGCCGCGGCCGAGCACATAGAGCGATTCGGCTTCGCCGAGATCGTCGGCAAAGGCCTGCCAGTCGAGCTTCACGGCCTTGGCAAACTGGTTCGGCAGGTCGGCGACCGCGCGCTGAAGTGCAGCGTCGCCGGTCCATTCGCCGAGCACGGCAAGGCCAGCGACGATCGAATTGACGTATGACTTCGTGGCGGCAACGGCGATTTCCGGACCGGCCAAGATGTCGAGCGGGTTGGTGCAGGCCTCTGAAATCGGCGACGGCAGCGTGTTGGTGAGCGCGATCGAGACCGCGCCGGCATCGGTTGCAGCCTTTGCCATGGCGACGATATCCGGGCTCTTGCCCGACTGCGAAATCGCGATCGCCGCGGCACCGCCGAGCTTCAGCTTGGCACCGTAGATCGAGGCGAGCGACGGGCCGAGCGAAGCGACGGGCACGCCGGCTTGCAGCTCGATCGCATATTTGAGGAACAGCGCCGCATGGTCGGAGGAGCCGCGGGCGATAGTGACGAGGAAGGCCGGATCCTTGGCGCGCAGTGCGGCGCCGGCGGCCTTCAGCTGGTCGGCGGAGCGTTCCAGCAGACGCTGGGCGGCTTCGGGGATCTCGTCGATTTCTCGGCGCATATTGGTCTGCATGGTCAATTCCCTTTCTTGGCGGAGCCGTCGCTTTTAGGATTCCGACAGCGTCAGTTCCGCGACAAAGTCATAGGCATCGCCCCGGTAGAGCGAGCGGGTGAATTCGACGACGCGTCCCGATGCGAGATAGGAGACACGTTCGATGGAAAGGCCGGCCGAACCGACGGCGACGCCGAGCATCGAGGCATCCGGATCCTTGATGTTGCAGGCGGAGATGCGCTGCACGGCGCGAACCGGTCGCGAGCGGGTCTTGTCGAGCGCAGTATAGAGAGACGAGGTGACGGCCTGCGGGTCCGGCAGGAACTCCGCCGAAATGCTGGCGCGCTCGATGGCAAGCGGCATGTCGTCGGCGATGCGCAGGCGCCCGAGCCGGGCAACCAGCGCGTCGGCCGGAAGGCCGAGCGCCATCATCTCATCCGGAGAGGGGTGAAACAGGCCGCGCTCCAGCCAGCGGGCATGGGTGTTCAGGCCGCGGCGCGCCATGTCTTCCGTGAACGAGGTCAGCCGCGAGAGCGACTGCTGCACCTTGGAGACCGGCTTGACGACGAAGGTGCCGGAGCCGTGGCGGCGAACCAGCAGGCCGTCGCGCACGAGATCGTCCACCGCCTTGCGCACGGTGACGCGGCTGATGTTGGCGTAGTCGGCAAGATCACGCTCGGGCGGCAGAGCGTCGCCGTGGTTCAACTTGCCCGACTGGATCGCGTCTTCGAGCGATTGCCGAAGCTTGAGATAGAGCGGCCCCGACCCTCCGGACTGCAGACCCTCGAGCGGCAGAATGGAAGCGAGCTGGTGCGTCATGCGCCTGCCCTCGCCTGGGTGCCGAAACGCTGGGCGGCAACGGCGACCGATCCGGTCAGCGCGTCGGCTTCCGCCTCGACGAGCAGGGCCTGATGCCGATCGGCAAGCCAGGGGCGATAGAGCGGCGCCAATCCGCCAAGAAGGCACAATCTTTCGCAGCCTCTTGCAACGACGACATCAAGCGCCTCATCCACTGTGAGGGCAGCGGCTTTCAGGATGCGCACGGCAACCGGGTCGCCGGCGGCGGCGCCTTCGAAAACACGCGGCGCATAGCGGCCGAATTCCCCGGGCTTGGCGAGGCGGGCGAAATCGACGACGTCGCGCGCCTCGTTGTTGAATTCGGCAAGGACGCTGTCGGTGACCGCCGAGGCTTCATGAATATTGTCGAAGGCAAGCAGGCTTTCCTGCAGAAGCGCATGGCCGATGCGTGCACCGCTGCCATGGTCGCCGATGGTGAAGCCCCAGCCGCCGACATAGCTGACGGTTTCGCCCTGGCGAAGGATATAGATGCTGCCGGTACCGAGAATAGCGACCGCACCGTCACGATTGCCGAGCGCGCCCTGAAGGGCAATCAAGCCATCGGATTCGATATCGGCTGCGGCGAACGGCAGGCGGCGCTTAACATAATGCACGGCGTCGCCGACATTGTGCCCGGCGACACCGACGATCGCCTTGGCAGCGGTTATGCCCTGGGGATCAAGGCCCGCTTCCATAAAGGCGGCGCGTGCGGCCTCACCGATATTGGCAAGCGCGGTTTCCGGGTCTGTCAGGATATTGGCCGCACCCGCCTTGCCGCGCCCGAGAATGCGCCCGTCCGCCGATGCCACAGCAGCCCGGCAGCTCGTTCCGCCGCCATCGATTCCGATCAGGTAATTTGTCATGAGTACCTCCGCCCATTGAGGATACCAAAAAAATACCAATAACCAAGCCTGAATCCGTCTGCAGTTTCGTTTTCGTTGCAATACGTTGAAATTCAATGGCTAATTTAGCTGTTTAGTTTTTTAAGACGTCAAAACTTAAATTCTGCTGGACAATTGGTATTTTTTTGGCATTAATTTGACCAAGAGGAGATACAACCCATGCCGTCAGCCAAGACCGAAGAGCGCCACGACAACGCCAAGGGCCTGGATCTTATGCATCCGGCGCTGGCGCTCCGGCTGCTCGCGTCCGGCCAGCAGGCGGCCGCCAAGGCCGTCGACGCGGCGATCGAGTCGATTGCGGCTGCCGCATCGCTCGCGGCCGAATCCCTCGCATCCGGCCGGCGTCTCGCCTATGCGGGCGCTGGCAGTTCCGGCCTGATGGCCATGGCCGATGCGCTCGAACTGCCCGGCACCTACGGCATTCCCCAGGACCAGATCGTCGTTCTGCTTGCCGGCGGCACCGCCAGCCTGAGCGACCTTGCGGGCGGCTATGAAGACGACATGGACCTTGCCCGCAACGACGTCCGCAAGGCCGGCATCGGCGCGGGCGACTGCCTTGTTTCCGTTTCCGCCAGCGGCTCCACCCCTTACGCGCTCGCCGCGGCCGACGAGGCCCGCAAGCTGGGCGCCAAGGTGATCGCTGTCGCCAACAATCCTGGTGCGGCGCTGTTCAAGGACGCCGACGTTTCGATCCTTCTGCAGACGCCCCCGGAAGTGGTTTCCGGTTCGACGCGCATGGGTGCCGGTACCGCGCAGAAGATCGCCTTCAACATGTTCTCGACGCTGGTCGGCATTCAACTCGGGCATGTGCTCGACGGCCACATGGTCAACCTGCGCGCCGACAATATCAAGCTGCACGGCCGCGCAATCCGCATCGTTACCGACATTACCGGCATCAGCGCTGGCGAGGCCGGCCGGCTGATCAACATGGCCTCCGGCTCGGTCAAGGTCGCAATCCTTCTCGCCTCTGGCGCGAAGGACGTTGCGGTCGCGGAGGCGGCACTGAAAGAGGCCAGACAGAACCTGCGCCGGGCGATCGATATCGTCACGGCCTGACATAAGCCTGGGATTCAAACCGCGCCAAAACGGCGCAACATAAGAGGGAGAAGCTGAATGACCCGTACGACTATCAAGGGCCTGCTGCTTGCGTCGAGCATTCTCGGCACGGCCGGGCTGGCGCACGCCGAGGACGTGACGCTGACCATCGAAAGCTGGCGCAACGACGACCTGGCGATCTGGCAGGAAAAGCTGATCCCGGCCTTCGAAGCCAAGAACCCGGGCATCAAGGTCAAGTTCGCCCCGATGGCACCGACCGAATACAATGCCGCGCTCAACGCCAAGCTCGACGCCGGCTCCGCAGGCGACCTCGTCACCTGCCGTCCGTTCGACGTCTCGCTCGAACTTTACAACAAGAAGCACCTCGCCGACCTGACGAGCCTGCCGGGCATGGAAAACTTCTCGCCGGTCGCCAAGTCTGCCTGGACCACCGATGACGGCAAGGCCACCTTCTGCGTGCCTATGGCATCGGTCATCCACGGCTTCATCTACAACAAGGACGCCTTCGACCAGCTCGGCATCCAGATCCCGACGACGGAAGCGGAATTCTTCGCTGCCCTCGACAAGATCAAGGCCGACGGTAACTACATCCCGATGGCGATGGGCACCAAGGATCTCTGGGAAGCCGCAACCATGGGCTACCAGAACATCGGCCCGAACTACTGGAAGGGTGAGGAAGGCCGCGCCGCGCTGATCAAGGGCGAGCAGAAGCTGACCGACGAGCCGTGGGTCGAGCCCTACCGCGTTCTTGCCAAGTGGAAGGATTATCTCGGCGACGGCTTCGAAGCCCAGACCTACCCGGACAGCCAGAACCTCTTCACGCTCGGCCGCGCCGCGATCTATCCGGCCGGCTCGTGGGAGATCGGCCTGTTCAACACCCAGGCTCAGTTCAAGATGGGCGCCTTCCCGCCGCCGGTCAAAAACGCTGGCGACACCTGCTACATTTCGGACCACAACGACATCGGTATCGGCCTCAATGCCAAGAGCGCACATGCCGAGCAGGCCAAGACCTTCCTGACCTGGGTTGCTTCGCCTGAGTTCGCCGACATCTACGCCAACGCACTGCCGGGCTTCTTCAGCCTCAACTCGACCCCGGTGAAGATGACCGATCCGCTCGCCCAGGAATTCGTCTCCTGGCGCGAAAAGTGCAAGCCGACGATCCGCTCGACCTACCAGATCCTGGCACGCGGCACCCCGAGCCTGGAAAATGAGACCTGGGTCGAATCGGCCAACGTGATCAACGGCACGGATACGCCTGAGGTTGCCGCCGAGAAGCTGCAGAAGGGCCTCGACGCCTGGTACAAGCCGGCGAAGTAAGACGTAAGCGCAACAGGTTCCCTCCCCTTCTTGGGGAGGGTCGGCCCTACAGCGCCGCACGTTCTGGACGTGCATAGAGCACCTTTAGCCGGATGGATTTAAGGATGCCGTAGGGACCGGGCGGGGCGACATGCCGAATCACGGCACTCCCCCAGCCGAAGCGTCACCGGCCTCCCACAGTGGGAGGCCACCGACGCAGTCGTTTGCAAAAGAACGCGATAGACTTAACCTTCGTCATGAGCCCTCGATAAAGGGGCAGACGGCATGCGGCGCGACCGGCCGCGTGGCGCCGGTGCGCATCATGATTGTCTGGGGACCGGTCTTCTAGAAACGGATGGATCCATGAGTGACGCTCTTTCAGTGCAAGAGGGACAGCCGACCGCAAGGCGGCCGAAACGCTGGCACATCCTCGTCTTCCTGCTGCCGGCCTTCCTGGTCTATTCGGCGGTGATGATCCTGCCGTTGATCGAGACGCTCAGGCTTTCGCTGTTCAACACGGTCGACGGCCAGTCGACCTTTGTCGGCCTTGCGAATTTCCAGACGCTGTTTGGCGAAGAGCGCTGGGCGCACGACTTCTGGAATGCGCTGAAAAACAACGTCATCTTCTTCATCATCCACATGTGCGTGCAGAACCCGATCGGCGTTGCGCTCGCCGCCATGTTGTCGATCCCGAAGCTGCGCTTCGTCACTTTTTACCGCACGGCGATCTTCCTGCCGACGCTGCTCTCCTTCGTGATCGTCGGCTTCATCTGGAAGCTGATCCTGTCGCCGATCTGGGGCGTGGCACCCGGCATGCTCGACCTCGTCGGCCTGAAGTCGCTGTTTGCCCCCTGGCTCGGCAAGCCGGGCTCGGCGCTCATCACCGTGTCGCTGATCTCGGTCTGGCAATATGTCGGCATCCCGATGATGCTGATCTATGCCGCCCTGCTCAACATTCCGGATGAGGTGATCGAGGCTGCCGAATGCGACGGCGTCACCGGCTGGAGCCAGTTCTGGAAGATCAAGCTGCCGCTGATCCTGCCCGCCATCGGCATCATCTCGATCCTGACCTTCGTCGGCAACTTCAACGCCTTCGACCTGGTCTACACGGTGCAGGGCGCGCTTGCCGGTCCTGACGGCTCGACCGACATTCTCGGTACGCTGCTCTACCGCACCTTCTTCGGTTTCCAGCTGCAGCTCGGCGACCGCTCGATGGGCGCGACGATCGCCACGGTGATGTTCCTCATCATCCTCGCCGGCGTCTCGCTCTACCTCTTCGTCATTCAGCGCCGCATGCGCCGCTACCAGTTCTGAGGAGACCGGAGATGTCGAAAGCACGCGATTCATTTCTCCGCACCGGCTTCGTGCATGCAGCGCTCATCGCCTACACGCTCATCTCGCTGTTTCCGGTGTTCCTGACGATCATCAACTCGTTCAAGGATCGCAACGCGATCTTTCGGGCGCCGCTGACGATCCCGACGCCGCAGACCTTCAGCCTGATCGGCTATCAGACCGTCCTCGGCCAGGGGGACTTCGCCACCTATTTCCAGAACAGCTTCATCGTCACGATCGTCTCGATCGCGCTGGTGCTGCTCTTCGGGGCGATGGCCGCCTTCGCGCTGTCGGAATACCGCTTCCGTGGCAACACACTCATGGGCCTTTATCTCGCGATCGGCATCATGATCCCGATCCGTCTCGGCACCGTCGCCATTCTGCAGGGCATGGTCGCTGCCAACCTCGTCAACACGCTGACGGCACTGATCCTCGTCTATACAGCCCAAGGCCTGCCGCTCGCGATCTTCATTCTCTCGGAGTTCATGCGCACGGTCTCGGATGACTTGAAGAACGCCGGGCGCATCGACGGGCTGTCGGAATATTCGATCTTCTTCCGCCTGGTTCTGCCGCTCGTCCGTCCGGCCATGGCAACCGTCGCGGTCTTCACGATGATCCCGATCTGGAACGATCTCTGGTTCCCGCTGATCCTCGCGCCGGCGGAAACCACCAAGACCGTGACGCTCGGCTCGCAGATCTTCATCGGCCAGTTCGTCACCAACTGGAACGCGGTTCTGGCGGCGCTGTCGCTCGCCATCCTTCCGGTTCTCGTCCTCTACGTCATCTTCTCGCGGCAACTGATCCGCGGCATCACGGCAGGAGCAGTCAAGTGAGTGCAAGCAGCAAACCGGTCCGGGTCCTCGTCGCGGGGCTCGGCAACATGGGGCGCAGCCATGCGCTCGCCTATCACAACAATCCCGGCTTCGAGATCGTCGGCCTCGTCAACCGCTCGAAGGTGCCGCTGCCGGAGGAACTGAGCGGCTACACGATCCATCCGGACTTCAAGACGGCCCTGGCCGAATTGAAGCCCGAGCTCTGCTCGATCTGCACCTATTCGGACAGCCATGCGGACTTTGCGGTCATGGCGTTCGAGGCCGGCGCCGACGTCTTCGTCGAAAAGCCGCTCGCAACCACCGTCGCCGACGCCCAGCGCGTCGTCGCGGCTGCGAAGAAGCACGGCCGCAAGCTGGTGATCGGCTACATCCTGCGCCATCACCCCTCGTGGATCCGGCTGATCGCCGAAGCGCGCAAGCTCGGCGGTCCGTATGTCTTCCGCATGAACCTGAACCAGCAGTCCAGCGGACCGACCTGGGAGACGCACAAGTCGCTGATGAAGACGACGTCGCCGATCGTCGATTGCGGCGTGCACTATGTCGACGTCATGTGCCAGATCACCGATGCCAAGCCGGTGGAAGTGCGCGGCATGGGGCTCCGTCTCTCCGACGAGATCGCGCCCGACATGTACAATTACGGTCACCTGCAGGTGATCTTCGAGGATGGTTCGGCCGGCTGGTATGAAGCCGGCTGGGGGCCGATGATCTCGGAAACCGCCTTCTTCGTGAAGGACGTGATGTCGCCGAAGGGATCGGTGTCGATCGTCATGGACCAGAATGCCAAGTCCGACGACATCGACATGCACACAAAGACCGCGGTGATCCGGCTGCACAACGCCGAAACTGGTCCCGATGGCCGCTTCCTGAAAGCCGACGAGGACCTGAAGATGGACGGCGAGCCCGGCCACCAGGAACTCTGCGACCGCGAGCAGGCCTATGTGCTGAAGGCCATTCGCGAAAACATCGACCTCGACCGTCACATGAACGACGCCGTGCAGTCGCTACGCATCTGCCTTGCCGCAGACGAAAGCGTGCGCACCGGCAGACCAGTCAAACTTTAAAGGGGGCAACCAGGTGGGATCGCTTCAACTCAAATCCATCCGCAAGGCCTACGGTAGCCATGAGGTGCTGAAGGGCATCGACCTCGAGGTGAAGGACGGCGAGTTCGTCATCTTCGTCGGCCCGTCGGGCTGCGGCAAGTCGACCTTGCTGCGCACCATCGCTGGCCTCGAGGACGCGACCTCCGGCAGCGTGCAGATCGACGGCACGGAAGTCGGCCACGTGGCGCCCGCCAAGCGCGGCATCGCCATGGTGTTCCAGTCCTACGCGCTCTATCCGCACCTGTCGGTGAAGGACAATATGGGCCTTGGCCTGAAACAGGCCGGCGCTCCGAAGGCGGAGATCGAGGACAAGGTCGGCAAGGCTGCGAACATGCTGTCGCTCGATCCCTACCTGGCCCGTCGCCCGGCCGAGCTTTCGGGCGGCCAGCGTCAGCGCGTGGCGATCGGCCGCGCGATCGTGCGCGAACCGAAGCTCTTCCTGTTCGACGAGCCGCTTTCGAACCTCGACGCGGCGCTGCGCGTCAACACCCGGCTTGAGATTGCCCGGCTGCATCGAAGCCTGAAGGCAACGATGATCTACGTGACCCACGACCAGGTGGAGGCGATGACGCTCGCCGACAAGATCGTCGTCCTCAACGCCGGCCAGATCGAGCAGATCGGCTCGCCGATGGATCTCTACAACCGCCCGGCCAACGTCTTCGTCGCTGGCTTCATCGGCTCGCCACAGATGAACTTCATCGAGGGCGCCCGGCTCGGCGATGTCAAAGCCAAGACGATCGGCATCCGCCCGGAGCACATGGCGCTTTCACGCGAGAGCGGCGACTGGAAGGGCAAGGTCGTGCATGTCGAGCACCTCGGCGCCGACACCATCGTCTATATCGATTCCGAGCAGGTCGGCACCATCACCGTCCGCCTCTTCGGCGAACATCGCTACGCGCCTGACGACATCGTCTATGCGACGCCGACGGTCGGTGCCATGCACCGTTTCGGCGACGACGACCGCGTCCTCGCCTGATGCGTTTTGAGGCTAAGGCCTCATCACAGCTGCGTGAAAACCGGCCGCCACGGGACTAACCCCTTGTGGCGGCTGAATTATTTTTTGAATAGCCGTGCTGAATGACTCTGTTGCGCTGCAAAGCGATTTAACATACATTTGTGTTTGTATATTAGCTTTCCGGTATTTTCCCCAAGCGATACCGGTTCCGCTCCCCTTCACTTCCGGACCGCACGGGCACCTTGCGAGATGCACCTGTCGCCTGCGGTCACCGAATATGGACATCGCTATGCGCATGAACCGACCGACACTGGCCGCCGCCTTGGCAACTGTGATTCTTCTTTCCGGCTGCCAGAAAGAGGAAGCACAACAGGGCGCCGCCGCATTCCCACCGTCCGCCGTCGCGGTCTTCACGACCAAGACCGAAACCCTGCCGATCACCAACGAGCTTCCGGGCCGCATCGCCGCGACCCGTGTCGCCGAGGTTCGTCCGCGCGTTTCCGGCATTGTCGTCGAACGCGTCTTCCAGCAGGGCTCCAAGGTCAACGCCGGTGACGTGCTCTACCGCATCGATCCCGCCCCCTTCCGCGTCCAGGTCGAAAAGGCAGAGGCCACGCTTCGGCGCGCCCAATCCATTCGCCAGCAGGCCCAGCAGAAGGCCGATCGCCAGGAGCAGCTGAAGAAGGCGAACGTCGTCGCCGCGCAGCAGCTGGAAGATGCGGCTGCGCTGCTTGCGACGGCCGACGCCGATGTCGCGATCGCCGAAGCCGGCCTCGCTGCGGCCAAGCTCGACCTGCAATATGCCGACGTGACGGCACCGATCAGCGGCCGCATCGGCCGTGCGCTGATTACCGAAGGCGCGCTCGTCAGCACCAACAGCTCGGAAAATCTCGCGACGATCCAGCAGCTCGACCCGCTCTACGCGGACTTCACCCAGTCGGCGACCGACCTCATCCGCCTGCGCAAGGCGCTTGAGGACGGCCAGATGATGAACGGCGACGGCGAGGAAGCCGAAGTCCAGCTCGTGCTCGACGACGGCACCACCTATGAGCACAAGGGCAAGCTCCTGTTCTCGGAGGCCGCCGTCGACGCGACGACCGGCCAGGTGACCCTGCGCGGCGAATTCCCGAACCCCGACAACGACCTGCTTCCCGGCATGTATGTTCGCGTACTTGTGCAGCAGGGCGTCGAGAAGGACGCGATCACCGTTCCGCAGCAGGCCGTCCAGCGCAACAACGCCGGCCAGTCGCAGGTTTATGTCGTCGGCGCCGACAACAAGGTCGAGTTCCGCAACGTGACCCTCGGCCGCACGATCGGCACCCGCTGGCAGGTGACCTCCGGCATCAAGGCCGGCGAAAAGGTCATCGTCGAAGGCTTCCAGAAGATCGGCCCCGGTGCCCCCGTCGAGCCGACGGACTGGAACCCGGACGCCAAGCCGACTGCCGAAGCAGCGCAGACAACGGCCGCTGCCGACGAAAAGCCTGCCGAAGCTACAAAGTGAGTTTGATTGATGCCTAGTTTTTTCATCGACAGGCCTATTTTTGCCTGGGTGGTGGCGATCTTCATCATGGTCGCCGGCGTCATTGCGATTCCGCTTCTGCCGGTATCGCAGTATCCTGACGTCGCGCCGCCGCAGATCTCCATCAACACGAGCTACCCCGGCGCCTCGTCGCAAGACACCTATCAGAGCGTCACGCGACTGATCGAAGACGAGCTGAACGGCGTCGAAGGCCTGCTCTATTTCGAGTCGACCTCCAGCGCCTCCGGCTCGGTCGAAATCAGCGCCACCTTTGCACCGGGCACCGACCCGGGACAGGCGGCCGTCGACATCCAGAACCGGGTTCGCCGCGTCGAACCGCGCCTGCCCGATTCGGTCAAGCGCCAGGGCGTGCAGGTCGATGAAGCCGGCTCCGGCTTCCTGATGATCGTGGCTCTCACCTCGACCGACGGCTCGATGGACGCCATCGGCCTCGGCGACTATCTAAGCCGCAACGTGCTTAGCGAAATCCAGCGCGTGCCCGGCGTCGGCCGTGCGCAGCTGTTTGCCACGGAACGCTCGATGCGCGTCTGGCTCGATCCGGACAAGATGCTGGGTCTGAACCTGACGGCTGCGGACGTGACCAATGCGATCACGGCGCAGAACGCCCAGATCGCTTCGGGCTCGATCGGCGCACAGCCGAACCCGATCACCCAGCAGATCAGCGCGCCCGTCGTCGTCAAGGGCCAGCTCGAAAGCGCCGAAGAGTTCGGTGCGATCGTGCTTCGCGCCAATCCGGACGGCTCCTCCGTCCGCCTGCGCGACGTTGCCCGCATCGAGATCGGCGGCGAAAGCTACGCCTTCTCGACGCGCCTGAACGGCAAGCCGTCGGCGGCTATCGCCGTCCAGCTTTCGCCGAGCGGCAACGCCATGTCGACCTCGGCCGCCATCAAGGAACGCATGGACGAACTGGCGAAGTTCTTCCCGCAGGGCCTCGAATATTCGGTTCCCTACGACACCTCGCCCTTCGTCGCCGTTTCCATCGAGAAGGTGCTTTCGACGCTGGTCGAAGCGGTCGCGCTGGTGTTCATCGTGATGTTCCTGTTCCTGCAGAACATCCGCTACACCATCATCCCGACGCTCGTCGTGCCGGTGGCGCTCCTCGGCACCTGCGCGGTCATGCTGGCGATGGGCTTCTCGATCAACGTTCTGACCATGTTCGGCATGGTGCTGGCGATCGGCATTCTCGTCGACGATGCGATCATCGTCGTCGAAAACGTCGAACGCATCATGTCCGAGGAAGGGGCAACGCCGAAAGAAGCCACCCGCAAGGCGATGAAGCAGATCACCGGCGCCGTCATCGGCATCACGCTGGTTCTCGCCTCGGTGTTCATTCCGATGGCCTTCTTCCCGGGCGCGGTCGGTGTGATCTATCGCCAGTTCTCGCTGACGATGGTCGTCTCGATCCTGTTCTCCGCACTTCTCGCTTTGTCGCTGACACCGGCGCTCTGCGCGAGCTTCCTGAAGCAGGTTCCGAAGGGTCATCATCACGCCAAGCGTGGCTTCTTCGGTTGGTTCAACCGCTCGTTCGACAAGACGTCGCACGGCTATAGCGGCATCGTGAAGCGCCTGGTCCACCGGACCGGCCGCTACATGATCGTCTATGTCGCGGTGCTCGCCGGTCTCGGCTGGCTGTTCATGAAGCTGCCGTCGTCGTTCCTTCCGGACGAAGACCAGGGCTTCGTGATCGTCATGATGCAGCTGCCGTCGGAAGCAACGGGCAACCGCACGACCGAGGTGGTGGAGCAGGCCGAGAAGATCTTCGGCCAGGAAACGGCAGTCGAACGCATCATCGCGATCAACGGCTTCTCCTTCTTCGGTACCGGCCAGAACGCAGCGCTCGCCTTCGTGACGCTGAAGGACTGGAAGGAACGTGACGCCGACAATGCCGCACAGTCGATCGCCATGCGGGCGACGATGGCGATGAGCCAGATCAAGGATGCGATCAGCTTCGCGCTGTCGCCGCCGGCGATCCAGGGCCTCGGCACCACCGGCGGCTTCTCGTTCCGCCTGCAGGACCGTGGCGGTCTCGGCCAGGCGGCGCTGTCGCAGGCCCGCGACCAGCTGCTCGGCATGGCTGCTGAGAGCAAGGTGCTCTCCGGCGTCCGCTTCGAGGGCATGCCCGATGCGGCTCAGGTCAGCGTCACGATCGATCGCGAGAAGGCGAACACCTTCGGTGTGACCTTCGCCGATATCAACTCGACGATCTCGACCAACCTCGGCTCGTCCTACGTCAACGACTTCCCCAATGCCGGACGCATGCAGCGCGTGACGGTGCAGGCGGACGAAGGTCAGCGCATGCAGACCGCCGACCTCCTGAACCTCAACGTCCGCAACGCCAATGGCGGCATGGTGCCCCTGTCGGCCTTCGCGACGGTGGAGTGGGTCAAGGCGTCGACCCAGACGATCGGCTACAACGGCTACCCGTCGGTCCGTATCAGCGGCGAAGCCGCCCACGGCTACTCTTCGGGTGACGCGATCGCCGAGATGCAACGGCTGGCGGGCCAGTTGCCTGCAGGCTTCGGTTACGAATGGACCGGCCAGTCGCTGCAGGAAATCCAGTCCGGCACCCAGGCGCCTCTCCTGATCGCGCTGTCGTGCCTTCTGGTGTTCCTGTGCCTTGCAGCCCTCTATGAGAGCTGGTCGATCCCGGTGGCGGTGATCATGGTCGTTCCGCTCGGCGTCATCGGTTCGGTGCTCGCCGTGATGATGCGCGACATGCCGAACGACGTCTACTTCAAGGTTGGCCTGATCGCGATCATCGGTCTCTCGGCGAAAAACGCGATCCTGATCATCGAGTTCGCCAAGGAACTGCGTGAGCAGGGCAAGTCGCTGATCGACGCGACGCTGGAGGCGGCACATCTTCGCTTCCGGCCGATCCTGATGACGTCGCTAGCCTTCACGCTCGGCGTTCTGCCGCTCGCAATCGCCACGGGTGCCAGCTCCGGCAGCCAGCGCGCCATCGGCACGGGCGTCATGGGCGGGATGATCTCGGCAACGGTGCTCGCTATCTTCTTCGTTCCTGTCTTCTTCGTGTTCGTCACGAAGCTCTTCAGCCGAAAGAAGGTGGAGAACACACCGACAGCCGCAGAAAACCCGACACCCGCCGAATAAAACAAGACTGGACGGCCCGCCTCTGGCGGGCCGTCGCATGAGGAGGAATGAATGCGCCGAACAAAGGCCGATGCAGAAGCAACAAGACAGAAGATCCTGAGCGCCGCCGAGCGCGTCTTCTACGAAAAGGGCGTCTCGAACACGACGCTCGAAGAAATAGCCAAGGCCGCCGGCGTGACCCGTGGCGCCATCTACTGGCACTTTGCCAACAAGACCGACCTGTTCCTCGCGCTGCACGACGCTGTGCCCTTGCCGCAGGAAGACATGGTCGCCCGCGAGATCGAAGCGGAAGCTGCCGATACACTCTCCATCCTCGAAGGTGCCATGGGCGACTGGCTGGATGTTCTGGCCGCCGACGAGCAGCGCCAGCGCATTCTGACGATCATGCTGCGCACCAATTACGACGGCGACCTGGGCGAGGTCCTCGCCCGCCAGAAGGAACTCGACGAGCACCACAATGTCGTGCTCGAACTCGCTTTTTCCCGCGCGCTCGCCAAGGGGCAGATGCACGAGACCTGGACCCCCGCCTCCGCGACGCGGACCCTGCATTGGATGATGCTCGGGCTCTGTACGGAATGGCTGCTGTTCGGCCGCACCTTCGATCTGACGGCCGAGGGACGCGAGGGCCTGAGCCGGCTCTTTGCCAGCTTCCGCGCGCCGGCCGTTACCGCGACCGCCGTCGTAGCCCGCCTGTAACAGCTGTAGCCGGCACCCCTGTGAGTACCGGCTACATGAAGCGCCTTCCAGAACCCTCTAGCTGAACACGACCGTCTTGTGACCGTTGAGCATGACGCGCCGCTCCAGGTGCAGCTTGACGGCGCGCGCCAGCACCCGGCTTTCGATGTCGCGGCCGGTGGCGACGAAATCTTCCGCCGTCAAGGCATGGCTGACGCGTTCGGTTTCCTGTTCGATGATCGGGCCTTCGTCGAGGTCCGGCGTGACGTAGTGCGCCGTCGCCCCGATCAGCTTCACGCCACGCTCATGCGCCTGATGATAGGGCTTGGCGCCCTTGAAGCTCGGCAGGAACGAATGGTGGATGTTGATCGCCTTGCCGTAGAGGCGCTTCGACAGATTGTCGGAAAACACCTGCATGTAGCGGGCAAGGATGACGAGATCCGCGCCGGTCTCCTGGACCAGTCGCAGAAGCCTTTCCTCCTGCTCGGCCTTGTTGTCCTTCGATACCGACCAACAGTGATAGGCGAGCCCTTCGGCTTCAGCCGTACGCCGGCTGTCTTCGTGGTTGGAGACGATGGCGACGACCTCCGCGTTCAACCAGCCGACACGGATCTGGTAAAGCAGGTGCAGGAGCGCATGGTCGAACTTGGAGACGAGGACCAGGATCTTCGGCTTGACCGCAGCATCCGTGAGCGTGGTCCGCATCTGGAAACGCTCGACGGCCGGGCGAAGCGCCCGCTCGACATCACCAGCCTGAACGCTCGCTGCAACCTGGAAGGCGATGCGCATGAAGAAGCTGTTGGTCTTGGTATCCCAGAACTGGTTGCTCTCGGCGATGTTTGCGCCAAGGGCGGCAAGCTCCGTGGTGACGGCGGCGACAATGCCGGGTTTGTCGTCGCAGGACAGGACAAGAATGAAGGTCTTCGGCGCCATGATCTCCTCCGATTGCAGCCGTTTCGGATGAGGCTCGAGCCCCTTCCCAAAGGCTGCCTATGAGGAGTTGAACGCGCCGGCAATCGTTCCGGCTGCGACGGCTGACGCTTTCTATCATCCTGATGGAAAGGCGCCCGGGAGCATGGAATGCCCCCGGGCGCTGCAAGATTCGTCGCATTCGGCTTTTGAGGTTTTCTGAGAGGTTTCCATCAAAAACCCGGTGTGCACCGACTAGATCAGTGCGCCTCGTCCCAGTTGGTTGCCGCGCGCGCATCGACCTTCAGCGGCACTTTCATGTCGAGCGCCGGCATGGCGGCGTTCTCCATCACCGAGACGACGACCGGAATGGTGTTTTCGACCTCGGCGTCCTCGACCTCGAAGATCAGTTCGTCGTGCACCTGCAGCAGCATGCGGGCCGAAAGCTTCGCCTCGGCCAGCGCCGGCTCCATCTTCACCATGGCGCGGCGGATGATGTCGGCGGCCGAGCCCTGGATCGGCGCGTTGATCGCGGCGCGCTCGTTGAAAGCGCGATGCGATGGGATCGACGAGCGGATGTCCGGATAGTGGGCGCGGCGGCCGAAGATCGTCTCGACGTAGCCGTGCTCGCGGGCAAACACCTTGGTGCCTTCCATATAGTCGCGGATGCCGGGGAAACGCTCGAAATAGCGCTTGATGTAGTCGCTGGCTTCGGAGCGCTCGATCGACAGCTGGTTGGCAAGGCCGAAGGCCGAGATGCCGTAGATGATACCGAAGTTAATCGCCTTGGCGCGCCGGCGGATTTCGCTCGGCATGCCCTCGACCGGAACGCCGAACATTTCCGATGCGGTCATCGCATGAATGTCGACGCCATCGGCAAAGGCCTGGCGAAGCTGCGGAATGTCCGCAACATGGGCAAGCACGCGCAGTTCGATCTGGCTGTAGTCGGCCGAGACGAGCTTGTGGCCGGGCGTTGCGATGAAGGCGGTGCGGATCTTGCGGCCTTCGGCGGTGCGCACCGGAATGTTCTGCAGGTTCGGATCGGACGACGACAGGCGGCCGGTGGTCGTGGCGGCAAGCGCGTAGGACGTATGCACGCGCTTCGTCTCCGGATGGACGAAGCCCGGAAGCGCATCGGTATAGGTGGACTTGAGCTTGGTCAGCTGTCGCCAGTCGACGATCTTGCGCGGCAGTTCGTGGCCTTCGGCTGCCAGGTCTTCCAGAACCTGTGCCGAGGTCGACCATTGCCCGGTCTTGGTCTTCGAGCCGCCGGCAAAGCCCATCTTGCCGAAGAGGATATCGCCGAGCTGCTTCGGCGAACCGATGGTGAAGGTTTCGCCAGCGAGCTTGTAGATCTCGTCCTCGAGCCCGGCTGCGCCCTGGGCGAGCTCGCCCGAAAGCCGCGAGAGGATCTGGCGGTCGACGGTGATGCCGCGGTCTTCCATGCGTGCCAGAACGGCAACCAGGGGCCGCTCCAGCCGCTCATAGACGCGCATCAGCCCCTTGGCGGCCAATCGGGCCTTCAGGATATGCCAGAGCCTGAGCGTGACGTCCGCATCCTCAGCCGCGTAGGCGGTTGCCCGGTCGATATCGACGAAGTCGAAGGTCACCGAGGATTTGCCGGTTCCGGTGATGTCCTTGTAGGCGATCGGCTTGTGGTTCAGCCAGCGCTCAGACAGCGAGTCCATGCCATGGGTGCCGTTGCCGGCATCGACGACGTAGGACATCAGCATCGTGTCGTCGAAGCTTTCGACGGTGATGCCGTGCCGCTTCATCACGAGGTAATCGTATTTCAGGTTCTGGGCGACCTTGAGGACCGAAGGGTCCTCCAGCAGGCGCTTCAGCCGGCTCAAGGCTTCTGCGACCGGGATCTGGTTTTCGGCGAGCCCGCCGCCGAGCAAGTCGCCGACGCCGGTCTTGTGGATCAGCGGCACATAGGCCGCCCGGATCGAGGCGCCGGTCGGGTCGGCCTTGTGGTCGGCGATCGCCAGCGAGAAGCCGACGAGGTCGGCCTGCATTGCATCGAGCGAGGTCGTTTCCGTGTCGAAGCCGACGACACCGGCTTCGCGCGCGTCCGATATCCACCGGTCGAGAGTGGCGATGTCGCGGATCGTCACATAGGCGCTCTGATCCATCGGCGCCTTGGCGAAGATTTCAGCGCGTGCCGCAGCGAGCGCCTCGGGCGTCGCGTCCGCGCCATTCGCTTCGCCGGCACGCGACAGGACGGCGGCGGCTTGCGCGGCCTCGCCACGGGCGGCAGCTGCGGTGGAGGAGCCCTCGCTGACCTTTTCCGCGCCATCTCCCTTGTCGAGATCAGGGCCGCGCGCCTCGGCGCCCCATTCTACCGGCACCAAGGCTGCTTCAACGGCATCGGCGTCCGTACCGGTCGCGGCGGCGACGCGACGCGTCAGCGTTGTGAATTCCATCGCCTTCAGGAAGGCGATCAGCTTCGGACCGTTCTGCGGCTCGAGGCTCAGCTCTTCGAGCGGAACGTCGAGCGGCGTGTCGGTCTTGAGTTCGACGAGCTGGCGCGACAGACGAGCGAGATCGGCATTGGCGATGATGTTCTCGCGGCGCTTGGCCTGCTTGATCTCGCCGGCGCGGGCCAGCAGCGTTTCGAGATCGCCGTACTCCTCGAGCAGCTGTGCTGCCGTCTTCGGGCCAATGCCGGGAATGCCCGGGACATTGTCGGTGGAGTCACCGGTCATCGCCTGCAGGTCGATCATCTTTTCCGGCGGCACGCCCCATTTCTCGATCACTTCCGGGATCGAGATCTGCTTGTCCTTCATGCTGTCGTACATGGACACGTTCGAAGTCACGAGCTGCATCAGGTCCTTGTCGGACGAGACGATGGTGACGCCGGCGCCGGCGGCTTCTGCAAGCCGGGCGTAGGTGGCGATCAGGTCGTCGGCCTCATAGCCTTCCTTCTCGATGCAGGGCAGGTTGAAGGCGCGGGTCGCGTGACGGATCAGCCCGAACTGCGGGATCAGATCTTCCGGCGGCGCCGTGCGGTTCGCCTTGTACTGATCGTAGAGCGCGTTGCGAAAGGTCTTCGACGAATAGTCGAAGATGACCGCGAAATGGGTCGGCGTGACGCCGACCGAGGTGTCGCGCGCATCGGTGAGCAGCTTCCACAACATGTTGCAGAAACCCGATACCGCGTTGACCGGAAGGCCATCGGATTTGCGGTTGAGCGGCGGGATGGCGTGGAACGCCCGGAAGATGAATCCGGAGCCGTCGACGAGGAAGAGATGATCACCGTTTTTCATGGGCAAATGGATAGCGCGGGGCAAGCCAAAGGTCCATTGCGGTTTTCCCGCCAGACACTACATTCTCCACCGGTCGCGGTGGCCGCGATCGCCACCGCGGATTGCGAAAACAGGGACTGATTTCGCCTTGGGATCGAGCGCCAAAAGGCTTCGCAAGCGCCCGTTCGGCTTCACGCAAACGTTACATATTTGTAATGTCCGATTCAGCCCCGGTATCCTTGAAAAGCCACATTTGAATCCTCAAATCTTACTCAACGGCACCGAGTGATGCCGTCTTCTGGTGATTGGCCTGTCCCCCGCCCGCACCAGATGAGGACAAAGGCCTTATCCCCCTCTCCGGGCCTTTGTCCCGTTTTCAAAAGACCGTCACGGCGCCGCCTCCGCACCGTGACGGTTTTTTGTTTCTGCCGTCCGATCACCTCCGCTCAAATCCCGGTGAGACCCGACGGTCTCAAGGTCCATCGCCTGCATTGTAACTTGTCTTCATGGCGGTTCGGGCGTACCGATAGACATGGCCTTCAATCGTATGGAATCTGCGACCTACCTGGCCAGCCTGCTGGCTAAGAGCTTTTCGCGCGCGCTTCACGAGCGCGGCCAGAAGCTTGGTTTCGCGCCCGGTCAGTTTCCCATCCTGCTCGAGCTTTGGGCCGAGGAAGGCCTGACGCAGAAACAACTGCTCGATCGCCTCGACATCGAACAGGCGACGATGGCAAACACGCTCTCGCGCATGGAGCGCGACGGGCTCATCCTCCGCCGCAAGCATCCGCAGGACAAGCGCTCGCAGCAGATCTACCTCACCGAAAAGGCAAAGGAGATGGAGGCGGCCGCCAAGGAGGCAGCGCTTGCCGCCGACCAGTCGCTGCTTGCCGGCCTCAGGAATTTCGAACGCGAACTGATGCTCGAATATATGCGCATGGCGCTCGCGAGCGTGGCACGCAGCGACAGTCGCGCCTGAACGCACCACCCCCTTATGATCATTCCATCAAAAAAATTGGCTTAAAGCGGGCGTTCGCCCGTTCTAAAGCGGGGGCAGACGCGTCGATCCGGGCGCCCCGGCGCTCACCTTGCCGACGCGCCGGGCTCTCCGTTCACCGTCACCTGAGACCTCTGCCCAAAATCGCTCAAATCGATTTCGCTTTGGCGGCACATGCAGTAGGTTCCGGCGAAACTTGAAGCAAGGATATGCATGATGGCTGACATCACCCCCGTTCTCGAACGCGCAGACGCCAACCTGCCAAGGAGCCTCGACCGGCTGTTCGACCTCGTTCGGATCAAGTCGATCTCGACCGACCCGGCCTTCAAGGCGGAATGCCGCAAGGCGGCCGAATGGCTGGTGGCCGAACTCAACAGCCTCGGCTTCACCGCATCGGTGCGCGACACCCCCGGCCATCCGATGGTCGTCGCCCACCATGACGGCGCCAAGCCCGATGCGCCGCATGTGCTGTTCTATGGCCACTATGACGTTCAGCCGGTCGATCCGCTGAACCTCTGGGACACGGATCCGTTCGAGCCCGGCATCAAGGAAATCGAACCCGGCCGCAAGGTGATCACCGGCCGTGGCACGGCTGACGACAAGGGCCAGCTCCTGACCTTCGTCGAGGCGGTGCGCGCCTACAAGGACGTGCATGGCGCCCTGCCCTGCCGCGTCACCATCCTGTTCGAAGGCGAAGAGGAATCCGGCTCGCCGTCGCTGAAGCCCTTCCTCGAAGCCAATGCCGCCGAACTCAAGGCCGACTATGCGCTGGTCTGCGACACCAGCATGTGGGACCGCGATACGCCGGCGATCTCCGCTGGCCTGCGCGGCCTCGTCGGCGAAGAAGTCATCGTCCGGGCTGCCGACCGCGACCTGCATTCCGGTTATTTCGGTGGTGCTGCCGCCAACCCGATCCGCATCCTCACCACCATTCTCGCCGGCCTTCATGACGAAAACAGCCGCGTGACGCTGCCAGGCTTCTACGAAGGTGTCGAAGAGACCCCGGCCCAGATCAAGGCGGCCTGGGAAACGCTCGGCCAGACGGCAGAGAAGTTCCTCGGCGAAATCGGCCTTTCGATCCCGTCGGGTGAAAAAAACCGCTCGGTGCTGGAACTGACCTGGGCGCGACCGACCGCGGAAGTCAACGGCATCACCGGCGGCTATACCGGCGAAGGCTTCAAGACGGTGATCGCGGCCGAGGCTTCGGCAAAGGTTTCCTTCCGCCTGGTCGGCAACCAGAACCCGGAAAAGATCCGCGAAGCCTTCCGCGCCTATGTGCGCTCCAAGGTTCCGGCCGACTGCTCGGTCGAGTTCCATGCCCATGGCGGTTCGCCAGCGATCCATCTTCCGTACGAATCGCCGCTGCTCAACACGGCGAAGGTGGCCCTGTCCGACGAGTGGCCGAAGCCGGCCGTCATCATCGGCATGGGCGGCTCGATCCCGATCGTCGGCGACTTCCAGAAGATGCTCGGCATGGAATCGCTGCTCGTCGGCTTCGGTCTTTCCGACGACCGCATCCATTCGCCGAACGAGAAGTACGAGCTGCAGTCCTATCACAAGGGCATCCGCTCATGGATCCGTATCCTCGACGCGCTCGCCGCCTGATGATCGGTGCGGGACGGGGCGCGATTTTGTGCGCGCATCCCGCCCGAGCCACTTGACCCCGGAAGCCGTGGCGGAGCTCTCGCCACGGCTTCTTTGCTTTGGTTGCGTGGCTGGAGATGATGCAGCCCTCGCGCGCAAGCGCTCCATCGACGCGCATGCATCGCTGCCCGATCGGCGGGATGTCCACGCTTTACCGTTTCCCCTTCACTGTTTCCCGGCGGTTTCTCCGTTGTCGGCGGGCCGTCAATCCTTGACCTCCGGGGTCTCAGGTGCTTCCTTTTTGTGAAACAAATCACAAAGGGAAATCGGATCGTTGGCAAGGGTAAGGACCGAAGCGTCGCGCTGCGGGCGTGACGTTATGACAAAGCGGCTCAGAAAACTGAACGTCTCCGCTCGGAGAAACCCTCCGGCCGCTGCAACGGAAGTGTCCTTGAAACAACCCCGCCACGCCCTCGCATCCATCGCGGCACCGGCATGAAGCGGCTGCAGACCTATTTCTGGCCCGTTGTCGGCCTTCTGGCGATCCTGTTTTCGGTGAACGCGCTCTATCATGAGTTGCGCGACCTGTCGTTCGACGAGTTTCTCGCAAGCTTCAATGCTATTTCGCTGAGGAGCTGGCTTCTGGCGATCGGCTCGACGCTCCTCGCCTATGCAGCTCTGGCGGCCTACGACCGACTTGCGCTCGACCACCTCGGCCACCGCATTTCGCTCTGGTTCATCACGCTCTGCTCGTTCACGACCTACGCGCTGTCGCACAATCTCGGCGCCTCGGTGTTCTCCGGCGCGGTCGTGCGCTACCGCGCCTACCGTTCCAAGGGGCTTTCCCCGGGCGAAGTCGGCGTTCTCGTCGCCTTCTGCTCCTTCACCTTCACTCTCGGGACCTTGGTTCTATCGGCCGTCGTGCTTCTGGTACGGCCCGACATCATCGAGCGTTTTGCCGAATTCCTGCCGGTCGAAATGTCGCTCACAACCGGCGTGCTCATCCTCATCGTCATCGGGCTCTATGTCATCGGCAGTCTCGTCGGGCTGCCGTCGTTCCGCACGCGCTGGTTCCAGCTGCACTACCCGAAGCCGAAGATCGTTTTCCGGCAGCTGGTGATCGCTCCGGTGGAGCTGATCGGCGCCGCCGGGATCATCTATTTCGCCCTGCCGGAAGCGGGAAATCCGGGCTATATCGTCATTCTCGGGATCTTCCTTGCGTCCTTTTCGGCAGCCCTTCTGTCGCATGCGCCCGGCGGGCTTGGCGTACTCGAGCTGATTTTCATCGCCGCCTTGCCGGAAATGGACCCGGCTGCCGTGCTTGCGGCGCTTGCGATCTTCCGGCTGCTTTACCTCGTCATCCCGTTCGTGCTTGCGCTGATCGTGATCCTGGTGTTCGAGCGGGCGCGTTTCGTGGCGGAGCGCCAGCCGCCGAAGGGAAGCGACCTCCCCTAGGCGAAGAGACCGCGTCCATCACGGATATCAGGGCGCGTTGCAGACAGTGGGCAGCGCCTGTTCGAGCGGCCCCTTCACCTCGTGCAGGCGCGCCGCTTCGATCTGGTAGGGTGTAAACGGCGGCACCTGCAGCGACGGATTGATGATGCGGGCGACATAGCAGCCGGCGAAGAACCGCACCCGCCCCCGCTTCTCGATCGATTTCACCGCGACGGGAACGGCGGAATAGATGCTGCCCGCCCCGGCCTCCGTCTTCACCTTGCCGACCTTGATCTCGACAGACACCGTGCGCTCATAGCCGCGGGTGAACGCCTTGAAGCCACCGACGGGTTTCGATTCGCCTAAATAACCATAGGCGCGGGCATATTCCTTGCGGTTGACGGCGTTGTAGAGCGAGCGGACGAGCGCGGCCCCATCGGACCGGTCATCGACATAGGCGACGCTGTCCTGCGCCAGAGCTTCGCCATTCAGGGCTGCAAATGCGCCGAGGGCGAAGACGGTGGATCGAAGCTTCATGGCAGTCCTCCTTTGTCGTGCGGGCAGCCGAACACAACAATGAGGCGAAGCCATAGCAGGATTCGCGAGTGGATCGATAACGACATAGGCCAGCCACCGTTCGGCGCGGCACCGGCGATCCGTTTGACCTCAGCAAATTTGGGAGGCGGTGGGCGGCGTCACGCCGATGAGCAGAAAGCCGCGGGCATAAGCGCAAAATGAAAAGAGCCCCGTGTGGGAGGAGGTACACGGGGCTCTCGAACTTGATCGGCAGCTGGGAGGAGGAGTGCCGCCGATCCGCATCGGGCGCCGCGGGAGGAGGTGCAGCGCTTCGATGAGTCGTATAATAATTATGCGCCGCAACAATTTCAAGACATCATTTTGCACTGCACAAAATCGTGAAGGAAAGGCAGGGCCAAAGGCATCGTCCCTGACGTCGGATCGCGGTTGGTGCATCCGGAGGACCGCCGCGACCGATAACCTGATAGAAACCACAACTACTGATGGCAGGTTCCTTTTGTTCAGCTTTTTCGACATACATCTACGTGTAAGCCAAGAATAAATTTTCACTCAGTAATTGCAGGCGCTCAAATGAAATTGCTGCTCCAGATTCCGACCGCCCTCATCGTTGTCCTGATTCTTGCGACCTGGCTTGCCAGCCTCCGTCTCGTGGTGCTGCCGCCCGGCTCCCTCAAGCTCAAAGCGATGACGGCCCTCGTTTATCAGGGACATGGCTTCCGTCTGATCGACAGCCCGCTCGGCATGTGCGGCCGTCGGGCCCACCCGGCCGCCGACTGCGAGGAGGTGGCCATGAACCATCTGGGCAAGCGGGTGCTGCTGCGGATGCCTTTCAGCCAATGGCTCTACGATTACACCGATCCCTATCCGGTGAGCCCCACGGCATCGGTCGAAGAGACTCCGCTTCGAAACGCCATCCAGTGAGAACCGGCGAGCACGGGCTCGGACCTGGAGGCGCATGCGCGCCTAAGCGTCAAGGTTTTGAACCATCAGGCTTTTTCACAACGACTTTCTTAACCACCCCTTAAATTGCCGCATTTAAAGTTCACCCGGTCGCCGTGGCGGATGGGCGTGGGACGCCGTTACCGCCGTTGAAATCGATTGGCCGCAACGATAGCGCCAAGGGCCACCGCTGGGCGGTGAGGGATAGATCAAACGGCATGGCAGCAAGCGGCAGGTCAGGACAGCGGATCGAGCCCTCGTTCGGCGGAAACGAGGACGATGACGACGACGATTTTCGCGTAGAGGCCAGCGACCGCGTGACCACGAGCCGCAAGGCGCCACGCGGCAAATCTTCCGGCCAGACCAACAGGAGCAGCGGCAAGAAGAAGCCAGCCGGCAAGCGCGGCGGCGGCCGTCGCGGCTCCGGTGGCGGTGGCTTGGTCGGCCTTGTCCGCACGCTGTTCTACTGGTGCATCGTGCTCGGCATCTGGGGCGCGATGGGCGTCGGCGGCCTGGTGCTCTACTACGGCGCGCGCATGCCGAGCGCCGAAAGCTGGTCGATCCCCGATCGCCCGCCGAACGTGAAGATCCTTGCCGTCAGCGGCGACATCATCGCCAACCGCGGCACCACGGGCGGCGAAGCGCTTTCGCTCGAAAACATGTCGCCCTATATCCCGCAGGCAGTCATCGCCATCGAGGACCGGCGCTTCTATTCCCATTTCGGCATCGACCCCTTAGGTCTGGCCCGCGCCATGCTGACGAACGTCACTACGGGCCGCATGGTCCAGGGCGGCTCGACGCTGACGCAGCAGCTCGCCAAGAACCTGTTCCTGTCGCCGGAGCGCACGCTGGAGCGCAAGGTGCAGGAAGTCTTGCTCGCCTTCTGGCTCGAGCAGAAGTATTCCAAGGACCAGATCCTGGCGATGTATCTCAACCGGGTGTTCTTCGGCTCCAACGCCTATGGCGTCGAAGCGGCCTCGCGGCGCTACTTCAACAAGTCGGCACGCGACGTGAACCTCGGCGAGGCGGCCCTGCTCGCGGGCTTGCTCAAGGCCCCTTCGCGGCTCTCGCCGGCGCGTGATCCGAAGGCGGCGGAAGAGCGCGCCCAGATCGTGCTGGGCGCGATGCGCGAGGAAGGCTTCGTCACCGACAGCGAGATCAAGACGGCGATGTCGCAGACGCCGACCAAGGCCAAGAGCTACTGGTCGGGCGCCGAGCATTATGTCGCCGATATGGTGATGGACCAGCTTCCGGGCATGATCGGCGAGATCAAGGAAGACCTGGTCATCGACACGACGATCGACCTCAATCTCGAAAAGAAGGCCGAGGAAGTGATTGCCGCGACGCTGGACGCCGATGGCAAGAAGCTCGACGCCTCGCAGGCCGCCCTCGTCTCGGTCGACGGCACCGGCGCCATCCGGGCGCTCGTCGGCGGCAAGGACTATGCCGAGAGCCAGTTCGACCGCGCCTCCAAGGCCAAGCGCCAGCCGGGCTCGGCCTTCAAGCCCTTCGTTTATGCCGCGGCCATGGAGATCGGCCGCACGCCGATGTCGATCCGCAATGACGGTCCGGTTCGGATCGGCAACTGGACGCCGGAGAATTACGACCAGAAATATCGCGGCGAGGTGACGCTTGCCGATGCGCTCGCCAACTCGCTGAACACGATCGCAGCCCAGCTGGTCATGGAGGTCGGCCCTTCCAACGTCGTCAAGGTCGCGCACCGCCTCGGTATCGATTCCGAGATGCAGGCAAACGCCTCGATCGCGCTCGGGACGTCGGAAGTGAGCCTCGTCGAACTGACCTCGGCCTATGCCCCCTTCATGAATGGCGGCTTCAAGGCGACGCCGCACGTGATCCGCCGCATTTCCAAGGCGGACGGAACGGTGCTCTACGAAAACACCTACGACAACCCGCCGCGCGTGCTCGATCCGGCGATCGTCAGCGAGATGAACCAGATGCTGCTGCGGGTGCTGACCAAGGGCACTGGCAAGAAGGCGCAGCTGAAAGGCTGGGAAGCGGCCGGCAAGACCGGCACGACGCAGTCCTTCCGCGACGCGCTGTTCGTCGGCTACACCTCGAATCTCACGACCGGCGTCTGGTTCGGCAACGACGACGGCAAGTCGATGAAGAAGGTCACCGGCGGCGGCCTGCCGGCCAAGGCCTGGCACGATTTCATGATGGCGGCCCACGAAGGGCTTTCGCCCTCGCCGCTGTTCGGGACGACCGGCGTGCAGCCGGTCTTCGACGACGGCACCGCGCCGCCCCCAGGCGACCTGATGTCCGGCGACCCGGAAGCCTTCCCGGAAGCACCCGTCGGCGTCGATGGCGGCGTCGCGGTCGGGCAGCGTCCGGTCGACCAGGGCGGCGCCCCGTGGGGCGGCCAGACGGCGGATCAGGGCAACGGCGGCATGGTACCGCCGGCCGATGTCGGCCAGACGACCGGGGCCACGCGCCGCACCACGCTTTTCGATATTCTGACCGGCGGCTGAGCCGCCCGTGAACCTCGATTTGACAGGGGATCCGGCCTGTAGGCAGGCTGCGGCCGATGGCCCATTTCGGGCTAGACAAATCCCGGGCTTGCTTTTGCCCCCAAACGCCCCGCAGAATGCCTTGCAGTCCGAAACGCCGGTCCTTATATACGCCGCATCGGCGCAGTCTAAGCTGCGAAGAAATCCAAAGACCATCCCGTTAGGGGCTGTCTCACGAATGCCTGACCGGGTTCCGACAGTCCGCTGCAAGGAGAGAACGACATGGCTAAAGTTATTGGTATTGACCTGGGAACGACCAACTCCTGCGTCGCCGTCATGGACGGTAAAGACGCGAAGGTGATCGAAAATGCCGAGGGTGCGCGCACGACCCCCTCGATGGTGGCATTCAGCGAAGACGGCGAGCGTCTCGTTGGCCAGCCGGCCAAGCGCCAGGCTGTCACCAATCCGGAAAACACGCTTTTTGCGATCAAGCGCCTGATCGGCCGGACCTTCCAGGACCCGACCACGCAAAAAGACAAGGACATGGTTCCTTACAAGATTACCAAGGCCGACAATGGCGACGCCTGGGTCGAAGCGCACGGCACGGATTACTCCCCGTCGCAGATCTCCGCCATGATCCTTCAGAAGATGAAGGAAACGGCCGAATCCTACCTCGGTGAAAAGGTCGAGAAGGCCGTCATCACCGTTCCGGCCTACTTCAACGACGCCCAGCGCCAGGCAACCAAGGATGCCGGCAAGATCGCCGGTCTCGAAGTTCTGCGCATCATCAACGAGCCGACCGCGGCAGCGCTCGCCTACGGCCTCGACAAGAAGGACGGCAAGACGATCGCCGTTTACGACTTGGGTGGTGGTACCTTCGATATCTCGGTTCTCGAAATCGGCGACGGCGTCTTCGAAGTGAAGTCGACCAACGGCGACACCTTCCTCGGTGGCGAAGACTTCGACATGCGTCTCGTCCAGTACCTCGCCGGCGAGTTCAAGAAGGAACAGGGCATCGACCTGAAGAACGACAAGCTCGCTCTTCAGCGCCTGAAGGAAGCCGCTGAAAAGGCCAAGATCGAGCTGTCCTCGTCGCAGCAGACCGAAATCAACCTGCCGTTCATCACGGCTGACGCTTCCGGTCCGAAGCACCTGACGATGAAGCTGACCCGCGCCAAGTTCGAAGCGCTTGTCGACGACCTGATCCAGCGCACCGTCGCGCCGTGCAAGGCAGCCCTCAAGGATGCCGGCGTCTCGGCTGCCGAGATCGACGAAGTCGTTCTCGTCGGTGGCATGAGCCGCATGCCGAAGGTGCAGGAAACCGTCAAGCAGCTGTTCGGCAAGGAGCCGCACAAGGGCGTGAACCCGGATGAAGTGGTCGCCATGGGCGCCGCCATCCAGGCCGGCGTTCTGCAGGGCGACGTCAAGGACGTTCTCCTGCTCGACGTCACCCCGCTGTCGCTCGGCATCGAAACGCTCGGTGGCGTCTTCACCCGCCTGATCGAACGCAACACGACGATCCCGACCAAGAAGTCGCAGACCTTCTCGACCGCCGACGACAACCAGTCGGCCGTGACGATCCGCGTCTCCCAGGGCGAGCGTGAAATGGCTGCAGACAACAAGCTGCTCGGCCAGTTCGACCTCGTCGGCATTCCGCCGGCACCGCGCGGCATGCCGCAGATCGAAGTGACCTTCGACATCGATGCCAACGGCATCGTGCAGGTTTCGGCCAAGGACAAAGGCACCGGCAAGGAACACCAGATCCGCATCCAGGCATCTGGCGGCCTCTCCGACGCCGACATCGAAAAGATGGTCAAGGACGCCGAAGCCAACGCTGAAGTCGACAAGAAGCGTCGCGAAGGCGTGGAAGCCAAGAACCAGGCCGAAAGCCTGATCCACTCCAGCGAGAAGTCGCTGAAGGATTACGGCGACAAGGTTTCGGAAACGGACCGCAAGGCGATCTCCGACGCGATTGCCGCGCTGAAGACCGCCGTCGAAGCCTCCGAGCCGGACGCCGAAGACATCAAGGCCAAGACCAACACGCTCATGGAAGTTTCCATGAAACTCGGCCAGGCGATCTACGAAGCGCAGCAGACGGAAGCCGCTCATGCGGATGCCGCCGCCGACGCTGCCCGTGACGGCGATGTCGTCGATGCCGACTACGAAGAAGTCAACGACGAAGACGATCGCAAGCGTTCGGCCTAAGTCGCCCTTCAAACAGACGGAAAAGCCCGGGTTCGCCCGGGCTTTTTTGTTGCCGGTCTCGCCCGTCAGGGCCTGCAATATCGGCGATCGGCACTGTGACTTGCCGCAAACGTACCTTTTCCGACAAAAAACCGTATCTACCGCCGTTCGGGCTATGGTATCGCGCTTCAAGGTTTACTAAATCGGTGGCAAGGTAAACGGGCAGCCGCCGAGCCATCGCGCTGGCTTGCCAACAGGATAATCTTCTACGAATGAAACGTGATCTCTACGAAACGCTTGGTGTTGCCAAGAACGCCGACGAAAAGGAGCTGAAGAGCGCCTTCCGCAAGCTCGCGATGAAGTATCATCCGGACAAGAACCCCGGCGACGCGGCAGCGGAGAAGACCTTCAAGGAAATCAACGAAGCCTACGAGATGCTCAAGGACCCGCAGAAGCGGGCGGCCTATGACCGCTACGGTCATGCGGCTTTCGAGCAGGGCGGCATGGGCAACGGCTTCGGCGGCGGTGGTGCCGGCGGTTTCTCCGACATCTTCGAAGACATCTTCGGCGAGATGATGGGCGGCGGGCGCCAGCGGCGCTCATCGGGCGGCCGCGAGCGCGGCGCCGATCTTCGCTACAACATGGAGATCTCGCTCGAGGAAGCCTTCGGCGGCAAAACGGCGCAGATCCGCGTTCCGACCTCGATCACCTGCGACGTCTGCACCGGCTCCGGCGCCAAGCCGGGCACCAGCCCCAAGACCTGCGGCACCTGCCACGGCTCCGGCCGCGTGCGCGCCGCTCAAGGCTTCTTCTCGATCGAACGCACCTGCCCCACCTGCGGCGGGCGCGGTCAGACGATCACCGACCCCTGCGGCAAGTGCCACGGCCAGGGCCGGGTCACCGAAGAGCGCACCCTCTCGGTCAACATTCCGGCCGGCATCGAGGACGGTACGCGCATCCGCCTTTCGGGCGAAGGCGAAGCCGGCCTTCGCGGCGGACCGTCGGGCGACCTCTACATCTTCCTTTCGGTCAGGCCGCATGAGTTCTACCAGCGCGACGGCGCCGATCTCTATTGCAGCGTGCCGATCTCGATGACGACGGCTGCCCTTGGCGGCAAATTCGACGTGACGACACTCGACGGCACCAAGTCGCGCGTCACGGTTCCCGAGGGCACCCAGGCCGGCAAGCAGTTCCGCTTGAAGGGCAAGGGCATGCCGGTGCTGCGCTCGGCGCAATCGGGCGACCTCTACATCCAGATCCAGATCGAAACGCCGCAGAAGCTGACCAAGCGCCAGCGCGAACTGCTGCAGGAATTCGAGGAGATCTCCTCCAAGGACAACAATCCGGAATCGACCGGATTCTTTGCCCGGATGAAGGATTTCTTCGATACGCTGAGCGACTAAGGCTTCAAGCCCGACGACTTCTACAGCGCCGCGCGCCGGAAACGGTTGCGCGGCGCTTCTATTTCAGAGCAGGGCCATGAGCTGCCACAGCCCGGCCAAAACGAGCGCTACCCCGGCGATGCGGGACAGGATCCCGCCGCCGGGCACGACCTTCTCCGCCAGAACGAAGATGGCGATCGCGGCGATCAACAGCACGTTCATCACCCCGCCGACGAACAGCAGCGCCATCAGCGCCCAGCAGCAGCCGACGCAATAGAGCCCGTGCCGCACACCGAGGCCGAAGGCGCCGCCCGCTTCCCGACGAAAGCCGCCGTGGGACTGGATGAAAAGCAGCGGCGCCTGGCATTGACTGAGACAGCGATCCTTGAGCGGCGTGAACTGGAACAGGCCGACAGCAATCAGCACGATGCCGCTGAGGACCGCACTGGCGCTTGCAAGCGCCGGCGTGAGCAACAGGGCGCGATCGAGCAGCCATTGCCCGAGAACAGCGACGAGCGCGAACAGGATCCAGGCCGACAGATAGCCGGCGGCAAAGAAACCGGTGGCGGCAAAGGGCTTGCCCTGTTGGGCGGCCTTGCGGCCGACACGGGCATAGAGCAGGATCATCGGCGTCGCCGACGGCACCATCATGCCGACCATCATTACGGCCCACATGACGAGGGCATAGGCGAAGGTCGTGGCGGACCAGGGAGCGGCAACCGCGCCCGCCATCGATGCCATGGCGCCCTGCTGTGCCCCCATGGTCATGGGCTTGTCCGCCGGCATGTCCATGGGCATATCCATGTCCATGCCGGAGCCCATATCCATGCTGGCTGAAGGAGCCGGGGGAACAGCCATGTCCATGGCCGACGCCAGCCACAGGATGTAGAGCCAGCTGATCGCCGTCAGGGTGACCAGCGCCGCCACGACGATGACGCGGTCACGTCTAAGCAGGGTTTCGAGCGCCGTGTCTCCCATCGGCGTCAGTGGATCACGCCGCTTTCGGTCAAATGCATCCGGGCGAAATGGGCATGCGAATCCGCAAGCGCCAAAGTCAGCGGCCCTTTCGTATCGGCCCATCCGCGCCCGACTTCGCAAATGTCGTATTCGAAGCCATGGGGGAGATTGATGCGCGCCTGATGGGCGGCGCCGGTCACGGGATTGAGGATCGGCTCGCCGCGTGCGGCGATCCAGCCCGGCACGTTCAGCCGCGCCGTTCGGGCGCCAACATCAACCTCGAAATCGATCTCGGCAAAGACCGGATCGTGCATGGTTTCGAAGGTGGTTGCGAAGACCTGGAAGAAGGTCGCGCCGGGTTCGGTATCCTCGCCACTCATAATGCGCAGCAGCGCGCCGCGCTGTTCGTCCGATGCGCGGCTGTCGACGATCGGCACCACCTGCCCCCTGCCCTCATGGATCGCGCCCGGCCAGGCGGCGATCAGGCCGCCGCGAAGCCCATCGAGCCGCGTGTCGCCGTGATAGCCTTCCTCGATCTCGAAGGCGCCGACAGCGCTGCAATGGCCTTGGGTCGGCAGAGCGTTGAACTGGCAGGGGCAGCCATAGGCGCAATTGCAATGAATGAACTCACGCCCCTTCATCATCCATCTGACACTCGTCATCGTCTCCTCCTGAGATCTGATCGGTGTTCGTCTCGCGGTTCCCCGCAAACAGATGCCTTTTATTAGAATAGAAAAATATACTCTTCTCCGCCGCCGATGCCAACGGCAGGCGATGGGCAAAGGCGGGAACACGACAGCGCCGCGGGTCGGTCGGACCCGCGGCGCTTGGATGATCAGGTTTCGAGCTCTTTATCGGTGTCCGTCCTAGAGCGTCGCCATGCCGCCATCGACGATCAGTTCGGCACCGACGGTAAAAGTGGCTTCGTCCGAAGCGAGGAAGACCACGGCCTTGGCGATCTCGCTCGCATCGCCGAAACGGCCAAGCGGGATCTGCGCGGCGATCGCATCAACCACTTGCTTGTTTTGTTCGGGCGTCGGGGCGTGGCCGTCATGGAGCGGCGTGCGGATTGGGCCGGGGCTGACGGCATTGACCCGGATGCCGCGGCCGACGAGTTCGCCGGAGAGCGTGCGGGCCAGCGACAGCAGGCCCGCCTTGGTCAACGCATAGACGCTGGAGGTCGGCATGCCGATATGGGCGTTGATCGAGGTGTTGAGCACGACCGAGGCGCGCTTGGAGAACACGGGCAGCAGTGCCTGGATCAGGAAGTACGGGCCCTTGACGTTGATGGCGATCGACCGGTCGAAGCTCGCCTCGTCCCACTCTTCGATCGGCTGCAGCTTGGCGATGCCGGCATTGATGAACAGGATGTCGAGCGTGCCGAAGGCGGCACGGATCTTTTCGGCAACGGCCGCCTGGCCGGCGACATTGCCGGCATCGGCCTCGATGATGAGCGCAGCCTCGCCAAGGACGGATCGGGCTTCGGCGATGTTCTTCGGATTGGTGCCGGTGACGGCAACGCGTGCGCCTTCGGCAATGAACTGGCGGGCGGTTTCGAGACCGATGCCGCTGGTGCCGCCGGTGATGAGTGCCGTCTTGTTCTCCAAACGTGACATGATGAAATCCTCTTGCTGGGTTGAGAAGGAGGCCGGTTCGATTGGCCGTCCTTCGATGCCCACAGATATGGCGGAAAACTGTCGTTCGGATTAGTCTCCCAATTGTGGAACTCGAATTCGGAAAAGCCGAACGATGATGAAGATCGAAGGAATAGCTGCCTTTGTCGCCGTGGCCGAAGCCGGCTCGATCAGCGAGGCGGCACGTCGCCTACGGCTGTCGAAATCCGTCGTCAGCGAAAGAGTGGCAGAACTGGAGCGCGGGCTCAACGCCACGCTTCTCCACCGCACCACACGCAAGCTGACGCTCACCGAGGATGGCATCGCGTTTCGCGAGCGCGCCATCCGGATTGTCAGCGAAGTGCAGGCGGCCGCCAGCGATCTTGCCGAACGCCGCGGGCTGCTGACGGGACCGCTTCGGATCGCGGCCCCCGTCAGCTTCGGCCGAAGGCATCTCGGTCCGGCGCTCTATCCGTTCTTGGCCCAACACCCGGAGATCGAGCTGACGCTTGACGTCGACGACCGACGGGTCGATGCCGCCTCCGAGGGCTACGACGCGATCGTGCGCCATGGCGCGATCGCCGACTCACGGCTGGTCGTGTGGAAACTTGCGAGAAGCCGGCGCCTGCTGGTCGCCGCGCCCGACTATCTCGACCGGCACGGCACGCCCGCGTCGCTCGCCGAACTCGAGGGCCATCGCGGCATCTTCTACACCAACCGGGGTGCTGCCGACTGGCGTTTCGAAGGTCCTGGCGGTGCGACAGTCGTACGGGCGCGCCTGGCGCTTGGCATGAACAATGGCGACATGCTGCACGATGCCGCCGTCGCCGGGCTCGGCATCGCGCTGTTGCCCGCCTTCATCGCCGGTCCGGCCGTGCGCGAGGGGCAACTGAACGAGATCGACGTTGGGCTCAGCCCGGAGCCGGAGTTCATCTACATGGCGCATCCGGAGGGCCGGCGCGCCTCCACCAAGCTCAGAGCCATCGCCCAGCACCTGAAGGAAGCCTTCGGCGATCCGCCCTATTGGGATCCGTGACGGCTCCGCAATCCCGGCACAATCGTTGCGGGTGACGGTATCGCGCCGATCGCCGATCAAGTCTTGACCAAGGCTTGACCGAAACCGGCTGGCATCATCAGCGCATCCCCTGACAACCGAAAATTGGATTCCTATCCTTCATGCGGAACCGCTTTCTGAACTGGATCGTCCTCATGGCGCTTGGCACCAACGCTCACGCAAGTCCGCTTCCCGCTCCCACCGACGCAGAAATTCGGGAGATCCTGGCCGACCGGATCGACAAGCAACAGCAGTCGATCGGCATCGTCGTCGGTATCATCGATGCCAATGGCCGGCGCATCATCGCCCACGGCCATCCGGCCAAAGGCGACCCGCGCCCCGTCGACGGGCAGACCGTGTTCGAGATCGGCTCGGTCACCAAGGTCTTTACCGCGCTGCTGCTGGCCGACGCGATGGAGAAAGGCGCACTCAGCCTTGGCACACCCGTCGCCACGCTTCTTCCCGAGAGCGTGATCATGCCCGAGGACAAGCAGACGCCGATCACGCTCGGCGACCTCGCAACGCACATGTCCGGCCTGCCGCGATTGCCCAGCAATCTGGTGCCGGCCGACATGAGCAATCCCTATGCCGGCTACGACGCGGCGAAGCTCTATGCTTTCCTCTCCAGTCACAAGCCGCAGCGCCGCCCCGGCGTCGGGCATGAATACTCCAATCTCGGCGCCGGGCTTCTCGGCCACGCGATCGCCTTGAAGGCCGGGGTCTCCTATGAAGACCTCGTCGTCAGCCGTATCGCCGTTCCCCTCGGCATGAAGGACACGGCGATCACGCAGCAGCCCGACTGGGCCGAACGCCGGGCAACGGGCCACGATGCGGCCATGGAGCCGGTGAGCGATTGGGATCTCGACGCGCTGCAGGGTGCAGGCGCCCTGCGCTCGACCGTGGACGATCTCCTGCTTTTCCTTGAGGCGGCCATGGGAAAGACGGCATCGCCGCTCGCTCCCGCCTTCAGCACGCTGCTGTCGACCCGACAACCGCTCGGCAACGGCGATGGCGACCAGCAGGCGCTCGGCTGGGTCGTCTCGGGCAAGGGCGACGAGCAGTTCATCTGGCACAATGGGGGAACCGGCGGCTATAGATCCTTCGTCGGCTACCGTCCGTCGACGGGTGTCGGCGTGGTCGCCCTGTCGAATGCGTCGACCGACGTCGGCGTCGACGACATCGGCCGCCATCTGCTCAATCGCAACGCGCCGCTTGCGCCGCCGATCGTCAAGCGCACGGCCATAGTGATCGACCCGGCGCGCTATGATGCCTATGTCGGCACCTACAGGCTGGCGCCCGACTTCGAACTCACGATCTTTCGGGATGGCGATAGTCTGTTTGCCCAGGCGACCGGGCAGGACCGGCTCGAAATCCTTCCGGAGGCCGAGCACCGCTTCTTTACGAAGCTCATCGATGCCCAGATCAGCTTCACGCTCAAAGGCGACCGTGCCGAAAGCCTGACCTTGCACCAGGGTGGGCAGAGCAGCCCTGCGCCTCGGGTCTCGAAATGACGGGCGCCTCCCGCCTGCTTATGAGGGCGGGAGACGATTTCCAGATCGATCAGAACAGCAGATCGATGGTGAAGTAGGCGAGCGCCGAAATCGCCGCTGCGGCGGGCATGGTGATGAACCAGGCAATGACGATATTGCCGGCAAGCCCCCAGCGCACGGCCGAAACGCGACGCGCAGCACCAACGCCGATGATCGCTCCGGTGATGGTGTGCGTCGTCGAGACCGGGATGCCGAGCCAGGTGGCGGCAAAGAGCGTGATCGCTCCGCCGGTCTCGGCGCAGAAGCCCTGCATCGGATTGAGCCTGGTAATCTTCGAGCCCATGGTGTGGACGATGCGCCAACCGCCGAACAGCGTGCCGAGCGCGATCGCCGCCTGGCAGGTGATCACCACCCAGAACGGCACATAGAACTCCGAGCCGAGATAGCCTTGCGAGTAGAGCAGCACCGCGATGATGCCCATGGTCTTCTGCGCGTCGTTGCCGCCATGGCCGAGCGAATAGAGCGAGGCCGAGACGAACTGCATGACGCGGAAGGTGCGGTCGACGGCAAAGGGCGTCTGGCGCACGAAGATCCACGAAACGATCAGCACCAGCATGAGCGCCAGGAAAAAGCCGATCGCCGGCGACATGAAGATGGCGCCCACGGTCTTCAAAAGGCCGGTCCAGACGATCGAACTGAAACCGGTGCTCGCAAGACCGGCGCCGACGAGGCCGCCGATCAGCGCGTGCGACGAACTCGACGGGATGCCGAAGAGCCAGGTGACGATGTTCCAGACGATCGCGCCGATCAGCGCCGAGAAGATCACCAGCGGCGTGACGATGCCGGGATCGATGATGCCCTTGCCCAGCGTCTCGGCCACGTGCAGGCCGAAGAACAGGAAGGCGATGAAGTTGAAGAAGGCCGCCCACATGACGGCATATTGCGGCCGGAGCACCCGTGTCGAGACGATCGTCGCGATCGAGTTGGCTGCGTCGTGCAGACCGTTCAGGAAGTCGAAGAACAGCGCGATGCCGATCAGCCCGACGAGCAACGGAAAGGCGAGCGTCGCATCCATCAGACGTTCTCGATCACGATGCCGCTGATTTCATTGGCGACGTCCTCGAAGCGGTCGACGACCTTTTCGAGCTCGCCATAGATCTCGCTGCCGATGATGTAGGCCATCGGGTTGCTGGCGCCGTGGCGGCGGAACAGGTCCTTGAGGCCCTGTTCGTGCAGTTCGTCGGAACGGCCCTCGATGCGGGTGACCTCTTCGGCGATCGCGATCAGGCGGTCGTGATTGGCGCCGATCCTATCGAGCAGCGGAATGGCCTCGGCGATCAGGTGCGCGGCCTTGACGACCGTGGTGCCCATTTCGCGCATGCCGGGATCGAAGCTCTTCTGCTCGTAAAGGCGGATCGTCTTGACGGTCTTGTGCATCATGTCGATGGCATCATCCATCGACTGGATCAGATCCTTGATGTCGCCGCGGTCGAAGGGCGTGATAAAGGACCGGCGCACGGCCAGCAGCACCTCGGCGGTGATGTGGTCCGCCTCATCCTCGAGCGCGACGATCCGGTCGCAGTGTTTTTCCAGATCGTCGCCGCCAGCGAGAACCTTGTCGAGCGCATCGGCAGCACCGACGACGGTGCGCGAATGTTTTGCGAAGAGGTCGAAGAAGCGATCCTCGCGGGGAAGAAGTTTGCGGAACCAGGCCAGCATCACACGTATATCCATCTGTGGATTGTCATGCGGCTGTCATATTTCACTAGGTCCTTTATGAAAAGCACCGAATCAAAGGGGTTTGTCGCCTTTCCCCTGTCGATATCGGCCTATCTTGCACGATATGGCGACGCGTCCCATTTCGCCTTGCCTTGGCAGGCGCTTTCGTCCTAGCTGCGCCCAACGTCGAATCCGGACTGCCGATGCCAAACAAGGTCTTTCTCAACCGCCTGAAGCTTACGGAGTTCCGCAACTATGCGGCCCTCTCGCTTGAGCTCGATCAGCGCCATGTGGTGCTGACGGGGGAGAACGGCGCCGGCAAGACCAACCTCATGGAAGCCGTCTCTTTCCTTTCGCCCGGCCGCGGCCTCAGGCGCGCAGCCTATGCGGACGTGACCCGGGTCGGTGCCGGCGACGGGTTCTCGGTCTTTGCGGAAGTCGAGGGCATGGAGGGAACCGTCGAGATCGGCACCGGGACTGCCGGCGTCACGGAAGGGCAATCCCGGCGGCTGCGGCTGAATGGAACACCGGCAGCGACCGTCGACGAACTGACCGATCACCTGCGCGTTCTCTGGTTGACGCCATCGATGGACGGGCTCTTTACCGGGCCTTCGGCCGACCGGAGACGGTTTCTCGACCGGCTGGTGCTTTCGCTCGATCCGGAGCATGGCCGGCGCGCCAGCGAATTCGACCGGGCGATGCGCAGCCGCAACCGGCTGCTCGGCGAATTTCGCCCGGACCCGGCCTGGCTGACGGCGATCGAGCGCGAAATGGCAGGTCTCGGCGTCTCGATGGCGCTGGCACGGCAGGAAATGCTCGGTCTGTTGACGGCGCTCGTCGAGCGCACTGTCGACGAAAACGTCTTTCCGTCGGCACGCCTGGCGTTGTCGGGCTTTCTCGACGACGAGGGCCATCGTCCGGCCTATGATCTGGAAGAAGAATATCTGACGATGCTGCGTGATGGGCGTCCGCGCGACGCCGCGGCGGGACGCACGCTCGACGGGCCGCACCGGAGCGACCTGCTCGTGCGTCACCGCGAGAAGGACATGGAGGCAGCACGCTGCTCGACCGGGGAGCAGAAGGCGCTGCTCGTCGGCCTGGTGCTGGCGCATGTGCGCCTCGTCGGCGACATGACCGGCCACGCGCCGATCCTGCTGCTCGACGAGATCGCCGCCCATCTCGACGTCAACCGGCGCGCCGCTCTGTTCGATCTCGTCGACGGCCTTGGCGGCCAGGCCTTCATGACCGGGACGGACCAAGCGATGTTCAAGGCGCTGGGCGAACGCGGCCGCTTTCTGACGGTTTCGCACGGCAGTGTTACGGGATAAGCAGAGGTCACCGAGGAGGATTTTGCCATGACCGGTGAGGACAAGCTCGACCAATCGGAGATCACCCGCTACGCCCGCCATATCGTGCTGCCGGAGATCGGGGGTGCCGGGCAACAAAGGCTGAAGGCGGCCCGTGTGCTGGTGATCGGGGCCGGCGGGCTCGGCGCTCCAGTGCTCGTCTATCTTGCCGCCGCCGGCATCGGCCGGATCGGCATCGTCGACGACGATGCGGTCGCGCTTTCCAACCTGCAGCGGCAGATCATCCACCGCACTGAAGACATCGACCGCGCCAAGGTCGAGCGGGCCGCCGAGGCGATCACCGCCCTCAACCCGCATGTCGGCGTCGACGAACACAGGCTCAGGCTCAACCCCGACAATGCCGAGGCGCTTTTCCGGCAATATGACCTGGTGATCGACGGCTCGGACAATTTCGATACGCGCTATCTCGCCGCCGATACGGCGGCAGCGGTCGGCATTCCGCTGGTGACCGGCGCCGTCGGCCGCTTCGACGGATCGCTGACGGTGCTGATGCCCTACAGCGCCGGCGCCGATGGACGGCCGAACCCCTCCTATCGCGATCTCTTTCCCGAGCCGCCGCCGGCCGGTGTCGTGCCCTCCTGCGCGGAGGCCGGCATCGTCGGCGCGCTGACTGGCGTCATCGGCACCTTGCAGGCGATGGAGGCAATCAAGGTGATCGCCGGCTTCGGCGAACCGCTGGTCGGACGGCTGCTGATGTATGACGCGCTGACGGCACAGTTCAACACCATCCGCTATCGCCGCAGAGCATAGGCCGACCATGGTGCAGATCTTTCGCATCGACGAAGCATTCGACCGCTACGAGGAACTGCTGGCGCTGATCCTTGGCGCCTTCTCCTACATGGACGGGCGGATCGACCCGCCGTCGTCGGCGCATGCGTTGAACATCGAGTTGCTCCGGCAGAAGATCGTTGACGAGATCGCCTTCGGCGTCCGCGACGGCGAAAGGCTCGTCGGCTGCATCTTCTGCAAACCGGAGGACGATTGCCTCTATATCGGCAAGCTTGCCGTCGCGCCTGAGACGCAAGGAAAGGGTATCGGTCGGCTGCTGCTCGCCGAAGCGGAGGCGACGGCGCGTGCGCTGAAGCTGCCGGCGCTGAGGCTCCTCACCCGCATCGAACTCATCGACAATCACCGCGCCTTTGCCGCCTGGGGCTTCGTCCAGAGCGGCTCGATGTGCCATCCCGGTTTTACCCGGCCGACGGCGATCGAGATGCGCAAGACACTTTAGCTTCCGGGCTTGAGCGAACCGGATGGACGGCCGCACGGCGCTTTCGCGTTCAGTCGCGGCCCGGAAGCACGCGGTCCGGTGGTCGGTGGCCATCGAAGAAGGTGCGGATGTTGATCACCACCTTCTCGCCCATGTCGATGCGGCCCTCAAGCGTCGCCGAGCTCATATGCGGCAGAAGCACGACCTTGCCCTCACCGGCAAGCTTGATCAGCTTCGGATTGACGGCCGGTTCGTTCTCGAAGACGTCGAGGCCGGCGCCAGCGATCTTGCCTTCGCGCAGCGACTTGATCAGCGCCGTCTCGTCGATGATGCCGCCGCGGGCGGTGTTGACGATGTAGCTGTCCGGTCGCATCAGCGCCAATCTCCGTGCCGAGAGCAGGTGGTAGGTCGCCGGCGTCGACGGGCAGTTGACCGAGACGATATCGACGCGGGCAAGCATCTGGTCGAGGCTGTCCCAATAGGTCGCCTCCAGCATCTCTTCGGTTTCCGCCTTCACCCGGTGGCGGTTGTGGTAGTGGATCGAAAGGCCGAAGGCCTTGGCGCGGCGGGCGACAGCGGTGCCGATCCGGCCCATGCCGACGATGCCGATGCGCTTGCCGGCAATGCGCCGGCCGAGCATCCAGGTCGGCGACCAGCCAGCCCATTCGCCTTTGCGATCGGTCAGGATCTGCGCACCTTCGGCAAGCCGGCGCGGCACGGCGAGGATCAGCGCCATCGCCATGTCCGCGGTGTCTTCGGTCAACACGTTCGGCGTGTTGGTCACGGTGATACCTTTGCGGGCCGCAGCATCGACATCGATGTTGTCGACGCCGTTGGAAAAGCTTGCGATCAGCTTCAGCTGCGGGCCGGCCTGCTCGATCAGCGCCGCATCGATGCGATCGGTCACCGTCGGCACCAGCACGTCGGCGCGTTTCACCGCGGCAACGAGTTCCGGCTGGCTGCGCGGCGTGTCGTCGATGTTCAGCTCCGCATCGAAGAGCTCGCGCATGCGCGTCTCGACAATGTCAGGCAGTTTGCGGGTGATGTAGACCGTGGGCTTCTTCTTGCTTGTCATTGCTGCGACGGGCCTTGTTGACGGGTCCTTAACCAAGTTGGGCGATACTTTCTCCCTGTAGCCGCAATTTCTACCAGACCCCACCGGGAAGACAAACAAAACTCGCGTCGTCGTCCCCGCGATTTCCGCCCGACCCATGGGCCTCAAGTGAACTGCGCCTGCAAAAGCTAGTGCCACGGAAAATGGGCTTCGTCATGCGTCACGTCATTTCCAGATTCTCGCTCTCGTTGATCGCCGCCTGCCTTGGCGCCGCGATCATGACGTCAGCGGCTTACGCTCAGGCCGCCAAGGGCGCCAGCGGGCTGCCGCTGCCGCGCTTCGTCAGCCTGAAGTCCAAGAGCGTCAATCTGCGGATCGGCCCGAGCGTCGATTACGCGGTCGCCTTCCGCTACATGAAGCCGGGCGTGCCGGTCGAGATCATTCAGGAATACGACAACTGGCGCCGCATCCGCGACGCCGACGGCACCGAAGGCTGGGTGAACCAGGCGCTGCTTTCCGGCGACCGCACAGCCGTTGCAGCCCCCTGGATGCGCGGCAAGGGCGAAGGCGTCTTCGTCAACATGCGCCGCGACGCGCAGGGCAATTCCCCGATCGTCGCCCGCATGGAGCCCGGTGTCATCGTGAAAGTCGGCGAGTGCAATGGCGACTGGTGCCATGCCGAAGCGCAAGGCGTCGAAGGCTGGATCGCCCAAGGCGAAATCTGGGGCGCCTATCCGGGCGAGGCCTTCAAGTAAGGCCGCGCCCGTCTTTAACCAAAAATCAATTCGGTCGGATCAGGCGAGACCAGCCTGTTTGGCGGCCGTTTCCAGCGAGACCATCGGCCGCGGCCCGATCTGGCCGATGACGATGCCGGCCGCGAGATTGCCGAGCTTGCTGCAGTCTTCGAGCGAGCGCCCGGTCGTGTAGCCGTGAAGGAAGCCGGCGGCATAGAGGTCGCCGGCGCCGGTCGTATCGACAACCTGGGCGATCGGCGTTGCGCTGACCCGAACGCGTTCGTCGCCGCGCACGACAACCGAACCCTCTTCGCTGAGCGTTACCGCCGCAAGCTTGCAATCCTTCGAGAGCTTCTCCAGCGCCAGATCGAAATCCTCGGTCTCGTAGAGCGCCAGCGCCTCCTGCTTGTTGGCAAAGACGATGTCGACCGTGCCGGAGCGCATGAGTTCCAGGAACTCGTCGCGATAGCGGTGAACGCAGAAGCTGTCCGACAGCGTGATCGCGGTCTCGCGGCCATTCGCGTGGGCGATCCGTGCGGTTTCGCGGATAGCATCCTTGGCGCGCGGCGGATCCCAGAGATAACCTTCGAAATAGGTGACCTTGGCCTCAGCGACGACGTCGGCTTCGACGTCCTCGGGGCCAAGCTCGACGCAGGCGCCGAGATAGGTATTCATCGACCGTTCGCCGTCCTCGGTGACGAAGATCATCGAGCGCGCCGTCGGCGGCACGGTTTCGAGCGGCTTCGTTTGGAAATAGACGCCCTGGGCACGGATGTCGTGGGCGAAGATCTCGCCGAGCTGGTCGCTTGCGGTCTTGCCGAAATAGGCAGCGCGGCCGCCGAGGCTGGCAACGCCCGCAGCCGTATTGCCGGCGCTGCCGCCGGAGGCTTCGACCGCCGGGCCCATGCGCGAGTACAGCAACTCGGCTCGCTCGGCATCGATGAGGTTCATGGCGCCCTTTATGATGCCGTTTTCATTGAGAAAAGCATCGTCGCAGCGCGCGATGATATCAACGATGGCGTTGCCGATCGTCAGCACGTCGTATTTTGTCATGAACCTCGTCCGGTCTCCGTGATGGCCGGTGTTCGTTAATACCGGTTTTCCGGCCATTTGGAAGACAAAAGACGCGTGCAGGCGGCTTCACGCCGTAGGAAGCGCGCTTTCCTCATAGGCGGCGGCGAATTCGGCGCTCGGCGGAATGGGCTTGATGATATCGATCAGCACGCCATTCGGGTCGGCAGTGATGAAATGGCGCTGGCCGAAATCCTCGTCGCGCAAGGTTTTGAGGATCGGCAGGTCGGCAGCAAGCGCCTGCGCATAGATCGCATCCGGATTCTCGACCTCGAAGTTCAAAAGCAGACCGCGCGTCGGCGCACGCGCCTCCTCGGGGATCGTCTCGTGGCGGTAATCGAGCACGGCCAACGTCACATGCTCGTCCTCGACCGATTGAAGATGCACATACCAGTCGCTGGTGAAGAGCGCCTGGAAACGGAAGTGATCGACATAGAATGCGGCGGTGGCGGCAACGTCGGCCGTCATGATGACCGGGTAATAGCTCGTCGATTTCATGGCTTTTCCTCGCTCCGGCAATATCATACAATCTGTATGTTTCTTCAATTAACATACAGGCTGCATGTATGCAACAGGAAATCTCCCGACGCTCCAATCGCGAGCGCTCCGACACGACGCGCGCCGCGATCCTCGATGCCGCCCGCGGCCTCTTCGTCACCAGGGGCTACGCCGACACGTCGACGCCGGACATCGTCGCGGCCGCCGGCCTGACCCGCGGCGCGCTCTATCACCACTTCGAAGACAAGAAGGCGTTGTTTCGCGCGGTGGCGGAACGGGAAGCAATTGCTGTGGCGACGTCGATCGAGCAGGCGACGTCAGGCGACCTTTCGGCCCGCCAGGCACTGAAGGTCGGCGCCCGCGCCTATTTCGACGCCATGCGCGAGCCGGGGCGTATCCGCCTGCTCTTGCTCGATGGGCCTGCCGTCCTCGGCAAGCTGGAGATGATGGCGATCGACGCGGCCAATGCGCAGAGAACGCTCGAGGAAGGGATTGCCGAGGCAATGGCTCCGGCCACCGTTTCTGCCGAAAGGCTGTCGGCCATGGCTTCGCTGCTTTCAGCTGCCTTCGATCGCGCGGCGCTCGACATTGCCGATGGCGCGTCGAGCGAGGTCTATGTGGAAACGATCGGCACGCTGATCGACCGGATGGTGTCGACGTAAGGCTCAGCGTTTACGGCAGGCGTCAGCTTGCGGCGGAGATCATCTGCGGCGGCAATTCGACGAGCGACGCCGGGATGTCGCAGGTCTTTTCCGGCGACTTGCAGATATCGGCGATGACGCAGCGCTCGCACTCAGGCTTGCGCGCCTTGCAGCAGTAGCGCCCGTGCAAGATCAGCCAGTGATGGGCGTGGTAAAGATACTCGTCGGGGATGATCTTTATCAGCTTGTCTTCCACCTCGTCCGGGGTCTTGCCCGGCGCCAGACAGATCCTGTTGGCGATGCGCAGGATGTGGGTGTCGACGGCGATCGTCGACTGGCCGAAGGCCATGGAGAGCACGACATTGGCGGTCTTGCGCCCGACGCCCGGCAGAGTCACCAGCTCTTCGCGTGTGCGCGGCACCTCGCCGTCGAAGTCGCGGATCAGCTTTTCGCTCAGCGCGATGACGTTCTTCGCCTTGTTGCGATAGAGGCCGATGGTCTTGATGTAGTCCCGGACTTTTTCTTCGCCGAGCGCCAGCATCTTTTCCGGCGTATCGGCGATGGCAAAGAGCGCACGCGTCGCCTTGTTGACGCCGGCATCGGTCGCCTGCGCCGAGAGCGCCACGGCGACGACCAGCGTGAAGGGATTGACGTGCTCGAGCTCGCCCTTCGGCTCCGGCCGCTGGATCGAGAAGCGACGGAAGATCTCCTTGAGCTCGTCCTGGCTATAGAGGCTCTTCACCCGCGGCGTGGCGCGGCGGCTCGCCTTCGGTTTTGCAACACCCACGGGCAATTTTGGCTTCACGTTTTTCATGATGCATCTATAGTCAAAGGTCATGATCCATGGCAACGCCACCACCCCATCTGAGGACGCTCCGGTCTTCACCGCCGAGCTCACGCCCTATCGCTCGCTCGGGCGCCGCGGCTTCAAAATGTTCTTCCTGATCGCCGGGCTCCTGAGCCTCGTTCACGGCCTCGTCTTCCTCATCATCGGCGCCTGGCCGGTGGTGTTCTTTTTCGGGCTCGACTACCTGCTGCTGTTCGGCGCCTTCTGGCTGAACAATCGCTCGGGGCTCAGCCGCGAAGAGGTCCGCGTTAGCAGGACGGACGTTTCGGTGCGCAAGTTCACGCCCTCGGGCCAGATCAGCGAACATCGTTTCAATCCGTTCTGGGCGCGCTTGAATGTCGCCCGGCATCAGGAGATCGGCATCGTCTCGATGACGATCAGCGGCGGTGGCCGCCGAACCGATATCGGCTCGTTCCTCAACCGCGACGACCGCGAGACTTTTGCGCTGGCGCTCTCGGGCGCGCTTGCGACCGTTCGCCGCCGCTGACGCCTGGCGCTTGTGGCGGCACCCCGCCGATCGCATGTTTTCAAGTTTCGGGTGGTTGACGGGGCCAGCAAATGGTTACCTGTGACAAGACAGGAGAAGAGCCATGAACATTGCGACATCCGTACCCACCGATATCACGCCGAAAGGCACCGACTATGATACGGTCAGCCGCGTGATCGAAATGCTCACCGAGGACTATCGCGACCAGCCGTCGCTCGAATCCGTGGCACAGCGCCTGAAGCAGTCGCCGACGCAGCTCCAGAAGGTCTTCACCCGCTGGGCCGGGCTTTCGCCGAAGGCCTTCCTGCAGGCCGTCACGCTCGACCACGCCAAGCGCCTGCTGCGCCAGGAAGACATGCCGCTGCTGGAAACCAGCATCGAAGTGGGCCTGTCAGGACCGAGCCGGCTGCACGACCTGTTCGTCACCCACGAGGCGATGTCGCCGGGCGAATGGAAGGCGCGCGGCGAAGGGCTGACAATCCGCTTCGGCTATCACCCCTCACCCTTCGGCACGGCGCTGGTGATGATCACCGAGCGCGGCCTCGCCGGCCTTGCCTTCAACGATGCCGGCGGCGAGCAGGCAAGCTTCGAGGACATGGCGCAACGCTGGCCGAACGCCCGCTACATCGAGGACAGCGCGGCGACGTCCCAATACGCCGCGCGCATCTTCGATCCTTCGCGCTGGCGGCAGGACGAGCCGCTGCGCATCTTCCTCATCGGCTCCGACTTCCAGATCCGGGTCTGGCAGGCGCTGCTCAAGATCCCGCTCGGCTGCGCCACCACCTATTCGAACATCGCCGGCAACATCGGCCAGCCGACGGCATCGCGCGCCGTGGGTGCTGCGGTCGGGCGCAACCCGATCTCGTTCGTGGTTCCGTGCCACCGCGCCCTTGGCAAGAGCGGCGATCTCACCGGCTATCACTGGGGCCTGACGCGCAAACGCGCCATCCTCGGCTGGGAAGCCGGCAAGGCGGCCGACGGCACGATCTGATTACAGGCTTCCCAGCATCATCACAGACGCAAAAAGGGGCGCCCAGCGCCCCTTTTTCATTCTCCGTCTGTCAGCGCTCAGTGGGCGCCGGACATGTCGCCGAGCACTTCCTTGGAAGCGACGGTCGAATTGGCGTTGAGCTTGTAGACCATCGGCACGCCGGTCGCGAGGTTGAGCTTCAGGATCTGTTCCTTGCTCAGGCGATCGAGCACCATGACCAGCGAGCGCAGCGAGTTGCCGTGTGCAGCGACCAGGACCTTCTGGCCCGACAGCACGCGCGGCAGGATCTCGGTCAGGTAATAGGGCCAGACGCGTGCGCCGGTGTCGCGCAGGCTCTCGCCGCCCGGAGGCGGAATGTCGTAGGAGCGGCGCCAGATATGCACCTGCTCTTCGCCCCACTTCTCGCGGGCGTCATCCTTGTTAAGGCCCGACAGGTCGCCGTAGTCGCGTTCGTTCAGCGCCTGGTCGCGGATCGTTTCGAGCGAGGACTGGCCGACGGCGTCGAGCACGAACTGGCAGGTGCGCTGGGCGCGAACGAGGTCCGAAGTGAACGCGATGTCGAACTTGATGCCGTAGTCGGCAAGCGCCTTGCCGCCGGCCTTGGCTTCCTCGACGCCGAGTTCCGTCAGGTCCGGATCACGCCAGCCGGTGAACAGGTTCTTCAGGTTCCAGTCGCTCTGGCCATGCCGGACGAGGACGAGAGTACCGCTCATGTCGAATTCCCCTTGAGACTTGAGAGTGGAAAGGTCAGTTGAGCCCGAGAACGTCGAGCATCGAATAGAAGCCGGGTTTCTGGCCGCGGGCCCAGAGTGCAGCGGTGACGGCGCCGCGCGCGAAGATCGAACGGTCCGTGGCGCTGTGCGAGAGCGTCACCTGCTCGCCTTCGCCGGCAAGAATGACCGAGTGTTCGCCGATGACCGAGCCGCCGCGCAGCGTCGCAAAACCGATCGTGCCAGCCGGACGCGGACCCGTATGACCGTCACGCACGCGTACGGAGTGGTCGGCAAGGGCGATATCGCGCCCCTTCGCCGCCGCAGCGCCGAGAAGCAGGGCCGTGCCCGAGGGCGCATCTACCTTGTGCTTGTGGTGCATTTCGAGGATTTCGATGTCCCAGTCGGCCGAACCCAGCGCCCGCGCCGCCTTCTCCGTCAACACACCGAGCAGGTTGACGCCGAGGCTCATATTGCCCGACTTGACGATACGGGCGTGGCGGGCGGCAGCGCGGATCTTCGCCTCGTCGTCGGACGAGCAGCCGGTGGTGCCGATCACATGGACGATGCGGGCCTGGGCGGCGAGCCCGGCAAACTCGACGGTGCCAGCCGGCGCCGTGAAATCAAGGACGCCTTCTGCTTCGACGAAGGCTTCGAGCGGCTGGTCGGTCACCGGCACGCCGATCGGGCCGAGGCCAGCCAGTTCGCCGGCATCGCGGCCAATGAAGGGGGAACCCGGGCGCTCGATGGCCGCATGCAGGCGAACGCCATCCATCGCATGAACCGTCCTGATCAGCGTCTGGCCCATACGGCCGGCCGCACCCACCACCACGAGCTTCATATCGTTTGCGCCCATCGGTGATTTCCTTCTTGTCCGCTAGTGAATTTCGGCGTCGGCCGGCGCTTCGGGCGCCTCGCCTTCAGGCGACTGCTCTTCCGAAGACTGACCCTGGAGATTGTGGAGGCGAGCGTAGAGACCGTCCGGCCGCCGTGCAAGATCGACATGGGTGCCTTCTTCGACGACGGAGCCATCCTTCATGACGATGATCTTGTCGGCGTTGACGACGGTCGAAAGTCGATGCGCGATCACGATCACCGTGCGGCCATCCATCGCGTGGTCGAGCGCCTTCTGCACGGCGGCTTCCGATTCGGTATCCAGCGCGGAGGTAGCCTCGTCGAGCAGAAGGATCGGGGCGTTGCGCACAAGCGCACGTGCGATCGACAGGCGCTGGCGCTGACCGCCCGACAGCGTCATGCCGTTCTCGCCGACCGGCGTATCGTAGCCCTGCGGCTGCGCAAGGATGAACTCATGGGCGTAGGCAAGCCGTGCGGCGTCCTCCACCTCGGCATCCGTCGCGTCGATGCGGCCGTAGCGGATGTTGTCGCGGATCGAGCCTTCGAAGAGATAGGGCTGCTGCGACACATAGGCGATGCCCTTGCGCAGCGACTGCTTGGTGACGTCGGCGATGTCCTGCCCGTCGATAAGGATCTGGCCGGATGCCGGATCGTAGAACCGTGGAATGAGGCTGATGACCGTCGACTTGCCGGCACCCGAGGGGCCGACGAGCGCGGTCGTCTTGCCGCCCTCGGCCACGAAGCTGACGCCCTTCAGCACCTCGTCGCCATTGGGATAGCGGAAGCGCACGTCACGCAGTTCGACAGCGGCATTCGTAAACGCCAATTCCTTGGCATCGGCCTTGTCGCGCTGGTGCGGCACGGTGTCGAGGATCTCGTAGACCATACGGGCGTTCACGGCGGCGCGTTCGAGCGAGACCTGAAGACGCGCCAGGCGGCGGGCCGGATCATAGGCCATGAGCAGGGCGACGACGAAGGCGAAGAAGGCACCGGGCGGCACGTCGGCGTAGATGGCGCGGAAAGCCGAATAGGCAAGCACGGCCGAAATCGCCAGACCCGCGAAGGTTTCGGTCATCGGCGCGGTACGCTCGCTCAGCCGCGCAATGCGGTTGGCGCGGTTTTCGGCCCGGTCGATGATCGTCTCGACTTTGCCACGCAGCTCGCCTTCCATGGTGAAGGCCTTGACGATAGTGATGCCCTGAATGGTCTCCTGCATCGCGCCGAGAACACGGCTGTTGACCTCGATCGCCTCGCGCGTGGCCGAGCGCAAGCGCTTGGACACATAGCGCAGGCCCAGGAGCAAAGGAGGCGCTGCGACAAAGACGATGATCGACAGCAGCCAGTCCTTGGCAAACATGACGCCGACCAGACCGATCAGCGTCAGCAGGTCGCGCGCGATCGAGGTAACGGTCAGATTGAGCACGTCGCGAATGCCGCTGACATTCTGGCTGATCTGGGCTGCAAGCTGCGCCGACCGGGTCTCGTTAAAATAGCCGACGCTGAGCGCCATCAGATGGGCATAAAGGCGGCGCTGGTAGCGCGCGACGATGTTGTTGCCGATCTTCGAAAGCGCGACGGCCTGGCCGTAGGTGGCAAAGCCGCGCAGCACGAAGGCGGCAAGGATCGCGCCGCATACGAGCAGAACGATGTCCGCCCGCTTGTTCGCGAAGGCCTCGTTGATCACGGTTTCCATGATCGAGGCAGTAAAGCCGGTCGTCGCGGCGACGACAGCCAGGCAGCTGATTGCGAAAACATAGCCGCCAATATGGTCACGGCCGTTTTCGGCTATGACCCGCTTGAGGATTCCGCTGATCGTATCGGAGTCGACCGCGTGCTGTTTTTTCTTGCTGGCGCTCAAAAAGCCCGTCTTCCCTGGAACCAACCTGGAGGGCCGGCATCCGGCCCGATCTTTCCCGGCGCTCTATAGTGGTTTGATATCGCTTTGGCGAGTCTTTGCGCGCGCAGCGGGGTCAGCTTCTCCAGCGGCGTCCTTCCGTTGCCACACCGAAATCCCTCGGCGTGCGGGCAAAAGCGGCCAAACCGGAGAGCGCCGCCATCGGGTGAATGACGGCAAAGGTGGGGATCGTCCGCATCAGCGCCGAGTGCGGCGCCTTGTCCTCGAACGCAGCACGGAAGGGCGACTTCAAGAGCGCCGGCAGGATCTTCTGCGAGATGCCGCCCGCCAGAAAAACGCCGCCACGCGCCATGAAGATCAGCGCCATGTCGCCGGCGACCCGCCCGAGATAGGTCGAGAACAGCGAGATGGTCTCGATCGCCGCCCTGTCGCTGTCGGCCAGTGCGTGCGTCGTTACTTCCGCGGGGTCCGTCAGAACCGGGTCAACGCCATCGGCGGCGCAGACCGCGCGGTAAAGGTTCATGATGCCGCGGCCGCAGAGGATCTGCTCGCCGGCCATGCGGCCTTCGATCGGCTCGAGAAAGGGCCAGATCTGGAAGTCGCGCTCAGTGCGCGGACCGATATCGACATGTCCGCCTTCGCCCGGCACCGGGAACCAAGTGTGCTGGGCAAAGACGAGACCGCCGACGCCAAGGCCCGTTCCCGGACCCAGCACGACGCGGGAGGTCAGCGGCCGAATGCTGCCGCCGCCGATCTGCACCAGATCCTCATCCGCCGGAGCGGCGACGGCAAGCGCCTGCGCCTCGAAGTCGTTGATGATGAGCACGTCTTCGAGGCCGAGGCTCGAAAGCATGTCCTTCGGCCGGATCACCCAGCCGGCGTTGGTCAACGGAATTTCGTCGCCCCGAATCGGACCAGCGACCGCCAGGATCGCCGAGCGCGGCTGCACGGAGGTCTTGTCGAGAATGCTCTTCTGCAGCGCCTCCTCGATCGTCTCGAAATCACCGGTCTTGATCGGCGGCAGCTGCTTCGGGTCGGCAAAAGCGTCGATGAGCAGGGCGAAGCGCGCATTGGTGCCGCCGATGTCGCCGATCAGGATCGGAAAAGGAAAGCTGTGTTCACTGGTACCGGACATCGCAAGATCCATCCTGATCGTCATCTTGGGTTGCTGAACTGTCTATCAGACAGAACGGGATGAGGAAAAGTGCGGGAGGATTTCAGTAGCATCTGCCCGCCGGGAGCCCGCATCATCTGGGGTTCAGGTCGATCAACTGCTCGGCCGTTGCACGATTGAGCGCCATCGGAATGTCGTAGACGATGGCGAGGCGCATCAGCGCCTTGACGTCGACATCGTGCGGCATGGCGGTCAGCGGATCGACGAAGAAGATCAGCAGTTGCACTTCGCCGGTGGCGATCATCGCGCCGATCTGCTGATCACCGCCGAGGGGGCCGCTTTTCAGCCGGGTGATATCGAGGCTTGGGCAGACGTCGAGGACGCGACCGCCGGTCGTGCCGGTGGCAACGATCCGCCAGTCAGCCAGAACCGTCTCGTGCGCCTTGGCAAAGTCCGCAAGATCGTCCTTCTTCTGATCATGCGCGATCAGCGCAACACATTTCCGATCCGCCATGCCGGGCCCCGCATCAATATTTAAATCGATTTGATTGCCCTATACATGAGCGCCACGGGAATGGGAAGGCTGATGCCTCCCCGCCCCGCTCGTGTGTCCTTAATCCTACTGCAGCGTCGGACGCGCCATTGGTACGGGGATATCGGCCGGAGGGACATCACCGGACGCACCGATCACCTGCTCGATGCTATCGTTCGCTGCGGCCGGCGCGGCAGCCCGGTAGGCCGTGCCAAAAGTGGCGGCGGCTTCCGAGGCCGGCGCCGGGCCGTTCAGGACCAGAGCGCAGGCCTTCGGCAAATCGGCAAGCGTCGTCACCTTCGGCTTGACCGGCTTCGCGTTCGGCTTCTTCGTCGGCTTCGCCCATGGCTCGTCGGTGAACCACCAGGCCAGCGACTTGTCGCAGCCGTCGCCCGCCGGCACTTCCGCCTGATCCTTGCAGGTCGAAGCGCCGGCGGGGCACTTGATGCGGATGTGGAAGTGATAGTCGTGGCCGTAGATCGGCCGGACCTTGCCAAGATTCGTGCGGTCGCCCGTCCAGGTATCGCAGAGCTTCTTCTTGATCGCCGGATTGACGAAGACGCGCTCCACCTGCGGGTAGCTCGCCGCCAACATGATCAGCTGCGCGTGCTTCGGCGTCCAGATCGAACGGTCGACCGTCAGGAATTTGTTCTTCTGCAACATCGAGGTGGCGGAGATGTCCTCGCGCTCGCGATAGGTAAGCGTGCGTTGCGGCATCGGCGTCAGCCAGATATCGGCATCGAGCCCGATCTGGTGCGAGGCGTGGCCCGACAGCATCGGCCCGCCGCGTGGCTGCGAGATATCGCCGAGCAACAGGCCCGGCCAGCCGACCTTGTCGGCGGCGTCGTGGGAAAACTGCTCGATCAGCGCGATCATCTGCGGATGGCCCCAGCGGCGGTTGCGCGACAGCCGCATTGCCTGCCAGGTCGGCCCGTCGGTCGGGATGGCGACACCGCCGGCTAGGCATCCCTTCGCATAGAAGCCGTAGGAATTTGCCGCCATCTCGGCAGGCAGGGCCTTGGCGCCGAAAAGCGCCTTGGCCGGCGTTTCGTCCGCCGCGGCGTTGTCGGCGATCAGGAGGCTTGTTCCGAGCAGCAGCGCAAGAAACGCCGAGCCGCAACGTCGAAATGGAGCAATCATTGAATTTCGTCCCGTTTGTCTCGCGGCGAGCGGCGCCGTTGTGCGGCATGCCTCTCCGGCGAACCCCGATCCTAAGGCCCCGTCTTTGCCTCAGCCTTACGCGTTACATGCTTGTGAATCACCGGGATGTGACTCAAAAATTTGGCCTGATTTGCGGCAGTGCCTGTCATTTGCCCTGATTTCGCCTATGCTCTCGCAAAAGAAGATTGAAATATAAGGGGTACCGGCTGGATGCCAAACTTCTGCAGGACCGTGAAACCTGGCCTCGCTGCCTCGCTACTGACAGCGGCGTTCCTTCTCCTCCCTCCTGCAGGCAATGCCCAAGAACAGCCCGTCTGGCGCTACGGAACATCGTCAATCGGTGAACTGAAATACAAGCCCGATTTTGCGCGCTTCGACTACGTCAATCCTGACGCTCCCAAGGGTGGAGAGCTGCGCCTGTCGGAGAGCGGTACATTCGATACCTTCAATCCGATTCTCTCCAAGGGCGAGGCGGCGAGCGGCGTAACCTCGCTCGTCTTCGATACGTTGTTGAAATCGGCCGAGGACGAGATCACAACCGCCTATGGGCTGCTGGCCGAGGGCGTTTCCTATCCCGACGATATTTCCTCCGCGACGTTTCGCCTGCGCGCCGAGGCCAAGTGGGCTGACGGCAAGCCGGTGACGCCGGAGGACGTGGTCTTTTCGTTCGAAAAAGTGAAGGAACACAATCCGCTTCTGTCCAACTACTACCGCCACGTGGTTTCGGCGGAAAAGACTGGCGACCGCGACGTCACCTTCCGCTTCGACGAGAAGAACAACCACGAAATGCCGAACATCCTCGGCCAGTTCCCCATCGTGCCGAAACACTGGTGGGAAGGCGAGGACGAGAAGGGCAACAAGCGCGACATCAGCCGCACGACGCTGGAGCCGGTGATGGGCTCAGGCCCCTACAAGATTGCGTCGTTCCAGGCCGGCGGCTCGATCCGCTTCGAACGCAGGGACGACTATTGGGGCAAGAGCCTCAACGTCAATGTCGGGCAATATAATTTCGGCGTGATCAGCTATGCCTTCTTCAGCGACAGGAACGTGCAGTTCGAAGCCTTCCGCGCCGGCAACGTCGATTTCTACCAGGACAACAGTGCCAGTCACTGGGCGACCGCCTATGACTTTCCGGCGATGAAGGATGGCCGTGTGGTCCGCGAGGAGATCGAGAACCCGCTGCGCGCAGCCGGCATCATGCAAGCCTTCGTGCCGAACATGCGCCGCGACAAATTCAAGGATCAGCGCGTGCGCGAGGCGCTGAACTACGCCTTCGACTTCGAGGATCTGAACCGCAACCTCGCCTACAACGCCTTCCAGCGTGTCGACAGCTACTTCTGGGGCACCGAGCTTGCCTCCAAGGCTTTGCCGGAAGGACGCGAGAAGGCCATTCTGGAGGAACTGAAGGACAAGGTTCCTCCAGAAGTCTTCACCGCGCCCTACGCGAACCCGGTCAACGGCGACCCACAGAAGGTGCGCGACAACCTGCGCAAGGCGCTGGCGCTGTTCAAGGAGGCGGGCTACGAACTCAAGGGCAACCGCCTGGTCAACGTAAAGAGCGGCGAGCCCTTCAGCTTCGAATTGCTCTTGGCCAACCCCTCGTTCGAGCGCACCGTCACGCCGTTCATCAACAGCGTGAAGAAGATCGGCATCGATGCGCGCATCCGGACCGTCGACGATTCGCAATACACCAACCGCGTCCGAAGCTTCGACTATGACATGATCTACGGCATCTGGGCGCAAACACTGGTTCCCGGCAACGAGCAGATCGACTACTGGGGTTCGGCTTCGGTCAATCAGCAGGGATCGAGAAACTATGCCGGCATATCCGATCCGGCGATCGACGAACTCATCCGCAGGATCATCTTCGCGCCCAACCGCGACGAACTGGTGGCAACAACACGGGCCCTCGATCGCGTTCTTCTCGCCCATCACTTCGTGGTTCCGCTGTTCTACTCGCGCTCGGTTCGCGTGGCTTACTGGAACCAGCTCGCCCGTCCGCAGGAACTGCCCTACTACGGAATAGGCTTTCCGGACGCGTGGTGGTCGAAAAACGCCTCCCCCAAATGAAGTCCTTGCACTCGAATGGCGTCTCGATTCCAAATGCAAAAAAACGAATCACTGAAACAAGCCCCGATCCGGGCCTGACAGCCGCAAGGAGACACAGGGATTGAGACACCATAGACGGCTTGCCGACGCTTCGCCGGTCCGGGCCACCGCCCACACGTCGATCGAAAGGCCCGCCTGATGGGTGCCTACATCCTGCGCCGCCTGCTTTTGATGATCCCGACGATCTTCGGGATCATGGCGATCTCCTTCATCGTGGTGCAATTCGCGCCCGGCGGCCCGGTCGAGCAGGTGATCTCGGACCTGACCAATGCCGGCGGCTCCGATCGCCTGTCGGGCAGCAGCGGCGACCTGATGCAGGCCGGCGGCGACGAAGGCGGGCGCTATCGCGGCGCTCAAGGGCTTGACCCGGAGTTCATCGCCAAGCTCGAAAAGCAGTTCGGCTTCGACAAGCCGCCGCTCGAACGCTTCGCTACCATGATGTGGAACTATCTCCGCTTCGATTTCGGCGAGAGCTTCTTCCGCAACACCTCGGTGATCGATCTGATCAAGGAGAAGATGCCGGTCTCGATCTCGCTCGGGCTGTGGATCCTTCTATTCTCCTACGCGATCTCCATCCCGCTCGGCATCAAGAAGGCCGTATCCGACGGTTCGGCCTTCGACGTCTGGACCTCGGGCATCATCGTCATCGGCTACGCCGTGCCGAGCTTCCTCTTCGGCATCCTGCTGATCGTCGTCTTTGCCGGCGGCTCGTTCTTCGACTGGTTCCCGCTGCGTGGTATCGTCTCCGACAATTTCTGGGATTTGCCCTGGTGGCAGAAGATCCTCGACTACATCTGGCACATGACGCTGCCGCTGATCACGCTGCTGCTCTCGGCCTTTGCGACGACGACGCTGCTCACCAAGAATTCCTTCATCGACGAAATCAAGAAGCAGTATGTAACGACGGCACGGGCCAAGGGCCTGACCGACGGCCAGGTGCTCTATGGCCACGTCTTCCGCAACGCCATGCTGATCATCATCGCCGGCTTCCCCGGCGCCTTCATCTCGGCCTTCTTCACCGGCTCGCTTTTGATCGAATACATCTTCTCGCTCGATGGCCTCGGCCGGCTCGGCTATGATTCGGTCGTCAAGCGCGACTATCCGATCGTCTTTGCCACGCTCTTCATCTTCTCGCTGATGGGCCTGCTCGTCAGCCTGCTGTCGGACCTCATCTACACCTGGGTCGATCCGCGCATCGATTTCGAGCGGAGGGACGTCTGATGGCAAGCCTCGCAACGTCCCCGACCGCTGTGGCGCCGCGTGGCTGGTTGTCACCGGTCAACCAGCGCCGCTGGCAGAATTTCAAGGCGAACCGACGCGGCTACTGGTCGCTTTGGCTGTTCCTGGCGCTGTTCGGGCTCAGCCTGGTCGGTGAACTGATCGCCAACGACAAGCCGATCATCGCCTCCTACAAGGGCGAGCTTTTGTTCCCTGTCGTCATCGACTATCCGGAGGAAAAGTTCGGCGGCTTCCTGGCCGAGACCGACTATCGCTCCGACTTCATCCGCGACGAGATCGAGGCCAATGGCTGGATGATCTGGCCGCCGGTGCGCTATTCCTACCAGACGGTCAATTCCAACATCCCGCATTCGGCGCCGACCAAGCCGTTCTGGCTGATGGACAAGGAAGAGCGCTGCTCCGCCTACCCTGACAAGACCAACGACCGGAACTGCATCGTCGGAAACCTCAATTGGCTCGGCACCGATGACCAGGCCCGCGACGTCTTTGCGCGCATGATCTATGGCTTCCGCATATCGGTGCTCTTCGGCCTGACGCTCACCATCGCCTCGGCGGTGATCGGTGTCACCGCCGGCGCCATCCAGGGTTATTTCGGCGGCTGGACCGACCTCCTGATGCAGCGTTTCATCGAGATCTGGTCGTCGATGCCGGTGCTCTACATTCTCCTGATCATCGCCGCGATCCTGCCGCCAGGCTTCTTCATCCTGCTTGGTATCATGCTCTTGTTCTCCTGGGTCGGTTTCGTCGGTGTCGTGCGCGCCGAGTTCCTGCGGGCTCGCAATTTCGAATACGTCAACGCGGCACGCGCGCTCGGCGTCGGCAATGGCACGATCATGTATCGCCACCTCCTGCCGAACGCGATGGTGGCGACGCTGACCTTCCTGCCCTTCATCCTCTCTGGCTCGATCACGACGCTGACTTCGCTCGACTTCCTCGGCTTCGGCATGCCGCCGGGATCGCCCTCGCTCGGCGAGATGATCGCCCAGGGCAAGTCCAACCTGCAGGCGCCCTGGCTGGGGCTGACGGCCTTCTGCGTCATGTCGCTGATGCTGTCGCTGCTGATCTTCGTGGGCGAAGCGACGCGCGATGCCTTCGATCCGAGAAAGACGTTCCGGTGAGCGCGACGATGACAGATCCAATCCTCTCCGTCCGTGACCTTTCCGTCGCCTTTCACCAGGGCGGCAACACCTCCGTTGCCGTCGACCATATCTCCTTCGACATCAGGCGCGGCGAGACCGTGGCGCTTGTCGGCGAATCCGGTTCGGGCAAATCGGTCTCGGCCAACTCGATCCTGAAGCTCTTGCCCTACCCGTCCGCCAGCCACCCGAGCGGCGAAATCGTCTTCAACGGCAAGGACCTGCTGAAAGCCAGCGATGCGGAGCTGCGCCACGCCCGCGGCAACGACATCACCATGATCTTCCAGGAGCCGATGACCTCGCTCAACCCGCTGCATTCGATCGAGCGGCAGATCGGCGAGATCCTCGAACTGCACCAGGGGCTGGAGGGTGCAGCGCGGCGCACGCGCATTCTCGAGCTGCTCAACCAGGTCGGCATCCGCGAGCCGGAGAAGCGGCTGAGCGCCTATCCGCACGAGCTCTCGGGTGGCCAGCGCCAGCGTGTGATGATCGCGATGGCGCTCGCCAACCGACCGGAACTCTTGATCGCCGACGAGCCGACGACCGCACTCGACGTCACCGTGCAGGCACAGATCCTCGAGCTGTTGAAGACGCTCAAGGATGAGCACGGCATGTCGATGCTGTTCATCACCCATGACCTCGGCATCGTGCGCAAGATCGCCGATCGGGTCTGCGTCATGACCAAGGGCAAGATCGTCGAAACGGGACCGACCGCCGAGATCTTTGCCAATCCGCAGCATGCCTACACCCGCCATCTGCTCGCCTCCGAGCCGAAGGGCAATCCGCCGCCGTCTGACGCGTCAAAGCCGATCGTGATGGAAGCCTCTGAGATGAAGGTGTGGTTCCCAATCAAGGCGGGATTCCTGCGCAAGGTGGTCGATCATGTGAAGGCCGTCGACGGCATCGATCTGAAGCTGCGTGCAGGCCAGACACTCGGCGTCGTCGGCGAATCCGGCTCCGGCAAGACGACGCTCGGGCTTGCGTTGACGCGGCTGATCTCGTCGAAGGGTCGCATCGCCTTCATCGGCAAGGACATCGACCGCTACAGCTTCAACGAGATGCGGCCGCTTCGAAACCGGATGCAGATCGTCTTCCAGGATCCCTACGGCTCACTCAGCCCGCGCATGTCGGTGGCCGATATCATCGCCGAAGGCCTGAAAATCCACGAGCGCTCCCTATCCGACAACGAGCGCGACGCCCGCGTCGCGGCGGCGCTCGAAGAAGTGGGCCTCGATCCCGCGACCCGCTGGCGCTATCCGCACGAGTTCTCCGGCGGCCAGCGGCAGCGCATCGCCATTGCCCGCGCCATGGTGCTTAAGCCGCAATTCGTGATGCTCGACGAGCCGACCTCGGCGCTCGACATGAGCGTGCAGGCGCAGGTGGTCGACCTCCTGCGGGACCTGCAGAGCAAACACGACCTCGCCTATCTGTTCATCAGCCACGACCTCAAGGTCGTGCGCGCCCTTGCCAACGAGATGATCGTGATGCGCATGGGCAAGGTGGTGGAGCAGGGCCCGGCCGAACGCATTTTCAATGCCCCGAGCCAGGACTACACGAAGGCGCTGATGGCTGCCGCCTTCAACCTCGAAGCCGTCAACTTGACCGCGATCCGCCAATAGGTGCCCGAATGTCCGCAAAAAGCCCCGTCATCGTCGATCTGAAGTTCATTCCGGAGGAGGTCGAGGCGGCGCTTCGCGGGGCCTTCCCGGATCGCGAGGTGATCAACCGCGCCGATGCCGTGCACCACAACCGCGACCTCTCGGGCATCGACTATGCGGTCGTCTGGAAGTCGGCACCGGACCTCTTCGAAAGGGCACCGGACCTCAAGGTGGTGTTCTCCGGCGGCGCCGGCGTCGATCATGTGCTTACGCTGCCCGGCCTTCCCGAAGTGCCGCTCGTGCGCTTCGTCGACCAGACACTGACGACGCGCATGAGCGAATGGGTGGTCATGCAGTGCCTCATGCACCTGCGCCAGCACCGCACCTACGAGGCGCAGGCGGCGAAACGCGAATGGCGCGACCTGACCCAGCCAGAAGCCGCCGACATCACCGTCGGCATCATGGGCATGGGCGTGCTTGGCCAGGACGCCGCCCGCAAGCTCTCGGCCATGGGCTTCAAGGTCATCGGCTGGTCGCGCAGCAAGCGCGACGTCGCCGGCATCGAGACCTTTGGCGGCAACGAACTCGACAGCTTCCTGGCACGCAGCGACTTCCTTGTCGGCCTGCTGCCGCTGACGCCGGACACCCGCGGCATTTTCAACCTGCGCCTGTTTGCAAGGCTCAGCCGTAACGGCCCGTTCGGCGCGCCTGTCTTCATCAATGCCGGCCGCGGCGGTAGCCAGCTCGAAGCGGACATCCTGAAGGCGCTCGACAGCGGCGTGCTCGCTGGTGCCTCGCTCGACGTTTTCGAGCAGGAGCCGCTTGCCCAGGACAGCCGTTTCTGGACCCTGCCCAACGTCTACGTCACACCGCACGTGGCGGCATCCTCCGACGTCAAGGCCCTCTTCCGCCATGTGGAGCAGCAGATCGCCCGCTTCGAAGGCGGACAGGCGCTCGAACACGTCGTCGACAAAGTAGCCGGCTACTGATCCAGCGAAAGCGAGGTGCGACGCTTGCCACGCCGAGCCTCCTGGCAGAGACGCAGCGTCGCATTCTGCGACGTGAACGGGTGTTTTGCCTTCATCGGCTACGATTGCGGAGGCTCGCGCCCCCCCTACGCTCCGTTTGCGGGCGCTCAGGGACGGCGGTAGCCCGTCGGCTGCTCATAGAGCCAGCCAATCCGCTCGATCGAGGCCTCCAAGCCCTCTCGCGCAACCGTCATCGTGTGACCGTTGGCGTGGATCAGGGTTTCGTCGTCCTCCATCAGCGCGACGTGCCCTTTCCAGAAGACGAGGTCGCCGCGTGTGAGCTCTTCGCGCCCAATCGGCGTTCCCAACCCCGTCGCCTGCATGTCGGAATCGCGCGGCGCCTGCCTGCCGACCATCATCATCGACAATTGCACAAGGCCGGAGCAATCGATGCCGAAGCCGGAACGCCCACCCCAGAGATAGGGTGTTTCGACGAAGCGGGCAGCGACCGAGACATAGTCTCCCGGCACAACACTGCCGACCTCGATGCAGTGATTGGCGATGACCGCCTGGCCGCCGTCGAGCAGAAAGTAGCGCGTGCCCCTCGTTTCGCGTTCATCGACAACCGTCAACCGGCTGCCCATCGACAGCGGATAGACCGTCGGGAAACGCAGATCATGGCCGGTATAGACGAAAGTGCGCGGCGCCGTCACGATATGGGTCGGGCTCTTGACCACCGGCGCAAGGCAATACTCCGGAAGATAGCCGACATAGCCGTCGAGATCGGCCTTCACCCAACACCAGCTTTCGTTGGTGTCGAGTACCCGAACGGATTCGCCGAGCAGCAGCTCGGTGTCGGTGCCGCAGGCGAGATCGGGCTTGGCCCGCAGGGGCGCAACCGGAACAGAGATGCGCGCAACGCTTCCCTCGACGTAGCGTTCGGCTTGCACGACACCGCGTAGCCGGCTCTCTGCGAGGTCGGGGCGATAGGCGTTCAGGCGGCGATCGGGCGGTGTCGACATGTCTACTCACTTCAGCTGCTTGCGGCCCTGATCAATGATCAGGTCACCGAATTTTTCAAGATAGAGAGCACCCTCGACTGTCCTTTTGATGACGACGTTGCGGCGATCACGCTCGTCGCGGGTGCGATCGACTAGTCCAAGCGCTCCCATGGTGTCGAGCGCGCGGGTGATGACCGGCTTGGTGACCCCAAGCGTCGCCGCCAATCCACGCACGGTGTGCGGCGGCGGCACGAGGTAGATGTGCAGCAGGATCGCCAGCTGCCGCAAGGTCAGGTCGCGGCTGTCGACGCGAACCTGGGCGAGCGACACCGAATGCCAAAGCCCGAGGGCCTGGGAGGGCGTTAGCTCGATCGGCAATGGCGGCTCCTACGCGTGATACTGATCCGCCACGATAGCGGCGGATCGTTACGCAAGCGTTTCTTTGCCGGTTACGCCTGGTTGCGGTTACCTCGTCATCTTCTGGACGTGCTGGTAAAGCGCACGGATTGCCTGCGCCTCCCCGCCAACCGTCGAATGCGGGCGCTCGGACGGAGCCCAGCCGAAGATATCGAAATGGACCCAGCTCTTGGCGTTGGTGACGAAGCGCCGGAGGAAGAGTGCCGCAGTGATCGATCCGGCCATGCCGCCCGCAGGCGCGTTGGTGAGGTCGGCGATGCGGGCCGAGACATCCTTGTCATACCCGTTATAGAGCGGCATGCGCCACATCGGATCGTCGACCTCGAGGCTTGCTTCCGTCAGATCGTGGGCCAGATCGGCATCGTCGGTGAAGAAAGGCGGCAGATCCGGGCCGAGCGCGACGCGCGCGGCACCGGTCAGCGTCGCCATGTCGACGAGCAGATCCGTCTTCTCTTCGTCGGCATAGGCGAGCGCGTCGGCAAGGATCAGCCGGCCTTCGGCATCGGTATTGTCGATCTGCACCGTCAGGCCCTTGCGGCTGCGATAGATGTCGCCGGGCCGGAAAGCATTGGCGGAAATAGAGTTTTCGACCACCGGCACGATGACGCGCAGATCCACCTTGAGCTTGGCGTCCATGATCATCAGCGCCAGGCCAAGGACGTTGGCGGCACCGCCCATGTCCTTCTTCATCAGCAGCATGGAGGCCGACGGCTTGATGTCGAGACCGCCGGTATCGAAGCACACGCCCTTGCCGACGAGCGTTACCTTCTTGTGGCCCTTCTTGCCCCAGCGCAGCTCCAGCAGGCGCGGAACCTCGGCGCTGGCGCGGCCGACGGTGTGAACCAGCGGGAAGTTCTGCGTCAGCAGCGCTTCGCCGGTTATGACCGAAACATCGGCCTTGTAGTGGGCGGCAAGCGCGCGGAACGCGCCTTCGAGCGCTTCCGGTCCCATGTCGTTGGTCGGCGTGTTGATGAGGTCACGGGCGAGGAACACGCCAGCGAGCTGGCGCTTGATGTCGGTCGCGTCCGCATCGGCGGGGATGAGCAGCGTCGGCGGTTCGCCCTTGGCGGACTTGTAGCGCTCGAACCGATAGGAGCCGAGGCCGTAGCCGAGCGCCAGCCGGTTGGCCGTCAGCGGTGCCGTTTCGATATGCCATTTGCCGGCCGGCAGCGCCCGCGCCAGCTTGCCTGCGAGGAACGGCGCTTCCGACGGGTTGCTGCCGAGGCCGAAGAGCGCGCCGCCAAGATGGCCGTCGGCGGACGGGATCAACAGCACCGCGCCGGACTCGGCCGTAAAGCCTGCCTTGCGCGCCCAGTCCAAAGCGATCGGGTCGATCGTCCCCGTCTCGATATGCGCCGGCGTGACGGCGAAGATCGGCAGGGTCTTGCCGGCGCTGGTGTTGAACGGCGACGGCCGCTCGATGAACTGATAGGGAGCCATGAAAGTCCTCGGCTGACAGAGATGGAATCGCGCCATTAACGCTCTGTTAGGGTTAACAGATTATTGCTGGAGTGAAAGTTGCGCCGGTGTTGTCTGAAGTTCAGGTGCGCGAATGCATGCTGGGGACACACATGGCCAAATATACGACCTCATCCTCGAGACGCGCCCGTTTCTTGCAGGGCGCGGCGATCGCGCTGGTGGCGCTTTCGCTTGCCGGCTGCGCCAACCAGCCGAAGAAGGAGCTGACGACGGGGTCGATCTCCAGAACGTCAAAACCGGTGCAGTCGATGACCGCGCCTGAGCTTTCGGCCGCTGCCGAAAGCATCGGCCAGGCCTATGAAAAGAACCCCAAGGATCGCGAAGCGGGCCTCAACTATGCCAATCTCCTGCGCATGACTGGCCGCAATGAGCAGGCGCTTGCGGTGATGCAGCAGGTCGCGATCAACCATCCGTCGGACCGCGAAGTGCTCGGCGCCTACGGCAAGGCACAGGCCGCCGCCGGTCAGCTCGAGCAGGCGCTTGCGACAATCGGCCGGGCGCAGACACCCGACCGTCCGGACTGGAAGCTGAAATCGGCCGAGGGCGCAATCCTCGACCAGCTGGGCCGCGCCCAGGAGGCGCGACTGCGCTACCGCGAGGCTCTCGACCTCAAGCCGAACGAGCCGTCAGTACTCTCCAATCTCGGCATGTCCTATCTTCTGACCAAGGACCTTCGTACCGCCGAAACCTACCTCAAGTCGGCGGCAAGCCAGCCCGGCGCCGACAGCAGCGTGCGCCAGAACCTCGCGCTCGCCGTCGGCCTTCAGGGCCGCTTCCAGGAAGCCGAGACGATCGCCCGCCAGGAGCTTTCCAGCGAGCAGGCGGAAGCGAACGTCGCCTATCTGCGCTCAATGCTGTCGCAGCAGGGCGCATGGAAAGAGCTCGCCAAGGCCGACGACAAGAAGGTCGCCAACTAAGGCGCGCCGCGTTCTTCAGAGACGCTCTTGGTCCCTCTAGCGCTTCCATCTACCGCTACCGTCATCCGCAAAGTCAGCCGCGCACATTTGCGCGGCATGCCTTTGTCCGCCACCGCGCAAGCGGTTTTCGAACCCATGTTTGTAGAGCGCCGACAGCGGCGCCGCTGCCTAGAATTTGTCGGCGACCTGGATGCCGGCCGGTCCAAGGATGACGGCGACCAGCACCGGCAGGAAGAACAGGATCATCGGCACGGTCAGCTTCGGCGGCAGGGCAGCCGCCTTCTTCTCGGCTGCCGTCATGCGCTGGTCGCGGCTTTCCTGTGCAAGCACGCGCAGAGCCTGGCCGATCGGCGTGCCGTAGCGGTCCGCCTGGATCAGCGCCTGGACCACGGACTTCACCTCTTCGAGGCCGGTGCGCTGCCCGAGATTTTCAAGCGCAACCCGGCGGTCGGGCAGGAACGACAGTTCCGCCGTCGTCAGCACCAGCTCTTCCGCCAGCGGCTGCGACTGCGAGGCCACTTCGTCGGCGACGCGACGCATCCCCAGTTCCATCGACACGCCCGATTCGACGCAGATCAGCAGGAGATCCAGCGCATCCGGCCAGGCCCGACGTATCGATGCCTGGCGCTTGGAGACGGCGTTGGCCACCACGATATTCGGCGCGTAAAAGCCGACATAGGCAAAGCCAATCGCGAAGAACAGCCGTACCATCAGCGGCTTGTCGGCAAAATTGCCGAGCACGAAGATATAGACGAGCGCGACGATCAGGAACAGGAAGGGCAGGCAGAAGCGCGCGAACAGGAAGGTGTTGAGCGCGTTCTGCGAACGGAAGCCGGCCATTTTCAACCGGTTGACCGTGTTGTCGTCGACGAGCGCCGAGCGCAGGTTGAGCCGCTCGACGACCTGCCGGATGGAGGCGTTGTTCTGCCCCCGCAGACTTGCCCTGCCGTTTTGAACCTCGGTGGCAAGCCGCGCGCGCTCGCGCGCCCGGATCTGTTCGCGCTCGGTGGCAACGGACTTCATCCGCTTCCCGAGATCGCCGCGATCGAACAGCGGCACGATCAGCGAATAGAAGGTTGCGAGCACGGCGAGCGAAACCAGAATGGCGACGACGACGTTGGGATCGGTCAGGGTCTTGATCAGGTCAGTGCTCATCGACGCCCCTCAGATGTCGAAGTTGATCATGTTGCGCATCACCCAAATGCCGATGCTCATCCAGAACAGGCCGGCACCGATGATCAGATGACCGCGGGGGTCGGTGAAAAGCACCATCATGTAGGCGGGTGATGTCAGGTAGACCAAAAGCGTGACGATGAACGGCAGGGCGCCGATGATGCAGGCCGAGGCCTTGGCTTCCATCGACATGGCGCTGACCTTCGCCCGCATCTTCCTGCGCTCGCGCAGGACCCTGGACAGGTTGCCGAGAGCTTCCGAGAGGTTGCCGCCCGCCTGCGCCTGGATGGCGATCACGATGGCGAAGAAATTCACCTCCGGCAGGGGAATGCTGTTGACCATACGGGCGCAGGCCTCGGTCACGCTCAGGCCCACCTGCTGGGATTCCACCACGCGGCGAAACTCGGTCTTGACCGGCTCCTGGCCGTCGGCGGCGATGAGGCGCAGTGCGTCGTTCAAGGGAAGGCCCGACTTGATGGAGCGGACCATGACTTCGAGCGCGTTCGGGAATTCCTCAAGGAACTTCTTGCAGCGCCGCTTGACCAGGTAGCCGATGAACCAGCGCGGCAGGCCGAGACCGGCGATCATGCCAAAGCCGACGGCAATGGGGAGCCCGGCGCCCAATATCAGCACGACCAGAAAGGCGAAAAAACCGAAGAGCGCGCTGAACAGATAAAAGCGCCCGATGGAGATCGACAGGTCCGCCTGGGTGAGACGCACCTTCATCGAGGGGGTGGCTTTGGCCGAGCGCTCCTGCTGTTTCTTTTCCAGTTCCTTCAGCGAATCCTGGACGGATTTTCGCCGTTTCGACAGTTCGCTCACGCGGTCGCGTGCGGCCTTCATCTTGGCGCGGTCGGTTTCCGCCACGCTGATCTTGCGCACGCGGCCTTCCGCCTTCTTTTCGCTTTCGATGCGCGAGAACAGCAGGCCGTAGGCAAGCGCCGCCGCCGATATGGCGACGAGGGCCGCTAGCGCCAGAACCGTGATGTCTATCCCGAACATCGCAGCTCCTAGCCCTTGTCCATCGCGTCGAGGGTCGCGGCTAGTCGCTTGTCCTCGTTGAAGTAGCGCGCGCGATCCCAGAAGTGCGGCCGGCCGATGCCGGTCGACATATGGCGGCCGATGATCCGCCCGCCGGCGTCTTCGCCATCGATCTCGTAGCGCATCAGGTCCTGGGTGATGATCACGTCGCCTTCCATGCCCACCACCTCGGTGATGTGGGTGATGCGGCGGGAACCATCGCGAAGGCGGGACGCCTGGATGATCACGTCCACCGATCCGGCGATGATCTCGCGCACGGTCTTTGCAGGCAGCGTATAACCGCCAAGCGCGATCATTGATTCCATGCGGCTCAGGCATTCGCGCGGCGTGTTGGCGTGGATGGTTCCCATCGAGCCGTCATGGCCGGTGTTCATCGCCTGCAGCAGGTCGAAGACTTCCGGGCCACGCACTTCGCCGACGATGATGCGTTCGGGGCGCATGCGCAGGCAGTTTTTGATGAGATCGCGCATGGTGATCTCGCCTTCGCCTTCGATGTTCGGTGGGCGGGTTTCGAGGCGCACGACATGCGGCTGCTGCAATTGGAGTTCGGCCGTGTCTTCGCAGGTGATCACGCGCTCATCCGTGTCGATATAGCGTGTCAGGCAATTGAGAAGCGTCGTCTTGCCCGAGCCCGTGCCGCCCGAAATGACGATGTTGCAGCGGACACGACCGATAATCTGCAGGAGAACGGCGCCCTCTGGCGTGATCGAGCCGAAGCGGACCAGCTGCTCGAGCGTCAGCTTGTCTTTCTTGAACTTGCGGATGGTCAGCGCCGTGCCGTCGATGGCGAGCGGTGGGGCAATGACGTTGACGCGGGACCCGTCCGGCAGGCGGGCGTCGCAGATCGGGCTCGATTCGTCGACGCGGCGGCCGACCTGGCCGACGATGCGCTGGCAGATCGAAAGAAGCTGCGCGTTGTCGCGGAACCGGATTTCCGATTCCTGCACTTTACCGGCGACTTCGATGAAGGTCTGGCCGGCACCGTTGACCATGATGTCGGCGATGTCGTCGCGGGCAAGCAACGGTTCGAGCGGACCGTAACCCAGAACGTCGTTGCAGATATCGTCGAGCAGTTCCTCCTGCTCGGAGATCGACATCGCGAAGTTCTTGATCGTGATGATGTCGTTGACGATATCGCGGATTTCCTCGCGCGCGCTCTCCGTATCGAGCTTGGCGAGCTGCGACAGGTCGATCGTGTCGATCAGCGCGGAGAAGACCTGCGATTTCGTGTCGTAGTAGTCTTCCGTCCGCGCCTGCCGCCGTCTTGCTGGCGGGGCGGGCGTCGGCACTCTGGCGCTGGCGGAGGGCGTATCGGCGAGTACCGGCACGGCGCGCTCGACCACCGGCGCTTGCACCGCAGCCACGATCGGCGGAGGGGCGGAAACCGGGGTGCCGCCGCCTTTGCCGAAGCCTTCGTTTCCGCGCTTGCCAAACATCTGCGTAATCCTACTTCCTATTTCCTGCCGAGCGCTGCAAGCATCTTGCCGAGGCCGCCGCGCCGGGCCTTCTTCATCGTCACGCGGCCGGTCAGAAGATGTGCGAGCTGCGAGAAGGTTTCAGCGGCCGGCGCTTTCTTGTCGATTTCGGCGATCATCCGCCCGCTGTTCGAAGCGTTACCGAACAGAGCCGCGTCGAAGGGAATGATGGCCGCGGCTTCGATTTCCAGCGAATCGCAGAACTCGTTGGCGGCAATCTCCGGCCGCTTCGGCATGCCGACCTGGTTCAGCACCAGGTGGGGCGCCTTGTCGTTGGGGCGCAGCCTCTTCAGGGCGTCGAGCAGGTTCTTGGTGTTGCGCAGGCTGGCAAGATCGGGGATCGCCGTGATCACCACCTCGTCGGCTTCGCCGAGCACGGACCGTGTCCAGTCCGTCCACAGGTGCGGAATGTCGAGAACGGAAACGGGGGCGCTGCGCTGCAGGATCTCGAGGATCGGGTGGAAAGCCCCGGTCTCGAAGTCATAGGCGCGGTCGAGCATCGAAGGTGCCGCCAGCAGCGACAGGTGCTCGGAGCACTTGGTCAGCAGACGGTCGAGAAACACCTCGTCCAGGCGCTCCGGCGCAAAGACCGCCTCGGCAATGCCCTGCGGCGGATCCTGGTCGAAATCGATGTTGGCGGTGCCATAGGGCAAGTCGAGATCGGCGAGAATCGTTTCGGTCGAGAACAGGCTGGAGATGCCCCAGGCACAATTGTGCGCGATCACGGACGATCCGCAGCCGCCCTTCGCACCGATGAAGGCGATGCTTCGCCCCAAGGGTTCGGCATCCGGGTCGACGAAGATCGCCGAAACGGCAGTGAGAATGTCCGGCATCGAAACCGGCGCGACCATGTATTCGGAAATGCCGTTGCGGATGAGTTCGCGGTAGAGCCCGATATCGTTGTGCTTGCCGACGAGGATCACCTTGGTGCTGGGATCGCAGACTTCCGCCAGCGGTGCCAGTTCGGTCAGCAGCGACCGCGGTTCCGTCGCCGTCTCGAGAATGATCAGGTTGGGCGTCGATACGGTCGCGAACATGTTGGCGGCGGCATCGATGCTGCCGCTGTTGATGCGCAGGCTCACCTTCGCCATGCGCCGATCCTGGCCGCACCGCTCCATCAGCCGCAACATCGCGTTGCTTTCGCAAAACGCGTGGATCGAAATCCGCGGCAACGGACGAACCTGCTCCAGATCGCTCATACGCGCATCGAAGGACGGGTCGTCCCCCTCGGTCCCAGTCTCGATCCTGTAATCGATGGTACTCATCTTTTCATCCAGCCGATATCAGTTGAAGGTGATGACCGTGCCGTCCTTCTTCTCGGTTCCACGCCAATCCGTGATCACCTGGCCGCGCTGCTCGGCGTCGATCGGCGACATCTGACGCGGACCGAGGAGGTCCGTCGGGTTGGCAAGCTGGGCCGCCAGGTTCGATTGCGAGGCGCAACCGAAGTTGTAGTAGTTCTTGTTTTCCATGGTGTTGAGGTTCATGTCTTCCGGCCAGGTGCCGCAAGGTCCCGTCTGCGCCGTGATCGCCACATAGCTCAGACGGATAGGGGCCGCGTCGCCATAGGGTCCGGCGTCGTAGCTCGTCTCCAGCAACCTCTTGGCCGGTACGCCGGCATTCACCAGCACGCCGCGGATTTCCCGGCGCATCGCCTGGGCGGCGTGGCTGTTGGCAGCGCCCCGCGGCATCATGATCTGCACGACGCCGCTTGCCGAGTTGCGATAGTCGGCCGCAAAACCGGCGATGACATCGCGCGTGCCCTGAGTAAGACGGCGATCGCCCGAGGCGATCGGGATATCGATGACGCGTTCCCCTTCGGCGAGCACAATCGGATGCCGGGTGCGGTAGTCGTCGGGGATGGAGCCGGTCGCCAGATTGTCCCTCGTGCCGCAACCGGCAAGCAGGGCACCGGCCAGCACCAGGACGGCTGCCCGGCTCGTGCGACGGATGAATGTTCCGGACGGACCTGAGGACATGGCGTTCGGCCTTTCGGAATTCACGTGGAAATCGGTTCGAAGCGTCATGACCCAGCCTATTTGTAGATGAAGCCAACGTTGCCGTGGTAACGGCCTGCCGGAGCGGTCGCTTCCGGCCGTCCGTAAATGCGGTTCACGCGGCCGAGGAAGTAACTGTCGAGATCGTTGGCCGGATTGAAGTTGTCGTCAGGCCGGGAGATCGCGCTTCTGGCAACCGGACGGACCAGATAGGGCGTGGCGATGATGACCAGTTCGGTCTCGTTGCGCACGAAGTCCTTGCTGCGGAACAGCGTGCCGAGGACCGGGATCTTCGAAGCGCCCGGCAGGCCAGACATCGCCTGGCGAATGTTGTCCTGAACCAGGCCGGCGATCACGATCGAACCACCGGACGGCAGTTCGACGCTGGTCGATGCCTCACGCTTGCGGATGCCGAGGAAGGTGTTGCCGGGGATCGCGTTCTTGCCGTTGCCGGTGACGACGGATCCCTCGTAGGTAGGCTCGGAGACATTCGTCTCGATCTTCAGGCTGATGCGCCCGGGGCCGAGGACGACCGGCTTGAAGTTCAGGCGGATACCGTATTCGACATCGTTGACTTCGCGTGTAACCTTTTCCTCGCCGGTCTTGTCATCAGTCGTGACTTCCTGGGTTCCGGGCAGGCGAAACTCGCCGCCGACGTAGAATTTGGCTTCTTGGCCCGAAATCGCCGTCAGGCTTGGCTCAGCCAGCGTCCGCATGACGCCGGCCTGCTCCATCGCGTTGATGTAGCTGGAGATCACCGTGCCGCCGACCGTCTTGTTGATGATCGCGTTCACGCCGACGCCGACCGCATCGCCGAGGTTGGCCGGGTTTCGGAAAGCAATCCCGCTTTCGCCGTCGCCAACACGGCCGTTGAAGCCGAGCTGTTTCAGCACCTGGCGGCTGACCTCGGCCACGGTGACCTTGAGATTGACCTGGTCGTCGCCATCGATGGTCAGGAGATTGACGATCTGCGACACCTGCCGGTCTTCGGCGAAAATATCGGCGTCACCATTGTTGCCCTGGGCCGTGATGTTGCGCGTGGTCGCCTCACCGCCCTGAAGGAAGGCCTTGGCAAGGTCGACGGCACGGGTGGAATCGAGCGGTGTGCGCACGGTGCCGGTCAGTACGATGTTGTCCGAGACGATCTCGACATTGATATCGGCGTCGGGAATGAAGCGGCGCAGGTTGGACTGAAGGCTGGAGACATCGCGCTCGACCTCGATGTCGAGGGAGACGATCTCCTCGCCATTGGGACCGAAGACGAAGATGTTGGTCTGGCCGACCGACTTGCCGAAGAGGTAGATGCGCCGCGACGTACGGGTCACGGCGTCGGCGAGAGACGGGTCGGCAACGAGGATATCATGCGCGTCTGCAGGCAAATCGACGACTACGGCCTTGTTCAAACCGAGGCTGACCTTCTTCTTCACGCCGGGGCCGCTTTCGACGATGCGGACGACCGAGGACGCGCCGGCAAAAGCTTCCGTCGGCGCCGGCAGATACATGCCGGTAACCGCCAGGCAGAATGATAGGCCGGCTGCGACAGACGCCCGAAATTTGTTTCCGCTCCGTTTCACCTTATGCCCCGTTCTCACCTGGTTCCTGCTCGTGTCTGTCATTGCTGCGTCTGGCCGACCGTTCCATCGCCCTTGACGATGGAGCCGGACTTGATGACCTGAATGTTCGGTTGGCCGTCACCGCTCAGCAGATAGTCCGCGGCGTCCGTGTCAGACTCCTGCGCATCGGCGACGCTTCGGAGCGCCAGCGAAATACGTTCCGCCATCTGCTGCGCAACCGTCATCACCTTCGACTGGTCGGGCGTAAGTTCCAGCGTGGCCGTGGTTCCAACCACCGCCTTGGTGCCGTCATCCTTTTCCTCGACCTGCTGGTCGATCGCGAGCACACGCACATTGCTGAGCACGGTTTCGGTCAGGTAGAGTTCGCCGTCACCCTTGCGCACCATGATCACGTCGACGCGGTCGTTCGGCAGGATGAAGCCACCGGCACCGGTTGCGACCGTGATTTCGGTCGCAACGGCGCGCTTGCCCGCCGGCAGCAGCGACGACATGATGCGGCTGGACGAATCTGCCACCTTTTCGTGGCGCACGGGTTCGCCGTTGAAGATCGGCAGACGCACGACCGCGCCGCTCAGATCATCGATCGCGGTCGGCTGATTTTCTTCGGTAATGATGCCATCGACCACACCGTCCTTCGGCCAAGCCATCCATTGGATGCTGTCGCCGCCCAGTCGCGATCCGACGGGCAGGCTCTTGCTGGCGACAAGCACGTTGACGGTGGGGGCACGCTCGACGACCGGTTCAGCCATCTGCGGCGCAGGCGCGCCCGTCAGCCTCATCGCCAAAAGACCGGCCATCGCAGCCGAGAGAACGGCCACTGCCAGTATGATGATGCGAACCGGTTTCATGATTGTTTCCGAGCCCCGAAAAAATGCCAGGCTCAGATTGATCAGGAATTGGTGTAATTATGGTTAACGGATTACTTATGAGCGCAGTTAACGAAAGCTGACCAGTCGGCCCAAAGGTCTCTCAAGTCAGCCGCGCGAAGGCCGCCTCCATAAGCGGCGACGAGGGATAGGCGGCAAAGCCCCCAAGCGCGATCGCGATCCCGTAAGGAATTTTCTTGGCCGTGAGCAAAAGCTGCGGGAAAGGAATGCCGCTCGCAAGGATCGTATCCTCCTGCTGGCGCAACAAAAGCACCGCGAGCGTCAGCACGCCGCCGAAGATCGAGACATAGAGCAGGAAGGCCGTCAACGACGACGTCAGGCCGAACCAGATGGCGCAGGCCGTCAGGAGCTTCGCGTCCCCGCCGCCCATCACGTTCGTCGCAAACAGGGCAAAACATGCGGCAAAGACTGCGGCGGCCGCGAGCACATGCAGGCCGATCTCGGCGAACCCCAAGCCGGACATTGGCGCCACCAGGAAAAAGGCACCAAGCAGGATCACCGAAACACGGTTCGGGATCGTCATCGTCAGCAGGTCGGAAAACGCCGCAAATCCCAGGCAAAAGGGAAAGACTACGAAAATGGCGGCTTCAGTCATATTCACGGCCTCCCGAAATCAGATGCACGCGATCTGAGATCCGATCGCAGGATCCATAGATACCGATGGAGCCGCCCTTTTCGGGGGCGGCTCCATCGTCGATCCGCTACGAAAGCTGGATCGTCACAGTTTTCCGGCCGTGCTCGTCGAAACCGTCGTTTCGACCCCGCTGAACGTGGCGTTAATCGCATTGCCGAGCGAACTTGCACCGACAATGAGCGCCACCGAGACGAGGGCGGCAATCATGCCGTATTCGATCGCGGTCGCTCCGGACTCATCCCGCAGCAAGCGGCAGAAAATCGACTTCATCGAAATCCCCTCCGTTCGAGGCGGTCAGCCCGATTACTTGGCTGCGGCGGTCGCAGCATTCGACATCTTGGTGCCGAGGCTGCTGAAGACGGAATTCAGCTGGTTGCCGAGGGTCGTTGCACCTGCGATCAGGGCAACGGAGATGAGCGCGGCAATGAGGCCATACTCGATGGCGGTCGCGCCGGACTCGTCCTTCATCAGACGGGCAAAAATCTTCTTCATGATGATTCTCCTACTTCACGTTTGTTGTTCAGCACTTCCGCCAACTGTTGCCGTTGATCGGATGAACCCCAAACTAGTCCTGGCGCATTGCCATCAACTTAAAGAAGGCGGTTACCTGAAGGTTAACGAAGCATCCCTGATTTTTGGGTAAACGAACAGAAAACGGCAAAGCCTCCGCAAAGCCTCGATAGCGTCGACTTAACGGTTCGTTCACCAAGACCAGTGAGTATGGCATGAACACCACCTAGGGACCCGCCATGACCACGCCATTCGCGACCGGCCGAGCCGCCATTTTCGCATTCGCGATCGCCGCCCTCGCCCCATCGGTTGCCGCTGCGGCCGAAAGCGACTTGATGCGTGTGTATATGGATCATGCGCGCGTATTGAAGCTCGACCGCCCGGTCAGCAAGGTCATCATTGGCAATGCCGAGGTGGCGGACGCGACGGTTGCGGATGCCCGTACGATCGTCATTACCGGCCGCAACTTCGGAACCACCAACTTGGTCATCCTCGATCAGGACGGAAACGCCATCGTCGACGAGCGGATCCTGGTGTCGATCGACGAAGGCAACACAGTGCGCGTCTATAAACAAACGTCCCGCACCGTGCTCTCCTGCACACCAAATTGCGAGCGTCACGCGGAACGCAAAACCACAGGTAGCACCAATTGATTTTTATGGGTTCGAAGCGCGTGATTCGTTAAAATACGCACCATCCCTGAGAACGAAATATCAATGGTTGCTCCATAATCTGCCGCCCGTCTGGCGTAACATGATGGGACGGCGCAATGAACATCGAGCAGGGCACAAGGCGGCCGAGTGCCGCCGAAAACGGGCGAAAAGGCATCTTCAGCCGCTTCCTTCGCAACCGCAAAGGCACGACGAGCATCGAGTTCGCCATCCTCGCGCTTCCCTTCTTCATGGTGATCTTCGCCTCACTCGAAACCTTCGCTGCCTTCTACGGCGACCAGCTCCTGGCGAATGCGACGGAGACGATGGCGCGCAAGGTCCGCACCGGTCAGATCACCTTCGAGCAGGGAAAACTGACCGATATGAACCAGGCTGAGTTCCGCCAGGCATTCTGCGACGAGATCTCCATCCTGATGAAGTGCTCGGCCACCGAAGCCGGCCAACCCTCGCAGTTCTATCTGGACGTCAGGGCGGTCAACGATCTCAGCAAGTTTCCCGTGCTGATCCCGCGGAAGGCCGATTCCACCGACATCGACACGGCCGACTTCAAGTTTGCTCCTGGCGGCCCCGGCTCCTTCAACGTGGTTCGCGCCTATTATCGCTGGAGCGTCTTCACGGACCTCGTCAGGCCGTTCATCACCAACCTGCGGCCCGCCGGCTCAAGCATGCCGAAGGACTATCTCATGGTGGCGACCGCCACCTTCCGCAACGAGAGCGAGTGAGGCGCCCCCGATGCCGTATTCCGCGTTAGAAATCCTGCGCCTCAAGCCAATCACCAAGGCCCTTGGTGCGCTGCGGCGCGACAGAAGCGGCGTCGGTGCGGTCGAATTCGCGATCGTCGCCCCGCTGCTGGTGATGGCCTATCTCGGCGCCTTCGAACTCTCGGTCGGTTTTACAGTTGCCGGCAAGACCGCGCGCGCCGCAAGCGCTACGGCCGACGTCGTCGCGCAGCAGACGGAAGTCAACAAGGCCTTCCTCGCCAACGTGCCGAACATCGCAAAGAGCATCCTGGCGCCCTACGGAAATGCCAACTACACGCTGAAGATCAGCGGCATCGCGGTCACGAACACCAATGAGGGCACGATCCTGTGGTCGCGCGATCAGGCAGGCGGCACACCCTATGCCGTCAATACCAAGGTCTCCCTGCCCGCCCAGTTCACAGCGACCAACTCCTTCGTCATTCGCACGGAACTGACCGTGCCGCACGAACTCCTGCTCTATGCGCCCAACCTTCAGGCGACGGCAAAGACCATCGATCTCTCCAAGACGGCCTACTTCCACGCACGCCTCTCCCAGCCGATAAAATGCTCGGATTGCTGATCAGACAGACATGCGACGCAATTGCATTGAGCAACGAGCGGCGCTATCCCTTCGAGATTGCGCGGGTGCCCTAGAGGGCGTGCCTGCGCTTTTCCGGAGGTTTCGGGCCGCGATCGCCGCGCGCCCGCTGTCAGGTGCATCATGGCGCGTGCCTTTCTATTCGTTCTCGATTCCTTTGGCATAGGCGGAGCGCCGGACGCCGAAGCCTTCGGCGATCTCGGTGCCAACACGCTTGGCCATATCGCCGAGTTCTGCGCTATCGGCGCTGCCGACCGGCCAGGTTTGCGCGAGGGCCCGCTCAGCCTGCCGAACATGTCCGCGCTTGGCCTGATCCACGCTGCAAAGCTTGCGACCGGCACCATTCCCCAGGGCATGCCGATGCCCAATCGTGTCTATGGCGCCTATGGCGCGGCGAGCGAAGTATCGCGCGGCAAGGACACGCCTTCCGGTCATTGGGAAATCGCCGGGACCCCCGTCATGTTCGACTGGGGCTACTTCTCCGCCGAAGGCGACGCCTTTCCGCCGGAGCTCGTCGAAGCGATCTGCCGCGAGGCCAACATTCCCGGCATTCTCGGCAACTGCCACGCCTCCGGCACCGACATCATCGTCCGCCACGGGGAGGAGCACATGCGCAGTGGCAAGCCGATCTGCTACACTTCGTCGGACTCGGTCTTCCAGATCGCAGCGCACGAGCAGAGTTTTGGCCTCGACCGCCTGCTCGAGCTTTGCCAGATCGTTCGCCGCCTGCTCGACGACTACAATATCGGCCGCGTCATCGCCCGCCCCTTCGTCGGCACGAGCCCGCAGACCTTTGTGCGCACCGGCAACCGGCGCGACTTTTCGGTGCTGCCGCCGGAGCCGACCATCCTCGACCGGCTGGTGGAGGCCGAGCGCTCGGTTCACGCTATCGGGAAGATCGGCGACATCTTCGCCCATCAGGGCGTGACCAAGCTGACCAAGGCCGATGGCAACATGGCGCTCTTCGATGCCAGCATTGAAGCCATCGACGAGGCCGAGGACGGAAGCCTGGTCTTCACCAACTTCGTCGATTTCGACATGCTCTACGGCCATCGTCGCGACGTTGCCGGCTATGCGGCTGCCCTCGAGGCCTTCGACGCGCGCCTGCCCGATCTCGACCGGCGCCTGCAGCCGGGCGACATCGTCATCCTGACGGCCGACCATGGCTGCGACCCGACCTGGCGCGGTACCGACCATACGCGCGAGCGCGTGCCGGTGCTGATGTTCGGGCCGTCCCTGCGCAGCCGCTCGCTTGGCATTGCCAATACCTTCACGCATATCGGCGAAACCGTCGCCAAGCATCTCGGCATCGCGCCGGGGCACCATGGGAGAAGCCTCATTTGACCGCACATCTGAAGAAGGCGGAACTGCATTGCCACATCGAGGGTGCGACGCCGCCCGAACTGGCTTTGGCCCAGGCCGAGAAATATGGCGTCGACACCAGCGCAATCATCCGCGACAAGGCCTATGTCTGGGAAGACTTCACCAGCTTCGTGAAATGCTACGACGCCATCGCCTCACTGTTTAAGACCGAGGAAGACTACGCGCTGCTCGCTGAAGCCTATCTGACCGAGCTTGCCGAAGCCGGCACGATCTATAGCGAAATCATCGTTTCGCCCGACCACGGCAACACGATCGGCCTGGGTGCCCACGCCTATCTCGAAGGTCTTGCCGCCGGAATGGAAGCCGCCCGGCAGAAGACTGGGATCGAATCGCGCATGCTGATCACGGGCATCCGCCATCTCGGCCCGGAATCGGTGATCAAGACGGCCGAATTCGCCGCCAGGCGCGAACACAAGCTCGTCACCGGCTTCAACCTTGCCGGCGAAGAGCGCATGCACAAGGTCGCCGACTTCGCGCGCGCCTTTGATATCGTGCGCGATGCCGGCCTCGGGCTGACGATCCATGCGGGCGAACTCTCGGGCGCCTTCAGCGTTCGCGACGCGCTCGACCACGTGCGCCCATCGCGCATCAGCCACGGTGTGCGGGCGATCGAAGACGCGGATCTGGTGCGGCGCCTCGCCGATGAGGGTGTAGTGCTCGAGGTCTGCCCCGGTTCCAACATCTCGCTTCAGGTCTTCCCCGATTTCGCGTCGCATCCGCTGCGGGCCCTGCACGAGGCCGGCGTGCGCGTCACGCTCAATTCCGACGACCCACCGTTCTTCCACACTTCGCTCGCCCAGGAATACGACATCGCCTCCGCGGTGATGGGCTTCAGCGACGATGAGATCAACGGCATGACCAGGACCGCGATCGAAGCGGCCTTTGTCGACGAGGCGACGCGCCAGCGGTTGCTGACGCGGATCTAGGGGTACAGGTCGCGATTTGCCGGCTGGGGATGACGGTCTCCGGTCGGCCAATACCCTTGCGGCGACGGCGCATTCCATGGAAAAAGGACGGATACAAAAAATCCGGAAAGGTGAGCCATGAACGGCGTTACAGTGATCGATCATCCGCTTGTGCAGCACAAGCTGACCATCATGCGCAAGAAGGAGACCTCGACTGCGGGTTTCCGCCGGCTTCTCCGTGAGATCTCGACGCTGCTCTGCTACGAGGTGACGCGCGATCTCGAACTGACGATGGAGCGCATCGAAACGCCGCTGCAGGAAATCGACTCGCCGGTCCTCGAAGGCAAGAAGCTTGTCTTCGCCTCGATCCTGCGCGCCGGCAACGGGCTGCTGGAAGGCATGCTCGAACTCGTGCCTTCAGCCCGCGTCTCCCATATCGGCGTCTATCGCGACCATGAGACGCTGGAGGCGGTGGAATACTACTTCAAAGCACCGGAGAGCCTGTCAGAGCGCCTGATCATCGTCGTCGATCCGATGCTTGCCACCGGCAATTCCTCGATCGCGGCGATCGACAAGCTGAAGGAGCGCGGCGCCAAGAACATGCGCTTCCTCTGCCTGCTCGCCGCACCTGAAGGCATCCGCAATTTCCAGAGCGCGCACCCGGACGTACCGATCTTCACCGCCTCGATCGACAGCCACCTGAACGAACTCGGCTACATCATGCCCGGTCTGGGTGACGCCGGCGACCGCATGTACGGCACCAAGTGATTTTCAGATCCTTAACCAGGATCTGAAATCGATGAGAAAACCGCCGGATCCCGGCGGTTTTTTTATGTCGTCTTAGGCATCATCGGCTCTACTTGCACGAGCATAAGTTAGATTGAGAGGTGATGTCCATGCTCGTCCGTTTGCTGACATTGGCCGGCGCTGCGGCAGTCGCGGCCATCTTGGTCCCGAACCTTGCGACCAGGTTTCTGTCCCACGCAGACAACGGGAAGACCACACAGGAAGCTGCAGCCCCGCCGACGACCACCGCGAAATACGCGATGGGGCGCAGCGTCGTGCTCGACGCCGACGACAGAGGCCATTTCATTGGCACCTTCCGCATCAATGGACGAACCGAACGCGGACTGGTCGATACCGGCGCCAGTGCGATCATTATCAACTTTTCAACCGCAAGGCGGCTCGGGATTTCGGCGAGCACGCTCGACTTCGCCGCGGCACGTGTCAACACGGCCAATGGCATCGTCGGGGCAGCGCCGGCGGTCCTCAGCCGAATCGAGATCGGCGGCATATCGGTGCGCGACGTTCAGGCGCTGGTGCTTCCGGACAAGGCGCTCTCGGGGACTCTGATCGGCATGACCTTCCTGAACCGGCTGTCCTCTTTCCGTGTCGAGGACGGCGACCTGCATCTGGTCAGGTGATTTTCGCGAGGATCGGGGACCTCGTCTCCGGCTCGACCTCATCGATCGTGTAGAGTGCCAAAAGGCGTCGCCGGGCCGCTTCCGCCGCCTCCTGGTCTGCCGCGTGAACGAGGGCGATCAGATCGCCCTTCTCGACCCGCGTGCCAAGCGGCTTCAGCGCGTCGAAACCCACGCGGTGATCGATCCTGTCGTCTGGATGCGAACGCCCGCCGCCGAGCGCGATGACGGCCAAGCCCAGTTCCCGCGTCTCGCAGGCGGCGAGATAGCCGGACTGCGAGGCTTCGACCGGCAGAATGACCGGCGCACGTCCGAGATAGGCGACCGAGCGCTCGATGAAATCCGCCGGGCCACCCAGCGCATGTACCATCTTCCCGAACCGTTCCAGCGCCGCTCCGCTGCCAAGCACTTTGCGCGCCTGGGCTTCACCCTGTTCGGCATCGCCGGCAACGCCGCCGGCCACCAACATTGCGGCGGCAAAGGCGAGCACGACGGTTTCAAGCCGCGTTCCCTTCTTCTCGCCTCGAAGGAAAGCCAGGCAATTGTCGATCTCCAGTGCATTGCCGGCCGCGTCTGCCAGGGGCTCGTTCATGTCGGTCAGGAGTGCGGAGGTGCGAACGCCGGCGCCATTGGCAACGTCGACCAACGAGCGCGCCAGGATCTCGGCCTCACGCGCATCGCCCATGAAGGAGCCGTTGCCGAGCTTGACGTCCAGCACCAGCGACTGAAGGCCGGCCGCGAGCTTCTTCGACAGAATCGAGGCCGTGATCAGCGGTACCGAATCGACGGTCGCAGTGACATCGCGGATCGCATAGAGGCGCTTGTCGGCAGGCGCGAGATTAGCGGTCTGGCCGATGATGGCGCAACCGATCTCGTCGACCGTCCTGCGGAAGACACTCGCCGACGGCTGGATATCATAGCCGGGTATGGATTCGAGCTTGTCGAGCGTGCCGCCGGTGTGCCCGAGCCCGCGCCCTGATATCATCGGCACGGCGAGCCCGCAGGCGGCAACGATCGGCGCCAGCATCAGCGAGACGTTGTCGCCGACACCGCCGGTCGAATGTTTGTCGGCTATGGGTCGTCTGATGGTGCTCCAGTCGAGTGTTTCGCCACTATCGCGCATCGCCAATGTCAGAGCCACGGTCTCCTCGCGGCTCATGCCGGAGAACCAGATCGCCATGGCGAAGGCGGCGACCTGCCCTTCGGAGATCGAACCATCCGACAGGCCGCGAACGAAATCCGCGATCTCGGCCGGGGCGAGGTGCTCGCCGTTGCGTTTGCGCCTGATGGTTTCCTGCGGAAGCATCGTCACCCGCACACCGCGTCGGCCGCGATCATGTCGGCGAGGATCGCGGCAAGCCGCTTGCCGCCGATCGGCGCCATGTCCTTCGTCTCGTGATGGCTGATCTCGCCACCGGTCATGCCGGCGCCGAAATTGGTGATCACAGAGGCGGCAACGACGCGGAGGCCGAAGAAGCGCGCGAGGATGACTTCCGGAACCGTGGACATGCCGACCGCATCGGCGCCAAGGATGCGCGCCATGCGGATCTCCGCCGGCGTTTCGAAGCTCGGTCCGGAGAACCACATGTAGACGCCGGCGAGAAGCGGAATGCCGAGGCGCTCGGCGCTCTCCTGCATTCTTTCCGCAAGCTCGGCATCATAGGCATTGGTCATGCCGACGAAGCGATCGTCGCTGTCGACGCCGATCAGCGGGTTGAAGCCCGAATAGTTGATGTGGTCGGATATCCGCATCACCGATCCCGGCGGCAGATCGTCCCGCAGCGATCCGGCGGAATTGGTCAGCACCAGGCATTCGATGCCGAGCGCCCTAAGGGTTTCGAGCGGGACGCGCATCGCATTGGCGTCGCCCTGCTCGTAGTAGTGGACACGACCTGACAGCATGACAACAGGCACGCCCGAGAGCGTTCCGGCCACAAGTTCGCCGGCATGGCCGGAGACGCTGCTGACCGGGAACCCGGGGATCTCGGCGTAGGAGAGGCGCAACGTCTCGTCCAAAGCCTCGACCAGAGAACCGAGGCCAGAGCCGAGCACGATGCCATAGCGTGGAGAGAGGCCCCCGAGCCTGGCCTTCAACAGTTCAGCGGCCGCGGTCATCCGAGAATCTCGGTCTCGAAGCTGTGCGGCAGCAGGTCCGACAGTGCCAGGGTCTTTTTCACGCCGGTCTCGTCGCACAGGAAGATGCGCGTGCTGGCGCCGGAGAACTCCGCCAGCCGCTGGCGGCAGCCGCCGCAGGGCGGGCAGAGCGCCAGCTTCTCGGCAATGACGGCGACTTCCATGATCTTGCGCTGGCCGGCCATGACCATATGGCTGATCGCGGTGGTTTCGGCGCACCAGCCCTCGGGGAAGGACAGGTTCTCGATGTTGGCGCCGGTATAGATCTTGCCGTCCTCGGCGCGGATCGCCGCGCCGACCGGAAACTTCGAGTAGGGCGCATGCGCCTTGGCCATTGCGTCACGCGCGGCTTCGAACAGTTCCTTTTCCATGGTTCTAGCGCTCCTTGACATAGGGGACGCCGCCGGCCTTCGGCGGAATGGCCTTGCCGATGAAACCGGCAAGCAGGATTACGGTGAGGATATAGGGCAGCGCCTGCATCAACTGCACCGGCACCTGGCCGATCAGCGGCAGCGGATTGCCCTGCAGGCGGATGGCGAGCGCATCGAGGAAGCCGAAAAGCAGGCAGGCGAGCATGATATTGAATGGCCGCCACTTGGCGAAGATCAACGCTGCCAGCGCGATATAACCCTTACCGGCGGTCATGCCCTTGACGAAGCCGGCGGTCATGGCCAGCGACAGATAGGCACCGGCAAAGCCGCAGAGAATGCCGCAGCAGATGACGGCGCGATAGCGCATCCAGATCACCGAAATACCGGCTGTGTCGACCGCGCCCGGGTTCTCGCCGACCGCGCGCAGACGCAGCCCGAAGCGGGTGCGGTAGAGGATCCACCAGCTGATCGGCACCATGGCAAAGGCGACATAGGTCAGGATGAAATGCCCGGAAAGCAGGTCCGAATAGATCGGACCGAGGATCGGGATTTCGCGGATGCTGTCGGCATAGGGGAAGGTGATCGTCTGGAAGCGTGCGCCTTCGCCGAGTGCCGGCGTGCGGCCGCCCTGGCGGAACCAGGCCTCGCCAAGGATGACGGTCGAGCCGGCGACGATGAAGTTGATCGCGACACCCGAGACGATCTGGTTGCCGCGCTGGGTGATCGACGCATAGCCGTGCACCAGCGACAGCGCGATCGAGATCAGGATGGCAGCAAGCAGCCCCATCCAGACCGACTGGGTGACGGCCGCAACAGCGCCGGCGGCGAAGGCAGCACCAAGCATCTTGCCTTCAAGGCCGATGTCGAAGATGCCGGCGCGCTCGGTGAAGAGCCCTGCCAGCGCCGCGAAGATCAGCGGAACGGATACGCGGATGGTGGACTCGAGGAGCACCACGATGACGTGGAAGAAATCCATGGCCTCAAGCTCCCTTGGTCTGTGCCACGACGGCCGCACGGCGGCTCTGCGTCGCAAACAGCCGGGCGATCGCCGGCCTGAACATGTTTTCGAGTGCACCGGCAAAGAGAATGACGAGACCCTGGATGATCACGATCATGTCGCGCGAGATCGACGGCATTTCGAAGGAGATTTCGGCTCCGCCCTGGTAAAGCATGCCGAAGAGAATGGCGGCCGGGATGATGCCGGCCGGATGCGAGCGGCCCATCAGCGCCACGGCGATGCCGACGAAGCCTGCGCCCTGCACGAAGTCGAGCTGCATGCGCCCCTGCTCGCCCATGATCGGATTGAGCGCCATCATGCCGGCAAGCGCACCGGATATCATCATGGTGATGACGGTGATGCGGCTTTCGCTCATGCCGGCGTAGCGCGCGGCCGAAGGGCTGTGGCCCATGGTGCGCATTTCATAGCCGAGCTTGGTGCGCCAGATCAGAAGCCAGACGCAGAAGGCCGCGACCAGCGCCAGCAGGAACGAGACGTTGAACGGCGCCGTGCCGATATCCAGCCCGAAGATCGCGAGCAGCCAATCGAGCTTGGGCAGTTGCCCGCCTTCGGCGAAGGTGCGCGTCTGCGGCGACATCGAGCCGAGCGGCTTCAGCACCCGAGTCAACAGGTAGACCATCAGGCTCGAGGCGATGAAGTTGAACATGATCGTCGTGATGACGATGTGGCTGCCGCGCTTGGCCTGCAGCCAGCCGGGCAGGAAGGCCCAGGCGGCGCCGAAGAAGGCGGACCCGAGGATCGCCAGCGGGAACACCACGAACCACGGCATCGTCTGGTCGAGCCAGAGGCAGGCAAGCGCCACGCCGATACCGCCGACATAGGCCTGGCCTTCGCCGCCGATGTTAAAGAGGCCGGCATGGAAGGCGACTGCGACGGCAAGACCGGTGAAGATGAAGGTGGTGGCGTAGTACAGCGTGAAGCCGAGATATTCGCCGCGGCCGAAGGCGCCGTTGATCAGGTGATAGGCCGCTTCCAACGGATTTTCACCGACGAGCAACACGACGAGACCGGCGACGAGGAAGGCAACAGCGAGGTTGACCAGCGGGACGAGGCCGTATTCGACCCAGCCCGGAAGCTTAGCATAGGGGGTGCTCATTCTGCGGCCTCCTTGCGGCCTTCAACGCCGGCCATCAGCAGGCCGAGTTCGCCCTCGGTCGCATCCGGATCGCGCTCGCCGACGACACGGCCGGCAAACATGACGAGGATACGGTCCGACAGGGCGCGGATTTCATCGAGCTCGACGGAGACCAACAGGACAGCCATGCCCTGGTCGCGCATCTCGATGATCCGTCTATGGATGAACTCGATGGCGCCGACATCGACGCCGCGCGTCGGCTGGCCGATGATCAGCACATCGGGCCCGCGCTCCATTTCACGCGCCAGCACGATCTTCTGCTGGTTGCCGCCGGAGAAATTGGCGGTCTTCAGCCGCGGATTCGGCGGGCGGATATCGTATTCAGCGATGCGCTGCTCTGCGTCCTTGCGGATCGCATCGACGTTCAGGAAGACGCCGTTGAGGTAACGCTTGTCGTGATGATAGCCGAGGATCGCGTTTTCGCATTCCTCGAACTTCAGCACGAGACCGACATGGTGGCGGTCTTCCGGCACGTGGGCGAGACCACGATTGCGCAGTTCGGAGGGGTCGGCGCGGCCGGTAACGTCGATCGGCTTGCCGTTGAGAAGCACGGAGCCCGACACGGCGCGACGAATGCCCGAAATCGCTTCGAGCAGCTCGGATTGGCCGTTGCCGGCAACACCAGCGATGCCGACGATCTCGCCCGCCCTCAGGTTGAAGGAGACGTTGTCGACCATGGTGACGCCGCGGCCGTCCTTGACCGTCAGCCCCTCGACCGCGAGCTTCACCTCGCCGGGCTTGGCCTCGCCCTTTTCGACACGCAGCAAGACGCGACGCCCGACCATGAGTTCGGCAAGCTCTTCGACCGAGGTTTCAGCCGTCGTGCGCGTTGCTACCATCTCGCCGCGGCGCATGACCGACACCTCGTCGGTGATCGCCATGATCTCGCGCAGCTTGTGGGTGATGAGGATGACGGTCTTGCCCTGGTTCTTCAGCTGTTCGAGCACCCGGAAGAGATGGTCGGCCTCAGCCGGCGTCAAGACGCCGGTCGGCTCGTCGAGGATCAGGATATCGGCCCGGCGATAAAGTGCTTTCAGGATCTCGACGCGCTGCTGCAGGCCAACGGGCAGTTCCTCGATGACGGCATCCGGATCGACTTCCAGCGCGTATTCGCGCTCCAGCCGCTTCAGCTCGACGCGCGCCTTGGCAATACCTTTGTTGAGGATCTGGCTGTCCTCGGCGCCGAGCATGATGTTTTCGAGCACCGTGAAGTTCTCGACCAGCATGAAATGCTGGTGGACCATGCCGATGCCGGCGGCGATCGCCGCATTCGGATCGCGGATCGCTACGGGTTTTCCGTCGACGAGGATTTCACCGCTATCGGCCTGATAGAAGCCGTAGAGGATCGACATCAGGGTCGATTTTCCCGCACCGTTTTCGCCGATGATGCCGTGGATCGTCCCTTTGCGGACTTTTAGATTGATGTTCTTGTTGGCGTGGACCGGACCGAAACTCTTGTCGATCCCACGCAGTTCGATGGCAATATTGTCCATATTGGCCTTGCGATCCCCAAACTGGCCCGCTTCGGCATTCTTCCCAGAAACCGTGCCGGCGATTTTTTTACCATTTGGTCTAAGTTTATCATCGATTTTTCGGGGCGAAAGCCCTCAACCGTGATCTCCTTATACTCTCATCAGATCGCTGGTGAGAGTCCAGCGTGAATATACACAGGCACTTGGACGCGAAAAACCGGCGACAACGGGTGCCGCCGGTCCTTCATCTTGGGATTATTTGGTGGTTCTCAGACGGCTCGCACGGGCCGAAGCAGCCTGAGGGCATTCATCGTGACGAGAACGGTCGCACCGGTGTCGGCGAGGATCGCCGGCCAAAGGCCGGTAACGCCGATGATCGTCGTCACCAGGAAGACCGCCTTCAGGCCAAGCGCAATCGTGATGTTCTGAACGATGTTGCGCATCGTCGATCGGGAGAGCCGGATCATCGCCGCGACGTCGCCGACACGGCCGTGCAACACCGCCGCGTCCGCCGTTTCCAGCGCCACATCGGTGCCGCCGCCCATGGCGATACCGATGTCGGCCGCGGCCAGCGCCGGCGCGTCGTTGATGCCGTCACCGATCTTGGCGACGTTGAAGCCTTCCGCCTTCAGTTCGCGCACGATACGTTGCTTGTCCTCGGGCAGGAGTTCCGCACGGACCTCCATGCCGAACTGGCGGCCGATCGCTTCGGCCGTGCGGCGGTTGTCGCCCGTCAGCATGACGACGCGGAGGCCGGCGTCCGTGAGCGCCTTCACACCCGCGGCCGCATCCGGCCGAGGCTCGTCACGCATGGCAATGGCACCGGCCATCACGCCACCGGCGACCAGCACAGAAACGGTTTTGCCCTCATCGTTGAGAGCGGCGACGCGCGCCTTTTCGTCGGCCGTCATCGGCGTCCGCTCGGCTGCGGCCTTCGGCGAACCGAAGAACAGCGCGATGCCTTCGACGGTGCCTTCCAGCCCCTTGCCGCCCACCGCATTCACAGTGGCGATATTGGGGATCGCAACGCCATCAGCCGTGCTGCGCTCCAGGATGGCCCGGGCAAGCGGGTGGCTCGATCCCTGCTCCAGTGCTGCGGCAAGACGCAGGACCTCCGCCTCCGACCGGCCGAAGCCGACGATATCCGTCACCTTCGGCTTGCCTTCGGTCAGCGTTCCGGTCTTGTCGAAGGCGGCGGCCGTGACCTTGCCGACATTCTCAAGCACAGCGCCGCCCTTCATCAGCAAACCGCGACGGGCGCCGGCCGAAAGGCTGGCGGCGATCGCTGCCGGTGTCGAGATGACCAGCGCGCAGGGGCAGCCGATCAGAAGGATGGCAAGACCCTTGTAGATCCACTCGTCCCAGGAGCCGCCGGAGAGAAGCGGCGGCAGCACCGCCACAAGCGCCGCGACGACGACGACACCCGGCGTATAGTAGCGCGAGAAGCGGTCGATAAAGCGCTCGGTCGGCGCCTTGCTTTCCTGGGCTTCCTCCACCATGCGGACGATGCGCGCAATGGTGTTGTCGGCAGCGGCGGCCGTGACCCGCACGCGCAGCGCGCCGGAGCCATTGACGGTGCCCGCAACCACAGTGTCATCGACTTCCTTGCGCACCGGCGTGCTCTCGCCGGTAACCGGCGCTTCGTCGACGGCACTTTCGCCGGAGAGAATGACTCCGTCAGCCGGAATGCGGTCGCCGGGGCGAACGAGAATGACGGCGCCCACGCTCAGCGTTTCGGCCGGAACCTCATCCAGCCGCCCATCGCGCTCGACGAAGGCGGATTTCGGAACGAGCGCCGTCAGCGACTGGATGCTGGCGCGCGCCTTGCCGGCGGCCACGCCCTCCAGCAGTTCACCGACCAGGAAGAGCAGGACGACCATTGCCGCCTCTTCCGTCGCGCCGATGAAGACCGCGCCGATCGCGGCGATCGTCATCAGCATCTCGATCGAAAACGGCGTGCCCATGGTCGCAGCGACAAAGGCGCGCCGCGCAATCGGCAACAGGCCGACGAGCATGGCGAGGGTAAAGATCCAGGGCTCGGTCGCCGGGATCGTCTTGCCGACCGCATAGGCGGCAATCAGCGCCAGGCCGCTGGCAATCGTCAGCTTGCCCTTGCCCGACTTCCACCAGGGGCCGCTCGTCGGGCCGTGGTCATGACCGTGAAGGCCCATCGCTGCCGCGACTGTCTCGCCCTTCTGGCTGGCGTTACCCTCGTGATGATGGGCGTGCTCATCGTGTCGATTACCATGATCATGGTCATGGTCATGACTGTGATCGCCGTGATCGTGGTCGTGGTTATGGTCATGATCGTGTCCGGAGCAGACATGCGCCGCTTTCCGCTCCGACGCCTGGCCTGCCTGGATCGGATGCAAACGATAGCCGAGCTTTCCGACCCTGCTCACAATCGACGTCGCAAGATCGTTTTCGTCGGCAAACTTGACCGACATGGTGCCCGCCGACACAGAGACCGATACGTCCTCGACGCCCGACAGCCGGCGCACCGCCGTATCGATCTTGGACGCGCAGGACGCGCAATCCATGCCCTCGACGCGATAACGGGCTTCCCGAATAGTGCTCGCCATAACCTGCTCCTTGCAAATTCTGAAGCAAGGCTACGACCTCTAGCAACTAGAGCTACAAGGCCAAATTGCTGCGTGATTGCAGATTTTTTGGCGAATTATCGCGACAGGAAGCGGATGACCCAGTCGGCAATGCCCCGATAGGGCGGTTTCACCAGGTCGCTCGGCGCCGGATCGAGTTTCCTCAGCACCGGCATCGCCTTGGAGAAGGTCAGGAACCCGTCGCGCCCGTGATAGTGGCCTATGCCGCTGGCGCCGACGCCGCCGAAAGGCAGGTCGTTGCAGCCGAACTGGTAGAGCGTGTCGTTGACGCAGACCCCGCCGGCGACGATGCGTGACAGGACGGCCTCGATTTCAACGTTATCGCGACTGAAGCAATAAAGTGCCAACGGGCGGTCGCGATCGCGCACATAGGCGATGGCTTCGTCGATGGAAGCGTAACTGACGATGGGAAGGATGGGCCCAAAAATCTCCTCGCCCATGACGGCGCTGTCGTGGTCCGGATCAAGCACGAGCGTCGGCAGCAGGACGCGTTCCCGCGCTATCGCGTCTGCTGCCCCTTCGAGAAGGGAAACCACCGGATGACCGCGCGCCTCGGCATCCGCAATGAGCCGCTTCAGGCGCTCGTACTGGGCGTCGTTGATGATCGACGTGTAATCGTCGAGACCACGCTTCGACCGATAGCGCGCCACAGCCTCCCGTTTGAGCTGCTCCACGAAAGCATCCCGCCTGCTCTCATGGATCAGCACATAGTCGGGCGCGATACAGGTCTGCCCGGCGTTGAAGAACTTTCCGGTCGCGATGCGCGCAGCAGCCTTGGCGAGGTCTGCGGCTTCGCCGACGATCGCCGGCGATTTGCCGCCGAGCTCCAGCGTGACAGGTGTCAGGTTCTGCGCGGCCGCCGCCATCACCTTGCGGCCGACGGCGGTCGAGCCGGTGAAGAACAAGTGATCGAAGGGAAGGGCGGAGAAGGCTGCCGAAAGCTCGGCGGCCCCCAGGGCAACAGCCACCCGTGTCTCGGGAAAGACTTCGGCAAGCAGCGAGCGAAGGAATTCCGCGGTGCGCGGCGTGTGTTCGGACGGCTTCAGGTACACGTGGTTACCGGCCGCGATCGCCGCCACCAAGGGGGCAAGCGCCAGGTTGACCGGGTAGTTCCACGGCGAAATGATACCGACGACACCGAGCGGCACGAAGCGCACTTCGGCCTTCGCCGGCCATAGCTTCCAACCGGCCTTGCGTCGTTCCGGCCGAACCCAGTGTTTGAGCTTCGCCAGCGTGTGGTCGATCTCCGAGAGTACGACACCCCCTTCGCCAAGCAACGTCTCATGCCGGGCGCGATGACCAAAATCCTCTTCGATCGCCTCGCACATCTCCTCCATGCGGTCGCGCAGGCGGTCCCTGAGCCGGTTCAGGTCCGCACGGCGTTGTTCGACGGACGGCCGGTTGTCGCGCCAGGTCGTGCGTAGCCCGTCGAAAGTGGCATGGAGACCTGCGGGGTTGTCAGTGGCTATGGTCATCGGTCGAGCGGGCAAAGAACCATTGGGCTGCGTAGTAGGTGCCAAGCACCCAGAGCGCGTTGAAGGGGATCGCGAAGCGGAAGCGGCCATAGGCGAGTATGCTGTCACTGATCAGGAACAACAGGCCGCCATAGGCGGCGAGCCGTGCCGCCGTTGCCCGGGGCGTTCCCGAAAGCTGTCGGGCGCGGGAAATGGCCTGAGCCGCCATTGCTCCAAGCGCCAGGGCGTAGATGATGACGGGAATGCGCATTTCGTCAGGAAGTGAGATCCAGAGCCCACCGACAACGGCGAGCGCAACGAGGGCAAAGGCCGCGAAGATGCCTTTGCTTTCGGCAAACTTGGCATCACGGGTGAGTGCGTAAATATAGGTGCAATGGGTCAGCAGAAAGCAAACGAGGCCTGCCAGGAAATAATCACCCGGCAGCATAAGAAAGACATCGCCGGCCGCCGCGAAGACGAGACCGATAGCAACGGCCCAGGCATAGGCGCTGGGTGTTTCAGAGATCGTTCGCAACACCACGACGAGAAGCAGCAGCGTCGCCGTCGGCTTCGTCAGATAATGCAGCCAGCGCCAGGGAGAATCGTCGGGGGCGGCAAGCAGGCTGCCGAGGATCGCCAAAGCGGCGCAGACGAAAAAGAGCACGTGGACGGGCCGGCTTCGGTGAACGTCCAAGGTTCCCTGATAACTCATGTCGCGCCACTCCCGCCCTAAGGCCGCGTTTCGACTCTGTTCCGGTCACGGCGATAGTTTCTATTTTTGCGCGATTGTCCAGCGGGGGCGCGCGGGCATATCGAGCAACACTACACTCCTGACGGACTATTGCGGACATCGCTCCGCTGGTGAACCGTCCGAAGCGCGGCAGGATTGCCCTTTCGCCGGCGGCTGGCTCATAGTGCGTTCCATGATCGCCCATTCCGCCAACGGGCCACAGCCAAGATCGGCCCCCGAACTCTTGCTGCTGCACGCATTGCCGCTCGACAGTTCCATGTGGGCGGAGCAGATGCATCTGCTGCCAGGCGCAACCCATGCCCCGACCCTCTATTCTTCGGGAGAGACGATTGACGCATGGGCGCGGGCCGCACTCAAACCGCTGAAGGGCGACAATATCATCGTGGTCGGCTGTTCCGTCGGCGGATCATGCGCGCTCGAGGTCGCGACCATCGCACCGCAACGGGTCTCGGCGCTGGTGCTGATCGGCACGAAGGCCAGGCATCATCCCGAACCGACTTTCCATGCCTCTGCGCTCAGGCTGATTGACGAAGAAGGCCTGGAGGCTGCCTGGTACTCCTATTGGGCGCCGCTGTTTTCCCGCACCGCCAGCACGGCAACGGTCGACCGGGCGAAGGAAATGGCGTTACGATCCTCGGCGGCGGAGATAGCAAGGGGCGTTACCGTGTTTCATACGCGGCCGAGCCGGGATCACTGCCTCTCGACGTTTCCGGGGCCGATCACGATCGTGTCCGGAGCGGACGACGTCGCTCCGGGGCCTAGCGCGAGCGCCTTGCAGGCCGCAGCCGCGATCGATGGCCGTTTGCACGTCCTCCCGGCTTGCGGCCATTATGTCCCACTGGAGCGTGCGTTTGCGCTGAATGCCATCCTGGCGGACGTGATCAGATCTCAGGAAGTCGCCTAAATTGGACGCTTGCGGCTTAGCAGGGGAATGCTTTCGGCGGTTCAAACGTCAAAAAGCCCGCTGGATTTCTCCATGCGGGCTTTTTTTGATTTGGTTGCGGGGGCAGGATTTGAACCTGCGGCCTTCAGGTTATGAGCCTGACGAGCTACCGGGCTGCTCCACCCCGCGCCAAGCGTAAATCCCGATGGGATTTATCGCGGTAACGTAAATCCCGAAGGGATTTATGGTCTGTGCCGAGCAAATTGCGAAGCGATTTGTCTCGTGTAAGGGACGCACTGATGACTTCGGTCTAGCAAAACAAAAGGGCCGCTTGAGGGCGGCCCGTGTTTCGGCTGGGCCGAGGCATGAAGAGAAGGTGATCTTTGTTTTCCGGATTTTCTTGCGCTTTGCAGACCTGGCAGCGACCTACTCTCCCGCGTCTTAAGACGAAGTACCATCGGCGCTGGGGCGTTTCACGGCCGTGTTCGGAATGGGAACGGGTGCAGCCACCCCGCCAGAACCACCAGGTCGGCAAAGCGCAAGATTTGCGTCTAGCGGACGCAAACCGGATTGAGAAGCTGGTGAGTTGGTCGAGCCAACTCGTTTTGTTTTGAACACGTCGCTCATCTGAAGATGAGCATGAGCAATGGGAACGATCAAGCCAATCGAACGATTAGTACTGGTAAGCTTCATGCGTTGCCGCACTTCCACACCCAGCCTATCAACGTGGTCGTCTTCCACGGTTCTCAAGGGAATACTCGTTTTCAGG
>NZ_JACVBE010000049.1:0-1426 GCF_014852185.1 Ensifer sp. ENS07 | reverse complement strand
GATCCTGTCCCAGGGAGTGGTGTAGGTGGCGGCCTTGGTCGCCGCGTTCTCCGGCATGGGCCGGGATGATCAGCGCGCCACGGCTGGCAGGCTGATGAGCGGATCATCGCTCATCTGGCTGATGGTTTCCAGCGTCATGTATCTGGCGCGTTGGACAGCCCATTCGTCGTTCTGTTCGAGCAGGATCGCGCCGACGAGGCGGACGATGGCGTCATCATTGGGGAAGATGCCGACGACCTCGGTCCTGCGCTTGATTTCGCCGTTGAGACGCTCGATCGGGTTGGTGCTGTGCAGCTTGGCGCGGTGCTCTTTCGGGAAGGTCATGTAGGCGAGAACGTCTTCTTCGGCATCATCCATGATGGCGGCGAGCTTGGGGACCTTCGGCCGGATCTGGTCGGCGACGGCGCGCCATTGGGCGCTTGCGGCTTCCGGCGTCTCCTGGGCGAAGGCGGTGGCGATGAAGGCGGAGACGACACGCCGACCGCTCTTGCCGGCGTGGGCAAGAACGTTGCGCATGAAGTGGACCCGGCAGCGCTGCCAGGTTGCGTTGAGCACCTTGGTGACGGCGGCCTTCAGGCCCTCGTGGGCGTCGGAGACGACCAGCTTGACGCCTCTGAGGCCACGGCGGGTCAGCTTGCGTAGGAACTCGGTCCAGATCGGCTCGGCCTCGGAGGTGCCGACCTCCATGCCCAGCACCTCGCGGCGACCGTCGCTGTTGACACCGACGGCGATGATGACGGCGACGGAGACGATGCGGCCGCCGCGGCGGACCTTCAGGTAGGTGGCATCGATCCACAGATATGGCCAGTCGCCCTCGATCGGCCGCTCGAGGAAGGCCTTGACCTTGCCGTCGATCTCCTCGCACAGCCGGCTGACCTGGCTCTTGGAGATGCCGCTCATGCCCATGGCCTTGACCAGATCGTCGACCGAGCGGGTCGAGATTCCCTGCACATAGGCTTCCTGGATGACCGCCGTCAGCGCCTTCTCGGCCATGCGCCGCGGCTCCAGGAAGCCCGGAAAGTAGGAGCCCTTCCTGAGTTTCGGAATGCGCAGCTCGACCGTGCCGGCCCGCGTCTCCCAGTCGCGCTCGCGGTAGCCGTTGCGCTGGGCCAGCCGCAGCGGGGTCTTCTCGCCAAAGGCGGCGCCGGTGGCGGCCCCTACCTCAAGCTCCATCAGGCGCTCGGCGGCGAAGCCGATCATCTCGCGCAGGAGATCGCAATCCGGGGTCTTCTCCACGAGCGCGCGCAGGTTCATCATGTCGTCGGTCATCGGTGGTTCCTTCGAATCAGGTTGGTGTCAGCAACCCGACCCTACCGAAGAACATCGATGACCACCGCTTCGCCGCCCGCTCACTACGGCGCTGTTGAGGGCGCGCTCGCGAGCGGCTTCGCTACCGCCGAGCTACACCACCTGTAGGGACACGACC
>NZ_JACVBE010000048.1:0-1469 GCF_014852185.1 Ensifer sp. ENS07 | reverse complement strand
TCTCCAATGAAAGAACGCAAGGGGCAGAACGCCTTGAGTTGGCGGCTTTCCTTGGGTTCGGTTTTGTTCTGACCGGCCTTTTTGCCGATCGGCTCAATGGTCTTCGTTCCGCTGGACAGGGCCGTCCTTCGGTTCTGAACCATTCTCCAATGCGTGACCTGATGCCTTGGCTTCGGTCACAGAGTGGCGTTCGGCTCCCGGCTTCCCATTCTCCTTGAGGAGCGCAGCCCGGCACTGCTAGGCTCGCTAGAAAGTCATCAGGACAGTCGGGATTTCATTGACGCGCCTTCCGTGATGATGCTTTCGCCGCGCGGCTCGTAAGCGCGCTGGTCGCGCAGGATCTGGAAGGCGATCGTCAAAAGCTTGCGCGCCATCGCCACACGCGCCTTGTTGGTTCCTCTGATCTTCAGGTGCTCATATTGGGCGCGAAGCTGTGGATCGCTGGCGATCGCCGGGGTGACCGCTTCGACAAAAGCCCAGCGCAGCCACTTGTTGCCCTGCTTGATGATCTTGCCGTGATAGGTCTTGCCGCCGCTCGAATAGGTCGAGGGCACCAGCCCGGCATAGGCGGCCAGCTTCTTCGGGTTGCGGAACCGCGCTATGTCATCGATCTCCGCGTCGATCAGACGGGCGAAGAACTCGCCGATGCCGGGGATCGTCTTCAACAGCCTCACGTTGGGATTGGCCTTGGTCATCGCCCGGATCGTCGCTTCCGACTGCTTGATCCGCTCATCGATGTCGCCAATGAAAGCGAGGCCACGGTCGATCTGGATGCGGTCGATCTCAGAGACGTTGACCTGCGAAAGCTGAATGCGGCCGGCCTTACCAAACAGATCGCCGAGCGTCTTCAGTTGCGCCGTCTGCTCCGGATAGCGATCAAACACCGTGACGATGCGGTTCTTCGTCATCGTGCGCAGCCGCACGTAGAACATCCGCTCCCGCAGGGCGACACGCAGGTCCCGCGACCGCTCGCTTGGCGCCCAGGCTTCCGGCACCAGGTCGGCGCGCAGCAAATGCGCCAGCACGGTCGCATCGATCTTGTCGGTCTTGATCTTGGCGTCGGCGATCGCCTTGACCTTCAACGGGTGGGCGAGAACGACATCATCACAAATGTCGTCGAGCCAGTCGTAGATAACCATCCAGTTGCGCGTCGCCTCGACAACCGCATGGCTGTTTTCGCGGTACCGCTCGAGAAACCCGCCGAGCGACTGGCGATCGTTCTTCACCCGGCCGGAGCGCAGCGTCTTGCCGCTGCTGTCCTGCACCACCAGATGGCTATAGGATTTGTGGTAATCAACGCCGATATGGTAATCATAGGACGCAGTCATGCTTCCAACTCCCGTGTTGAGATCTCCAAAACCCCAACAGGATAAGCCGAAAGGCCGGAAGCGTGGCTGTCCCTCAATCATCATCGCCATCTCAGTGATCCGTTCTCTCAGCGGACGCGGTCTCTTTCATGCCACCTCCTT
>NZ_JACVBE010000047.1:0-1526 GCF_014852185.1 Ensifer sp. ENS07 | reverse complement strand
CTAAGGATGAGCATTGGCAATGAGAACGATCAAGTGTCAAAAGGGCATTTGGTGGATGCCTTGGCATGCACAGGCGATGAAGGACGTGATACGCTGCGATAAGCCGTGGGGAGCTGCGAATAAGCTTTGATCCATGGATCTCCGAATGGGGGAACCCACCTTAAATGCTTGGAAAATTTAAGTCGTGCGCAAGTACGGCTTAGGTTTCCAAGCATTGTTTAAAGGTATCTTATCCTGAATACATAGGGGTAAGAAGCGAACGCAGGGAACTGAAACATCTAAGTACCTGCAGGAAAGGACATCAACCGAGACTCCGCAAGTAGTGGCGAGCGAACGCGGACCAGGCCAGTGGCAATGAGGAATAAAGTGGAACGACATGGAAAGGTCGGCCGTAGAGGGTGATAGCCCCTTACACGTAGAACACTCATTGTCCTTGAGTAAGGCGGGACACGTGAAATCCTGTCTGAACATGGGGAGACCACTCTCCAAGCCTAAGTACTCGTGCATGACCGATAGCGAACAAGTACCGTGAGGGAAAGGTGAAAAGCACCCCGACAAGGGGAGTGAAATAGAACCTGAAACCGGATGCCTACAAACAGTTGGAGCCCGCAAGGGTGACAGCGTACCTTTTGTATAATGGGTCAACGACTTAGTGTGACGAGCAAGCTTAAGCCGATAGGTGAAGGCGCAGCGAAAGCGAGTCTGAACAGGGCGTTCAGTTCGTCGCATTAGACCCGAAACCGAGTGATCTAGCCATGAGCAGGTTGAAGGTTGGGTAACACCAACTGGAGGACCGAACCCGCATCTGTTGCAATAGATTGGGATGACTTGTGGTTAGGGGTGAAAGGCCAATCAAACTCGGAAATAGCTGGTTCTCCGCGAAAACTATTTAGGTAGTGCGTCGACCGAATACCCTCGGGGGTAGAGCACTGGATGGGCTATGGGGACTCACCGTCTTACTGATCCTAACCAAACTCCGAATACCGAGGAGTACTAGTCGGCAGACACACGGCGGGTGCTAACGTCCGTCGTGAAAAGGGCAACAACCCTGACCTCCAGCTAAGGTCCCCAAGTCATGGCTAAGTGGGAAAGGATGTGAGGATCCCAAAACAACCAGGATGTTGGCTTAGAAGCAGCCATCATTTAAAGAAAGCGTAACAGCTCACTGGTCTAAATAAGGGTCTTTGCGCCGAAAATGTAACGGGGCTAAAGCCATGCACCGAAGCTGAGGATACGTCGCAAGACGTGTGGTAGCGGAGCGTTCCGTAAGCCTGTGAAGGGATACCCGTGAGGGGTCCTGGAGGTATCGGAAGTGCGAATGTTGACATGAGTAACGATAAAGAGGGTGAGAGACCCTCTCGCCGAAAGACCAAGGGTTCCTGCTTAAAGTTAATCTGAGCAGGGTTAGCCGGCCCCTAAGACGAGGCGGACACGCGTAGTCGATGGGAACCACGTTAATATTCGTGGGCCTGGTGGTAGTGACGGATCGCTTAACTTGTTCACACTTATTGGATTGTGTGGGCGGG
>NZ_JACVBE010000046.1:0-1575 GCF_014852185.1 Ensifer sp. ENS07 | reverse complement strand
TCACCGGCTTGCAATTACCCACATCTGAGCGTCGCTGCTATTTCGGTTCCGAGGCGAATGTCGGTCAGTCGGCTGAGGCCGCGCCAGACGACCGTATTTCCCGGTGGCGGATCTGATGTTCTTGCAAGATAACCACCCAAACGAGCGAGTTTGGTGAGGTAGAAGTTTAGCGATCCCGGCGTGGCCTGCCGGTTGCCTGCGTTGCTGACTATTTGATCGAGGATTTCAATTTCCTGTTCGGTGAGAGCCGCGGTTGGCGGTGTTTCGGGCGCAGTGCGCGCGAGCATTGTCAACCAGAGCACTCTCCAGCTCATGATGCAGAACACGGCGACGAGATTTGCCAGTCGATCGGCCGTTCGTAATCTTGCATCTTCAGCCCGGCAACCGGACTTGAGGATCTTATGGAAGACCTCAATCTTCCAGCGCATCGCGTACCATTTGATTTTTTCCACTGCCTCCTCGCAGCTATGCACCTCAAGATCGGTCAGTAGCTTCCACTCGATGCGCTTGCGGCCGGCCGGAGGGTTGGGCTCCACCGCGTGAATGACGGTAAGGTCCAAAGCAGGATATCGCTTCTTCTTGCCGATGGGTGGCAGCACCCGGATCCGTTTGAAGCGGATATCCAGGTGGACTTTGGTGACCTCATCGGTATCGGCGCGAACTTCGATGAGATGCCGGCCGACAGTTTCAACATCGCGCATTTCAGCCGATATCGTGTGATCCCCGTTGCCAGCCAGCCGGTCGACGACGGTGCGCACGACGAAGTGCGTGCCAAGCTCCCTGGTCAGGCAGTAGAGTTCGTAGATATCACTTTCGCGATCGCCTACATGAATGCATCGGTCTGGCTGACCGAGAAGCCCGACGGATTGGCGCAGATTTTCAAGCCACCGGATGCTTTCCTTGGTTTCGATCGGAACACGTGTCGGATTGATCTTGCGTTTGAGCTGGGCCGTGCCCTTGAACCTGTCGCGGCTCCAGAACTTGACGGCCGCCAACCCTAAGGGCAGGCCATCCAAGGTCACCGCAAGGCTCGAATGCATCAATATCCCGCAGACCGTATGGTGGCGCAGCCGCTCCTGTTTGTCACGGCCACTGTTGACGCTCTTCGTAAAGCCAACGGCATGCGGATTGCGGCGCTGATAGGTAAACTCGGTCGTGTCCTGCAGCACCAAGATCGGACCATTGGAAGCATCGTAGCGTTGAGCGGTCGCGGCGAAATGGCCGTTGAGGATATCGCCTTCCTCAACATTCGGGTTGGAGAAAAAGCGATACGCCGCTTTTGTATTGGCCCAGTCCTGGCAGGCGAAAGGAATAGAACCGCCCATATGCTCCCCAAGCTGCCGTAAAAGCTCCGAGCAGCGTCGGCCAAGGCGAGCATCTTTGAAAGACCCCGCGTCTATTTCCTGCTTGCTCCAATGGCCGTCATTACCAGCCATCACATCGTCTCGAACCGACATAAAGCACCGCCTTAAACGAATCAGGTGCTCCGAACAGAATCACAAGTGATTCTTTCGATTCAAGATTTCAGCGAAAGCTTTTCGTAAAAGACTCAGCTACTTATGGGTAATTGCAAGC
>NZ_JACVBE010000044.1:0-1655 GCF_014852185.1 Ensifer sp. ENS07 | reverse complement strand
GGTTCATCCTCAATTTCTGTGATTCAGTGGCAGCATTCTCGCCCTCATCAGTTGTGGGCCGGCGCGACCGTACATTGCTCGCTTCAGCATCTTGAGGCGGTTGATCTGCCCTTCGGCTTGACCGTTGCTCCACGGGAGTTCGATTGCATTTTTGACGGCATCAATATCCCGGCGCAAAACGCTGGCGAAACGCATGATTGCCGTGAGCTCGGTGTCGATGGCATCGTCGATCCATTCATCCAGCGCGTCCGGGCTCCTGCTGCGCAAGATGCCGTTGAAGCGCATGGCCAAGCCACGCATTATGGCGAACGCTCGAGAGCCCTGCTTCAATGCATCGACGTTTCTGGCCTGGCGATCTGTCAGCAAGCCGCGCGGCTTTATGCACAAAGCGGCTGCCACCACAGACGAGATCATATGGCCCGTGTCAGGATCGCGGACGGGTTCTGAAACATCCGTCTCCGGAAGCGGCTCGTCGGGTTGAATGTTTTCGACCTCACGCCACACCTTCAACAGGCGCTCCAGATTGGAGCGGCTGCCCGTGTAGCCGCGGTTCTTGATGTCGTAAAACAGATGGCGCCCAATGCGGTTTCCATTCCTCCAGCATTCAGCCAGAAATGTTTCAAAATACAGTGGCGATGTCGGATTCAATGTCGCTCGGTTTCTGTCTCGAGGCGCATTGGAAGTAAGCCAATTCGCGATGCTGCGGCGCTCGTATCCGGTCCGCCTTGCAATCTCGCTGTAGGTGAGGCCCTGCTGCCGCAAAGCTTGAAACGTGTCGAATATTTCCTGACGAGATTGCCTGTGCGCCAAGCGGGCACGGCGCTGCTGTGACCTGGCGCTGGCGATAGCATCTTCAGAGAGAATGGGTCTAACATTGGCGTGACCGTACACGCTCATCTGTTCCTTGATCGCCTCCCTGAGATTTTGGACCAGATGAAAACGGTCAGCCACCTGGAGGGCCTGCGGGGCGCCCTCTCGGGCTGCCTGAGCATACAAACCACAGCGATCTCGGCTCACGACCTCGATCGTCGGACGTTCTTGCAACCAAGATTTTGCGCTCTCGACGCTGCGGTCCTCCAAAACATCGACGACCGAATGACGCTCAAGATCGACCATGATCGTCCCGTACCGCGAGGAATGCCGCCAGCTCCAATCATCGATGCCCACAACCCGAATAGTGTCTTTTTGCGTGGACGCCGGATTATCGCGCTTCAATTGCCGCAAGATCGTGTCGTCGCTGACCGGCATGCCAAGCCGATGCAGCAAGTGCTCACCTGGGCGACCGCCCATCCTGTGGCCAATCAAGCCCACAATCTCAGCCATCCGTTCAGTTCGTCGCATGTAGGGTGAAGCAATCTCAGGCAACCTGTCGGTGAAGGTTCGTCGCCCGCATTTCCGGTGTCTGCACTGCCACCGGTTCAGTGCGAGCTCGATTTTCACAACTTGACCTTGAACAGGCAAGTCCTGGAGGCGGCGGTTGTGCCAGCCGTGGCGATGCCGGCTTTGCGTTCCACAATCCGGGCAGATACCGACAGGTTTCGCAGCGGCAGAAACAACCCAGTTTTCTTCATCTTGAACGGTAATACCCAGAACCTTGACCCCTGGGCCGGGTGACCATTTCAATTGCGCTCGCATCCCCGCAGATAGCAGTCGAG